>JBDIBI010000042.1:0-48900 GCA_039812885.1 Blastocatellia bacterium
ATAGTGCTCCCCAATGCCTAGACCAAAATTAGGCTAGTTTAAGATGGTAAGAAAAAAATTAAAATCATCATCAAAAATTAAAATCATCATCTCTTTTTTGCTTTTAAATCAATCATCATTTTTTTTATCTCAAAATCATCAAATTTTTGGTCTTTAAATCCATCATCCATCATCCATCATCCATCATCCATCATCAAGAGTTAAGAAGAACTTTACCGAAATAAACAGATTCAGGAGTAAAATAGCCAAGAGACTGATGAGGACGAAGTGAGTTGTAGAGAGAAAAATACTTAGCTAGACCAGAAATAGCCACAAGCATATTTTCGTAGTCAGAAATATAAACTTCCTCGTACTTGACACTGCGCCAAAGGCCTTCAACAAACATATTCTCTCAAAAGCTCTTCCCCGCCCATCCTTACTTATAGAAATACCTTGCTCAATTAGTACTTTAGTAAACTCTTTGCTAGTAAACTGACTTCCTTGGTCAGAGTTGAATATTTCTGGTTTCCCAATTCTTAATGCTCTTTCCAACCCTGATATGCAAAAGCTTGCATCCAAAGTGTTTGAGACTTCCCAAGCCAACACATATCTACTATACCAAACCAGTATTGCTACTAAGTATATAAACCCTTGTCTAAGCTTTACGTAAGTTATATCTGTTGACCATACTTGGTTTACTCTCTCTATTTTAAGATTTTTTAGCAAGTATGGATAAACTTTATTTTGCGCTTCTGCCAGGCTTAATTTAGGCTTTGGATAAAGAGCTTGCAAACCCATTTTTCTCATCAAGCGCCTTACTCTTTTATCATTAACTTTGTAGCCTGCTTTGCTTAACAAGACTTTTATCCTTCTTACTCTATAAAAAGGCCATTTTGTGTAGATTTCATCTATCAAGCCCATTATTGCTAAGTTTTCTACACTTTCTGCTTTAGCTTTATTATAAATGTTCCTTCTTTCATTGCTAAATATCACTTCATTATATTCCACTCCTATTTCCAATTCTTTTCCTACTAATCGGCTTACTAGCTCTCTCAAAATTAATACTTTCTCTTTACGCTAGTCTACTATAGAGCAGCAAATACTTCTCTTAATCTGAATTAATCCTATCTCCAAATTTTCAACAAAAACAACATTCAAGACTTTACTCTTCTAAATCACTATATTTATACCGCTTGCGAACTGACAATACAAGAATCGCAGCTAAAAGCGCAGATACAGACAAATATATAATACTTGCAACAAATGATTTAGTTTTATTATTCAAATACCCTACTATGTATGGCCCTAAAAATCCTCCTAAACTACCTATTGAATTTATTAATCCTATAGCTACTGCTGCTGCTGAGCCTGTAAGAAAAGCTGAAGGAAGTGCCCAAAAACCAGGAAGAAATCCCATTATACCAGCTGTCGCAATGGAAAACATTATTATCGCAATCCCAATATTACCCTGTAAGTTCGCTCCCAAAAAAAGACCTATTGAGCAAACTATCATTGGAACCGCCGCATGCCAATATCGCTCTCCACTACGGTCCGAAGACCACCCTACTACTAACATTGTTACTAACCCTACACAATAAGGAAGTGCTGCTACCAATGTAACTAACATATTAGGAAATCCAGAAATCTTCTTTACCATTATTGGTAACCAGAAATTCAATCCATAACCACTTGACAGTATTAAAAAATAAGATAATGCTAACAAAATAGTGTTCGGATGCTTCAATGCACTCCAAACATTATAAGAACTTGGGTTCTTAAGCTTCACCTCTTTTTCTTTCTGCAATTCTGAAATTATCCAATCCCTTTGCTCTGTAGAAAGCCAATTAGCCTGTTCTGGCTTATCAGTAAGATAAAACAAAGTAATTATACCTAAAAGCACAGCTGGTGCACCTTCAAGAATAAATAGCCAACGCCATCCTTCAAGCCCTAACCACTTTATACCTAAAAGAACTCCAGACATAGGCGAACCTATAATACTAGCCACAGGTACAGCAGCCATAAAACGAGACATCGCTTTTGCTTTATCTTCATTTATAAACCAATGGTTAAGATAAACAACTATCCCAGGAAAAAAGCCAGCTTCTGCAGCCCCAAGCAAAAACCTGATTATGTAAAAATGCGTAGTCGTTTGAATAAAACCTGTTAATATCGCCAAAATACCCCAGGAAATCATTATCCGCGCTATCCAACCTTTAGCACTCCATTTCTCAACAAGCACACTACCTGGAACTTCTAATAAAAAATACCCAAAAAAGAAAATACCTGCCCCAAACCCATATGCTTCTGGTGTAAATTTTAAACTCTTTGTCATCTCAAGAGCTGCATACCCTACATTGACTCTATCTAAAAATGCAATTATATACAGTATAAAAACATATGGTAAAATACGAGATGCTATACGTTTTCTTGCTTCTTCTCCAACTGATTTTCTTGATACCTCTTTATCCGAAAAATTAGACATAATATTTTTCCTTAAAATAGAATCAACAAACATAAAGAATGTTCAAGTTCCATTTATAAATTTCTTTGTTCAGTCAAAAAGAAATTTATCGCCAATTATATGGGCAACACTTAAACAACCTAAAACTAAAGCTCAAAATTTAGCTTATTAACTAAAATACTACTCGAGTCCAATTTGAACTAAATAGGCTGTGTTAAAACAGGTTTAAAGACTTGCGTTTGAAATAATCAAGAGAAAATTAACAAGAGAAAACTCAAAAGGATCTGAAAACTGTTGGATACCAAATCTTCTTCAACAAAACATACCAAACTCACACAACAACTCTGCTTAGAACATTTTGATAATCCAATAACCTACTAAATGCTTTAAGGATATTTACAGATATTAGCAGAAATATTTACTAAAACCAAACAAAATTATATATCATTTAACTTTTCTAAATACCTAGTTTATGTATTACAAAATAAACCTAAACTTTAACTAAAAACCTCAAAGATAATTTAGGCTTTTCCAAAAAACATAAATTCTATTAGAATTAGAGAAACCCAAACTTTAAAACAAAGAAAAAGATAATATACACATTGAAAGATTTCCATTTATCTGATGAATTCGTAGATAAAATATCTGAGCAAAATCTAATTAAATCTATTTCTCTAGATTCTGCACTTTATTGGCAATTATACGATCTATTATCTACAGACATATTTATTGCCGAGAAAAACACTTGGTTACAATTACTTAATACCATTGAAACACAACAACCATTAAACACTCCAGAAGATTGGCTTCCAGCTACAGATCCAGAAGCTACTGCCAGACATTTATTAGATTTATTTCAAAGAAGACTGCTAGTTGAAATCCAAGAACGCTTAGCAACTTTAATTTACCAACAAAAACAACCCGCTTCAGAAATTATCTCTTTTCTTGAAAATGAAGCAACAAGAATTCAAATAGCAATAAAAGAAACACAATATGGAACTCTACGTTGGGCTAATGAAGTCTTGTTGGAAGTATTAGCAAATGCTGAAGAAACAGTCTCTAAAAGAGAGCAAACAGGTAAGCCAGTGATGGGATTAGCAACCTCAATTAGAACTTTAGATGACATACTAAATGGATTAAATGTAGGGCTTTACCTTTTAGCAGGTGGCCCTGGTATGGGAAAAACAAGTCTAGCAATGCAAATAGCTAGTACTGTTGCTAAAAATCACTCTGTTGTGTATATAACTTTTGAAAATTCACCTGCAAATCTAGTACTTAAAACAATAGCTTCCCAATCAGAAATCACTTCTCAACAAGTACAAAGAGGTTGGGCTAATATCGCCTTATTACACCAAACAGCTAGTAAGTGGCTACCAGTCGCTCATAACATAGCATTTATTGAAGGTAATAGTAACCTTACTCTTACACAAATACGCGCTAGAGTTTTACAGGCTATTCATAAAAGCAAATCTGACAAATGTTTAATTGTCGTAGATTACTTGCAACTATGGGCTAAAGCTTCTAGTGAACTTAGAAGCCTTAATTCTGTACGCGAAAGAGTTGAAGCTCTAGGAACAAGCCTTAGGGAAATAGCTATAAGATTAAATAGCCCAGTTTTAGCTCTTGCTTCCCAAAATCGCTCAGAAGGCGGCTATGGTACTGGCAAAGGTAAAGCAGTGCTTGATTCTCTAAAAGAAAGTGGAGATCTTGAATATGCGGCAGATGTTGTTATGTTTTTAACTGGTTCTGAAGAACGTATAGTCTCTCCTCCAGCTCGTGCTGTAGATCTCACTATAGCTAAAAATCGCGATGGTGATGTTGGCTTTGTACCTCTTATTTTTCGTCCAGATTTAGGAATAATGAGAGAAGAACAAAAATATGTCTGATATTACTGATAATATAGTTAATTTTTATACTCAACAAATACTGCCGAAATTAACAGTAAATCTTATATATAATACAGTAAATTTCACTATACGTCGTGGAAAATATTGGCGCGCACCTTGTCCAATACATGGCGGAGACAATCCAACAGCTTTCTGCATAAATACAGAAACTTTAGCTTGGAGCTGTTTTAGCCATTGTGGCAAAGGTTCTGTTTTAGCATTTGTTAATGGTGGAATTGAACCAAAAGGTCAACAATTCATCCAAGTTCTACACCAACTAGCTCAGTTAGTTGGTATAAATAATTCTATTTTTTCTACTAATAAATTTCTCATTAAAACACATCAAAATATTGCCAAAAATCCAACAATTACTAAAAAATTACCACTAACTTTTCACCAAAATACTATACAAAATAATCAAATTTCTAATTCAACATCAGCCCAACATCCTTATAAATTTGATTTATCTTCAACCCTAAAATACTATCAAGAAGCTTTACCAAATAGCCTAGGAGAACAATATTTATTATGGCGAAACATACCTTTAGAAATAGCACAAGCATATGGTGTAGGCTATGCAGCTTTTGGTAAATGGCTCCATAAATCTCGTGATTGGAAATGGGGGCGTTTAGTATTTCCTCATCAAAACCCTGAAGGACAAATAGTCAACCTCTATGGACGTGCTGTCGGATCAATAGAAAAAGTCCCCAAAGAACTTAGACATGACCATTTACCCGGAAGTAAAGCTTATTTTAATGGTCAAATACTAAAAAATAATAACCAGGTTTTTATTTGCGAAGGCTCTTTTGATGCTATATCTTTAATTGCAGCAGGATACCCTAATGCTATTGCAATATTTGGCATACATGGTTGGCGATGGGATTGGGCTTACAATACTGAAAAATTAATATTCGCCTTAGATGCAGACCAAGCTGGCGAAAAATGGAAAGACCTAGCTCGCCAAGCCTGTCTACGTGGCAAAAAAGTATCTTTCTTGACACCAGAATCTTATGGCAACAAAAAAGATGTAAATGAAGCTTGGATAGCAGGCTTACTAAATGTTGAAATCTAATTCTAGCCTTCTATAGTAAACAAAATTTTAGAAATAACCTCACACAACTTACTTCTATTATTGTTGTTACGTACAAAAAAATGATCTCCATCAAACATATTTAAGTCAAAATTGCCAGAAGTTTCTTTAGCCCAAGCTTGCATATCTGATTCAGATATTTCCGGATCTCCGTAACCTCCAAAAGCAGAAATATGACATTCTAAAGGAGATTGCTCTAAATATTGATAAGTTTCAATTAAAGCCAAATCTGCTCTCAAAATTTTTATCACTAAAGATAGAAGCTCTTTATTTTTAAAAACTGCCTCTGGTGTTCCACCATAGCGCCTTACTTCCTCTATAAATTGCTTCTCGGGTAAAGAATGTCTTTTGGGAAGTGTATAAGGTAAATGAGGTGCACGATGAGCACATACAAATAAATGTTCTGGACAAGGTTTCTTATCAACTCTTAACTGTCTAGCTAATTCAAAACTTACCAAAGAACCTAAACTATACCCTAAAAAAGCAAACTTACGATCTAAATAAGGAGTAATAGCGGCTGCAAGGCTTTCTACTAGAGGCTTTAACCTTGTAAATGCAACTTTATCTACTAAAGTTTCTCGTCCTGGAAGTTCTATTGCACAAAGTTCTACATCACTTGGTAAATAACTATGCCAATCTAAAAATAAAGATGCTCCAGAACCTGAATAAGGAAAACAAAACAACCTTAAACGTGGATTTGTTAGAGGTTTATGACAAATAATTAAACTGCTTTGAGTCTTAGTTTTTTCTGTTAGAACAGAAGTCTTAACCTCGTTTTTAGCTGGAGATTTAGACTTTAAATCTTCAAAAAGCTGATTGGCAATTTGAGAAAGTGTAGCACCTTGCATAATACTCTTTATTGAGATTTTCACATTAAACTTTGATTCTATTTGATTTTGTAACTCTATTGATAACAATGAATCTAACCCTAATCTATTTACTGGCTGTTCTAAATCTATCTTATCTATTGCAAATCCTGCTACTTTTGCTATCAACTCCTTTAAATAGTTCGCTATTGACTCTCTATTATATCCGCTAGAATCAGAACTACCACTAGCACTCATTGAACTACCACTAACAGAAGTATTTGTTACAGCACTATTTTTTGAAACTTCCTCAAAAAGCTGATTGGCAATTTGAGAAAGCGTAGCCCCTTGCATAATACTCTTTATTGAGATTTTCACATTAAACTTTGATTCTATTTGATTCTGTAACTCTATTGATAACAATGAATCTAACCCTAATCTATTTACTGGCTGTTCTAAATCTATCTTATCTATTGCAAATCCTGCTACTTTTGCTATCAACTCCTTCAAATAGTTTGTTATTGACATTTGAGTAACTTGATTTTCTGTTGTAGGGTTATTAACTAAAACTTGCTTTGTTTGTTCTTTAGAATTTTCAACACTTTGTTTAGAAGAAGATGATGCGGTTAGTAAATTATCAAATTTATTTCTTGCAGATAAAACAGCACTATCATCAACAGAAACTTTAACTCCTAACAAAGACAACATTTCAACTAACTTACTTGCTGTTGCTAATAAAACATTGTCTTGCTTAGAATGAATTTTTTCAGATGAAGAAAACAATGTCCCATCTACCAATAAATGCTTTGTTAAATCTTCTTCAAGCCAATAACGGTCTCTTTGCCAAGGATATAATGGAAGGCTAATAAGTTGTTGTGTCTTAGCAAAAAACTTAGAAAAATCTACATCAAAACCTAACACATAAAAGTTAGCTAAAGAGGTATAAAGCGTGAGATAATCCGATTGTCCCCTGCGAAGAGAAGCAAAAATCTTAATTTGATTTCCCCTTAAACATTGATTTACAACCGTTGCCAACACTGGATGGGGGCTAACTTCTAAAAACAATTTGTGCCCTGCTTTTGCTAAATTTTCAATGGCAGATGCAAATCTTACTGTATCTCTTAAGTTATGCCCCCAATAAACATTATTCATTACAGTAGAATCTATTTCTTCTCCTGTAACTGTAGAAAATATTGGTATTTCCGACTTAAGAGGTTGAATGTTTGCTAAAGCAGATTCTAAACTACTAACAAGCGAATCCATATGATGACTATGAAAAGCAATATTGACTCCTAAAACCTTATGGAAAATAGACTTTTCTTTTAGACTTTCCGCTAATTTATCAATAGCATTTGAATCCCCTGATATAGTAACTGAACTAGGGCTGTTAACAGCAGCAATTGAAAGAGTTCCTCCATAAGATGAAATTATCTCTATTGCCTCTGAATGAGAAATTTCTACTGCCATTGTCTTACCTTGCCCAGCAACTTCTTGCATCAGTCTTCCACGTTCAAAAATCACCTTTAATGCATCTTCCAAACTTAGTGCAGATGAAATATATGCTGCTGCTACTTCTCCTAAACTGTGCCCTATTACTGCACTAGGTATGATACCCCAAGACTTCCACACATTAGCTAATGCTATTTGAATTGCAAAAAGTGCAGGTTGAGCTATTTCTGGCTTATTAATATTTGACTTTTCTTCTGTTGCAGTTAACTCTTCTAATAAAGACCATGAAGCATATTGACTTAATATTTGATCACAGTCTTTTATAGTTTGGCTAAAAACTTTATGGGTTTCTAATAGTTGTCGCCCCATTGCCCACCACTGAGGCCCTTGTCCAGAAAATAAAAACACTACAGGTGGAACTTGACCAGTCATATTATTAGCACTAACAACAGTATTAGTACTTTGATTTTGAATAAATAATTCTAACTGTTGGGAAAAGCTTTCTTTTGAGTCCCCAACTATTGCCAATCTATAGTCATGATGACTGCGCCTAACACTAGCGCTATAACAAATATCAGCTAGTGAAAAGTCTTTTTCTTTAAGAAAACTTTGATAGTCTCTAGCCATTTGCTTAAGAGCAGGTTCATTATGAGCTGACAATGTCAATAAATGGTAAGGACTAAAAACAACATCCTCTTCTACTTGAGCTTCTTTAGGTGCTTCTGCAAGAACAACATGCGCATTAGTACCACTCAAACCAAAAGCATTAACTCCAGCAATCAAAGTCTTATCTGGATTAGGCCAAGCAGAAAGTTCTGTCTGTACTTTTAAATGCAATTCTTGAAAAGGTATTTCTGGATTAGGGATATTACAATGTAAACTCTTTGGAAGTTCACGGTTTTTAATACATAAAGCTGTTTTAATTAGCCCTGCAATGCCTGCCGCAGGCTCTAAATGGCCTATATTACTTTTTACTGAACCTATTGAACAGATATTTGTTGTATCTCTATTAACTGCCAAAATTCGCCCAAGAGCCTTTGCTTCCGTTGGATCACCAACAGCTGTACCTGTTCCATGTGCTTCAATATATTGAACAAGTGAAGGATCAATACCTGCACGATTATAAGCTTCTCTTATAACGTCTTGCTGTCCCCTTTGATTAGGAGTTTTGAAAGTATTTCCACCTCCATCTTGACCTACTGCACTTGCAAGAATTACAGCATAGACACGATCACCATCAGCTATAGCTTTTGACAAAGGTTTTAATACAACTATTCCTACACCTTCTCCCCGTACATAACCATTTGCTCTAGAATCAAAAGCTTTACACCGCCCATCTGGAGCAAGTAAACCTGTTTTACTATAATTAATACTTAAGGCAGGAAAAAGCATGATATTAGCCCCACCAGCAATTGCTAAATCGGCTTCACCTGTCAATAAGCTCCGACAAGCCAAATGAGTTGCTACAAGCGAGGAAGAACAAGAAGTGTCTACCAACATACTTGGTCCACGTAGGTCAAAAGTATAGGATATTCTATTAGGCGCTACAGAAAGTGTGCTTCCGGTTGTAGTATAAGAATTACTATTAACTATCCTACCAATTTGCATTAACCCATAATCAGAGTACATCATACCAATGAACACTGATGTAAGAGAGCCTGACAAAGTTTTTTTAGTTTGACCTGCATCTTCTAGCGCTTCCCAACTAACTTCTAGTAGAAGCCGATGTTGTGGATCTAGGCGTATAGCTTCTTTTGGAGGGATACGGAAAAAAAAAGGGTCAAATTCATCCACTTTATCTAAAAAACCACCCCAACGACTGCTCATCTTACCTGGCTTATTTGGGTCTGGATCATAAAAAGCGTCTATATCCCAACGATCCTTAGGAACTTCTCTTACTGCATCCACACCATTTTTTAATAAGTTCCAAAATTCTTGTATGTTTTTTGCTCCAGGAAAACGGCAAGCCATACCAACGATAGCAATAGGTTCTTGTTTGTAAGTCATGAAGTCACCGATATATTGCTGCAATATATTGTAGATCCAACATATTGCAGCAGATTTTTAGTATTTTATCTCTTAATTATTTAATTTTATCTTCAGCAATAATCCTACTCATAGCCCTTTCAGCTAAAGCAGCAATTGTTAAAGCTGGAGTAGCTGCCCCAACTGATCCAGGTATTAATGAGCTGTCTACAACATAAAGCCCCTTATAACCTATTAACCTTCCAACCATATCACAGGCTTTACCTAATACAGCTCCACCTAGTGGATGTATAGTAAAACGACCATCTATCATTTGAGGCCCTGTTGGAAGACCATTTTTTTGATTTATTGCATTTATAGTTGTAGAAACAGCAGATTGTACAACACTATTAACTTCTTGTGGCAATGTTAATTTTACCGAATCTGTTGAAGGATTATAAACAAAAAAGCCTTTAGGATTAGGTATGCCTGTTCCTAAATTAAATACACATTGACATTCATCAGGGAAAGGCTTCTGAACTTGTACTATTCCAACTGGAGTTATTGAATTACTATTATCTAAAGTAACAGTACCAATACCACCTGCTTGAATCGCCCCGGTATTTTGTCCAGTAGGTCTAACAAATAAACCATCTCCATTGTTTCCCCAGTGTAAGCCCACTTGGTCATTTAGTGAAGGTAGGGTCTTCTTCTCACGAGCTTTCACTAATAGTTTAGAAGTATTTAGTGAACCAGCAGCTAAAAATAGATATTGGCAAATAAAGGTTTTTTGATTCAGTATTTTTCCTGATGTATCAATAATATTAACATTAACCATATAACCTTGCCCTGCTTCACTTATATCAGTAACTACATGCAAAGTTCTAACATCTACCATTCCAGAAGCTTCTGCTGCTGCTAAATAATTTCTATCAACACTATTTTTAGCTCCACTATTATTTCCATAAATTCCCTCACCTATTATAACACTAGGAACTCTTTTACCTTTAATTTCTTTACGTACTATCTTCCAATCAATTCCACTATCAGCAATTAAAGAAGTAAAGCCTGCTTTCATTGATTGTTGTAATTCAACTCTAGCATGTGTATATCTGCTATCAGCTAAAATATCATCAGGAATTTTTGAAATATTTAACATCCTACGAACTGTAGGAAAATGCATTTTAGTTAGTTCTTGATAATCAATTTGAGGAAAGATGTTATTGAAAAGGGCTTGAGGTGGCTCAATCATTATACCGTTATAAACAAGTGAGCCTCCTCCAACTCCAGCACCAGCCAAAACCCTTATTCCATCTTCGTCTGAGCCTTCTAACACACCTGTAAATACAGGAATTTGAGCAGGAGGAGCAGGAGTTACAGTCATAGGGTTTAACCAAGCTGAACGACCATCTGGTTTCATAGTTGTGGCAAAGGTGTCTCCTGCTTTAGTAATAGGCCAACGAATACCCCGCTCTAACACCACTGTCTTAACACCAGCTCTTGCCAATCTCAGCGCAGCTATTGCCCCACCAAAACCTGTTCCTATCACTAAAGCTTTAACTGTCTCTGTTTGTTGTTGTGGTGGAATAAAGAAATGTATTTTTTTATCAAGCAAAAGAGTGCCTGCGCTTGCAGACAAACCAAACAAAAATTCACGCCTATTAACTTTTACGCTAGTATCTTGCCCACTATTTGTATTGCTAACCTGATTATTATTTGACTTTGTATTTTCTGACATATTTTACCATCCTTTGTTACAAGCTAACGCTTTGGTGAGTAGCCAAATACCTTTGGGCAAAGGTATTAGTTTAACGTTTAATCTAAAAAATATTTCGGTTTAATCAGTTTAAACTGCAACGAAACTATTGTGCAGTTTATAAGTAGAAGTTAGATTTTAGATGGAATGGATTAAAGTAAATCAAAGTTATGGTAAAAGATATTGCTCAACTAAACAAGCACTTTTATGGTTGACTCTAAAGAAATTTAATATCTCTCTGTTATAACCAACAAGTTAAACAATATCTTTTATTTGTAGCAGAAAATTTATGTTTGGTTTATTTACCTTTTAATTTTTGTGAAACATGTTCTTGCCAAGGACCATGAGAAAGCTTTTCAAAGGTTTCTAATTCTGAAGCCCAAGAAACTGTTCCTTTATCTGACAAAGATTGTCCAATAACTCTTTTTAGCTCTGCTAAAGCTATAGCTGGTTGTTTCACAAGTTGTTGGCATCTCTTTTCTACTGCTTCTTCTAACTTATCATCTGGTACAACAGTACCAACTAATCCAATGTCTAGTGCTTCTTTTGCTGTAATGCGTTGTCCAGTTAACAATAACCTTGCTTTTACTGTTCCAACTGCTGCAATAACCCTAGAAATAGCCCCTGTAGTAGTTATAATACCTATACCTGTTTCTGGAAAGTTAAATACAGTAGATTCAGCAGCAATAATCTCATCACAATGCAAAGACATTTCAAACCCGCCTCCCATACAATAACCTTTAACAGCTGCTATCACCGGTACAGATAAGCGCTCCAATCTACGAAATGACCAGCCAGCTTTTAACATAAACTCTTTAGCCTGTTCAGGAGTAAAGCTTGTAAGATCTTTTAAGTTTGCTCCACTACAAAATGATTTATCTTTGCCAGTAATGACTAAACATCGTATTTGAGATTGCAAATTTGATAGGTTATTGGTGATTTGATAAAAAGACTCTAACATCTCTTTATCTAAGGAGTTATGGTACTTAGGTCTGTTTAGCTCAATTCTTGCTACTCCATTATTTACAGTAAAATTCAACCCAGAGAAATTTGTAGCAAGTAATTCATCTAGTGTTTGTGCTAGCTTATTACTTTTTACTTCTTGATGTACAGGTGGTTCATTAACAGAAATAGCTGTAGAAATTGGTTGCTGAGGTTTTTCACTAACGCTTTTGACTGGCTGTTCTACAGTAGGAGCAATAGATTTTTCGACAGTAACTACACTAGCAGTAGGTGTTTGTATTTTTAGGGCACCTAATGAATTTAAGATTAAGTTAATTTCCTGTTCATTTAAGGTCTGACAGTCAATTGCTTGTAGATGACTAGTTTTCTCCCAAAACAGGTGATTATCCCCATTAGCACCGCCCCAAAATGAGGCATATAATGGGACTTTTGAATGATCGTTATTAAAACGAAGCATACTAACTGTGCTTATTTCTTTAGTAAAATACTCAATGATTTCCTTTGTATAAGTCCAAATAGAAGTCCTCAATCCAACAGGTTGACGCATAATAATAGAACTCATTTGTTCTGCTACATCCATATCTTCGCCACTAAATTGTATAATTGGCACTAGAGGAAAATATAATTCCTCATCAACACACTGGATATAGCGACCTAAACAAGTTTCTGCCTTAAGTGCTACTACTGTAGGAGGTGCATAAAGTCCAGTTTGATCAGCTTTTGAGTTTGCATCCATTCTATAACCACCATATCTAATTTCGCCAACTTCTTGTGCTTCTTCTAGGACTTGCAAATATTTATCTAATCTTGCCACTGGAGTTAATACACCATTGATTTTATCTGCATCTATGGTATTGGAATATTTTGGTAATCTATCTAAAAACCTGCTTATAAACTCTTCATATACTTGTTCATGCACTAAAAAATGTTTAGGTATAAAACAAGGCTTTGTACAAAAATCAAAAGCGCGGCAAGCACTATCAACAGCCTTATCAAGTGGAGCATCTTTCCAAACCACCATACAACCACGACCATAGTGTTCTAAAATAACTTTTTTAAAGTGTTGTCTGCCAAGATTTTCTAGCATGTTATTATCATTATTATTTCCGATTGAAATAATTGTATTAACCTCTTTAGCAGCAACTAGTTGGGGCAATGCTTGTTTATAGTTCTCTGTAATAATTTGAACTACTTCTTTATCAAACCCATGTTTTACTAAAGAAGGATGTAGTATTTCTTCCACAATAAAACGTACTCCATAATCAATAAAAGGAGCACGTAACACAATCACCCCGTTTCCTGGTAAAAGTGTTGAAAATAATGTAGCTGCATTAAAAGTTGGTGAACCAGCTTGAGCAAATAGTAAAACTACACCATCAGCTCGACGCACTAATAATTCAGTAGTTGAGCCTGTATCAAACCTCTGAGCCATAGCAGAAGCATATCTTTCCAGTAAGGTTGGATTACCAGCATAAGTAATCCAATCTGCATAATGTTGTGCTAGGCTGTCACATATACCTTCTAATAAAAAAATCTCACAAACCCTCTTTTTATTTTCTGCTAACTTTTGACCTGCTTCTTGAAGTACTCTAAGCCGTTTTTCTATACCTGCTTTTTCCCATTTTCTAGCTGCTTTCTTTACTGTTGTTTCAATATTACTCATTAATTCTCTCTCAGTGTTTTTACTAGATTATCTTACTTGTTAAAAAGAATGTACTCTAGTCCTAATATTAAGGGCAACAAAAATATGCATTAGAAATAAAGGATTTTCTAGGTTAACAAAAATAGTTAAATATATTAAACTTAACCAGTTCAAAGCAAAAAACCTTTCACCAAGTAACAAGACTTGGTCTTTTAACTTCTTCAATTTTTCTTCAATAAACCTTAGTTTTTTGTAGGACGTATTTTTTCTTAATAGTTTTACAGATACGTTTGGTAATAGGAATAATTTTGCCTTGTACAAAATTAATTTTTAAAATCTTCGGTAAAGGTAGCTTATGAGTGACAACAATAGTTTATTAGCAAATAAAGTAGCAATTATCACAGGAGCCTCACGAGGCATTGGCAGAGCCATTGCTTTAGAGCTTGGACGTATGGGAGCATATGTCATTGCTAACTACAACTCTAGTTATGAAGCAGCTCAAGAGGTATTGGAAGAACTTAAAACCACAAATGCCGCTGGGGCAGAAATTATTAAAGCTGATGTAGGCAAATCAGATGAAGCACAAAATTTAGTAAATGAAGTACTAAATAAACATCAACGTGTAGATATACTTATAAACAACGCTGGTATCCAAAAAGCTGTTCTAGTTCATAAAATGACAGATGCAGACTGGCATGATGTAATCAATACAAACCTTAGCTCTGTATTTTATATGTGTCGTGCTGTTTTACCTTCTATGATAGCAGCTAAAAAAGGGCATATTGTCAATATTGGCTCTGCTTCAGGTTTTATGGGACACAAAGGAGCAGCTAGTTATGTTTCATCTAAACATGCTTTAACAGGTTTAACTCGTGTGTTGGCAATGGAAACAGGCGACAAAGGTATTCAAGTAAATACTGTAGCTCCTGGTGTTACTGAAACTGATATGATAGCTTCATTAACAGATGTAGCAAGAGAACGACTATTGGCAGGTATTGCAATGAAACGGGTTGCATCTCCTCAAGAAGTTGCTGATATGGTTATATTTGTATTGACAAAAGCGACTTATAGCACTGGTAATACTTTCCATATTAGTGGTGGTTTGATTATGCAATAGGAGTTTAATTGTTCTTAAATAAGAAGTTAAAAACTTGTGAAAGACAAAGTTGGAGATAAAAACTTAACCCCACCTAAGTGGGGTTAAGTTTTTTGGATTTATCGTGTTCCTACCAAATCCTGAGCTTTAAATTTATCAGGTATTGGGAAAGGTTCATTTTCGTTTGGTGTTTGTAATATACGTTTGACCATTGCCATAGCAGAAGCTTTGTTTCCAAGGTCAAAATTATATACACGTGCTTTCCATTGTTGAGGATCACCAAAGAAGAATCTTTCATATAAATCTTGTCGGCGTCCCCAAGTACTGCCTGCAACATCCCAACCTAAACGGAACAATCCTACTTTTTCATGAGCATCACTATTTGCACCTTTATAGAATTCTTCAATTGCAATGCCCATTGCATCAAGTGTTTGTTCTTGTGTTGTAGAGAAATAGCCACTAGCACCTATATGTACCAAGTGGTTAACCATAATTGGATAAAATTCTGGGTATAGTCTTTGTGCTGCACAACAAGCTCCTATGTTAGGATACCAAATCCCATTGTTAGGATCTTGGAATGCACCTTCTACAGCAGCAATAGCTAGAGATTCCAGTGTTTGAAGAAAAATAACAAAATCACCTAATCTTTCTTGTACATTAATAAATTTGTTGACTTGAGATGATTCAGCTAGCATATGTGCTAAACCAAACATAAATCTAGTCTTAGCAATAAATCTCATTAAGGCTTGTTGTGCCATAGCAGAAATCGCCCTAAAAATCATTGGTTGCTTATTAAATATCTCAAGGTCTTTATAAATAATTATATTTTCCCAGGGAATAAAACAATCTTCAAAAACTGCAATACAGTCCATTTCATCTATTCTACTAGAGAGCGGTGCATTAAAATGTGAATGTTCTATACTTTGAACGTCTCGACAAATCCAAGTCAAGCCAGGAGAGTTAATAGGTATAACATAGGAAACAGCTATATCTTCCTCCCCTTTTTCCAAAGGTTGTCCAGCAAGTTGTATAGATAATACAATGTTGCCAAATGGCGCTGATGTAGCCAATGCTCTAGAGCCAGAGACATAAACCCCATCAGAAGTCTCTCTTGTAACTCTTAAAGTACAGGATTGTTGAGAAGGTTTCTTAAAGCGATCTACCATCACATGCAAAAAAGTACTAGTAGTAAAAAGATCTTGTTGACGAGCGTTTTTATACATTTGATAAGCACGGTCGCCAAAAACACTATTACGTACACCTAATTCTTTTCTTGCTGACCCAACCATCATCAAAGCTGTATTGAGGTAGTCAGGCCCACGAGACATAAACCCTGCTGTTACTTCTGCCCAAGCAGCATAAGCAGCAGCACGACGGCGTAGATCTTCTTTTGAGCGGGGCTCAATAAAAGCTAAACCAGCTCTTTCTCCATCCTCTGTTTCATAGGTCATTACGTCACGCATTGAAGGAAGATTTTGAAAATCATAAAACTCTGCTAATACTTTAGCTGTGTTAGCAAAACCTTCTTCCTTAGTAACATCATCTATAACTTTACCGTTATAAACAATTTTACGACCATCTTTCAGAGAATCTAAATATTGCTGTCCTGTCCTTAATCCCATAGTTTTTAACCTTTCGAAACTTTTTGCATTTCCTAGTTAACTAAAAAGTTAACTAAGAAATGCAAGAAAAGAAAAATTGTTAAAAATTAAAACGCATACCTATCTGGAACTGACGTGGTGAAAAAGCATTTGTATAACGCGATTTCGGAACAATGTAACGTCCTCCTTCTTGAGGTGGAAGGTTGAAGTTACCATTTGCATCAGGTGGAAAGATATTGTTTATTTGACTTATGTTAACTTTGTTAAAGAGGTTAAAGCCTTCAATACTTAGATTTAAGCGATAACGCTCTTTAAATGAGAAAGTACGAGATAAGCGAAGATCAAAAGTTGCAAACCCTGGTGTTATACCAGCGTTACGTCCTATTAAACATCCACAATCAGGGCTGTAATCTTTCAATAATCCAGAAGCTGGTGGTCTATCACCATTGTTGAACTCTAGATTTTGGTTAAGATCAGTACCTGCTAAGATATTATATGGACGACCAGAAATAGCACTAGCAATAACTGAAATTTGGAAATCCTTGAATATAGGATTCTTGGTATAATTTAATTGCCAAGTACCAGAAGCAACAAAACGGTTACGAGCATCTTGTAAAGACAAGGAACGTTCTTTAGCTGGTAGTAATGAATCATTTTCAGTATCTAAGTCAGTACGAAAATCAACAGTATCATCAATACCTCTAGAGAATGTATAAGCAGCAAACAAACTAAAGTTGTTAGCTAATCTATGATTTACTGATGCAGTAAAACCATTGTAGTAACTATCAAAAGCAGACTCAAATTCAAACACAAAACCTGCATTTGGATTAACACGCCCAAATAAACCACTTGTAAGAGGATTGCCTGTTGGACGTATTACTGGATTGATATATCTTGCGGAAAACAGTTTTAAACCTCTAACAGAATTAAAGTCAAAAGACAGTAAAGTATTTTTCTCTATTAAATACTTCACTGTAAAAGTAGCTTGTTGTGAATAACTGTTTTTGAAGTTTGGATCAAACTGATAAGACTGAGTAAACTGAGGGAAGAATGGAATTCCTGGAGGAGGAGCACCTGGAGCTGCACCACCTGCTGTTGGAAAACGATGGTTTGGCAGCAAATATATAGGTACAGTAAATGGAAATCCAAAGAATTGATTCAATGCTGGATTTGGATTAATTGAAACATTCTTTGTGTTGTAAAGTTTGTTTAGAACAGCTAGTTGTAGGTTTGGAGAACCACCATAAAATACTCCATAAGCACCTGTTATAGACAAGTTATTAAGAAACTTTGGTCTATAAGAAAAAGCTACTCTAGGACTAAAGTTGCCACTATTTGTTGGAACTCCAGAGACTCTAAAAACTTCATAACGTAAACCAAGTTTTAGTAAGAAGTTTGGAGCAATCTTAATATCATCCTGCACAAACGCAGAAAAGAGTTTTGAATCAACACTTACGTTAGTATCACCAAAAAGCTGACCAATTACAGCAGGTAGAGGTGAAGAAGCAAAAGGAACACCTTGTGGGAATCCTGGTAATGCTTGAGGAAGAATTGTTGTTAAAGCTTGTAAAAATCCTAATTGCGCAGGAGTACGTATAGAAGGATCAAAAGCTTCTAAAGCCGTAAGACTAGGCAATCCTGGCATACCAAAAGCTTGAGAAAAATTGATAGGTTGATAAGAGTAAAATCCTCCAGCATTTATAGGGAAGTTAGTTCCTTTATCAGGTGCACTAACATAGTTAAAGTCTGCCCCAAATTTTAGCTGATTACGGCCTTTAATCATTGTCACAATATCAACAAATTGATATATGTGTGGTTTTCTCTTTTGAGGAGTCAAGAAGTTATTACCAAATGCAATTTGTCCTACAGCAGAAGTTAAAAGTACAAGTGGTAAACTATCATCTAGAGAAGTTACTTTCTGATCACGTCTAGCAACCAAGAAACGAGTTTCATTAACAAAACCATTACGAACAAAAACGTTATTAAAATTAAAAGAGTTATCTTTTAATCTTAAAGCTCCACCGCTTGATGGACTTACGAAACCACCCAAAGATGCTCCGATTGTTTCAAAAGCTCCATCATAAGTAAAACCACCATTGTAACGTACTGATAATCTATCAGAAGGTTTCAATTGAAAATCACCACGAGCTAATACAGTAGCTGTCCCTACAGAAAATGGGATAGCACCATTTACAACATTTTGATATCCTTGGCTTTGAATTGCTTTGATAACTTGATCAGGAATACTAACAATACTGTTTTGTCTAATTGATAGTCTTTCAAAAGATAAAAAGAAAAATGCTTTATCTTTCTTTATAGGCCCACTCAAAGCTCCACCAAATTGATATTGTTTGTATTCAGGAGCTTTAGCAACAAACACATCACGAGCACTTGTAGAATCATTACGTAAGAAGTTAAACACTGTGCCATGAAATTCATTAGAACCACTTCTAGTAACAATATTAACAACGCCCCCGATAGCACGACCAAATTCAGCACTATAACTATCAGAAACAATTTGAAACTCTTGCACAGCATCTTGGCTAACAGATGAACGTACACCATTAGTGAAGTTATCGTTATTGCTGTTACCATCAATAGTTATGTTATTAAAACGGGCTGATTGTCCATTAAAAGATAAACCTGAAGTAGAAGTAATACCATTAGGTGGTATTCTATCTTGTGTTACACGAGGTGAGGTAAGCGCAAAATCCAAGAAATTGCGGCGGTTAATTGGTAAATTGTCTATTCTGTTGCGGTCTTGATTAGTACTACTTTCTGTTTTTTCTTCCTGTAAACTAGAAGACCCACCTTCAACAACAACAACATCGCCTGTATCCCCTAACTCTAAAACAGGACTAATCTTAGCAATTGTACCTAATTCTAAAGTTATACGGAAGGTTTGATCTTTAAACCCATTAGCAGAAATTTTTACTTCATATATACCAGGAGGTAATTGTGCTATATTGTAATCACCATCTTCTGAAGAAGTAGCTTCACGTCTTAGATTAGTAGTAGTACTAGTTATAGTAACACTAGCCCCTCCAATCCTAGCTCCTTGTCCATCAGATACCACGCCTGTGACATTCCCACTTGTTGCACCAGCTTGTGCTAATACGGGAGAATTAAAACTAACACTACTAAATAGTATTAGCAACGTTACAGCCATCAACAAAACTTTAAATCTTTGGTGCATTTTTTCCTACCTTTCTAAATGCAAAAAAACTTGCATTTAAATAATTTTGATTTTAAATCACAAAGAAAAAAGAAATTGGTTCAAAAGTAACTCCACATGATCATCATACTATTGCCTTACTTAAGTTACTTAAGAAGGTGCAAATACTTTGTAGCAGCAAAACCTTTAGTACTGGTCGTATACAGTATTTATTTAAATCGTTACTTTTATTAAACTTTAGAGATCACAACTGCTGACGGCTAATGTGGATGATGTTACTTGAAAAACTCCTGCTATTCTCAATACTAAATAAGAAAGCAGAAGCACCTAACTTAAAAACATTAGGCTTTTAAAAGCTAAATTACAGCAAAAACATATTTTAGCTCTATAATCAAGTAGCCTATAGTTTTACATTATATTCTTTAATGAACAATCTTGCTAGTTCTTGTTATATTGTTTTTTGCAATGATGTTATTTACTTTTATTTCAATTATATAGTTTATATTTCTTAAAGCATCTCTTTTTATTTTTGTAGCTTATTAATACTACTATTAACCATCAAGAACCATTAACTATATATTATCCAAAACCTATGACTAAGTACTAGTGTTTTTATAGTACTAGATAAAACATTTCCTATAAGCCAACAAAGGCTTGCTTGTGGAGGATTTGAAATATAAAAAGCAAAAAGGATGTCTTTACTGAGCTTGGCCAAGTACAACTATTATACAAACTAAATTAGCTATAAAGACTCAGAGAATCTTTATAGTAATTTAATAAGGGCTCTAAAAAATTTATTTTTCAGAGATAATCTTTTCACTTTCACGAATATTTGTTTCAGTATCTAGTAATCCTACGCCCTTAACTGTCAATATAGCTGTTATTTTGCCAGGGCCAAAAGATATCATACGAAAACAACTAGTAATTAATGGGTCACTCTTACGCCGCCATTGTTTTCTTTGAGTTAAAGCTCTATGTAACACCCAAAGAATAGTGCTAGCTCCCATATTTCCATGATCTTCATATACTGAAAGTGCTAAAGACACATACTGGCTAATTTGTGGATAACGTCTATTAAGTTCTCGTACTAATGCTGCTCCACCTGGATGAATAAGAGCGGCTTCATTTAATACTTCCTGTGTCATAAAAGGACTTAGTTCTTTTATCAAACGGGTACGAATATCTTTGCCAATAGATATAATAGGTTCAGATTCTTCAGAGCTAGTCAACACATTTTGATCCTCTGAATTACCCCAAAGTTTTGAAGTAAGCTCAAAACTCTCATAAGAAAACATTGGTTTTGGCCCTGGATCTTTGCTAATGATTAATGCTGTAGCTGCATCTGAAACTAAACAATGACCAACAATTTCTGATATTGAAGGAACTCTTACATGTCTACGGCTTTGTTCATGCGTACCCATAGCATCAACACAAACAACGCAAACATTACGACAACGACCACTTTGAACCAGTGTATGAGCTAGATACATACCTTGCAAAGCACCAATACAACCTAGACCAGATAAATCAAAACAAAGTGTATCTAATGAAAAACCTAAACGCTCTAACAAAAGCTTAGTTATGCTTGGAAAGCCAGAAAAACAACTAGAAACAGCTATAAAGCCATCACAATCAGAAGCACTTATTCCTTCACTAAAAAGATCCTTTAGAATCCGCTCAGTTTGTGACAAAACAGCTTCATTAACTAATCTATACCAGCCTACTTGCTCTCTACGCTGAGGAATTTCCGATAAAGGAAATTCAAAGTGACGTTGTGTTATATCTGAATGTTCATAAATAAAACCTATCACTTGAAGAAGTTGATCTATATCTTGTAAAGAAGATAACTTGCTTCGCATATCTTCAAGTAAGTGGCTTTGAGGGTAAGTGTATTGCCCATGATCGACTACTAGACGTTGTACAAAGTAAATATCAGAATTTTCCATACCTCATTTGCTGCCTTTCAGTAAAAATCTTAAGTTTTGGAAATTTGCAAAAATTAACAATAATATTATGTAAATAACTGTTTAAAACTTTTAGCTCTAATATTATACTTAGCACAATTTTTCTAAGAGAATTATTTACACTAACTTACATAAGAACTAAACAGAATAGCTTTGCAGACTTAGTAAAAAACCTAGACTAAATGCATAAAAACTTTAGAAAAAACAATTAATATTCAAAATAAATAGAACAAACATTAATAAAACTCTTTAAGTAAACTGCAAAATATTTTCTTCAGTTTATCTGCCAACTAAGAATCTGATTTACATGCCTTGCATTTTTAATCAACATGTAGTAGATGGTAGCACATCAAACATCTTAACTCAATAAAACACATTATTTCATAACAAAGAAAGTATATATTAAAAATCTACCCTGGATTTCTACCTACAATGTTTATACTATAAAAGCATGTAGATTCAATAAAATCTTGATAAGTTGTATTTTCTAGATATTCATTATGCTTCAGTCATAGCCATACCTTTAGGTGGTGGCGCAGAATCTGATTGACCAGAACTCTTTGGAACAAGCAAAGATGAAACAAAAGCACAAATAGCTATAAGAAAACAAAAAATAAAGACTACGTGAATGCCTCCAGCAAGTATTATGCGAAAATAATCTAAAACGATCTTCGCCATACTACTACGAGTAACAGGATCTAAAGCTAAATTTACATTAGAAGTAATACGTGCTAAATCTGCCCCATAAGTTGAAATAATATCCTTAGGCACATTTAACAAACCTCTAGAAATACCTATGCTCATCAGCACACCCATAACAGTTGCACCAATTGACCCACCTATATTGCGAAAGAATATTGCTGATGAAGTTACTATTCCCAATTGACTACGAGGAACACCTGATTGAACTGCAATTAATAAAGAGGTTAAAGCTAATCCCATACCCATTCCAACTATAGCCATACTGACATATAAATGCAGTTTATGAGAATCTGTAGCAATTAAACATAGTAACCCTACTCCTAAAACTACACAGGACATTCCACCAATCACTGCTTTACGAAATCCTGAACGAAGCATTATATGTGCACCAACCATAGATAAAAATACCCAACCTAAAATTAATGGTATTAATACTGTGCCTGCTTTGGTAGCACTGGAATTCATCACACCTTGAGCAAATAAAGTAATAAAGGGCATACTGCCAAACAATATGCATCCAACCAAACCATTACCTAAAACTGTAGCCAAAAATATTTTTTCTCTAAAGAGCCATAAAGGCAGCAAAGGTTCAACAGCCGTTTTTTCAATCTTTATGAAAAGCGCTAAAAAGCTTACAGCTAAGACTAAAGATAAATTGCTAACCCAACCAGGCAAACTACCCTCGCCTCTTAAACACCCAAGTAACAACAAAGTGATAGAAGCTATTAAGGATAAAGTACCTGCCACATCAATCTTAGGTTGTATAGTTCTAGAACGAGGCTCTTTCATGCTCATCGTAATAATTACAGCAGCAATCAAACCTAAGGGTAAGTTCATCCAAAATATCCAACGCCAAGAAGAGTGATCCGTTAAAAAACCACCCAATAAAGGCCCAACAATAGAAGAAAATCCCCAAACGCCGCTAATTATAGCCTGCATTTTAGGTCGTTCCGGCAAAGTATAGATATCTCCAATAACCGTAAGAGCCAAAGGTATTAAAGCCCCACCACCCAAACCTTGAACAGCACGAAACATAATAAGTTGAGGCATTGTTTGAGCTAAACCACAAAGCAACGAGCCTACTAAAAACACGCTAATCCCTATTTGATAACAAATACGCCTACCATAAAGATCTGATAGTTTTCCCCATATAGGCATACCTACTGTAGAAGTAAGTAAGTAAATAGAGAAGACCCAACTATAAGTAGAAAACCCACCTAGAGTTGCAACTACTTTTGGCATAGCAGTAGCAACAACTGTTACTTCTAAAGCAGCTAGTAACAACCCTAGCATAATTCCAACTGTAACCATCACCCGTTGTTTACCAAAAACAGTAGGAAGTTGAGAAATCTCCATTACACGAGTTACTGTAGCTTTAACTTCCTCAACATCAGCGGCAAAAGCTTCTCCAGCATTTGCAGGAATATAATCATTTTCATCTGGAACATAAGGAGTATCAGCAGACACCACAGGTATGTTAAAAAGTGTCATGCTGTTGAGCAGTTGCATACCTAATGGTTGTTGTTCTTCGATTACTACACGTGGTTTTTGGCGAATTGGTATACTAGCTAGTTTTAGACAAGATTGTAATGCAGATACTGTCTGGATACGATTTTCAGGCTGTTTGGATAAAGTTAATAAAATAAAAGTATCAAGGTTTTCAGGTATATCCGGCCTTACTGACCAAATTGGGGTAGGCTTAGAATGAAGATGTTCTTGTTCTAACTCAGCATAAGTCTTACCTTGAAATGGCAATTTACCTGCTAATAGCTGATAAGTAATTACTCCTAAAGAATATACTTCACTAGTAGAAGTAATTTCACCACTTGTAAATTGTTCAGGAGATTGATAGTAAGGCAAACCAAAGAGATTCTCTCTTGCTCCTGGATAAGCACTTTCTAATTCTTTCCATTTTATCTGTCCAAGACAACAATCAAGTAATTTTATTTGTTCATTACCTTGTTCATCATAAATAAGATATAAATTAGAAGGTTTAAGATCCTGGTGTGTTCTACCATGTTTATGTAGATGAGACACACCGTCACAAATCTGATTAGCCAGATTAACAGCTCTATCTAGTTCTAGGTCTGGCTCCATTTGTAAAAATTCTGAAAAAGGTAGCCCTTCTAGTTGTTCCATAACTAGATAGAGGTAGTTTGATTGGCTTATTCCATAGTCATAGACTTTGACTATATTAGGATGGTTAGTTTGTTTTAAAAATGCTGCGGCCTTATCAAATATTTCAGTAACTTTATCTGAGATCTGAACTATTTCTGGGCTTATTATTTTAATTACTACGGCTGTACTATCAGAAAGAGCATAAGCACTATAGGTAAAACCCAAGCTACCTTGCCCAAGTCTTTTATCCAACTTATAGCGATTATTAATAATAGTCGAGCCTGGCAACACAGTTTTTAACGGACTACGATCGCGCAAACACCTCTCAGTACCATCATCAAAAACTCTTTTACAAACTAAACATTCCCTCAACGCTGTCTCCTCAGCTAAACTGGATCTAGCTTATGTTAGAATGAACAAAATCTTTTATTATGTTAAATAGTTCCCTACTTCTTTCCATTTGTGGAAAATGTCCGCAATAAGGCAAGACTTTTACAGTTGATTTTTCAATCCGTGCTGCTGCTTTCTCTACAGCAGATTTTTCCACCAGTTTATCATTCTCCCCAACAACAAAAAGAGTTGGAACTTTAATATTGTCAAAAGTAGTAGACATTAGCTCTACTCCTCCAGACAAGAAATTACGATAAGCTGGGCTTGAAAGCCTTTTTTCAAGCAAAGGTCTAAAAGCTGGAGTAATATAAGGAACTTTGTAATAACCAGTTTGTAAAAATACATCTAAATCTTTTGAAATTTCCAAAAGATGATTCCACCAAGCTTGACCATCTTCTATTAAGCCAAAACCTACTACTACTAGGGCTTTGACCCATTCTGGTTTTCTTCTTGCTATTTCAGTAGCAAGCATAGAACCCACTGAACCACTAATTAAAACCATAGGTGGCTTAATTATACGTTCTAATAACTTAATAGTTATTTCTAAATGATCGGCAAAATTAGGTAATTCTTTAGGAGAATTTGATAATCCCAATCCGGCCAAATCAAAAGCAACGCTAGATTGTTCATCTATAAGTAATCTAAGTAATTCCCCCCAAGAATTATAGAGACTGCTTAAGGTAGGCATTAATACCCAGTTTGGTAACTCTCCCCAAGTACGAACAAGGTGATGTTTATAACCTGGAGGTAATTCAACAAACTCCCGTTTAACCCCATAAGATTCTAAAACTCTTAAAGGTGCTGTTGTGCTTAAGTCAACAGCAGTCTTAGGTTGTTTAGGATGCAAACTAACTAATAGATTAGTAAGCACTTGAAGTGTTTCAAAGTTTTCTGGTCTAACATCTTCATCAGGTACATGGATACTAAATTTATCTTCTATAAAGGCAAGTAAAGAAACCATTGTAAGAGAGTCAATTATTCCCCATGCCAACAAAGGAGTATTACTATCTAAGTCTTCATCTTGGCCTTGTAATAGTTCTTTGGATACAAAGTTCTTTAATTCTGACAAAATTTCATCTGGTGAAACCGTTTCCATTATAAATAGCTGCCTTTCGTTTGAGATAAACTCATAATTTGATTAAATGTTTCCGCTAGAGAGTGCCATACGATTGACTTTACCGTTTCTTGTCCTTGGCAAAGCTTCAATAAAACGAATTTCATCAACTATCATATAACGTGGTAATCTCTCTGCACAATGACGTTTTATTTCTAATAAACTCGGAGGAGTACTTTCAGCAACCAAAAAAGCAACGAGCTTAGCAGCTAAACCTGTACCACTTACAATAACAGCTGCTTCTCTTATCTTATCGTGTTTTAATAGAGTTGCTTCAACATCGCCTAATTCAATTCTATGCCCTCTAACTTTGACCATAAAGTCACGACGGGCAATATAAAAATAGTTTCCATCAGCTTGTAAACGAACAATATCTCCTGTAGGGTAAGGTTTATCACCATGAGGAGGTAAGCCCCAATAACCTAACATAACCGTAGGGCCACTAACCATTAACTCCCCTTCTTCCCCAACGCCAGCTATCGTAGAGTCATCCTTTACCGCCCAAACACTATCTCCAGAACATCCTACACCTATAGGAATACTAGTAGCCTCTGGATCTATATCTTTAACCTCAAAAAATGTACAAACATTGGTTTCTGTAGGACCATACATGTTTATTAAGCGTTTATCTGGCCAAGTTTGACGCAGTCTCTGTAATTGTTTGATTGGAAAAGGCTCACCAGCAAAAACAATGGTGTGTAGTGGTATATCCTGAAGCTCAAATAACCCACCTTGTTCCATCATTAACATAAGTGCAGATGGAACTGAATACCAAATGGTTATGTTTTCATTCTTCATAAACTCTACTAATCTTTTTGGCATATAAGATATAGTTTCTGGAACTAAACTAACCATTGCACCACTTAGAAATGCTACATAAAGATCCATAACAGAAAGGTCAAAATGAAAAGGAGCATGATTGGATAATATATCTCCAGGCTTTGCTTTTAACTCTTCTGCAGCCCATCTAACAAAGGCAAGTGCATTGAGATGGCTAATACAAACACCTTTTGGTTTACCTGTAGAACCTGAAGTATAAAGTATATAAGCTAACTCTGTTTCCTTTGCATCTACAGGATTTAAAGGCTCAGATGAAAAGCTATCAAGCTCTCCCCACTTTATATAGTTACCTTCATTATCTGTACTTAGATAAGGTGTTGTAGCTAGTTCTTCAGTAAAGAGTTCTTTAGCTCTTGAACTACTTGTGACTACCGCTTTCATTTGACAATCACTTACTAACAATCTTGCTCTAATAGCAGGACTAAGCGGATCCATTGGAACATAAGCAGCCCCTAATCTAAGTGCTGCTTGCATAGAGGCAATGCTAGCTATAGATTTATCTATCCAAAGCCCAACTCGATCACCTTTTTGCACTCCTAATTGAGACAAAGCCCTAGCAATACGATTTGCAAGTTTATCCAATTCACCATAACTGATTGTTTCTGAACCAACTTTGATAGCTAATGCATCAGGCAATTTGCTCGCAGTATTAATAACTAAGTCTTGTAGTAGCATAAAAGTAATAAAACTACTGTTGAAGTAGCTTAATCATTCCTTTTCTCATTGGTTTTGTATTTCATTTATAAACCTAGTCTTACAGCAATTAAATCTCTTTGAATCTCTGATGTACCAGAAAAAATTGTGCTAGGAATTGCATCTCTTAAACCTCTTTCAATTCCATTTTCTGTCATATAGCCATTGCCTCCAAAAATTTGAATAGCATCCAAATTTGAAGCAATAGCAGCTTCACTAATAGCAACTTTTGCTAAAGATACCTCTAAAATTGCATCTTTCTTTTGATCCATTAACCAACAAGCACGATAAAGCAATAACTTTGCAGCATCTAAGCGCAACTTCATATTTGCAATCTTATGTGAAATAGCTTGGTTTTTTCCTAGTGGCTTACGAAATTGCTTGCGTTCTTTTGCGTAGTTTATAACCTGATCTAATTGTCTATGCATTGCTCCAACATAACCAGCAAATAAACAAGCGCGTTCCCATTGCATTGACTCTCTAAATATTGTGCCACCTTGTCCTTCTCTACCTACAATGCTTTCTGCAGGAACAACTAAATCATCCATATATATAGGGCTAATAGGTGAAGTGGTTAAACCCATCTTACTAAAAGGTTTTCCTATAGTTAAACCAGGACGATCTCTTTCTACTACAAAGGCTGTTACCCCTAAATGCCCATGAGAAGGATTAGTCATAGCATATATTAAAAAAATATCGGCAACCGGGCCATTACTTACATAACTTTTGCTACCATTAATAACATATTCTGAGCCCCTACGTACTGCTGTACTCTTCATAGCGAAAACATCAGAACCTGCTTCAGCTTCAGTAATAGCATTTGCACCAACATACTTACCTGTAGCTAGTTTTGGAATAACTTTACGTTTAAGTTCTTCACTAGCATGTTCTAAGATTGGCATCACACAAGCAAATAGATGAGCAGAAGAGGAAAAAACAAGCCCTCCATCCTCACATCCACGACCAAAAGCTTCTACAGCATATGCTGTAGTAATAGCATCTAATCCAATGCCTGAATATTCTTCTGGAACACATAAGCCTAGTAATCCAAACTCTCCACACATATCCCATTCTTTTCTACCAAATATGTGTTGGCTTTCTCTCTCTTGCAAAGAATTATTAAGATTTGCTTTGGCAAATTCAAAAGTCTTTTTATAAAAATTTTCTTGATCTTCACTCCAACTAAAATCCATATTAACCCCTAAAACAGAATGCATTTATAAACTTTTGATATTCAAGACTTGTTTGGTAGAACATCTATAACTTTATAACTTTATAATCTAAAAATAATAATCTAAAAATATATGTAACACTTTAAAACGCAATTGGTCAGAACTTTTGAGAGGCTTTTTCTACAATCAAACATAATAAAATATGACAATAACCAACTTACTAGCTAACAACCCATCCTTAACTAAAATTAGGATGACTTGCGTTTTGATAATGATGAAAAATAAAGTTACAATAAAGACGCTTATGCTATATAGAAGTACTTTAAGAGCTGTTTAAAGTAATGAAATAGCCTAGCAAAACTACTATGACAATCACCAGAAAAAGCTTATTTTTCTTGAAGTTACAACACTTTATGTGTAGATAAAAAACTATAACCTATTTGATTATAAGATTTAGATAGCACTATTGCAAGAAAAACTTCTATCAAGAAAACATTTGGCAATAAAACATTCTCATAATTATAATATAGTTTCTAACAAATTGCTCACCAATAAACAAAGACTAAGCTCTACCCAAAAAGTTTAGACCTGAGTAGGTCTATAAACTACTCTATATTAACAAATGGAGGCAGTACCAATAAAATCAAATATTTGATAATTTGGCGCTGAAAATTTTATGATTAGCCAAGAAAGACTAGAAGCACGTTTAAAAATAGCTAAAGACCACTTTATTCATGAAAATGCCCATGATTTAGACGCTTTAATGCAAACATTTGGAAAAGATGCAAGCTTTCATATATCAAGTTTTGGAGAACAATTTAATGGTAGTGATGCGGTTCGAGGTTGTTATGATAACCTCTTCCAAGGTATTCCAGATATTCAATTTAACATCACAAACCTTTATGGCTCACAAGATGCTGTAATAGTAGAATTTATGTTTACTGGTAACCATACTGGTAATTGGCTTGTACCTGCAACAGGTAAACACGTAAACTTACCTATGTGCGCTGTAGTGTTATTTGATGAAGAAGACAAAATACTTAGAGAAAAAATTTATTTTGACCGCTTGGAATTTTTCAACCAAATAGGTGTAGAACCTCCCAAAAAACACTAGTATACAAATTATTTGTAATAATAGTGTTATAGCATTTCTATTCCTATATATCACTAAAGTGTATTCTCTTATCTGCTTTATATACTGTTAATATACTTTAGTGATATCACCTCTACTTACTTATATAATAAAGATACTAACATATTAAAACTTATCCATTGTGACAAGTAAAAATACTTAGACATGTTGTGAATTCAAAAAAATAACTCGTTAATTATCATATAATAGTAATAATACATCGTATATATAATTTATAATTTATAATTTTTCCTTACAATTGACACAATCTTACTCTTCTATTTTTTATTAATAAAAGGGGATGTTTAATATATTTAAATATATTTAGGCCATTAATAAATTATAGTGTTCTCTGTTATTACTTCATAATAAAAGGTTTATTTAAAGATATTTAATAATTTTGGTGCGCGATAAAGACGAGTTTGGTGCACGATAAAGACGAGTTTATTAATATTAGCTTAACTACCGTTAATATTTAGGTTTAATATTTTTAACGTATACATCCGATAATTTATCGTGCACGATAAAGACGAGTCTATTAATATTTTCACAAATATTAATAACATAACTTTCTTTATTTTCAATGAATTAATTTAACTACATTATTTGTCATATTTAATGACAAAATACGTATATTTATATAAACTCTTCATTTTATACTCAATCTTATAACGTATTGAAAAACAATATATTATATTATTTTTCAAATACAAGAAATTTCTTTGGTCAAGAATATTCTATTAATATTTTATTAATAAAATATTTTTGACTTCTCCACAATAATGACTCACTAAGATTTTCTAAAAACGTCCACTAAGGTTGCCAAGCTAAAGGTTGAGAGAGCTATATTCTATTAGAAAAATGAAAATAGAGATGTAGAAAAAGAGTAACTTTGCTTCTAGATTTTCTTGTGCGGAAAATCTAGAAGCAGCAAACAAAGAGACTAGAAAGTAAAACCTACACTAATTTGTATTTGGCGAGGAGAAAAAGAGTTAACATATTGTGAATTTGAGGTACTAAATCTTTTTCCTTCTTTAGGAGGTAGATGAAATGTACCATTTGCATCTGCTAAGAAATTACCATTAACTTGTCTAATATTAACTTTGTTAGCAAGGTTAAAAACTTCAAAATTAGCTATTATACGATATTTTTCCTTAAGTGTAATAACACGGGTTAACCGTACATCTATAGTTGCAAAATCTGGGGTTACACCAAGATTACGGCTAATGTTGTTTGGTCTAACATCAGGTCTTACACCTTCTGTAACACTGTTTGCAAAAGGAGCATAAACAGCTAAGTTATAAGGATGACCAGACTCAGCGGTTATGATAGAAGCTATTTGGAAACCTGTAAGTAAAACATTTTTAGTATAGTTAAGATCCCACACTCCAGAAGCAACAAAACGATGTCTAGCATCTTGAGCAGATAGGCTACGTTCTCCACCTGGCTCAAGAGCATCATTTCGAATTGTGGCAGAATAATCTCCAACATTATCAATTGCTTTGGAGAGAGTATAATTGCTTAACAAGCTAAAATGTTTGGAAAATCTCTTATTTACTCCAAAAGTAACACCATGATAATAACTATCATAAGCAGATTCTATTTCTAAAAGATTACCTTTAGTAGGATCTACACGTCCTGTTTTTTGGCTAATTGGAACCCCACCTGGTCCAGGAGTTATTCTTACCACAGGATTGATATTGCGAGTAGCAGAAAGTCTCACACCACGTACATAAACATACTCTACTGAGAATGTAGTGTTTGCTCCATACAAGTAACTAAGACCTAACTTAGCTTGATGGCTATAACTATCTTTGCCATCAGGTTGAAATCTTACATTTGTAGAGAACTGAGGAACAAAATTTACCCCAGCAGGAATGCTATTAGAGGAAGGGAATTGATGACCTGGTTGTTGATAAGCTAACACAGAAAAAGGAAATTCTAAAATTGTAACTTTACGTTTTCCTGCTTCAGGGTTAAGTATACCTACAGCTAAAGAAGTTCCATAAACAGGAGCAGCAGCATAAAGTCCATACGAAGCATTTAGTGTTAAATTAGGAAGTTGCTTAAATCTATAAGAAAACCCTACTCTAGGAGAAACAAAACCACTTCCAGAAGGGAAAAAGCGAAGCCTTTGTAAATCATATCTAACACCTGCTCTAATTAACAAATTAGATGTAGGTCTAAACTCATCTTGAACAAAAGTAGAAAACAACTTTAAGCTAGTATTAGTGTTTGGATCACCAAAGCCTTGACCGTAGATGGTTGGAAAAGGCAAATCCTCCAAACGTATTAAAGGAAAACCTGGTATAGATTGTGTAAAGTCTTTAGCTAACTGCTTTAAGAATGCTCTTTGAGCTGGAGTGCGTACCGAAGGATCAAAAGTAGCTAATCCAGTGAACTGAGGAGCATTTGGTCCAAAATCAAATGGATCAAAAAAACCAACTCCTTGATCTAAAAGAGGAACACGCCCATCCACAAAAGCACCAAAGAAATCTACCCCAAACTTGATGTGGTGTTTTGCTCTTAGCAAAGAAGTAATATTAACAGCTTGCACATACTTTTCATCATAACGATCTTGGAAAGGCTGAGGTAAAAATACGTTACCTCCAAAAACCGTAAGAGACTTAGGATCATTTACAATTCCCAAAGTATTAGATCCTACAGGAAAGTTATCTTCTATAACACTTTGTGCATCTGGTCTAGTAGGAATAATCTTGTGACCACGCCGACCTATTAATAAGCGACTCTCATTTACCATCCTAAGATTTGGATTATTATAAGTGTTAATAATAGCTCCACTGTTATCATCTAGATACTGTCTAGCTGCAGCTGTATCGCTAATATCTCTGCCAAACCCTTGAAATACGCCATTATAGCCAAAACTCCCATTGTAACGGAATGTCAAAGAATCACTGTTTGAAACTTTTACATCAGCCTTTCCAAAAAAAGTCTCTGCACCTATTGAAAATGGTATTGGGCCATTGCTAATCAAATAACCTTGCCTAGCAGCAGACTGTACTATTTGATCGCTGATAGTAACAATGTTGTCTTGCTTTAAGGTAATACGCCCAAATCCAGCAAAGAAAAATGCTCGATCCTTTTTTATTGGCCCAGTTACAAATCCACCTGGTTGATAAACCTCAAAATCTCCAACTAATCTAAAAGGATCTTTTGCACTAATATTATCAGAACTACCATAATAGAACGCACCGCCGTGAAACTCATTATTTCCTGACTTGGTTATTATATTAATAACTCCACCTACAGAACGTCCAAATTCTGCTGAATAGCTATCTGACACTACCTGCAATTCTTGAACAGTTCCTTGACTAAGTCCCAAACGAAAAGTGCCTGTGTTTCTATCATAAAAGTCTAAACCATCCACAGTTGTGTTGTTAAAACGTGCTTGTTGTGCATTAAAAGATAATCTAGATGTGGCTCCAACACCAGTTCCTATAGGTAATTTATCTGAGGTTGCACGAGGAGTAGTTAAAGAAAAAGCAAACACATTGCGAAGGCTGATAGGTAGATTGTTAAAACGCCTGTTGTTCATATTTGTACTGCTTTCCGTTTTAGGAAAGTCAAATAAACCGGCAGCTTTTACTTTTACAGGCTTGTCATCGGCAGCAGGAGCATTTAAAACAAAATCATTGTTTTGTATGGTTGCTCCTACTTCAATATCTACCCTACTAACCTGACTAGCAAAACTGCTAGCAGTAACTTTTATTTCATAAGCACCAGGAGGTAAATTTGAAATTAAATACAAACCCTTTTCATTGGTTTGAACTTGTCTACTCAAGTTAGTGCCAGGACTTCTTACACTAACCGAAACATTGGCAAGAGGATTGCCTGTTGCATCTAACACCCTACCTACAACTAATCCTGTTGCTGCACCAGCTTGAGCATAAGCTAGTGGTGAAATTGATAAACTTAGTATAATTGCTAATAACCAAGTGCGTGCGGAAGATTTTTTTGTCTTGTTCAGCATAAAATACCCACCAAATGATTTATTATTTTACAGGCTAAAATAGAACAAAAACTAACTCTTAGGCTGGATCGCTTTATGTCATGAGCCCAAATGCTTTGCCGACATTACAGGAATTTTACATGCTACTTATAGTTATTTTTTATCATAGCTCTTACTGTTTGTCTATTATTTATTTGATTTAGCTTGTTTTTTGACATCCTCTCTATACTCAACAAAAAAAACAGAAAATCTTTGTTAAAACTAAACAATTTTTATTAATGAGCTATTAATAATTTATTAATAAAATTTTCAAAAATAGATGACTCATCCTAATTTCCTAGTTATTAGTTAACCCTTTTATACACAATATATTACACTGATTTAAAATAAATTTCCCAAGTTTTTATAAATAAATATAAACTGCTACAAAATCATTTACTTTATGTCTCATAACCAATTTATTGAAAAATCAGTACTTAAATATTTTCATTATTATATAAATATTAATAGACTCGTCTTTATCCTGCACCAAAGATTATCAGACAGAGCTAACAAACATATGAAGTATAATATTTACAAATAGTTACAGAAATATTAATAAACTCGTCTTTATCCTGCACCAAACTCGTCTCTATCGTGCACCAAACTCGTCTCTATCGTGCACCAAAACTTTTTGGGGTGTTTTTATAAATGTTTTATTATCAACTAATAAAGTGGGTCCAGATAATTTATTAATGGCCTAAATATATTTAAATATATTAAACACCCCCATTTTATTAATAAAAAATGGGGGTTTAAGATTATATCCGCTATTAATGAAGATTTTTTAAACAACTTTGTAAAGGATAAATATAAATTAGTAAATTTAATGTGTAATTTATATTTTATCCTTGACACTAAATATATATTCTGCAGTAATTTATTTGATACAATATAAATAAACTCATTTTTGCTACTTAGCAAGCAATTAGAGCGATACGTTTATTTAGATAATATGTTTTTATCATTTGAGTAAACATATATGCTTAAAAGTCAAATAAAGCGCAAATAGAGGCATTCTTGCTAAGCGTCTAAACTCATCCTAAGCAAAAGACCAAAAATACAATTTTTTTTGTATTTTTGGTCTTTGTTTTGACTTATAAAAGTTTATTTAGTGTAAAGGCAGAAAATCTAATGAGTATAAATTTAATGAGTATTAATAACCTATGATATACAATCAAACAAGTATACAAATATACAAGTATACAATAAACATATAATACAACAATACAACAATACAATATTTTTTATTTACAAGAATTCATACTTAGAATTAAAAATGCAGAAATTACTTGAAATCATAAAAAAAGGTAATGATATAATTTACAATTATGCAACTATATCATCATACAATTGTACAATTATACAATGAACAATAACTATATGATAACAATATGTTTTGTCACACAGAAAGGTGGAAGTGGAAAGACTACCCTTGCGATTTCTTGTGCTGTTGCAGCAATGCAATCAGGCAAACGAGCATTGATTATTGACATGGATACACAAGCTACAGCCGAATCTTGGTATCAAGATAGAGAAGCTGAAGAACCATTTTTAGTTAGAATTGCTCCGATTGAGTTAGAGCATGCTTTGGCGACAGCAAGGAAAAATAACATTGATATAGTATTTATAGATACTCCTGGAAGGGATGAACCTAGCATTGCGGCTGCAATTCGTGAATCGGATTTCTGTATAATTCCTTGTCGACCCTCTCCAGCAGACATGAAAGCTACCCCTGCTACCATTGAAACTATAAAACGTCTTAGTAAGCATTCAGCTTTTGTTCTAACTCAAACTCCTGCTCGAGGCTATCGCATCAAAGAAGCTGAAAAAGGGTTGAGTGTGTTAGGAATTGTTGCACCCATACCAATAGTGCTTCGAAATACTTATCAAGATGCTCAAGGCAGAGGTCAAGGAGTTACAGAATACGAACCAAAAGGAAAAGCCGCAGAAGAAATAAACCTTTTGTGGAATTGGATAATACGCAAAGTAAGAAAGGTTAATTATGCCAAAGAAAAGAACTTCTCTTGAAAGTCTTTTTTCCAATCAGCAAGACTTTGTTGAAACTCGAATAGTAACAAGCACAAAAAACACTACAAAAACAAAAGCCACGGAGAAGAAGAAAAAACAACTTGCTGTGTATTTACCTGTAGCTGTTTATGAGCAACTAAGAAGACTAGCATTTGAAGAAAGAGCTAAAATGCACGACTATCTAATGGAAGGATTAGATTTAGTCTTTAAAAATAGAGGTCTTAAATCTTTGCAACAACTATCAAACGACGAAACAAAACAATAATACAATGATACAATAATACAATGATACAATAGTACAAGAGTACAATAGTACAATAAAACATTGATACAATTGTACGTATACACAATTATATAACTATCCTTGTGCAGGGAAGTCAATTTTACTTGAAAGGAAATTTTATGGATTTTCAACTTAAGGGTCGTGTAGCCATTGTCACAGGAGCTAGTCAAGGTATAGGAAAAGCAATTGCTCAAGCTCTTGCAAATGAAGGGGTTTCTTTGATGATTTGTTCACGCAATTCAGAAAATCTTCTTAAAACTGCTGAAGAAATCAGAGAATCTTCTTCCTCTAAAGTAATGTCTTTGCCTTGTGATGTTGCAAAACCAACAGATATAAAAGAACTTGTAAAACAGACAATTGATACATTTGGGCACATTGACATTTTAGTCAACAATTATGGAGGGCCTCCAGCTGGTAAATTTGAAAGTGTATCATTGGAAACTTGGCAAGCTAGTGTAGATCTAATTTTGATGAGTGTTATTAATATTTGTCGAGAAGTCATTCCCTATATGCAGACAAGAAAATGGGGAAGAATTATTAATGTTACTTCAACTTCTATTAAACAACCAATAGGGGACTTATTTATTTCAAATACAATACGTCCAGCAGTTATTGGTTTGGCTAAAAGTCTAGCCAATGACTTTGCAAAAGATAACATATTAGTTAACAATGTTTGTCCAGGATATACATTAACGCAAAGATTACGCGATGTAGTGGCAATTCGTGCAAAGAAAGCACAAGTTACTTCCGAAGAAATAATTGCACAAATGGAAAAAGAAGTTCCACTAAATCGTTTAGCTAAACCGGAAGAAATTGCTAACTATGTTGTGTTTTTAGCTTCCGAGTGTGCAAGTTATATAACTGGTACAACGTTAGCTATTGACGGCGGTTTAGTAAAATATCTTATGTAAAGAAAATTATTTAGAGTTTAAGTCTGAATAACCATTAGAAGGCGAGTTCAAAAACACCCCCATAGCTCTAAATTTTCTATACCGGTGAGCAATTAGTTCATCCATTGGAATGTTGGATAATTTTTGCAAGCCTTCTCTTAGAAAACTACTAAGTATTTGTGCCATTTTTTGAGGATCTTTATGAGCTCCATCTTCTGGCTCATCTATAACTTGATCAACAATACCCAAAGCTTTTAGATCACTGGAAATTAAGTGAAGATTTTCAGCTGCTTGATTGGCTTTAGCACTATCTTTCCAAAGAATAGCAGCACAACCTTCTGGAGAAATTACGGAATATATAGAATTTTTCAACATATATATTATGTCGCCAACTCCTATAGCAAGTGCTCCTCCAGAGCCACCTTCACCTATGATTGTAACTATTATTGGAACACGCAACCTTGCCATCTCTATTAAATTTCGGGCTATAGCTTCAGCCTGACCACGTTGTTCAGCATCTATTCCAGGATATGCACCAGGAGTATCAATAAAAGTAAAAATGGGACGGTTAAATTTTTCAGCAAGTTTCATTATACGTAATGCTTTGCGATAACCTTCAGGTTTTGGCATACCAAAATTTCGAGCTGCTCGATCCTGTGTTTTACGGCTTCCGGGATTTGATTTCTGATGGCCTATTACTACAATTGGTTGACCAAAGAACTTAGCAAGTCCAGTAACTATTGCAGGATCATCACTATAACGTCTATCACCATGTATTTCTTGAAAATCTTCAAACATCATTCCAACAAAATCTAGTGTATAAGGTCTTTCTGGATGTCTAGCCTTATGAACACAATCCATTGCACTAATTAAGCCTGAAGCTTTTTGGAATGAGTCTAGTTGCTGGCTAAGTTTTGTTAATTTGTTTTCCATTTCTTGATTATGAGTTTGCATAACCTCATTCAAGTATTGAATATCTTGTAACTCCCCAATATCTTCTCCTTTTGCATCTACTTTGAGCTCAACATTGGCAAGTGCTGCTAGCTGAAGACTATCTGTGCGCCAAGGTAAAAGTGAGCTAATTTGCTGAGATATTGTTTCAATATCCTCTAACATTTGTAGGGCGTTTTGATAGCGCTCTTCTGGCTTTAAGGCTAAACCACGACGTATCAAAGTCCAAAGACTGTCAGGTAAGTCTGAGACATGAAGGGAAAGTAAGGGTTCAAGTATCTTAAATTTTCTGGTTTGGTTGAAAATTTTAGAAAGTTTTTCATGTGGAAAGGATTGGCCTACTATCATTTCTACTAGCATCATTGTGATTGCATAAAAATCAGCAGCTGGGCCAGGTTCTACATTTTCTTCAATAGAACATTCTGGAGGTTGATAGCAAAGATCTGTAAATACCATTGCTACAGTTTCTTGATGATTCTCTAAATCTTCTGAGATCTTTAGATTCCAAGTATTAATAGGGTTTAGCACTCGTAAGTGAGAGATTTCTGCACCTTCCACTAAAACATTTTCTGGATTTAACTGACCATGAAATATCCCATACTTATGAAATGCAGCAACACAACTTGCTAAATGTTTGGTAAGATGAATAGCTTTTTCTAAATTCATACCCTCTTTTATCATTTCTTTAAGGGTACGTCCTTCTACACTTTCATACACAGCATATAATTGACCATCTTGCGTTCGATTGAAAGCTAAGATCTTGACCAAGTTTGGGTGAGATACCTGCATCAGTTTTTGAGCCTTTTGTTGATCCATTAAGCGAGTTGCACGAGCTGTATAAACTACAGCACGTGCATTAGAGTTCAATTCTGTGTCAAAAAGAAGTAAATTACTTGATACTTCATCTTTGTTGATAATCTCTTTTATCTGAAATCTGCCAAATTGGTCTAGGTTTCCACCAACAACTGTCTTGTGACTTGTGCTAACCATCAAGCTTTTGCGTTGTATTTCATCTGCAATTTGTTGTTCAGCTAATTTAGTAAGATCACTTAGTAATTCTTTTCCGTTTTGGTAATGATTAGCAATATTTACTGTTAAACCTCTATTAATAATTCTAAGAAGTTCAACAGATAAATCAGGTTTAGATCTTGCAATTTCATTTACAAAATCAGTAACACGAAAAGCATCTATGCTAGAAATTTTACTGAGAAAATTTTTTCCAAAAACCATTCCAGCTAAAATCAAGCTTACACAATAAATATCTATTTTTGCTTCATTGAATTCTCGGGCAGATGATTTAGAGAATTGGGAATAAACATGTTGGAGGAATAGGTTATTTTTTAGTTCATCAGCTTCAAGATATTGTTGTAAGTCTAAATTGTAGAAGTTAAGGGAATTTGATAGATAAACATGCTCAAGGGCTATTGAATTTCTTTCTACAAAAACATTGTCTGGGTCTATACTTTTGTGAAAGACGCTACGTTGATGGAAGGCTAAAGCACAACTAATTAGCTGTTTTGCTATGTTTGTAGACTTTCGTTGATCAAGACCTTTTTCTATAAGATCTGTTAGTTTTTGCCCTTCAACGTATTCATAAACTACATATATCTCATTATTTTCATTGGAGTTAAAGGCCAAGGTTCTAACTAAATTTGGGTGTGAAACTTGTAGTAACTTCTTAGCTTTTTGACGATCCAGAATTGAAGAAATTTTAGAATTATATACAACGGCTAATGCTCTTTGTTCAAATTCTCTATCTACCAATAATAAATAGCGGGCTATGGATGTTTTTTGGATTTCTTTCTCTATTTCAAAGCGACTTGCTTGATCTAATGTTTGGTATGAAGTAGAGCTAGGAATAATATTTACAATCTCAAGTTTGGAGCCATCCGTTGGACAGAATCTAATTTCTTCCTCAAAAGTACCCCCACATTCAGGACAAGTTTTCATAAATCCCCCAAGAAGAGAATATAGAGTTAAGATTTTGCTTATTGTAAGTGTGACTAGTTGTAAGTATAGCTGATTTTAATCAATCAATGTTATTACTAGTTTTACAATGGACTAAGCAAAATAAACAAACCTCAAAGATGTTTAGTCTTTGAGGTTTTTGCTAACAAAGGATGATAATGAGATCTAAAACTTCAAACGGAAGCCAAATTGGCATTGTCTTGGAGAAAAGGCTCCTGTAAATCTAGAAGGTGGTGCAGAAAATAAACCATCTTGCTTAGAAGGTAAATTAAATTTACCTTGAGCATCAGGAGGAAATAAATTATTGATTTGACTAATATTTACCCGATTAAATAAGTTAAATATTTCAAAAAATCCTTGTACAGAAATATTTTCCTTGAATTTAACTGTGCGGGTTAATCTTACATCTACACTAGCAAAACCAGGCAAAATACCTGTATTACGTCCAATTGCTACACCTCCAACTCTAGGACGGTCGCCTAACTCTCCATCTAAATTAAGGTCAGCACCAGCCACTAAGTTGTATGGCTTACCAGACTCTAAAGTCACAATGGTAGAAAAATCAAAGCCTGATAGAATTGGATTTTTTGCATAGTTCAAGGACCATGTACCAGAGCCTACAAAACGATGACGTGTATCTTGTAATGATAAACCTCTTTCCAAATCAACTCGTAGAGAGTTATTAAAAGATACTAAGTCTGCTCGAATATCAATAAAGTTATCTATAGATTTTGAAAGAGTGTAACTAGCCAAGAATGAAAAATCTTTAGATAGTCTTCTAGTAGCAACTAAAGAAACTGCATGATAATAACTATCAAAGGCAGTCTCATATTCTGTTGTTTGTCCCTTTGTAGGGTCTACTCTACCTGTAATAGCACTTAAAACAGGATTTCCAGGAACAGGACGAACTACGTTATTAATATTACGTAAGCTTGGTATTTTTAATCCACGAACAAATGCATAACTTACAGACAAAGTTGTATTACTACCTAACAAATAATCAATACCAAGAACAGCTTGTTGAGAATAGCTATTGCTACTGTTTTTATCAAAATTTAGTACTCTACTGAGTTGAGGAATAACTGGTACACCAGAAGGTACTGTATTTCCTCTTGGAAGATTATGTGTTGGTTGTGCAAAAGGTATTATTGAGAAGGGGAAAGGCAGAGCAAGAACTGTAAAATCTTTTGCAGTTGTTTCACGTACAGCAAAAGCAAAAGCTAGTGAAGGTGGACCATCAAAATAAAGTCCATAGGAACCACGGATGTTAACTCTTGGCACAACATTATAAGCAAAAGCAACACGTGGAGCAAAATAGCCATTATTATCTGGATAAAACCTTGCTCGGTTTATATCATAGCGTACGCCTAGCTTAAGCAAGAATTTAGAGTTAACTTTAATGTCATCTTGAGCAAAAGCTGAGAAACTACGACCTACAACAGAGTAATTATTTTTTCCAAAAGTTTGCACAAATTGCCGAGGTATTGACAAACTAGCTATAGGTAAATTACGAGGGAATCCAGCAAATTTAGCAGGAAGCAAAGTTGTCAATGTGCTAAGAAATGCTAACTGGTCTGGAGTACGCAATCTAGGATCAAAAGCTTGAAGAGCTGGTATAGTTGGGAAAGTTGGATCACCTAGTAATGCAGCAAAATTCAATGCAACGAAATCCGTTTGTCCACTTTCTCTCAAAAAGAAAGTTGCATCCCCTGGAAAAGAGGTTGAGATAAAATCTACTCCAAATTTTAATTGATTTTTACCTCGTACTATTCCTACATTATTAATAAATTGAAGGGTAGTTTCATCGCGTTGCTGAGGTAAAACTACATTTTGTCCAAAAGCAATTTGTCCTTCAGGGGCGTTGACAACGGTTAAAGGAAGACCTCTTACAGTAGGAACAGAGTTTTGGGAGCGTCTACCATAAAGAAATCTAGTTTCATTGGTTAAGTTAGCTGCTGGATTAACATAAATATTAGTAACTGCAACACTATTATCTTCAATTCTAGATACACCACTAGCTGTGTCACTAGTTAAACCACCAAGAACATTGTTAAAGGTTTCAAAAGCACCATCATATTTAAAACCACCATTGTAACGAACTATCAAATTATCATTTTGATTCAAACGTATATCAGTACGAGCTAGAGCAGAGGTGGTGCCTAAAGCAAAAGGAATAGGCCCATTTCTAACAGGAAAACCAACATTATTAATGGATTTTACTAGTGCATCACTTATAGTTACAACGGTATTTTGTCTAATGGAAAGACGTTCAAATGAACCAAAGAACAACACTTTATCTTTCTTTATTGGTCCGCTAAAAGTTCCACCAAATTGATATTGTTTATATTCTGGAGCTGTTTTTACAAAAACATCTCGGCCGCTTGTGGCATCATTACGTATAAAAGAAAAGAGCGAGCCATGGAAAGTATTTGATCCTCCTTTAGTTACAATGTTTACTACTCCACCACTAGCACGGCCAAACTCAGCGGAAAAGTTATCAGAAACAATCTGAAATTCTTGAACTGCATCTTGGCTAAATGTAGTACGTACAGCTCTAGTATAATTATCATTATTACTTAATCCATCTATAGTAATATTATTAGCGCGAGCATTATATCCATTAAATGAAATACCTGAGGTAGGAGTTGCACCTACTTGAGGCAAACGATCTAAAGTTGTACGAGGTGAAGTTAAAGCAAAGTCTAAAAAATTACGGCGGTTAATTGGAAGATTATCTATACGACTACGATCTTGGTTAGTACTGCTTTCTGTTTTTCCTTCTTCTAAACCAGAAGTTCCTCCTTCTATAACAACAACATCTCCAACTTGTCCTAGAGCTAAACTAGGGCTAAGTTTAGCAACTGTACCTAATTCTAAGCTTAGTCGGAAGGTTTGGTTTCTAAATCCATCAGCAGAGATAGATACTTCATATTCTCCTGGAGGCAATTGTGTAAGGTTGTATTCACCATTTTCTGAAGTAGTAGTGTCGCGTTTGAAATTTGTAGCAACATTAGTTATGCTGATCAGCGCCCCTTTAATCTTTGCCCCTTGTTCATCAGATATTACACCAGAAATATTACTACTTGTTGCTCCAACTTGCGCTAGAGCTAAAGAATTGAAATTAATACTGGAAAATACTATTAGCAGGATAACTGTTAATAGTAACGTTTTAAATCTCTGATACATTTATTTTCACCTTTCTAAGCAAAACTATTACAAGCCAGGTAGAGGGTTTGGCACACTGCAACTATATTCCATCAAATCAGACTTGCAATTGTGAGGAAAATGGTCAATAATAGTATCTAGGTCTTTAGTACTAGCTCCATTATTTGACCAAAATAGTATAAAGATACAATTACAAGTGTTTGTTTTCAATAGAAATATAGCAATTTTTCTTATTGTTGAGAAATGACACAAAGTAAATATACCCTAACAGTCTTTTGATTCTATATTTTTCACAATCAAAACACAGCTAAAGTTCGTTTTGTGTATTCAAGCCAAGCCATTGTTGTAATCTATTTCTAGTTTCAGGAGAGAGGTTTTCTACTGGGAATTTGTCACCTTCTAATAGGCTTAAGTATGGCTGAGAAATGCCTAATTGTTGAGCTGCTTGTTTTTGAGAAAGCTCCATTTCTTTACGTCGTTGTTTAATTTTTCTACCAAGATTTTCTATTAATAGTATGCTTGAATTGCTAGAAATTACTTTTGATTCAACAACTTCGAATTGTTTATATTGTTCTCTTACTGATTCTGGAGGAGTAATAACCATTTGGGCATTTTGCCAATAAACAGTGGACCAATTTCTTTGATTTCTTATAATATTTTCGTCCCAGCCCTGATATTCCCAGTCTGCAATAACATTATCTTCCAATAGAACATTTAAGGCTTTTTCTAATCTATCTTTAGTTCTATTAGGATATCTTTCATTTATGTTTTCGCCAACAGCTTCAAGCAATGTACTGACTCTAAATCTGCGAGGTTGTTCTATATTTTTTGCATCACATCTCCACTGCCAACTAAGATAACGGGTTAATCTTTTTTCCCATTTTTGACGGTAGGGATCATACTCTATTGCTTTTGCGGATAAGAGTGCAGTTTGTCTACCAGGGCCAAATAAAAAGTGTGCAAATATTTTTCCAGGCTTAAATATAAAGTGTTCAACATCAATATCATAGCCATCAGGACGACGTTGTCCCATTCTATCTGTAATTAGGAAAGCTCGACTTTGAAAAGCTTTTTTCACAAGTTTACGTCGGTTTTTTCCGTATTCTTCATAAACTTCCATTTCAGCTACATCTAACCAAAGGTTTTGAATACGGGAAATTGAGTTAAGAATTTCTAGCTTCTGATTATCTCTATATCCTCCTTCGTAACCATCACTGTTGACTTTTGGTTTGATGTTTCTCATTCTCAAAATAACATCAACATCCGCTCTTGCATCATCTTGAGGTGAACGAGCTTGGCTCAGCCAGATAGAAGTCAATGCATCCATCGCATCAGCATCTAGGTCAGATAATTCTTCTCTTTGCTCCCACATGCGTTTAGACAAAGCTTCTAATTCATTTGGTGGTATTACAGTAACATAATCTTTTCTTATAGGTAAAAGTTGTGCATAACCGCGAATAGATTGTTTAGTTAAGTTAGCTGTTGGCCAAGGACTACCTTCTTCTTTATTAAATTTGTTTTTATATATAGCTTCCCGTATGGCTTGATATGGTTGTGAACTCATAACTACTAAATAATCGTCTGTAGGAACTATATCTCCAACAAAGGTTTGAGGATTAGTATTTTGGTTAGGAATGGAGATCCTCCAACTGGCTAGTTTGTGCATTATATCTTCGTATAGGAGGTTTAGTTCTTTATATATTTCTTGGCTGGCTTGTGTCCAGTTTTGGTGTTCTTGAAGTAATGTCTGAGCTGTTTGGGAAGTAACTTTTTGATTATCCAAGTTCTTGGTAGCTAAAATCTTAAAATAAGTTGCAATATCACTACCTACCTCTTCTGTAATAGCCTGTAATTTAACTCTTAATTGTCTACCTTGTTTTTCAAGAATTGTAAGCTTTTTAGATAAGTCTTTATACCTATTCAAAAATTTAATAAGTTTAGTTTTGTGATTTTTTTCTATAAACTCAATGAGGGTGTTAAGCTGCTCAACAATATCAAAAAATGCAACTGTGGGTTCTTGGTTCATAGATTTTTTGGCAGGTACCTTCACAGAATCGAGAAGAACTGCCATTTCCTTCAGCATAGAGATTAAGACTAATTACTGTAAGCAAATCAAAGTTTACGTAACTTGTAAGAAAGATTGTGTAAAAGAACTGACAAATTTTTTGTGTGATTAAGTAAAGTTTATTTTAATAATTAAACCATTCTTTTGGCAATATTGTAAAAATAAAAAACCTAAACGCTTTTCCTGCATTAGAATTATATAAGTATAACATATGAGAGACAAGTAAGCAAAGTGCAAAATAGACAAAAATGAAATAGCTGAAATGAATTAGGTTAATAGAAACAAAAGAAAACACTAAAACTTAAATAGAAGGACACAAAACGCCCACTTGATCTCACTTGATCCGGGATCAGTCTAGATCAACGATCGAGATCAACGATCAACTAATAATCTACTAGATTACTACCTATTTTTTCTTAGCCAATATTTCATTAAAGATATCATTGTCAAAGAAAATATCCTGTTTAATACATAAATCTTTCACTTTATGAGTAAAATCAGACATAGTGTAACTGCTACCAACAAAAGAGTTACGAACTATATCAACAATTTTCTCCATAATTTTTCTACGTAGGTTACGGTTTTGCTTGGGGGGGTTGGCGGTATTGACGATTTCCTTGACGAAATAAGCTAAACTATTAGGAGGGTTGGCAGCACGTTGGGTTGCTAGTTTAATAGCCATTTCTATCGTTTCTAGAGGTATATTTTTAATCTTTTGGTAGTTAGTCGCATCTGCTTTAGACCAATAATTATTAGTGATTTTTTTATAAATCATCATCACTGATTTTTCATGCTCGCTTTGATGATGATCTTTATTTAAATAATCATCATGATCATCATCTATATATTTATTGGTGTCGGATTTTGATACTGTGTCGGATTCCGATAGGGTATATATTTTATACTTTGTTCCTTTTAATTCTCTCGTATTTATAGTTTCAACTATTTGAATTAGTTTTCTATTTTGTAAGCTTTTAAGAGTTTCTCTTAGTACAGTTCTACCTATATTAGTTGATTGTATAAGTGTTTCAAGTCCCACTACACAAGTATCTTTATGCCATCCGTATGACAGTCTAAACAACCTTAAATAAAGAGTCCACTCTGTAGGGGTAAGCGTTTTTGCTAGTTCATCTAATAAATAAGTTGGAATAGAAACAAACCCTTTAGCTAAATCAAGCTTTGTAGTTGTACTATTATTTAATACAATATCGGATTTCGACACAGTGTCGGAATCCGATACGGTGTCGGAATCCGACACTGTGTCGCGCCGACACGGTGTCGGAATCCGATACCGTATATTTTCAGAATATATTTGATCTAATCCAAGCTTTAGATCAGCAACCTGAGCACTACGATCACGATCTTGTAGACTTATAGGGTTATCAACTTTGGCTAATCTTGATTCAGTATTTTCTTTTTTCTTGGAAGTTAAATTAATAGTATCAATGTTGTTCTTATAATGCTCAAGCTCTTGTTTTATAGTGGGATTGTCAATTAAAGCTTCTTCAGTCGTTAGAGTAGTTTGTTTTGAATCAATAGAGTTGATAGGTAGTTCTGCTTGAGAAGCTTCATTAGAGATTTTTTCGTCAAAAGCAACAGTTGGTTTTGTTATTTGCTGATTATCTGGGTCTATTGGAAAAACAGGGCTAAGGGGGCCTATTTTAGGTAACCCTGTAGGAGCATAAAACAGTGCCATCACATCTTGAGATGGTTTTACTTCAGAAGTCCAATCAGGAAGTTGTGTATTACGCTTTGGAGGTGTTTTCTTTTGCGATGTCATGTGTTGGCTCACTTGTTTTTAGTACAGTTTCTTGAGAAATAATAGTTGTTATAACTGCTTGATAGTCTTCAGCTCCTTTACTATTAGGATCATATTCAAAGATAGTTTTCCCATTAGTCGCTGCTTGGCGAAGTTTGGCATCTGAACGAATAACAGGAAGCACTTTTGGAGAATAGGTTTCTTCAATTAGTCTTAATGCTTGATGAGTAATATTAGTTCGGCGGTCTACAAAGGTTGGTAATACCCCACAAATTGCGGCACGTTCATTAAAGACCTTAGCCAATTCAGCTACTGAATCTAAAATACCTTTAGCCCCTTGTAAGGCTAGACGATCCATATCTATTGGTATAACAAGCTCGTTTGAGTAAAGCAGAGCGTTGTTATGAAGAATATTTAAGGCTGGCGGGCAATCAAGAATAACATAATCGAAATTTGTCAATGGGGCAAGACGAAGCTTAAGTAGTAATTCTCGACCAGCTTGTGCTGAAATAATATTTTCAGCTAAAGCCGTACGTTTATCTGAAGGAATTAAGCATAGATTTGATCTAGCTTCTACAATAACTTGATCATAAGCAAGATCCTCTACAAGAAGATGATAAAGTGTTGGTTGTTGTTTAGTTACTTTAATTCCAAGCATATCTGCTGCATTACCTTGTTGATCAAGATCCACAAGTAAAACTCTGCGTTTTTGTAGGGCTAAACCATGAGCAAGATTAACTGCTGTAGTAGTTTTGCCCACACCACCTTTGAAATTTTGAATTTGCAATTTTCTAAAGCCCATTTTTGGCATTCCCTGTTCCTATAATATAATTAGTAGTACTTTCGATATATACCTTATATTGTTGTGCTAATTGAACATCAGCTGTTGACCACAAATAGTAGCCATTGTTAGCTTTTTGTGGGATGTTTATTTTTTGAAGTTTAAGCCAATTTTGTAATGTGCGCTTTGAAATATGAAGTAATTTTGCTACTTCACCAGTAGATAGATAAATCATGCTTATATATTATAAAATTAAAAACCTTTCGTCGGTTTTGATTAAAATTGATTATTTTTGCAATAAAACTATAAATATAATGATATGTCAATATAAAATACGAAATATTAGGAAATATTAATTTTTAAGTGGTATTACAGTAGCTTGAGATAGGTTTGTAAAAGAAGGTGTAAATGGAATTGATTTATGTGGTAATACGATTATCCAAATTCTTGGAAAATGGTTTATTGAGAAAGTAGGGTATCCTAATCTTTATCCAGATAATATACGATAATACGCCTAGGTGGAATTACCAGAAAAAAGATCCACAAATGACTTAGATCTTTTTTTGCATACAGAAATAATGGTAGATGGGAAAAAATTAAAACGAATTAGAAATATTTTAGATGAAAGGAAATATAGGACAATAAAAGGAGTTGAATACCTTTCAGATTCAGAAAAGAAAAAATTAATCTTCATGCGCACACTACACTAGAAGCACTAACGGTGGAAGAGTATTTAACGGAAATCAACATAGGTAAGGAGGACGAAAATCCAGCATATGTTTACTTGCCTCATCCATTCTCATATTTATTATTGAAGCTTTTTTCTGTCAGAGATTGTATTAGTAGTAATAATCCATACAAACAGGGAAAGGCAGGCTATTACGCAACCGATTTATATAGGATTGTGGCTTTAATGGTAGAAGAAGAATTAGAAACAGCTAGAATTATAAAAGAAATGTTAAATAGTGGAACACTAGAATATAAGAATTTTTTAATTGAAGGAA
>JBDIBI010000043.1:0-48472 GCA_039812885.1 Blastocatellia bacterium
TGCGAGCACAGGTTCCGGGTACTCTTACCAGTGGAGAAACCCCGGTGTTATTGCAGGGGCTACTAACGCAACCCATGTGGTGAGCAGTGCAGCAGCAGGTACTTATTTTGTTGTTGTGACCCTCACTACACCTGATGGGTCTTGTCCTATTACTTCGTCTAACGTGGTGGTTACCAATAACCCGGTTACAGCAACCATTAGCCCGTCGGGTGCGGTTAGCGCCTGTGCAAGCACTCCTCCTGTTCTTACAGCAGGGCCAACGTTTGGCCCCGGCTCTCCATTCACTTACCAGTGGTTGTTGAGTGGCTCGCCATTAAGCGGGGCAGTTGCAAGTACCTATACGGCTACTGTTAGCGGCACATACTCTGTTAAAGTAACCAACACCTATGGTTGTACAGGTACATCAACTACAGCCACAGTAACTCTTGGCATTTCACCATCAGCAAGTTCAATCTCAACGACTTTAGCTAGCTGCGGATGCTGTTTTATAGATTCGATTTGAACGCCCAATTTATTTTCAAGCATAGATAGCTTTTCCACATACTGCTCAACAACGATTCCGTCTGACAACAGCTGAAGCTTTCTAGATCCTGAATCCGTAACGTATTCCCGAATCAAATTTGGATACTTGTCGTTATTCTTTAATCCCGCCGATTCAAAAACGTCCCTGAGATATTTCAAAATAGCTTGCTCAATATTTCGATGGCTTGCACCCCATATTTGAAATGGCGCAATCACTGTGATTAGCCAAAACAAGAGCCTTATAATTACATTACCTTTTAAAAAGTTTCAATCCTTGTTCTTATGGAATAAGCACTTCAGCTTGATAAATACGCTATCAAACAATTTAACTATATCATGTTTCAATCCTTGTTCTTATGGAATAAGCACTTCAGCGCTGCATTAATGCAAATTGCTCATTATATTATAATTGCTGGATTGTATCTGAAAATATTTTTCAGCCCTTTTAGCTATTATAGTACTCTGATTACTTATTTTTTGCATCTTTAGCAGCCTCTTAACTACTTAATCTTACACAGTTTATCAGAAAAACTTACATTATACAAATATTTTTGTAGCAGCAGTCTGCACATTTAGATTTGGTTGTAGTTGCTTCTGGAAAATATCCTCGCTCTATTATTCTAAGGATTTGGCTAATAATATTTTTAGCTTTTGTAAAGTCTGCTTCACTGATGGCTACTTCTTTTACCTGAGAATTACTCATAGTATAAACTAAATAACCTCGTGTAACAGGTTTGTTATAGATTTCCTTGATTAACATTGCATAGAGAATTAATTGATATTGGTGGGTTTTAAAGGTGTGTTCTCGAAATTCTGTCATTTTATAGTCTAGTGGGCTGGCTGAACCATCAGCAAAATGTAATATCTCGTCTACACGCCCTTTTACTTTAAGTTTGTCTGAGGCTAAGTAGACATCTATTTCTTTCTTCTGACAATCAAATTTTTTCCTTAAATAGCTAGTGTTTTGTTTTTGACGACGCTCATGCTCTTGACGGCCTAATAAAACTTTATAACGTAACTCTTCGTGTTGTGGAATTTGTTGGCTGTGCATATAGTAAATAAACCTGGGACAAAATGCCCATTCTACAACATCAGAAGGTGTTATCATTAAGGATTTTTCATCTGGGACTAATTTATCTAACTCTAATTGATGCTCTAGATTGTCGATCATAAAAATAATGCCTTCACTTCGTCTGTAACTAGTTTTTTATCAAATGCTTGACCAAGTAGAACAACTTTTTTGAAATCTTCTTCACACATAGGAAAAATGTAAAGTGAATCCGTGTCGGAAGCTATAGTGTTGCTACAGCGTAGTTCAAGTTCTTTTAGTTGTGTTTTGTTTAATGTTCCAAGAAAAACAGACTTTTGTACTCGGTAAAGCCCAATTTTTTTGCACTCTTTTGCTACAGAATCTCTAGATTTGTTGTTAGAAATATCATATATAACCCAAACTAGAAATTCATTTGGCTTCATATAATTTCCTTTTCTAAAACATCTTCATCCTTTTTATCTATAAGTTGATTGGCTATTAGGTGACAGTCAAATTGGATTATATCTCTTCGTTTTATATTACGATTACGATAACGAAGCGTTTTATCAAAATAGTTGTTCAATGCCTCTATTAATAAGGCTTTGCCTGGTTTATCTAATAAAAAACCATTTTCTAGCTTACGAAATAATGATGCTTCAACTTTTCCTTCAGCAAAAAGCGAAATTACTATTTCATCTGCCCAAGTTCTATATTTTTCTATTAAATCAAAAACCAAAGACTTTTTATTATAGTTATCTGTATGTAGCAACCCTATGTAAGGATCTAAACCTGCTAATAAACAACTACGCTCAACCATCCCATATAAAACACCATAAGCATAATTTAACAAGCTATTAAATTCATCTTTAGCAGGATTTCTACTTCTACCATTAAACTGATATTCTGTAGGCATTAATTGGCTGATAATAGCAAAATAAGCACGGCTAGAATTTCCTTCTAAACCCATTATTTGGTTGCGCTTATCTTCTATATTCCCTGTTAAAGAAGAAAGCTTTTCTATAAATCCACGAAGTTTATAAATGGTTTGAGTGATTTCTGAAGAGTGGCGAGTACGTTTATCACGTAGTTCTAAAAGCAAATCAACTTGATTTTGTATTTTTTGTTTTATCCAACTAACTACTAAATCTAAGCCACTTTCTATCTCAGCAATTTCTAACTGACGACGGCGTATTAATGTAGTACTACAGGGCTTAGAATGCCATAGCCGTCCATATGGCTCACCATATTTATCTAGAAAAATTACATCTATATTATGTTCTATGGCTAGCTTTATGGCATCAGTAGAGATACTAGCAGCTGTAGAAATTAGTATAGAAGAAACTTTATAGACAGAAAAATCCCTATGTTGCTCATTTGCTTTTACAGCAAACATAGCATCTCTACGATGTAAATATGCACCTGGAGTATTTATAACTAATTGCATATTCTACTCCTATGTTTTTCAAAATGTTAGCTTTTTGTAAACCAGCCATAGCCATGACTTGTAGCTCGGCCTATAGCAAAGTGATCTGGTAAAACTGCATTAGTAAAAAAATGTCCAAGCAACCCTGTTAAAGCTTGGTCTTTATAAGGTGCAATAACTGAGCGAGTTAGCTCAAAAGCTGCATAAAGACGTTCAGGAAAGTCTATTTTTAAGCCACGTAGAGCTGTAAGTATTTGTGCTACTAATAGTCTATCTCTTTCTAGAAGTTGCTCAGATTGAGAGAGTTTTTGATAGGCTTTATAGTTTTCTTGGTTAAATGGAACCCAAGGGCTAAGCAAACTATATCGTTCTAGACGGTCTGAAATAGCAAACTGTCCTTTACGATAATAAATTTCTGCATCAGATATTATTACTTTGGTTTCCCCTAGTTCTAGAGGTAGGTCAAGCCAGGGCATTTTTACAATTTTTTCTGCACCTTCATTAATACCCATTATTACACCAGCATTTCTTTCCCAACGATATTGAATAACAGGGTAGCGGTAAACAAATTTACTGCCTTCATGCTGATGAAAAATTGGTTCATCGGGAAAACTTTTAGCTACAGCACCTCTTAATTGATGCGCTCTAGGAGGGCCATCTAAAGGTTGTGACCATTTAAAACGAATTATTGCAATGTGACAACTACCTAAAATATTGTGCATATAGGATCATCCTCATCTAATAGTAAATCTAAGCCTGCTTGAGCAGTATAGTATTTAGGTTCTACTACCCAAAAGTAAGGAATTGATCCCCTACTGATTGGAGTAGCATAAATTTCAGGTCTAATTTTATTGGCATAAACTGAGACTGTACGTTTTTGAATTTTAGCTGATAATTTTCGCAAAGCTGCTCTACGATCCCACCTATCAGAAACCTTTAAGGCTTGTTCAATTTCAACTTTTAGCTTATCGTTTTCTGTTTGTTGAAGCTCAACTAAATCTGTTTGTTGATTTTCTTCAATGGGAGTTGCATGTAAAACTAGAAACTCTATTTGTAGAATATGTTCACCTCTAAGCTCTTTTCTAATGTCTATGTCTTCTAGCCACTCAGCAAAATTTTTTGTTAGTTGTTCACCTAAATCTTTATTTTGTTTTAGCTTGCCAAAATATTTATCTACAATTTCAATTATTTCTTCCTCAAGAATTTGCTCTAAATTAGATAAAACTTGATGAGTAACTGATAAGTGAACTGAATCATAAATTCGCTCATCATAAGGTCGGTTTTTATCTGACTGTAGCCTAATAATTTCTACTGTAGCACGTGATTTTAAGCCATTACGATTACAACGGCCAGCTACTTGAATAATTGAATCTAGTGGGGCAAAATCTCTTATCACATAGTCCATATCTATATCAACACCAGCTTCAATACACTGTGTTGAAACAACTATGCAAGGCTCACCAGTTTTTATTCTAGCAATTTTAGCTAGGCGATCTTTTGGAGTAACATCAGCTGTTATTAAAAACACAGGAAGAGCATAATCTAGCTCAGTTACCAATTTAGAAAGATGCTGCCAAACTGCACGGGCTGAAGCTCTAGTGTTAAGTGTAATTAAAAGCCTAGAGTTAGTATCTAACCACTCTGGCAATCGTGTTTCTAGCTCTAAGAGAAATTCGCTTATCGTTTTAGTTTGTTGATGTTTTAACAGAAGTTTATATCTAGAAAAATGTGTAAATATTTGTTTTACATCTGATTGTGAGCCTACTAATTCAAGAGCATTGAGTAAAATACCTGGTTGAGTTGCAGACATCATAAGTAAGCGGCTATTAGCTTCTTGACAAAGCGCTGCTAGCACATTGCTTACAGGGTGCCAAAGCTTGCAAGGTAGTGTTTGTACTTCATCAAAAATAATTATGCTATCTGTTAAATGATGAAATCTCATCAAGTGTTTAGTATCTGAAGAAAAGATTGTTAGAAGTAGCTGATCAAAAGTAGTAAGTATAATCTCTGAACGCCAAGTATCAATAAAAAAGTCTGAAAAATTTTGATTTTTCTTTTCTCCATCAAGGTTGTAGGAGCGTTCTGAAAGCGAGTGACTAGCCATTAAAAGCTCAGTTTGGCTATCAGTTTTGTCATTACTTTCAATTTCCTCTAAGTCATTTGTTTGCAAAAGTTCTCGATAAAAGCTTACAGTTTGGTCAATTATTGAAAGATAAGGAAGTACAACAATAATTTGAGGAGCTTTACCATTATTTTCCTGCATCATTTTTTCCCTAATTGTAAGCGCAAAATCAGCAGCAATAAGGGTTTTCCCCACACCAGTTGGTAAAGTTATGGTAAAAAGTTTTGCAGTTTGACCAGAGCTTGAACTAAGTGCTTTTTCTAGATTTATTTTGACTCTAGCACGAGCTTGATTACGGACTTGATTAATTTCTAAGGCTTGTTTACTAACCAAATATTTATCTATTAAATCTAAAGGAATATTAGGGCGTAAAGTAGCAAGAAAATCTTTACCTTGATTTTTAAGAGCAAGAAAAGCTTTGTCAGCTTCTAGCAAAATAGAAAAAAGGAACTCTACCCAAATTCTATATTTAAGTTGTTCTTCTTGGGAAAGAGCAGAAATTAGTTTTTTACGTCTATTTTCTTTTCTTAACCAAGTAGCACCATCCCAATAATTACCTATTAGGTTTGTAAGCTGAAGTCCAGTTTCTAGAGATAGTTGCTCATAGTCAATTTTTTCCATCTGTTTCTGCATTAAATCTTCATTTGCTCTTAAACGACTTTCTAAGAGTTCATCTAAAGAAGCAAAGCCGCTATGATGTCCAGAAACCGCTTGAGCTAGCGCCAAGGCTTGAAGTGGTTGCCAATTTTGAGTTTTAGCCCAAATTAGTGCAATTGCTGTTGATAATGCAGCATGAGACTTTTCTTTAGGATCACCCTTATAATTTTTAGGATCAGCAATATAAGCCTGAAATGCAGGGCTAGCTTTGCCTAAATCATGACAATCTACCATTGCTTTTAGCACTAAAGCTGTTTCGCTTCTATGAGAACAAGTTAGATTTGAGTGCTGCTGAAAGAGAAATTCAGCAGCTACCCAAACCTGTATTAGATGAGAGTGTAAGTATAATTTAGGATCATAGTGAGATTGTATTTTCATAAATTTTTTAATTGTAGGGCAGAGTTTGTCCCTGCCCTTTCTCTTAAAGGTTTGGAGCTTAAAAGAAGACCAATTTTCTATTGCCTACTTGCCAGGCATGAGAAGTATAAACTTTAATTGGTTTGCCATGTCGTTCTAAATAAAGGCTTTCATGCTTAAAAACACGTTCTTTATTGACATTTACAGGCATTCTTAAAAGATGTACTGCTACATCATCTTTGGCTCGTAGTTCTGCTAGGGGTTGAGGACAAATGCAATCAATCTCATATTCTCCTTCTGGTAAAATTTGGGCTTCACTGAGTTCTTTATACTCAACTTGAGCTAATAACTCAGAAAGCCCCATTGATGGAGAAAAATGCCATTGTTGGTTCTTCAAGCGATTTACCAAATCTGTAAAAAGCAACAATTTTGTGGGTAGTGCAACAGAAATTAAAAACGATGGTTTCCATAACCATTCTTGATTAATTAAAGTTGCTTTTTCTGGTCTTGGTTTTTCACTACCTTTATCTTTTGCTTTAACAGTGTATGGTAAAGCTGTTGGAGGATCTTTGCGAAGCTTCACCCTATGCCAAAACTTTTGAGGTGGTGAGCCTGTTATAGCTATTTGTAAGCCTGATAACTCATCTTGTGGAGAGTCTTTCTCTAGGCCCAATATAGCACCAAGCAAACCAATTACTGCTGTGCGTGGTGGCAAAGAATAGGTTAGAGCATTTACATTTGCTTCTGCTCTTAAAAAATGTCCATACTTTGCCTGCCAAATAAAAGAGACTACTTGCATGGCTTTAGCCTCCTAAACTGCTGGGGTGTCAATATTTAATGGCAACCATCCTTTTAAGATAGCATCTCTCTCACCTGCCAAATTAACATCTGGTGAGATTTCGTAGCGTATTTGCTTGATTCGGCTATTTTGTGTAGATAGCCTTTCTTGCAATTTTGTTAAATCAAGCAGGTAATCTTCAGGTGAAGACCATTCTGTTTCTGCTTTTTCACCAGAGGACTTAGCCCGAACATAATCAATTAAATTACCAAACTGAAATTCTTGACCATCAGTGTATTCAATACTTACTAATAGCCTTGGAACTTGACCAACTTTAGTTCTAGTGTTGCCACTGCTGCGCACACCACACCAAATAGCTTTAAGTAGCAGTTCATAATCATCATCTGTCATTTTAGAAAGCTTGGCAGAATGTTCATTAGCTACACCATTAAATGCTATGAGGCCATAACGCAAAGCGGCATAAGAAGTAAAAGTACCTTGTTTTTTGCTTTCATCGCTTGAGAAAATAGCTGTTCCTTGAATATTTATTTCTTCAGCCTTATGAATAACTTCACCCATATTAAATTGTACTGCACCAGTTAGGGTTTTTGGCTCTGGTTCAAGCTTAAAACCGGGAGCTTCTTTAAATGCTAGAGAACTACCAAACCAACGAGCATCTACAAAATCATTTAGCAAAATATCCACTAATTCACGTCCATTAGCTTCTTTGCGGTTTATAGCCGTTAAATGATGGGCTACACGACCTGTTAAGTTACTGGTACGGCCTTCAATATTTCCAACTAAAATATGTTTGCCTTGTAAAGCAACATAATCCCTAACAAATCGTTTTAGCCTTACATCAGTAACATAGAAAGTACCATCTGGCAAACGCCTAGGTCTATTTTCGTCTGGATCTCCATTTGGATTACCCATTTTTATATCATAAATAAACAATATTTCTCTTCTTCCTGATAAAGTTGTACTCATAAACTCTCCTTAAGTTGTTTTCTTTTCTTTAGTTGGTAAAATAGTAGTTGTCATTGATTGCCCAAGCAGTAGAAAATAACAGGTAGCAATATTATCTAGCTGTATTTTATCCCCTAACTTGATACCAAGATGGGCTATCTCTTTTAAGATCAATTGGATATCATGACTAGCTTCTGTTTCATAGGCTAGTAACTTTTCTCTAGTTTTTACATATAGCTCTGGTAAATCACGACCAGTTAAATTAAGGCGTTTTAACCAAGTAAGTGCATTTGCTCCAACATTTACACCTTTGGCTGCTTGCACTTGAACTAACTTGCCAAATAAAACTCCTAGTAAAAAAGCAAAAGCTTTTTCTAGTGAATCTATGCCACTACCTTTGGCAAAATAGGGCTTGAGAGTTTCCATTTCTGGATTAAAATGTTCAACTTCTTGCATTGAATAAACCTCCACACTTGACAAATATGCTAAAAATCTTGCTAAATGACGTACCCATCCAGCTAAAGTTAAGTATTTACTAGGCTTATCTCCTAGTTTTTCTTGTATTAATGAAAGCCAAAATCCTGATTGATTAACTTGATCCAAATAGCACCGGGCGGTTTGAAGTATTTCTTTCCAAAATACATTAAAACTTGTTTCATCTAGTTTCTCACTACGATAAATAGATGAAACCAAAGCACGCTTTATTTCAAAAAGCCTAACACTATCATTAAGCTTTTCTGTTCTTTTTCCTCCTGGACGTTCAAAAAGTTTATGAAGAAAATTTAAGTTCAAATCAAATTCTGCTTCATCTAGGCGAAAGGTTGGAGCTAGAGCATGTTGCCACTCTATTTGTGTTCTATTTATTTGGCTAAGTTGATTTAATCTAGATGGTAATACGTCCATTACTACCCCACTAACCTCATCTACCACTTGACCAAATGTAGCCCAAATTATATGTAGAACTAGGCTTGAATCTTTTTGGTCTTTGAAAAATTCAAGTAAGCTGCGTTCATGAGAAACAATATTATCTTGATTAGCTTTACTGATATATTTCTTAAAAGCGTCTATAAAATCAAAACGAGTTTCTTGGTCAGCCATTAAGTCAGCTAAAACTAAGCACTTAGCACCAGCAATTCTAGTTATAAAATTTTTCATTAAATGGTTTTTGAAAATATAAAGAGAATCAGCACAATCCAAACAAAGTGCATAACTCTTCCAAGACCAAGATTTCCTTAAACTAGGAAAAGCCCCTTCTCTATCCACATTTGAAAAATTCAATCCCGCACCTTTTAATCCATTGGGATATAAAGAGATATTTTTTTCTCCACATAAAGGACACTCGCCATTTTCTTTTACAGGAGTATCACTTGTAAGATATTTTTCATTAGCTAAAACTTGAGATAAATATTCTTGGTATTCGCTTCTATCTCCAGGCCAACGACCCTCTGAATCAGCTATTGTAAGAAAAACTGTTTCTTTAGCTGGAATAATGCTAATAGCCGCAGCAAGTATTGATGGATACTGACAATTATCTCCAACCTCAATAGTTTTTTCATTAAAAATCATTTTACTAGAAGATAAAATTTTCGTGATTTCACTAAAGTACTTACTCCAAAGCTTATCTTCTTTACTAAGTTCTTCAAAATATTTTTGAGTAGAATCTTGGATTTTTTGAGAAGGTCCAGCTTTTTTATCAGCAAAAGTTCTTTTTAGCACTGGCCCAATAGCAGGTGATTGAGACCCACTAGGCTTATTAAATGGAAGCCGTTTTATATCCTTTATGTCTGAAACTGTCATTTCAACAGTGTTTGCTTCATTAACAGGAGAAATAATATAAACCTGCTCAATTTTTTCAGCCGCTTCTACTAACATTTCATTTACTTTTCCAGTATTAGTTTCCCTAATATCTTTTAGGCTAACAGCTTTTTCTATAGGCAAACCACACTCATCCTGTAAATGCACTAAAGTGATATTACGCATTGCCTCTAACATTTGATATCTCCAGTATGTAGAAATTTGACATTCGTAATTAATTCAAAGTATAACCAAAATAAAATCTGCAAGTTGTTTAGCAAGTTTGCCAAACAAAAATAGTAACTAAATGATTTTTATTTGCTCAGGGGTAACTCTAGTATCTAGCCCATAAAGAGGGTCTTGTTTACTGTCATTGCTAAGAATAAAAAATTTTTCTGGTATTCCAGCTTTAATAAATTTTCTTTTAATTCTAGAAATAGGCTGTAGCCAACTATCACTTAAATCTTTTTTAAGATAAAGGTTATCGTTATTGGTAGACTTCTTTTTCCCAGTAACAAGAGCATGTGTATTTAGTAAATTTTCAATAAAGTCATATTTTGGAGGAAAATATAACTCTACTAAGTTGTAAGTATGTTGTTTAGAATCTGCAATGATTTTTAATGTATTTTCTATTTCCATTTCAGTAATATCTTGTAGGAGAACAAACTGCTTTTGTCTTTTTTGTCTTAGCTGAGCAAACAAAAGATAAACAAAAAATTCTCTAGGAGTTAGTTTAACTCTACGAGAACCAATTTCTATAGTATCTTGTTTGACACAAAGTCGTAGTTCATTTGCTGATTCCATAAGGTCTAAATCTTCTTGAGCCATTTTCACTAGCTGATTATAGCTATTACTAGCCTTATCAATACGGCTTGAAGCAAAAGCTCTTAGCCTAACAAAAGGTATATCAGCCAAATAGATTTTTGCATTAGTAGTAGAAATTTCTTTTACTGTTTTGCCATAGCGGTCTTTGACCTCTAGAATTTGTGGTTTAGGAGGGATATAGTAAAAATCTGGATGTAGCTCAAAGTCTTCAGTAACCAAGACATGAGAGAGTCTATCTTGAGGTCTAGCAAAAAGCTGCATAGCGGCAGTTAAAAGAATACCCATACTTTTGCGACCACCTGCAACCGATGCATAAAGTGTTGTGTTAGGGTCAGACGTAAGTTGAGAAACAATTTGACAGACCTGGTCAGCCACTAAAAAGTTATCTTCTTCTGAAAGAATATCTGAAAGCACACGACCATCAGGAGTGTTAAGCAAATAGATATTATTTTCATTAAACTTTATTGTGTTAGGAGGAACAGAGAACTCTTGACAAAACTGCCAGAACTTTCCTGTTTCTGGCGAAAGCAAACTTTCCAAGATTTTGTTACGCCCTTTAAGAGTAGTAATAACCCTAATTTCATCAATCATCTGGTGACGTTCTTGAGTTAGGACATAGAGTGTTTCAGTAATAATTTGCGGAGTAAGCCCCGCAACACAAAGAAGTATTTGTTTCATAAGCAAACACCATAATACTTTAAGTGAGGTTTTATAGTTTTATCTATTTTTTCGTGCTACTTCCCTAATATTTTGCAAATTGATAATTTCTGCTACTTCAAATTGTGGTAAACCTATTCCATCAATTGGACGTAGACGTAATATAGAAGGAAAATATCCCATACGACCATGTAGATCTGCTAAGAGCAGTGCTGCAATAATATTAAGACTTGGCAAATTTATAAGTAGTGGAGTCGTTTGCCATTCTGTAGAAGATAAATTTACTGAATTTATAAGTGTCTCCACTTGTTGGGAAAATGATTGCAAATGGTCAAACTGAGTTTTTATTTCTATAACTTCTGTAATAGAAATTTGAGTTATTTGCTCAATTTGGGCAATTTGGTTTTTAGTTAATGGATGAGAAAAGTTAATTATTTTCATACTTTACTTAATTTTAGGTCTTATTTTTCCTGATTGGTTTCAATATAAGAAACTAGTTCTTTATACCAAGATTTTTCTTTTAGTTTCTTATCTGTTGGGCTAACTTTGCTCAATATAAATTCTGCTACTCTAAGCTTATTTCTAGTAGAAGTTAGTTTTGTTCTCCATTTCTCAACAAAGCTTCCTATACTACCAGCAATTTCATTAGGACGAAGGCTATTAACACTAGCTATTATGGAATCAGCCATGCTTGTATCTGCTTCAATTATAGGCATTTGAGATGTAGTTTCCTTTTTTATTTTAGGAACAGGAATTTCTAGACTCATTCTTCCATAACCACTGGAAGTTTTAGCTCCAATACCAAGCTCTAATAAAGCATTTTTTAGTATCTTAAAAGCAGCCATCACCCACTCTTCTGGGCCAGATAAAGCAATTAAATATTTTCCTGTTGCAGATAAGAAAGATATAGGGTTAGTACTGTCCCAATCTGCTGGAGCTTCGTTTTGGTTTTGATAATACTTTTCGTGATGAACCGTGATTACATCAGCATGTAAAGCTTGTTTATTGTATCCTGTGCCAGGAATATAAAGTGCATCAAAGAAGTTTACATATCCAGCTTGCTCTTTTAATTCATTTTTTTGCTTTGAGTTATCTTTGCTTGCTCCGAAAAGTATTGTATAGGCTTCACCATCTTTTTTCCAAGCATCACCCAAGAAGTTACGTGCATAACTTGCAGCCAAGCCTTTTAGTGAACTACCAGGAATATATGGAACTCCATAAGTATGATGTAGCTTAACACCTGTTTCTAAAACGCTTTCAGTTCCTAAACCTACAGCCATCCGGCCATTAACTGTTGCCTCGCTCATTTGTAGCCCAGTGTCTTCTAGCTGAGTCAAGGCTTTTCTCCAACGCTCATAGAATTGTAGGTATTCTTTTGATATAGGGATTTGAGTTACTTCGTCTATAAGTTTTGCTTTAAGAGTTTTGTTATCTTCTTTAGCTTCCGAATCTTGGGTTTTAAGAAACTTATCTAGCCAAAGGCCAGCATGAGTTATACCATCTTTTTTTACATCTTTTAGTTGAGTTCTGCGACTATCCACAAAAACCTCCATAAGCTTATTATTCGTTATCTGCAACATCAATACCTAATTCTGATTGAACAAAACGTTTGTACCAGAGGAGAACGGCTAAAGTATCTCTAGTTAATCTCATGTATTCACTTAATTCAGCCTCACGGCTTTTTGCTGCTAAAGCTGGTATACCTAAGGTTTTTTCCAGATTTTGAAGTAAGGTGTGCTCTTTTTTAGCTTCAACAAATGCTAATGCTTGAGCTAGACCAGCAGTGCGAATTAAAATAGGTAATTTATGAACCATTGAACCATATTTAGATTTTTGTCCTTCTGGTACTTGTCTAACATTTTCATAAGCACTTTGGGCGTATTTTTGATTACGAGTTTGCATTATTATAACTCCTTGAATTTATTTAGATGGTGTAACGAGTTTTACTGAACAAAGACCATGCCCTACAGTAGCTTTACCACCAAGTTGAATAGCTCTTTGAGTTAAATTCTTAATTGTTTCAAAAACTTTTTCGTGAGTTAAATTAGCTTCAGATGATTTTGAATTAGAAAACTTCAAAGGTGGATTGGACAATATTAATCCTGAAAGAACCGTTTCCGTTGGCAAGGTTTCTTCATACCAAAGACTACCTTTGACTACTGTTTTTGTTTCATCATCTAACGAAATTCGAGCAGAGACCTCAGTTGCAGTTTCTAACAAAAAGCTAAATACATCATCTGACACAACACAAAAGCGGTTTTTCATACTGACTTGCTCATCGGCTTCTGAAAAAAGCTGGTTTGCCAGCCAGTCTGCCCATTTTTCAGCATTAGCATCAGTAGTCGAATTTAAGTCTAAGTCCTCTAAAAAAACCTTTCCACTTTTACTTTCTTTTAGATAACTAGCATTGCTTATTAAGCAGTTTGTTGATGTTGGTTTCGGAGTTGAGGGAAATGGGTGAGTTATTCCGATAGCTTTAGCATCACGTGCCAGGCGTTGTAATACGTAAGGACAAGTAACCCAAGCAAAAGTTCCCATTAGGCTACGAACAGGTAGCAATAAGAGGCGCTGGTCTGAAAATTGTGCTGCCCCTGAGTGTTCCTCTGCATTTTTTTCTGGGCCAAAAATCTTAGTTTGTTTATCTTTGTCTTGGCAAAGATCTCTAAGGCTACCTTTTAGGGATGATCCTGGAAGAAAAGGTATACCAGTGGCTTTTTCGCGAGCTATAGGTAAATCAATAACTCCAATACCTTGACCTGTGCCAGCATGCAAAGGTGAAAGAGCATGAATAAAGACTAAACGAGCATTCATAAAATCTCCTTGAGTTAACTGTTTAAAAAGTTTAGAAAAGCTTTTAATACATCTGTTTCTTCTCCTAGCAACTTAGCTTTGTTGCCAGTTTTTAATATTTGAGAAGCTTCTTGCTGACTGAGTTTGACAGCAAGACCATCTTTAACTTTCTTTTTGTTTTGACTTAAAATTGTTTTCTTTTCTTTTAGTAAGCGTTGTGTACCTTGCAAAATAATAGCTAAACCAACAGTTTTTCCATTGCTACACAAAAATGGGCGAAGAATTAATGGACTTGCTAATCTATCTGACTCCATTAAAGCTAAGGTTGTTTCTCTAGGATCACCTGCTTTACTATCTTTGAACTGAAAAATAATTGGTAACCCAAAAGCTGCTCTTGGAAAAGCATGAACCCCATGTTCAGGTTTATGCTCATATTTATGCTGGTTTGTTAAACGCCGTATTTCATCAGGCTCTGGCCACTTACTACGTCCTTGATTATTATTTCTTGGACCTGGATTACGTTGTTGGCGAAACTCTTTTAGTTTATCAATCAAGTTTTCCCAAGCTTCTTGTGTTGTAGAAAATTCTCTTGTGATTTTTAATAAATCAGGATTAAGACTAAGGTGTGGAACATCTTTAGGCCAATTAGGAGAATCAACAACATGTTTTTTAAGATCAGCTTTCAAAAGTTTTTCAGGACTAAGAGAATTAGCTATTGGATTTACAGATTTACGGTAAATTGCACCAAATCCTCGTCTAGTTCTTGCTCCAATTCCACCAAATGCTTCCCACGCCCAAAGTGCAGCTTCTACATCTTTACTAAAATCTTTATGAAAAGTTATTTTTAGAGAGAATTCTATTTCTGCAAATAAAGTACTATCACCTTGAGTTCTTAGAGGAAATGTTGCATAACCTAGGTTGCGGTTATTTAGAACAGGGTAATTTTTTATTCCTTTGCTGTTGCTAACAACTAGTTGCACTTTTTGGATTTTTGATGAGTTATTAGATTTATCTTTATTGGCTACTTTCCCAGGTTCATCTTCCTGCTTTTTTGTTTCTGCCTTAGTTGCACCCCAGATTTTATCCTCCTGCGTTTTCATTTCTTCTATAGTATGAAATTCTCCAGCACGACAAGCTCGCCACCAAAAACGTAAATGGCCTCGAATGCTGGTTCCACGTATTAAAGTCACAGGATCAGCTTTGCTTGGTTCTACTCCACCACCATAAAGGGGGGTAATTAGCTTATATTCCCGTACTTGAGTAATTAAACCCAGGTTCTCAGATTTCTTAGGCTCTATTTGGGGAGGAGAAATTTTTGGTGCTGATCTCATTATTTTGTCTCCATTTCTTGATTTTTACCTGACCAAGTTCCTAAAACAGCTAGTCCAAAGCTATCTCGGCGATCTTGCTCAGTATCACTAATAGAATTCATCCAAATAACATCAATCCAATTCTTTATTAAAGTTTTGTCTTTAGTTCCAAGATCTAGGAAAAATACTGTTCCTGCTGGAGCTAACCGGCGTGTGGGCTTAGGTCTATTGTTCTCAAAATCCCATCCAGAAATCACTTGAGGGCGTGCTACTGCAATAGCTTTGACTGTTGGCGTTACATTTACATTTTGTTGTAACTTTTGTAAATAAGCTGGATTTATGATGTTTTCAAAATAGCCAGGTGTTAGCAAAATTACTCTACAAGTACCAGTCTCAACAATTTTGTCAGCAATTTCTGTAGGGCATTTTTCAAAGGGCAGGGAAACATTGCTTTTTTGCCAAGTAACTAAGCGGCGCTCACCTCCTAAAGGTGCTAAACCTTGATGAATAGCGGCTTTTGTTTCTAAAGCTATAGCTAAACGTTGTAGTTTTTCTACTGACAAAGTTGGACTATCCCCACTTGAATGAGTAAACCTTAATCCAGAAGTTTGAAAAAGAGCCCCTTCTTCGGCTGTTTGTGTTTCTTGAGTAATTTTTACATGTGTACGAGTTTCTACTGATGCACCATTATGACCATACTCATTAACTCTAATAATTTCATTATCTTTTGGCTCTAATAACCAATTTTTATATTTTCCCCAATAACAAAAACGAGGTGCTTTGCTATGAGGTTTTTGTGAATCAGGTGAAGCCATTCCAACCAAAGTAAGATGTGGAGCAAAAGCTTCAAGATCAGTATAAACGCCTTTAGGTACTTCTATTGGAATAAGTTGTTTAATTATAGCTTTCTCATCCCCATCTGCTTTTAACAACACTGCATCTAATGGAGCAGGAAGTAACCAACTAGAAATACTACTATCTTCTTTTAGCTCTACTAAAAAAGGCCCTTTTATGGATATAGCTTTTACTTCATTAATTTTACTTTTTTGAAAAACACCTGCATTGTCTAAGCCTGCACGAGTCCTTACACCACCAGCAATTGTTGAGGGAAAAGGAAATTGCATAGTAATAGCTTTAGCTCCAGGAGTTGCATTAAAAGGGCGACCATCACGAAAAATTACGGTGTCAAATGGTTCAATTGTCCAAACAGCCATAATCTATTCTTCTCCTTCTTGTTTTGGTGTTGCTAGCCTTTTGGCATCGGCAAAAGCTTGAGCCACAATAATTTCATCTGAGATTTCTTTTAATGAAAGCCCTTTTTCATCGTTAGTGTTGCTCATCTTGTGTAGGATTTCTTTAATAATATTTTTATCAATAGGGTGGCTTGCACTATTAACACGTTTACGTTCTAGAATGCGTCTGACTTGGCCTTTTATTAAAGCATCAGAAGTACCCTCATTAGATTTTTGGTTGTTTTTATCTGTAAGGCTTAAGGCTAAATCCCTTAATTCATAAGCAACCCCTTTAGGAAGTTGGTCATTAAGATGCATTGCTATCCATTGTTCTAAACGTTGGTCTATTTGATTCCAGCCACCTTTAACAGTTAAATCTGTCCCGCTGCGCTTGCTAACAGTTATAGCCAGAGCATTTTTGTTAGGTATGCTTTTGGCTGCTTTTTCTGCTTTTCTAGCTAAATCTAAAGAGTCACTTAATGGATCTAGATGGTGGACAATGGCAATTCCAACAGATAGCGTTGGAGAATCAGATTTTGTAGGAAACTTTTTGAGTTTCTCTTTAAAATCATCTGACAATTTACGAGCGCAGCCAAGTATAGTATCTACTGGTAAAAAGGCTAAAACATCGTCTCCACCAGCATAAACTAAACATCCATTGTAGTCTTGTTCAACTATTTTTCTTACACTTCCAGCAAATTTAGTTAGAGCTTTGGAAATTTCTTGGTGAGCTTGTGCCGTTTTTTGACAATCAATAGCCTCGCCCATCCTATCACCATCAGCATGAAGTAGACCATAATAAGGGCTTGGGCGTTTTTTTAGATTAAGCTTATTAAGCTTCTCATAAAATTCCTTTAATGCTTCTTTAGCAGTTTCTAGCTTAGTTTTTCCATTCTTTTCATCTTTTTCATCTTTTTTAAAATAATCACTTAAGCGCTCTTCATAGAGAATATGACCATCAAAAGCAATTTTTGCAGATGACGAGCTATAGCCAAAATCTGTTGGGTTAGCACCTAAATCCAACAATTTCTTAGCGTATTCATTTACAACACCTTCTGCCTTTTCGGTAACAAGCTTTATAAAAGGCAATGAAGCAACATGCGAGGTAGAGTAAAAGTTCATTCCTTTTTTGCCCTTTCCAAGGCGTTTAAGTAATCCTACCCCACACAATCTTTCACCTTCGCTAATACGGTATTTTCTCCATAATTTCTCAGGATCAGCTTTGTATATTTCTTTTGGAATAACAGATTCTCGCTGTCCATCAAGAGATGACTTAAATTCGTCACTACCCCAAGATACATTAGTATAATTGCGAGTTGTTTTACGGGCTGCCATCAGAACTTCAGCTTCTTTGCGTACCTGGGAATAATCTTTATCTATTAATTTTGCTACCCAAAATAGCTCTAACATATCGTCTATTTGCTTATTGGCTACATCTCTGTTAAAACGCCCTTTGATTTCTTCAAAAGCTCCTTCTTTAATTTCATTCAGTCGTGCATTTACAGCATTCAACAATTTTGTAGCTAACATTTTTGGTTCAGCTTGAATAATAGCTACAATTTTGTTGGCTACATCAAAAGAACTATCTGGTTCTAAATCTTTAGATTCATTGGGAGCAGGAAAAATTAAGCTTTCTAAGTTTTTCTCCTCTCCTACAATAGCTTTAGCCGCAGCTTTTGATAGTTCGCTAAGTAACCAAGAACCAAACCAAAGATCTCGGCTACGTCTTGCACTTGCAATAAATTCTTGTACTGGTCCTATATTGACGATAAGTAGATGTTGCATAATATATATTACCTATATAAAGTATATTTTTAATCTTCCCAAGGTTCTAATTCTTTAATTTGCATTAATTTAATATCACCAAGATGTTTTTCTAATAATGCTAGTATGCCAGGAAATTTGGCTGCAATATCAGTAATAGTAATACGACGTTTAGGTTCACTTTCTCCAGCATGAGCAATATGATTGCGAAAATCAGATAATTCATTAATGCTATCTTGAAAATCTTTGGATACTATTTCTTTAAGTACTCCAGACCTGACTTTTCGACTAATAGTGCTATATGTTTTAATGTTTTGCCTTCTAGTAGGCTTATAAATATCAGCAAATCGCTCAATTATAGCTTCCCAAGCTGCAAGTACTGCTAACCCAATATGATTACTATTTAGATGATAACGAGATACCTTAAGCATTATCTCCCATTGCTTGCTCTGTTGTAGTTTATTAGGTAAATCTTGAATACTAGGTGTAATTAGTTGCAAAGGTGCAGGTAATTTAGCTTTAAGTCTATGAAGTAGACTATTTAGTTCAGCAGAAGTTTTTTCTATTGCTTTTACATCATTAAGTTGTAAAGCATTTGAAAAATCTACCATTTTATTAATTAAATTTGTTGGCTGATTATATTGCTTTAATAAGTCTGCTAGAAATTTTGGGTCTCCATACCTTTGAAAAGCTTGGGCGGCATTAACCCATTCCATGATTTCTGTAAAAAGGGTTAAGTTTAGAATAGGTGTAAGGCCATTATGTTCTTTTGTTAACTCAAAAGCCCCATAAAAGACTGAACCAAAACTAGTTTTGGTATTTACTGATTGAAAATAATTCAAAGCCAAAACTAGAAACAATGGATGAAAACGAAGACTATGAGTGATATCTATAGATATTCTACAACCATCTAAATCAAGGTCAGAAGAGGTTATAATCTTAAATGTCTCCCAAATTTGCTCATCTGTTGTTCCAAGCTCAACTATATGACAATGACATTGCGTTCCTATATAGGATGAAAAATTTTTTTCCAACAATTTTAGAAGAGGATCGCCATTATATAATGCCCGGGTTTTCACTGCTTCATTCAAATTATCTAAGTTTTCAATGTCATCTCCATTTGTACAACGATCAAACAAAAAATCCCATAGAGCATCTTTTGTACCGAAAATATGCACTTTATTAAAACGATTAGGAAAAAGTTTTAAAAGAGCTTCACCTATAAAAGGTGTGTCAACTATATTGTTGGGAAAGTTAGACAAAAAGTATTTTGTAGACACATAGTTCTTACTAGGTTCTGACACGACTTTTCCCTTACCAATAAATAAAAGCAAAACTTCTTGCATACGTAATATCCTTTTTATCAGTCTCTATTTTCAAAAATATTGACTATGCTTGGTACAATTAAATATACACTTTTGAGCTAACTATAACTGTTCTGGCAAGTTTGCCAATATTTAGTCGTTTTGGTATCTCAACACTCTGTAATAGTTGATTGGTAAACTATGAAATAACTAAAACTTTCCTTATTTAAAAGACTCTTTTTTGGGGCAAAATAATACACATTGAAAAAATTTTTTCCAAAATGCTGTTTTTATCTAAGATTGGTTCAGATAATTTTGTTGTTTTAAGGTTTTAATGGGATAGTAATGGTAAGGCCTGACATCACAAAATTGGCTGACTTAAATATCAAATTAAAGAGTGATGCTAGTTAGTCGACTGCAAATGATGTACTAATATTTGATTTTAAGATAAAACTAACAGCAACTATTGGTGCTGATATGAAGATCTACGTTTTTGACTATAAATAAGTTATTTATAATGAATATAGCTATAAAACGTAAATATCAACTATTTTAGTTTCAATAAAATAGTTGATATTTACTCACAAGAATTTGTACAACTCTCTACCAACACTTACCACTTACCATCAAAGGTTAATTGATAAAAAAGCATTTAGAAGAATCTTAAAGTATAGGTAAAACGAACGCCTCGACCAATCTCAGGAGCAAAGTCTTTAATGAAAGAGAGATGGTTACGATAAAGTCTATCACCTAAATTAAAAGCACTTACAGAAAAAACCTGAGCAGTATGTTGCTGAGCAAATGTGTAGGAAGCTGTTAAATTAACTACACTATAGCCAGCAGTACGAGTTTCTGTTGGGAATATTCGATTTTGATCTTTTGCTAATATTACTTCTGGAACTACTCTAAAGCCTTTATAAAAGCCTTCTAATGCAATACGACCTCTTAGAGGTGGGATTCTTGGAAGAGGAGTTTTAGTATCTCTAAGCTCTGCATTTACATAATCTAGCCCTGATACCAACCATAGATTCCTTGCTAAACCTACTTCTAAACGAGCTTCTGTCCCAGTGTAACGAGTATTTCCTTGAGCATATTTTGCTACAATTAAACCTGACTCTTGGTCTACATCGCCTGTTGGAGCTAAGAAAACAAAATCTCTAAGTCTATAGTAAAAGAAACTAGCTTCGGCACGTACTCGGCTAGAAGACTGACGTAAGGATAGTTCTATTCCCTCACCCTTTTCACTTTTTAGATTTGTGTCACCTATTTCAAAAGTTGAATTACCAGCATGTGGGCCAAAATTGTATAATTCTTCTAGGGCAATAGCACGATAGGAATGACTGTAATTAGCTACAAATGCGCCTCCTTTCCATACAGGAACACGTAAAGCAACAGAGGCTGAACCTCCAGTAAAACTACGATCACGAACCAATCTATCAGTTAAAGGAGTAGTGTTGTAGCTAGTATGTTCAAGACGTGCACCAAATTGTAGCAAAGCATGTTCAAGATCAATTTTCTCTAAACCATATAGAGCAAAAGTCTTTTGTGTAGTAGGTGGAGCAAGTGCTTCTTCCCCTATTGAAACATAATCTCTATAAATACCTGAAAAACCAAATGTACCAGACAAACGCCCTTGTCTCTTTTGATCAAACACTGTTCTGTAAGTAAAAGTTCTATTTCTAAAAGAGGTATTAACCTCATCAGTAAGACCATTTTTTTCTTGGTGTTGGTAATCTGTATATTGTAGTGAAAATTGCACACCATCAATAAATTTCCCTATATCGCGAAATCCTCCTGTAAAATTTAAGCTATGTCGGCGTGGATTAAGAAATACTACTTCTGGATCATCTTCTGCTTGGTTAAATGGGATTCCATATCGTTTTTTATCATATGTATAACTAAGAGTATAATAGCTATGTTCAGTGTAATAACCTAACCCAATATTAGTACCAACATTAAAGACATAGGAATTAGGTATTCTACCTATTGGAGTATCATAATTACCAGTACGTTGACTTCCTCCACTTCCCCAAAATAGCCAATTCTTTGTTCCATATTCAAGACCAGCATTAGCTCCACCTTGATAGTAGTTGCTGCTACCAACTCCTGTTAAATAGCCACGAAAACCAGGGTTTGCATTTTTATGTCCAGTAACAGCATTAACTACACCACCTATAGCATTGCTTCCATAAAGAAGGGTTGCAGGCCCTTTTACAACCTCAAGTCTTTCTACAGAAAGAAGATCAACTGATTCAGCATGATCGCCAGATTGAAAACCAATAGCCCCAAGCCTATCTCCATCTTGTAAAACTAAAACCCTGTCACCATCAAAACCTCTTATAACAGGACGTGCTGAACCTGGGCCAAAAGAGCGTTTAGCCACCCCTAACTCATGATCAAGTGCTTCTCCTAAAGACTGAGAGTTTTTTTCTGCTAATTCTAATGAAGAAACTGTAGTAATGGATTGGATAGAATTAAAGGAAGTTTCCTGATTACCGCTAGCAGTAACAACAACTTGTTCTCCTACAACTCTTAAAGGCATTTGGAAATCTGTTATAATAGGGCTGCTTGTTGTAACATCAACAGTTTGAACAACATCAGGAACTCTATCTAAATGAACAAGAACATCATATTTTCCTAGTGGTAAATTGGAAAATTCATAGCTTCCATCCTCGTTTGAAGTAACAGAACGTTTTAATTGAAGAATTGTTACAGTAGCACCATGTACAGGTTTTCCAGAACTTTCCAAGGTAATAACCCCTTTTACTGTAGAATTTGATTCTTGAGCAAAAGCATTAAATGATGAAGTAAGCAAAATAGCTAACAACAAAGCCTGCAAAAGCATTTTTTTCATAAAAACATCCTTATAATAATGAACTAGTATTTTATAAAACAATTAGGATACTCTTTAGAACACTATAGGTTTTTAGCTCTAATAGAGATTTTGCATTATTTATAGAAGGCTTCTAGATGTAATTCTTTTTTCAATAACTGGACAGGAAATTACAATTTATGGTCTATTTTCCAAAATGAGTGAGTATAGTTAGATCTATAAAATTTCCAACAAAATCTAACAGTTGTGAGATTTCAGCTTTTTAGTTAAACAACCTATATTAATTCTAACAAAGTTTCTTTGTGCTATATGATAAAATTTAGGAAACTAAAATAATAAAGGTGACTGTTATGAAGCGTCCTTTTATATTAATTTTGTTAATTTTAATGTTTTCCTTTTTAAATCTGCCTTATAAATCTAATAATATTACTAGGGCTTATAATGCTAATAATAATGTTGAGCTTTACCCTATTAAACAAAATGGTAAGTGGGGCTATATAAATAAGTTAGGACAAATTGTTATAGAGCCAAAGTTTAGCATGGCCTTACCTTTTTCTGATGGTTTAGCTTTTGTAAAAACTACCAAAAGTTTTAACTTTAGAGTTATTGATAGCAATGGAAATATAGTTCTTAAATTACCTTTAGAGGTAAATATACCTAACAAAAATAGTGGGTATTCTGAAGACTTAGCTCCTGTTTCAGTTAATGGAAAATATGGGTTTATTAACACAAATGGAGAAGTGGTCATCAATTTTCAATATGATTTTGCAGAAGCTTTTTCTGATGGTTTAGCTTTAGTTAAAAAAGATGGGAAATATGGATTTATTGATAAAGAAGGAAAAAGTGTTATTGAACCACATTTTGTCTCTGCCACAGCATTTTCTGAAGGTTTAGCAGGAGTCTATCTTCAAAAAACAGATAAATACCCTCTTTTTATAAACAAAAAGGGAGAAGCAATTTTTTATTTGCCTAATCAAGTTACTAAAAGCTTTATTAAAAAAAGCATCTCAGAAAACAATATCTTTGACTCATCATTTAAAAATCTAATTAATAATAGTAGTTTAACTAGTACTTTTAATGCTGTAGTATCTTTTGATAGGCTTGCTTTTTCAGAAGATCTTGTATCTGTAAGGGTTAACAATCAGTATGGATATATGAACAAAGACGGTAAAATTGAAATAGAGCCACAATTTGCTTATGCTGACGCTTTTAGTGAAGGATTTGCACAAGTTAGCATTAAAGGCAATTGTGCTTTTATAAATAAATCTGGCCAAGTAGTTATTCATACTCCTTATGACTACTATAGTTGTAGCTGTTTTTCTAACGGTTTAGCAAAAATTCAAGTTGCTGGGCAAATAGGCTATATAGATAAAAGTGGTCAATTTATTTGGCCATTAATCGATTAAATGGAAATTTATCAAGTCAAGTACAACGTTTGATTTAACTCTTCTAGAGTTATTATAGATTTGGCAATAGGAATTGTTTATTTTTCTAAGCAAGAAATTCTTACAGAGCTAGTGTCTAAATCAAATCCTACTATAGTAGCTAGGCCTAGTCGTTTATGACTAAACTTAGCTACTATTAAATTTCTAACTAAGCTAAATACTTTAAGGTAAAGCTGTAAGAATTATAAAAGCTAGTTACAGCAAACTTAGCTCCTGTAAGCGAGAAGCAAGCACATCTATACGATCGTGTCCTATAAGCTGGAAGATCCAATGTTCAGAGATAGCATGTCGACCAAATTTTGCACCTAAAAATGCACCAGTCAGTGCTCCAACTGCATCAGGAGCATTTCCACCTAGAGTTGCAGCTTGGATTAAACCACTTTCAAAAGATGGGCTATTAAGTAAAAACCAGAATGCAGCTTGTAAAGTTGAAGGAGCATAACCAGAAGTGTCCAGATCTTCAAATTTCATTTGCTCTACTTTGCTTAAAGCTTCTTGAAGTCGTTCATCCTTATCACGAGCAAACTCACGTACTTTAGCTAAAGGGTTCTTTTCTCCACCAATTAATAAGCTAACTGTATAGTTAGCCAACACAGATCCATGTGTGCAACGCTCATCCCAGTGAGTAATTTGAGAACAAATAATTGAATCTGTTACTAATTGATCTAGTTTTTTCCAACGAAGTAGCCCAATAGGAATTCCATAAACTAAACTAGCACTACCAGCAACTTGTAAAGTAGAATCATAAGCAGCACCTTCGCTAGCCTCTTGCCAGCGCTCCCCTTCTTGCATTCTTTCCAAGACATAGCGAGTAAATTGCCCTATATCTTTAGGATGGCTTTTTAACCAACCTACAAAACGATAAGCAATATTATCTGGTTTGAAGGCTCTTTGTGTACAAATTGATTCTAAGACTGAAACCATCATTTGTCCTTCATCAGTATACTCACCAGGATCAAGATTTAATTTTCCGCCTCCTTTTGGGTTATCAATTCGACCATATTTTTTTGCAATATCCTCGCGTGTTTCTCCAATGCCGATTGCCGCCATTGCATCTCCAAGCGCTAATCCAAGTAAACAGCCTTCAAATTTACCGCGCATTAAGTTAACTCCTTTTCAAAATTGTTCCCCGTTATCGCCCTATTCTACTTACTAGATTTTTTTGTCTCAAGTATTTATCGCGCAATGGAATACAATCTTATTTATAATTTAGAAGTTAATCAAATTATATTAACCTGTTATTCTAGCTAAACCCTAAGCAAGCAAAGGATAAAGTAAATGCACAACTTAAAACTTAATGAACATGAAACCCTTACTCGCCAACATTATGAAATTCTATTTATGAGTTGGGCAGGTTGGGTGTTTGATTTTTATGATCTAATACTTTATACATTTTTACTTATCCCTATCGGAAAAGAACTTAATTTATCTGACGTAGAATCATCCTGGGTTTTTGGAACTTCGCTAGCAGCTACAGCTCTAGGAGGTGCGCTTTTTGGTATATTAGCCGATAAATACGGAAGAAAACTTGTTCTAGAACTAACAATACTACTTTTTAGTTTAGGAACTTTTTTATCTGGCTTTGCAACAAATCTTTGGATGTTAATTCTGTTTCGCTCTCTAACAGGCTTTGGCGTAGGTGGTGAATGGGCAACTGGGCAAACTTATATAGGTGAAACCTTTCCAGCTAAAGTTCGTGCTCGTTATGCTGCTTTTATGCAAGCTGGTGCTCCTGTAGGATTTGCTCTAGCAGCTATAGTAGGTGGTTTACTTGCCCCTAAAATCGGCTGGAGAGCCTGCTTCTACATTTCGGTCTTGCCTGCTTTATTAGTAGTTTTTATTAGAAAACGTCTTCCTGAATCAGATCTTTGGCAAGAACGACAACAATTAACAAGTAATGCTAAAGAAACTTTACATAATGATAAAAGTTATATTTGGAAGCTCTTTAGCCCTGAATACCGTTATTTATTTAGTATTTCTCTAGTACTAGCAATTTTTGATATGGCAGCTTATTGGATTACTTTTTCATGGCTACCAGGGTATTTATATAAAGAACGGGCTTTTTCTTTAGCCAAATCAGCACTTTGGATAATTGTTGCTCAAGTTGGAGCATTCACTGGTAATTTAGCTTTTGGCTGGATGGCTGATAAATTTGGCAGACGCCCAGCCTATTCTATTTTTAGTTTTCTTATGGCAATAGGCTTAATTATGATTACTATAATGTGGCCTGTTATTGAAGCTTACCCCCTTTTAATATTAGCTTTTATGTTTTTAGTAGGGTTTGGAACAGGTATGTTTGCTGGATATGGCCCACTTTTCGCAGAACTTTACCCAACAAGTATTAGAAGCACAGCTATGGGAACAGCATATAACTTTGCTCGTGGAGTTCAGTTCTTTGCACCAGTACTAGTAGCAATAACAGCTAAAAAATATGGCTTAAGTGGTGGAATTTCACTAGCAGCAATTTTTGCAATACTCACAGGGCTTTGGATTTGGTTATTTCCAGAAACCAAAGGATTAAAATTACAAGCAACACAATAAGAAAAACAAACTAGGAATAATGATTCTTAAACAATTATTCCAACAACCAAACGTTTTCTTTTGCTTCATATTTTTCCTTTAACCCATTAGGAAGATTTATACTTGCTATTAGATTTATTTTGTAACTATCTCTATATAGTCGATTTACTTCCTCACTGCTGATTGAAAAAGGTGGTCCTTGCACCAAGTTTTGGTCATATTCATAGCAAATTAGCAATTGTGGTGCATTATCTGTAATCTCTACTAAATGTTTTGTATAGAGATTACGTGTTTTTTCTGGTAAAGCTACTAATGCTGCTCGGTCATAAATTGCATTAACTTGACCAAGCGTCTTGCTAGATAAATCAAATATATCTCCAACAAATATATCAATATTTGTCGCACTATAGTGGTTTATTTCACCTACTTTTATTATTTTGGGCTCTATACCAAGTTCTGTAAATAACTGTTCAACAGCTACTTTGCTTAATTCAGCCCCAGCAACACGATATCCATTAGAAAGGAGCCAAGAAATATCTAGAGTCTTACCACACAACGGTAAAAAAACACGACTATTTTTTACTAGAGAAAGCCTATCAAAATAACTTACTAACAATTGGTTAGCCTCATTTTTATGAAACCCAATATCATTTTTTTCCCACTTTTCATGCCAAAAATTTGCGTCCATATGTAACTCCTTTTTTGATGAATTCTAAAATAGAATTGCTCAAATAATAGCTTTTTGTCTAATATAGCGGAAGACGCATCAGTTGCACTTTATTCGTGCATTTGACGCCATATTAGATTCAAAATTATGATAGGTTGCTATATGTCAAAACCTGATTTTAACCTGCTTATTACTCTTGATGTACTACTGGCCGAATGTAGCGTTGCACATGCAGCGCAGCGATTACGGCTTAGTCCATCAGCAATGAGCCGATCACTAGCAAGATTACGTAAGATAACAGAAGATCCTTTACTGGTCAGAGCTGGACGTAGTCTTGTTCCTACGCCTAGAGCGTTAGAACTACGTGAAAGAGTCAGTCAGCTTGTGCAAGAAGCAGAAACAGTTTTACGTCCTGCTAAAAAACTTAATCTTAAACAGCTAGTCCGAACATTTACACTGCGAACTAGAGAAGGTTTTGTGGAAAACTTTGGCCCAGCACTCATTGCCCGTATTGGTAAAGAAGCTCCAGGAGTACAACTAAACTTTGTGCAGAAATTAGATAAAGACAGCACATCTCTTCGTGATGGAATGGTTGATCTAGAAACTGGTGTTGTAGACAAAATGACTAGTCCTGAAATACGTACACAAACATTGTTTCGAGATCGTCTTATTGGGGTTGTACGAACTGACCATCCATTAAGCGAAGTAGAGATCTCTGCTACCAGTTACGCAAACGCGAGACATATTAACGTTCCACGACGAGAGTTAGACAAAGATCCCATAGATGAAGCGTTAAGGCTATTAGGGTTGGAAAGACAGATAGTCACAATTGTCAGTGGTTTTTCAACTGCATTGGGTTTGGCTCGTGCTTCAGATTTAATTGCAACTGTTCCCGAAAAGCATACCGGCAATCTACGTAATGGAATGTATAGTTTCCCTTTACCATTTTCTATCCCAGAATTTACAGTTTCATTACTTTGGCATCCTCGCTTAGATGCTGATTTAGCACATCGCTGGTTGCGTAATTGTATTCGAGAGGTTTGTACAACTACAAATGTTTCTCAAAACTATTAAACAAAAGCTAAAACGGATAACTGGAAATATTGATTAAAGCTAACAAATAAAAAAGCTCCATTAAACTTAATGGAGCTTTTACAAGGTGTTCAAGGATTTTATTATCTAATTTATAAGTATAGTTAGTGCCTTACGCTACAATAACTATGTGATTTTCCTGACTCAAAACCTATATAAGCTTATTTTCTTTACAAGTACCTACCTTATAATCTGCCGTGGAAACGATCCCAAGTAGGATATTGAGGATTGAGAGTATAGATAACCAAATTCCCATCATTTTGAATTACTAAACGAGACTTGCCTTTATCACCAGTGTTAGAAGCCCATGCAACTTGACCAGTAGTTTTATAGATAATAAGGTTACCATCTGCGTTCATTAAGCAATTTTTTATACTTTGACCACCAGTATTAGAAGCCCATAGTGGTTGATTAGAAGAGTTATACATAACCAAATTCCCATCTCCTTGCATTACTAAGCGATATTGTCTATTTTGTGAATATAAAATTTGTCCAGGTATTAATTGTTGATCGTGGAACAAAGTATCCCAAGTTCCCCAAATTAGAGTTGAGGCTGAGTTCTTTATTGCTACATATCCATCATCTTGTAATTGCAAGCTTGAGCGAGTATTTCCACCAGTATTAGAAGACCATAATGCTTGACCATTAGTTTTATAAATAACAAGGTTACCATCTGCTTGCATTAGACATTCTCTAACAGCTTGACCACCAGTATTAGAAGACCATAAAGGTTGACTAGAAGAATTATATACAACCAAATTTCCATCTGCTTGCATTATCAAGCGATATTGTCCATTTTGTGAAGTCAAAAATTGATCTGGTAATAAATTCTGACCTGAACTTAAGCTATCATTATAGATTCTTAAAGTTACGGGTACATTTAATGGAGAGCTTGCTGCGTCAGAAGTAACGGTAATAGTTGCGTTATAAGTTCCTACTGCCATACCAGATATATTTACAGATACAGAGGTTGATCCAGGAGTATTACCACTAGTTGAGTTCAAACTAAGCCAAGAATTATTCTCACTAGCAACCCAAGCAAGAGTACTACTACCAGTTATACTAAGAGTTTGATTTGATGGATTTGCCCCACCTACTTTAGCTACAAAACTTAGACTTGATGGGCTAGCAGTTATAGTTTCACTGGAGATTTTTAATTTCACTGGAACAGCTATTTGTGTTACACCTGCGGCACTAAGATTTATTGTGCTGTTATAAGTACCTGCTGCTAAACCAGATATGTCTACAGATACAGTAGTTGACCCAGGGGTACTACCTGTAGCTGAACTTACTTTCAGCCAGCCAGTATTTTCATTTGCACTCCAGTTAACAATATTGTTTTTACTATCGGTTATATTAAGAATTTGACTGGTAGGATTTGCTCCTCCAAACCTAGCATTAAAAGTTAAACTTGTTGGAGCGGATACTAAAATTTCTGTAATACTACTATCCATAGCACAAGCACCAATACGAGCATCCCAATTTCTTTGGAGCAAATAGTTAACACCTCCTAAAGTTACATTGTAAGATGAACCATTAGATGCTGTATAAGTAGTTCCAAAAGTCCATGCACATTTGTCTGCATTTTCTGATCCTGAGCTATCAAACCAAGCATTTAGATCAGGATCTGTAACAGTTTCTTCCAATTCATGAACAATGACTGAAGCCATTGCATCAGCACCAGCATTACCATTTGGGCCAGTGGATTGAGCAGCACATGAATTAATGCATTTAGCTGGGTTACCAACAAAAGAGAAACGCACTTTACCTACAGTAGGAGTCATTTTGTTATGCCAACCACAATATTCAGTGCAAAAACCAGAGGTTTCAGAAACATCTGAAGAAGTAAGCACAAAATAGATTCCATCAGCATTATATGGCAAACTGCCGTTATTAATCGCAGAAGTTACAATTGTCTGAACAGAACTACTTGTTATACTACTTCCCTGTGAGTAGGAATCTGTTATAGAACCACCAAACACTACATCACCAGAAATACCATAACCATTTGTGCTATAACCAATATTAATATTGAAATATGGAGATTCACCTATATTCATTGCCAAGTTTTCAAGTAATTGTTTGGCTTGTGGGTTGTCTGAGCCATTATTTTGATCCCAGTTTCCATACCATATGTAATAAACAGTTGGTGTTCCAATAAGAGGCCCTCCTTTATAACTAATACCTGTTATAGAGTTTGTAGAACTATTAGTACCTGCTGTGACTTCAGTATAAGGATTTAGCTCTGAAGTATTACGGTGAGGTTTCATTTTTCTTTTAGGCCCATCATTATCACGAGTAATACCGGATTGATGCGAATCTTGACCACTAGCATGAACTGTTTCTTGTGATGTTATCCTTAAAACACCAAATAAAAAAATTACTGCAAATATGGCTAAAAATATTCTCTTCATAAACTTGGTTTCCATAGGTTAGATAATTTCTTTCTCTTGTTAAGTACTGCGCAAGAACTTTAAAATTTAGTCGGAAATATTTCCGGATTTTTTTGAGTGAAATTTCCTGAGTTATAAAATTCTTCGATAGGCTCTAAATAATTGTTAGGTTTGATAGGTATGATTTAACTCTAATATCAATAATAATAGTAAGATATGCTGTAGATTGTAATCTAATATCCCATTATCAAATGTATTCACTCTTCTACTTTAATTCCAAAATTAGCTAAACGGCGGTAGAAAGTAGCTCGGCTAATACCTAAAATTTGAGCTGCAAGTTTGCGATTTCCCCCAGCTTTTTCTAATGCTAAAAGTAAATTCTGACATTCTTCCTCTGGCAACTGTTTTCTAAGGACAATTTTGTCATCAACATTAGAAACAGTTGTAGAATTTATAACAGAAGTATGATTACTTACTAAAAATTTACTGGTAAAAATTTCAGTGACTTCAGGTGGTAAATCAGCAGGAGTAATTACAGAGCTTTTGCTATAAATTACAGCAAATTCTATAGCACTTTTTAGTTCACGAACATTTCCAGGCCAATTATGAGACATTAATAAGCGCATTGCTTCATTACTTACTTCAGTAACATTTTTGCCAATACTAGCACGACAGTCAGCTAAAAATTTGCTAACCAATAAAGGAATATCTTCTCGTCGTTCTTTTAGTGAAGGCAAATTAATTCGAGCAACTCTAATACGATAGAGTAGATCTTGACGAAAAGTTCCTTTTTCTACTTCTTGGGCTAGATTTCTATGAGTTGCTGCTACTACTCTAACATTAATTTTACGAGGCTTAGATTCTCCTAAACGAATAATTTCACGTTCTTGAAGCACTCTTAAAAGATGAATTTGAACTGCCATAGGAATATCACCTATTTCATCTAGAAAAAGCGTTCCTCCATTTGCTGCTTCAAATAACCCTTGTTGGTCTTGAATTGCTCCAGTAAAAGCTCCTTTTTTATGTCCAAATAATTGACTAGCTAGAAGTGATTCTGTTAAACCAGCACAATTAACAGCAATAAACGGCTTGTTTCGACGAGGACTCATATTATGAATCGCATTAGCTACCAATTCTTTCCCTGTACCTGTTTCTCCTTCAATTAATACTGTTGCATCAACTTGTGAGACATCTTTAATTCGTTGATACATAAGGCGCATAGGCTCACTTTTACCAACTAACATATCAAATTGAGCTTTTTCATCTAATAATCTACGTAAATCATAAACTTCAGAAACATCATACAAATAAAGGATTTTCTTCTTAGGGTTTCTAGGATCATTTTGAGCTTCAATTTCTATCCAATACTTTTGACCTTGGCTAAGCTCAATATTTACAGCTATTTTATTTCGTTTTGTAGGAGAAGATTTTAATATGTAATGTAATTTTTCTTTGTCATCATCGCTCAAAGGAAAAACTATTGTCCAATGTTGCCCTAAAACCTCTTTATCTAATTTACCGAAAAATTGTTGAGCCATTTGACTAATAAAAGTGACTTTTTCTTCTTCATCTAGCATAGTAGTACCTAAGCGAAGTTGATTTAGAATAGATAATATATCTTCATAACTTTTTTGACGTGCAACTTCTGCTTCTTTACGTTTTAATAGATTGGTAAGATGTTGTTCAGCAATAGAAAGTCGAATACTTAATAGTTTAATGTCAACAGGTTTAGCTAAATAATCATCTGCCCCTGCTTGAAGCACTTGATATAAATCTTCTGAATTACCTCGACCTGTCACTACTAAAATAATACTTAAATCTCCTTGAGAAATACTTCTCATACGTCGGCAAAGTGTTAAACCATCAACCCCGGGCAACAACCAATCTAAAATGATTATATGGTAATAATTTTTTTTATAATTTTCCCAAGCTTGTTCTGCATTCTCACAAACTGTAACATTATAGCCTCTTGAGACTGCTACAGCTTGAAATAACATTCTCATATCAGCTTCATCATCAACTATTAATGCATTTATGCATTTTGGGGTTTGATCAAGTAAACTCAATGTATTACCTCAGTGTCTCAGCTATAAAATAAAATTAAACAGTATGTCTCACCTTGAGACACACTGAGACAGTATAAATGCAACACACCCAATGATGTCAATCTAAATTTTTAGCTAACTTAAGCAAAAAGAGTGGTTATTAGTTGAAACTTATGAAAAATCTTGTTGATACAGGTTTGGTACAAAATTTGTTTAGAACAAAATAGAAAGGCAAAACAAAGATGGAGGATACTATGGTTATTACAAAATATTCTGAGGTAATTGAAGAAGTAGAAATAACTGAAAAAGACTTTGCTTCTAATCAGATACTAGGACAATCACCAGCTATGCAAGAAATCTTACAACAAGTAAAAACCGTAGCCCCATTTAATAGCTCAGTTTTAATAACAGGAGAAACAGGTACAGGAAAAGAATTAATTGCTCGAAGACTACATGCCCAAAGCCGTCGTTCTAAAGCGCCATTTGTTGCAATTAATTGTGCAGCAATACCAGAACAACTGTTAGAAGATGAGTTATTTGGTCATATCAAAGGAGCTTTTACTGGAGCACAAAACCCTCGTGAAGGTCGTTTTGAACAAGCAAATGGTGGAACATTATTTTTAGATGAAATTGGAGATATGAATTTAGCTCTCCAAGCAAAATTACTTAGAGTCTTACAAGAACGCAAATTTGAAAAATTAGGCTCATCTAAAACAATAAATGTAGATGTTAGAATTGTTGCAGCTACTAGCGCCAATTTAGAAGAAAGAATTCAACAAGGAACATTTCGCCCAGATCTTTACTATAGGCTTAACATAATCAATATACACTTACCCCCTGTTAAAGAACGAAAAGAAGATGTATTAATTTTGGCAGAGTACTTTTTGAAACGCTTTTGCATTACTAATGGATTACCAACAAAAGCTTTAGCCATAGAAGCTCAAAAAGCTCTTATTTCCTATGATTGGCCTGGTAATGTAAGACAATTACAAAATGCTATGGAAAGAATGGCTATCTTAACTGCTGAAAATACTGTAATTAAGTTCAACGATTTGCCTAAAGAAGTAAAAAATAATTTTGAGCTTACAAATAAACAAGCCCCTCAAACAGTTTTTAATAACCACACAATTAATAAATATTTCTCAAATTTTATTAATAAAAATAGTTTCTTGTTACCTGAAGGAGGTGTAAATTTTGATTCCATAGTAACAGAAGTAGAAAGAGAGTTACTTTGTCAATCTTTACGTAAAACTCATGGTAATAAAATGCAAGCGGCTAAACTTCTCAAAATGAAACGTACTACTTTTGTAGAAAAGCTAAAACGCTTGGGACTTTCTGAAAATTTAGTAGAAAATGAGAATTATTTGATGTCTAAAACTGCTTAAGAAATATACTTTGAATATTTATCTCTTAGTGCAGTATTAGCTTATAGAGATAAAATTTGAAATTGACTATGTTTATTCTTAATCGAGAACTTGCCATAAATTAGTTTACTATCATTTTTGCTAATAGATTTCCTTTATTTGTTAGGTAATATTTTTTACTTATACAATTTATTTGAAATCTTCCTAAACTCTAATCAAACTTACAAATTGATAAATACTTACTAATTTGCAGTTTTTGTTTTTCATAATATTGTTGGTGATAATCTTCTGCTTTGTAGAAAATTTGTGCAGGAAGAATTTCTGTTCTAACTTCGTTTTGGTATTTTTTACTTTTAATAAGTTTTTCTTTTAATATTTCAGCTACTTTTTTCTGCTCAGAAGTAAAATAAAAAATCACAGACTTATACTGATCTTTAATTCTATAAGTAGGATTGTGATTATTCCAAAACAAAGCTAGTATTTGTTCACAGCTAATTTCCTTAGGGTTATATTGAATTTCAACAACCTCAGTATGTCCAGTATTACCATTACATACATCTTTATAGGTTGGGTTTTCTAAAAAACCTCCTGAGTAACCTACAGAAGTTGAAACTACTCCTAAAGTTTGCCTAAAAAAATCCTCTACACTCCAAAAACATCCTGCACCTAGAACTATTTTTTCTAAGTTCATAAATTAATGCTCAACTTGATAATTAAAATTTCACCAAAGACAAAAGATTAAGCTAAGATACTATATTTTCTATCTCAAGCTGCTTGAGTAATTTATTTGCCTCTTCTAATTGATTTTCACTAAAAACTTTTATACCAGCTCTTTGTAATAGAGCTGTTGTCACGCCAACATCAAAAACTTTTCTGCCAGCAAATGTACCATCATAAATAAAATTTGTTCCACAAGAAGGACTACCTTCTTTAAGAACAGCAATTTTTATATTTTTAGATTTAGCTAATTCAAGAGCAAATTCAGCACCTTTAACAAATTCTTTTGTAACTTCATTAGAGGCAGAATCAATAACTTTAGCTATGCCAATAATTACATTTAAACCACCAAGTCCATTAGATATTTCAGCAGGTAAACGAGGAACACCAAGTCCTCCTGCTACTTCTGGACAAACTGATACAACTCGCCCTTCTTCAACCCATCTTTGTAAAATATTGTTATTGCACAATTTATCGCTTCCATTATAGCGAACCGCTTGACCAAGCAAACACCCACTAACTAACACTAATTCCATTTTTAACCCTTTTAATAAGATTTTCTTATTCTATCAGTCACTAGTTATTTACAGAAAGGATAAAACACTAGTTAAAAACTTTAGCAAAAAGTTGTAATTATGTTATTTACAATGTGTCTCTTCTAAATGATGGGATGAATGTGAAGTAGAAGTTGAAGAATGTGTATGACCAAACATTAATACATCATAACCAGCGCCTCTAACTAGTAGCATTATAGCTAAAACAAAAACTCCAACAGTTAGCAGTTTATCTCCCCAACTGCGAATACTATTAGTTAAAAAGTTAGAGAAAAAGCCTGTTAAAATTAACATTGGCATTGTACCTAAACCAAAGGTAAATAACAAAAGTGCACCTTTTGAAGCACTACCAAAAGCTACAGCCTCTAGTAGCATCATGTAAATCAAGTGACAAGGTAAAAAACCCATTAAAACACCTAAGAGTAACTTGGAATGCCAAGAAGGATCAATTAGAAATTTGCTTGCAAATTTTTGATAGCCAGAAAATCTTGTATTAAAGGTTTTTGTTATAGATTGAGGAATAGAAATTATTTTAGTTAACAACAAAGCTACAACTAACAATAATATTCCAAATATTATAAAAACCATTCTTTCGGCTTTAATTAGGCTGCTTATTTGAAAAATTTGATGACCAATACTTCCAGCTAAAGCTCCTAAAATTGTATAAGTAAGAGTTCTTCCAAAGTTATAAAACAAGTGTGGGATTATCAAAAATAATTTTTTTTCTATCTTATTTTTAGTCAATGGAACAGTATAAGCCATTACTATAGGCCCACACATTCCTAAACAATGTAGGCTTCCTAAAAGTCCAAAAATAAAAGCAGCATATATTTCCACCATAATCTTAGCTCATTTCTAATAAATGTTGATTGCTAGCTTTGGATATATTTTTTTTGCTGATACTTTTTTCTTTTTCAACCAATGAAGTCAATCTTAAAGAGTTGACAATAACAGAGATACTAGAAATTAACATGGCTCCAGCAGCAATCAAAGGGTTTAATAGACCTAAAACAGCTAAACTTATACCTAAACTGTTGTAGAGAAATGCCCAAAACAAATTTTGTTTTATTATTCTCCAAGTTTTATGTGCTAATTCAAAAGTTGAAAATACTTCTGTCAAAGAGTTTTTCATTAATACTACTGCGGCTGCCTGCATTGCAATATCAGTTCCTGAACCCAAAGCAATACCAATATCAGCTTGTGCAAGTGCAGGAGCATCATTAATACCATCTCCAACCATTGCCAAAATTGCACCTTGGGTTTGAAACTCTTTTAGTAGTTCCGCTTTTCTTTCAGGCAAAGTCTCTGCATAAAAACTATCAACTTCTATTTTCTCTGCAACAGCCTTAGTTGTAGCTAGAGCATCACCTGAAACTAAAAAAACTTTTATTCCTTGATGTTTTAATTCTTTAACTAAATTAACTGCTTCTGGTTTAATTTCATCCCCAAAAGCCATAATTCCAATTAGTTGATTATCTAAGCCAAAAAAAACAACTGTATTTCCTTGATTTTCCCAAGTTTGGGCTTGATTTTGTAATTCACTAGAATCTATAGCTAAATCTTGCAATAGTCTACGATTACCTATAAAGACTTTTTTCCCTTCAACAGCCCCAACAATTCCCTTACCTTTTTGTACTAGTACTTCGCTTGTAAATAAGTTACTTGCTACTTGTTTTTCACCAGCAAAATTAACTACTGCACGTCCTAATGGATGTTCTGAAGCTTTTTCTATTGAAGCTAGTAAAGGAAGATATTCAGATACAAACTCTTTATTTAAATCTTTAATTAACTGGAAATTAACTAAAGAAAAAATGCCTTTTGTTATTGTTCCTGTTTTATCTAAAACTACAGTATTAAGTTTATAAGCTTTCTCTAAGACACTACTATCACGAACTAATATTCCCTGACTTGTTGCTTTACCAATAGCAGCAGTAATTGCAAGGGGTGTAGCCATGCCTAAAGCACATGGGCAAGCAATAACTAAAACTGTAATTGCCTGCATTAATGCTTCTCCTAAATTTTCTTTTCCTAAAGATGAAGCATACAAAAATGTAGCTAAAGATAAACCTATTACTACAGGAACAAAAACTTGTGAAATATGATCAACAGCTCTTACTAGTGCAGAACGATTGCTTAAAGAATTTTCAACTAATTTAATAATTTGGTTTAAAGTTGTGTCGCTACCAACTTTTGTAGCAGAAATTTGTAACACACTATCCTTATTGATACTTCCACAAACTACATCACTTCCAACCTCTTTTACTACCGGTAAAGATTCACCTGTTAATAATGATTCATCTGTGTGAGAATGCCCTGCTACAACTATTCCATCAGCAGCAATTCGTTCACCAGCTTTAACAATAAACTCATCTCCAACTTTAAGATTTTCAATAGAGACAAAATTTTCTTTGCCTTCTGACCAAATACGTACTTTCTTAGGCATCATTTGATAAAGCAAAACAATTGCTTGTGAAACTCTGATTTTTGCACTACGTTCAATATATTTCCCTAACAATACAAGGGTAACTATAGCTGAAGCTGTATCAAAATAGACATGTGAACCACCTCTAATTGCTTGCACTATACTGTATACATATGCAGCAATAATACCCAAACCAAGTAAAGTTTCCATTCTTACTGTGCGATGTTTTAAGCCATTAAATGCTGTACTTAATATGGGTTGAGCACAATAAAAAATTACTGGAGAAGTTAGCAACATCAATAAATAAGGAAGAAAATAACGGAAACTATCAGAAATTTGCTCAAAATACCCAACATAAAGAGTTGTATTTAATGTCATTATATTAAGCCACAAAAATGTAGCAATTCCTAAACGTAGTAAAAGCCCTGTTCTTTCATGATCTTGAGCAGATTCTTCTGTAAAAAAGTTTATTTGATAGCCAACTTTTTTTAGGGTATTTTTTAGAGTTTCTAATGGAAGTAACTGAGGATAATATTTAATTTTAGCTAAATCTGAGGCAAAAAATACTTCTGCTTTAATCACACCTGTTTGCTTTTGTAAAATGCTTTCAACAAACCAAGCACAAGCACTACACCACATTCCTGAAATTTGAAACATTACTTCTTTAGTTGGAGCATTTTCTGGAAGTGTAATTTTTGCTTTGTCAGTTGTAGTGTTAGGGTTTGCAACCAAACCTAGTGCTAAGCTTTGCTGAAATAAATCAGAAGCTTTTAAGTCTTGATTACTAGCTAATAAGCCACTTTCATTAAGCATTGCAAAAACATTTTGGCAACCTAAACAACAAAAATTTTTTTCTATTTTACCAAAAGTTTCTTTTAATGGCTCTTTAGCATCTAGCCCACAAAGATCACATTTTATTAGTTCTGCGACTTTAATCATTTTATCACTTGGCTATTAAGAGGTTTACCATTTTGATCTAAAATAATTGGATTTGCTTTTTTTGCTACAAAATAAACAGTAACTAAAATTCCAATAAACAAAGTAAAAACAAAAGCTAGAAAGAGTTGAACTATAGTGTCTTGCTTTTCTATAAAAAGTGTTTTTAGTTTCTTCATTTTGCCTCCTTGCCCATAGGAGCAATAAAAGTAAGGTCAAATTTGTCAGTTTGATTGTAAGGAACTGTTTGACTAATAATTTGAAAATGGTTAACACCTGGAGTTAAGCTTTTCTTATCTGCAACTACTTGAAATTCTTGTTCTAAATTTTCTCCAACTTTTAACTTAACGGGTTGCAATTCAACTTTAGAACTTGGCAAATTAGCAACAGATAGTTTTAGCTCTGCTTCTTGTTTTCCACGATTTGCTATTACTAAGCGGAATTTATTAGAAACCATTCCATTTTCTTCTATTTTATAAAGTGTAGTACGATTAGGAGTTAATTTCACTAATACAGGTTTACGCATAGATAAAGCTAGAAAAAGACCTGTAGCATAAAATAAAAGTACCAATACAATTACTAAACGTTTAGCATCCAAAAACCCTAATTTCTTATGCCAAGGCATTTTTTTATCTATCTCTAACCCTTTTTCACCCCAAGTATAGCTAATTAAAGTAGGGTGACCTAATTTACCTAACACATCCGTACATGCATCTATACATTCACCACAGTGTATACATTCAAATTGATAAGGTGACTTACGAATATCTATACCCATTGGACAAACTTTTACACATTTCTTACATTCAATACATTCTTGTTTTTCATCACGATAGTTAACAACTAAAGTATTTTTATCTCCTAACACTCCTTGTAAGTAACCATAAGGACAAACTGTGGTACAAAAACGTTGCTTTACAAGAGCAAAGTCTAAGAAAATAATTGCTGTTGTTATAGCACCTGTAAGACCTGTTATTGTCTTAACATCAAAAGAAGCAAGTGAATGAAATAAATCCTTAGGTGTAACAAAGTAACTAACAAAAACAAAAGCTAAAAATACTGAAGCTAGAGTTAATAGAGAATAAAAAGTTAGTTTATGTATTAGGTTTCTTTTTTCTGTGGATTGTTTGGCAAAATATCGATTAACTATGCGTTTTAGCTCGTTTTCTAGATCTACTGAAGCTTCACTAAAAATCATTTGAGGACAAAGATAACCACAGTAAACTCTACCATATAATAATGAAGCAGCAGCAACTAAAAACATTAAAAACATTAAGCTAAAAAATATTATTGCAAACTCACTAATCCATAACTCATAGCCAAAAAAGTAAAATCTTTGGTGAGGGATATCAAAACGCATTAAATCAAAAAATGGAAGTATTATAAAAACAGCAACACAAAGTAAATGAATAAGTTTGCGTACTTTATGATAAGTATGTTTAGGTGGAGGTAATGGAGTACCTCTAATTATTTTTAATTTAGCTGATTTTTGTGGTGCTGCTTTTATAACATTTACTTCGCTCATTTTCTTCCTACAACATTCTCTGCCTCATATTTAATATTTGGGTTTCTTGTTGGAAAAGAAACACATTCTCTATAGAAGTCAAATCGTTGCATCGTAATTGCGTGTGTAGGGCAGCGTGACGCACACATTGCACAACGAATACAAGTTGTTTCATCTTTTAGCATTATGGCTCCAAGTTCATCTAATTCTTTTTCAGAATAGTTTTCTATTTCTGCTTTAGTAATTCCTAATGTATCTTTTGCTAAATCCATTAATTTAGGATCTTTAGGCAGATTGCTTAAACTAACTAAATGAATTAGATTTTGTGGGCAGACATCTACACAACCACGACAAGCAATACAATAACTAGTATCAAAAACAGTATTTATATTGCATCGTAAACAGCGCGAAGCTTGATAAAGAGCCATTTTTTCTGGAAACACATGCTCAATTACTTCTACTGAACTAGCACGTTCTTCAGCTTCCATAACAGGAGGATTACAACGAGAAAACTTATCCCAGCCTTCTAGCATGGTATAGTCTGCGGGCTGCCATTTTTTACGAATTACAACCTCTGTAGAAATATTTCGCAAAAAATCATGCATTGAACGAGCAGCAATTTGAGCAGAAGCAATTGCATTAATAAAAAGTTTTGGCCCGTGAGCTATATCACCGCAAGCAAAGACATCTGGTGCAGTAGTTTGATAAGTTTTAAGGTTAACTTTTATTAACCCTCTATCAGTCTCTACACCATCTTCTGGTTTTAGAAAAGAAAGGTCACAAGTTTGACCAATGGCAAAAAGAATGCTATCAGCTGGAATATCTTCTATATCTGTCTCATCATAAACAGGGCTAAATCTACCTTTTTCATCAAAAACAGATTTACATTTAATGGTTCTTAGCCCTGTAACTATACCTTTTTTGGCTAATATTTCTTTAGGCCCTCGGCCATTATGTAGCTTAATTCCTTCTTCTGAGCCTTCTATTATTTCAATTTCATCAGCAGGCATTTCCTGAAGTTGTTCTAGGCAAACAATTCTAATTTGCTTATCACCACTAATTCTTAAAGCAGAACGAGCTACATCATACGCAATTCTTTGATCAGGTTTTTCATCTTCTTCATCATCATCAACTGCTTTAGAACGTACAGCAGAACGAGCCACATCATATGCAACATTACCACCACCAATGATAACAATCTGTTTTCCAAGTGGCATAGGTTTACCTTCATTAAAAGCTCGTAGGAAATCTAGACCATCATAAACTCCAGGTAAATCATCATTTGGAAGAGAAACTTTCTTTCCTTTTGGTAAACCTAAACCTAGAAAAATAGCTTTATAGCCTTGTTTTCTAAGATCACTAATACTAAAATCTCTACCTAACTTCATGTTGCACTTAAGTTCAACACCTAGGGCAAGAATTGCTTCAATTTCTTTTCTAACAAGATCTCGTGGTAAGCGAAAGATTGGCACACCCACCATTAACATTCCGCCTGGTTCTGAATTTGCTTCAAAAACTGTCACTTTATAACCAAGTTTTGTTAAGTCATGAGCAACAGTTAATCCAGAAACACCTCCACCAATTACAGCTACTTTTTCATAATCTCCACGATCTTGAGGTAGCATACGCTCATCAGCACCAGCATGATAGGAAGCAAAATCGCCTGTTTCTGGGCCAAATTTTTCCGTTACAAATCGTTTTAAGGCTCGAATTGTAACTGGAGCATCCAAATCTCCTCGACGACAGTTAACTTCACAAGGTGCGCCACAAACTCTTCCACAAATTGAAGCAAATGGATTAGTAGCTCTAGCAATGCGATAAGCATCAGCATAACGACCTTCTTCAATTGCAGTTACATAGCCACAAGCATTAGTGTGAACTGGGCAAGCATCTTGGCACTTTACCATCTTAGCCCAATACTCTGTAGTGTCAGGTGTATCAAATTGGTAATCTGGGTTGCTCATAGATTAATCCTCATGAAATTTGCTATAAGCAAAAACAAGTAAAGCAACTACATAGATTGCGGCTAAAGCTATAACTATGTACATCATAGTAGTTGCAGTTGACATTGATGTAGTTGTTTCGTTTAGCAGCCTAACTAATACACCACGTTCTGAGTGGTTTACCTCACCATGCATATATACATACAAATAAGCTACACAGCCTAATGAGATAACTACATAAGCAATTTTAAGAAAAAGTGGTATATCAGTGCCTTTTTTCTCAGTAATCCAACCTTCAGCATATTCTTTAATTTCTTGCTTTTCTTCACTCATATTAAACCCCATCTTTCTTTCTCTCATCATCTTTTAACATTTGATGTTTAGCCGTTTCGCTTCTTTCATCCCAATAACCATCTTTGAAAGAACGAACAAAAAAGAAAAGCGCGCCTACTAACATAATTGCAAAGTAAAGGTAAGCAAAATAAATACCAGGATAAACATAATCTTGTTGCATAAATTAGCCTCACTTTTCATAATCGTTATCTGGTCGCCAATTCTTAGAACGGCCTAAAGTTTGTATATAAGCTACTAGAGCTTGAAATTCCTCTTCATTGTTAACAATCCAAGGAAATGGAGGCATAATTGAGCCTGTTACTAAATCCGCAGGGTTACGAAAATGGGTTCGATGCCATTGAGTATCATATTTGCCGCCAACTCTAGATAAATCTGGGCCAGTGCGTTTAGTGCCTAACAAATGGGGATTATCATAAACATATTCGTCAGGTGTAGATATTGGAGCATCAACTCCTCGCCAACCAGATCTTTTAGTATCTGCAAGAAGAGTGCGAGTTTGTTGAGTGTGACAATACCAACAACCTTCACGGACATATATTTGACGTCCTTTTAGTTCCTGTTCTGTATAGGGTCGTAGTTTGCCTGTGACACCTTTATTTGAATCACTATTTTCAAAAGGTTTTGCCCAGCTTTTATCTATTAAAGGAGGAACAACTGTTGTTAAAATTCCACCTATAAAGAAAAGCATTAACGCGGCGGCAACAAAATATACTGCATTTTTATCTGTTTTTTGTAACATAAGTTTTTCCTCAATTAAGCAATAACTTGACGGTTATCTTTAGCTCCAACAATTGTGGCTATTGTGTTGTAAAGAAAGCAGGTAATTCCTCCAAACATTAGTATGCCTGAAAAGAAACGTACTACCCAAACAGGTGCAAGCGCAACTACTGTATCAATAAATGGAATTGAAGGATTATTCCATTGCCAACCTTGCCAAAACCCACCTAACCAAAGTGTGACAAAGAAACCTAAACCACCAATCATAAATAACCAATAACTCCAATTAGCTAAAGCTTCTGAATAAATTTTGGTTTGATACATGCGAGGAATGACATAATAAGAACCAGCAATTGCAAAGAAAGAAAATGCCCCTAATACCGCCATATGAGCATGTCCAGGAATCCAATCTGTTTTGGAAACAATAGCATTAACTGAGCGAAGACTATGCATAGGCCCTTGAAAACAAGTAAGTAAGTAAAATACTACACCTGAAAGTAAAAACTTTAATGCTACATTGTCTCGCATTTGATGCCATTGACCTTTCATTGTAGCAATGAAGTTATAAACTACTGCCCAAACTGGAATTAACAACATTACAGAAAACACAATAGCAATTGTCTGTAACCATTGTGAAATTGGGCCATGAATCATATGATGTGCACCAGTCCAAACATAGACAAATGCAAGTGACCAAAAACCTATCATTGAAAGTTTATGGCTATGTAATGGAGTATTGGCACTTTTTGGAATGAAATAGTAAGCAATAGCAAGACCTGCTGGAGTAAAAATCAACCCTACAGCATTGTGAACATACATCCAATTAAGGTTAGCTTGATTAATACCTGTAGCTAAAGGAGCAGCAAAATTACCTGTTAAATAAACAAATGCTGTCCAAAGTATTGTTCCCATTGCATACCAAAGAGTTACATACATTTGTTGATATTTACGTGTTGCAATAGTAGCAAAGATATTAATGCCAAACATTATCCAAGCTACTACAACCATAACATCTAGTGGCAAAATAAGTTCGCCATATTCAAAACCTTGGTTCATACCCATAAGCAGTGTCACCACAGCTCCAAGAATTATACAATTCCAAAGTATTGCAGTGGCTATTCCTAGCTTTTCACTCCAAAGCTTAACGCCACAAAGACGAGGGACTATATAGTAAAATAGTCCCATGTCGGCTGCTAATAACCAACCAAATAACATTCCATTAACATGTAATGGACGTAATCGGCCATAAGTAAGAAATGGGATAGTACCAAGAAATTGTGGCCAAACAAATTTAGCTGCAATCATTAAAGCAATAATACCAACAATGAAAAAATAACTAATTGAGCTAATTAGAAAAAGTTTTGCTGTTGTATCTTCATGAGTGTTAGATACAGAATTAGCCGTTGCACTAGTATTTTGTTTAACTGTCTCTACTGACATTTTTTCCTCACTTCTTCTTTTGGTTAATGCTTCTGATGAAGTTAATTAAATCACCAACATCATTTTTGGTTATTCCATAATCAACCCAAGGAGGCATAGCTGTTCCTCTAACTCCATACATAATGGACTCATATAAACGTTTATCTTCAAGGCTTATAACAAACTCTTGATTACGTAAATTGCGAGGACGTGGCAAGATATCTAAAGAGTTAGGCCCTTTACCATCAGCCTTTTTACCATGACAACCTGCACAACGTTGGGCAAAGATTTCTTCACCATGTTTAATAGAAGCTTCTTTTGCTTCTACAGGATTTGTTTCTATTAATTGTCTGTTTGGTAATGCTCTACGAGGTTCTTTTACAAAAGTCTCTTGAATATAACCAAAGACTTGTTTCATTTGCTCATCATTAAGTACTTTACCCCAAGCTGGCATTGAAGTGCCTGGAACACCACTTTTAATTGATTTAAATAGGCGTTCTTCACTCTTGCTATTCATAAAACCAGCTTTAGTAAAATCTCTTGGTGCAGGATCAATATGAAATGCAATTGTTCCATTGCCGTTTCCTTGATCCCCATGACAACGTACACAAAGATTGTTATACATTTCCTTTCCGTTATTTATTGGAGGAGGAGTTGTTAAGCTTTGCAAGTAAGTTGTCATTGCTTGGTAATCATTTTCTGAAAAACCAAAGGCAGGCATCATTGAATCAGGTATTCTAGAACGAGGATTACGAAAATGCGTCATAATCCAAGAACTATCTTTTAAGAGTCCTTCAAAAGAAAGATCTGGAGCAATTGCACCATCTTTATCTCCTAGTTTGTGACAAGCAGTACAAGATTTATCTTTTACTAATTTCTCACCTTGAGCAATTAACTCTGTTGGTGGAACTAATGTTTCTGCTGTTGGAGTTGGTGTTCCTGTTGGAGTTGATGCAACAACTGGTTTAGTACCTTCTTGATGAGCGCGATAACGATCTAATGAGGTTTCAGCAAAATTAATTCCTTTTCTACTTTTTAGGAAAATCACTAAAGCCTTCACTTCATTATCATTAAGGTTAAAGTTTGGCATTATTGAAGTAGCTAAATTTGCTCTAGGATCAACAATAGATTCCCATAAATAATTTAGCTTAAACTTATGTCCAACTTCGCTAAGATCTGGGCCAAGAGTTCCATTAGAAATGCCTTCAATTCTATGGCAAGCATAACAATTTTTTTCAAAAAAGAGTCGTCGACCTTCTTTTACTAAAGGTGTTGCAGAAAAATTCTTTTCTGTATGACATTGAACACAATTAGCTTGTATATAGTCTTTGCCATGAACTTTTTCTTTATATTTTTCTTGCCAATCTTCTTGTACTGCATAACCAAGTAGTGGATCAGGCCAGTAAGAGTCTTTTCCATGACCATAAAAAACAGTTAATCCACGACCTTGACCATCATGGCAAACAGTACAACCAAAGTCAGAAAATTTATGTCTACGTTCCCAACGACCATTAACCAACTTATCACCCATATTTTCAGAAAAAGTATGTGAGCGAATTGGTTGGGCATGATTTTCAAACCTAGGATCACTTACAGCAATGTGACAAGTTTGACAACGATCTACACGAGTATCTCCAAACTGTGTTACTAATGTTTGTTCAATCTTAGGTCGACGAATTGCCATAGCAGCACGTTCAGCATCATTTTTAGCCATTCCCTGTACTTGATCAAAGTATGCAGTTTGGTGCTTTTCCCAGGGGTGAAAAAATTGGTCATAAAAAACTATTCCATGAATTACCAACACAATAATACTTGCAATTGCTAGAGCTAGCCGCATATTCCACCTCTTTTACCAAGGAGATACAAATTCCCAATTTGCTCCACGGAAAAATGTGCCAATGATCATCAACACAATGTTAATCACTACAAAAGTCATAAAAAGAGTGTTAGCTAGTAACCGCCGACGTGAAAACCACTCTCCTACCCCTTTAACTTTACGGTCAATGTAAGGAAGTATTAAAAGAAGTAAAACTTCTAATCCTGGAATTCCTACACCACCCCAAAAGGCTGAATAACTGACCATTTCTTGTAAACCTAGGAAATACCAAGGTGCTTTGGCTGGATTAGGAGGATGCATCACATTTACAGGTTCTTCTAATGGAGCATTAAAGAAGAGAGAAATAACTAACACACCTGCTACTGTTAAAATAAATACAAATAGTTCTGCCATAAATAAATTCGGCCAACTAAAAACATGATCTTTATCTTCAACAGCAGTTTTCTTAGTAAAAGGCAAACGTACTAAACCTTGTACTCCAAAACGCTTGCGTTCCAAAGTCATTAATTTATCAGCCGTTAGTGTTGAACTAGCAGCAACTACAACAGGAGCAAGTTCTGGAGAAGAATCTTCTTGTGTTTCAGTTGATACATTTTCTTCTGGTCTAGATAAACCACCATCTTTGCGAATACGCCAAAAATGGATCATTACCAGCATTGTCATTGCAATAGGAAGTACAGCAATGTGTAAAACATAAAATCTTAACAATGCTTCTTGTCCTACTACAGTGTCACCTAAAAGAAGAAATTGTAGGTCTTTGCCCACTATTGGAGCATATCCGGCAATTGCAGTTCCTACTGTAATTGCCCAAAATGCTAATTGATCCCAAGGTAGCAAGTAGCCAGTAAAACTAGCAAATAATGTTAAAAGAAAAAGAAATACACCTATTACCCAGTTAAATTCCCGAGGGGGTTTATAAGAACCTGTAAAAAATACTCTGCACATATGTAGGAAAACTACTGCAACCATTCCATGTGCTGACCAACGGTGCATATTACGTAAAAACACCCCAAAGGCAACTGACCCACGTAAATCTAGCATTCTGTCGTAGGCTTGGCCTGTGGATGGAACGTAATAAAACATTAATAACACCCCAGTCACAACTAAAATAAGAAATAGGAAAAAAGACATTAACCCCAAACCTAAGCTAAAACTTGGCTTTAGTGTATGCTTATGTACTTTTACTGGGTGAATATGTAAAAAGAAATTAGTAAAACTTGTTGCTACCCTTTCATAATCATTATTTGGTAATGGATTACGAAATATGGATTTCCAAATATTTGTAGGCAAGTTCTTAATTAAATCTATCCAGTAGTCTTTATTCATATTTTTACTCATACATTAAGATAGGTTCCACTTTTAACTTCAGTATTTTTATCTACTTCTAGTTCACCATTTGGTGCTAGATTAACTTGATACCAAGGCAATGGTTTAGGCGCAGGCCCTCCAACAACATTTCCATCAAAATCAAATCTAGAACCATGACAAGGACAAGCAAAACCTGTATCTGATGTACCTATAATACAGCCTAAGTGAGTACACGTAGTTGATATTGCTGCAATACGATTTTCATCTCTAACAATACAGACTCGTTTAGCATCTATTGCTATTCTTGCCCCTGAAGGATAATCGTCTGGTGTACCGATTGAGAAACGGTTAGGTTGGCTATAAGTAGCACGTGGCTTAATAAAGACAAAGTTAGAGAAGATACTAACTAGTGCAGAACCAACTAAGCCAAAACTGCTAAGCCAAAGTAAAAATTTACGCCTTAGAACCGCACTTTCGTTCTCTTTTTCTGAATCACTCACAGGTTTCTTTATTCCCATTGTTGGACTCCATTTTTTTAATATTTGTATTTGAAGAAAGAACTTCTGAGTTATTTTGAGAAGGACTAGGGGTTTTGTTGGCATTTTCAACCAAGTCTTCTAAATCAGACCAAAAAACTTGGTATTTAGCATCTTCAAGGTCTTTGAAATAGTCTTGTTTTACCGAAAAGACAAAAATAAGAACTGCTCCAACACCCATTAACAAGCTAGCACCAATGGCAACCCAAGTAAGTTCCATATATTCCTCAAACAATTAAGGGTTTTCTCACAAACATTCATTGCATAAGGCAACTACCATTCCAAAAGAAAAATATGAAAAAAAGACAAATACTTTTGGTAGAAATCTTTAGAGA
>JBDIBI010000044.1:0-45460 GCA_039812885.1 Blastocatellia bacterium
ATTACTAGATTTTGGTGTTGCTAAATTAATTAACCATACTAATTTTTTATCAACTTATACTCAGCCTCAAAATAGGTTTTTAACTCCTATCTATGCTAGCCCTGAACAGATTTCTGGACAAGCTATTACTACAACCACTGATGTTTACTCATTAGGCGTGTTACTTTACGAGTTAATTACTGGTCATTTACCTTATAAATTTTCTCAAACTTCTCCAGATGAAATAAAGAAAGTTATTTGTGAAGTAGAACCTATCAAGCCTAGTCAAATAGTGCTTACCTCACAAGAACATTTCTTTCTTAGTTCAACATTGGAGACTCCTAAAAGATTGAGCAAAATAATAAAAGGTGACTTAGAAACTATTATTCTTAAAGCCTTATCTAAAGAACCAGGCAGACGTTATTCTTCTGTAGAAAGTTTAGTTGAAGACCTTAATTTCTATTTAACTGGTCTTCCTATAAAAGCTAGAAAAGAGAGTTTAACCTATTCTTTATCAAAATTCGTCAAACGTAATAAGTTACAAGTGGTTGCTGCTAGTCTGTTATTTCTTACTTTACTTAGTGGTATTATAACTACTTCTTGGCAAGCTCACAGAGCTAATCTTGCTCAAGCTAGAGCAGAAAAGCGTTTTAACGATGTTCGTAAACTTGCTAATTCTTTGCTATTTGAATTTAACGGTTCAATTGAAAAACTTCCTGGTTCAACTTCAACTAGACAATTGTTAATTACTAGGGCAACAGAATACTTAGATAGCTTAAGCCAAGACAGTACTAATGACCCTTCATTACAACGTGAATTGGCAACTTCTTATCAAAAGCTAAGCTTAATTCAAGGTAATCTAAATATTGCTAATTTGGGTAAAAGTGAAGATGCAATTAAAAGCCAACAAAAAGCTATTTTTTTGCTGGAAAGGTTGTTAGAGTCTAACCCTAGTGATTTGGAAACTAGACAAGATTTGGCTAGTAGTTATGGACGTTATGGACAATTATTAGTAGAAACAGGAAAATCTTCTGAAGCAGTAATTTTTTTTCAAAAAGCTATACAAACTTTAGAATCTATACAAATAGATAGCCTTTCTACCCAAGCAAAACTTAAATTAGCTGTAATATATCGTAGATTTGCTGATACACTTTGTGTAACAGGTGATCTTAGCCAAGCAATAGAAAAATACTATGTTTCAGTAAGTTTATGTGAAAACCTAACAAAACTAGATCCCGAAAATAGAGATATTTTTCGTGCATTAGCCGCAGCAAATGGGAATTTAGGCGTGCAGCTTTTAGCAAATGGTAATTCAAAAGAGGCTTTAGAAAGATATTTACAAGTGGAAAAAATTTATCAAAGTCTTTTGCAAAAAGATTTTGAAGTAGGTATTCAAAGAAATCTTTCTGTTATCTATGATAGAATAGCTGAAACTCTAATAAGCATTGATAACCTAGCTCTTGCTTTAGAAAAATATCAGCAAGCCCTTAAAATTAGAATAGATTTCCTTGTCAAAGATCCAACCAATGCCCAAGCCGAAAGAGATGTTTCTGGTAGTTATTCAAATTTAGGCTATCTGTATTTATTGGCAGGAGATTTCTCAGAATCATTAAAATTTTATAGTAAAGCCTTAGAGATAGACAAAAAATTGGCTAGTAATGATGTTGTCAATACACGTTATATTCGTGATGTTGCTACTGGGTATAGAAAAATTGGTGAACTATTAACTAGACAAGAAAAACATGCTGAAGCAATTAAAAGCTATGAGCAATCAAAAACCATCTTAGATGAAATTATTTCCAAAGACCCAAACAATAAACAAGCTATTATCGATCATACAGAAACTATAGAATGGCTAGCTAGGTCATTAGTAAAGCTAAATCGTGAGCAAGAAGCTTATAAATATACCTCAGAAGCTCTAAAAATACGTTTTCGCCGGGCTAATGAAACGAATACTAGAAATGATTTTTTGTATAATGCTGCTTGGGTATTACTTACTTGTGAACCAGAAGAATTACAAGACCCAAAACTAGCTTTGGAATATGCCGAAAAAGCTGTAATAAAAACTGAGCAAAAAAGTGTTTTAGCTCTTAGAGTATTAGCTCTAGCTTATAAGAAAAATAACAAACACGAAGATGCTATTCAAACTGCTAAAAAGGCACTTAATCTATTAGAAGACCTTAAGCATGGAGAAAAACCGTCTTTACTTAGGCAAGAATTGCAAAAATATGCTGGGTTGTGAAATTATGTAGCTGTGATTTAGAACAGTTGATAACACTGCCTACGAAAACTAAATAGTTGCCTGAAGTTACTCAAAAAGAGTAAAGTATTTCAAATAGAAAGAGTTGTATAATAAAAAGGTAGACAAAAATAAACTACCTACGGATCTGCTACTGATATCTATGTTTTTTTCTTCATTGAAACTACTTATGGTTCAAATTAGAGAAAACCCTTTTCCGATCAACACTTTCTGACCCCATAATGTAGGTTTTTGTCCATTTTCAGTGATGCCCCAAACAACAGGAATGTTAGGAGAAAGTTCAGGAGCTAGGCCGTAGCCATCAGTAAAATAACAAATAACGTGGGGTCTGATTGTGCTTATTAGAGAAGGAGCAAAAGGTGGACGTAAGTCTGTACCACCTCTACCAATAACATTCTTTATTTTGCCAGTAAAAGAATAAATCCTTTGTATCTGACAATCACATTCTACTATAGTAACTTGATAACAATAGCTCATCACCTCTATTTCTTTAGCTATTAAATCCAAAACTTCTGAAGAAATAGAGCCACTAGTATCAATAACAACCATCACTACAGCTTTGCTTGGCCTATATTGCCAAGATGGTACTATTCCTAGTAACTCTGGAAATCGTCTTGGTACTTTTGTAAAGCTAGGGTAAGTTTCTACAGCCTCTTGCACATACTTATGTAACAGTTCTTGCCAGTTTATTTCGTTATTGTTACCATTTTTAGAGTTAACTTCTTCAAACAAACAATTAGTACCTTCTCCACACATTGCATTTATTGCTTCACGAGTTTCATAAGGTACTTTTGATAGTTCTTGAGAGGAAAGTTTTTCTACTGCTTCTTTAGCTATAACTTTGATTGCCATTGCTCCTAATAATCCTGCGTCTCGCACTTCTTCCCATATATTGTGGTCATCCAAAGGTTTAATAGGGTTCAAATTTCGTACATTTTTACCCCAATTTGGTACATTTGTATGTGAATTTGGTACAGAAGGCTTCAAATTTGGTACAAAACCACCCAAATTTAGTACATCTTTTCTGCTTTTTTGTTCATTTGATAGTTTAGATTGCTTAATCTTTTTACCACTAGAAAGACGCTTGTATCTTGTAAAAGTATCTTCATTTTCAACTAGTTGTGGAAAGTTTTCTAGTAAAAGAGGACTGCCAGGAAGAGGCTCTTTAACCCATTCATTAGCTGTTACTTCTTCTGCAATAATTAAAGCTTCCTTATTTTCAAACTTTTCTGGATCTATTAGTAGATGTTCAAAAAGTAAATGATTAACCTCGTGATGAAGTAATCCTATTATTTCTGCTAACGAACAATTCACTATAAACTTTGGATTAAACAACAACAAAATATTTGCGCCTCGCAAAGTTATTCCAATAGTTTTAACTAAACTACTAGGGTATATTTCCCATCTGCTTATAAATGAAGCATGAAAGGGATAAGTATTTACCATTCTTTTTTGGCCTATCTCAAGTAATCCTCTAGCTTGCCGGGTTATATCATTATCTACGATCATATACTGCATATGATTTATCTTAATCTTCTAACATCTAACGCCCTACCATTAAATCTACAAAACCTCGTTCTTCTAACCATTCACGTACTTGAAGAAGTAAATCTGCTGGAAGATCTGCTAAAAATGCCTCAACATGTGATTTATAAGATGCATCATTTGCTATTTTGCTATAAGTTCTATGTGGTTGAAGATATCTTTGTAATTTTTTTAATGAAGCTTGAACAAGATCTAATTTACCTTGTGACACCCAACGGCGCATTGTTGCTTGGTGTGCTGGATAGTCTTCTATTATTTCTTTTGGCTCTAATGGATGGTAACTGTCTAAATAAGTAGAAATAAAAGCTAATGCCCATTTTTCATTTAGTATTCCTGCTAAAGCTATTACCAACATATCTTGATGATATTTTCCCTTTTCCCATTCAATAAGCAATTTACTTGCATACGTCCAGGCTCTTGGGTTAGCTATTGGATCATCAAAAACCTGTGGGCTACTTTCTACAAATGCTAGTATTTTAGGGTGAATTGTATTATTCTGCGCCCACTTTAGCCATTGCTCTACATCCGCTACTACTTTTACTCTTAGAAACCTAGATAGTAATGCTGCATCAAGTTCATCAGTAAAATATCCTTCAACAGTATCATTAATTGCTGCACAAGGAACCCATTCTTCTGGCAATGTATAATCATTTAGCGTTCTAGAAGTAAGTAATTGCAAACAAGGTGTTTGCATATAACGCGGGCACCGGTTTAGTTCTTCAAATACCAATAACCCTTTACCGCTTGTTGGTAAAAATGATGGAGCAGCATAAAAAGTCTTTCCTTCTCTAATCTGAGGAATACCTATTAAATCGGGCGGTTCCATCAAAGATAAATCCCTAACAATTAATTGTAGTCCTAGATTTTTTGCAGCATCCCCTAATAGCTCAGATTTGCCTACACCATGTTTTCCATATAAAAGTAATGGTTGGTTGGCTTGATAAACAAGCTTAATTAAATCAATAAGTTGTTGTCCTGCTACTACTTTTTGCATATTTTGCTTAAGTGCTTAACCAAAAGGATTGAGTAATTCACTAGCAAGAATTTGTTGAGCTAAATCTCTACCTTCATCAGTAATTCTGCGACCACGAATAGAGTTAGGGTCTACCCATTTTTGCTCTATTAAATAAGGTTCAACATCTCTTTTTATGGCTAAAATGTCATAACCTAAAGCTACAGAAAGCCGCCCCAAAGTGCAAATTCCTAATGGACTATTCATAAGAGTAATTAAATATTGTCGCTGCTTGGGCGTTAAACCATTTTGATCAATGCCTTGGCGAGATAATAATTCAAAAATGTGTGATTCTGTAAAGTGAGATACTGTAGGATTAAGTAAGCGTAATGGCTCAACCCTTTTATACACGATACGAGGACTACTTTGAGCAACTTGAGCTAATTGGCGAGCAGCTTGTGGTGTTATATGAAAACCTTCTTTTTGCGCTATGGTTTCTGCTATCGCTTTCAACTCTTCCAGTGAGTATGGATCTAATTCTACATGATGCAATCGGTTAGCTAATGCTCTTTTTAATGAACCAGGTTCATTAGTAGCTAATACTAAACAAAACTCAGCTATACTTACATACTGACTACGATCTATCTTACCATTAGAAATAGCTGGTATTCTTTGCTCATCTAGTGCCAAATAAAGGATTTGCTGACTATCTGAAGAAAGGCTATGAGCTTCATCTATTGCAAACACATCTCCAAACTCTAGTTTTGAGAGCATTTGGCAGATATCTATTGCTTGAACTTCTTGTCCAGCTAAAAGTAAATGGAAGGTTGAACCATAGTCAATCGCTATTGCTTTTGCTAAAGAGCTTTTACCACACCCTGTAGGTGCTTTTAATAAAAGAGATGGGCAAGTTTGACCAAGAGTTTTAGCTCCTAAAATGATTTTTTGCAGGAAGTTTATTGTACGTTTTTGTCCCACAAAATCATGAAATTTCTTTATTGGTCGCCCCATCTACTTCTTCCTATACAAAAGTTAGCTTATCAACTTACTCGCTTAATTTATCTTCATTCTCATTTACTAAAAAGTATCTTCAAGCCCAAATTAATATTCAAGCAGCTTTGTTAGAGTCAATAGGTCTAATCTGCTGATAAATAGACTGATTGGTCTGCATTGCATCCCAAAGGTCAACTTTTCTTTGTAAGTTAAGCCAAAGCTCAGGAGATTTACCAAAGAAAGTAGCAATTCTAATAGCTAAGTCAACAGTGACAGGACGATGACCATTAATTATCAAACTTACGGTTCTACGAGAAACCCCTATTCGCTTACCGAATTCAGTTAAAGTTATTTCATTATCTTCCAAAATTTCTGCTAAAACTGCACCTGGATGTGGTGGTCTACGTTTTTGTATAATTGTTTCTTCCATTTCTATCTACTCCTCAGTGATAATCTTCTAAGTTTACCTCGTAAGCATCACCATCTATAAACTTAAAAGTGATGCGCCAATTACCACTTACTTTCACTGCCCAAGTTCCTTTCCTATCGCCTTTCAACTCATGTAAATCAAATCCTGGGTAGTTAATATCCTCTATTTCCTTAGCATCATCAATTACGGCTAACCTAGAATCTATTTTTTTGGCTAATTGGGCAGGTATCCATTTAGTGTTTCCTGTCTCCCAATATTCTTTTAACCCTTTATGTCTAAAACTTTTAATCATATTCTACTATGTGAACTACTAGTTTACAAGATTGCTCATTGTAACCTTTCAATTCCAATATTACAATTATACTATGCATCAACTATTTATATGTTTTTATTGATAAATAAGAGAACAACGATGAAAGAACAGGACAAAATATCCAGGACAACATGTTGCTTTAGATGGTAGTGAGCTTATTGCTTGTGCTAAAACTCGATGTGAAATAGTAGAAATACTAAAAAAGGAAGGAAAAGAAAATTACTCTATTGCTTATGCTCCAGATCCAGAAAAAGTTTATTTGGAAGGCTGGTAAAATTGCTTTGTTGGTTTTATTTGTCTTTAACTAATCTTTCAACAGCCTTTTTCTTAGCCAATTCACCGCGACGGTCATACCTAGCAGTAGTACTAACATTAGAATGACCAGATAGTTGTTGAACAGTAGAGATGTCTACACCACTATCAAGCAAATCAGAAATAAAAGTACGTCTTAAATCATGCGGGCTAAAAGCTGATACTCTAGCATCAATGGCACGTTTAGCAAGAATTGACATGACGGCTTGGTCTGTTAGCCGCTGCCATATTAACTTCCCTGCTTTGTCTATTCTAATAAAAAGTGCCCCATCTCTATTTCCTCTAACTCCAAGCCAAGAAGCTAATTTTGTTGTTGCTATTTGGTTTAAGTAAACTATTCTATCTTTGTTACCTTTACCTGAACGAATTTCTAATTTACTAAAAGAAGCTTGATAATGCTCTAGGTCTAAAGCTACCAACTCCGAACGCCTCAAACCGCAATAGTAGAGTAATGCCAACATTGCTCCATCTCTGCGGCCTGATACTTTTACATCTTTTTGGCAATGGTCAAATAATAAAGTTAATTCTTGCTCAGTTAAAGCTCTGCCTGTAGGCAAAGACTTACCACGAATCGCTTTCAAATCAGAGGCTCGACGATATTCTTCTGCTGGAATTAGACTTAAACGCCAAGCCTCTTCCAGCACTCCACGCAAAGCAGCAAGCATCTTGTTTGCAGTATTAACAGCATAGATTTCAGCAAGCCTAGTTCTAATAGCTTGAGTATGTTGATAGCGCAAAGCTGGCCATTCAAAGCTCCATAAATCTATTTTGCCTTGAGTGGCTAGCTCTGCTATTTTGGATAAGGCTCCTAGCATTGTTCTGCGAGAGCCTTTGGCTAATCTTGATAAGTAAACAGCTACTGGATGATTAGATAAACTCGCTTTAGATACAAGGGATGGTGCTATTATTCCAACTGTTGATACTGGTATTGGTGTTTCCATAGATATTTGCTTCTAATGGTTGGGTTTCTGACAATCTTTGTTCTGCAATAGAGAAATATTCTTTGCTTTGTTCAATTCCTACAAATTTGTAGCCCTGCTTTATTGCAGCAACTCCTGTTGTTCCAGAACCCATAAAAGGATCAATAATTGTGCTATTTGGTTCAGCGATTTTAACAATAGCTTCCATCAATTCGGTGGGCTTTCCTGTAAGATGAAACTTATCATCCTGCCTAACAGGGAATGTGTAAACGCCTGGTAATACTTTGACATTTCTATTTAATGGCATATCTCCTTTAGAGCCCCACACTACAAACTCGCATTGGTTACGAAATCTGCCTTTCTGTGGGCGAACTGCCTCTGTTTTATTCCATGATAAAATTCCGCGATAGACGAAACCAGCGGCTTGAATAGCATCCGTAGTAATGGGTAATTGTCTCCAATCTGTGAAAACGCACACAGGACTTCCAATTTTAGCAATACGAAAACATTCGCTTAACCAAAGAGTACACCAATACAAAAAAGAGCGTTGGTCTTTGTTATCACCAAAAAAATCAGGCCTTACTATTTTAACTTCGGAGTTAACATACTTTTTAGAAGGCATAGCTGCACGAGTTCCACTGGTTTGGCCTCCTGATGAATACGGTGGATCAGTTATTATTGCGTCTACACTTTCATCTTCTATTGTAGGTAATATTTTTAGGCAATCACCTCGGTATATTTGATAGTTTTTTGTATTCATTATTTTTATTAAAACCTCTATTTATAATATTTATAAAACTTGAGCTAGTCTAACTTTAGCAATCGCTAGATATTCTGGCAGTTTTTCTATACCTATATAGCTTCTATCTAATTTAAGAGATGAGACCCCTACAGAAGCACTTCCAGCAAAAGGATCCAAGACTACTCCATCAGGAGGACAAATGTACTTAACCCACCATTGGCAAAGTCGGTCAGGAGTTGCAGCAGGATGTCCATATGCTCCTCCACTACTTTTGCTATCAGACGTTGGACAAGGTATTAAATTGAATGGGCTGACTCCACCTCTTTCTTTTGCCAACAGTCCAACAGTAGCACGATTAAAACTTATTCCTGATGGGCTAACTTGTCGAAATGCCCTTTTAGAACGTCTTTCAGCATCATTACTTTCAGACTCAGTCCAAAGAATTTCATCTTGGTTACGATAACAATTAGGAGAACCAGCCCAAACACAAGCTTTGACGCTTCCACGAAGTAAACCTACTTTGCGATGAGAATGGGTAAGAGGTGGAGTAGTAAAATTCCACCACCATACATCTTGGATCATGTTCCAGTCTTTACTAACCCAAGCCATAAACTCCCATAACCAAGATCTCATCTTGCCAACATGCTCACTATTAGGTTGTAAGATAAACACAGCAGAGCCTTTTGGTTTAAGGATGCGACGAGATTGCATAACTATTTGCTGCATCATTTCTTGCCACTGAGATTCAGTCCATTTGCCATAAGGGCGAGATATTCCTGGATAAGGTGGGTCTGTAATTATTGCGTCTACGCTTTGGTATGGCAGTGTTGGTAATATTTCTAAACAATCACCTTGATGTAGTTGGTAACTGGGCATTTACTTTTCCCTCTGACAATTTTCTCTTTAGTGTTGCAATTTCATCTTCTAATTTATGATTAAGTAAGATGTAATGCAGTAGTTTAGTTTTGACCGAGTCTAGCTCGGCCAAAACCTGTTTTACTTTTTGTTTGAGCAGATGGTTTTCTTGTTCTAAAGTCATCCATTGACTCAAGTATTTTCATTTATGAGAATGGTGATTCTCACAAGTAAAAATTAAAGTAAGCTATTAAAATCGTCTCTATTACCTCTTACTCCTTCACCTGGAATAGGCGTGCCACCAAATAAGTTAAAACCATTGGTAGTACCACATCCAGGAACAATAGCTCCATTAGCTACTAACTCCTGATAAATCTCTTTGGGAATAATGCCTTGATGACCTTTTTTTGTGGTAACTAAAAAGTCTCCAACATTACCAACATACGTAGACTCATTGTTTAAGCTATTTCCTAAATGCACTTTTTTCTTTAATTCAATGGCTGAAGTAATCATATTTGTCCTCTTTGTAATGGTTATTGAAGGTTGGCTATAAGTAATTGGAACGTGTCTTTAGCAACTTGGGCAGGAACTGGTCTTAGCCCTTGTTCAAAACGAAATTGAGCTTGTTGGCTGTAACTTCCTATTTTCTTTGCAAACTCAGCTTGGGTGTAATGACGACCTGACCTAGTTTTTATTGCTTTGCGAAACTCTTTTAACTGTAAGCCAGTCATATGAATTTCGTTATGGGCCAAAATCAGAGCTTTAGCTGTAGCTTCGGCTTGAGTAGTTCCACTGGCAAGGGACACTCCTTTGAGAGCTTTTAGCTGAACAAGAACAACAGCACGGTTTTCTAGCTTAGTTTCTTTAACTAAAAAGCATTTTTTTAGCTCAGAATGGAGAATTTTCCAACCATCCCTGCTTCCTAATGCAATGGAATAGTCTGGCAAATCTATCAATCTTTCTATTTGCTTGTTACCAAGAACAGTTTGAAAAAATAAAAGGTCTAGTTCTGGAGCAGTCATTTCATCAAGTTGGCTTATTTGCTCTTTAAGATTTGTCATACTACTTTTAGCAACCTTTTCAAAATTAATTAAATCGTTTAGATTTTATTCATTGATCGCTAAATGTTAAGCAAAATCAACATTTTGGTTGTTTTTTTCTACTCCCATTTTCTTAAGCTACATTTTGGTTGTTATGATTGTTTTGCCTTTATAAAAATGTGGTTGTTTTTTTATTGGTCAATTGCTTTTTGGTTGTTTGCCAAAATAAAAAATCCATTTTATGCTCCAGCCGAATTTAATATTGAGTTTATGGAGTGATAGTAATGTTAGCTAATCTAGTACCTACTTAAACAAACCACCTTTACACAATTAGTGCTTTATTACCAATAGCTTATTGGTGATTGATTATTTTGCACTCCCATAGAAGTTTTTACTACTTCGAGGTTGGTTGAGGGCCAAGAGCCGAGGTGTGTCTAAATGGCAAGAAACCGTTCGCGTAAGGAAAGAGACAAAGCTAACCCAGACAGGGAATATCACCCAAGAACCATTTCTCCTACAGGAGCATTAATCCAAAAAATTATTTATCTGCCTCCTGCTAATGAATGGAGAAAGCCTGTTGAAGTTAGTCAAGTTGCTATTAGTGACCACATCTGCAGTTTTGTTTTAGTAGCTTCTACTAACTACAAAAAGAAGAAGAAAAAATTCGCCCATCGCCAACTTCCTAAACGCTATTTAGATAAATCCTCTGATAACTAGGAGTTAAGTTAATGAGTAATTTTATTCGCAATGTAAAAAGAACTGTTTCTCTACCTCCTAATCGAAAGCAAAGAAAAGCATTACATAAGTTTCGTGAGCTAGTGAAAGCTTTAGAACAAGTTTCTAGCTTACTCCAAGACAAAGCCAGTGTGCGTAACTCTCCATAAACGATGCTGGTTGGTGGTGTGATTGGCTAAATTATTTCTATTACACCGCCACATAATCTGCCATAACCCTCATAAAGCCTCAATATGCTTCATTTAATCCTCCCTGTACCCTATAAACTTAACAAGGTGAGTCATTTGGCTCACCTTTATTTTTACAAAATGAGGTAAAAAAAGTTGACAAGGTTGACAGCTAAAAAAAGAAGGCAATTTATAAAAAGCTTACGTAATAATGGGAATGTAACAACTGCTGCAAGAGCAATAGGAATATCTCGCCAAACTGCTTACAACTTACGCAAGGAAAACCCTAGGTTTGCTACTGCCTGGAATAATGCAATTCAAGAACACCTTGACCAAGTGGAAGAAGAGTTAAGAAAAAGAGCTTGTGATGGGGTGGATGAGGATGTTTACTACCAAGGTACAGTTTGCGGTACTGTCAAAAAGTACAGTGATACTCTACTCATGTTCTATCTTAAAGCACGTAGACCTGAAGTATTTTCTGACAAGCTTAGACAAGAAATAACAGGAAAAGATGGAGCAGCAATTGAAATCTCTTCCCTCTCCACAGAACAAAAACTTGCCAGAATTGCTGAGTTACTTGAACTTGCTAGAGCAAGACGAGATCTCGCTCTTGGTTCAGGAGCTTCCACCCCAACCTCCTAGTCTACAAGGTTTTATTCGTGGAGCTTGGGATGTATTAGAGCCAGGAAGAAGACTAAGTTGGAATTGGTCAATTGATGCAGTTTGTGAGCATTTAGTAGCCGTAAAACAAAGACAAATAACCAGGTTAGTAATAAACATACCTCCTCGCCACATGAAAAGCTTAGTGGCATCAGTATGTTTTCCAGCCTGGATGTGGATAGACCAGCCTGAGCATAGGTTTTTATGTCTTAGCCATGAGTTTAATTTAGCTCTGGAATTATCAGTTAAATGTAGAAGATTGCTACAAAGCGAATGGTATCAAGAAAACTGGTCAAAAAGCTTTTCTTTAACAGGAGACCAAAATGTAAAGAGTAAGTTTGATAATACCAGGCAAGGAACGCGTCAAGCTGTTTCAATAGACGGTGGAGTAACAGGAAAAGGTGCTGACACCATAATTATAGACGACCCTCACGATGTCAAAGACGCTAACTCCACAGCAGAACTACAATCAGCAATTGATGCTTACGGAGCTATTCCTAGCCGCCTTAATGACTCTCAGACTGGTGCTATAGTATTGATAATGCAAAGGGTTCACGAACGTGACCTTTGTGCTGAAGTCTTAAAAGAAGGCGGTTGGGAACATCTTTGCATTCGCAGCGAGTATGAACCTGAAACTAGAAAAACCTCTATTGGTTGGTCTGATCCTCGCACTCAAGCGGGTGAACTGCTTTGGCCAGAACGCTTCCCCTCTGAGTTTATAGAGCGAGAGAAACGCCGTGACCCTTATGGATACGCTGCTCAGTACCAACAAAGACCTTCTCCAAAAGGAGGCGGGTTATTTAAGCGAAGCTATTTTGAAACAGTAGAATCTAGGCCAGCTAATTTAATCAAAGTAAGGTTTTGGGATTTAGCTTGTACTAGCCCCAAACCTGGCTCTGACCCTGATTACACTGTTGGTTTGCTACTTGGTAAAGATAAACGTACTGGTATTTACTATATACTAGATGTAGTAAGAAAACGTGGTGAACCTGCTGAAATTGAGGCTGTAATAAAAAACACAGCAAGCCAAGACGGTTACGGTGTAGCCATTAGAATAGAGCAAGAAAAAGGTTCTGGTGGTAAGTATACCATAGACCATTATGCTCGCTCGGTTCTAAGTGGCTACAATGTCAAGGGAATAGCTCCTTGGGCAGATAAAGTAAGCCGTGCAGAGCCTGTTAGCGCACAAGCTGCTGTTGGTAATATCAAAATACTGCGCGGTGATTGGAATGAGGAATTACTAAAAGAGCTAGAAAGTTTTCCTTTTTCCAGCCACAAAGACCAAACAGATGCTTTATCTGGTGGATTTAATGCCCTCAACGAACCAGATAGTTATGAAATGGCCGCTGAAAACTGCTCTTTATTCAAATTAGTTGGTAACAAAGCCTATGTAACTAGAGGAACTCATCTTGGCACTTCCATTGCTTTAGACAAGATGAGGGACTTTGGCTTCCTCTCCATCAGCACACAAGCTACTAATTCAGCAATAGCCAGGGTTTGGATAGAGCAAAACGATGATTATCAATCATCTCCTATTCGATATTTAGCAGAAGTATGGCGTAAAGCAGTTCATCCTCGTGAAGCCATTGAAAAGTTTTGGTCATTGCATAAAAAACGACCTTTTGAGGTCGTAGCAGTTGATGAAAAGGTGTTTGAGCTATTTTTATCCGACTTTGAATCTGTAGAAATTGAAAATATCAAAGAAGAAAATCCATTGCCATTGATGCCAATACAACTTCCAACAGATAAACAAAGCTACCACATAGCCGCTTTAGCATCTCCAATAGCTACTCACAAGGTCATTTTTGCTGACTATTTACAAGGAAATGGAGCAATCTGGTCACAAATTGTTAATTTGCAATCACTAGAAGACGATGCTAGAGATGCAATTGCTGGAACACTTAAGCTCATAGAAATAAGCTACTAATGCCAATAGAATTAGCTGAAATACCAAAAGTTAACCTCATTAAAGCCCGCCTAGAACGAGCCTGGAGAGTAATGACTCGCTGGAACCCTGATCAGCAAACGTCTGAACAGGGTTACTTGATGTCTGACCCTGATACTGATGAGGTTAATCGTAAATATAGCGAGCCTTACTCTAGACGTTCTCTCATCAAAGAATTGCTAGAAATCTATGCAGATAACCCTGTTGTTTTGGCCGCTTTAATCAAATTAGCTGAAGATGCAGTTAGCAATGGCTACACCATTAGCATAAGAAATGCTGCTACTGATGAAATAGGCTACAAAGCTGAACGTAACTTTCAAAGACTCAAAGAACAATGTCGTTTAGAGGAGTATGCATCATCATTTGCCTTTTCTGCTGTAGGATTTGGAGACTCTTATCTTCAACCAGTAGTAGATTATACTGGTCAAATAGTTGCTGTGCGTGATATGCCAACAGAGGCAATGATTCGCAATACTGATGCAAGAGACCAGTTTATTGATCCGCAAAAAGCTTTTATATTTCGCACCTCAGACACAGATAGAGAAGCAGATTATTTTTATCAGTCACAAATAATGCATTGGAGGTGGAGACATCGGCCAGGTCAACGCTATGGCAATGCTCTGCTTTTCCCTGCTAGGAGTTTATCTAAAGATTCTATTGCTGCTTTAAGAAGTTTGCTACCCAGGAGGCTGGCCAATCAGCCATTTCGTCATTTCAATATCTTAGGGCCAACTGGAAAAGGCATTGCAGCCAGCCTTTTCCAAAGCATCAAGAAAAACTTATCTCGTTTGCTCCACATTCAAAGAGGCGGTCAAATAAGTCCATTTGATGATGTTTTTACCAACAATATAGAAGTAGCAGTAAAAGGCGGCGACCCACAACAAGGAGAGCTTAAAGACATAGAATTTATGTTGGACGCTGTGCTTGTGCTTACTGGAATATCACGTCAGTTGTTAGGATGGAATGTAACAGGAAACCGTTTTACCCTTGATGAAACTCGCAAAGAAGCTTATGCACATCAAAGAAAAATAGCTCGTGGCCTAGTCACCAATCACTACAGACCATTGCATGATCTTTCTTTAGCACTGGAGGACATTTCTTCCAATCAGGTAAGTTACGAGATTATTTTTGATGATCAAATGACTGAATCTGAAATGGAACGTAGAGTTCAACAGTCTCGTGAAGATTTTAAGCTTGGTTTACTTACCTTGGCAGAAGCTCGTCAACTTCGTGGTTCTTATTACCTAATCAGTAATCTTGATGAAGGAACTCGTGAGATTGAGCAAAACCTTGCATTAACAACTATTTCCACAACACAAAGTACATAAAGTTAACTTGGAAATTTTTACTCCTCTTCAAATTTAGACAGTTTATTGAGAAAACCTATAGCTTCATTCAAACTATGACCAGCAATATCATTCATTATTCCTCGAACTAATGGTGAACTTTGAAACCTATGTGAATAACGCTTTGAGACCCAAAGAACTATTGGTATTACTGCTAGCCCAAAAAGTAGATTGCCAACTAACCAACTAGCACTAAACATTGCATAAGGATCTAAGCCAGTTATTCCTCTAACTATTACTATAAGCAACGGTACCCATAGTAAAGGTGAAACTAAGAAAACCATTTTGGTTTCATTAATACGTCTTACCTTTAGACCTTCCAATTTCTTTTGGTTAGTGATGATTGGCTCGCTAAAATCTATGCTGTTTATCGCTATTAGCTGGCGAACCCCCGAATGAACGAGAAAAATAACAAATAGATCCAACGAGATAGCTGGTATAAGGAACTTGATTTGGTACAAATTATTCCATATAAAATTACCTAAAAGCATAAGAACAACAAAGCTAAGTATCAATTCTGTGTAAATAGACACTGATAGCCTTCTTAAAAAGGAGTTAGTTTTGTTTAAAGAAACTTCTTTCAACAACAAAGTATTTAGTTTAATGCTGTTATCTAGTTTCTTATCAAAAGCAGACCATTGATTTTTCATATCATCAAAATTCATATTATTCTCCTATTTTGAAATACTTATAGATTCAAACTCTTGTTGAAGTTTTTGTTTTATCCTGCTTATCTTGGTGGAAACATTGCTAGAAGAAATGCCAAGGATTTCAGCAATTTCATCCTGACTATAGCCATCTAGGTAAAGAATAATTAGGATTCGGTTAAGTTCATCTAATTGATTAATAAGCTTATAGAGCAACCTAATGTCATCACCAGCTTGTTCTAACATTTGGTCTGCAACAGCAATCTCTAGCACAAAGCCTTTAATTGAAACAGTGTCGTGTATATCGCGGCGTTGACTGCGATAGAAAGAAATAGCCACATTTATGGCAATTCGATACATCCAAGTAGAAAATAGACAACGATTATCAAAGCGATTAAACGACTGCCAAAGCTGAATAATAATTTCCTGAAGAAGGTCAGGACGATCATTAGGATCTTTACAGTAAGCATTAGCGACTTTATAGAGAATCTTTTTATTTTCCTCAACAAGACTTAAAAACCTCTCTTGGTTATTGATTAATGTCATAGTCCCTTTGAAATTGCCTTTTTAACTTCTCTGATATGTTATTCGCTAAAACACTCGAAAATATCACACCCTAATTAAAAAATTTTCCGCTTTATTTACAAGAAATGAAGACTTCATCCTTTTATAAACACTTCTTCTTTGCTAACACCATATAAATGAATAGTTTATTACAACCTATTAAAATATCTGCTAGTACTAATAAAGAGTGTGCAGCAATAGCAAATGCTTTATGTAAGGCAAACAAACCTGACAAAGTAGCTTTAGATAGTGTTTACAGCGACATAGTCCTAACAGAAGCTGACTTTATTAACTTAAATGAAACGGCTTACACAGCCCAATCAATGGAACAAACCATTGAATTAGCTCAAGAATATATCACTTTAGGGTTAATGGTTGGTTATGATGGACATCCTAAACCTGTTTATGATGAGCAAGAAAATGTAGTTGGCTTTGATTATAGTGAGCTTGAGCCAGCATTTGTATTTCGCAAGCTTTGGTATGACAAAGAGACCAAACAAGGTAAAGCTACTATTGAGTACTTCCCTACTGATTCTGGTAAGAAGCTTTCAGAATTAGCTCAAAAAGAAGACCTTTATTTTTCACTGAGAGCAATTTTAGATGGCTGTATCGAGTATGAAGATTATAGAGTTTGCAAATTAGGCCGCGTTGATGGTGGTGATAGGGTAAAGAATCCTGCTGTGCCTCACGCTAAAACCCTCAAAACATACACAGTTGATAGCACAAATATAAACACAAAAACATCAATAAAGTGCCAGGCAAATTGCAGCCAAAGCTGCTGTGTAAAGAAGAAAATAATCCTTTCATTAAAACAACCAGTATTAAATAACCTTAATAATATCAATAACCTATCGATAGGAGATAACAAAGATATGATGTCCTTAGAACAAATATTAGGAATGGCTAAAGGTGGATATTTAGATGCTGAAGCCATTGCTTCCTTTGAAATTCATCTTGATTGGCTTAACAAGATGCTTCAACAATTGCAAACTTCTTCTCCTTCAAGTGCTAATAAACCTCCTAACCCACCCACACCAGCGGCTACTTCTGATACTACTAACACTAACAACGAAGATCCTAGCAATGTTACTGATGCTAATAATGATGACAAAGACAATAAAGATAAGGCTGATGGCAAAAATAGCGATACAGAAGACCCTGACGAAGAAGCTACTATGGACAGCAAAAAGCTAGCAGAAGCTTTAGACATGGTTGGTAAAATCAAAAATGCTTTAGACGCTGCGGCTCCAGCTAAAACAACAAACAAAACAGGAACAACCCCAACAGTAGCTAAAACTCCATCTTCACCAGCAGTTGACCAAGAAAACAAACAGCTTAATACAATGTTGAATAAAACCTTAACGGCAATAGACTCCCTAACCAAAGAAGTAACACAGCTAAAGAAAACCCAAGCTGCTCGTGATGAACAGGAAACAAAAGCTAAACAAGCATCACAAGCTAAACAGGCCGTTTCAGATTCTGTCAAAGAAATAGAGAAAGCTGGTCAAATCGAAGGCAGAAGACTAGTCAATTACCCAGAAAGTACCTTACAAACAATACTAGAAAAAGCACGAACTAAAGCTAGTGTAGATGAGGCAAAAGGTTCTATTATTAATGATTTAGCTGTATTAGATAGTGCAAGAACTGCATCTCTCAAAAGTGGAATAGTACCAGGGTTGTTTGGTAATACAGTAAGAGCAGAAGTTGCCCAAGATGAGGCTGACCGTTCTTGGAAACCTGCTGCTGATGCTTTAGATAAAGCTATGGACAGGCTCAAACAGAGCAAAGAACGGGATTTGCTCAAACGCTCTACTTATGCAACTGACTCTCAAAAAGGCTTTGCTGAAGAGGTAGTTGGCTACATTGAAAAAACTCCTGCTTTTAGACGCAAACTCCTGAAAGCAACAGGAGCAGCATTAGACGAAGCTTTATTGATAGATGGTGGTGATTTACGTAATCAAGAAGGAGTAATTGCTAGAGCTATTTTGCGTGAATTTATCCTATTCACAGAAGCACTACAGTTTGCAGAAGTCTATGGGCCAGACGTTGCTAAACAAATGGGTCGCATGTTTAAAGTGCCATTAGAAGGATATGAACCACCTCGTCCTGGAACCACTCGCCGTTACTATGAAGTGCGTGCCAATGAAAGTGTTGGAGAAGCAAAGACCACTTTACGCTATCAAAAGATATTTACTTTTATGCGTGCAATAGGTTTTAGATTACCACAAGAACTAGAATGGCAATTGGAAAACGGAGTTGTATCGTACGATTCATTAGCAGGCTTAATACTTCATACAAGTAGAGATATGGCTAATCAGACTTCTAGAATGATTTACGACCAATTCCAATATGCTGCTGATGAACAAGGTGCAATTAAAGCACCTCAAGAGCAAGTAGCAGCAGAGCAATGGTTTTGGTCTAATAATGGCAATGTAGTAGTAAAACTAGATGGAAAAATTGGTGATATAAGACTAGGAGCTAATGTTTATGGAGCATGTAAGCTAAAAACTGGCTATGCTGGAGGGGCTGCTTATGCTGGAGCTAACGCAAAACACCCAAGAATAGTGGTAGTTCCTCATCCTGATTTATCAATAGATGATGACAATATTGAGGAATATAAGGCTCTTTATCCCACTAAAATAGTAAAAGTTGGTAACAAAGAGCAAATAGAAGGAGACTTTGACCAATTCCTTAACATTGTCCCGAAAGTACCAGGGCAAAAACCAACCTTTGCTGTTCATAATGAAGGTTTTCTTGGCTTTACTCAAGATAGCGGATTTGCTCAAGACACACGCCCAACCATCGATGAATATTGGTATAACGATGGTAGCAACTATGATGAATTTGATTTAGGAGGCAATCCAAATGAACCAATAGAAGAAACCTATGCGGGATTAATTCGATTAGCAATGCAAATATCTGCTGATATGGTTAGCGAACCAAACCTTGTAGAAGCAGACACTTGGATGATGCACACTCAAATAGCTCGTGGCGCTTTTGCCATAGCTGATTTGTTTGAACAGCAAAAATCTCCTGCTGGAGTTGAGTTCCTTCCTGACTACAGTAAAGGTGTAAAAATAGGAAACATCCCAGGCCCAATTGCTGCTGTTCAAGTAAATGGTGGATTATATTCAGGAGCGCGTCGATCATTTATATACAAAGCAAGTCCAGTAAAATACGGCCTAGGGCTACCAATGCAGATGTTTGGCCCTTATGTTGGTCAATTTGCTCCTAATGGCGGCGGCAATACTACTATTCAACCTCACGATGTCCGTTATATGCGTATTCTTGATTGCGCTCGTCGTGTTTATGTAAAGAAAGCTGATGGTAGTTTTGCTAATCATCCTATCAAGCAAATTCGCTTTGTTGGTAAGTTGCGTTCTGTTCGCGCCGCTAGCTAATAAGCTTTTATTGCTTTATCCATCAGCAATTACCAATTAGTTGTTGATGGATAATCAAACTAAAGTTAACTGACCAGTAGTAAAATCTAAGGTGAGAATATGGCTGCGAAGGAAATCTAAGCCAATAATAGCATCAACAGGAGAAGTTGCTGGCATTTTGTAAAACAAGACAGGGAAAGAGCGTTTATCTTTTTCAAGAGCATAAAAACCATCCAAAGTAATTTGTGGAGCAGAAATGACTCCATTGGCCGTAAGTAAAGGCATAGTGGGAAATTCACTGGCTTTAGTTAAATCATAATTGAGCATCTCTAAAAGTTCTGTGTTAACAAAAGACATAGTAGCACCTGTATCAAGTGCTGCTAATGAAAAAAGACTTCCCGCTGGCCCTGTAATTTTAGCTTGAACCATTATCATTCTATCGTAAGGATCAAAAGTAACTGTCATAATAGAAAGTTCATATCCTCTGGCAATTTACCCATGTACATTATAGCAAAATACTTTGGCTTAAGTTCTTTAGCTTTAGAGTAAACATCAGATTTGTTACTACTATGATAAGTAACTTTACCAGCCTTCACTAGCATTTTTTCATCTGTTTCAAGTTCTTCTATCAAAACCCATTCTGAAGGATAGAGTTGCTTGATTTCTGACATTGTTAATGTTTCTTGCATATTTTTGTCCAATAACTAACTTATTTTACCTGTAATTATACTCTATTTATCTGATTCTGCGACTTTTATTTCCTTATAAAGTCACAAAAATTTAACTAGTTTGTAAAAGGAAAACTTATGTCATTCACTAATTTTGGTCTAATCAAAAGAAATTCTGCTACTGAAGTAGAAACTCTAAAAGAACCAACAACAGAAAAAAGCCAAACACAAACAACTAACCTATTACCTTTAGTAAATACAGGAGAACAGATTATTTTTGCTCCTCAGCCTCAAATCAACAAAGAACACCACCACAATAAAAAAGCTAAAGAAGAATCTACTAAAGAACCAACCCCAACAGGATTTTTCCCTGAACAATAAGAAAAATGGAGGGTATTAAGTATGTTACTAGATGTTAGGGACGATCCTTATTATCAATTAAGCCAAATAACTCATAAAAAGCAAAGTCAACCAGATTCTACATTCAGAGCAAACGGACAACCCCAAAAAGAACAAATCTTTCTACCCTCTCCAGGTAAAAATACTTTGGTTTGCGCTGCAAGTTTACCTTCTGGAGTTAAGGCGAAAGTCAGATTGTTAGTTTGGAAAGGCAAACTTGGTAAATGGTGTTTAGATGATACTTACAACCTCCCACCTCAAGGAGAAACTGCTGGAGCATTTACTTGGGTATTCAAAACAGCAGGTCACTTGGTAGCACTTTGGTTAGAAGAAATATCAGGCGGTGAACTAGAGGCCATAGAAGCAGTTTTGGTTGACCATAATGCAGGAGGTTGCTAATGGCTCACCCTATTGGACGAATTTTTAGGGCTTGCAACAACGTCATCAACAATTTTGCTCCTCCTGTAACGCCTAACCCAACAAATCAAATACAACGCTTTTCTGGCACATTAAATGAAAATGGTGAGTTAATTGTAACAGGAACAAACTTGCTATCTCTAACCCCATCAGTAACATACACATCGAAACCAAAAGATATTAATTGTCATCTTTATGTTGAAGTTATTTCTGACCAACAAGCAATAGTCAAAAATACAGGCGAAAAACTAAACGCTGGAGTAAGTGTGAAAGGAAAATTTCAATAATGGCACATTTGTCTTTTATCCAAGAATTAAAAAATGCTGACAATGAAAATCCTTACTTAAGAGATGTTTCTGATGAGCAATGGACTGATTCTATTGACCAATCTTTAGAAGAATACTCATCTTTAGAAGGAAAAGGAAGACTTAACCGTCTAGCCTTCATCAACATAGAGCCAGGTGATGAGGAAATCCTTCTCCCAAGTGACTATCTTTATAGACCAGGAATTGATGACGAAATGCTTTTGGCTTTATTAAAAGGACAAAAAAGCTATAAAGCTAGTGTTCCAGGTGCTTATCCAGCTAGGAATGGAACAAGATTGTCGCCATTTTCATCGCCATTAGGGGCAACAACAGACCCTCCCAATGATGATTTTATTGCTGATAGTGGTGAAATACCTATAAGCACAGATGCCCAAGGCAATTATGTTTTAGTCCTGTCAACTCCAGCAACAACAGCAAGAAGCCATCAAATACGCTACATAGGTATTCATCAAATTAGCGATGGTAATCCTCCTATAAACACAGTCCCTAAAGGAGATCGCAGAATAGTAAAGCGTCTGGCACTAGGCTATGCAATGGAAGCAAGAGCTAAACACTCTTTGCAAAAGGAACAAGCCGACTTAGCCAAAGTTTATCAAGCTTTAGCTAATCAGTACTTTAGCGTAAGAGATGATCTTGACTGTGCCTTTGGAGCTTTAGGTTAGGAGGGGTTAAATAATGTCAACATTACCTTTAACAAGTGAGAAAATAGAAACCAACAGTTTAACAGTAGGTCAAGGAACACCTTTACAAAAAGTTATTTCAGCGGTGGCAAACTTGGACTTCCCTGCTACGCCTAAAAATAATGCTAGCGACTTAACAATAAATGTCCTAGGCGCAACTATTGGAGATGTAGTTAATTTAGGAGTCCCTGCAAGTGCTGTAATGCCTAAAAGTTGTTACACTGCTTGGGTTTCTGCCAATGATATAGTTACCATCAGATTTAATAACTATTCTACCAGTAATCTTAAACCTTCTTTTGGTATTTTTAGAGTTGAGGTTAAAAAATACTAATGATTTACTACTTCTTGAATAAAAAAGGGTTGTTGTAAGATTTATGGCTCAAGATTATAAAAATAAGGTATGAAGAAATCATGAGCTTAAAAGTAGGAAATTTTTCTTTGGTTATGCTAAATAAGAGTATACATGATGGGGAAATTATAATTGAAGTTCCATTGTACAAAGAGCAAGACACCCTTTTTAGAGATGAAAACATAATTCATTTAATAAGAGATGAAGTTACTCAAGCTATAGAGTTAAAAGAAGCACCCTTTGCATCCTGGCTTCTAGCTCGTTTATGGTTTCTCACTAATGGTGAAATTAAAGAAGGCTTAAATACTTATGAAGAAAACATAGGATGCCAGGACGGTGGTTGGTATTATTGTCAATTTTCTCTTGAAGATTTTAATGGCAAAACTGTCGCTATCATTTATGTTGAAGCTTGTTCTTGGTATGAAAATGTTTTCATTAAAGAGTGTTCCGAAAGTGTAACCCCTTTAGAACTCATTGAATTTATTAAGAATATTCTTATAAAAGAACCAACTTCTTTAGCTGTCTGCTCTATTGGTATTGAAGATCCTGAAGAAAATGGCAAACTCTACACTTATGGTTGGGATGGGACTACATTTTTAGGTAAAAAGGCACAGTGGTAATAAAGTTTTTGCCACTAACTCCTCTAAACTAAATAGTTATACGCCCTAAAAACTTGCACGACCCATTTTAGGAGAAAATTTTATGAGCTTTTGGTGGCAAACAAGACATTTAAGTTTTTTGGAACAAGTTTGCAATAAGGTCAATATCGCAAATCTAAAAGACAATCCTGTTGAAAAATGCCCTGAATTATTTTACGCACTTAATCTTATGTGGAATGATTATTATGCGTACAGAAAATCTACAAACAATCTCACAAACTGGGAAATGAATAAAGGTAGAACAGATAGTTCAGCTTTTGAGGAATTATTATTGAAAGGGCTCGAGTTAAATCAGAAAAAGATACTATGCAAAAGTGAAGGGTTGGAAACACTTGCCGCTCTTTCCCCACAAATAATGGATCATTCTGTTTTGTTAGATGGGGGTTATGATCCAAAAAGCATTTTACCCCAATTGGTAACGGAGTCGCAGAAAAAACATGCAGAGTTTTTAGAGGAATATAAACTTAGAAAATCTTTGAGTTTTCAAGGAGGCCACAGAGACTTAAAAGATTTATTAATTAAGCTTGCAAAATTGCTATACATGGTTAGATCTAACACAGCTCATGGAAATAAAACGCCACAGGGGCCAGATGAAGCAAAAATAGAAAGGGACAAATTGGTTTGTCAAATCATATGTCCAATTTTACAAAATATATTGGATTTAATTTTTGATAATCCAGTGAATAGATTGCTTGTTTATGGAACCTTAGCACCAGGGCAAGTAAATGAAAAAATTCTTTCAGATATTCCTGGAGGATGGACAGAAGGTTTTGTAAAAGGAATTGTAGAAACTAGAAATGGACTGCCCGAATTTAAATGGAGAACTAATTCAGATGAGATTAAGGTAAAGGTTTTTAACTCGAATGTTCTTAATCAACATATTGAAAAGATTGATAAGTTTGAGGGTTCTGATTATCAAAGAATACTCATTCCAGTAAGGATAAATCTAAATTTATTTTCAGTGGGGTTTGTTTACGAAGTTACATAGTAACCGAGCACATAATAAATGTTACAGTGGACTCGTGAAGTCGGCTCGCTATCGTTCACCCATTGCACTCGCCGCTGCACTAAGGTTTAGCCTACTGAAGAAAACATGCACATAGACCCTAATTATATAGGAGAAATGAAGATGGCTAAGAATCACGTTTTTATGATGAAATTTGCAAAGGTTTATCCGCTGTATGTTCAAAAAGCAGAACGAAAGAATCGTACTAAAGAAGAAGTTGACGAAATTATTTGCTGGTTGACGGGCTATGACCAAGCTGGATTACAGCAGCAAATCCAACAGGAAAATGATTTTGAAACCTTTTTTGCTCAAGCTCCAGCCATTCATCCCAATAGTTCGCTTATCAAGGGTGTAGTGTGTGGTATTCGTGTAGAAGAAATCGAAGATCCATTGATGCAAAAAATACGTCTTTTAGACAAGCTCATTGATGAACTTGCAAAAGGAAAGACAATGGAGAAAATTCTGCGGCAATAACCGTTCCGCCATACGGTTGTCAGTTCGCTAATATTCACGCCCTGCTGAATGTGAGCGTTCGGCACATAAAACTATAAAATGAACAATAATTTTTTCTGTACAGCAGAGCAAGTAGCAATATTTTTACCTAATCTAGAAATAGGCTCGTCTAGTGATGCAACAAAAGAAGCAATTGAGTTAGATATTTCCGACAAATATTCTGAGTTATTGGAAATAATCGAGCGTAATGGTTATCAAATTAATAGTCTAACTGCTCACCAAAAAGATGTTTTATCCTTACTTAACCAACAATCTCCAGCAGTAAAGCTTATTTTTAGACGAGCTAGTTCTTTGCCCAGCGAGATATTTCGATACCTTAAACCATTACCAGACTTACCCAAAATGCTGCAAGAATGGTTTAGATTAGGCTATTTAAGCCATAGTTGGAAGCTTAACTCTGCAATCCAACAAAATGAAAGGGTAGCTTTAGCGACTCTAGAAGACTGCACAAGCTTGGTTATTGCTTTTACAGCTAGTGATAAAACTAAGCCTAGCAAAAGTACAATTGAAGAATGGATTTATCAATGGAGTGCTGTTGTCTACTCGCTAGCAACAAAACAAGGTTATTCAACACCTTCTGATACTAATCTTTTGTCACCAAATGCTGCAAGAGTTTATAAAAACTTAGTTAGAACTATTGTTGCCTATCAAATTTACCTAGTGCAAATGCTGTTGTTTTCCTTTGCAGACCAAAGTGACCAAGTGTTGCCATTAGCTACAAATGCTGACTCTTCGTTAAAAGAAGCTAAACAACAATTCCAGGACTTTATTTTGGGAAAGAAAAAATCTAACTTTGTGAGGTAAAAATAAAGAATGGCTGCTCAATATCCTCCCTGGATAGTAGATGGCAAGCTAGTCAAACGTCGCTACTCTTGTCCATCTGATACTTTCTTACAAGAACGAATAATAGAGCTAATCAAAGAAAATCAAGTAAATATCCTTAAAGAACAGGAACAATTGGACAAATTAGAACCAGCAAGCCTAAAAATAGTAGAAAGATTTCATACAGAATTTATAGGAGATCCAAATGTTACTAGTTGTTTTGTACTATCTCCTGGTCAACAAGTTTCAGACAAAAAAGAAAGTGGCAAGGTCGAGACAATACAATTCTTTATAGGAGTAACAGTAAAAGACTCTGACCCTTCTAAAGTAGCTAAAATAGGAAAGTCTTACATTTGCGCTTATCAGGCTCTTTTGGAAACTTTTGCTCTGCTTACTCCAGAAGTATTTACAAATGGCTGGCCTACTAAAGACCAACCTATCCCTGACGTACAAATCACCAGACGCGCTTTACTTGAAAAAGACACTTCTATAGCTAAAGTATTTGCACTAGTTCCAGTCTTAGAACTTCAAATGGACATTCGCCCTAATATCAATAGATAAGTCTGTATCGTGCGCCATATTAGTCTAACCGAGTTGAAAAACCTGGCATTGAACAGACTATTTAGCTACATCTTTCTTAAGCTTTTGGAGTTGCTCTTTTGCATTCTGGTTTTCAGGATTTAGTTCCAAAGATTTTTCATAGTTCTTTACGGCTGAGGTTGTATCCCCTTTAACCATATACGCATCGGCTAGACTATCATAAGCATTGAAAGACTTTGGATAATTAGAAACATTTAGCTTAAATACCTCTATAGCCGTATCAGTTTTCCGCATTTGATTGAGCAATATAATGCCCATTGTGTTTATAAACTCTTCTGGTGGAAGTATTTCTATGCCTAGTTTCTCAGACACATTCTTGAAATGGGTAGTTATCTCTGATGGTTGTTTTAGAAGTAAGGTTAGAGGCGGTTTGTATCCATCAAAAATAAATGATAGCCCATAATAAAAACTCACTAGTGTTACTGAATTATGATCTTCAGCTTCAAAATATTGAAGTTTGGATTGGAGTTTAGGTGAAGCATTTGCACTAGTTTCAACTAAACCTGCAAAAGTCTTAACAGCATCTTCCCAAGGCTTAGGGTCATCAAGTATTAGAGGATGATTCGCTAATGAAATAAAAATTCTATTATTTAATCCTTTACTTTGACTAAAAATAGATTTTGCTCGTTTTACTAAAATTTGATTATCCCACCAAAGACTAGGATCAATTGCTATTATTGCTTGAAACATTGATGGATTACTTAACAAAGTATGTGTTGCAAGTACACCTCCCATTGAATGCCCTATAAGTATGCGATAGGGCAAGGTTCTATAGCTTGCTTCAATGTGTGGCATAAGTTCTGTTTGTAGAAACTTCAAAAAGTTATCTGCCCCTCCGCTTGAGGGAAAAGTCATTTGGTCTTTGCTGTTTGGGTCTTTCTCAAAGTGAGTGGGAGTAAAATCTCTAATTCGGTTGGTGTTTGAAATAGCAACAATAATCAATTCAGGTATTTGTGTGCTATTACTCATAGACCTAACAATACCACTAATTGTATGGAAGTGGACATTCCCATCTAGTAAGTAAAGCACCGGGTATGCCTTTGAAGCAAAAAACTTATTATCATATGTTGGAGGCAAATAGATTTGATAGCCTCTATCTTCTTTAAGTGTATTGGAATGAAAGCTAAATCGCTCTCCAATATTGATTTGGGAACCTTGTTGTTGTGCTAATACTAAATGGGGAAATAATGCAAGCAATAGAAAAACAAAAACGTTTTTTATATCAGTTATTTTCCTTCTCATACCTAGCTTTTCTTAAGTTACAAGATCCTCTTTTTTATTCTTACTTTACCATTTTAGTTACTTTTTATGACGCATAACAATTAATTATTTACAACATACTTTTAATTCCAAAGGAGAAAAAATGGCACGTAGACTCAATAGCAATATTGAAGAAATATTTCATGGCTTAAACAACATTACAGTTGTGCCAGGAAAATACCTAAGTAAGTTAAAACCAGCACTACCATCAAATGTAATAAAGCTAGGAGGCCGTCAAATTGGCTTATCTTCGCTTCAATCAGACTATTTAATAGGAGGAACTGAATCTCAAGGAGCCAGCATTACAGCAGAATTAGCTGGCAAGTTTATTACTCCTAGAACCACTTTATCTTTTACTCTTCATCAATTAGAAATTGATAGCAACATTGAAGACTTAATTGTTGAAGTTGATGTAAAAGCAAGCCAAACCCTTATAGATATTGCAGCAGACGCTGTTGAAGGCTTTAAGAATGCTGCTAGCGGTGTTAAACCTACTAAAGATAATATTCGATTTTACACTTCTAATCCTCAAAACCGTCTAGACCAAATCAAAGCTGGAGTTGAAGCACTCTATGGTACTGGTGAAACGGCTGGGTTTAGTAGCGAAGGCCCAATTGTCAAAATACAAGCTCTTGCTTCACTTAAAGAAAAAGGAAATGACCTTGATGTTAGCGTAGAATGGAAGCCTGCTCCTCCTTCATTAATCGACACTAATACAGAAGGTTTTGCCATAGGTGCAGCGGGGCTTGAGCATGTCGGCTACACAGAAGGCTTAAACTTAAATGTACAAGGCAAAGAACAACAAATAGAGTCTGACCAATCTTACTTTCCCATAGACTCTTACATTACAGGCTCTAGTGCTGAAATTAGCTTTAATGCGCTTCAAGACCTTAGCCCAAGGGTTTTGCGCCTAGCTTCAGGAATAACAGGAGTTGCTAGAACTAACGACGCTGAAGTATTGCTCTTTAACTTCCTACAACGCCAACAAACATTTGGTTTAATTGTAACTAGCCGTACTCCTACTAATGATTTTTACAAATTGGTAGTCTATCAAGTAAAAGGAAATGGATTCCAACTCTCTCAAAAGAAACAAAATGCTCCTGTTCAGCTAAAACTCACAGCCACACCACCAGAAGGTAGAGAAGATTTACTCTACTTGTCCATTCCTAGACCTAGTATTCATAAAGTCGCAGCATAAACTACCTAAAATTAACTATGTTTGCTGAATATCTGCAAAATGGGCCAGTCTTTTATTTTGCTAACCCTGGCTATGATGAAACTACTGGCTTGCCACCACTAACTATTGAAGGAACACCGCCTGATCCAGCTATGGAGAGGCGTGTTCCTTGGCCTGTTAGCTCCCTTTACCTGGGTAGAACTCTAGGAGGGTTAGACATTGATCCTCAATTTCAAGTTAAAGAACTACCAGCAGGAAACTCAAATGTGCCTGATGATGTTTTGCTAACGGATCAAAAACTAACCCTAAATACAAAATTAGCATTTAATGGAGATTTAGATGTACTTGATTTCTTTGAATTTGCTAGCGGTGCTGATGATGGTTTTATACGTGATGCTGGAGGGGAACCTACCACCTCCAAGCATTCCATCTTAGTTGCTATCACTAATCTTAATAGCGAAAATGAAGCAATAAGAAATATAGTAATGTATCGCTATTACTTTCGCTGTTGGGTTGCTCCTGCAAAGCTTACCATTGGCCCTAACCATAACTTTATCCAAACTACCATTCACGTTTTAACAGGTCGTAAACCTGATAATTGTCCTCGTGATCGTGGTCGCCAGCTTTATAGACGCTGGAGAGTGTTATGGTATGAACCAAACACCCCTATTCATCGCAGTATAAGAACTATTTATGGTTGAGATTAACTTCAACACCACTGAGCTAGAAAATAAACTTAAGCTAACTATTACTACTGTTGAGCAATCAGCTAATTTGTCAGGCTTGTTTTCTTCCAACAGTTTATCAGGTTTAGTTGGTCAAACCGCCCAAAGAACCATTGATAAGCAAGATTATCCTGATTTTAGTGAGGCTTACAAGAAAATCCGCGTTAAACGCTTTGGTAATCGGCCTTTTGAACGCTTAACAGATGCTCTTTATAACAGGCTAAAAGCAGGAAATGGCTTTGACTTCTCGCTTTCTAGCTCAAAACAACAAATAAACGTCATCATCACTGACCCAGTGGCTAGAGGTCAACAACGGCTAAAACGCTTTGTTTTTGTTCCAGACCAACAACTTTCTGATGATTTAGCTTTTGAGCTTAACCAAGAAATTACCACTAAGCTTTCTAATTTATTGAGATAAAAGCTGATTAGCAACAGTTCCCTTCTTTATGGCAATACAAACTGACATAAATCTAATCATTAATGCCATTTTTCAAGGTGAAGACTTAAATAAGTTTCGTGGGATTTTGGCAGAAATAATTGCTCGCTCTAACGAGTTGCAGCAGGTTAACCAAGACTCCGCTCAAGAACAGGTTTCCAACTCATCTCGCATTACTCAAGCTCAAAGGCAAGTCTTACAAGCTTTAGAAGATGTTCAAGCGGCTCAAAGTCTTTTAGCAGAATCTCCAGATGACCAAAGAGCAGAAGCTTTAGAACTACTCCAACAAGAATACCGTCGCTTTGGACAAGCTATTCAGCAAGTAGAAAGGTTAGAAGAACAACAGTCTAATCAACAACTAGCAGATATTCGCAAGCTACAAGCTGAATTATCTAGACTGATTGCCAAAAAGCGAGAATTAGAAAGCACTTCCAACCGCTCTAGCTCTCAACAAAACGAGTTATCTACTGTTAATGCTCAGATTGAAGGGCTACAACGCCGTATAACTGCTCTACGTGGCACTCAACAAGCAGCTAGCCAAACTACACAAGAACAAGCTAATAGTTTTGGTAGACTCAGAGATGTTGTAGGTTTAATAAGTGAACGGCTACAAAACTTAGGTGGACAACTGCCTGGAATTGGCGGCGGACTATCCACTATAGGCTCTGGTTTAGGAGAATTAGCGGCGGCGGCTGGCCCAGTGGCAGCAATAACTGTTGGTATTGCTGCTTTAGGTGCAGCAGGAATCATCACTCTAAAAGAAATTTCCAACCTAACTTTGGGGGTCAAAGATTTAGCAAAAGAAAGGGGTGAATTAGAACAATTTGCAGGAATTGGAAGAGAGATCAGTGCAACTCTACAAACAGCAGGACTTGCCATTAATGCCACACTTGGAGACTTAAAAGATGGTTTAGCCCAGTTAAAACAGGTTCAAAAAGAGGCTTTGCTTGGTAATGAAGAGCTTAAAGAAGCCCTAGCTGGATTAGGAGTATCTGATTTTACCAGTGTTGAGAATGCTCTGGAGCAAATCAACTCCAAGTTAAGATCTTCTGGTGATTTAGCAAAAGGTCTTGCAGTAGAGTTTAGTAGGGTATTTGGAGAGGAAGGTGGAAGACAGTTTAGTGAAATTGCTCTTAAACTTGATGAAGCCAAGCAACGTGCTAAAGAGTTTGGCTTGGTGCTTTCTGGCGAAACAGTAGAGCAAGCGGCCAAACTCCAATCAGTGTTAGCCGACATCCAAGCGCAACTTGATGGTGCTAGCATTATTGTAGGATCTCGTTTCCTTGATGCTTTTACAGAATTAGGACAAGCTGTATCTGATGTAATCACTCAGCTTAGAAATGATGAAGCTTTTACTGGAGCTTTAGAACAAGCGGCCATCTTGGTTGATGGAATTGTTAGGAATGGTTTACCTAAATTAGTAACTTTATTAGGAGAAGTAGTAGCAGTTGCTGGAAAAATCGCTGGTCTAGTTTCCACAATAGAGATTTTAGGAGAGGCATTTGGTATATTTCCTAAATTAGCACTTGGAGCAACACAATTTAAGGAAAGCACCAAAGGCATTCCTGAATCTGTTAAGACTATATCTGATGAAGTTAAAGGGCTTGGTAGAACTTCGGTAACTGCTACAGAAGCCATTAAGCTACTCGAAAACCAGTTATCCAAAATAGAAAAACGCCAGCAAATAGAGCTTTCCATAAACTCTGAGTCCATCAAAAAGCAAATTGTTGATGTTGAAGAACTTGAAAGAAAAGGCTTAATTACTGCAATAGAAGCTGCTCGCCAAAAGAATGACCTTTTACAAAAAGAAGTCGCTAATAGATTAAACGCTGCTCGTCAGAATCTTGATTTTGCTCAAAATGAAATTAGGGCGAAAATTATAGAAGAACAAGAACGTATTTCTCGCGCTCGAGTTGTCGAAGCCAAAATCATTGCTGAAAAACAAAAGGCTCAAGAAGAAGGCAATACCAAAGCTATAGAGTCATTAGACCGCCAACTTGTCACCACCCAAGCAAAAATAGGTGCTTCTTTAGCTGTAATTCAGGGTTTACAACAGAAATTTGGTGAAAAGCGTTTAGAACTTCAAGAAAAACTCACAAAAGCAGAAATAGAGCTTGATAATCAAGGGTTACAGGCAAAACGCAACATTGAAGAGGCTATCACCAAGGATAAGCAAAATACTGTAAGCAAGATACTAGAAGAAGAAACTAAGCTTATCAATGAAACTAAAAAGCTCTTTGAGCAAGGAGCCATTAGCAAAATAGAATCTGAAAACCGAATAACTCAGATTCAAATTGCTGCACAAGAACAACGCTTACAAGCAGCTAGAGAAGCATTAGCCAAGTTTGACCGTGAGCAAATAGAACAAAACGTTGCTAATGCTAACCTTAGAAAACAGTTAGAAACAGAAGTAAATAATGAGAGTATTAAGCTTACAGACCAAAGGCTAAATCAAGAAAGAACATTAGAACAACAGTTTATTAGTCAGAGGCTTCAAAATCTAGAAGCAGAATCAATTCGTCGTCAAAGCTTGCTTGAGCGAGATGTAGCGTTTTTGCGCTCTCAAAGTCGAGAAGGTGAAGCACAAATCCTTATTGTTCAAAACCTAGTTGCTCAAGCTGATGAGAAGCTCAAAAAAGAAGAGCTAACTCTAGCAAGTTTACGCAATGAAAATGCTACTCTTGAACAACAACGTGTTCAAAGAGAAAAAATAGATGCTGCTCAAAAAGAAGCGTTAAATGCACGTCTACAAGCTGCACAAAAGATCCTTGAAGTAACATCAACAGAAAACAAAGCAGTAGAAGCACTTGCCGATAAAAACAATTCTTTAACGGGCATTCTTGAAAAGCAAGCTGGCAAGATTCAGTCTATCAAAGAAACTTTTGATGCGACTACTGCTAGTGTTGAGGAAATAAGAAAGCGTATTGCGGATTTGAGAGCAGACGCAGAAGACTTACTTTTGAAATCTCAAGCCGCAGTTGCAGCCAGAATTGATGCGGCATTGAGCTTTATTGATGCTGCTGAGGCTTTGGAGCGAAAGCTTAATGAAAGATTGCTCCAGCAAAGCTTAGAAACCGAACGCCAAAAGGCAGAACAAGCCATTGCTGAACGTCAACGCGCTGCCAAGGAAGCCCTTAGACTTGTCCAACAGGAGCTTAAAGAGGAAGCAAAGTTTCTTGAAGAAAGCAAAGAAAAGCGTCGCAAAATAAAGGACGACATAGCAGAAAATGAGCGCAAACGAGATTCAGAAATTACTGACCTCAAAAAGAGGCAACAAGAACAATTAGACGATTTTGATGAACAACAAAAGGAAAAAGAGCAAAGACGTGCTGACCAACAACACCAAAGCCTGTTGGAAAAAGAAGCTGACTTCCAAGAACAACTGGCAAACCTACGGAACCAAGTTAAAGAACAAGCTTTAGAGGACGAGGAAAAGTTTTTAGATGAACGGGCTAAACTTGAACTCCAACTAAACGAAGCTTTAGAGCAAGCTTCATCAGGTGATGACGATGGTGCTAGAAAAAATGCTCAAGCTAAAGCTGATGATTTACGTAACCAAATATCTGCTTTAGATGAGCGTGAAAACCAACGCAAGGAACGTCAAAGCCGTAAAGATGACGAGATCAACAAAGCCCAACAATCCGCTAGTGAGAGAATTAAAAATGCCAAAAGTGCAGAAGAAGTAGAACAAATAGAAAAAGAGCTTTCTATTCAAATAGAGGGCATTGACAAAAAATTTAAGAATGAGGAAGAATACGAGCAGAAAATAGCTAGCTTTCGTGGAAAAGTAAGCCAAGAAACGCTTGATAAAATAAAGGCGAACTTTGAAGCACAACAAGCTTTAGCAGAACAAAATGCTGCTGACCGTATCGCCGCTGAAAGGAAGAAGTTTGACTTACTCAAAGCTGCTAGAGAAAAGGCAGAAGCAGAAGAAAAAGAAGCAGCAGAAAAACGTCGTCAAGAATTACTAGAAGATCAAAAGAAAGAACTTGATGATCGCAATAAAGCCTTTGATGAAAAGAAAAAGCAGTTAGAGAAAGCTCTAGAGGATGAAAGAAAATCCTATAAAAAGCACCTAGAAGAACTACGAACAAAAACAGCAGAATCCTTAGCAGCCATAGCAAGTTCATTTACTGATGGAGGAAAAGCAGCAGAGGAGTTTTTCACCAAGTTCGCCACTAATTTAGGCTTAACAGGAAAAGCTATTGATGAAGTTTTAAACAAATTAAAGCAATTCAAACAAGAAACACAAAATGCTCAACAACAACTCAATAATGCTGGAGGAACTAGTTCTTCCCCTGGAAACCCGTTAGGTGGTTCAACTAGCAATCAAAATAATAATAATGGAGGCCCTTTAACCGGCTCACCATCTAATACCTCTGGAGCAACAGGAACAATAGGCAACAATATCATAGCCGCTCCTCAGCAATCCAATGGCAACAACTCTAACCCCAATCCAGGAGCTAATACAAACAACAACTCTGGAAATAACAGTAATTTACCTAACTCAAATAACAATTCTAGTTCAAATTCTAATGCTGGAACCAGTTCAAACTCACAAAATACAGCAAACCAAAACAAATCCTCTGAAAGCAAGGGAAACGGAAGCTACCCAACAATCCCTGATGAAATCAAGACTGGAGACGAATACAAAGCTTTAGTTTTACAAATACTAGAGGTGTTACTTAAAAAAGCTGGAGTAAAAAATGTAAATGACCCAGGCTCAGGAGACATATTCCTAAAAGGCAAAAAAGGTAATTTATTAGAAGCAGAAGCAAGACAATTAGGTGCAAAAGCTTTAAGGTCTTATGCTTTAACTGTATTAAGAGCAAACTCTAGTATAAAAGAAAAAGCTAATGAAGTTTATGCAAAGCAAATAAATGGAGTGTTTGCAGGAGGAACAGAAAATTCAGTAATCAGCATCCTTGTAACTATTGATTTCAAAGACGGTAAAGGATTTACCAACCTCAAGAGCAATAGAAAACGCCATGCAGCCTTTGCTGATCAAGTTATTGCCATAGTAGAAAAGTTTCGTAGTACAGGAAAACTCAAAGGTGATTTAACTAAAGATGTAGGTGGTATAATTCCTATAGATCCTGGTTCAATAGGCGGCTCAGGTGGAGATAAGGGAAATGGAGGCTTTGGCCCAAGGGATAAACCAGAAATTCCAAATGTTCCTCCTCCTTCTAATGGCAATGACTTATCAGACGAAGAGAAAGCGTTTTTTGCTAATCGTGAAAAAGACACTCAAAATGGTGATGGCGAAGGTGCTTCCAAAAAAGGGTTTGTTCCTGTAGCTCCAGACGCTGCGGTTGGTGGCTCGCCTAAAAAGCCTAATCAATCAGCAAATAACCCTTCAAACACTACAAATAACAAGGCTTCAATAGCTGACAACAGCAATGCCCAAAGTCAGCCTGTTGATTCAATAAATAATTCAACAAGCCAATCTATTAACCAAAATAATAACAATCAAGTAACAGTAAACCTACAAGTGCAAGGATTTCTTGGAGATAACAAGACAGTTAATCAGCTAAAAGAACTTTTTTCTGACCTAATGAGCCAACAAAACCAAGTTAACCAAGACAGATTGCGCCAACTAAATGGGGCTAATCTAGCTCGTAGAGGCTAAATAATGGCAACAATTAACTTTACATTAGCTTTTTTAGATCCAAGCAAATCAATATCAGAACAGCCTGGAGATGACTACACGGCCTACATAGATCAAGCAAATGGAAAGATATTCCTAAAACAGCCAAAAAGCTTTTATGCACCTCAAGGTGGAACAGAAACAGTAATTGAGGTGCAAATCTATGCGTCTGGAGAGGCTATTGCTACAGGGTTACAAGCTCAGTTCTTGGCAGCAGAAATGGCAGGAGATGGTCTTTATACTCAAGTCATTTTTAACGAGCAAGCTATGAGCGATGGAGAATGCCAACAACAGGCCAATGCTGAACTGGCTTTTCTTACCCAACTAAGAGGCGGTTTTTCTTTCAACACATTTGAGAGAGTGAGTTTGCTTGATGGCATTCGTTATAAAGACACAGTAGACCAAGTGGACGTGACCTGGCCTATTCAACAAATCAACTTTGTTGATATTGGTGGTTTTCTTCAACGTCAATGCTCTTGCTCTCCTATTTTAGAAAAAGACCTTTTTGAGCTTGCAAGTGAAGGAAATACAAAAGCTAGCCTTCCTCCTTCTGCTCGTAGAATAGACATTATTGTCACTGACTCTGGCTCTGGTAATGGTGGAAATGGAGGAGGTGTATTTTAATGTTTACCGAAGGTTGGAGCATAAAAATAGGAAATTTAGCCGATCCCGTCAAGTTCAGTAATAAACCAAAATTGACCCATTCCACAACCAAAGGTGGAACGAGTTTTTCCTTTGATATTGTAGGGAAAAGTCCCCTACCTTGGAAATTAACAGAAAGAGCTAAAGTTGAAGTTTCATACTCAGGAGAAGATGTATTTGTTGGAAATATCCTTTCTCGTTCAAGAGATTTTAGTAGTTTGATTACTAACTACAACGCTTTAGGCTATTACACTCACACAAGACGTAACCCTATTATTGGTAAGTTCAAAAACCCATTTTCTACGATTATTAATCAACTATTAGATGAAAGCGGAGCTAGACCTTTTATAAATAACATAAGCTATCGCCTTGGAAATATTGCAGATAGTGAAACCTCTATTTTAAGCGTAATGCTGGAACGTCAATATACGGGTCAATATTTGGACTCTTGCCTAGATGACCTTTGCAAAGCGGTTGGGTGTCAATGGTTCATCCAACCAGAAAAGGGTCTGCTTGTTCTTTGGCAAAACAATCAGATAGTGGAAAGAAGCGAAATAGATATAGAAGCAGAAAGATTAGGACAATGCCAATCATTTAAGCACAATACTATCAGACCCAATTTTATTTATCCTGAAATTAATAGGGTAGTTGTTGCTAAAGATAGTGAAAGCCTGCTAAATCGTAACGTTCCACAAATGGACAGCATCAATAACTACCTTATTTTACCCAATTCACCAACAAATCAAGTCGATTTGCTCAAAAAAACTGATGTAGTAAAACAATACTTTATTACGCCAAATAGACCTCCTTGCAATCTAACAATCAACCCATTTTTTAGTAACTTCCCAAAAGAAGGTGGAACAGGAAGCTTTGATGTAATCGATGATAATAGTTGTAGTTGGAGAGCAATAAGCCAAGATAGTTGGATCACTCTTACAGGAAACACAAGCGGCAATGGTAATGGCGTGGTGGCTTTTAGTGTTGCACCAAACGAATTTGCACCAAGAAGTGGTAGCATTTTAGTAGAAGGCGAACAAAATCAAGTATTCCATAGTGTAGGCCAAGCAGGAGTTGTTCCTCCAAACCCTTGTGATTACAGCTATTTTGCTTTAACTGCTGGAGACTCAAATAAAATACTAATAGACAACACTAGAGAAATACCTAAAGAGGCATCTGCCAGTATTATAGTGTCACCTTCTACACTGCTTGAACCTCCAGCAGATGCACAAGAAGGCACTTATAGCGAAGATTACCAGCTAACCTTAGACTTGACCCATCCAAGTTTAGCTGAACTTACTGTACTAAGACTAAACTATTATTCTTTTGTAAGTGGTTCTTCTCAAGGACTACCAGCTAATTTTGGAACATATCCAGCAGCAAGCTATTCTGCTATTTCAAGAATAGAAGTAAATGGAGGTGGAATATCAGAAACTATAACTACATCAATATTTTATGAGGGAGGAGGTACTGGAAATGGTACTGACCCTGTATTCTACTTAATGTCTGACAACAAAACTAGTAGCGTTGTTGGCCCTCTCTTCCCTATTGACTTAAAAAGCGCAATAGGCTCAGTAATTACTATTAATGTGCATTTAGAAGCTACTTTAATTCCTGGTGCAAAAGGCTATTCAGAAGCTACAAACCTTGGTCTTATTAGCTCATTTTCCACTTTCTTTTTATCCATCACCTGCGACTAGCTATAAAATCAACACAAAACTATGCAAGAGACAGGTTTTTCAATTCAAATAGGAGTTGTGTTTTATCGCTCATTTTCTATTCCACAAATCTCTCATAGTGGAGGAAATGGAGGAAAAAGAGCAGGTTTTCAAATCAAGCTAAATGGAAATGAGCCACCGCCTAAACACCGACAACTTGTTTCTATTATTTACACCTACAGAGATGGAACGGTAGAAAAGCTATTTGGAGGAGAAGTAGGAGCTATTCAACTTCTGCCTGAGTTTTTCCCTTATCGTGTTTACCAAGTAACTTGCAGAGATTTTGAGAGTATTTTCCTTAATGTACAGCCATTTAGCTATCGTCAGCTTTTTCCTCAACCAATAACAGTTCATGCTCAACAACTGATGATTCTTGGAGGCGCAGTAGCATCAGCAACAGGAGAAGTTTGGGCTAGAAACCGCTTGGATTTGATAATTCGCCAAGGAAGTGACCCGCCGCCTTGGATAGACTCAAGTAATGCAAATGAAGACCGTCAACCTTTTTCAGTAGAAAACACCACGTTAGGGCAAGCTATTCAAAAGCTCTGCGCTCAATTTGGGTTTAGCTATAGTGTGGATTTTGGTTTTTGGTTACGAATTGACCTATTAGGAAATAATGCTCTAGCCAATTTGATACTAACTCGCAACGACTTTGGACAAAGTAATGAGAAGTTGTTGATAGACACATCGCCAAATGCTGATGTTTGTTTGCAACAAAAATGGTCAGCCCTAAAAGTGCAATTCCAAGCAAGAGACATAAACAGAGTTTTGGTTGCTAAAGATGCGGAAAGTTTACTTAATCGCAATGTTCCTCGAATGGATAGTATAAATAATTATCTTATCCCTGCTAATTCTCCTGAAAACTCCATCCCTTTATTAACCAAAACTGGCACTATCAAAAGCTATTTTATCTCTACAGATTTTGCTGATGGCAACGGCGATGGAGGAGAAATCTTTACTTAAACCAAAAATAGTGAGGTAAAAGCATGTCAAATCAGCCACAAGAAACAAGTTTATTGCCCCAATATAATGCAACTTGGAATGAATACCAACGATTAGTGATGTTTCGTCTTGACCAGCAGGATAAAAAGCTAGAACAGCTAGAAGTTAAGGCTAATCAAATACATACAGACATTGCTAGTTTTAAGACAAGTGCAAGAGTCACTGGAGCTTTAGCAGGGCTAGCTAGTAGCCTAATCTCATTTATCTTCTATTACTTTCGCTCTAATTCTCAATCTCAATAATCAATAAATACTAGGAGAAAACCCAAATGCCTCAAATATCAAAAGTTTATATAGACGCTGCTCAAGCGTCACAAAAAGCTTATGGAGTGCCAGCATCAGTCTCATTGGCACAATTTGTTTTAGAAAGTGGTTATGGAAAGTATGATTTAGGAGCCAACAACTTTTTCGGTATCAAATATGGCAAAAACGTCAAATGTGATGGGTTTGTAGAGAAGAAAACCAAAGAATTTATTAACGGAAAGTACATAACCATAACAGCAAAATTTGCCAAGTTTGATTCAGTAGAAGGAGCATTTCTTGAACACGCTCGCTTTTTAGCAGAACACCCACAACTAAAACGAGCAATGCAATTTAAAGACAACCCAGAAAAGTTTGTTGTTGCCCTACAAGAAGGAAAAACCAAATATGCAACAGACCCACGATATGTAGAAAAATTGATTTCAATAATCAAAAGTCAAAAACTTTATCAATATGATGTGAAAGGAGAAATAGTCAATGCTCAATAAAATAAATGCTATTTGGTTGGTAGCTATATTGTATGTAGCAAGCTCAATAATGGCGATGAAATTCAACTTAGAATGGGTAGCCAAACATTCTGAATGGTTGCTAATTGCGCTATTAATGCTAGCAAAATCGCTTAACCCAACAGAAAGCATCCATTCCCTTCCCCTAAAAGTAGTTGAGGAAAAACAAGATGAACCAAAATCAACAAACCAACAAAGCTAAACTCCATTATTTGCTGATGCTCCCAATAGTAATAACCCTAACGTGGCTAATAGGAGAAACAGCTTTATTAATAGGCCAAGTAAGAGAAACCATTAACAAAGTGTCACCAGAAGTAGTCTCCAGCACAAGTCACACAAAATCAGTAATAGAAAAACTAGACAACTTCATCAATACAGAACGCTTGTCCTACATAGACCAAGCGACCAGAAGCCAAATTAAATCAACAGATGAGGCAACAAAAGGAGCAACTCGTTTAACTGTTGCTACAGTAAATACACTAGAGCAACACATCCAGCCAGCTATCGACGAACTGAGAATAGAGGCTAAAGAAACCTTAATAACCCTAAAACAAGAAGTTAATGAACTAAAGTCTTTGACTCAAGCAACAACTGAGCAAATCCAACAAAATGGAGAGCAAGTCAAAGCCATTTTGGAAAGAGGAGAAATCATTCTAGCTAAATCAGAACCAGAATTATTGGCTACGCTAGCCCTATTGAAAGAAAGCTCTCAAGCCCTTGAAATACTGACCAACGACCCAGCAGTAGCAAAAATACTACATAACATACGAGATGGCACCTATCACGTATCATTGATTAGTGAAGACCTACAACAATTAACCCACAAAACCATAGAACCAATTATTAACCCCAAGCCACCAAAGAACAGCTTTGACAAGTACTTTATACGACCAACAATTAAAGTATTTAAGATAGTAAATGGAGCAGGAAACGTACTGTTTCTAATAGATCGACTTGCACCTTAAGCCTAAAACACCAACATTCATCACTTCAAATAACCTCAAACAACTAAAAATCAAGGAGATATTTCATTTTTATGGGATTTATAAACTTCTTCAAGAAAATAGGTGGATTTTTTGCTAATTTATTCACAAACAAGAAATTAAACCAAGCAGTAAGCCAAATATCAATCTTAGCCCAAATAGCCTTTCCAATTATTGAGCTAGTAGCTAAAGCTACACCAACAAAAGCAGACAATTTGCTGGTAGAAGCCGCTAAAAACTTAGGTGTTAGTATCAGTGAGATTCTTTCCAGCACTAACGAACTAATAAAAGACGGTGGCCGTCAACGCTTAGCTGCTGAGGCTCTTAAACTGAAACTTTTGGAATTGGTACAAAGTGGAAAACAAGTCAAACTAGACGATTTTGCTATTAAGACTGTGGCTGATGTCCTTAATTTGGACAAAACTACACTGCTTACCGCCATCCAGTCTGCTGTATTCTTTTTCAAACAAGCCAAAACAAAATAATCAAACATTTGTTATAACCCAACAATAATTCTTTGCTCTTGCCACCCAAATCGTTTGGGTGGCTTTTTTCTTTGGTGTTTGCTGGTTTTAGCTTTGCTTGTTATAAATGATCAAATCCGATCAGCTTGATCTCACTTTGATCTCAATTGTGATCAAAGTTGATCGAGATCAAGTTGAGATCAACTTCGATCAAGCTCGATCACATCTGAAAAACTAGGGTTTATTCTTATTAATGACCTCGTTAAAAATATCATGATCAAACATAACACCTTCTCTAACACAGATTTCTTTAACGTCATAAGCTAAATCTGATATGCTGTAACTACTTCCACCTACACGGTTTGTCCGCACTCTATCAATAATTTTCTCTAAGGCTTTCTTGCGCTGGCTTCGGTTTTGCTGAGTTGGGTTAGCCACAGCTAATATTTCTTTAACGAAATAAGCAAAAGAGTTTGGCCGACTATTAGACCTCTCTTTTGTTAAGCGAATGGCTAGTTCTATTTTCTCGATGGGTATGGCCTTCACTTTTTCGTAGCTCTTTTGATCGGCTTTCGTCCAACTATTATTGGTATGTTTTTTATAAATCATCATCGCTGCTTTTTGATGTTCGCTTTGATGATGATCTGTAATGTTTAAATCATCATGATCATCATCTGTAATGGATAGCAAATTGCCAGTAGGTAGCGAATTGCTACCGGGTTGCAAATTACTAGTGGGTTGCAAATTGCTAGTAGGTAGTGATTGGGAATCGTTAAATGCCTCACCTATAGATGTGTAAATTTCATATTCAGTTCCTCCCATATCAGTCCCTGTGTTATCTATTTGCAATATCTTAATTACACCTTTATTTTGCAGTTCTCTTACGGTTCTTCTAGCAGTGTCAATACTTGTATTAGTTCTTCTAGCCAAAGCACTTAACCCTACTTTACAGGAGGTTTTATTAAAACCAAAAGACAAACGGTAAAGTCTTAACCATATAGCTTGTTCATTAGGTTTTAGTTGGGTTAACAAGTTATCAAAGATTGCATTTGGAACAGGAGTATAACCTGAACTAGGGGTACTAATTTCTTGTTGTTTTGGGCGTTCTAAGGTTTTGCTACCAGATTGATTTTTGCTAGTAGGTAGCAATTTGCTACCGGGTTGTAAATTACCACCGGGTTGCATTGCTAGTGGGTTGTAATTTGCTACCGGGTTGTAATCTGCAAGGGGGTTGCTATTTGCAAGGAGGTTATCAAGGGTTTCTTCTTCTTTTGTTAGGGGTATAGTTTGCAGAGCATTTGAGTTTTGTTGACTGTGGTTTGTAGAAAGAAGGTTTTCATCGTTAATTTTGACCGGGTTGCTATTTGCAAGGAGGTTGTAATTTGCGAGGAGGTTGCTATTTGCAAGAGTTTCATTTTTAGAAATGCTTGATAACGGGTACATCTCAGTTTGTTCATTTTGTGATATTGATTTATCTTTTACTAGAGGTTTAGTATTTAGCAAACTGTTTGTAATGGATGTAGCAGAAGTGTCAGAGTCTAGGTGGAGAGTTTGTAATGGTAGACTTTCTTCTTTTACGTGATAACTATTTGTAACCAGATTGCTATTTACAAGGGGGTTGCTATCTGCAAGGGGGTTGCTATTTGCAAGCGGGTTGCTATTTGCAAGGGGGTTGCTAGATGTTGGTGTTAAGGAACTCGTTTCTAACGAAGCTTCATTTATAGCTTTATAAACTGTTTCGTTTTTTTCTTGATTTTGAAGTAATGGCAAAGGAGAGCTAATTCCTAAAATCTCTTCTACTGGATGAGGAAGATTACGTAAGTTTGCAAATATACCAGAATCTGTTTTTTTCTGAGGCTGTCTGGTCTTGATTTGGCGTTCAGGTTTTTGTTTTGTTTTGGAGTCGCTCATTATTCTTTAACCGCCTTTAATTTTGCTTTCATAGACAATCTGTTAATCACTTCTTCAGATAAGGAGTCATAATCTTCGCTACCATGCGAACCTGGAGCATGTTCGTATATGGTTTTTCTAAATGCAGGTGCAGTTTGGAGTTTGACATTTGTACGAATAATTGTTTCAAATACAGCTGTACCAAACATTTCTTGGAGTTTATTTAATGCTTCACCACAAATTTTGTTTCTTGCATCAAAGTACGTTAGCAAATAGCCTAAAACCGCTAAACTGGGATTTGGTCGTTTGGTAGCATTGATGGTGGATGTAAGATCTACTACACCTTCTAATGGATAATATTGTGCTGCAACTGGTACTAAAACGTGAGTGCTTGCTAATAGAGCTTGCGTTAAGGTCATCCCTAAACTTGGTGGACAATCTATTATCACAAATTCATAATCGACTAAACTATCAAGACAATCTTTTAACCTGTATTGTTCTTCTATGGCAACGGTTCTTTCAATCATAGCTAATCGTATATGGGATGGCACAATGTCTAATCCTTCAATATGAGTTTGATAAGTAGCGTCTATTAAAGGAGGACGGGTATGATGTCCAACTAGTACATCAGCCAAAGTAGTTTTAATTATTTCTTGATCGAGATAGGTCACTGTTGTGTTACATTGACTATCTAAATCGATCAACAAAGTATTGTAGCCTCTAATGGCTAAACCGGCTGCTAAGTTACAAGCTGTCGTAGTTTTTCCAACTCCACCTTTTTGGTTAGCAATAGCTATTACCTTCATTGTTTACTCCAGTTGCATTATTTTGGTTTGTAATATTTGACCAATTACTTATGTTTGGTTCAAGAGAGTTCTTCAAGCTTTTTCTTTACCTTATCAAATGTTTCAGGGTGAGGTTTCCTAATTCCTCGTTCCCACTGTCCCCAAGTTGTTGCTGTACAATCAAATAAGTCTGCCATATCTTTTTTTCTTAAGTTTAGTTTAGCCCTAAGTTGTTTACACACTTCTGCTGGGTCACTAACTGTTGGAGGATTGGTTTCAAAGTGATTTAACAAAACCACTACACTTCCTGGTGGTTTTGTGTTGGCATATTCCCAATCTTGCCAAGTTCTTAACGCTACTCCAAAAAGTTTGCTCATTTCCCTTTGGGTTAAATTTAGTTTTTCTCTTAAAGCAAGTAAACGGGTTGATATTGATTCTTTATCTTGGTGTTTATCAATTTTCTCCATATCTCCTGAGTTTAATCTGACTTCGCGTAAAAAGTCAAGATTTCTCTTGATTTTATACGAAATTCACATAAAATATATTCATTAATAAAGCTTTTAAAATAAAATGCCTGTTGATGTAGCAGATCAACAGGCAACTCCCTCAGCCAGGTTAGTGACTTGAAAGGAAAATTTTTAATGTTGAACCAAACTATAACACAAATAAACGCTAATTCGACGATACAACAAGCAGTTGTATTATTACTTAATACCGCGACTTTTGAACCTTGTGTTTCTGTAGTTTATGAAACCAGTTTAAACCTGCAAATAATAGCTCACAATTGGGTACATTTAGCCCAAGATAATAAACACATTGAATCATTAGGGTTTTGGGAAGAATTACCAGAGCCTGAAGTAGATTTTACTATCCTTCCCATTTTTCCAGAAATTCCTGGCCTAACTTTAGAAAATGCCAATACCGCCTATTTAGACGGTTTCCTTATTTATTCTGGAACAAAAGAAATGTGTTATTTAGCCGCTAACCATAGTGAAAGCAAAGGAGCTTTTGTTAAGGGTAACTTTCGCAGAGGCTACAAGCTTTTTATTCCTATTGAACGCCTTAGCTTTAACGCTCCTAATTTTAATCTTCGCTCTTTTGCTCGCGAGGCTGTTATTTCTAGGGTTTATACTTTAGCTGACCAACTTGGCTTATCTGATGATGAACTTTCTTCTTTGTTACAAACTCGTTTTGGAACTAAATGGGTTGAAAGTCTTTCTCCTCTACAAGTAAAAGCTTTAATTAAACAATTTTCTCGCATTCGCCTAACAAAATATTTGACCCGCTATTGTGCTGCTTAACTTTTATTCAGTGATGGGTAGGCTATTGCTTACCCATTTTTACAAAAAAAGATAAACTATTTGATAACGTAGCTATTATTTAACTATAGGCAGTTCTCCGGATATAAACAATGCGGCTTGGATCTGATTGTGTTAGTATGCCCATTTTCATTTAAGTGAGTTTATTTAGCTTATTTATTTGTTATAGCTTTATATAGATTAAATAAAATTACTTAAAATGAAGCTAAATATTTAGTTTTAAGGAGGCGTTTTACTGATGCAGTTTGAAATCTAAGCTGCTTATTTTCTTATGAAAACAAAACTTTTGATTGTTATTACCTTATTAGTGCAGAGCCAAAAGAGTTGAATTGAGAAGAAAAATATAAGATAAAAGAAGAATGAAACCACCATTATATGTAAGAAAATTAACAGAAGAAGAAAGACAGGAAATAGAAAAAGGGTTA
>JBDIBI010000045.1:0-45325 GCA_039812885.1 Blastocatellia bacterium
AAAGCTGTTTTTGAACCTAACTATATACTTTCTGTTAAGGAACTTCGTCAACGTATTTGTGCTTATTACAAATTCCCTCTACTTCCTTTTCTTTCAACTTGACTCTTTTGGTATAGCATTAACTACTTTATCTCCTATTGGGCGATTAGAAACAGTATTAGCTGAACGACTAGCATTACTTTCTTGGCGAATGAACAGAGTAGTTCGTTATGAAAGAGAAGCTATTCTAGTATCACAAGAAAAAATACTTAATGATTTAGGTGAGAAGTTTATGTTTATGAAGAAGTTAAATTGTGGTCATCCAAATAATGCTTTAGATGCTTATGAGCAAGCTCATTACATATACCAAATTATTAAAACCTTTTTTTCACTAACCGAAGATAAGCCAGTATCCAGCATTGATGCTGCATCAATTCTATATGCTTTTGCTGGAATAGCAGGAATCGACTTAGATAAAACATCTTTACCTAAAGTTCCTGACGATATTCCACTAGAAAAGTATAAATTTTGGACAAGAGAGCTTGTTTTATTGTGTATTAGCACTATTGCTGAAAAGGCTAATATATCCAAAGACAGTCTGATTAATAAGGTGTTACACAAGAATCGTTTAGCAGAAATAACAGCTAAACGAGAGCTAGAGTTGGTAAATCGAGAAATGGGTTTTATGCAAAGCCAGCGTATTCTTCCTGATGAGCCTTTACTTGAGAGAATACAACGCTATGAGTCACATTTATCCAAGCATTTTTTCCAAACCCTGCATGAGTTACAAAGAATTCAGGCTAGCAGGTTAGGAACCTCTATACCTGTGCCTACCATTGTTGATGTAAATATTTCTAATCAAAATACTTCATAGAAAAGTAGGTAAATGGCAATGGGTTTGTTTGGTAAACTCAGTTAAAAATAACAGGAGACACTTTTAACTTAATTGTTTATTTCTATAGCAGGGCGAATTCGAGTAGCAATTTCTTGATAAATAGGTAAATTAAGGTTCTCTGCTATTTCAAATGTAAATACTAAACCATATGGAACTGCTTGCGTTAAATCGCCTGCATCAGCACGACAATTAATTTGAATTTTTAGGTTACTGTCACTTTCAAAAGCAGTTGCTTTATCTCCTTCGAAAATCTCATGTTGTACAGTACCGCGAACTACAGCTCTGCTATCAGCTTCTTGCCGTTTTACTTGAAGTATTTGTTCAAAATGACAATCTGAAGAATTTATGCCAAAAGGGGTAAACCACAAAGCTGCGCGTCTGTATGCACTATGTTTAATATTGGTAGGAGTTAGCCAAGCTAATGTAACTGTTAACTTACGCCACACTTTTTCGCCATTAATTGAATTTGGGATAGGGATATTATAAAGGTGTGCTTGGTTATTACTCAACTGCCCGAATCCAAGTAGCGTAGCACGTTGTTCTGTACAACTAAAAAGTCGGTTTGGTTGAGTTTGGCCGTAACCTAATAACCTTGCTATATTTTCTTTGTCGTATTTATCTAAACTCTTTCCAATTAGATTGGAAGCATCGTTCCAACTAGCCCCATGCACTAAAAGAGCTTTGAGTAATACAGCAAAATAACTATCATCTAAATACTCTCCACCGGGTTCATTTTTAAGTTCCAAAAGCTTTTCGTATAAAAGTGCTGCCGTTCTTGTTGCTAATGCAGTAGCATTGCTAGTACCACAAGTATACCGTGCGGCATTCAAATCACCAGGAGTAGTCCCAGGCGATGCTACTTTTTGTCCAGGTGGAACACTAGCCATAGATACTCTAGGTGGTTCTAGGGTTACTTTAAGAGTAGTTCCTAATTTCTCACTATAAGTTAGCTTTCCACCAGGTAATAAAATATCTGGTTTTATTGCCCGTCTAAAACCAGGCCCTTGTGCATTTATAGGGCTAGGAAGACCTAAAGATATATAGGGATTAATACGCCTTATTAGATTAGTGATAGTTGAAGAATCTTCATGAACAGCCCCAACCGTTAAACCATTTATTGCTTCGGATGGCGAAAGTAACCTATTAAATCTAGCTTCTTTATTAATAGACTTTAAAAACTCTGTTTCAAGCTGCTTTCGATCAGTAGTAAGTTGAGAAAACTCATTGCGAGCAACATCTAATTCTATATTCTTGCTATAGTTTCCTGCACTTATGACAAATAGAACATTATATTGCCAAGCTAAATAATCAATAAGCTTGGCAAGAGAGCTAAGATTAATATCAAAAGGCTGAACCCCTATTGATAGATTAATTATCTTAATTTTTGGTGCAATGGGAGAACCAGATTCTTCTTCAAATAAGCGGCGAACTGCACGGTGAACTAAGTCAACAAAAAGAATATTACTTGGAAGGCACTCTCTTCTATTTCCTTGTAGATCTAAATGCCCAGGTTGCAATATTGGTCGGGTATATATTGGTCGTGACAAGGTATTTTCTTCAGCATCAAGTTCCCCATTAATAATTAATGATGCCATAGCAGTACCATGCACGCGGTCTTTAGCCAAATAGTTTTTAGATTCTAATTCGTCTGGATCGTCTACTATAAGATATCCTGCCAACCGACGATGATTTGCTAAAGGTAAGCCATCAAATAATGCTACAACTGGTTCACCTATGGGTTTCTTAGGTAGTTTAGTAGTATCCGGCAAGGTAGTAGGCTCATCTTGAGGTATAACAGAAATCGATTGCCCCGTGGGTTTAAAAAACATTATTTGGTCATTTTGTGCTAAATGTATTTGAGGATTGTGTAATATAGTTTCTACAGCTTGTATAGGTAATGCTGCCAACATCCCATGGTAAGCAATTCCTTCCACAACTGCCGATGAAATAATTTGTCCATCTATCTCTTCAACTAGTTCTTTTATTATGCTTTGAGCTTTTATACGTTCAGTAGGCTTCTCACGATACCATAGTTCAAACTCAACATTTATAGTTTCCTCGCTTAGCTGAACCCTTTCTTGCCACATCTCTAAAAGACCTGTTTCTCTTAAGCGATCTTCTGTATTCCAATGCCGAATATTTTTTAACTGCTTAAAAAGCTCCCTCCACTTTGTGCGGCCTCTTTGAAACTGAGGAGCATTAGGGTTTGACTGGAATATCGCCCAAAGGGATAATAATTGCCTTAATCCTTCCTGATTAGACATAATCAGGTATAAACGACCACTAAGGTTAGCTTTTCCACCTTCTTGGCTATAGTAAAAATCTTCATCTGCAGGAATATCATATTCGTTTTGTTCTGCTAGCCATTCTAAACCTTCTATGCCTTTTAAAGCCTTTATAAAATCCTTTACTAATCCAACAGTTTCGAATACTAACACCTTTTCAGGTTCAATTCCTGGAACGCCCAAGTGCAACTCAGCTCTTTGTGCTGAAAAAGCTTTTTCAAGTTGAGCAAGTTGAGGTTCTAGCCTTTCTACTTGACGAGTAGGAGAAGGAAAATGCGGTCTTGAAAGAGGAGGAGGTAGTTTGTGTCTAGAAGTTGACTGTGGTTCAGGAAAAATCAGTAATGGTTTTTCGGTCATAGCAAATTAGCTTTATCCTGTGATGAAAGTTCAAAACGTGCCTGTAGTTGTTTTAGTTGTTCACTTATAATCTGATTTAAATTTCCATTAGGGATTGATAATACCCAACGTCTCATTATACTTATGCCAAACTCTTCGATCTCTGCAAAACTTAATCCTTTTAATTCTTCTGCTAATTTTTTACTGGAATAATTAAGTGGTTCATTAAGTCTTTTTTCAAATTTAGATAACCACTCTTCAATTCGCTCTTGTGTGGGAGGGGGAATTAGTAACCTTAATTGAAAACGCCTCCAAACAGCACGATCTAATAATTCAGGATGGTTGGTAGCCGTTACAACAATAACATGACTTGGGAGAGCATCTATTTGTAACAATAGTGAGCTAACAACACGTTTAATCTCTCCTGTTTCGTGTATATCCCCACGTTCTTTTCCTAGAGTATCAAATTCATCAAAAAAAAGCACACAAAAACGAGTACAAACATGATCAAATAACCTTTTTAATCGAACAGCCGTTTCGCCTAAGTAGCTTCCTATAATACCTTCATAACGAACAACAAACAAGGGAATCATTAACCCATCGGCTAAAGCCTCTGCTAATGAGGTTTTTCCATTGCCTGGAGGGCCTGCTAGTAAAATACGGTTGCGTGGTTCAAGGTTATAAGAGCGCAATAAATCGCACCTTTGATGCTCTTCTATAAGCTCATTACAAGCAGAAACGACATTATTAGGTAACAAAAGATCACCTAATGTGCGTTGAGGGGAAATTTCATACAGTAAATTACTAGTACGTTCATCTAAAGTAGCTAAATTTTTAGTTTCGTAATTGCCATTTGTTTTCAAATATTCTGCTAAACGATCAGCTAATACATGGTGCTGTTTCTGCCTTTCCTCAGCTACCAAAGCTTCTAGTGTCTTCTTAAACAGAGACTGATCTCCTCGGCTAGATGCTTTTACTAGGTTAATGAGAAGGTCAGAGCGTGCCACTTAAATACAGCCTTTCATAAAAAATCTATCAAAAAAATTTTAGCTTCTTAAGCTAAATATAATTTAACAGTCTTAATAAACTAACAAATTAACTCGTAGCTACATCATTTTTCAAGTTTAGTCAACTCGGCAAACTAGCAAAATTATAGCGAAAAATGTTACTTTTAGCAACAAAGTTTATATAACGAAATAAATAACATTGTACCAGTAAAGCCTATAAAATAAAGAACTTAAACAAATTATTATGTTTTCAGATTTTTAAATAAAATGAGTATAACCAAGATATATACGGCAGTATAATTGCGTTTTTTTGATTTTACTAGGTATGTTTCATAGGTAGTGAAAATAACTGGGTTTTAACTTTTTTGCAACCTACTTCACCTTCTCTTGGGACAAGAATCAAAAGGTCCCACTAGTTCATTACTTTTCTCTTTATATCCACATATAAGACAATATCTTTTTGATGCTGTAGTAGGGCCACTCATTTTGTGCCCATAAAGTATTTTCCAATGTGGGCTGCATAATCCGTCCTTAGTTGATTTATTTCTACAAGGTTGATTGTCATTTGTTAGAGCCAAGCATTGAACATTATTATCAACTTGTCCTTTAATTAACCTAACTTCTTCTAAACCCCTTTGAGCTTGCATTCTCAATAACTCTAATCGTTCTTCTACAGCAGCAATTATTGCTTTTTCAACTTCTTCTCGTGTTTTTCCAATAGCATTACAGCCAAGCAAATTTGGCGAGTAAGCGGAATAACTATGTTCACCTTTTTCAATAACTATGAGTATTGCTTCCATAATGGTATTTTCTTTAATATAAAAGAGTTTGGGACCAATTTATAAGCCAACTAATAAATAATCAAGTATTTATAAGAGCTAACACTAATAAGAGTATAATAAACCTCGATAATTAAACACTCATAAAATATACTAATATATTATATTTAATTAAAAATACATTTATTTTCTTACAAAAGGTGGAAAAGTTTCCGGTTTTTGTATTGTTTTGTCTTTAAAAAGAGTCTTTTAAAGTAAGTGGACGTGTGTTTACGCTTGCTATTGTAGTTAGGATACAAAGAATCTTATTATATTAAGATTATTCATACAAATATTTTCACTAGGTCATTTTACGTACTTTATTCTGGGATGTAGTATTAACCAGCAGTTAAATAGAATTATTAATTCAAACAGCAAATAAGATAATTTGGAGATAAAATGAAGGCATCAGAAACTAGCTTACAATCAATAATAGAAGGAGTTAAACAATATGTTGTTCCTTTATATCAACGTTCTTATAGTTGGGATACAAAGGAATGGGGAATTTTATTAGATGATATTGTAGAGCTTTATGAAGAAGAAAAGCCAAGAAGTCATTTTATGGGTAGTATTGTTACTATGCCAACGGGCTCAGTCCCAGAAGGTGTACCTAAGTTTGCTCTAATTGATGGCCAACAAAGACTTACTACTATATTTATACTTTTTAGTGTATTAAGAGATTTAGCTATAGAAAAAGGACAAAATGAATTAGCAGAAGAGATTAATAATACTTTACTAGTAAATCCCTATAAAAAAGACCTTGATTATTTCAAAATTTTACCTACACAGGTTGATAGAACTTGCTTCCAATCCTTAATCAAAAGAAAAGACCCTATAACTACAAATCAAATAATCAAGGCTTATCAATACTTTAGCAGAAGGTTAAAACAACTAAATATAGATTTAGGAAAGCTCCAATTAATTATTACTAACAGATTATCCATTGTTAGTATTGTACTGCATCAAGATGACAACCCTTATTTAGTCTTTGAAAGCTTAAACGCAAAGGGCAGGCCATTAACACAGGCTGACCTAATTAGAAATTTCTTGTTTATGCGCATACATGTAGATGAACAAGACCAGGTATATGCTGAATATTGGATGCCTATGCAAGAAGCTTTAGGAGATAGCCTAACAGAATATATTGGCCATTACTTAATGAAAAACGGGGCTATAGTTAAGCAAACGGATATTTATTTTATATTAAAAGAGCTTGTTAATCGTGGTGATGCTTTAACTTATCTTAAAGAATTATCCCGTTTTGCCAACCATTATCAAAAATTATTGTACCCAGAAAAAGAACCTAATGCAGATATATCACAGTTACTAAAACAAATTAATCGCATTGAGGTAACTACTGCTTACCCATTTTTACTTAATTGCTATGACGACTATTCTCAGTCAAAACTTTCTACAGATGAATTTATCTGTGTACTTAAAATAATGGAGAATTTTTTAGTTAGACGTTTTGTTTGTGCTGTGCCTACTACTGGACTAAATAAAATATTTCCTACTTTATACTCTCAAGTACAAGCTAGCAAAGCCAGTAGCTTTTCTGAAGGAGTAAGAATTTTACTTCAGAACAAAACATATCCAAAAGACATTGATTTTAAGAGGAATTTGGTTAGCAGCAAGCTTTATGGAGCAGGAAATAAGATTGTTAGGACTAAGTTAATCCTAGAAGCCATTGAACAGCATTATGGTCATAAAGAAAAGGTTCCTTTTGATAGCTTAACTGTAGAACACATTATGCCTCAAACCCTTGAAGATGTTTGGAAAACAGAGCTAGGAGAAGATTGGGAAGCTACTCATGAGCTATTTTTACATACTTTAGGTAACCTTACACTTACAGCATATAATTCTGAGCTTTCTAATAAAAAATTTGATGCTAAAAAGGAATTCCTTAAGGAAAGCCACTTAGAACTAAATAAATATTTTCAGGATAAAGCCTCTTGGACTAGAGATGATATAGAAGAGCGTGCAGAGCATCTTTCCGAGATTTTACTTAAAGTATGGCCGTACTTCGGTGATAGCAAGGATGCAGAAAAAAAAACAGAAACCCTTTCTAGAAGAATACCTAAGAGCTTAACAATGTTTGGATATAAACATGATGTAGATTCTTGGACGGACATATTTTTTGCTACAGTTATTAATCTCTATAAGCTAGATACCGAAAAGTTTCAGTCTTTGGTCAATGAGTTTCCTCATCTGCTTAAAGTGGAAAAAGATAAATGTCGTAAAGGAAGAGAAATTAAAGAAGGTCTATTTTTAGAAACTAACTGGTCAGCTAAATATATAGAAAAATATTGTTGTCAATTGTTAGCTGCTTTTGAAATACCATTAGATGAGTGGCAAGTAGAGTTAAGCCAAGAAGAAATAATGAATGATGAAATTCAAGATGGCGAAAAATGTGATGAAAACACATTTTTTGAAACAATGGAGGCTGGTGAATTTGCCGAACAAATACCAATAGTCAGAAAGTTAAAACAATGGGCTAGTACGAACTTACCAAGATTTGAGTGGCATAAAAACAGCCAAAGAACAATATTTTGGCCTTACCTCTACCACAACAAAAGAACATACTGGCCTATTGTTATTAGAGCTGATGGCCAAATAGAAATAATATTTCAATATCTTAAAATTAGAAAACCGTTCATTGATGAGTCAAAAAGAGAGGAACTGTTAAACTTATTAAACAAAGTTCCGGGAGTAAATATACCATTAAACCCAAACACTTTAAAAGGTCGTCCTAAAATCGCATTGTCTATACTAAAAAATGAAACAGCATTAACTGAATTTATTAATGTTCTTGATTGGGTCATCGGGCAAATTAAACAAAGTAGTGATTAGATATGCGACTAAGTAAAAAAACTATTTATAACTATCACCTCTAAGCTTAGAAAATATAAGGAAAGGCTAATTAATGCCCACAACCATAAACATGGATGTTAATAAAGCACATCTTAAACATCTCTCTCCAACAGATGTTTCTCAATTTATTCGGCTAGAGCAATGTGAGCGTTATTTGCGCCTTCGATTACATGAAAAATCTATAAATCGCAATTTTATGGAAGATTATGGTGTTTTTGCCCAAGCAATACCACCATTGCTCAACCTATCAGGCGGAGATTTTGAAAAGGAAGTTGAGCAAGCTGTCTCGAAGTCTTTTATTAAGTTTAACTTTGCTAGTGAGCCTATTGGTAATAGAACTTTGCATAGTGATAACATACGAATCCTTTTATTAGTAAACTCACTAGCAAGAGGAGAAAAAATATTTGTTTTTCAAGCAAGGTTAGAACTTAACTTAGACGGTTGGCAAATTAGAGGAGATGTTGACCTTATTAAGCTTGAACGAGATAAGAACGGCTTATTACGCATTCTAATTATTGATATGAAAAGCACTACTTCTGTAAAAGTAGAGCATCGATTACAAGTAGCCTTTTACCAAGCAATGTTAATGCGGCTTTTTGAAGAATCTAATATTACTTATGAGTCAATGGATATAGGCATTCTTTATACAGGCCAAGCCGATGTTATTAAAGCTAGCCTTCCTGAAGAAGCCGCCCAATATGAACAGCAACGCGAGCTAGCAGCTAAACTATTTGGTACAGAAGACATCTTCCTAGAAATAATTGCTGATAAAGAAGTTTATCTTGAATCTGTCTATGATTTAGTTACTGGCCCAAATTCTGCTGCTCATCGTATTGCTAGCACACCATTTGATAAAATTCCTTACTATCTTTCCTATAAGTGTGATGGTTGTCTTTATAATGAATTTTGTATGAAATGGAGCGTAGAAAAAGATGACCTTTCAGTGCTTCCTTATATGTCTGCTAGAGATAAAAGTGCGCTAAAGAACGCAGGGATTGATACTATCTATGAAACTGCTATTTTGAAAGATATGGTGCGTTCTAGCGGCCAGTCAGGAAGCGAGCAAATTGAATTAGTTCCTGCTCCTGGCAAAGAAGCCATTGTAAAGAAAATCGCTGCTACTTGGCCTGTTGGGCCTCGGCTAGATGAAATAATTCACAGAGCAAGGCTTTATCGCAAATGGAAAAAGGATAATATCGAAGCTGTTACTTATATTCCTTCAAAAGGCTATGGCTCATTGCCTTACTCTGATGCTCGCCAAAACCCTAATCTTGTGCGTATTTATATTGATGCCCAACTTGACCACTTACAAAACCGAATTTATATGCTTGGTTCTCTAGTAGTCTGTTCTGAAAAAGGTGTAGAGTCTCCTCAAAGGCGTAAAAGCATAGTTTATATTACTGATGAAGCCCCAGAACAGGCAGAAAAAGAGCGAGATTTGTTTATCCATTGGATACGCGACACCTTAAAGGCTGTAGTCGATTTAGCTGCACTTGATGAAAATGGAAAAAAGAAAGCTCCAATCCACGTTATTTTCTTTAATAAAAACGAACAGCGTATTTTGCTAGAAGGTCTAGCTAGAAACTTTTCTACTGTGTTAGGAACAACTCCTTTATATGATTTTATGACTCAAATAGCGGCTTTTGATTCGCCTATAGCCAGCTTTCTAGACCAGGAAATTAGAGAGCTAAAAAACTATCCGATGGTTTGCCAGTCCCTTCAAGCTGTAGCCGCTTACCTAAAGTTTGATTGGAATAAAGGAGAAAACTACCGAGAGATTTTTAACGAAAGAATGTTTGATTTTTGGGGTAAGATTGATAATTCCGATGGAACATCTTATTGGTACACTAACCGCTCCCGTTTTGGTAGCCAAATCCCGCTAGAATTTGCTTATGCTGCTTGGAATAGCCTTCCCTTAGCAGTTGATAAAGGTGCTGATCCTTTTGCACCTTATCGGAATGTGACAATTGACCAACTCAAGGGCTTTCAATCACGTAGACTAGAAGCAATGGAGTGTATTGCTAAAGACTTCAAAGGAAACCAGTTTACAGAAAAGCAATCTTTTGATTTACCAGACTTAGCCAATTTCACTGACAAAGCTCGCCATTTAGCTGCGGCTTTAGATGAATTTCTTACCATTGAAAGGCATGTTGAGCTAAATGCTTGGAAAACTCTTCATCATATTGCTCCAGAAAGAAGAGTGTTAATGGGCGAAACCCTTTTACTTAGGTACTATGAGGCAGACCAATCACCAGAAACAGCTTCCACTAATCGTGAAAATGAAAGACGTAGGTTACTTAGAGAACAATACAGGGCTGCATATTTAGTTGCTAAACCTGATGCAAAACAAATACGCTTATCTAAAGAACAAAAAGCAGAAACAGATTGGTCACAAGAAGGCTTAGAAGTACGTTTGCGTTTAGAAACTACTGGAGTTGATAGCGAATTAGAGGAAATCCTTTCTCTAACAAGACTTGAGCCAGGAAGCCGCTTTATTCTTTATCCTCGGCTAACTACTGATGAGCGTTTAGAGCAAGACAAGCGCATAGAATTTACACCTACACCTAAGCAAATGCTTTATGGAACACGCGCCGACCTAGCAGAAATTGTTGTTAAGCGTGATGAGCAAGGGCGAGCTATTTCTGGATATGTTTACTTAAAGCTGCAAAATAGCTTCAGCACACTAAAACGGGGCTATGCATTTACTTCGATAGATAAGCCTCTTATTGACGGTAAGCTTTATACAATAGATAGTGACCCTAATAGCTATTACGGTTATTATTGTAGCGAAGTGACAGAAACTTTATGCCGTTTTGAGGCTGGCTTAGAACTAGGACATAACACTCTATATGACAGAGTTAAAAACTTAGCTCAAGCCCAAGTCTCTTGGCCTCAAGCCGCTATAGATGGACAAGCAAAGTTTTTAGCTGGCCTAGATAGGCTTAAAGATGCTGGAGCATTGCATGATTTTGAGCCAAGCAAACGTGCTTATATTGGTGCGCATGGACAAGACCCTATCCTACTAGTTCAAGGGCCACCAGGAACAGGCAAAAGCTATTCTACTGCATTTGCCGTTTTTGCCCGTATTCAAGGCGCAATGGCTGCGGGAATGAGGTTTCACGTTTATGTTTGCTGTAAAACTCATGCTGCAACAGATGTTTTAATAGAAAATATTCTTAGTGTACAAAACAAGCTTAAGAAATTATCATTAGAGCATCCTTCTATATTTGTTAACTACATAGATTCAAGGTTGCTAGAAGTCTCGCTTTTCCGCCTAAATCCAAATAGCTTACCGCCATTAGGCATAAATGCTCTTTCCAAAGACTTCTTAAAAGCTGATGGACAAGACAACAATGTTGATGAATTAGCCAAATATCCTTGGTGCATAGTAGCGGCTTTGCCAGGCGGTATTCGTGGAATGATTCGTGGCAAATGGAGCAAAGACGATGGTTTACTTGGACATTATTTTTGCCATTGTTTAGTTCTAGACGAGGCTTCACAAATGAATATTCCTGAAGCGATGATGGCAGCCTTACCGCTTTACTCAAATGGGCAAATTATTGTAGTAGGTGATCATCGTCAAATGCCTCCCATAGTCCATCATGATTGGGATTCAGAGCCAAGACGAACATTCCAAGACTATAAAACCTATGAGTCACTCTTTGCCGCTTTGGTAATGCTTAAGCCACCTATGATTAAGTTTGAGGAGAGTTTTCGCTTACATAAAGTAATGGCAGAGGTTTTACGGCAAGAAGTTTATCAGAAAGATGGTATCAACTATCACTCTAAGAAGAAAAACTTACTAGCCAAATTTAACCATGTAGACAGCTTTGTTCATGCCGTTTTATCTCCTGAATATCCAATAATTGTAGTAGTTCACGAAGAATCAGAGAGCCAAACTAAGAATCCATTTGAACAAGAGCTTATAGCGCCTATTTTAACGGCTCTTGCAGATGAAAATTTATATTGTCTAGATGCCACAAATGGACTTGGCATAGTTGTCCCACACCGTATGCAACGAATGGCGATAAAAACGGCTTTTCCTTTTCTAGAGTCTCGTGTTAATAACTATAGTAATGAAACCCGTTCAGCCGTTGACACTGTAGAACGTTTCCAAGGTGGTGAGCGCAATGTTATCTTAGTAAGTGCTACGGAAAGCGATAGAGAATATGTAATGGCATCGAGTAAGTTTTTGCTTGACCCTCGTCGTTTAACAGTAGCGATGAGCCGTGCTAAAGAGAAAATGATTCTAGTAGCAGCTCGGTCTGTTTTTTCGCTCTTTGATGCAGATGAAGAAACATTTGCTAATTTACAGATGTGGAAAAACTTACTGCGCCGCCACTGTGTTGAAAGGCTTTGGCAAGGTCAGCGATTAGGAAAAGGTGTTGAGGTTTGGGGCAGTGGGTTAAGAGAAAAATAATTTTATGAAGGAATAGGAATAATGGAACAAAGCCAACTTTCGTGGATTGCTAATTTTATCTGGGGTATTGCTGATGATATTCTGCGTGATTTATATGTCCGAGGCAAATATAGGGATGTAATTTTGCCTATGACAGTGCTGCGCCGTTTGGATGCAGAGTTAGAGCCAACAAAACAAGCTGTGCTAGATATGAAGGCTATGCTAGATCAAGCAAAAATTGAAAACCAAGATCAACCACTAAGACAAGCCTCTGGAAAAGCTTTTTATAATACTTCAAAATTTACACTCCGTGATTTACGCTCTCGCGCTAATCAACAGCAGCTTAGAGCTGATTTTGAAGCCTATTTAGACGGCTTTTCTCCAAATGTTCAGGAAATCCTTACTAATTTTGAGTTTCGCAATCAAATTCCTAGACTTTCTAAAGCAGATACGCTTGGAAAATTAATAGAAAAGTTATTGGATGATTCCATTAATTTAAGCCCTAAGCCTGTTCTTAATGCTGATGGTACAGTAAAACAGCCTGGACTTGATAATCATGCAATGGGAACAATCTTTGAGGAATTAGTCAGACGTTTTAACGAAGAAAACAACGAAGAAGCCGGAGAACATTGGACACCACGCGATGCAGTAAAATTAATGGCTAATTTGATTTTCTTGCCTATTGCAGAGCAAATAAAAGATGCAAGTTATTTGATTTATGATGGAGCTTGCGGTACTGGTGGAATGCTAACTGTAGCTGAAGAAACGCTTCTACAACTTGCTAGAGAACATAACAAACGAGTAACTCCACATCTTTACGGCCAAGAGATAAACGCCGAAACCTATGCTATTTGCAAGGCTGACCTATTGCTTAAAGGCGAAGGTGAAGCAGCAGACAACATAATTGGTGGGCCAGAATATTCAACACTTTCTAATGATGCCTTTCGTAACAAAGAATTTGACTTTATGCTTTCTAACCCGCCTTATGGTAAAAGCTGGAAAAGCGATCTTGACCGTATGGGAGGCAAAGATCAAATCAAAGATCCCCGCTTTGTTGTTGAACATGATGGAGATACAGAGTTTTCTTTGCTTACTCGTTCTAGCGATGGACAGTTACTTTTCCTAGTGAATTTGCTTAGTAAAATGAAACAGGATACAGCACTTGGTAGCCGCATTGCTGAAGTTCATAACGGTTCATCATTGTTTACTGGGGATGCTGGACAAGGTGAAAGCAATATTCGTCGCTGGATTATTGAAAATGATTGGCTAGAAGGCATTATTGCTTTGCCTCTTAATATGTTTTATAACACTGGTATTGCTACTTATATTTGGGTACTCACTAACCGCAAACCCTCACATAGAAAAGGCAAAATCCAACTAATTGATGCTACTAACTGGTTTAAGCCATTACGTAAAAATATGGGTAAGAAAAACTGTGAGCTTTCAGAGGAAAATATCAAACGTATCTGTGACACTTTTATTGATTTTAAGGAAACAGACGAGTCTAAGATTTTTCCTAATCAGACTTTTGGTTACTCAAAAATAACTGTAGAGCGGCCATTGCGCCTGTCCATAGACCTTTCTGACAATTCACGCGCTACTTTTCGTCAAGTTTGTGTTAGGGCTAAGGATGAGGATTTAGCAGATTTGATTGATAAAGTAGCTGAAAGGCTTGGTGCCACGCTTTGTAAGGATTACAACTTGTTTTTGTCTACGGCAGAAGAATTGTCTATATTTTACGGCGCTAAGCTTTCTAGCAAGCGGTTGAAGCTGTTACAAAATGAATTAGCCAAAAAAGATGAGACAGCCGCACCATTAATCAAACGAGAGCACAAGCCAGGTAAAATTCAACCTGATCCATTACACGGTTTTTACTCAACAAAAGTAGACGGCAAAGCAGCCATTGTTGAATATGAGCCTGATTCAGAGTTGCGCGACACTGAGCAAGTGCCTTTGCTTGAGAAAGGTGGTATAGAGGCCTTTGTTAAGCGTGAAGTTTGGCCACACGTAGCTGATGCTTGGGTAGACAAAGCCGCAACCAAAATCGGCTATGAAATTTCCTTTACTCGTTATTTTTATAAACCACAGGATTTACGAGAGTTAGAAGACATTCGCGCTGATATTTTAGCCTTAGAGAAAGAGACAGAAGGGTTACTTGAGCAAATTCTAGGTGGTGTAGCAAGATGATAGAACACAAACTTAAGCCTTATACTGAATACAAAGGTTCTAGTGTGTCTTGGCTAGGAAAAATACCAACACATTGGGTTGAAAAGCGCGCAAAAACCTTTTTTAAGGAAGTGGATGAGCGTTCAACTACTGGAAAAGAAGAACTTCTTTCTGTCTCACATCTCACAGGAGTAACACCGCGTAGTCAAAAAAATGTTAATATGTTTTTGGCTGAATCGAATGTCGGATATAAACTTTGTCGGCCTGGCGATATAGCCATTAATACTATGTGGGCATGGATGGGTGCTCTTGGAGTTGTAAAACAAGTTGGATTAACAAGTCCATCATATGGTGTTTACCGCCCAAATCAGCTAGTAAGAAGCTTTTTGCCAGATTTTCTGGATTATTTGCTTAGAATACGACCATATGTTTCTGAATATTATTGCCGTTCTACAGGTATTACTACATCTCGACTACGCCTTTATCCAGAACAGTTTTTGCAAATACCTCTCATATGTCCTCCTCTTGTTGAGCAGTCCTATATTGTAAATTATCTTAAATATATAGGACACCTTATCCGTTGCTACATCAGCACTAAGAAAAAGCTAAGCAAGCTGTTGAATGAGCAAAAACAAGCCATCATCAACAAAGCTGTAACACGCGGCCTTGATCCTAATGTGCGGCTCAAGCCTTCGGGCGTGGAATGGTTGGGAGATGTGCCAGAAGGGTGGGAGATTGTACCCTTGAAATGGTGTATTTGTATAGGGTCTGGCGAGTTTCTTGGAAAAAAACCGTTAGTGAGTGACCGTAATTCTAGTTTTAACTATCCTGTAATAGGTGGAAATGGGATCATGGGATACACTTCATTTACTAATGTTGAAAGTAGAACTATTGCAGTAGGAAGAGTTGGCGCGCTTTGTGGAAATATTCATTTTCTTAGAGAATCAGCATGGGTAACAGATAATGCACTACATATTTCTAAGGCTAAAGGATTTAATTTAGAATACTTAGCATTACAAATGAGAGTAATGAATCTAAATTCACTGTCTAAAGCAAATGCTCAACCTCTCATTACAGGAGGAATGGTAAAAAAACAAAAAGTAATAAGACCTGATATTAAAGAACAACAATACATTGTCCAACAAGTTTATAACGAAATATTTCAAGTAGATAATGTGATAAATGATATTAACAAACAAATTCATCTCATAAAGGAATACCACACCCGCTTGATTACTGATGTAGTTACAGGTAAGCTAGATGTACGAGAAGCGGCAGAAAGCCTTCCAGAAGAGCTAAATGAGCTAGAATTTTTAGAGCAAGAAGCTTTGGATGAGGAACAAAACCCAGACGAAATGGACGAAACAGAGCAAGACCTTGAAACTATCACTACGGAGGATTAATTATGACAAATAACCGTGTGACAGATACTAGCGAAAAAGGCTTGGAAACCTTGATTTTTAGCTCAATGGTTGATGCTGGTTGGATAGCTGGCAACTATAAGGATTATACCAGGGAATATGCTATTGATTTGGTACAGTTGCAAGCTTTCCTAAACGCTACACAGGATAAGGTGTTGGCAACGCTTGACTTGGAAAATGATAGTCCAACTAGGCACAAGTTTCTTGCTAGGCTACAAGGAGAAATTACCAAACGCGGCGTTATAGATATAATGCGTAAGGGAATAAAACATGGCCCTGCTGAAATAATGCTTTTTTACGCTACGCCTTCGCCAGGAAATACAAAAGCAGAAGAACGCTTTGCTGCTAATCGATTTAGTATTACTCGTCAACTACGTTATAGCCGAGATGAAAGCCGCTTGGCATTGGACTTATGCCTATTTATCAATGGTTTACCAATCGCTACTTTTGAATTAAAAAACAATTTAACTAAACAAACTGTAGAAGATGCAATCCAGCAATATAAACGAGATCGTGACCCACGCGAATTGCTTTTTATGTTTGGCCGATGTGTAGTGCATTTTGCCGTAGATGACCACGAAGTGTGGATGTGTACAAACTTAAAAGGAAAACAGTCTTGGTTTTTGCCTTTTAATAAGGGTTGGAATGATGGAGCAGGTAATCCACCTAATCCAGATGGATTAAAAACAGATTACTTGTGGAAGCAAGTGCTTACACCTAAAGGACTAACAAACATTTTAGAAAATTACGCTCAGCTTGTAGAAAAAAAAGATGAAAAAACAGGAGCTAAAAAGAAAGAGCAAATATTTCCACGCTATCATCAGTTAGATGTAGTTACCCGATTGCTTGCAAGTGTAAGCACTAGGGATGTTGGAAAACGCTATCTAATTCAACATTCAGCCGGTAGCGGAAAAAGTAACTCTATTGCTTGGCTTGCACATCAACTAATTAGCTTACGTAGAAATGAGAAAGCAATTTTTGATTCAATTTTTGTAGTAACTGATCGCCGTATCCTAGACCACCAAATTCAAGAGACTATCAAACATTTTGCTCAAGTTAGTGCAACTATAGGACATGCACAAAGTTCTAGCGAACTACGGAAGTTCATAGAATCAGGCAAGAAGCTTATTATTACTACAGTGCAAAAGTTTCCTTTTATTATAGAAGAAATTGAAAAAGATTTTAGAGATAGAAAATTCGCCATTATCATTGATGAAGCGCACTCTAGCCAAGGTGGTCGCACCTCTGCGGCTATGAATATTGCCCTTTCTGAAGCAGGATCAGAAGAAGACGACGAGACTACAGAAAATCTCATTAATAAAATTATGGAAGCACGACAAATGCTTTCTAATGCTAGCTATTTTGCCTTTACAGCTACTCCAAAGAATAAAACACTAGAAATTTTTGGCGAACCTTACAGAGAAGATGGCGAAACCAAATATTATGCTTTCCATAGCTACACTATGAAACAAGCCATTCAGGAAGGCTTTATAATGGATGTGCTAAAGAGTTATACGCCTGTAGAAAGCTACTATAAGCTGGTAAAAAAGATAGAAGCCGATCCAGAATTTGACATCAAAAAAGCTCATAAGAAACTACGACAATACATAGAATCGCATGACCATGCTATTAAGCTAAAAGCAGAAATTATGGTAGAGCATTTTCATGAGCAAGTAATAGGGCTAAATAAAATAGGTGGTCAAGCTCGTGCAATGGTTGTAACAAACGGCATTGAGCGAGCTATACAGTATTATCACGCAATTCGTGATCACTTAAAAGAGTATGGAAGTAAGTATAAAGCTATAGTTGCTTTTTCTGGTGAGCATGAATATGGTGGAGCAAAAGTTACAGAAGCAACGCTAAATGGGTTTCCTAGTAGTATGATTGCTGATCGTTTCCAAGAAGATCCTTATCGGTTTTTAATATGCGCCGATAAATTCCAGACGGGTTATGACGAGCCTTTATTGCATACAATGTATGTAGACAAAACTCTAGGAGGCATTAAAGCAGTACAAACACTTTCACGCCTTAACCGCGCTCATCCGCAAAAATACGACACATTTATTCTGGATTTTATAAATGATGTAGAGACTATTAGGTCAGCCTTTGCCGCTTATTATCGAACTACGATTCTTAGTGCTGAAACAGATCCTAACAAATTGCATGATCTAAAAGCAGATTTAGATAACTATCAAGTTTATATTACAGACCAAATTCAGGAGCTAGTAGACTTATACTTAAAAGGTGCTGACAGAGATAAGCTTGACCCTATTCTTGATGAATGTGTAGCAAATTATAAAGTACATCTTGACGAAGATGGACAAGTAAATTTTAAGAGCAAGGCAAAAGCTTTTATTCGTACTTACAACTTTCTTGCCTCTATTTTAACCTACAAATATGCGGACTGGGAAAAGCTATCTATTTTTCTAAACTTTCTAGTTCCTAAGTTGCCAGCACCAAGGGAGGAGGATTTTTCTCGTGGTATTTTAGAAACAATAGACATGGATAGTTACCGCATTGAGAAAAAAGCAACAATAGCCATAACTCTAGCAGATACAAATGCTGAAATAGAGCCAGTACCAACAAGTATTAATGTTCATAAAGCTGAACCCAAATTAGATAAGCTAAGCAATATTGTTAAGCATGTAAATGACTTATGCGGCAATATTGAATGGACAGATTCAGACCGCGTTAACAGGCTTATTTTAGAAGATATTCCAAGGCAAGTAGCTGCTGATGTAGCTTTCCAAAATGCCAAGAAAAACTCTGACCGACAAAACGCCCGTATTGAGCATGATAGGGCATTATCGCGAGTTATGGGACATGTGCTTAAGGATGACACACAGCTATACAAGCAATTTGTTGATAATGAATCTTTTCGCCGCCAGCTAACAGATATAGTGTTTTTACTAACATACGAAGGACAGGCAGAAGGAAAAATTCCTAAAACAGATAAACCTCCACATATTAGTTCAAAAGAAGAAATAGAGCGCAAGAAACAAAGGTTTAAAGAGCTAGTAAAAATTTGGACTGAAGAAACAGCTTTTCTTTCATCATTAACAATGATGGTCGAACACCCAGCCTATCAAGAGATTATTGCTATGGGAAAAGAAGCTGTTCCATGGATATTAAATGAATTGAAAGAATCCCCAAATTTTTGGTTTTATGCGTTGTATACAATCACTGGAGAAGATCCAATGCCTCCAGAAATTCATGGAAAAATAGAGGAAATGACACAAGCCTGGTTAGAGTGGGGTAAAAATAAAGGACTAGTGGAGTAGATTGCATGTCGGATAACAAATCGGAGTACATTGAGAAATTTTTTCCAAATCTAAAAAATACTTATTATCAAATTACTAGCCCACAAACACGAAAATATAACTGTATTGCTTGGGCAGCCAGTGATCAAAAAGAATGGTGGTGGCCTATCCATAGCGGATATTGGCCGGAAGGGGCCCCTCGTGAAAATACAGTTAGAGCCTTTATAATAGCATATGGTTTGTTAGGTTATAGTATATGTGATAATGGCGAGTTAGAGATAGGTTTTGAAAAAATAGCTTTATATACTATTAATGGTGTGCCAAGTCATGCGGCTAGACAACTAGATAATGGGAATTGGACTAGTAAATTAGGGCCTTTGGAAGATATAGAGCATACTTTAGAAGGGTTAATAGGTGATATGTATGGAGTTGTAACCCAATTTCTTAAAAGGCCTAGAGGTTAAAATTGTCAAAATAGTAAGATTAATATTATTTGGTATGCTAAAATTTTAAAATATAGCGAGTAAAGTTGATATTAGGATTAACATTCAGTCACATAGCTTATCTTATATAGATATTGTACCTAATAAATTGCCACTAACTACGCTGGCATTTCCTGCGCAGTCTGCTTCATTGAGCTTTTCTTTCTCTGAGCTGCTTTTTGATTTTTCTACGCCGGTTACTAGTATAGAACGTACAGTAGATAAACTTATTGTAAAAGCTAAGTTAAGTGATTATGCAAGGGTGATTTTAGTCTTACAAGGTCGAGTTACAGAAGATAATGTATATTTTCAGACAGAGACAGGCTCTTTAGTTTTAGAACCAGAGTATGAGAGTACAGAAGTAGAGTTTGTTACTAATAGTTTAATGGCTATAGTTGCTTTGGCTAGCGTGGTATCAGTAACATGGCCTAGTATAAACCTAGACTTAAAACTTTGCTTTGAGTTGTCACCTAGAGAAATTAGCGAATTGTTAAAAAGACGACATGCAGCTTACAAATCAATGGTTATTGGGTCTTCTGATGCTTCTGGACTACCAAAATCAGCGTGGAACAATTTCATTCAAGACTTAATTAGTCTAGAAGATAACCTTACAGATCTTCTCTTTGAGAAATGTAACAGATTAGCTGAGGCTAGCTTAAAGGGTTTATCTGAAGAACAAAAAGAAGCCATTCGTCCTAGAAAAGAAACAAAGGATTTAACTTAATCAACCATGGCTATAGGTACTGTCACGCCTGACACCACCTTAATTATTGATACTAATATTTTTAGCGAATACCAGCGCAATAAACCATTTGTAGTAGAGCCTATCCGTCTATATCTAAAGCATCATAAAGAACTTCCTTTCATTTCTTCTATAACAGTTTTTGAGGTACTTGAAGGAATAGAAAATGAGTTAGCCAAACATATAAAGTATAAAAAGCCTGCCGAACATATAAAAACAAGCTATGTGAACACAGAAAAAATGCTAGATAACTTTAATGTGGTTGATTTTAATAGGCTTGCTGCCAAGATAGCAGCTTACATTTTCGCTAATATTGGTGGAAGTAATGCTAATCGTTTGCGTAATGATATTTACATAGCTGCAACAGCTTTAGCCTCAGGTTATGGATTTGCTACACGTAACTGGAGAGACTTTCAAGAAATAAGTGAATGTTTACCAGAAGAACATAAATTGCTTCTTTTGGCTCATTGGAAATAGGTTTAGCCCATAACTAATAAACAGGAATAATCAAATAGAACAAATTGGCCAGACGTCTGGCCAATTTATGTAGCCGATTCTCTTCAGAGATTTTTGAAACGGGTTCTTTTTCTATTGAATGTTTTCTTAATAGGACTACTTTCTCGGCTGGTGTATATTTTGGTTTTTCTGACATGCTTGCCATAATTGGCATTGCCATAATTGACGAAATGCCATTTTGGGCACTATCTCGATCCGCACGTCCTTGTATTAAATAACTCTAACCCTTTTGCCGTATTGTAGTTACAATATCTTCTGCAATTAATTGTCTTATTAAAAAATGGCACATATTTTGATCTTACCTCTAATAGATTATTTACAATATAGGATCTATAGGAAGGAAAATATGGTAACAATCAATAACAGTAATTTTGCAAATTTCATAGAAATTAATGAACAAGAACTAAGTCACAAAGACATAAACACAACAGTAAATACAGAAACAAGTCCTGAACAAACAAACTTAGTAGATTACCAAGAAAAAATATCTACTAGTTTTTTACAAGCCTCTTTTATTTCAAGCAAATTACAACAAGCCTTAGTTCCACAATCAAATGTGGATAATCATAGCAACCAAAAAGAAATTTCTGCTAGCTCACCTGAAATATCAAAGGCTGAAACATTTGAAACCAATAAAGCGAAAACTGCGGTAGAAGAATCTAAATTACCGCAATATAAAGCCGCAGTGGATCAAGAACCTATTGTGGTAAATGGAAAGCTAATGCCCGCTAATGAAGCATATTCTTATTATGAGTCTTTAGTGGAGGAACGAGGAGGCACCATTAACAGAGAGCCAAATCAGATTAATATTGTGGCAATTAGAGATTATGTTAATGGTAAGCCACAAAATGGTAAATTGATAACTAGCGATACAGATAAACAACGTATTAGTGGAGTAACACCTGAAAATGGTGGAAAAATAAATAGCACTTTAGTTTTACTTTATACCGACAAACAGAATAAGCGACATGTTGAATATGTGCCAGCTAACTTTGATCCAGCAAAAAATTCTCCAAAGGAAAACTCCAAAGGCTTTGGTCATGTTGGTGAAGGGAACTATGAATACATATTAGATAAACATAATGGTATTGCACCAGAAGGAGGCCATGGAGTATATGATGCACTACGGCCAGTTGAAGGCAAACCTCTTACTATCATCAGGGATAAGTATGTAGGCAACGGGCAATTTGAAGGAAATATTGATGAAAAAGAGATAAACCAACCTGAAATCAGTTTAGATCGAACTTTCAAAATACATTATGGAGGAAACAGGCTTGATAGAACCAATTTTTCTGCAGGCTGTTTAGTTGTGCCTGTAAAAGAGAATTATCAACGGTTTATCAATCTTACAAAGCAAGATCCAAATAAACATTTTAACGTTTCTGTTATTGATAGCTCACGGTTAAATGATTTTGAAGCTGTTGAAAGAGAGGGGCAAAAAAATATAAATTGGCAATAAAGATTATTAAGTAAGGAATGGCAACATAATGAAAAATAGATTAATTTTTATTTGTGGTTTTACGATGGTATTTATCATATCACTGGTTTTTTCAGCAGATTTATTCGCTGAAAGCCAGATAAAAAAAGATTCAAAAAAAAGAGCACCAGAAACGATAATTTTTGCTATAGAAAATGATAGCTCGCATGAGGAATTGCTTATTGAACCTGTTGTTATCATAGACAGAGATCATTTTATTCAACCTATCGGTTTTGATGTAGAAGAAGATAATGTTAAATACCAGCAGTTTGTATCAAACTATTATAAAAAAGGTACGTCTTACTCTCTACTCTTTGGTGGTAGTAAGCTAGGTACAGCAATAATAGATGAGCAGATAGATGAAGGGTGCTCAACCATTGCTAAAGTACAGCTAAAAACGTCTATTAATGTAGAAGGAGAAACTAGAGTTTTGGCTACAAATTCTCCCGCCATAGGAGTTAAAAGGAGTTTCCGACGTAGTGCTGATCAAAGTGAAAAATCAGCCATGCTATTACTTGCCGAAAAAATATATCAACAAAAAGGTGTTCCCAAAGATCAACTTAAAAATATAAGCATTATAAGTTTGGATGCTGTTGATTTCAATGGAGACGGTAAAGCAGAATTAGTTGGCAGTGTTACTATAGGGGAAGAAGTAAACGAAAAGACACCAACTTTATTTAGGCTCTTCATCGTTGCTGAAAGACAGAATACTACCTACAAAGCAAGTTTAAGTTTGTATAATGAAGCTCCTGAAAGTGGCACTGATATATGGCAACGGCTTTTTGTTGATCAAATAGACCTAGATGGTGATGGTATTGATGAGATTATAATTAAAAACATATACACATCAAAAAACACAGGCTATCTAATCTATAAGAAAAAACATGGTCAATGGATAAAGATTTATGAAGGTGGAGGCAGTGGTTGTTAATTGGTTTGCCATGCAAACACCTTTAAGAGTAGCTTAGTAATATCAAGAGATTACTTAAGCATATCCTCAATAGAATAATCTTTATAGGCTTTATCACCATAAATGGTAGAAGCAGTAGGTAAATCAGTTTTAAGCAATCAGTATCATTTAATATGAGAAAAATATATGCGTTATGGTATACAAATTAGCTAAATTAATTTTTACTTTACTTTACTTTTTATTCTTATTTTTGGTAGTTCCCTTATCAATTTGGGTGCTATTTAATGCTAAGACTTTGGTGGGTTACAGTTTAGCTGTTATAGGTATAATTTCATCTTTATTACCTTTGTTTTATTCATATTGGTGGCAAAAGCCTAAACCTCTTGGAATTTGGGGTTGGACAAGTATTACTCTAAGTACTGTGATTGTAGTGTTGCTTGCTTTGGTACTACTTAAAACTCCTTCTGGTAAGGCTCCTGCAAATTCACCAGTTCAAAATCACTTTACTAATTCATTAAGTTTTCCTACTTATTCATTCTCAAACATTGTACCGGAAATAGAACAAGTTAATTTAGGTTTTAGGCTAATGTCTTCTATAGATTCTACTATGACACAAGAACGAGCAAACCGTGTTTCACAATTTACGTTTAATATATATCGCGAAATGGAAGCAGATAAAAATTTTCAACAGCTAGGGTCTGTAATGACTTGGGCATATACAGATCTTTTAAGCAAAACTCTATACACAGGACATTACTACATGTATATTCCTAGAGATCATAGTAAAGCTTTGCCTGTTATTGTTTTTCTACATGGCAGTTTAGGAAATTTCAAATCTTATACATGGGTTTGGTCAAAGTTTGCAGAAGAAAAGGGATATGTAATTATTGCACCTAGCTTTGGATTTGGTAAGTGGCGGTTACCTCAAAGTACACAAGTTATTGATGAAGTTTTAACAGATGCTAGTAAATTTGCTAATATTGATCAAAGTAGAATTTATTTAGCAGGATTATCTAATGGTGGATTAGGAGTATGTCAAGTTGTTAGTGAAAGGCCAAATAAATTTAGTGGATTGATTTTTATTTCTCCAGTGACTGATGCTTTACTACTTGGTAGCAGTCTTCCTAGCAATAAACCTAAACCTCTAGTACTAGTTATAACAGGAAAAGATGATGAACGTATTTCTCTTCAAAGTGTTTTGCACTTTAATTCATCGTTACGAGAACTAAATTTTAATGTCACAGAGAAACTCTATGATAAGCAAGATCACTTTCTTTTCTTTTCTCAATATAAAGATGTGTTTAATGATATTAGTCATTGGCTTTTAGAGGTAGATAAACTTAAGCAAAGTGAGTGTGATCACAAATAATGGTTATTTTATAGGAGGATCATTTAGTTCTCGAAAAAGAAAAAAGAGAAAGGAGTATATTAAAAAACTAGTAACCCAAAAGCTTTCTCAAGTTGTTTTTGTAGGATAAGTATTGTTACTAGGATTTGTTCTTCTAAATAGCCAAGTTGTTTTAAGACATTATTCGTCATTATACTTAGTAATAAAAGCCTCGTATCATAATCAATAATTGCAACTCTTAACCTATCCAGAGCAAACGCATTATAAAACTAAGGAAAAGAAATAACTTATGGAAACAGGGAATTTAACCATTGTTAAGCAATGAGCACAAAGCCAAACCAGCAAAGAGTTTTATTAACCTAATAAACAATGGTTATTTATTGGCTTTTCTAACCCTTTTATTTTCTAGTAGTTTATAATGCGTTTGTCCTGTTAACCTATCTAACCAACCTTGAAACCTTCTGAAAGATTAGCCTATCATCAAAAACACAGCTTGCCCAGTTTTTGGGAGTATTATACTCCTTGAAATTCCTCGGTCTCTTTTCAACCGCTTTATTGATACTCTTTGCTTTGCTGCCTAATTGGCCAAAGTCGAGCTTAGGTCGCAACTTGGACTATGATATATTAAGAATTATTGAGTGTTGCAGGAAAAACAAATGGAATATAAAAACATTGTAGAAAATATAACTAACATCAATAGAGCCGCAGAGTTGGCTGCTAGTAAAAAGCTTAACCAGATAATAACTTTACGTAATTGGTTAATAGGCGCTTATATTTTTGAATATGAACAAAATGGAGTAGATCGAATAACTTATGGAAGCCAGTTAATTAAAAATTTAGCAGAGGACTTGAAAAAAAGAGGAGCAATAGGCTTTTCTCTTTCAAATTTAAAGAGCTTTCGTCAATTCGCTTTAGCTTATGTAAGTATTGCCACTAGTACCAAGCTTACAGATCTTCAATTGCTTTTAGGCATAAATGGCCAAGTAGAACAAATTGGCCAGACGTCTGGCCAATTTGTTTCGCTAATATTTCCCACGCTGGAAGAACGTGCAGCGAACCTGCAAATATTGAGTTGGCAAGATGCAAACTATTATGAAAATCTTTTTGCTAACCTTACTTGGTCACAGCTTTTGGAGATAAGCCGAATTAATGATTCTCTTAAGCGGGCATTTTATGAGTTAGAGTGTGTTAAAAGTTGCTGGTCGGTTCGTGAGTTGAAGCGACAAATAAACAGTATGCTTTATGAGCGAGTAGGGTTATCAAAAGATAAAAATGCAGTAATGGCATTAGCTCATGAAGGGCAATTAACTGAAAGCCCTCGCAGTATTCTTCGAGATCCTTATATTCTAGAATTTATGGGATTGGAGCAACGCGCTATCTATACTGAGGCAGAGCTAGAACAAGCTTTAATTGACCATCTCCAAGAGTTTTTACATGAATTAGGGCGAGATTTCTGTTTTATGGGTCGGCAATATCGAATTACAGTAGCAGGACAGCATTACTATTTAGATCTTCTCTTTTACCATCGAGCCTTACGCTGTTTGATTGCAGTTGACCTAAAGCTAGGGGCTTTTAGCCATCAAGATGCAGGGCAGATGAACTTTTATATCAATTATCTTAAAGATCAAGTTGCTTACCCAGATGAAAATCCTCCTATTGGTATTATTCTATGTGCTGAGAAAGACTCTGAAGAAGTGCATTATGCTACAGCAGGGTTGGATCAACAACTTTTTGTTTCTCGTTATCTATTAGCCTTACCTTCAACAGAGCAGTTGAAACAATGGTTACATGATGAACACACCCGAATAGGTGGATGGCCTGAGATTAGTAAAAATTCTGAGAATAAAGACTAATGTTCTTTTCTAAGCTTTATTAGCAGTTAGTTTATTGTTTCTGAAGCCTCCGTAGCGTCTATAGCCTCTTTTTTAGTGTGAAATGAATCTATTGCTGCAATAGCTTGGTTTATTGCCTCGTTATCTGTGTTTACATAGCGTATAAAAGTGTCCATCTGAGTATGTCCTGAGATTTTCATCACCAAAGTTGGTGGCATTCCTGCTTTTATCATTCTAGTTATTCCAGTATGTCGGCAATCATGGAAGTGAAAATCCTCTACATCCGAATCTTTGCAAGCCGAAGCAAAAGAATGCTTAACATCTGTTTTTATTCCAAAAACTAACTCTTCATCATTTTTTGATTTGTTATAAAGGGATTTTAATTCTTCTAGCAATCGTGCTGATATTGGCACATTGCGGCTACGGGCGGTTTTAGTAGTGAGAGCGCGAACATTAATCAAACGGTTTTCAAAATCTACATCTGACCATTTCATTTGTAGGAGTTCACCACGTCGGCAGGCAGTATCTAAAGCAGCCATAAGCAAAACCTTTAGATGGGCGCGTCTACCTGTGCAGGCCATTAGTAATCTTTCTTCTTCATCACGTGATAAAACGCGTTCGCGCCGTGTTTCGTCAGCTTTGGAAATTAAACTTGAGCCTGTTTCAAATGGGGTTTTAATCAACCAGCCTTCACGCTTGGCAAAGTTCAGTATAGCCCGCAGCAACTCTAGCTCACGATTAACACTGGCAATAGTGCGTTCTTCATCTCTTACAGTTTTGGTTTTTAGCCGTTCGCGACGGAACTTTTCAACATCTGAATGGGTAATGCTTTTAATTCGTCTTGGGCCAAAGAAGTCTATTAGCACTTTAAGAAAGGTTTGAGGAGGCTTAACTGATCGTAAGCCTGCAACTTTGCGATCTCCAACATATTCAGCAGGTATAAGCTTACGGTCTTCATAAATGCTCGCTAACTCACGAAATACCAAATGATCACCATCTATAGAAGATTCTCCATGATCTTCAAACTCGCGAAGTAGTTTCTTTTTTAGCTCTCGTGCATGGGTTCTATTTTCTGCACGTCGCCAAACGGCATGGCGTTTACCATCTGAGCCAATATAAGTGATCCTAGCGTATATTTTTCCATCACGCTCAACAGTTGTTCCTTTGCGTTCTCTTGCCATAGTGTATTTCCTTGATCAAAATAGGGGAAAATGTCGTTCCCAAAAGGTCTTTCAGAAAAAATGCATCTACTCATTCATCTACTCATTGAAGTCTAACACGAGGAATAAAGAGGAAACAATCAGAAAATCACTATTATGGTAATATCTTATATATCATATAGTTATGAAATATTTAGAAACATAGAGAAACTAGTAGAAATCCTATTTCATTTGGCTACTAACCAAAAGGTCGCACGTTCGAGTTGTGCCGGGCGCATCAATAGAATCAATAAGTTACAGCCATCCATAAGGTGGCTTTTTTAGTTCGTTTCAACACTTCATTAACAGTATTCTTTTAGGCTTTCTCACTATATTCTTCTGTAAAAGAATTAGACGATGATATTCTAAAAAAATAGCTCTAGAATTAACCGATAGTTTAAGGAAAACATTTCTGTTGATTGGTCGGTTCGTGAAACAGTAATAGCAAGGTTATGCTTATTAGTTAAAAGGATACTGAGAAAATACAAATATCCTCCAGATAAAGAAGCTAGGGCTGTAGAACTAGTATTAAGACAAGCAGAAACTTTATCTGAATCTTGGACAACATAATATAAGTATAGAGGCTTTTGCTTTATGTCTTATGAATTTTTATGAATTACAAATTATAGAAAATTGCCAGCTTACTGAAAATTTACAAAAAGTAGCCCGAAAGCTGCTCTGTAGACTCATATTAATGAGTATAACGCCAAAGTTCATTGGTGAGATTAGCGAGAATGTAATCGAGTCCGTATATAATATTTGTTAGGTGGTAATCGAAGCAAAACAGCTCTGAAAGTTATTTAAATCCTAACTATTTTTTTCATATAAAAGCTATTCCAATTTCTTGTAAGAATCTTGATAAATGCGCAGGAAAAGGTAGGGAAATTTGGTTAAAGTTTGATGAAAATCCGCTGGCACTTCCATAGATTTAGAGTTTAAGTTATATAATCCTTCGGTTTTATTCCATTCAATTTCGCCTACGATTAAACCATTTATTTTTATAAGCTGAAATGTTCCTTCAAAATAATCTTTGCTATGGTATTTAATTTTTCTCTGTGGTGAGAGTCTCATGTTCTTTCCTGATATTATCAGATGAATTATTATATCTGCTATTTCATGAGATTTGTATGTTTCATCTTCACTCATTAAGTAAAATGTACTTTTTGATTCCCAAAAACCTTCTGTTTCAATTTCCATAAACATTGTATTATTATTAATTAACTTGATATCTTCTGGATTTGTACTTTTAAGATAAATGTTACTTACCTTAGTTTGAGAGTCAAAATTCCAGCCCGACTCAAACGAATTATAATCCGACATAAACCTTAGTATTAGTTTTATAAACTTTTCTAATTCTTTCATATAAACAAGTCCTTTTACTTATAACCCACTGAACAAGTATTATGTTTAAGGTTTTTACATAATACAGGAAGGTTGATTGAATTGACCAACAGATGTACCTGGATTGCCTACTACAACAGCAGTTCCCCCATTATTAGGTTTAGATTGAATACGATTGTTTCCAGTATCTGCAATAAATACATTTCTTGATAAAGTTACTACCACTGCTTCAGGACGATTTACTGTTCCTACAACAGTTCCTGCACTCATAAATACTGACCATATTATAATATAGTTTACTAGGATTCTATTATTAGCTGTATTTGCTACATATCATCTAAGTTTTGCTATTCCTGACCCCCTACAATATAGCCCAGATGGAAAACTTTTAGCTGTAAAAGTAATCTCAGGCGCTATTGATGAGTATATTCACCTTTATGATATTTCTACCCTTAAATTAATACATGAATTTTCTTATAGTAGCTTTGAAGATGGTTTACAGTAATGGGAAAGCAAAATGCTCCTAGCTTTGTAATTTGCCGTGATAAACAAAAAGGAAAACGAGTTGAAGGAAAAAGTAAAACGAGAAATAAGAGGAATGAGCCAAAACCAATTAATAGCAAAGAATATATTTAATGGCGAAAGTCCGGCAGGTACAAAAACGTACCATCATAGCTTCGCATTTGAGCTTACCCACTATTTTGCGGCAAAAGCTGGATTACAATAGCGAAAGGCTGATGAAGGCTGTGATAAAGTATTTTCTTGATAGAATGAATGAAGGTAAATGTGAGGAAGTTGAGCTAATGAACTAACTTAAAGGCTAGTAAGTATTATAATATCTTCAATATAAATTTCATTTTCACTAACTCCTTCTCTTTTTGAACTCACTAGTATTAGATTTTGGGCATTATCCAATTTGTATTGATTTGATACAATTGTATTAAATCAGTACAGCTAACTTTTATTCATCTCGCCTTAACAAAGTTTCAAAATGATAGCTAAGCGTTGATAAATCAATGTATTAAGTAGTATTCGTTTTTTGGCACACAATTTGACATACATAAAGTCAGAAATAAAATAATTAGTTTTTTGATAGTTAACTTTTAATAATAAATCGCTTAGTCAATAGCCTTAAATTATAAAATGATAATTTATTTGTGTGCTATTGTCTGGGTAACTTACAAATAATTTAGTGGCTGAAACCTCTTAGTTTTCAGCTATTAATAGCTTAGATGCATTATTTAAAGCATCTTATTTTAGGAGGGAAACTATGTTAAAATCTAGATTTTCCAAAGACATAACATTTGAAAACTTAAAAGCTGATGACAAAATTATTATTGATACTCAAAACAACCAATATCAGTTTAATTTAACTAATCCTACTTCTAAAACAGGGATTTTATCAGGCGGACAATTAGGAAATAATAAATATCCAGCTACATTTCTTTTTACCTCAAAAGGGGATAGGCAGTATATCACCAATAATTACTTGGGGATGGATGCCAGATTAATTTTTTTGATAAACTTAAACAATACGCTAACACATTTTTGCACTTCACAAGTTAAACATCTTCAGTTGAAAAGAGATGCTGACTCTTGGGAATCTATTCTTAAATCCACACCAAAAGTAGCCTAAATGTTAGTAGATAGATGCGAAAATGGATAAACTTGAACCTGCTAATAAATATGGTTCTGAGTATTTAATTAACAAGATTATAGAGAAACTAAAATTAAAGTAGCACTAGTAAGCTAGTGCTACTTTTAATTTATATGTAACTACAAATATTTTTGTTAACGCAGGGTTTTAATTTATTAATCTTGATCCTAATCTTAATTTCAACATTCATTTCACAGAGTCTGTAGTAGGTTTTGTCTATAAAACGCTCAACTCAAGTATTTAAGTACTGTATTAAATCTATACAATTTGTATTAAAAACATACAGACTGATTTTGCTGATTTAGCTTAATCAATAGACAATAATCAATAACTCTAAGAAAATCAATGTTTTATATAAGTTTTTAGCTTTGGCATAAATTTTGATTAAAGCTTAAAGTATAAAATAACACTTCTTTTAGTATAAGAAGTTATAAAGTTTCGTCTTGGAGGCTTAAATGAAAAAATTTTTTGCATTAATAACATTAATAACATTATTTACAATAGTGCCAAACTCAATTGCTGCAAAACGTCCTTCTAAAACAGGTACTGTAGCAAAAATTGGAGTAGGAACAGCTATTGGAGCAGGTATAGGAGCTTTAGTTGGTGGTGGTCGAGGTGCTGCGGCTGGCGCTTTAATTGGTGGAGGTGCCCTAACAGCACATTCTTTAGCTAAACGTGATTCTGGATATAACCGTAAAACAAGAATGATTGGTACTATTGCAGCTGGAAGCTTAGTTGGTACAGGACTTGGAGCTGCTATAGGTGGAAAAAAAGGAGCAGGAATAGGTGCATTGATTGGTGGGGGTAGCTCTACAGTTTATGCTCTTACACGTAAAGATATAAAAGAACCATCTAAAGAGTCTTTCTCTAGAACCAGAAATATTTCTACAGAGCCTCAAACTAATACTTTCTATAATAACCAAAAATCCGAGGAAATAATTAATAATCGTAAAATTGCCCAAACTCGAAATATTAATCAAGATCCATATCAACGTTTAAGTGGATCTCAAGGAGCATTAGTAGGAAATCTCCTAGCAAATGGTAGTAGTGCTGTTAATCAACTTTCCAATAATCCTTATTAAGATAAGCCTCTTGTAATAGAGTCATTCTAGATAAATATAGGGTGACTCTTTTTTTTAGCCAAATCTGTAAGAAAAATTTTTCATTTAGGAGAATGCTTATGAAAAGGTTAAATTGTATTTTTTTTCTTATTATTGTCTTAGTCTTAGGGTTTGCAAGTTGTAGTAGTTCAGAATCAACAGCAAAGGTGAATAAAAGCACACCTTCTACCATCAAAACAGAATCTATAACTCCTAAAGAAATTGCTAAGACTTTTCTTGAATCTGTACATAATAGAGAGTATCAAGTTGTTAGGGAATGTCTCTCAGAACGTAGCTTATTAAATTTACAACAAGCTAGTTCTAATTCAAAACTTAGTCTAGATCAAGCACTTAAAAGAATTATTGATCAAGATTCTCAAGAAATGACACAAAACAATGTTGTTGCTTTTGAGTTTCGTAATGAAAGTATAAACAATGATTATGCAACTATAGAAGCTAAAGCAACTAATGCTGCTCAGTATGCTCGAATTAGCCTAATTAAAGAAAATAACAAATGGAAAATTAATATAGATGACACAACGCCTAGTGAATAAGTGTTTTTAGAAATTAAATCAAAATTTATAAGGAGGATTTTTACAATGATTAACAAGTCTTTAGTAATGTTTGCTTTCACAATAATTTTCCTGATATCTCTTAGTCCTGCTTGTGCTACAAAAAAATATGTACGCACACGTGTTGAAGAACGAACTGCCCCTTTAGAAGGTAGAACAGCTGAGTTAGAAAGTGGTTCTAAGGCACTGAAAATGCAAGCTGATAATTTAGAAAACCGTACTAATAATCTAGATGAAACAACTAGAAAGTTACAAGGAGATCTCACTAACTTAGATCAACGTAGTTCTCAAGGTATTGAAGATGCAAAAAATCAAGCAGCTATGGCAAGAAAAGATGCTTTAGCAGAAACATCCAAAGTAAATAATCGTGTAAATAATCTTGATAACTGGCAAGAAAAACAATTAATCACACTTTCTTTTAAGCTTAATCAATATACATTAAGTAATGAAAATAAAACAAAATTAGATAGTCTAATCAATGAGCTTTCAGGGCAAAATGGCTATATAGTTGAGGTTCAAGGGTTTACTGATTCAACAGGAACAGTAGATAAAAATCGTAAACTTAGCCAAATGCGTGCACAATCTGTATTCCAATATCTTGTTGAAAAAGATGTACCTTCTTTCAAGGTAAATATAGTAGGGTTAGGAGAACTTAAACCTATTTCTGATAACCATACTAAAATAGGGCGTGCTGAAAATCGTCGTGTAGAAGTTAAGCTACTTATCAATGAGGGGCTAAAGAAAAATCAACTCAATGCAATGCCTGAATAATTTTTACTTATTAACTCTCCTTATTGCAAGAATAAGAGATTATTAAAATCTCTACAAATTTGACAACTAGGAAAGCTTTTTCTTAGTTGTCTTTATTAATTTTATAGTTACTTATAAAATTATTTGGCAAAATTGTCTTTATTGTAAGATTGCTCTTTTGTAAAAAAATGCTACATAAAAAATTTTAGCAACAGGGATTGAAGTCTTGAAAACAAGAGCTGTTGAAGTTTTTATAAACTAATATGAAAAATAACCCCAAAATCCTTTGTATAGATGATGATATCCTGATAAATAAAGCACTAAAAAGAATTTTGACTACTCTTAATTATGAAGTTACTTTATCAGAAACTTTTATGACTGGACTAAAAGCTATAAAAGATACTGAATTTGATCTTGTTTTAACAGACTTAAACCTTCCTGATGGAGATGGTATTAACATTATCAAATATGTAAAAGAGGCTTCTCCTTCTACAGAAGTTATTGTTATTTCAGCACATGCAACAGTTTCTCGTGCTATTGAAGCTATTAAAGAAGGGGCTTATTATTTTTTAGAGAAACCTGTTGATGCTCAACAGTTAGAACTTCTAGTCAGTAAAGCTTTGGAAAGAAGAATGTTATTGACAGAATCAGAAAATCTTAGAAAGAAACTTAAACAGAAGACAGAATATTACTCAATAGTTGGTAGTAGTAGAGCAATGCAAGAAGTATTTGAAACCATTGATATAGTTGCTTGTACAGATGCCAACATTCTAATTATTGGAGAATCAGGTACAGGAAAAGAACTTATTGCCAATGCTATTCATTATAATAGCCCTCGTGCTAAGAAAAACTTTATTAAGGTAAATTGTGCAGCTTTACCTAAAGAGCTTTTTGAATCAGAGCTTTTTGGACATGTAAAAGGAGCTTTTACTGGTGCAGTAGATGGTAAACAAGGGCTTATTGCAGCAGCAGATGGAGGTTCTTTATTGCTTGATGAAATTGGTGAAATGCCAATGGAACTACAACCTAAACTTTTGCGAATTCTAGAAAATCGCACTTATAGACAAGTGGGTAGTAGTAAAGAGATACCAGCAGATTTTCGCTTGATTTGTTCTACTAATAGGGACTTAAAACAATCTGTAGCAAAAAACTTAATGAGAGAAGATCTTTTTTATAGAATTAATACTATAACAATAAAAATTCCTCCTCTACGTCAACGTTTGGAGGAAATACCTTTATTATGTGAAACTTTTATTAATAAATTTAATCAAAAATATAATAAGAAAATTACAGGTCTTACATCAGATGCATATAATTTGATGTATAGTTACTCTTGGCCAGGGAATGTGAGAGAGTTAAATAATGTGTTAGAAAGAGCTGTGTTACTTTCTCCAGAACAAGAAATTAAACCCAAATATATTTATCTAGAAAGACTAGTAGAAGACAAAATTGAAACTACTAATACTAATTTTTCTAATAATTCAGAAACACTTTCTAATAGCCTATTGCTAGGAAAAGATTTAAGTGAATTTACCTTAGAAGATATAGAGAAAAAAGCTATATTACATGTTTTGGAAAAAACTAATTGGAACAAAGTCGCAGCAGCTAAAACTTTAGGTATTTATCGTGCTCGTCTTTATAGCTTAATGAAAAAACATAATATTCTTGATGGAAATGAAGTTGAAGATTATGATATTGAATCAAATAATATATCTTAGCTAAGGTTAAAGATTCTAACTAGTTAATGGAAGTTCAACTATTATTTGTGACCCTTCTTTAGGTTTACTATTTACTAATATTTTTCCTTTGTGCATTTCAATAACACGTTTTGCTATGCTCATTCCTAATCCTGTTCCTGAGGATTTAGTAGTAAAGAACGGTTCAAAAATGCGTGCTAGTGTTTCACGTGACATTCCTAAACCAAAGTCAATGAAGTTAATAATAATTTTATTTTCTTCACTTTTGGTTAAGATATTTATTTCTCCAGATTCTTCACTTGCATCAACAGCATTAATAAGGAAATTGATAAAGGCTTTGCTTAGTTCATGATAATCAACAAGTATTGCAGGTAAGTTTTGTTGAAACTGATATTGTATTTTAATATTTTTTTGATTAATTTTATCTTTTATTAGTGAAACCTGTTCTTCAATAAGTAAATTAATATCTGTTGAAGATAAATTTAATTCTTTAGGTCTTACAAAATTAGATAGCTCTAAAACAGTTTTATTAAGCCTGTCAATGCCAGTTTGAATTTCCGATATTACTTCTTTTGTATCATCATTTTCTGGTGCTTTACGTTCTAAATAAGAAAGATTTAGTTTAATTCCACCTAGTGGATTTTTTAATTCATGTGCAACTTGTGCAGCAATTTGCCCAATTGCAGCCAGAGCTTGGTTTCGTGTACGTTCTTGTTGAGCGCTTTCCATCTCTGTAACATCTACTAGAACAATAATAAAACCTTCTGCCTTATTATTGATGCTAAGTGTTGTTAGATATACATCAATACGAAGCAAATTATTATTAGGAGTTAAGTTAATTCTATTACAGTACTTTAAATTGGTAGAGTTTTCCTTGTAAGCTTGGTCAATTACTTTACATAAATCAATTTCATTTTTTAAAGATTCTTGGTAGTGACGTCCTAAACAATCTATATTTAAATTGAGCAAAGAATAAAAAGCTTGATTAGCACTAGAGATATTACCTGTAACGTCTAGTGTAAAAAGCGCATTTACTACACCATTAATAATATTGCGATTAAATTCTCTAGCTTGGTTAATAGTGCGAAAAGATAATTGTAATTGACGTAGACGCTTTTGTATTTCCATAACTACTAATCCAGCTACTAAAAGACCAGCTAATAAACTAATTGCAGTAGTGATGGTGATGTGTTGTCCAGCTTGTAATTGTAATTCATTACTTTGATCTGTGATTTTAGTTCTTTCTAAACGAATTTTTTTTACAACTTCATCCAAATCTGAAAAAGTTGCTGTTTGCAGGGTAAACCCATTAAGTTGAAAATAGAGTGGGTTAATAGAAGTGTTAATAAATTCTTCTAACGATTTATTAAATTTTTTCCACTCAGGAGTTGTTCCAACACTTGAATTTTCTATAACTTGTAGTTGTTTTTCTAATTCAGATTTAAGATTAGGAGGTAAAGAGGTAAACTGTTTTGTGGAAGGGTCAACTCGGTGTATTCTTACTGTTTCACGTGCTTCAAAATAGATTTGAGAAATTATTTCTCTAATCTTAAATAATGTATTAAGCTGATTAATATAGTTTTGCTCCATATTGGTAACAGAGCTTCTAATTAAACTCACTTGGTAAGCACTAATAATACCGGACGTAATAATAAGAATAATTAAAGTGGCAAATCCAATTACTAGAATAATTGAAATAGACGATGGTTTATTATTAGTAGGTTCTTGTATTTGCATTTTTTAGTTTAATCTAAACATTTTCCTTAGTTTTTAGTAATACTTTTAACTTTAGTTGTTTAGCGGAAAATATTCAAAGTCTTAACCCTACTTAAATTAAACATCTATACAGAAAATCATTTTATCTATAAGAATTTAGTTTTTGTTTTAGTAAGGAGTGCTTTTTAGAAAAACATTAATAATAAACTTAGTTGTGTTTAATCTTCCCGTTTATTATAGCTTAACTTTTTGTTTAACTCATTCTGATAAATTTTCCATTGTGGCATAAACTTGCTCATTAAGCGCTTAAACCTATTATTGTGACGGCGTTCTAGCAAATGCATTAACTCATGAACAATAATATATTCTAAACAAATAGTTGGTTTTTTAGCTAATTCTAAATTAAGCCAAATCCTTTTAGCTTTGATGTTACAAGTACCCCATTTAGTCTTCATTTGCTTTACTTGCCATTGATTTACTTTCAGATTAGTAATGGTTTCCCATTTCTCAAGAAAAAATGGTACTTTTTCTTTTAATCTTTCTCGATACCATTCTCTTAAAACTTTCTCGCGTTGTTTCTTATCGCTATCTGTGCGTACGTATAGATCTATATATTGATTATCTCTAATTTCTACTTTTGGTCGAGCATTATGGTAAATAACATTTAGCAAATAACAATTGCCTTCAAAATAATGGGTTTCATCTGTAGCATATTCTATTTTAGGTTGTCGTTCTTGGGCTTCAATTTTTGCTTTTTGATTTCTAATCCAAGAAAGCTTTGAAATGGCAAAAAGTCTTACTGCTTCATCATTAACTTTTAAAGGTGCTGCCACACGTACTCTACCCATAGGTGGATATACACGAAGATATAAATGCTTAATCTTTTTTCTTACGACATCTATTACAACTTCATTTACTTTAATTTGATGCATGTTTTTAGTAATCTTTCTAGTGTTTAACTAAATCCAGAATAATATTGGTTCTAAACTTATCTTGAACTAGTAGGAAAATTAATAGCTGTATAAAATATATCGATAACGCCAAGTTCCCCGGCGAATTTTCCGACGAATGATAATGAAGAGGAAAATAAGTCCGTGTACAACGTTTGTTCGGCTCTTTATCTGTTATAAAATTTACACTAATCTGGTAAGATTACGAGGTCTGAATATGTTGAACAATCCATTGATGAATTAGTTGATTACAAGATAAACCTTGAGAAGCCGCAAGTTTCTTTATAACTTCAAGCTCATGTGCTTGTAAGTTAATTTTCAACACAGTTTCACGTTCAAAAACAGGTTCCTTAACTTCTTCTAACTCATCTTCAAAATCAGTAATATCGTTGTTATCCCAAAAATGTGCTAACTGCTCAATAGAATCAGTTGCAGGAATTTTATTCTTACTCATATTATCTCCATTGCTTAAAACGGCGTTTTTCTTTATCTGTCATTTCTCTTGCAGTAACAGGATAGTCTTTTCCATCTGGAAACTGGATAATTACACAAAACAAATACCTTCCTGCTTCTGTCTGTCGCAAAACATAATAAACTGGATTCTCACCTTCAGATTTTGCTTTTAGTATTAAGGATTTTCCAAAACACACTTCTTCAACCTCTTCTGGCGTTATTCCATGTAAGGCAATATGCTCTATCCTTTCATCTGGCCAAACAAATTCATGTATTTTCATTATTAAACATCTTTATTTTTAGGTCAGTACGCTTAACTTTTAATTCTAACTGGCAACTAAAGTTTTGTCTATTGTAAATTATACAGTTATATTAACTACGCCTTATTACTATTTCATCTTCTTAAACTTAATATTTAGCCAACCGTAAAGAGCCGAATAAGAAATTAAATAAACAAATTAGTGCTAAAATAGATTTTTCATAAATTATATATATTCTCAAATGTTAAAATAATTCAGGTTGTTATTTTCTAAAATATATTATTATCATAGGGTTATGACAGAAATTCTTATAGCAAATAAAGACTCATTAGACAAAGCAGCTAATCTATTGCGCACTGGTAAACTAGTAGCATTTCCTACGGAAACAGTTTATGGTTTAGGTGGTAATGCTGAAAATGATTCTGCTGTAGCGGAAATCTATGCAGTTAAAGGACGGCCATCCTTTAACCCATTAATTGTGCATGTTCCTGATATAGAAATGGCAGAGCGTTATGTTAAAGTAAATTCAGTTGCAAGAGATTTAATGTCTAGCTTTTGGCCTGGGCCTTTAACCCTTGTCTTACCAAGACGTGAAGACTCTAAACTTTCTCTTTTAGTTTCTGCTGGACTTGACACAGTCGCAATCCGTATGCCTGCCCACTCAATTGCACTTGCTTTACTAAAAGCAGCAGAAATTGGTATAGCTGCCCCAAGTGCTAATCGCTCAGGCCGTATTAGCCCAACTCAGGCTCAACATGTTAAAGATGAACTAAATGGACTTATCCCTATGATTCTTGATGGTGGAAAATGTGAAGTCGGACTTGAATCTACTGTTCTTGATTGTGCGTCTGATAAGTTGAAAGTATTGCGTCCTGGTGGTATCACCAAGGAAATGTTAGAAGAGAAAATAGGAAAAGTTGATTGGGGAAATGTGATAAAACCAAATAGTGAAAATGCTTTGTCCTCACCTGGTATGCTGGAAAGCCATTATGCACCAAGTTTAGCCGTAAGGCTAAATGTTTCAGAAGTTAGGGAAGGGGAAGCTCTTCTTGCCTTTGGTTCAAGCCCATTGTTAGGGGCAAAACATATGGAAAACTTAAGTCCAACTGGGGATTTAAAAGAAGCCGCAGCACATTTATTTGCATTTTTAAGAATGTTAGATTTACCAGAATATAAAGCTATTGCAGTAATGCCTATTCCAGAGATAGGTTTAGGTGTAGCTATTAATGACCGGCTAAGACGAGCAGCCGCAGAAAGAAAATAAGTTTTTGTTAGAAAAATAGTTAATTTTAGTTATGAGCAACATAAAATATGGTTTTATAGATAAAACAGGTAACTTAGTCATAGATTTTCTATATGATGGAGGTGGAACTTTTTCACAAGGTTTGGTAAGTGCCAAACATAAAGGGCTTTGGGGTTATATAAATAAGCTTGGTGAAATAGTTATTGATTATAAATTTGATAGTGGGGCGGGAGGATTTTCTAAACCTAGTCAAGATTTTGAGAGTTTAGCTTGTGTTGGAATTGTAGGAAAATGGGGCTATATAAATAGGAATGCTGAAATTGTTATAGAGCCTCAGTTTGACAATGCTGGAGGTTTTATCCAAGGTTTGGCAAGAGTAAAAAACAAAGGTAAATGGATTTATATTGATCAAAATGGTCGTACTAAAATAAATAAAAAATATGATTGGGCTGATGATTTTTCAGAAGGACTTGCCGCAGTTCGTATTGATGGGAAATGTGGATTTATAGATGAAAATGGAGACTTAATTATTAATGCTCAATTTGATTGGGCTTCAGGCTTTTTTCAAGGCTTGGCTGGAGTGGCTGTAAATAATAAATTTGGCTATATTGATAATTCTGGTAAATATGTTATTGAACCCACTTTTGACTATGGTTGGGCTTTTTCTGATGGGTTAGCTGGAGTCGGTTCTAGTGGAAAATGGGGTTATATTAATTTGTTAGGTAATATAGTTATTACCCCACAGTTTGAGTTTGGTTGGACTTTTTCTGACGGGTTAGCTGGAGTAAGATTTGCCAAAAATGATTGGGGTTATATTGACAAAACTGGCAAAGTTATTTTTAGATCCCAATATGATTGGGCTAATGCCTTTTCTGAAGGATTAGCACTTGTTGGTGTAAATGACCAAGGTTGGTTATGTTAAAAGTTTGGCAGAAATTATTTTAGCTACATAAGTTGGTAACTTTTCAATAAAATACTAGCAAATCTTTTGGAAATACTAAATATATTAAATTTCTATAAGAATCAGATAATACAGAGTTTAGCTAGAGATAGGAGATTAAGTTGAATATTGTACTAGTGACTTTTGGAAGTTTTGGAGATGTTAACCCAATTGTTGGAATTGCTGTAGAGTTAAAGAACCGAGGTCATAAAGTAAGTGTAGCGACTAGTCCTTATTTTAAAACTTATATAGAGGCTTTTGGTTTAGAATTTGTTAAATTAGGAGAAGAATCACATTACTTAGTAGCAGTAGAAAATCCAGATATGTGGAATCCTAAAAAGGGTTTTGAACTAGTTGCTCGTGAGGGAGTGCTACCTTTTATGAGATCTGTGTATGATATACTTACCAGCTATGACCCTAAAAAAACTATCATTACATCCTCATTTTTATGTTTAGGTGCACGAATTGCCCAAGAAACACATAATTTCCACTTAGCTAGTATTCATCTTCAACCTTCTATAATAAGAAGTAGTTATGAACTTCCAGTTTTTCCAGGAGGTCAAACTTTCCCTAAACTGCCTCGTTTTGTTAATAAGTTATTGTATAAAGCTATAGATTACTTTGTATTAGATAAAATACTTAAAACAGAGGTTAATAATTTTCGAAGAGAGCTAAAGCTACCTCCAGTTAACTGTATTTTAGGAGAGTGGGTACATTCACCAGAGAAAGTTATAGGTCTTTTTCCAGAATGGTTTACACCTCCACAACCAGATTGGCCTAAAAACACTGAACTTACAGGATTTGTATGCTATGATGGTGCTAAAAAAGAAGAAGAGCTAAGTGATGAAATAGCAGACTTTATTGGTGAAAAAGGGCAAACTTTGGTTTTTACACCAGGAACAGCAATGAAATATGCTAAAGATTTTTTTGAAGCTTCAATAGAAGCCTCTAAAAAGCTTGGCAAACGTGCTTTGTTATTAACTAAATTTACTTCACATTTGCCAAGTAAGTTACCTTCAAATGTTATGCATGTAGAATATCTTCCATTTAGTTTAGTATTGCCAAAAGTGGCTGCTCTAGCTCATCATGGAGGCATAGGCACTTCTGCTCAAGCTTTGTTAGCTGGAATACCTCAGCTTGTAATGCCGCTAAATCATGATCAACCTGATAATGCAAATAGACTTCAAAACTTAGGTGTTGCAAGCGTTATTTATCCTCAAAAATATAACGCTGAAACAGCAAGTAAAAGCCTAGATTACTTACTTAACTCACCTGAAGTTTTAAGCAAGTGCCAAGCACTTAAAGAAAAGATTGATTATAAAAAATCTTTAAACAAAACTTGTGATATTCTTGAAAGATTTGCTATTTAGTAATAGTTAAGTTTTATTGTTACCAAATTATTGAAATTTTATTTAAAAAGGTTAATTACTGGAAAATCAAATTATGATTAAACATTTTAAGTTATTTGAAATGTTAGGCTTTGTTTTGTTACTATTTGCTTGGTTGGCTGATTGGCATTCGGTTCGCCGTTGGAATGATATTGAAGATAGGTATTGGAAATCTATAGATGCATTTTATAGAGTAACTGAAAGAACAAGTGATAGTCTTCATCAACAATTAAACTTTGCAATTGATAGGGTTATAGTAGGTAAAGAAATAGATTATTCTAAGCCAGATGCAGCTTTTACTACTGCTTGGCATTCATCAGATGTTCGCCACATATGGTTAGAATCCACAGCTAATGGTTTTTTTAGAGCAGATAATACAATGCAAACAATTATAAAAATTTCAAAAGATAATAATTTATCTGTGAATATAGATTTTAAAAATTTAGATAATATTCGTGAAGAAGCAAAAAAACAGCTTAGTTCTCTTGTCGATTTAAATAAAAACCAATCTTTTCTGACACAATATCATTCAGAACAAATGCAAGAAAAAGTTAAGTTATTTGATCGAGCTGTTAAATATCCGTCAGAAGAGGAGTTATCTGCTTATGATGCTAAAAAAGTAGAGCAAAAAATAGCAGCTTTTAATATGACTGTATATGAGCCAATTGAAGAAGTAGGAGAAGCGATCAAAAGACATAGAGATAAATCTTCACTAATACACAAAATTATTTTTGGTATTGGAAGCTTCTCAATAGCGCTAGCAAAGCTTTTTGAATGGATAAATATTATGAGAAAAAATTCCTCTACAAAATAAATTTATTCATCATTTTGGATATTTTTATTTTGCAAAGATTTTTTCTTTACACTCAATATAGCTATTTTGGTTGAGTGGTTAAAAGGAGATGGATCTACTAATGGTTGAGTGTTTATTGTTTCTTTATAGCCTGTAAAATGCTCTGGCACAGGAATTAATGTTTCAATTTTTAAATAACCGTCCCTACAAAGATTTTCTAGTGATTGATAATATTCTGTACCACTGACAAAAATAGCATTATTAATTGCAATTAAATACCCATTATTGTTAATAAGAGGACGAACTTTATTTATAATTCTGTGGCTTTCGTTTACTAAATCTATTTTTCCTTTGCTACTAACTGCAAAAAATGGAGGATCTACAATAACAACATCAAATGTCTCTTCTCTGCGCTTAAAATGAGCAACTTGTGTCCAAAAATCACCAGCTTGAAAATCTTTTTTATTTATAGGAAATCCATTTAGCGTGTAAGAAGTTTTAGCTACATTAAGGAAATTACGACTAATATCAAGTTGTACTACTAGATTTGCCTTAGCTGCTTGAGCAGCTACACCAAGGCTACCAGTATAAGCAAATGTGTTTAAGACAGATTTGTCTTTAAGGTTATTAATTATCCAGTGGCGAAGATTTTGAGTATCAAGATAAAAACTAGTATCACGATTTAATAATAAATCAATTGCATACCAAATACCATTTTCACGAATTCGGTTATCTGCTTTTTCACCTTTAACAATTATTCCATTTCTTGACTTTGGATCTGTGGCTTCTCTAGTTTTTATAATTACAGTTTTTATCCAAGGTAATTGATTAGTTAAATATTCTTCTACAGTTTTTAATAAAAGTGCTGAGTTAGAAGGGGATTCACTATAATCATGAAATACAACAGTTGAAGCAAAAATATCGATAACTAATTTTGAATAACCTTCAAAAAAGCCATTAAATAATCTAAAAGCTGTTTCATGACGATTATCAAATAAATCAGTACGAGCTTTGATAGCTCTTTCAATTAAAAGTATAAGTTGATTTTGATCCATAAAATTTTATCTAAATTGTACTATTAGTGATAGCGTTTCTATCACAAAAAATAATTAAAAGAAACTTGATATTGCAACAAGATTTGAGCATACCTAAATATATCAAAAAAAGCTTTTGAGATTATTTACTATAATTTTATTATGAGTTATATATTTTATTAATAAATTTGCTTAAGATTATTATAAATATGGAAGAAAACTTATTAGAAAATACACAAGAAATAACCCACTTATTAGCTGAATGGAGACAAGGTAATAAACAAGCCTTAGATAAGCTAGTTGGCTTAGTTTACAATCAGTTACATCAAATAGCTAGAAGACGTTTATCTTCTGAACGCCAAGATCATACACTTCAACCCACAGCACTTATTAACGAAGCTTATATGAGATTAGCTAAATGGCAATCCTTTGATTGGCAAAATCGGGCTCATTTTTTAGCCGTTACCGCGGAAATAATGCGCAATATCTTAGTTGATTATGCTCGTAAAAATTTAGCTGATAAACGAGGAGGTGATAGATATAAAATCTCACTTACACAAATGTCTGATAATGCACAGAAAGAAAAAGATTTGGATCTAGTTGCACTAGATGATGCTTTAAAAGCTTTATCTGAAATAGATCCTTTGCAAAGTAAAATAATAGAGCTACGTTATTTTGCTGGTTTAAGTATAGAAGAAGTAGCTGAAACTCTTAATATTTCTCCAAGTACTGTTAGCCGAGAATGGAAATTAGCTAAGCTCTGGTTAATGAGAAAGTTAGATAACATGGAAAAATAATTAAATTTTTCTGCAAATTTTTGACAAGAAGTTTTACACAAATGCGCTTTAAGGAATATGAAAAACGATAGATGGAAAGAAATTAAGCAAATACTTAATAAAGTCTTAGAAAAAGCTCCTCAAGAGCGAGAAGCTTTTCTAGGAGAGCTTTGTAAGTCAGATGTAGAGCTTAAAAATGAAGTAATAGCTTTTTTAGCTTATGATGAAAAAGCAGATAGTTTTCTTTCATCACCAATAATAGAAAGCCCTGTTTTAAGCCAAAAATCGATAGATAGCCAAATTAATCAACAAGAAAGCGCTAAAAAGTTACTAAAACCAAGGAGTTTGCAGGAAATGTTAATAAAATTAATTGGAGAAGTATTAGATGATAAATACTTGATAGAAAAACGTTTAGGACAAGGTGGAATGGGTGCAGTTTTTAAAGCTACTCATTTGGGTACAGAACGACCTGTTGCTATTAAAGTTATTAGTCCACAATTTATGGCAAATGATGAATTTATTGAGCGTTTTAGACGTGAAGCAAAAGCTGCTGGACGACTTTCTCATCCTAATGTTGTTAATGTTACTGATTACTTTGTAACATAAATAAGTTAATATTTTAAGTTACCAGAAAAAAGATTAATATAATGAGAATTAAATTTGTTTCTGGCAGAATCAATAGAAAATTGCCAATCAAATTTAATTCTCTTAA
>JBDIBI010000046.1:0-43496 GCA_039812885.1 Blastocatellia bacterium
CCTTGTTCCATTAAAGCGATGTCATTTAAGCCACCTGTTCCATCAAAGTCAGCTGCTAAAGATATTGCGGTAAAGAGTCTTAAACGAACAGGAATATCTCCTCGTAAACCTGACAAGTAGTATACTCCACCTGATAAACCAGTTGGTGAAACACCACTAAAACCATCGCCAACTGCAATATCATCAACTGTACCGCCACCAATTAAGGTTTCAAATGCACCACTTACAACTGCACTAGCATTAGCAACTGGCTCTAAAGTCTTATTAAAGCCAAAAGATGTTTTAACTGTAAAAGTTCCATTTCCACCACCTTTTAATACAGTAACTCCATTAAGTGAATCTGCAATTAAAAGATCAGCTTTACCATCACCATCAAAGTTGGAGAAAGTACCAGAATTTGGTTGACTGCTAGCAACAGAAGTCCGTGGAACTTGGTAGCCAGGAGTTCCAGAGTTAGCAACATAACAAGTTACTGTACCAGAACCACGATTGATAACCACTAAATCTTGACTATTATCGCCATTGACATCACCTGGTAAAAATCCTATAGGACCATTTCCTGCGGCAAGTACAACTCCCGTTGGATCAAATGTTGGGCTAGTTACATTTTGAGGGGTAGTATTTTCAAAAACCTCTAGACCAGCAGTTGTTGCAACACCTATATCAAAATCTGTATCAACAGCGCCACCAACAGCAGGGAAAGGTAAGTTGCTTTGGAAACCCGCAACTGCTCTGTTTGCTGGAAGACGACCAGCAGTAGCATTAAAGCCTATTGAACCTTGAGTGGTAATTGTAGTAGGAGCAGATAATATTGGTTGGCCATGTGTAGGATATACTAACACAGTACCACTACCAGGAGCTGAGTTATTTAAAGCAACAATAACATCTGGGAATGGATCATCATTAATGCGCTCAAAATCAACAGAAGCGACTCTTGCAGTAGTAGCAGTAGGAGTACCTACACCAAGACTAGCCAAATTACCAGTAGAAAAGATTTCAAAGTTACCTGTAAATAAGCCATTAGTGCTAACTTCGCCAACCAAAGCATCACTAGCACCATCAAGATTGAAATCCCCCATAGAAACACTTGTTGGAGAAAAACCAGCAGCGGATGAAACAGCAACAGGAAGTCCAAAAGTTCCATCTCCAATACCTGTAAATAAGGTAACGCGACCAATATTACCAACACCACCAGTTTGGGCTGGAATAGCAGGAGCATTAATTCTAGAAGTGCTGTTATCATCAGAAACAGCCATGATATCTAAGAAGCCATCACCATCAACATCACCAACGCCTAGGTCAACAACGTTGAAAGAAGTTCTATTACCATTAGGTAAGAATCCTGATCCTGTAGCAAGAATAGTATTAAGATAACCAGCTCCTAAAACACCAGCAGGTGAAGGAGTTCTGGCAGCACCAGTAACACCTAAGTTACTTAGGGTTGCGCCATTAGAAGCTGTTGCCAATAGTGGGATAGATTGTCTAAAGCCAGTGCTAGCACTGCCAGCGCCACCAAATGCAAAATCTTGAGCAAGAATTGGAGTAATGGCAGTAACTATCAGCGTAATGGCTAAAACGAGTAGGGTAAAGCCCTTTTTCATTATTTCCTCCTCGAAATTTAAATTCGTTAAGATAAAGTCACAAGATAAATTGTGAAACTGTTTAAGTGTCTAAGCGTTAATTCTTTCGCTAATTGCTAATTTTTCCTTTTGGGGTTGGTTTTAATAAACATATGTTCTGTATTTATTATTTATCTCAAGATATTTTATTTACTGTTAGTTAAGTATGTAATATATAGCTAGTGATATAGCATAATCACTATTAATTTCATTTAATTTCATCAGTTATATTATTTATTATCAACAATTATCACAAATAATCTGCATAACTATTCTTTACACCTATTAATCATGAATATTTCACTATTTATTCCATAAAACCCCTTCTAAAAATAGACGCGCAAGATCTATAAGATTCCTATCATGAAATCCGGAAAATTTTTTAACTGCTTCAAAAGTAGATTTTAGCAAGCATAAAAAATCGTTTTAGATCTATGTTAATTTCTTAGTAAGTTATTAGTTGTGTAGATGGAGAAAGGTAGTAATTAAGGTAAGAATTAAAGAAAAGAAAATATAAACTCAACAAGAGTTGTTGTAAGAGTTGTTGTAAGAGTCGTTAAAAAGACTTATTAAAAATGTTTTTAGGAATTTCTAAGAAAGTAATTTTGTCAACCAATCAGGATGTATTTTCAAAGCAAGTAATCCTGCAATCCCCATAAGTATTCCAAAGAAAGCAAAAACTAGTGACATTACTAGAAGAGGTTTTTTCCTAGTTAATGCTGTTACAGCTAATGTGGCTAGTGATACAGATAACATTGCATCAGATAGATCAAATTGGTCATCTCGATAGTTTAGGGCATCATATTGAGCTTCAAAACCTTTAGCTTTAGCTTGAAGTTCTTTTTCTTCAACCTTATAACGTGCAACATCTTCTTCATAACGTTTTATTTTCTCATCTAAAATTGCTGTGCGTTCAGGTGAAATAAGACGAATAGAAGAGGTTTCATCTAGTGCTGCTTCTATAACACTTTCTCTAATTCGTTTTGCTTGATACTGTGCCCAAGTATCCACAGCATCAGACTTAGCCTGTAACATAGCTTGAACAATATTGTCATCCTTAACTTTAGTAACAGCCATAAATGCAGCAATTATAGCAACTGAAACAGCAATCCAATTATTGAGACGATTTTCACTAGCATTTTCTGATGAAGTTTCTGATGTTGGAGTTTGTTGATTTTCCATATTTTGCCTTTCAGTTTGGGGGACTTATTTTGTTAGGTTAACCAATATACTAACCTGAAGTAAAGTAAAAAATTCTTTACTTCAGGCCAAGAAAAACTATCTACTTTTAATTAAGTAATAGTTTCGTTTACCACGACGAATAACTAAACAACTACCATGCATTAAATGGCTTTCTGAAAGACGTTCTTTAACATCACTAACCCTAGAGTTATTAAGATAAATACCTCCACCTTGAATACTTTGACGAGCAGCAGCTTTTGAAGCTTCTATCTTTGTTTCTACCAAAGCATCTATTAAAGATCGCCCTTCTGTAAACCATTCTTTAGGCAGATCATATGAAGGAGCTTCTTCAAAAACTTCTAACAAAGTTCTTTCATCCAAAGTAGTTAAATCCCCTCCAAATAATGCTTGAGAGGCAGCTTCAGCACGCTCTAATTCTGTTTTACTGTGAACAATTTCTGTTAATGAACGAGCCAAAGCTCTTTGTGCATCACGCTTTTCTGGCTCATTTTGTAATTTTACTGCTAATTCATTAATTTCTTCAGCCGTTAAGAAAGTAAAGTAGCGCAAAAATCTAATAACATCTCTATCATCAACTTGAATAAAAAATTGATAAAACTTATAAGGACTAGTACGAGTTGGATCTAGCCAGCATTTTGTTCCACCAGCAGTTTTTCCAAATTTCTGACCATCAGAATTAGTTATAAGAGGAAAAGTTAGTCCATAGGAATTCTTATGTTCAATGCGGCGAATTAACTCCATACCTGCTAAAATATTTCCCCACTGATCGCTTCCTCCAATTTGCAGGCTACAACCATAAGTCCTAAATAAATGTAAAAAATCATAACCTTGCAGTAGCATATAGGAGAATTCTGTATAGGAAATTCCCTGTTCCATTCTATTACGAACAGAATCTTTTGACATCATCTCATTGATAGTAAAGTGTTTACCTATATCACGTAAAAATTCTAGTAAATTAAAGCCATCTAACCAACTAGCATTATCTACAAGCACAGCAGAATATTCACCTGCATTAAAGTCTAGAAAATGTTCTAATTGTTTACGAATCCCTGAAACATTAGCAGCTAGAGTTTCGCGAGAAAGCAAATTTCGTTCATCACTTTTACCACTTGGATCACCAACTAAGCCTGTTGCACCACCAGCTAAAGCAATTGGACGATGACCAGCACGTTGCATTCTAGCAAGTCCTAGAAGCGGTACAAGATTACCAACATGTAATGAATCACTTGTAGGATCAAAGCCACAATAACAAGTAAATGATTCTTTTTTCATCATTTCGCCCAGCTCACGCTCTGTAGATTGATAAATTAACTCCCTCCAGCTTAGTTCATCCCAAATATCAGCTCTATCTTTCGACATTTAAAATTTGCCTCCTAAAATTTTACAGTTTCTAAATATTTCTTTAGCAAAGCATAGAAAAAAGCTATTTTACCCAAGCTACACCGAAAGTAAACCTAGCTAAATCTCTATAAGTTCCATTATAAATTAAACTAGACAATTAATTGTTGCATTAGCTATACTTATTGCCTATGCGCATATGTATGTTCAACAATTTATTTCCACCAATTAAGAGTGGGTCATCTCACTTTACTTTTATGCTTTCCAAGATGTTAGCATCTCGTGGACATGAAGTTACAGTAATTGCAGCAAAAGTTCATGGGACAAAGGAAGAAGAATTTGTTGATGGTATACATATTTATCGCTTACCTTGCATTATGATGCCCCAATTAGAGATTGCACATAATTTTAAGTTCCTTTCCTATACTTTTTTACCCTCTAATTTAAAAAGATTATCTAAGATTTTCCAAGAAAAAAACTTTGATATTATAAATCAACATGGTCAAATTTTTGATACAGCACTAAGCTCAACTCGTTTAGCTAAACAGTTTAACAAACCTCTTGTAATTACAATTCATACTCCAGTACGTCATACAGTGCCTATTTATATGAGTATTCTAAAATTTTTAGATACTACTATTGTTAAACACTTAATAATCAATAAATGCCAGATGTTGATATCTCCTGATCAAACAACCTCAGATAATATAAATGAACGCTATCAACATTCTTGGGTTGAAGAAATTCCCTACGGAGTTGAACAACTTGAAGCAAAACCTGAACGTGGAGAAGAAATTCGCAAAAAATTTAACCTAGGCAACCGTCCAATGATACTTTCTTTAGGACATGTTCATAACTTACGAGATAGATGTGATTTAATTGCTGCAATGCCTGAAATCATCAAACATGTTCCCGACGTACATCTACTAATTGTTGGGGATATTTACACTCAACGTCCAGTAGAATTAACGAAAAGTTTAAATTTAGAATCACACATTACCTTTACTGGAAGTGTTCCGCATGAAGAAATAGGAGATTATTTAGCAGCAGCAACTATAGAAGCACATTGGTTAAGTAATGCTCCTGGCCTTGGGATTGCAGCAATGGAAGCAATGGCTGTTGGAAAGCCTGTTGTCTCATCGATTGGTGTAGATGATATGGGCAAAGGAATGTTAAAGCCTGGTGAAAATATTATGTTAATAGAGCGAGGTTCTTTAAGTAATATCTCTGATACAATAATTAAGCTTTTAAGTGATACAACTTTTCGTCAGCAAATAGGAGAAAATGGACGCAAAATGATAGAAGATCATTTCTCCTGGAATAGTGTAACTGATAAGACAGAAATAGCTTACCAGAAATTAATAGATAGTTTCTCAAAACCTTAGTCTAACCAAATCAAATAATTTTTGATTTAAACATAAAATCTTATGACACAAGCAAAACAATATCGTTCACATGGCAGCGGAGAATTTAAGCTTAGTGATTTTAAGCAAGTTGGAAATAATATAATTTTTGAAGCAGGTTCGTTAGTATTTCATCCTGAAAATATTTCCCTAGGCAATAATATCTATGTAGGACATTATGCTATCTTAAAAGGCTATTATAAGAATGAGATGGTAATAGAAGACAATGTTTGGATAGGACAACAATGTTTTTTTCATAGTGCTGGAGGAATATACATTGAAGAAAATGTAGGAATTGGGCCAGGAACTCAAATTCTTACCAGTTATCACAAAGAAGACGGTCGCGAAATCCCTATTTTATTTAGCTCACTAGAAATGTCACCTGTTAGAATCGGCCGCAATAGTGACATTGGGGTAGGCTCAATTATATTGCCAGGTGTTACAATTGGAGAAGGTTGTCAAGTTGGTGCAGGTTCAGTTGTAACAGCAAACACTGAGCCTTTTTCAGTAGTTGCTGGTACTCCTGCAAGACTTCTCCGCTTACGTTAAGACAAACTAAAGTAGTTTTTCAAATTCTTCTAAGCTTGCAATTAAAATAGCTTTTTTATGAAGATTTTTTAGAACTACCAAGTCTTCTATCTTGTTTATAGCTTGAACTATATTTTCTGGAACTTGGTTAAATCGTACATCTAACACATCTATAACCATTTCTCTTGCATCCTGTTGTAAGCCTTGTTGTAAGCCTTGTTGTAAGCCTTGTTGTAAGCCTTGTTGTAAGCCTTGTTGTAAGCCTTGTTGTAAGCCTTGTTGTAAGCCTTTCTCAGTAGCAATACGCTCAAAAGAACTAATATATGGCATAGGTTCACCTTTCTCATACTCAAGTATGGTTGTATTTATTTGTTCTTCAAGAAACTTAGGCAATGTCATTAACCAATCTATAAACCTAAGTAACTCTAATATGTCTTGTTTGCCATAACCTTTTTGATACAGCATTTTTATTAAAATTAATTTTGCTTGGTAGCGAGCTTGGTTATTTTTTCTAGTAGCCATTGCCTTTAGTTGTGCCATTGCTACTATTGCAAAAGGATTTGTACTTGTTTCTAGTTCTTGGAACTTTTGCTCATAATCAAGTAACTTTACTGCAACAAAATTTAATCTTGTCTCACTACCCCAAAGCTTGTATCCATAGCTATTTGGCTTCCAATTCTTATTATTATCAACTAAAACAGCAAAGCTTGCTACTGGGATTTTATACCTATCAAATATACGATAGTTATAAATAAACATTCTTTCTTCAAAAGTTCCGTCCCACTGAGCTTGCACTTCAATATGAATAAGCAACCATTTTTCTTCCCCATCTTTTGAAGACACTTTTACTAGCTTATCCACTCGATGAGAACCTGTTTCTGCATCCCTAACTACTTGTTGTAGCTCGTTATCTAAAAACTCCCATCCTTTTTCCCAATCTATTTCTTGATGTGCTTGTGGAAAGAATAGTTCTATAAATTCTTGAAAGTATGTTTCTATAGCTTCTTTCCACAAACCATCTTGCTCAAATCTCTCCTCTGTCACAATACCTCTTAAATAATTAAGATAAACTTTTGAAAAACAAAGAAATCACAATTTAAGCACTAAGCATAAATACCACGAAGTTTTATTTCTGATGCAACTCTATCAATTGCTCTCATATAAGCAGCAGTGCGAGTGTCAACAGAATGTTTTTCTGAATAGCTAAGCATTTTTTGAAAGCTAGCAAGCATTTTTTGTTTAATATTATTTAGAATCTCTTCTTGTTTCCAGAAAAAGCCCATGCGATTTTGTACCCATTCTAAATGACGAGCAATTGCTCCGCCAGCATTAGCAAGTAAGTCTGGAATAACAAAAACCCCATTATCATAAAGAATTGGATCTGCTTGAGATGTAGTTGAACCATCAGCAGCTTCACATAAAATCTTACACTTAATTTGACCAGCATTTTGACTTGTAATTTGCTCATGTAAAGCTGCCGGAATTAACACTTCACAATTAATGGTTAATAGCTCATTAGTAGATAAATGCTCAGCATTTTCATAATTCTTAAAAGTTCTGTGTTTAGCAAAATAGTCTAAAGCTTCTTCAACATTTAGCCCTTCAGGATTATAAACTCCATCATCAACATCAGAAATTGCAATTATTTTATATCCTGCTTCTTGAAGTAAGCGGGCAGTATTGCCACCACGACGCCCAGCCCCTTGAATAGCAACACGTGTTTCTGATGGATCTAAATTAAAACTTTTTAATGCTTCTGTAACCAAACACAAAACTCCATAACCAGTTGCAGTGTTTCCAACAGGCGAACCTCCCATTTCTACAGGCTTTCCGGTTACTATTGCAGTAACATTATGTCTTGCATGCATTGAATAGGTATCCATCACCCAAGCCATCATCTGTTCATTGGTATTAATATCTGGAGTAATAATGTCTCGTTCTGGGCCTAGAATATCAATCATATCTGCTGTATAACGACGAGTAATTCGTTCAAGCTCAATGGGTTGTAAAGCTCTAGGATTACAAACTACTCCACCTTGTGAACCACCAAAAGGAATATCAACCAATGCACATTTGTAGGTACTCCAAGCAGCTCCTGCTCGCATTTCATCTAGAGTAATGTTAGGCCCAAAGCGCAACCCTCCCTGTAAAGGGCCACGAGCAAGATTATATTGTACACGATAGGCTTTAAAAATTTCTGTATCTCCATTAACTCGTTGAATTGGCATATAAGTACATAACTCTCGACTAGGAGTACGCAAAATTTTATATAAATTTGGCTCTAGATTAAGGAGTTCGGCAGCATGATCAAAACGTGCCATTGTTGATTCAAAAGGGCTATACTCATCATAACTTTGGGGTAAATACGACATCTTTTATCTCCAAAACTCTACAATTTTAGCTTGTTAGAAGCATTATTAAAATAGCCAGCAATTATATTAAAGTTTTGCTTTGATAGTTAGAAAATTTTTCTTATACTTCCATTACTATAAGAGTTATCCCTATACTCAAAACCTGTTAGGCAATTACTACATAAACAAATGCCTTGCGTATAAAAACTAGTACTAATTTTAAGCAAGTTAAGCTTAGGAGCAAATATATGTCTCGAAAAACTTTATTAATCCATTTATTGCAAGCATTAATTTTGGTAAATCTCATTTTGTTTGCAAATAATAGTTTTGCTCAATCTGCTGGCTCTACCACAGCTAGTTTAACTGGAGTACTAGTTGATGCTGACACTGCTGTAATATCAGGAGCAAAAATAACTGCCAAAAATATTGATACAAATTTTTCTAGAGATATAGATTCAAATGAAAACGGGTTTTTTACTATTTCCCAACTTCCTCCAGGTAATTATGAAATCAGTGTTTCAGCTCCAGGATTTAAAACTCAAGTTATAAAAACTTCCTTGGTTTTAGGTGTTACAACTCGCCTAGACTTTATTTTAACAGTTGGTGGACAACAAGAAGTCATAGATGTCACAACAGATTCTATTCTTTTAGAAGATGGAAAAACAGAAAGCAGCACTAATATTGATCGCCAACGCATAGAAGTTCTTCCACTTAATCGACGCAATTTTTTGGATCTCTCCTTAACAACGGCTAGAGTTACAGCCGACCGTGTTCCATTACAAGGAGCTTCTGCAACTTCTGGGCTTTCCATCAATGGACAACCAGCACGTTTTAACAATGTGACTATAGATGGTTTAGACAACAATGATGCTTCTTCAGGATCAGTTCGCTCTGTTTTTAGTCAAGAAGCTATACAAGAATTTCAAGTAGTAAGCGATAGCTACAGTGCTGAATTTGGTCGTGCTTTAGGTGGTGTAATTAACATTGTTACAAAAGGTGGTACAAATGACTTACATGGCGGATTATTTGGGTTTTTCCGCAATGATAAAATTAGTGCTAGAGACACTTTTTCTCCTATAAAACCTCCTTTTTCACAATATCAATTTGGAGCAACTTTAAGTGGGCCAATAAAAAAAGATAGAGCTTTTTATTTTACCTCTTTTGAACGTTTGTCTGTTGCACAAAATACTATTGTAACTATTAGTGATAGTACGGTACAATCAGCAAGAAGCCAAGGTTTTACTCTAAATAATGGCCCTATAGCAAACTCTATAGGAAATACATCTTTTTTAGCCAGAACAGACTTTAGATTTTCCCCTAATGATACACTCTATGTTCGCTATAATTTTGGAGGCACTTATAATGGAGCATTAGAACCATTTGGTGCTTTAATAGGAGAAACTAATGCTGGTATTCAACGTCTAACGGATAACTCTATTGCCATTTCTAACACTTATATCAACACCAAACTTAACTTAATAAATGAAACAAGATTTCTCTTTAATCGTCGGGATCAAGATGTTGATGCTCTTGAAAATGGGCCTCAAGTCCGTTTAGTTGCGCCAGAGGGTAGAGTTAGTTTTGGTCGAAGTACCTTCCTTTCACAAATTCGTCTTTTTAAAACCTATCAAATTGTTGATAATGTAACTTTGAATCGTGGGCGTAACACTATCAAATTTGGTATAGATTACACTTATGTACAGTCTCCAAAAAACAAAACTACTTTACCAATTTTTGCTGGTGGTTTTGCTTCATTTACTGATATAGATTTCCGGCCTACAACAGGTAATCCAGCGTTATTTTTTACTGCTATTCAAGCATTTGATCCAACACAGAGAACTGCTGCTCAACAAGCATTTTTAAGTTTTCTTTCTGGTGCTGCTCCAAATTTATTTCCTAGTTTTCCTGGAAAAATAGATTTTACAACTACAGGTTTACCCACTGGATTTATACAGGGGTTTGGCGATGCAAGAATTTCTTTGAACAATCGTTTGTTAAGTCTTTTTGTACAAGATGATATAAAAGTAAATGCTAATTTGTTGGTTAAAGTAGGTTTACGCTACGATAGAATTAGAACAGACTCAATCCCAGACAACAACGGCAATTTTAGCCCTAGAATAGCTTTTTCCTATAAAGCAAACAAATTAGCAGGTGTTAGAATACGAGCTTCATATGGAATATTTTTTGGTGTGCCTGTAATTGGACCTGCTGCAGCTGTAAATCTAACCAATACAGGAAAATTCCAACTCCTTACCCTACCATTTCCTTTCACCACTATTCCTTACAGCTTAACAGGCCATAAATTTCCTGAGGCTGGAAGTTTCCCTTCTGGTATAACAGTTTTCCCTCAATTAAGTAGAATTTTTACCTTTAACCCTAATATTCGCAATAGTTATACTCAACAAATGCTTTTTGGTATAGATAAACAAATAAGCAATAATACAACCATAGCCATTACTTATGATTTTATTCGTGGTTTAAAGATTGTTTCACAACGCAATATAAATCCTGTAGTAAGACCTATTCTCAATGATCCGCTCAAGAGCTTATTAACAGGACGTGTTGACCCTACTAAGGGTGAGATTCTTCAATTTGAAAGTGGTTTTGATAGCAACTATCATGCTGCTACTTTTTCACTTTCACAAAAGATTTCCAATAAGTTCACCTTATTAGCTCATTACACCTTTTCTAAAGCAATTGACACTTTTATAGATTTTCGTAGTGAGCTACAAGAAGCTGTTAATCCATTGCGTCCAGGTGATGAGCGTGGTTTATCTGTTCAAGATGTGCGTAGTCGTTTTGTTATGTCAGGTGTTTATGACACAGGTAAAACACATAATGCATTTTTTAGAGATACTTTAATTTCAACAATTATTAACCTTAATTCAGGTCGTCCATATAATTTGTTAGCTGGAGTAGACCTTAACCACAATGGTGATAACCCTCCAGGGGATCGTCCATTAATTGGAAATACTTCTATTGGTCGTAATGCTGGCATTACACCAGGGTTTGCCTCTGTAGATATGCGTTTGTCTCGTAGCTTATCAATTCAAGAACGCTATAAGGTTCAAGGATTTGTTGAGTTATTTAATTTATTTAATAGAGTTAATATCAGCGATTTTGACCGAACCTATCCACCAGATGCTCAAGGCAATTTTTTACTACCTTCTAAAGATGGAGGCCGTTTTATAGTCCCTAAAGACCGCTACAGGAATGCTTTTTCACCGCGTCAAATACAATTTGGCTTTAGGCTTTCATTCTAACAAACTTCATAAATTATATTTTTGTTGCACAAAGCTCAGCAGCCTTGAATTTGATCCTATTGTCTATTTGAGAATAGAATTCTCTTATATTTCGGATAGGGTTATTGCCAAAAATAGTCAAAACGAGTAAATTCAGAACTACTTTATGTCAAATATTGATCGAATACTTATCTATTACCAGCGTTATTGGGGCAAGTTAGTTTTTGGCTGCATTTGTGTGCTTTTATCAGCTATTTCCAACCTTTTAACCCCAATAGTAGTCCGTACTGCGATTGATGACCTACAAGTCAATCTTACCCAAAGAAAACTGCTTATCTATGGCTTATCTGTCTTAGGTGTAGCAACTATAAGAGGAATCTTTCTCTTTACTCAGCGTTGGGTTTTAGTAGTAATGTCTCGCGATATTGAAAATGATTTAAGAAACGACTATTACGAACATTTACAAAAGCTTCAACTAAGTTTCTTTCAACAAAACCGAGTTGGAGACTTGATGGCAAGAGCTACTAATGACCTTAATGCGGTAAGAATGATGATTGGGCCAGCAATCATGTATTTTGCAAATACAGTGGTTGTTACACTTGTTGCTATACCGGTTATGATTGCTATTAACCTAAAATTAACTCTGCTACTACTAATCAGTTTACTTAGTATACCTATAATAAGTAAATTTTTTATGTCTCAGATTCATGATAGGTTTGAAAAAATCCAAGAATATTTTTCTTCAATAACTGCACGTGTACAAGAAAATCTAACAGGTGTTCGTGTAGTTAGAGCTTATGCTAGAGAAAGTTATGAAACAGAAAAATTCCGAGAATTAAATAGAGAATTTGTCACTCGTAATTTAGGCTTAATTAAGGTTCAAGCCCTATTTATGCCAATACTTAGAGCTGTAGCAGGTATTGGGCCAGTAATTGTTCTTTGGTATGGAGGTCATTTAATTGCTAGCAAAGATATAACTCTAGGAAAATTTGTAGAGTTTAATCTTTATTTAACTTTAATGATTTGGCCAATGGTTGCACTTGGCTATGTTGTAGGGCTTTATCAACGTGGTATGGCAAGTCTAACCCGTATAAACTCAATACTTAACACAGAAGTCACAATAAAAGATGAAGTTAAGCAAGTTGTTACAGAAATCAAAGGAGATATTGAGTTTCGCAATCTAACATTTAGTTATGGTGAAAAGGAAGTCCTTAAAAACATAAATTTAAAGATTCAAGCTGGTCAAACAGTTGCTATTGTTGGACATACAGGTTCTGGAAAATCTACTTTGATAAACTTAATTCCAAGGCTTTTTGATGCTCCAGCAGGACAAGTTCTTATTGATGGGCATCCAATTCAAGAAATTCCCCTAGCAACCTTGCGCCAAGCTATTGGATATGTCCCACAAGATACATTTTTATTTGGAGATACAATAACCAATAACATTGCCTTTGGAGTAAATTCAATAGACAATGAAAAAATAGAAAAAGTTACTGATCAAGCAGGCTTACTTGCTGATATTAAAGAATTTCCAAACAAGTTTAACACAATTGTTGGAGAACGAGGTATTACACTTTCTGGTGGTCAAAAACAACGCACAGCTATTGCTCGTGCTTTATTAAGACAACCTAAAATATTAATTTTGGATGATAGCCTTTCAGCAGTAGATACAGAAACTGAAGAAAGAATTTTAGGTCACTTAAAAGGTGTAATGTCAGGACGTACTAGCATTATAGTTTCTCACCGTATTTCTACAGTAAAAATGGCTGATCTTATAGTGGTTCTCAGCAATGGTGAAATTGCTGAGCGTGGCACTCATGAAAGTCTACTCTCGCGTGGTGGATTTTATGCAGAACTCTATGAAAAACAATTACTAGAAGAGGAGTTAGCAGCAAGTTAATGGCAAATCCACAAGAAGAAGAAGTCCAAGCAAAAACTTATGATCGAAAGCTAACCAAAAGGCTTTTGACCTATGTTAAACCCTATCGTAGTTATGTTATTTTAGCTGTTCCATTAATTACGATTAACTCAATTATTGAATTAATTGGGTTAAATGTAACAATGATGGCTGTGGATCTTTACTTAAAACCTATTGCTGATTCACAACTTTCCTTTATGTCCCGCAGTGTAAAACATCTTATTGATGCAAGCGGTTGGAAACCTTCCCTAGCAGAAGCTTTAACCTTTTTTACTGGAGTTTACTTCTTAATTGTTATCTTAGGCTTTTTCTTGTCATACTTACAAACAGTAACTCTTAACTCAATGGGTCAATACATAATGTATGACATGCGCAAACAGGTATTTGACCAATTTCAAAAAATCCCTCTTCAATATTATGACCAAAACCCTGTTGGCCGACTAATTACTAGGCTAACAACCGATGTAGACTCATTAAATGAGTTAATGACTTCAGGGCTTGTTACCTTGATTAGTGACGTTTTAACTTTAGCAGGAATCCTAACATTTCTCTTCTTGGTAAATTGGCGATTAGCCTTAGCAACTTTAATTATATTACCAATGATGATTGCTTTAACAGGTTGGTTTAGAAAAAATGCTGCAATAGGTTTCCGTAAAGTAAGAGTAAAAATAGCTCGTCTCAACTCTTTTCTACAAGAACATATTATGGGTATGTCTGTTGTTCAACTTTTTAATCGAGAAGCTCGTGAGTTTGAGCAATTTAAGACTATAAATGCTGAACACCGACAAGCAAATGTGGAAACAATTTTTTATTATGCCGTTTTTTATCCCGCTATTGGTTGGATTAGTGCTTTAGGAACAGCAATAATTGTTTGGTATGGCGGCTTACAAGTAATGTCAGGTGTTCTTACTTTAGGAGCTTTAATCTTTTTTATTCAATCAACACAGCGCTTTTATGAGCCAATTATGGACTTAAGCGAAAAATACAATATCTTACAAGCAGCAATGGCTTCAGCAGAAAGAATATTTTCTTTAATAGACACACCTCTTGTTATAACTTCTCCTGAAAAACCTACTAAGCTAGAAAAAGTAAAAGGTTCAATTGAATTTCGTAATGTTTGGTTTGCTTATAAAGATGAAGATTGGATCTTAAAAGACCTTTCGTTTCGTATTGAAGCAGGTGAATCAATCGCTATTGTGGGTCATACTGGTGCTGGTAAAACTACTATCTCAAGTTTGTTAATGCGCTTCTATGACATTCAAAAAGGACAAATCTTGCTAGACGGTGTAGATATCAGAGAAATAGATCTACCTATTTTGCGTCGTACTTTTGGAATAGTTTTACAAGATGTCTTTTTATTTTCTGGAGATATTGCAAGTAATATCACCTTAGGTGACCCTACTATTAACGAAACAACTATGATTAATGCCTCCAAAGAAGTTCATGCTGATGGTTTTATTTCTAAACTTAAAGATGGATATAAGTCTGAATTAACTGAGCGAGGTTCAACTCTTTCTGTAGGGCAACGTCAATTACTATCTTTTGCTCGTGCTCTAGCATTTAACCCTACAGTATTAATTCTAGATGAAGCTACTTCATCAGTTGATACAGAAACAGAGTTATTAATTAGAGATGCAGTTAAAAAACTACTCTCAGGCCGCACTTCTGTAATCATTGCTCATAGACTTTCCACAATTCAAAGTGCAGATAAAATTATGGTAATGCACAAAGGGCAACTTAGAGAAATGGGAACACATCAAGAATTGTTGGCTAAACGAGGTATTTACTATAAACTTTACCAACTTCAATATAAAGAAGCTTCACTAGTATAGTAGCGGTAAGAATAATGCTAAAACTGAATTATAACCCTAGCAAGTTAAATTTTTTTCTAGCAGCATTTGCTTGGTTATTGATTATTGGCAATTTTTCTAGGGAGCAATTTAGCGCACGCAAAACTAATTCTGCTATTGAACCTTTTTTACACAAAATCTTTCCTTCCATAGAATTAGGAACTGTATTTTTTATAAATATAGTGATGCGTAAACTAGCTCATTTTACAGAGTTTGGAATATTTGCTTTGCTGGTCTTTGGAATTTGGGCAGCAAGAGAGTCTTTATGGAAGATACGTTGGTTAGTTTACAGTGCTTCTATAACATTTATTTTTGCTCTCTTAGATGAATATCATCAATCTTTTACAAGAACCCGTAATCCTTCCCTTGGAGATAGTTTAACAGATTTATCTGGCGGCCTAGTTTTACTACTACTAGTTTTATTAATTAAGAAAAATAAATTTTTCCCTAACCTACCACCTAAAACAACAGATACTTTGCCAAATTAAAACTAGACTAATATAATTGCTCTTTTAATTTAAATCCTTAAAAAATCTAACCATCCATACTTGGAGAACATTATGCTTAAAAATACTTATATTCGTGTAATAGTTTTAGCTATTTGTATTATTTCTATTTTTTTATCAGACTCCACATCTAATGCACAAAAGAAAAAACCTGTAGAAAATGTTAAAGAACCTGTAGCTAAAGCGATTTCTTTAGAAAAGTCCAAATTTGAAACAGCTGAAGTAGATACAAATGGAAAAGTTAAAAACCGCCGTCAAATTGAAGTAGAGTCTTATACTGAAGATTTAGGTAATGGGGTTAAGTTAGAAATGGTAAAAATTCCTGCTGGTTCTTTTATGATGGGTTCTAGCAAAGAGCAATTTGAGCAATTTAAGAAAGAAATTGAGCGCTATTGTGATGGCTGTGATGGTTCAAAAACCGCTAAAACAGAACTGCCTCAACACCAAGTTAGTGTTCCATCTTTTTATATGGCAAAGTTTGAAATAACTCAAGCTCAATGGAAATCTTTGATGAAAATTAACCCTTCTAATTTCAAAGATAATGATTTGCCAGCAGAAAATATGTCTTGGAATGATGCAGATAAATTCTGCAAGTTACTATCTCAAAAAACAGGCCGAAACTACCGCCTTCCAACTGAAGCAGAATGGGAATATGCTGCTAGAGCTGGTTCTACAACACATTTTCCTTTTGGAGATACCATTTCACCAGATATAGTAAATTATGATAGTACTGCACCTTATGGTAATGCACCAAAAGGAGATTATAGAGAAAAAACTTTAGCTGGTGGAAAGTTAGGCATAGCCAATGCTTTTGGCTTATATGATATGGTAGGTAATGTTTATGAATGGTGTTTAGACACTTGGCATGAGAATTATGAAGGGGCGCCAACAGATGGTAGCGCTTGGCTAAAAGGTGGAGACACAACTAAGCGAGTTTTGCGAGGTGGAGCTTGGGATGTTAATGCTTATAATTGCCGTTCTGCTTATAGGCTTGCAGATTTTCCTGACAAAAGAGGGATTGGCCCAAGTCTAGGATTTCGTGTAGTAGCAGTAGAGAAATAACATGAGTACAGTTGAACCAAGCCCAACTGGGCCTCCAATAATTGTTATTGTTGGCCCAACTGCTTCTGGCAAAAGCGCTTTAGGCATAGCCTTAGCTAAAAAGTTAAATGGAGAAATCATAAACTTAGATTCTGTCCAAGTTTATCGGCGGATTTATGTAGCAACAGCCAAAGTTTCTCAAGAAGAAATGCAAGGCATTCCACATCATCTAATTGATATTGTTGAACCTACAGAAAACTTTACTGCTGGAAGTTATGCCCGTTTAGCAACTAAAACAATTGCTGAAATAGAAACTCGTAATCATTATGCTTTATTAGTTGGTGGATCAGGTTTTTACTTAAGAGCACTTCAAGGTTCACTTTTTGATGAAGAACAACCAACAAACTTAAAAATGAGGGAGCGCTTAAAGGCTATTGAAAAGCGTAAAGGAGCGCCACATCTTCATCGAATGCTTACAAGGTTAGATAAACAGGCTGCTGTGAAAATAGCTCCAAATGATTGGTCAAGGACTATACGAGCGCTTGAAGTTTATTTTCAAACAGGTCGTTCAATAACACAATGGCAACAAAAAATGCTTGCACCTCCAGCATTTATCTCTCGTATAAAGCTTTTTGCTCTTAATCCACCACGACAAGCACTCTACGACAAGATAAATACTAGAGTAGATCAGATGTTTAAAGAAGGTTTGGTTGCAGAGGTAGAAAACTTGCTTAAAGAAGGTATTCCACCTGATGCTAAAGCTTTTGGAGCGCATGGTTATCGTAGAGTGGTTGAATATTTACAAGGTCAACGAACATTAGATACTTGTATTGAGCAAACTAAATTAGATACTCGTCACTATGCTAAACGCCAACTAACTTGGTGGCGACACACTGAAGGAGTAAATTGGCTAGACGGTTTTGGAAATGAAGAAAAAGTTATTGATCAAGCTCTAAACATTCTACTACCATAAAACTACTTTAGCATATCTTGAAAACAATCTTGACAACCATCATTAGGAGAAGGTTTTAAGTTTAAGATTTTAGTAACCATATTGTAAATATTGATATTTTCAAAAGGTGCTACAACCAAGTTTTTCTTAAAAGCAGAGCCATGAGCTATAAAAACTCCTTGCATTGAATGTAGTGCAGGATCATAACCATGTGCCCCACCACTAGAAAAAGTTCGTGATAGGGATTTCATTATTCCACGTGTACTAACTGACCATCCTTCATCAGCAATAGCAACAATAGGCGGGATTCTAGGGTTATTGCGGAAGTGATATTTTTCAGGTATTTCTTCTTTTAGGAAAACATGTAGATTTGGATGGGCTTTTGATAATTTCTCATAAACTTCTTTAGTTTGTTCTTGTTGTGTCCAAACCCAAGCTAAAGGAGACTCATCTAAAGTTTTTACCTGTGTTAAATCAATGTAATCATCTAGATAAATAATTTTGTCACTAGAAATTTGAGCCATTCCATGATCAGATGTAATGACTAAGTTAATTTCCTCAAATATATCTCGGTCTTTTAATCCTGTAATCAAGTCTTGGAATGCTTGATCCACAGTAGACAAAGCTCTATCTATTTTAGGAGAGTTAGGGCCATAGTCATGGCCTATAGTATCAATTTCCTCTATGTATAAAGTAATCAAAGTAGGGCGTTTATCAACAGGCAAATCTAACCATTCTAAGATTTGGTTAACTCTTTGCCTATAAGGCATGTTTTTATCATAAGGCAATCCATAGTTAGCTCGTTTACCTTTGATTTCTGCTTCTGCACCTGGCCAAAACAATGTTGCACTAATTTGCCCTTGCAGTTGGGCAGTAATCCAAATAGGTTCACCTCCCCACCAATGACCATTTAAAGCCTCTACTTTATCTTTTCCTGGAAACTCTATGTTTGTTTCTGGATCATAAAACTTATTTGAAACAATTCCATGATGTTCTGGAAAAAGTCCTGTCACAATAGTGTAATGATTAGGAAATGTTTTTGTAGGAAAAACAGGAATTAAAGCCTCACTTTTTACACCTGTGCTAGCTAACATATTTAAGTTAGGCATTAGATTTTTGTCTAAAAAATCAACTCGACAACCATCTAATGAAATCATTATTACTGTAGGCTTTAAGTCAGAGATTTTACCTTTTGCAGGTTTTATTTTTATTTTTTCACCACAACTAGCAATAAAAACTAGGGTTATAAAAAATAAAAATAAATATCTTTTAGCTAAACTGTTTTTTAAAAATCGAAATATCACTTTTTTACTCTAACAAAAAATATCTATCGAAATTCAAAATTTTGTCCAACCTTAAAGCATAGCATTTATTGCCAAACAATAACTAGCATAATTTACCTCTAGAATATCACCTAAATTATCTATAAGTTCGAAAAGCCCATTTTATTTTTTTCAAATTTTGTGTCAATATCAACGGCATGAGCAAAAAAATCTTCAAAAAATTAACCACACTATGGAGGAAAAATTTAATGAGTCAGTTAGAAATACGTTATTGTGTCATGTGAAATTACCTGCCCTATGCTGCCAGTATGGCACAATCTATTAAGAATACCTTCAATTTAGATACCACTCTTACTCCTGGAAGTCGCGGTGAATTTACCGTTTGGGTTAATAATAAAAAAGTAGTTGAAAAAATTGGCGATGAGTTTCCTGTAGAAGATCAAATAATTTCTGCCGTTAAACAAGCTATAAATTAAGCTTACTAACAGATTTTGTGTTTTCTAAGCTTGTTTTAGCTAGCTTCATTGAATTGCTAAACAAAATAAAGCGCAAAATCTGTTAAACAAACAACTATTAGCTTTAATTTGCCGATTAAATAGTTCATAACATTTCAATTTATTATAGACTTAGGGGATTTTATGAGTATAAATTTTGTCAAATCTAGCGGTATTAGTTCTATTAATTCACCACAACAAAACCAAACTATTTCTAACCAACAAGCAAAAGGAAACTTTAATGGATTAATGGTGCGTCGTGCAAACTCTTCCGAACAAAGCGATTCCCCTATGTTAAGAGGTTCTAACATTAATCCTGCTGCTAAAACTAGCAATGTAGGAGCAATGTCAGAAAATTTAAACTCTGAAATGGCTCAGTTTACCCAACAATTAACTAAGTTTTTAGAAACTTTCTCAAAGTTCTTAAAGACATTAGAAAACACAACTGGCAATAATGGGCTAAATAGCTCTAGTCGTTCTGCAAATGCTAATCAAAACTCTAATTTACCTAGTGAAGACCAAAATTTATTAAATTCCCCTTTTATTACTTCAGAGCAACTTAAAAATATCAAAGACCCTGAAGCTTTCTTTAAGTCTAGGAATGAGGCTTTGTTTCCTCCTACTTCAGCAAAAGTAGATAATCATTATGATGGAACTTCTCAACCTCTTAACCAAAAACAACTTGCAACTCCTGAACAAGCTCAGTATTGGTCAAATTATCTAAGCAAATTAACAGGACAATCTTTCCCAGTTAATGAAGTTGAATATAAAACAGGGCCTTTTGCACTAAATTATGGAAATGATCCTCGTAGACAGTTACAAGTAGGTAATTTTAATGTTGGGTCTATAATGCAAATCTATGCTAATAACCCTAAAGAAGTTGCTGACAGAATGATGATAGATCAGATGAAGTATTATTCCTCAACAATTCCCAGTTTTTTAAGCTAACTCTATATTTAGCTTAGTGTATTCCATCTACTCAATTCTACTTTTATTATATCAATAACGGCTTTGTTTTTTTCCGATAACAAAGCCGTTATTAGTATTTGCTTAGTTTCCTCTGTATGAATAGCACCAAGAGCTTTTGCTGAAGCTATACGAACAAAAGACCTTTTATTTTCCAGCAAAGCTTTTCTTAATTGAGGAGTAGCTTGAGTGGCTTTTAAATTACCTAACAAATAAGCTGCTCTGCACCAAGTTTGATACCTAGATGTTTGTTTATCTTCTAGGAGACTATTATTTTCTAAAACTATTATTAAAGCTTTGATAACAGATTGTTTAACTTGGTCAGATGATTTTGATAATTCCAAAAGTTTATCTGAGCCTATAACTTGAACATTTTCATCAATATAATATAAGTCATCAATATAAGGATCTATTTCTTCAAAATATGTATAAGTGTTACTACTTATAGGAATTGTTAAAGAAGTCACATTAGTAACATCAATATTTACAGGTAAATATCCTGTAAGAAGAAGTAAAGAACACAGAATTTTTATCATAAATGCATCTCCTGAAATAAAGGCTTAAATACCTTGATAGATGCATTTATTGAAATTTTCTTTCTTGAAAATTAGTTTTTTAAACTAAAGCCAGCAATATTACTTAACAGCCTTCTGGGCCACAATCGCAGGCTTCTCCTGTTGCCAAGCGCGTTTCCCTATATTCAAGTCCTTTAGTTTCTTTAGGATGACGAATACTTGTACCTTTACAACTAAAATTTGATGCTTCTTCTAGAGGCACTTCCTCTCTAGGGATTACACCTATAATACTATCTGCATATGCACCATTAGGATTAGTCATAATTTGGAAAGTTTTATCGCAAACAGCCATTCTTTGACCACGATAAAAAGTATGTCCATCATCATCTTCAACTGACTTCCAAGGGCCTTTGTAAATTACAGCCTGATAGCGCTCAAGGCAAGGCCCTTGTTTACCTTTAAAAGCTCTAACTGTAACTGAGCGAAACTCTATTCCATCAATCACTTGCCAAGCTTCTTGTTGACGAGCAAGTATTTCTACCCCATAAAAACCTGCTTTTTCAAACATTTTCAGAAACTTATCCTCTCGGAAAGCGCCTGAAATACACCCGCTCCAAAGCTCTGGATTATCAAGAATTTCTGGGGTTGGGTTTTCATCACAAACAATATCAGAAATTACTGCTCTGCCACCTCGTTTAAGAACCCGGAAAATCTCCTTAAACAGTTGTTCTTTATCTTCTGGACGAACCAAATTAAGAACACAATTTGATACAACTACATCTATGCTATTGTCAGCAATTAAAGGTTGTTGAGTCCGTATTTTGTTACATTTAGCTTCAAACTCGCTTAAATCCATCAGGGTTTGTAGTGGGTGATCTGCTAAATATTGCTCTACCCAATCCAGATCCAGAGCTAGATCTTGGATTTTGCCTCTTAGGAACTTAACATTTCCATAGCCTAATTTTTGAGCAATTTCTGCTTGATATTTCTGAGCTAATGTTAGCATTTCAGGATTAAAATCTACTCCAATTACTTGTCCTTTGCTCCCAACTTTCTGAGCCATAATGTAGCAGAGCTTTCCTGCTCCAGAACCAAGATCTAAAACAGTTTCACCCTCTGAAACATATATAGAAGGATCTCCACAACCATAGTCTTTTTCAATTATTTCACTAGGTAAAATTTCTAAGTATAATTGACTATAATTAGTAGGGCAACAAAGTCCAATTTCAACTTTTTGAGCCCCTTCCCCATAACGGCGGATCACTTCTTTTTCAATATTCATAGTATTTTCAATACCAGTTAGAGAACTTTCTTTAGTTTGGTCAAGTACAGTCATGAAAATTACCTCTGCTGATTTAGCAAATTTAGGTTTAAATCCCATCTATTTTAGTAGGTACAAGCATATTAACAACTTTTTCTGGAACTTTGATTTTTTGGTCTTGCATCCATTCTTCGGCTATTTGTACAAGCGCTTTGCCTTGCTCGTTTCCCATCAGTTGTCCACGGCGATAGCGTGTAGCAGCTAGGTAAAGTTCCATTTTTGCATTCTCAAAATCTACTTCTGCTTCAATTAAATAGCGAATAGTCTCTTTTTTATTATTTTTTAAACTTGCTAAACCTGCTTTAATTAGGTTAGCAAAGGCATTTGCCCAAGTTGCTTTTTCTCGCTTCATTCTTGAAACATTTTTTTCAGCAATAGAAATTAACTTTGCCTTTGATGTTTTTAGTTTGCTAATTTGATCTGGATTTAGGGCTAAGGCGATTACAGTACGCGCTCTTAGATGCCAAGACTCAATTGCTATAATTTGAGTTCTTAGGAAAAAAGAACTATTTAATGCAGGCCAAGTTTCTTCCATTCTTTGCCAAGCAGCAGCATAGTTACCTGAATAAAGATCTATTTCTACCAAAGTATAAAGACTCCAATAGTGTTGTAAGTCAAAACTCTTCCTAAGCCAATCTTTCATTGCTTCAGATATTTCTTCAACAGCTTTTTCTGGTTCATCTGCAGCTAAAAATACCATATGCGACCAAATACGGAAATTAGTATAAAACATTCGATCGCCTCGCTCTTGAGCATCTTTGATTAAAGTAGAAAGCTGTTGTTGAAGTTCTTTTAATTGCCCAAGGAAAAGCAAAGTACGGATATAGAAATAATGTACTGTATCTAATTCCCAAGTAACCCCTGTGCATTGCTCACGAAGTATCACTTCTGCCCGGCCTAACATTTCATGTGCTTTCTGCCAATTGCCTTCTAAATAAGCGGCAAAACCTATCTCTAATGTTGCTAGTGCATTAGTATGAGGATGGTTAATTTGTTTTGCCATCACCATAGCTTGATGACATAACTCCATGTTACGTCTATGGCTGCGAGTTCCTGTTGTAGCAGAATGTGCAATCTCTAAAGCTAAGGCTCGTGCCACTCTATAGGGTTCCCCAGCATTAAGTGCCATTAATAAATGACGTGACTGAAAATCTAAGGCTCGTTTAGTGTTAACATAGGCTAAACCTACAATAGCTGACCAACAAACATCTATACTTAGTAGAGTTTCTTTTGAAATATTACTGCCTACAGTTTCCTTAAATCCCAAACCTCTTAGCCAGAGATGAAATCTTGTCCAAAGATAAGAAATCAAAGCACCTTGAGTTGTATCAGGTAGTTTGATATTTACTGTAGCTAGAACCTCGCGTAAAACCCCAACACCTTCTTTAATATAACCATTAATCAAGAATTGCTCAGCAGCACGTCTTTGAAAATCTATAGCCTTTTTTGGCTCTAAGCCTTTAGCAGCAGCTAGATAAGCACAAGCAGCTTCCTCACCACGTCCAGCATTAGCTAAAGCTTCCCCTAACTTAACACATAATTCTCTTTCTTTTTCAGCTGGATTAAGTTCTATAGCAATTCTATAGAGCCGTGCTGCATTATCAAAAGCTAATGCTTTAACAGCTTGTTCTGCTGCAACTATAGTGTAATGAAGGGCTTTTTCATTATCTCCTGCACCTCTAAAATGTATAGCTAAATTCTTAGTGTCGGATTCATCTATTTCTAACAATGCCAATGCCAAGCGTCTATGATGTTGTTTTAGTTTTTCTTCAGACAAATGAGAAAGGACTGTTTTCTTTATAGTATCGTGATAAGGAACAAGTTTTTCTTGTCCTCCACTAGTAACAACACGAATTAAGCGCCCTACACGCAGAAGAGAAAAAGCTGTTTGTTCCTCTTCATCAAGTTCTATTGCCTTTTTAACAACAGATCTTTGTATAGGTTGATCTGCAACTGCTACTAACTCCAAAAGTAGTTGAGCATTTTCAGGTAGCTGAGAAATTCTTCGCTGAATTACTTTATTTATTAGAGAAACACCTGTATCAGAGATACTTTCATCGGCTTGTGCTACACGTTTGATTAACTGATCATCTATAACCGAATAACGAGCTAATTCATCTATTAAAAGCGGATTACCTCTAGATTCTCTAGCAATTACTTCTGCTAATGGTTGAGCATCTTTTGCTTTATTTCCCTTTAATGAAGTGCTTAACACTGTTAGGGCTAGTTCTTTAGATTCTTCTATGGGTAATTCTTCAACTAAGATTTTCCTTAAATCTATGGTGCTAGCTACTACAGATTGAGACTCTGAAAGTTGTGTTAAAAGTGGACTATTTTCTGCATCTTCACTACGGTAACTAATTATTAATAGTATTGCTGGAGGCTCAGGTGGTCGCATTATTTCGCTTAATAGCACTCCGCTATCAGAATCACCCCATTGTAAATCATCAATAAAAATAATTAGATCTCGTTTGTCTGCAAGTCTTGCTAGAAGTTCTCTTAAAGCTACTGAAGCTCTTCGCCTTAGTTCTTGTGCATTAGGAGTATCTACTATTCGTTGTCTTGCAGAAGCAACCGCAGGAACTTGTTTTAGCACAGGAAATAAACGTACTAAAACAGAAATATCTCTAGGTAACAAAGCTTCAGCTTCTACAATAGGCAAGCGTTTCAAATACTGGCTTAAAGCATCTATAACACTATCCAGAGCTTTATATGGAACATTTTCTTGACCATAACAACGCCCTGTTAAAATAACAGAATTTTGTTGTTTTTGTAATTCTTCTAAAAAGTAACTTACTAAAGCACTTTTACCGATACCTGCACGTCCTTGCAAATAAACAGTTACAGCATTACCTGCAACTACATTTTGAAAAGCATCTTTAAGAGCAGATAGTTCTTTCTGTCTACCACTTAAGGGAAGGTTACGGGAACTAGATACTGCAATAGAACTTACTTGCTGATCTCTTCCTAATCTTTCTAAAACTTCTTCTCCATTTGGTCTTAGTTTTGGATCTCGCTTTAATAAGTCTTGGCAAAGTTTATCTAGATCAGGAGGTATATTTTTTACTATTTCTGAAGGTGGTTTAGGATCAACTTCTTGTCGCCTTAGTAAAACTTCTAATATAGAACCAGTAAAAGGTAACGTTCCAGTTAAGGCTTCATATAAAATTACCCCAACACTATACCAGTCAGAAGCTTTTGAAACAGAGAGCTTTGCGCCTTGTTCTGGGGACATATAAGCAGGAGTACCAACAATATTCATACTTTCATGAATATCTTTACTACTAATTTCTACTGCTAGCCCTAGATCTAAGATTACCACTCTACCTTGTGAAGTAACTAAGACATTTGAAGGTTTTAAATCTCTATGTAACTTACCTACTGAATGCAGTGCATACAAGCCCTCTGCAAGTTGTCTTAGGGTACTACGCAAGCGATTTTCATCTAAGGTAAATTCAGAAAAGTGAGATTCAGAAGAATCACTTAAAAATCTTTGAGCCATTACATTATAGTTTTGGCTACTTATAGCAGTTGGATTAGTAGCTGTAACGGTATCAACCTCAATGTTTTTTAATGTTTCTTCACTATTTTTTTGTGTATCAAAATTATTTTGGTCAACTACTACGGTTCTAGCATTAATAATATTTTCTAATTGTTGATGACTACTTTTCCAAACATATTCTAGGAAATTGACTCCATTTACAAGTTCCATAGTAAAGAACCACTTTTCGCCATCAGACATTAATTCATAGAGTGACACTAGGTTAGGATGGTGGATATCAGCTAGAGATCGAAATTCTTGTTTAAAGCGATAAAGTGATTCTGCATCGGCTTGGTGAAGGGTTTTTAGGGCAACAACTGTTTTTCTTTCTTGGTCAAAAACTTGGTAAACACTACCAAAACCGCCCGAACCTAGTTGGCGTTGAAGTAGAAAGCGAGATGTGCCTTTAAAATCTGACTGTGTTGTTGCCATTGAGCTATAATTACCAAGTAAAAGATTGTATGCTAATTATGTTAAAAAGTAGACAAAAATAACTAGTCTTTTTAGCGTTGACAGTGTTATAAGTTTAATTAAACTTAAAAGCAAAAAGTTTTTTTGATACTAAACTAAAGTAAGGTAACGTTTACCTTAAATAAACCAAAAACCTAGCAATACAACAGCTAGAAATTAGTCTGACATAATAGTCATTAGAGGACGCTAGTTTTGACAATAGATGAGTATCTAGATCGCCTAGAAGATGATATGCGCAAGCTCAGAATAGAGTTTGATATCTTCTTTAATGGAGGCGCAAAAAAACCACCTTATGATACCAAAAATCGCGTTGAATCGTTAATAAAACGCTTTAGTGACGATCGCAACATGAATTTTTCTCAGCGTTTCCGCTACAATACTTTGGTAGCACGCTATACATCTTTTCGTGAGTTATGGCGAAGAAATATGCAAGCATTTGAAGATGGAGTTAACCCAAATGCAAAATTAGCAGGAACTTTTGCTGAACGGCCTTCTAGCGGTGGTGGAAGTGGTTATGCTCCTCCAAGTGCACAAAAACAAGGATTTCGACCTACTACAATTACCTGTAAAGATCCTCAAAATGAAGTAGATAAGGTTATTTCACTTTATAACAGTGTAATTGATGCTAAAAAACAATGTGGTGAGCCAACAGATAAGCTTTCCTTTGAACAATTCCATAAGATCATTATTGTACAAAGTTCAAAACTTAAAGCTCAACTTCAATGTCCTTCAATAAGCTTTTCTGTAGAAATTGATCAAGGCCAGGTAAAATTTAAAGCTAAAGGCGATCAATAAAATAGATTAAAAGCCATAAACAGAAAAACAAAAAAGCCTGACAACTCGGTAGTTTTGTCAGGCTTTTTATTAGCAATGTGTCACTAATTAAGTGCAATAACGCTATATTTTAATAACGTTTTCAGCTTGAGGTCCTTTTGGCCCTTGTGTAATTTCGAATTCGACCATTTGTCCTTCATTTAAGGATTTATAGCCTTCTTCTTTAATTGCTGAGTAGTGAACAAATACATCACTACCACCTGGTTGCTCAATAAAACCATAGCCTTTGCTATTATTGAACCATTTAACTTTTCCTTGGGTTCTTGACATTTAAATTGCTTTCCTCCTCTGATAATGGGTGTGGCACAAACTTCTGCTCAGAAGGTTCGGCACATTTGCTGTCAAACAGCCACTTTAGCGAGCAAGCAAAACTAAATAGCCGCTACAGGAAAGCAGTCTTTCCATAGCGGCTACGTTTATAACTTCTCTTTGAATATAATAGCGGTACTGCACAAAACAAACTACCTAAAAACCAATACTTCGTCTAAGATCTGCGTCACACAACTTGGGCGCTATAGTATCTTCTAGGAAAAAATATGTCAAGGAAAAAGTAAGAGATTTTACTGGTATTACCTCTATACTATAGAGTTATTACTCTAAGGAAATATATTGTTTTTACAAAAGAGGATCAATAAAAACAAGAAATTTTTGAACTTCTTATATTTAGCTTTAGAAAAACTTTTTTAGAAAAATTTTTCTATTTTTTTAGACCAACTCAATAATGTAAGTAAAAACTATATAACTATGACTTTTTTGATAGTTAAGCGATCACTATTTCCCCGCGAAAATTTTTTATTTCTGTGATAGGTTTTCTTTTAATTTTTCGCGTCATTGTACAAGTAAACTTATAGAGGCTTAATTTTCGAGGGGTCAATTGATATGAATAAAAAAAATAATATAGTATTTCTGTTCGCTTTGATTTTGTGTTTCTCCATAAATTATTCTAGTGTACCTTCCTTTGCTAAGTTTACAACAAGTACTTTGAAGGCTTCACAAGAACAATTTCGCATCAAGCAAAAAAATCCTGTAGTAAATGAAGGCAATCAAATTATCCTAACAACTCAAGATTCCAATGGTAGTCCAATAAATGGTGGAGTAATTTGGCAGTCAGGAAGCCCTGATATTGCACAAGTTAACCCAACAACAGGTGAAGTTTTTGGAATAAAAAGTGGATTTGCAACTATCACAGCTAGAAGAGGTGAAGAGACATCCTCTGTTTTTATAGTAGTTGTAAAAGTAAAAAAAGGAAATGGGGCAAAAGTTCCTGGAGATGCTAAAACAGACGCTAGTGGAAGTACTTATATCTCTAACCCAATAGAAAATGTAATTCTTAAAGCAGACAATATAAACTCTCCTGTAAAAATTTATGCTGGCACACCAAAAGTTGCAGGAAATAAAAGCGGTGACTTAAAAGAAGCTCTCTTTGCAGGACCAACAGCCTTAGGTATTGATAATAGTTCTAAAGGCGGAATTTATGTAGCAGATACACTTAATCACAGCATTCGTAAAATAACCTTTGATAATCAAGTTGAAACGGTTATTGGACTTGGCTCACCTGGATTAAGTGCTTTTAATAGTTCTGAGGTTAATTTTGAGCAAGCTAGATTTAGTAGCCCAAGAGGAATAGTAACAAATGCTGGTGGCAACCTCTTTATAGCAGATACAGATAACCATGCTATTTATTATGCAGATCTTACACTTCATAAATTGTTTTTACTCGCTGGAGAACCTGGTCAAAATGGAAAAAGTGATGGGTTAGGGCGCAATGCTAAATTTAATCGACCTTCTGGAATGGCTTTAAGCAACGATGGAAAAACTTTAGTTGTAGCAGATCAAGATAATAACCTTGTTCGCTTAATAGAAATTTCCTTTGATAATAATGGAGCAATTATAGGCAAGGTTTCTTCACTAGGGACTAGCACTAGCACCCAAAAATTACCCAATACAAGTAATAATTCAACACAAGACATTATTTTTGATAAACCTCAATCAGTTGGGTTAGATGCTACTGGAAACATCTATGTTGTTGATAATAGTGGAGTACAAGTAATTACTAGATCAAATCAAGAAGTTTTTAACATAATACCTCTTGCTCAACCTAATATTACTTTCAATAAACCTGTAAGTCTCACAGTAAAAGGCTCAGAAGTTTTTGTCTTAGATGATGGTATGATTGACTCACAAGCCTTAAATGTTGTGTCAGTAGGTGGGCCAGAAATTGTTGCCTTAGAACCAGCTACAGTTAATTTAGGACAAACTCAAGAAATTACAATTCGTGGAAAAAGTTTTGCCCCAGAAAGCCAAGTAATATTTGATGGAAATTTAATTACTAATACCAATGTAGTTAGTGCAACAGAAATTAGATTTATTGCCCCTAGTCAAAATACTCCTGGTAAATCTACAATCTCAGTCCTTACACGCGGAGGTTTAGCCCAAGAAACCTTAAGCATAGTTAGTAAACCTGTATCTATGCTAGCTACTGGTGAAATTACTACTATTGCTGGTGGAAAAAAATATACAGGTGATGGGGGGCAAGCTCTACAAAATAGTATTTATCTTACCAACAAAACTATTGTGGATAGTAATAACAACCTATATATGGCTACATCCTTAGGTGTTAGACGTGTTGATGCAGAAACCAAAATTGTTACAACTATTGCTGGACAAGGAAATTCTATAGAAAATGGAATTTTGGCAACTACGGCTAAACTTTCACCTAATAGCATTGCCTTAGATAATGCTGGAGATCTATATGTGGCTGATGGTCAGACAAATACTATTCGCCGTATTAATATGTTAACTAACATCATCTCTACTTTTGCAGGTAATGGAAGCCCGTTCTTTAGCGGGGATGGTGGCCCAGCAATCAATGCTGGATTTGAATCACTTGTAGATATTACCTTTGATACCAAAGGTAATTTATTAGTCTTAGAAGCAACTCGCTTAAGACGTATTAGCCCAGATGGTATTATTACTACTATTGCTGGTAATGGCAAAGTTGGCTTTGGTGGGGATGGAGCTTTAGCAACAGCAGCAAGTTTTTCTTTTCCTAATTCTCTAGATGTTGATAAAGACGGTAACATATTTGTTGCTGATTATGGCAATGACAGAATTAGACAAATCAGTCCTAATGGTATTATTTCTACTATAGCTGGCAATGGGAAAAAGGCTAAAGTTTCCCAAAAACGAGATGGAAAATCTGCTAAAAATGTAGTGTTGAATTTACCATCTAACATTGCAGTTAGTGATGGTAAGTTATTTATTGCTGACTTTAACTCACCTGCCCAAATAGCTAATAGCAATGTTGTGTTAGCAACCATTTCACAAGTTGATTTAAAGACTGGCTTAATTAATACTAAGCCTATTAAATTGCCTGCCGATCAAAGCATCAGAGAACTTTACACTATCACTTCTTTAAGAACAGATGGAACTGGAAATCTCTTTTTCTCAACTCTAAACTTCATCTATCGCCTCAACTTAAATACTGGAGAAGCTACACCACTTGCCGGAAATAGCAAATCCAATTTCATTGGAGATGATGCTTTAGCACAAAGAGCTTCTACTGGTGATGCTTTTAATGCTGTAACTGATTCAAATGGAAATCTTTATGTAGCAGATTTCTTTAACAATTTAGTACGTAAAATTGACAGCAGTGGAATAGCTACTACTATAGTTGGCAAGGATACCAGCAAAACAACAGGCATTGGAGATGGTGCAGCAGCGCTAAATGCAATAGTTACCCCTTATGCTTTAACAGTAACAAACAATGGAAACTTATTAATTGCTGATGTTGGTAGCGCTTTCCTTAATACAGGCTCCCGTGTTCGTCAGGTCAATTTGACTACAGGTGTTATTACTACTATTGCTGGTAATGGCAGTACTAAAAATTCTGGTGATGGTGGCTCTGCAACTCAAGCTGGAATTAGTTTTATCTACAACATTGCAACAGATAGTCAAAATAATATTTATCTAAATACTGAAGGTGTTGGACTACGTAAAATTGATGCTAAAACAGGAATAATAACAACTTTAGCTAAAACCAATAGTAGTCCTGGATCTTCTTTAGTAATAGATAAATCCGACAGGCTTCTTTTCTGTGATGGCTCATCAAGTACCATTAATCAAATAGACCTTAAAACAGGAAAAACTTCAATCTTAGTTAAAGGCAAAGCGGATTTTAGTGGTGATGGTGGCCCTCTTTCACAAGCTGGTCTAGGGGCAGTAACAAGTTTAGCAATTGATCAAACTGGAAACCTTTTTATCCTTGGGCAAATATTACAAGGAGCAGATTTATTCTCAAGTATACGTAAGGTAGATGCCAAAACAGGCATTATTACCACAATTGCTCATGGTAAAAACAATGATTATACAGGAGATGGAACATCAGCATCTCAAGCTAATGTAGGCGGACTTAACACCAAATTAACGACTGATACGCAAGGAAACCTTTATATAGTTATTTCCAATGAAGTCTTTAATTCTGTTCGCTTTATTAAGCTTTTTTCCAAATAACAATACAGGAGAACCTTATGTCTTTATCTAAAACAAAGCTTTTAGCTATAACAATAAACCTCACATTATTGTTTACTTGGATAAGTTTGCTTCAAGATTTTAACATTTCTCCCATCAGCAAGAGTTCTGTTAAAGCTGATTCATTAGACACTAGCAATGCCCCTGCTAGTGTCAATTTTAGTTTATTGAGGGATTTTGTAACTGATAAAAAGCCTCATTTTGTGACTACAGGTGACTTTAATAACGATGGTAAACTTGATTTGGTGGTAGTTAGTTGGGAAAACAATACTCTTTCCATTTTGCTTGGAAAAGGCAATGGAATGTTCAAAAAACCAATTATCATTCCTGTTATTAACTATGATGATCCTTATAAACTCACCAATCCTGAATCTGTAGCAGTAGGAGACTTTAATAAAGATGGTAAACTTGATTTAGTCACTGCTAATTTCAGCACTGGCAATATTTCCCTATTTTTAGGCAAAGGTGATGGGACTTTTATTATTCCCACCCGCACTTTTTTTGTTGGTGAATTTCCAAGATCTATTAAAATTGGGGATTTTAATAATGATAAAAACTTAGATATTGTTGTAACTAATAGCTTTACTACTAACACTGTAAGTGTTTTGTTAGGCGATGGAGCTGGTAATTTTGGTGGATATGGTACATTTTCTACTGGAACTGGTGTAGGTAGAGGAACTCAACCATTATCAGTTGTTGTAGGAGATTTTAACAATGATGGTAAGCAAGATTTAGCTACAGCTAATTTTGTAGATGATAGCATCTCTATTTTGTTAGGTGATGGAACAGGTAGCTTTGATTTACCTAAACTTATTCCCTATCACTACCGATCAACTTATTTAGGCTCTACCTCTATAGCCTTAGCAGACTTTAACAAGGACGGTAAACAGGATCTAGTACTTAATCTTGCAGATGGGGATGCAACAAAAATCAACAAGGATATAGCAATGTTTCAAGGCAATGGAGATGGAACATTTACGCCTTTGCCAAATTCTATTGCAGCAGGAGCTACACCTTCTAGTATTGTTTCTGCTGATTTTAATGGAGATGGTAGAACAGATATTGTTGTATCTAACCTTAAAAGTAACTTTGTTTCAGTAATTACAGCAAATCCTAAAAATTCTTTTGTAAATACTAATTTCACCCTTAATCCAAATACAGCTGCATATTTTTCAGCAGTTGTAGGAGACTTTAATGGGGATAAAAAACCAGATCTTGCTGTAACAAGTAATTTGACAGACAGTGTTTTTATTTTATTAAATACAACAAACTTTAAGTAAATTAGAGCTGCTTTATACACTGTAAGAATTATTTCGTAGTGTGATATAACAAAGAGTCTTCTTTAGATTTAGAGCTAAGATTTTCTTTAGCATCAGGATCAACATTAGCATTAACAGTGAGATCGGCCTTAGCTTCAACATCAGTATTAGAAGACTCTTCATCTTCTGTATTATCTAATTTATTTAACTCTAAAAGTTCTTTTAGAAGCATTTCATCTGCAACTTTTGCTAGCCAAATAGGAATAGTAGCATAAGCCAATTCTTCTTGATCTCCATAGACACGGTTGGTAAGTTGCTCTACTCGTTTTTCAACACGGGCAAATTCTTTTGCATCAGGTAAATCATGCCAATCTTCATAACAACCATGCTGAATACAAGGAGCAGGTTTGGCTTTCCAATGAACTAAACATCCTATATTTGGTTCAAAAAGTGGACAAGAATAGGTTTGGCTAAATGTATCACCTAGGTCTGAAAGCTTGTATTTATTGATAGTTTGACGAGTTCGTTCAATAATTTCAGCAAATTTTTCTTTGGTAATTCTAGAACTATTTTTTAATGTATTCCAAATAGCTACAGCTTCTAGACGAGTAATATTAACATTAACAAAATCTGAATCTGCACAACAAACCGTTGTACAAGTCCGACAATCTTTTGCTTTAAAAGCATAGTTTTTTGTTATATAGTCGGAAAACCCTTGTTTTGCTCGACGTAATTGCACTAAAGCTTTAGCTTCCGGCATTTTTTGCATATAAAATTACTCATCTGAATCAGCTACAGATGAGATTCCTAAGCGTTTTTTCTTTAGAATTAGCCCTTGACGAGTTAAACCAAGGTCTTTAGCAGCACGGCTAACATTGTTATCATGGCGTTTTAAGGTTTGCTCTATCATATAGCGTTCTAGGCTATCAACAGCTTCTGTTAAAGTAACGCCTGAATTAGGATCTACAAACTTCTGCCACATATCAGTAGAAAAGCTTGGTTTTGGTTGAAGGATTTCAGGAGAAAGATGTTCTGGCAAAATTAAAACTCCATCCTCAGCTAAAGCAGTAACTCGTTCCATTTCATTTTTTAGTTGGCGAACATTTCCCGGCCAAGAAAAGGCTATTAAGGCATCTAAGGCTTTGTCAGAAAGTGTTAGTTGTTTATTACACTTTTGTGCAAAGTCTTTAAGAAAATAATTTACTAGCGGAGGAATATCTTCTTTGCGTTCACGCAAGGAAGGAATATGAATACGAATTACATTTAAGCGGTGAAATAGGTCTTCTCTGAAAGTACCTTCAGCTACACATTTTTCTAGTTCTTTATTAGTAGCAGCCACAATTCTTACATCTGCGCGTACTGGCCGATCTTCGCCTACTGGGTGAATTTCATGCTCTTGAAGAAAACGTAGTAGCTTTGGTTGAACATGCATAGCTAGTTCACCAATCTCATCTAAAAACAAAGTCCCACCTGTAGCAGCACGTACAATACCTAAACTATCTTTATCTGCTCCAGTAAAAGCTCCTTTGCGATGACCAAACAGCCTACTTTCCACTAAATCTGCTGGTACAGCAGCACAATTAAAAGGCAAAAATGGCTTATCATGTCTTTTACTATTATTATGTATACTACGTGCGATTAATTCCTTACCTACACCTGATTCTCCTGTAATCAACACTGTTACATCAGAAGAACGGATCTTTTGAATCCTTTCCAAAACCTTATTCATTGATGGAGATTCTGTTATAAATTTGCTAAAAGCTGGTGAAGTAATGGACTTAGATTGTGATGGAGCAGATTGACTAGTACCTTTACGTAATAAGCCTCTAAGGCCGCAGTTTTCTAAACCTTGCTCTACAAGCTTAATCAAAGATTCAAAATGACCCACACGGCTAGGATTTTTTGAGCGATCAGTAGTTGTATAGAGTAAAAATCTACGTGCTGTTTGTTCACCTTGGTTAACATTATCAGAAAGAATCTTTACTTTTACGCCTTCTGGAAGTTGCTGACCTTTATTAAGAAATCCTTGGGCTTCTTCTGTAATACGCTCTACTTTTGCTTGATCTGTTCCACGAGCTGTAATTAATTTAATACCATTATCAGACGATAGTTCATAAATTATAGCTTGTTCATTTAATTCATCACGAATAATGGTAGCAAGTTCACGAAGCAATAAGTCATGACTAGTAGCAGCAACAATTAAGCGTTCAACAACCAAAGCATCTAGAGTTAAAACTGGCAAGTAAAGGCGGCCAGATAAAGAGTTGCGCCTCATATCTTCTATTGCCAAAACTGTTTTAGCTCTTGCTGGTTCTGCGCGAAGCTCTGAAAATATCTTAAGTGCTTTTTCTAGATGTCCTCTAGCTCTTTGTCTATCAGCAGTTTGAGCTAGAACCATTCCTATTTCATAATGAGAAAGAGCTGCTTCATAGTTATAGCTGATAGATTCCAACATAGATATACTTTGAGCAAGCAAAGAAATAGCTTCGTCTTGTATAGAATGTTGGGATTTTATTTTACCTTCTAGGCGGGTAACTAAGCCAGAGTGGTATAAATTAGGGCTATCACGAAGTAATTTTTGGGCTTGTTTTAGGCATTCTTCTGCTTGCTCAAATTCACGTAGTCCAATATGAGCTTCACCTAAGTAGCTGCAAGTTTCTGCCATATCTACAATACGGCCTATTTTAGTTTCAATAGTTAAACAATGCTTAATATTTTCTGTTGCACCAGCAAAATCTCCTTTAGTAAGCAAACTTTGCCCTAAGGCTAGCCATGAAGCAGCTTCTAAAGATTTAGCTCCACTTTCTACAGATAAAGTAGAAGAACGCTTTAAGCTATTTTCTGCAAGTTCAAATCTTCCTTGAAGATAATGTAATTTCCCTAAAGTAATAAATACAGCAGCTTCATCTCGTTTACTTTGGCCACCTTTTAAGAGGCGCATAGCGGATTGAATAGTAGATTCTGCTCTTGACCAATCGCCGATAAAAAGCAATGCATCAGCTAAGTTATTGTAGGCTAGAGCCATAAAGTTTTTATCTTCTACATGAGACCAATGTTCTATTGCACGTTCATATTTTTGAACTGCTTTATGTATATTGCCTTCTTCAGTATCAATAAAAGCTAGATTACTAAAGAGTTTTCCTAGAATTAAGTAATCTTGAGCAGTTAATTGTTCATTACTTTCTTTTTCTAGTAAATTGAGTGCCATATTGCAGTCTTTTTTGGCTTCTTCTTGATGGCCTTCAATACTATCAACTAAGGAAAGGTTCCAATAGGTTTGGGCTAAAGATCGAACATCATTAACAATTTGTTGAGATTCTAAAGCAGTAACAAGGTAGTCTCGTGAGATAGCATATTCATCTATCATCCAATAAACGTAACCAAGCAAAGCATTTGCTGCACCAATACCAGCATCATAGCGAAGTTGTGAATATATACGTAGACTATTATTAGCATAAGAAATAGCCTTAGGAGGCTCATTTAGCCAACGATAGAGGCTAGCTAGGCGAAATAGGATTTGTGCTATAGTTGGTCGAGGTATATCTACTAAAGCAATACTAGCTTCATATTTTGAAACTGTTTTTAAGGCATCTTGGTAACGTCCAGCATTTTCCAAAAGCTCAGCTAATTGGCAACGAACTTCTGCTTCTTGTTCAGAAGTTATTCTACCTGTTACTAAAACTTCGCTAAGTAGTGCTATAGCACGTTCACTATCTCCGGTTTTAAGTGCTGTACGTCCTGCGGCTAATTTTTCTGTTAATTCTGTTGTAAGTACTGCCCATCGGCCTGTTGTCATTAGAATCCCCAATACCTAGCTAAATGCTTGTGTTATAACAAGTCAAAGAAAGCTAGTTTCTCCTACCAAAACATTAACTCTTTATTCTATAGAAAATATAGCAAATTGCTTTATTTTTTTATTAAATTTAAGATTATAAAAAGGAAATTTTCTCTTGGTTTGACAATTATGCTATTGAAATAATTGCATTTCAAGATTTTTCCGAAATCCCATTAGCATCTTTTTATGTTAAACTTTAAGATATTGCATTTAATCAAGACCCAAATTAAAGAGTTTTAAGATTATATCGCGATATTTAAATAATTTCTGCAATGTAATTTCAAATAAAATTAAGCTTGTATAATTCAAGTTTTTGGGTCAAAACTTCTGATTTTAGTTTATTACGGTAATTTTATGTCTAAACCTAAAGTAATGATTGTTGATGATGAAGCTAGCTCACGACAGGGCTTAAGCGAACTTTTAAGTGCTTGGGGCTATGAAACCTCACAAGCAGTAGATGGAATGGAGGCTTTTCATTCCATTCAATCCATTAAGCCTGATGTGGTGATTACAGATGTAATTATGCCTCGCTTAGATGGCTTTGGCCTATTGCGTGAGATTCGTGAAGTCATGCCTAATATCACAATCATCATTCTCACTGGCCAAGGTAACATTGAAATGGCTGTTAGAGCAATCCAAGAAGAAGGTGCATTTTACTATTTAGAAAAACCTGTAGATCCATTAAAGCTTAAAGTTGTTCTTTCTAAAGCTGTTGACTATGCTTCTACTCGTCAAGAAAATCAGTCACTTCGTCGCCAACTTTCAGATTATGGTGTTTTTGACCGTTTGGTAGGAGCATCATTACCAATGCGTGAAGTTTACACTCTAATAGAGCAAGTAGCTCCAAGTTCTGCTTCTGTTTTAATTACAGGTGAATCTGGAACAGGCAAAGAAATGGTAGCTCGTACTATTCATAACTTAAGTCCTCGTAAATCTGCTCCTTTTGTTGCAATAAACTGCTCTGCTATTCCTGAAAGCCTTATGGAATCAGAACTTTTTGGGCATGAAAAAGGTTCTTTTACAGGTGCTTATGAGCGACGTATAGGTTGTTTTGAGCTTGCACATACAGGAACTCTTATGCTGGATGAAATTGCTGAAATGCCTCCAATTCTACAAGCTAAGCTTCTTAGAGTTCTAGAAGAACGTCAAGTGCGTCGTCTTGGGAGTTCTAAAGAAACTCCTGTAGATGTAAGAGTAATCGCTGCTACTAATAAAGACCCTATGGAAGCAGTGCGAAGAAATGAGTTTAGAGAAGATTTACTCTATAGACTTAATGTAATTACAATAAAACTACCTCCTCTTAGAGAAAGAAAAGATGATATTGCGCTTTTAATACAACATATGATTGAAGACCTTTCGCGCAAACATCGCCGCCCCACACGTTTTATTAGTTCAGATGCTCTTAATTGCTTGCTTGCTCATAACTGGCCTGGTAATGTTAGAGAACTTCGTAATGTAATTGAAAGAGCTGTAATTATTTGCGATAAAGAACAAATTGAAAAACGTCACTTGCCCCCACAGCTTTTAACTCGCGAACCTGATGAGCAACATCCAAAAGATATTTTAGCTATACCTGTTGGAATGCCATTAGAAGAAGTTGAAAGACAAGTTATCTTAAACACTCTAACTAAAACAGATAATAATAAAACTCGTGCTGCTGAGATTTTACAAATAAGCTTAAAAACGCTTCATAATAAACTTAAATCTTATCGTGAAGCTGACGATAAAATTGAAGACAAACTAGATTAAAATTATCTGTAATTTTTTTGATAACTATAGCCTTAGAGAAATACTTATGACATCAAAATCTCAAGTTCTATCTCATCAACTACAGTTGATTTCACTTCTTGTTGTTGGTGTGGCTGGAGTAATGTTAATACTAAACCTTACTTACATAGCTTCTATTCATCTGCAAAAAGTTGAAAGCCAAATAAAATTAAAACAAACAGAAATTTCTCTAGCTATAGAAAATGCTCTTAAACGAGAAAAAGATACACCTCCAACTAGAGTAATTGCTTCAGATCCAAACATTCAAGCCACAGTAAAAGACGCTTTAGATAAACTAGAAATCGCCAAATATATAGCAATTATAGATGAATCCAACACACCGCTAGTGGCTGTTTCTATTGGTCAAGCTGACCCATCTACTTCCTCTGAATTTGATATACAAAGCCTTAGAGAACATAATATTTTTCTTCAAACCTTAAGCCTTCTCTGGGGACAAGCTAACTATTATTACTCTTTCCCCATAATTGTAGGACATAAAGATACTGGTAAAAACATCAATGTAGATGTGCGTTTTGTAATTCCTGCTTATAATTTAAGAAGCTTATTTTCTGACCTTCTTATTGCTAATATAATATTATTTTTTACAGGTATAATTGCATCATTAATTATTGCTAGCTATTCTGCTGATATACTAATTAAGCCTATGGAAGCTTTGTCTAATCAGTTAGAAAAATTAGAAAAAGGTGAAATTCCAGCACAAGAAGAACAAGAAGAATCAGGGGCTAGAATTATGCCTCCAAGCCTAAAGGTCAAATTGCAATTATTAGGAGATCGTTTAGCTGGTGAGCGTAATGAACTAGAAATAACTAAAGGCCAATTAACTCAAATTATTGGAAAGATTGAAGAACGGCTTTTAATGCTAAATCCTGATAAACAAGTAGTTTTGATGAGCCCAAAAGTTGATCACTTGTTAGGCGTAGCAGGTATAGACTTAGTTGGAGCTAAACTTGATGATCGTTTAGGTTCAGTACATCCTTTAATAGAGCTTGTCAATCGAGTAAATCAGTCTCATTCCTCAGTAGAAAATGTAATGTTAATTAATCAAATGGGCGAACAACCTAGACAAATCCTGGCTTCAGCTCAATATATAGAAGATAAATCTGGCCCAATTGGAACATTAGTCAGCCTTCGAGACTTTGACTCTTTTAGACAATTCCAATCACAACTTGATTATTCAGATAGATTAGCTGCATTAGGTAGAATAACCTCAGGTGTTGCACATGAGGTTAAAAACCCACTTAACGCAATGGTTATACATCTAGAAATTCTACGAGCTAAACTAGTACAACCTGGAGCAGATATAACTCCACAACTTGACATTCTTAGCTCAGAAATTAAGCGCTTGGATCGTGTAGTTCAAACATTCCTTAATTTTACTCGTCCAGTAAAAGTCAACCTTGTGCCTATTGATCTAAATGACTTGGTTCACCAAATTACTCGTTTAGCAGCAGCAGAAGCAGCGGCAAATAAAGTAGATATACTAGAGGAGCTTAGCCCAGAATTTCTACGAGTTAATGGTGATGCAGATTTATTAAAACAAGCTCTTCTAAATATTATTATTAACGGTTGTCAAGCAATGCCTAGAGGAGGCCCATTAAGCATCAAAACAAAACGCTTAGGTAGTTATGCTGTACTTACAATTGCTGATCGTGGTGTAGGCATTCCTCCAGAAGTAAAAGATAAAATTTTTCAGCTTTACTACACAACTAAATCAACTGGTAACGGTATAGGGCTTGCACATGCTTTTCGTACAATTCAACTCCACAATGGTCGAATTGAATTTGAATCTACAACTGATGTTGGAACTACATTTAAAATTTCTTTGCCAGAAGTCTAAACCATCACATAGATAGCCTTTCATACTAGAATTGTAAAACCTTCAGCCTACTATATCTGTTAGGTTTTCTTATAATGTGGAATTATTCACTGTTGAAAGTGGGGGATTTCACTCATTTGCTAGAAATATTACTTACACAACAGTATTTTATTAGTTGGTCTGTTTTTTGCATAACAAAAGAGCAGCTTAGAAATTGTCTTGTTTAGCTCAGAAGATATTTGCAAAAAATATTTTTAGAGCGAAAGAGGTGTTATGGAAAAACTAATGTCATTAAGTAAAAATGAAGTAGCTATTCAAAGCACTCTTGTAACTAGATATTACTCAATGTTTCCTGCTGAAGATTTAGTAGTTACAGATCACAAATCTTTAATTAAGGAAGAACTTTCTAAAAAAGGTAATCCTCCTGGGAGGCTCTGGCGTGTGGCATCCCCTTTTAATGTTTGGATTTGGGAAGAATTAAAACCTATTAATAGTACTACTAATAACAACTCTACTGTATGGGAAACTTACTTTGATAATTATCCTAAAAGTAGTAAAGGTTATTGCATAGGTGAATTAGTCTACTTACAAACACATAACAAAAAAAGAGGGGATTTCCTAAAAGATTATGAACAGCCATTAATAAACTGGCTTTATCAAGATGTTGTGTTAAGTGAGGAAGATAAAGTTGAAAGATGGCAAGAGAGAATTAATCTGGCAGAACATACAATAATCTCTTCAGGCTCAAAGTATGTTCTAATAGGTGAAACGCTTCCAAATCAAGCTATAGTTTTGTTCTTATTACAACGTGCATTTTTTGATGAAGTTGACAAAAAGACTATGGCAATTATGACACAAACCTCTGATAAGCTTGAAGATGAGTTTAAACTCACCCCAAAACGGCTATATAAAAATCAGCTATATGAAAAAATCTCAACTGAAGTATCCGCTTTGCAATTAAAATTTGAGCTTTCTATTGCATCGCTGTTTACTCCAAGTAAATTTTTCTCTAGCCTAAGAGAAGAAAAATTCTATAAATCGCTGGTAAAGTCGTTTAATATTGAGGATGAGGTAGAAGGGCTTTCAGATCGCATTGAGACATTAGCAGATATTTATCTTGTTACTGGAGAAAGAATTACTGAATATCGTTACTTTTTAGGTGAAGTAGTCCTTGAAGTTACTATAATAGTTACACTACTAGTAGAGATCTACCTGATGTATGAGAAGTAAGTGTTAGATAACTTTTTAGAGCTATTGAGGGAGACTATGATCAAGGTCGCTGTTGTTGGAGGAGGCCCTGGTGGGCTTTTAACTGCATATTTTTTAGAGAAAAAATTCGGGAAATCTTTCCAAGTTATTTTATTTGAAGCAAGTTCTCGTATTGGTGGAAAGATTCTTACAGAAAAATTTAAGACTGCATCTGTAATTCATGAAGCAGGTGTAGCAGAGCTTTATTCTTATGAAAAAATCGGTGAAGATCCACTATTGGAATTAATACATGAGCTAAAGCTAAAAACGATTCCAATGAAAGGTAAAACTGTTGTTCTAGAAGGAAAAGTCTTACATAACAAAGAAGAAATCAAGCGTTTATGTGGGCAAGAAACCTTAAAATCTATTGAGCATTTTCGTAAGATAGCCTCAGAAAATATACCCCTTGATTTTTGGTATGAAAGCTCTTATGAACAACGTAACAACCATCCTTGGTCAAAAATATCTTTGCAAGAGTTATTTGAAACTATCACAGACCAAACAGCTAGAAAGTATATTAAAGTGGCGGCACATAGTGATTTAGCAACTGAACCACATTTAACAACTGGTTTATATGGTGCAGATAATTGTTTAATTGATGTGCCTGGATATATTGAACTTTATACATTAGAAGGAGGTATTGAGCAATTTCCAAAAGCCTTAAAAGAACGTCTTCAAAATACTGAAATACTCTTAAATTCACCTGTTGTAAGTGTAGAAAAAACAAATGAACTGCTTTATCGAATTTCTTATAAACAAGCAAATGAATTAAAGTTCCAAGATTTTGATGCTGTATTTATTTGTTTACCAATTAATTGGTTAACTATGGTTGAATGGAAAACAGATAACTTACGCCAATTAATGAGCAAACATATAGCTCATTACCATAAGCCTGGTCATTACTTAAGAGTTTCCCTGCTCTTTAAGTCGCATTTCTGGTCTAAATTTAATAAAGATTCTTGGTTTATCAGTGATGCTTTTGGAGGTGTTTGCATTTATGACGAAAGCATGCGCTATGATACAAAAGGTTATGGTGTATTGAGTTTCTTGCTAGCTGGTAATGATGCTGAAACAATGTCTAATTTGAAGGATAATGATTTGATAGATAAGATGTTAGAAGCACTTCCTACTGAAATTGCGACAGAAGCCAAAAAAGAATTCTTAGAAGGGAAAGTTGACCGTTGGATAGCTACAGTTAGCGCATTGCCTGGAGGAAACCCTGTACAACCACTAGAAAAAGTACACCAAGTAGAAGTAGATTCACGCTCTGCTCTATTTTTAGTTGGGGATTATTTGTTTGACACAACACTTAATGGAGTAATGGATTCTGCGGATTTTGCTACAGATATGTTTGAAGTCTGGAGAGATTCTTTATCTACTAATGTTAGTTAATTTATATTTAGAGTTTTTGCGAACTTATAAGTTTACAAGCTTATAAGTCCATAAATTAAAGGTCTTCAGAAGAGTTTTGTTTTAGAAACTTAATTATGGTTTCTGCAACTTCTTCTATTTTCCAGGTCTTGTGAATGTAACCATCTGCTTTACAAAGCTTTACCTTACGTTCTAGTTTATCTTCTTCCAAAGAAGAGAATAAAAAAACTGGGATATGGGATATTTTAGCTATTGCAGGATCTGTCTTAAGTA
>JBDIBI010000047.1:0-40378 GCA_039812885.1 Blastocatellia bacterium
ATTCATAGGCTTTTGCCCAAAAGTATCCATGCTGTTACTTCTAAAGGCTTTGAGCTTAAATGTGCTTTATTTGTTTTGGCTTTTTCTTTTAACTTTTTTTCCTAGGTCGCAACTTGGACTAGCTTAGGTCTACTTTTGAGTTTTTTATTATTGGTTGGTTAACTTCTTTAATTACTAGTTTAGACTGATCAAACTCTTTAACTATTGGTTTAGGTTGATAAACCTCTTTTATTATTGGTTCTGAGTATAAACTATTTATTTCTAAGTCATTTATGTTGGAAGGTTTATTGTGAATAACTTCTCTTGAATACTTATCTATTACTTTTGGTGGTGTATTTTGCTTGTTTTCCAACTCAGAAAACGGTTTTTCTTGAGTATTTCTAACGAAATCTTCTCTTTCTTGTTGATTAGTAACATTACTTTTATTAACCAAACTACTATAGTTAGAATTAAGTATTTTCTCTTGGTTATTAAGGCTTTGATCCTTAGGGGTATTAGTCTTGGTGCTAGTACTAATAATTGACCAGCAATAATCATCATCTTGTTGAACCTTATCTTTGAGTGAGCCGTAAAGGTGTTGGTTTACGATGGTTCTATCAACTATATGACCATTTTTACTTAACTCTTTAGCTATTTCTCTGGCTCGTATTGGCATTGGTGAGTTTTTGAGCAGATTTAAAATTTGTGCTTCAAGATTATTTTTACTAACCGTATTTGAATGTATTTCTTTTGTAGAAGAAACAGGTTCTGTAGAATTAGAATTATAAACAGTAGAGCTTTCTTGGTTAGAAATCTTTATTTCAAGGAAATCTAGGTCTTTATAAACACTTGATATAGGAGATTTACTATAATCATTAGGCTTATCTTTAATAGGGCTAGTTTTATTGTTAGGATTAGTGGGGCTAGCATTCTTATTTGATGAGGCAGGCAAACACTTATGAGGGTACTCCCCTTCAAATGCCACCCATTGACCAGCAGGCATATTGCGAAGCTGGATTTTTCTACCACAATGTTTACAAGGTCTTGTATATGCAGAACTAGAACCCATTTATCTTCTTAGGCGAAAACTCTGTTCTTAATGACAGAAGGAGTGCCATTCTCCTTTTATAAAATAAAGCTATTTATATCTAAGTGTTAGGCTTTTTTATCAAATCTGCTTCATATAAGAAGCGACTAGGAGCAACATTGTTATTACAAGCTTTTTTTACATACGATATAAATAGATTAGAAGAAGCTCTTGTCATTGCAACATAGAAAAGCCGTCTTTCATCTTCCACAGAAGCTCGACGATGAGGAATAATTCCTTCATTACAAGTTGTTAGAATTACTGTATGCCATTGTAATCCTTTAGCTTTAAAGTAGGTTAACAAAGAGATGCCATTTTCTTGAGCTTTTCCAGCATTTGTGTTTCTTGCAACTTCTAAAGCTTGTTCTATTGTACTAACAAAATCTTTGGTTTTTCCTTTAAAGTTTGCGGCTAATTCATATATTTCACCTAAAGGAACTCGTTCATCTAATACATCTTCTAAACTTCCAATCATTCCCCGTAAACCATTGAATTTTTTAGCAATAATATCTAGTGTATCAAGAAGTGTTTTAGCTTGAACTACTTCTTGTATAGTAGAAGATAGGTTACTTGTTTCAGCTTTTGGCAACAAATCAAAGAAATTTTTTGATAATATTGCTGTCCTAAAGTTATCTATTCGCCTAAAAAGAAGTTCTAAATCATTAACAATGCGATTATCGGTATATCTAAAATAAGATTGTATTGTAAATACAGCATCTTTTGAAGAAGGTTCTTGAGCTTTTTCTAAACACATTTTTAATCTAAGAACTCCAAGTAGTTTTTCTAGGGTTTCATTGTTAATAATATTATCCTTGTCACGTACATAGTATGGGATACCATTTAAAATAAACTCAATTTGGAAAGGGAGGCTTTGAGCATTAGTTCTATAAAGAACCGCAAAATCCTTAAATTTCAAGGATAGGTTTGCTTTCATTACCTTCTTTATAAAGCCAATAATGGATTTTGATTCTAAACTTGATGATAATGTACCAACAACTTTAATCTCAGAAACATCTTTTCTATTAGCTATAGGTGATTTTGGTATGCGATGGTTGTTATGTTTAATAAGTTGATTAGCATAAGATACTAAGTTTATCGGATTACGATAATTACGTTGTAACTCATAAGATGTAACATCACGATTTAAATATTTCTCAAGGTCAATAACAAAATCTGGGGAGCATCCTCTAAACCCGTAGATAGCTTGATCATCATCCCCTGTTACTATTAAAACAGCTTTTTCAGCTAGTGTTTTAATAAGTGTAAAGTCTAGTAAGTTAATATCCTGGAATTCATCAACAATTATTTCATCATATTTGCTTTGTAGTGTCCTATTAAGGTCACTGGACTGTTTTATTGCTAAGTAAGTTCGTAACTTTTGATCATCAAAATCTAGTAAGTTTTCACGCTGAAGTGTTCTCTCATAAGCCATATATAACCATAATATAGCTTGTATAACATATTGTATTTGTGGTTTAGATATATCCTTTGAATCAAGAAAAAAAGCTGAAGCTTGTTGGTTTGCCAACATAAAATCGGCTATTTTTTGTGGATCTGGAGATCTAGGATCAAAAAGTTGATTTTTTAATAAACTAAAAAACTCTAAATAAAACCTGTCCTCAATATTTGTAGGTAAAGTTTTGAATCTTTCTGGGCTTTTTTGTTCAAGGGCTGCTTTAACTTCTTTGAATAAACGACGTTGGCGATAATCAGGAATAACTTGTTTGTATTCTTGGGGAATATACTCACGAAGAATACTATATCCAAAAGCATTAAGAGTTGTTATTTGAAATTCATTAAGATTAATAGAATTGCTAAGTTGATCAGAAAATTTGCCTTTTAATGAATTAGCAGCAGAATTGTCAAATGTTAAGATAAGGATACGTTTTGGGCTAAGACCTTGCTGAACTTTGTGAATTATGCGATTAAGTACAGTTTGGGTTTTTCCAGAGCCTGCTGGTGCAACGACTCGTATGGTTTTGGCAGGAGATAGTATTACTTGTTTTTGATACTCATCAGCATTTTGTGATACATAGTTCTGTAGTGCTTCGAGTATGTTAATAGGAGCTTCTGCTAATCTGCTTTCTAATTTTTCTAGTGCTTCTTCCCTAAGCTCAAAATCAAAGCCTATGTCAAGGTCATCATATATATGATTTACAGAAGTAGACATTTGTTTTTCCACTTTACTCAAAGAAAATAGTAAGATACTTTAATGAATATAGCTAATTACCAGCTATTTATGAAGAAAAATACAGGATTTATACCAGCTTAGAGATAGCATTATAGTTATAAGTACGTTTTTTCAGCAAGAAAAATGTAAAACTAATACTAAATCTCAACTATTAAAAGTATATTTATCTTCTAACTTAACCCGGAAAAACTTTTCCGGCTTTTGTATGGTTTTGCCTTTAAAAAGAGTCTTTTAAAGTAAGGGTGCGTGTTTTTTGCCTTCACTATATAGTTAGGCGCTAAGTAATAGTGCAATTATTATTACAATCCTAATAACTTTTTTAAGGAAAAATTTAATGAAAAATGTGTTTTTTACAATAATTTTAGCTTTTATCTTTTCTATTAACATTTTATGCCAAGTATCTAGTCTAGAATACGGCAATATAAATGACCTAGAGGGAGTCAAAAAAATATTTGTTCATACAGATGCAGGTTTAGAAGTAAGACAAAATATTATTAAACATATAAATGAGAAACTACCAAATATTGAAATAACTTCTCGTGCTGAAGATGCTGAGGTTATTTTATTATTATCTGCTGATGTACAAACACTTTTAGCGGGATATAACCATAATAGTACTACACAAGTTACAGGTAATGCTCAGGTTTATGGTAATCAAGGTGCATATCAAGGACAAGCTAATACTCAAACAACGTCAACTCCTATTTATCGGTCTGTGATAAATGCTGCTGGAATTGTTTTCAAGGTAACTCCAGAAAACCGTACACGAATAATTATGGACTTCCAAGATTCAAAGAAAACTATTTTTGAAAGACGGCCTAGTACTAATTTTGCAAAAGCATTTGTTAAGGCTTATGAACAAGCTAATGGATTGAAGAAAAAGTAACTATAGACGGGCTTTTATCTTAAATTATATCAAAACCCATAAATATACAGAGTATTAACTATGAAAGATGCACAAAAACCAGATCACATAAGTTTTAACACCTTAATTAATAGATTACGCGAAGGACGTTTTGTTATACCAGATTTTCAACGCGAATTTGAGTGGAACCCTTGGGATATTCGTGAATTAATGCGCTCTATTTTTCTAGATTATTATATAGGTAGTTTACTGTTATGGAATGGAAAGAAAGAGAATTTTGATGCGCTTTCCTGTGAACCAATATATGGTTTTCAAGGTAATAAAAAACCAGAATACATTGTTTTAGATGGCCAACAGCGGTTAACAGCTATATATTACGCATTTTTATTGCCTGACCTTCCTTTACCAAGACGCTCTAACAGATTTTTCTTTTTTGTGAGGGTAAATAGATTTATGGCTGAAGAATATGATCAAGCGTTTGATTATGGGTGGTCACCTCAGCATTGGTCTAAAATGTTTAATAATCCAGAGTTGCAATATAAAGAACATATTTTTCCTCTATATGTTATCGGCCAAGGTGGATGGAGTTTACCAAATTGGGTGCAAGGGTATGAAAAGTTCTGGCGAGATCAGGTCGAAGTTGCACGAAGTGGTGATAATCAAAAAGGGTTGAAAGAAGCAATTTTGCATGCTGATAATGCAAAAGAGTTTGGGGAACATGTTAAGGGTATCACTGAAGAATATCAGATATCTTATATAGAACTTGATCAAGACCTTCAAATAGATAAAGTTTGTGACATCTTTACCCAAATTAATAGTCGAGGGGTTCAGCTAGATACATTTGACCTTATAAATGCACTACTTAAACCTAAAGGGTTAAAATTGAAGGAATTATGGCGCAATGCTGCTTCACGCCTAGAGTTTGTTAACACAGAAAAAATGAATGTCTACATTTTACAAGTAATGTCTATTCTCCGACAGGTATATTGTTCTCCAAAGTATCTTTACTTTCTTTTACCTGGCCAAGAAAAAACTGTGCGTGATTCAGATGGAACTCGTCGAAAAGAAATATTAATTTCTGATGTTGAAGATTTTAAAAATTGTTGGTTGCAAGCTGTTTCTGCTTTGGAAGAAGCAATTGAACTTTTGCGTCACCCACAAGAGTTTGGGGCTATTTCATCTAACTATATGCCTTATGTATCTATTCTTCCAGTATTTGCGGCTCTCCAAGCACATGTTAAGACTCTAACTTCTGAAAGGCAACTTGACGCTCAACAGAAAATTCGTCATTGGTATTGGGCATCTGTCTTTACCAATCGATATTCAGGAGCCGTAGAGTCAACAAGTGCTAGGGATTTTCTTGATGTCAAAGCTTGGATTGAAAATAACAATGCTGAACCATCTCTTCTGCTAGAGTTTAAGACTCGTTTCAAAAATTTAGATTTACGTAAGGAAATCAAACGAGGTACATCACTCTATAATGGCATTTTCAACCTATTAATAATAAAAGGAGCTAGAGATTGGATAACAGGTAACATACCTCAACCCGGTGATTTAGACGACCATCATATTGTGCCTGTATCTTGGGGTAATAAATATTTAAAAGATAACTCTATTCACACAGTTCTTAACCGAACGCCGCTAACAGCTAAAACTAACCGTGAGATAATAAAGGATAGGCTTCCAAATGCTTATTTACCAGAATTGATGAAGTTAAATGACAAAGCAACAATTTCTAATATATTGGAGTCTCATTTTATTTCTGCGAAAGCACAAGAAATATTATTGCAAGATCCTTTCACTGTTGATAGTTTTGAAATGTTTATTGCTGAACGTCAGCGTACTTTGCAAGAAGCTATTGAAGACCTGCTAATAAAAGGACGTGTTGATTTATCTCCCCAACTTCGGGAGCTTGACATAAAAATTGAGCATGTGGAGTTGGAACTACGAAACCTCATTTGCCTAACACTTTCTGATGATATAAATCGGCTTCCAGGGCATGTACAGCAAAAAACAAATGAACGAATCCAAAATGCTGCAAAGAAGAATCCTATATTGGATATTGAGCGTTACAAAAACTTAGCAGGTAAGCTGGAATTTTGTGATCTACGAGAACTGCAAGATATTATTACTGGGAAGCAGCTATGGACTGAATTTGAAAGGGTATTTGTAAATAAAGAAACTATGATTGCAAAATTTGGCCAATTAGCTGATCTAAGGAATGGTATTAGACATAGCCGAACAGTAGATGAAGTAATACGCAAAGAGGGTGAAGCTGCAATTCTGTGGTTTACACAAGTACTTAAAAACAAGGAAGCTCTATGAATACCCAAAGCAAAAACACCATAGGTACTGTATTAAATAATAGATATGAAATTATTGATATAAAACATGGTGGTTTTGGGGAAGTATTAATTTGTAAAATTTTATTTGATAAACCAAGTTGGTTAAAAAATAAAAATAATTACCTAGTCTTAAAAACTATAAAAACTGAATTTATTAGAGATGAAAACATAAGAAATAGATTCGTTAAAGAGGCAAAGGCGTGGTTAAAATTAAATAATCCAGATTTTACTGTTGGTATTCGACAAATAGAATATATTAATGGTATACCTTATTTGGTTATGGATTATTGTTCTAATGGTAGTTTAGCGGATAAAATAAGACAAAAAAGAGTAACAGTAGATAAAACAATCATTTACGCTTCCAAGATATTGATAGGATTATGGATTATTAGTGATGGGTTTAATATGGTTCATCGAGATTTAAAACCAGATAACATATTGTTTAATGATGATGATGAGCCATTAATTTCTGATCTTGGGCTTATAAAGTTTTTACAAGACGACATAAATCCAAACTTTCCTGATATTAAAAATTTTTCTGATAGTAAAAAAGATAACTATCTAACAGAATCAAATTTTTTTATGGGTACTCTTCCTTACGCATCACCAGAACAAATAATGGGAGCAAAAGATATTGATGTAGGTGTTGATATATGGGCATTTGGAGTTATTTTTATAGAGATGATTACTGGATATAGACCTTTTTCAGGAAATAGTGAAAAAGAACTTGTAGAAGCTATTTTTCATGGTACTGCAAAGGGTATTGAGTCTATAACAAATAAAGTATCTGAAAGCGTAGCTAGAATTATAGAAAAATGTTTACAGAAAAGAAGAACTGATAGATATCAAACTTTTAAGGAATTAATAAATGATTGGGATTCAGCCGTCAACTTTGTTGATGATATTTATAAAACTTGGCTACCTAAAACAAAAAATAAGTATGTTGTTTACGATGAAAATCTAACAGTAAACTGGAAAGTGCATCTATTTCCAGAAAGATTACCAAAGACTGTAGCAAGATTGTCTGTAGATATATCTGAAATAGAAAGCTTGTCACAAGCAATTAATTATAAACAGCTTGGCCAATATGAAGAAACTGTTGAAATGTGTGATAAAGTGTTAGGAAATATAAACAATTTATCCTCTAACATATCATTGCTTTTTAATGGAAAATTTAATAGTCAAGAATCTTACAAAAAAAGTAGTAGTGAAAAATTTACTATAAAAGCTCCTGTAAGTGTTGTTTTAGAAGCTTTATACTTGAAAATGACCACACTAATTTTCATGTTTGAAGAAAGAGAAAACCCAAATAAATATTTACAAGAGTTAGTAGATATTAGTAATAGGTTTCTAAAATCTGGTATTGATAACGATAGAATTACTGATATGTGCGCGCAGGCATATTTACTCTCAGGGTTTTATGATAAAGCAGAAGAATTACTATGGAATTTACTAAATAAAAATCCTGATAATGTAAAAAGTTGGCTAACTTTATTTTTAACTGTTGAAAGAAGTAAAGATATTGAAAAGATAAGAAAAGTAGCAAAAAAAATACATAGCGAATGCAGCACAAAAGAAGATTTTTTTAGTCAATATGTATGTGCTAAAGTAGGAGCAGTTTTAGGTGATTGGAAAAGTGCTACAGCTTTTTCAATACGCGCTCATGAGCTAAACCCAAATGACTTAGATACTCTATACATTTGTACTGCATCTCTTATAAATCTAAGAGAATTAGAACTAGCTTACCATTTCTTTAACAAAATGGCTTCTTTATCCCCAGATTCATACTACACAAAACGCATAAAAAGTATATTATTGGAGATTTTAGAAAACGAAACATAAAAGCTAAACTCTTAACTCCATTCAAATTATTTGCGTACTGGATGAGCAATAGAGTGTCTGTAAATTTTTAGCAAAATGCTCACACCACAATGCCAAAAACATATGTTAAACTTCTTTTAAATAAAATGGCTAACTTTTTTATAATTTTTTGTTAGGTTGGTATCTAAGGGAAAACTTTCTTGCTCTAACTTACTAATTAGCTGAAAAGATACAATTTATCACACATACAATAAGAAACTTAAAAAATTAAGTCAATTTTTTTTAGATAGGTAGGTTTTACAATATGAAAAATACAAAACTACCAAGAATCTCAAGCACACTCTACAAATGGATCTTGATAGTAATATTCAGCTTTGTTTTAAACACTATCTCCCTAGGACAAAGCACCAACAATTCACCTTTACCACAGTGGTATGTTATGAACTCCACAGAAGGCGGCTTCTCTGTAAAATTCCCAAATAAACCAACACACAAAGTTGACAGCATGAAAATTGCAAATATAGAAATTCCAACCCATACATATTATTTAGGTAATAAAGATACTTCTTTTGGAATTTGTTATATGGACGCTCCTGCCGGTTCTAATATAGAAGCCGGTTTCGAAGGAACAATAAGTAGCCTATCACGTAGCGTCACCTCAAAAGGAGGCAAAATTACTTATCAAAATGATATTAACTACAAAGGTTGCCAAGGAAAAGAAATAATAGGTTCAGACCCAACCCTCCCATACTTTCACGCACGAGTGTTTTCTTCAGGGCTACGATTTTATATAATCCTGTGCGGGTTTTCCTCGAAATCCCCAAACACAGAAGAAATGGCCAAGAACTTTTTTAATTCTCTTGAAATTATTGATGGTTGTTCCGGAGGAGTAGCTGTAACAGAATCTCCCACAGAAGAAATCACGGAATCTTCTATAGAAGGAATAGAAGATCCTGAAACAAAATGGAAAAAGCTATCTATTTCTGAAGACTTATTCAGCATACTAATGCCAAACACAACTAAGCTTTTCAAAGAACAAATACAAGTAGACCCTTTCCCTCTCTATTTACATACTTACACCTCTTCAATGAAGAACCTCAAATGCAGCATACTTGTGATAGGAGAATATCCTAACAATGTTTACAGCGACGAAAATAGCTACCAAGTAGCCTTGGATGTTGCTTACAGCTCAGTAAAAAAAATATTTCATACAGAAGGTTCAACAATAGAATTTATCCGGAACCTAAGAATAGGAAAGTTTCCTGGACGCGAATACTTATACCTATCAAAAAACCAAGTTGGGAAACTGCAAACATTCATAACTCCTAAAAAACTATATATCTTTTCAGTATTGCAAGAAGAAGTTAACAATGGTAATTTTGATACGTTTTTCAAATCAATCAGAATATCAGTCAAATAACCTGACTATACTAAAAAACTACCAATTCACTAAAAAGTAGCCAAGATAGCTCTTGGAAAAAGTGAGTTTTTGGTTAAATGAAGCTTAAAATCATTCTATACTAGAAATATACTAATTTACTGGAAACCTACACTATTTGGTGGGTGTGCTACAGAAGGATCTGCTGGAGGTGGTGAAACAATCGTCTGATAAGATTGCCCAGTTTTCATAGCCTCGGCCATCGCATCATACACTTCTAAAATCACTCGTTTAGTCCTATATTCACCAAATGCTTTTTCATCTTTGCGTTTGACGATAGGGAATGTTTCCATTATGTACTCTACATCATCTCTGTCTATTCCATAGAGGTGAAAATAAGCCGCATCTAGTTCAGCACGTATCAAGAAGCGTCTTTCTTCATCCCACTTAAACGGCGGCCCCTCATAACCACAATCTTTGGCAAATTCTTCTAGATCCCAAGCTGTGTAGGTGAGTTCAAAACCACGAGAAAAAATCCATTCCAATAATTTATGATCTTTTTCCCAAATACATTGTTCAGTAAATTTAGAAGGATGTAGTACAGGCAACTGCTTTAAATATGAATAAGTTAAATGACTTCCCCCAATACTTTGCCTAGCAGAGTAATCTAAGATATAGCTGTTTAAGCAAGTTAAAAAACACAACTGATTAATAGCATCTAATGAATCAAATACGACAATGGGAGAGGTATGCCCTACAGCTACTCCAGGAATAATAGTAAAAATTGCTGTTCTTAGAACAACAGAACTAGTTATATCACGAAATACTACATAGTATTTTTTTAGTTTATGCTTAATTTGTTCTTCAATAATAATGGACTCTTTTATCCAATAACGCGGAAGAGAAAAAAGGTATGGGTTTTTATGCTGTTCTTCATCAAATTCTGGCAATTTTCCTTGATTAGCTTGGGCTTCTGTTTGGCCTTTATAAGTACCAAAACGATGGTCAAAATGCCAAAACATTTTTCCTTCATATAGAGGTAAATACTTTTCTTCCTCATAGTTAAAAATATTTCCAGTTAAACACCTATTTTCAGATATAAGTTGTTGATATGTGTGAAAAAGGTGTGAATCGTTAGACATATGAAATAAGGTTATAAACCTTATTTGCCAAACATTTTGCTCTACTTTATTTTCTTTAATTAATATTGGAATATGTTGGTAAATATGTTTAGTTAAGCTTGCATCTTTTTTGGATCTGAAAATCGGACAAGTATATGTATTAGGATTCAAGAGTTTTAGATCTTCAATGGTTAATGAAAAGTGCTTATCTTCAATACTTAGACCATTGACTTGCCTTAAGAAAAAAACAAAATCCGCTACAATAACAGGACTATTACATCCTGATATTGTAAGCAGGCAAAACTTTGTAGAATGATGTATATTAGGAAAAATAAACTCCTCATTTTCAAAACTATAGAGACTTACAAGAACTTTTGACTGCATTAATTCTTGAAAGAAAAACTTTGTTGTGTCGTCTGTAGCAATACCTGATGGAACTATGCATCCTACTCTACCTATTGAGTTTAAAATCATTCGGTTAGTTTCAGTAAATATTGAGTAAGTATTTACATCACCTCGACCACAAAGAGGGAAGCGGTTAGAGGCTCGAACAAAGAAGCTTTCGCCTTCAGATTGACGAATAGAGCCAAGAAAAGCTTCATGTAAGGCAGGATCTTCTGTAGCTAGAGCATTTATCATTTTGCTACGTTGAGCAGCATTAGCAGCATTGGCTATATCGGGGCGACGAGTGGCAAACCATTCCTTTTCTTGAATCTTAATTCTTTCCCAAGGCGGATTGCCTAACACTATATCAAAACCATCGTTCCAACCAGCTTGCTTGTTTTCAGCCATACCATCTTTGGGCATAGTAAAAACGCTGGGGAAAGCAATATGCCAATGGAAAAATTTATATTGTTGGGTAAGTCGGTCTATCTCTAGTAATGTTTCTGCAAATACAGATGAAGGCTCACTCTTTAATTGTCTGAAAACTCCTTCTGTAATAGGCATTGCTGAATCTTTAGTTTTCTTCCAAACAAAAGCACAACACCAAGCATCTGCTAGTAATTTAGTATGGTAGTATTCTTTAGATGCTATTAAGTTTTCATAAAGCTTCTGCTTTTCTTTAATGTCTTGAATAGAGTTATCACTGATTGAATCAAGATCTGTTATTAGCTCAGAAACCTTTTCATAAGCGGTTTCTGCTGCCACAAATCCAGGAATAGCAAACATAGATTCTTGGCCAGAACGCTCTTTTTGATTACGTTTCTTTAATGCTGCAACTTCCTTTTTATCATCACCCTCAATAGCTGTAAAAGCTTCATCAGGAATGCCATCAGCCATTAATGCTGGTGTAGTGCCTAACAAGCTGTTTCCACATTGGATGTGATGTTCAAGGAATGAAAGCGGCTTACCTGGCTCAATGGCTTCCATCCAAAGAGCGACTTTGCAAAGTTCTACTGCCATTTCGTTAATGTCTACACCATAGATACAGCGTCCAATTACATCACGTAGAGCTTTTTGTATTTCGGATGGTGCTGGCTCAGCATCGCTTGTTCTAATGGATGCAAGCCTTTTAGCCATGCGATGAGCAGCCGCAACAAGAAAATGGCCGCTACCACAAGCAGGATCACAGACTTTTAAGTTTAAGATTGCTGCTTCAGCCTTTTTGGAATCAAGTCCTTTAATAGCTTCTTCTATAACAGGATCAAGTGCTGAATCCAAGAGACATTGAACCAAGCTTTCAGGTGTGTAGTAACTTCCTGTAGTCTTGCGCTCATTACCACTAACACTTTTTAGCTCAAATGTAGCTATATCTACGCTAGCATTAATTATTGGATGTAGTTCTAAGAGGGATTCATAAACGCTACCTAATTCTTCAGAGCGTAAGTTTTTATAATCAACAGGGCGACGAGAATTAGCGTCTTCTGTGTAAGCTAAAGCTCTAAATGTTTCTAATAAAGCCTGATTATCAATTTCACAACCATCTAAATCAGGTAAAGAGCGATTGGAAAAGAGAAAACTTCCTAATGCTGGCAAAGCTAGTTCAGCACAACCACCATTACCAAGCTTTTGCATAATAATACGTAAGCCTTGCCAAAGATCAGTGTGTTTTGTACCTTTGCGCTTTCCTGCTAGCTTACGTAATTTAGCTGTAGAGTAGTATTTAGTATAACGTTCTTTTATTTCCTGATTAGCATTAGGATCAAGCAATAGTTCTCTATCTTCAGCTACAAAGAGAAATAACAGCCTATAAACAAGCCTTAGTAGTTGTCGATAGTAATCTTGAGCATTAAGTTGGCCTGTTTGTAGCTTATTTCTTAATGTTTTGTTGTTAGAGTTAGCAAGAAAACCACTTCCTAATAGGCTAATAGCTCTTTCTACACCTTTACGTAAGTTTTCTAAGAATCTAGTACCTTGTTCTTGAGCAGTTTTAGACCATTTTTCTAGCCAAAATTCTTCTGGTTTTTCAGCTTCAACTCGTGATTGATGGCAAAGTAACCAAAGCAGAACAAAATCGGGATAAACTTCGCCGTGCATCATCGATTCAATGTCAAATTCAACATAGGCTTGACGGGTAAGACTAACATTATCTCGTAAAACCCTTAATCTTAAGCCATTAGAAACAAATGCCCAAAGGTAGTCTTTTGATCGATTAAGTAGTTCTTGTACCATACTATGAGGACTAGTACGAGAAGCACCCGCTACACTACGTTTATCTAAGTCAAGATTGCAACCTACTAAATGAATAGGCATTTGTTCCCATAAATGGGAGATAGGATAAGACTTTTCATCAATATCAAAGCTTTTTTTAGTAGGGTTTAAGCGACCATATCCAAGTTGTTGAAATAGTGGTAATAACCATTTTTCCCTAGTAATAGTTGTGCCTGTATCATCAGTAGTTAATTTAGCTTTTAAGCTTTGGAAATTAGCCCAAGCACCGCGTAAGCGATTCCAAGATTGAGTAATTGCATCTTTAAACTTTTCACCTGATAAGTGATAGTCTTCTTCTTCTCTAAGCCCTTTAATATCCTTTTCATTTTTTGCAATACGCTCTAATAAGTCTATAGGCAAAATTGCGCCTTCTACACGAATAGTAGTGAAATTGGTTTTGTTTCTAGTTTGTTTTGCCATTTTAAGAACCTGTATAAGTAAATTCTTTGAGAGATAAAACTTAACTTAAATTAATCAACTAGATAGAGCTAACCCAGTTGAGGGTGACTTATATTACTGGCAAAAATACATATATGCCAAGTATATCTACGGGTGGTTCATGCTTAACACTATAGCGAACCCCTGTTTGACGGCTAGCAGTACGAACTCTTTGATGAGCTTCCAAGAGCCTTTCAGCCGATAACCTAGCTACTTTTTCTAAGTGTGGAGCAATAAAATCATATCCTTTAACTACACGGTCAATAAAATCTATAGCTTGTTCAGGTAAAATATTTGAGTCTGGTTGTGCTTGTAATAAGCTTTCTGCTGTTTGGCTATCTAGCCATTCTGCTGTTTGTGGAGAGCCACTAAAGGCTAATATTTGGCAATCTTCAGCTAATAAAGCTTTTTCTGTATCACCACTTCTACTAATTATATGATAACGTATTCTAGTTAGTAGTACTGTAGTGCGCTTGTTTACTTTGCGAGTACGAATGGCTCCACAACGTCGCGCAACACCATCCATTATGATGTCTAGTGCTGTATCCAAGATATGTGTAGCCAATCCTTCTACAAATGGATGAGTACGGTTTAGATAAACTACTGTGTCTTTTACTGGCAATTCAAAACGTGCTTTAATCTGGTCTTTATCAGTTACTAGACTATTTTTTAATGTTTCACGCAATGCAATTGGGGATTCTTGGAAGTTTATTTCTAGCTCATCATTTTCTTTAGTAGTAACAGTGGCTTTATGACGCTCTAAAGCTTCTATTACAAATAATTTAACATCTACTCCTAAGCCTATTGCTTCTCTAACAGCTTGTAATTCTCGCGCTACTTCATCAGCTTTAATAGTCTCTTGAGCAAAAACTGTACGAGAGCGTTTTTCTCTCTCAGAACTAGCTTCCCAACGCTCAAATAGTTCTAGTTTCTGAGACTCAAATATATCTTCAAATCCTGGTAGATAAGGGCTTACATCACCAGTTTTTTCTCTTAGTAATAGCCCTTCAAAGACAGCTTCTATTATTTGGTTAGTGTCTACTGGAACAGGAACAGAAATACCAAGTGAGCTACGAATAGCTTTATGTTTACGTAGTAGCACATCTAAAACAATTCCGTCTATTTGATTATCTGTTCCATAGTAAGTTAAAACACGGACTTTCTTACTTGGTTGACCATAGCGGTCTACACGGCCTTCTCTTTGCTCATGCCGGGTTGGATTCCATGAAAGGTCATAATGTAAAACAGCATCAAAATGTTCTTGTAGGTTAATACCTTCACTTAAGCAATCAGTACATACTAAAACTCTTTGAGGTGAATTAGAAAGCTCTAATATTCGTTCTTCTCTTTCTGCTGGAGGTAATTCACCTGTTATAGCATCTACTTCAACATTTTTAAGCTTCTTTCTTAAAGCATCTGCTACATACTCAGCCGTAGGTATAAACCTACAAAATACAATAGGGTTAAAGCCATCTTTGATAAATGCGCTTACTATTTTGATTGCTTGTTGGAGTTTTTCATCCTTTTCGCCTTCTAGTTTTTTGGCTTCATTTGCCATTTCTCTAAGGCGACGACGGTTTTTCAGCTTTTCATTTTGCTCATTTTCATCTGTTGGACTACTTTCATCTGTTGGGTCAGTATCGCTACCTGGAGGGATATCCATTCCTTCTGCTGCTTCATCACTCATTAAATCAAGTACAGTACGCCTTCCTATCTCATCTGCTTCTTCTGGGGTTTCTGTATCAACAGTAGAAGCACGATTGCGTAGCGTTGAGGCTGCTGCAACAGGGCTAGAAGCAAGAGAACGTAGCAAAGCAAGAGCAGACCACCATTGAACCCGTTGGCGATGTTTTGTACCTGAGCTATCCGTAACAATCTCACGAGCATATTTTAATACTTTATCAAAAAGCTTTTTATAGTCAGGGCTAAGTTTATAGCTTTGGTCTGTTTCTTCACGGTCTGGAAAAGGTGTATCAGCTTCCATATAGTGACGAATATCACCACGTCGGCGTTGAATAAAGTACTTGGCTAGTTCACGACGTTGTTGCTCGTTTGCTTTACCTGTTAAATCCTGTGGTAGATTAGCAAATTCTGGAGTAAGTAAAGCTAACAGCGATCTAAAAGCATCTTCTTTACCACTATGAGGAGTAGCAGTAACTAAGACTAAATGACGACTTTTTTCTTTAGCTAAATCAGCAACAAGTTTATGTCTTTGATGGCGAGTGCCTTTACCTTCTCCACTATCAGCACAAGTATGAGCTTCATCTATAATTACAAATTCAGGACAAGCACGTAAGAAATCATCTCGTCTTTTATCAGATTTAATAAAATCCATTGAAACAACTACATAAGGATAATGATCAAAAAGTGATTCTCCTAAATAACAACCCTTTTCTAACTTAGTAGCAGTACTAGCTAGTACTAATTCTGCTTCAATATGAAACTTATCTCTTAGTTCATCTTGCCATTGTTCAGCTAGTTGTGGAGGGCAAAGTACAGCTAATCGTCCAATTTCACCACGATCCAAGAGTTCTTTAGCAATAAGACCTGCTTCAATAGTTTTACCTATACCAACATCATCAGCAATTAGCAAACGTACAGGATCAAGTTTAAGAGCCATTAATAATGGTACAAGCTGATAAGGACGTGGTTCTACAGCTATCTTGGCAAAAGAACGAAAGGGGCCAGCACTAGAACGAAAGCCCAAACGCAATGCATCACGAAGTAAGCGAGAAGAGAAGTAATCCCCAACCTTAGTTGGGTCTGGTAATTCAAAGCTAGCAGGTTCAATAGTTTCTAAAGGAATAAAGATACCTGTTACCTCATCTTCAGTACCACCAAGAGGGCGTAAGATAAGCATTTCTTTATCTGATTCTGGCAATACTACCCATTCTCTACCACGCGCTTTTACTAATGAACCTACTGCAAATGACATTTTAAAAAACTCCCAAAAGTTAAAATTATCATATTTTGACTAGGAAATATACCATACCAATTATTTATCTATTTTATCCACTAAACCACCATAAACAAAGCTTCTAGCCATTTCTTTAGTAAACAAATCATGTGGAAAGCCTAATTCTATTTTGCTTACTTCTTCAAGCTTTGATAATTGCTCAGGGCTAAGGATTAAGTCCAAACAACCCAAGTTATCTTTTAGTTGGCTAATTGTACGTGCGCCAATAATAGGGATGATAGGAACTTTTTGTTGATGTAACCAGGCTAGCGCAACTTGTGATGGAGAATGGCCGCAATCATCAGCAATAGATTTTACTTCTCTGGCGATTCGGTCGCTACGTTCTTTATTTGTAATAAACTGCTGCATTTGAGGATTACTGTAACGAGCATCATTAGAAGTAGTATTAAGATATTTACCTGATAATAGTCCACCTGCTAAAGGCGACCAAGCTGTTATTGTTAAACCACAAGCTTGTGCCATTGGAAGTAGTTCTCTTTCAGGAGTTCTTTCTATTAAACTATATTCAATTTGTAACCCAGTAAAGGATGTCCAACCTCTTAGTTCAGCTAAAGTATTTGCTCTAGATACTACCCAAGCTGGTGCATCAGAAATGCCTATGTAAAGAACTTTACCTTGCCTAACCAAATCATCAAAAGCTCTCATTACTTCTTCTATTGGAGTAATTTGATCCCAAATATGTAGCCAATAAAGATCGATGTAGTCAGTTTGTAAGCGTTTAAGGCTTTTTTCTACTGCTTGCATCATGTTTTTGCGTTGATTACCACCAGAATTAGGATCATTAAGTGGTGGGCTATTACTGTATTTGGTAGCCAAAACAACACGATCTCGATGTTCTTTAATAAACTCACCTAATAGTTTTTCGCTGGTGCCATTGGTATAAATGTTAGCAGTATCAATAAAATTACCACCTGCTTCTAAAAACGTATCAAAGATTTGGCGACTGTCTTCTTCAGAAGATCCCCAGCCCCAATCTTGTCCAAAAGTCATTGTACCTAGACAAATTTCTGAAACTCTTAATCCACTTTTTCCTAGTAACTTATAGTGCATTTTTTCTCCTTTTATTTGATATTGCTATCGAATATTCTTAATAAGTTTTTGATACATAAGCTTTTAAGATGTTAATTTTTCTAGATAACGACTTAGTTTACCAACCCAAGAAACAAAAACTTGATCCCTTGCCCTAGTAATGCTGACATAAAGCAATTGTTGTTCTCTAAGCGTTGCATCCTCTTGAGCTTGCAAATCAGCAAACTTAATTGCCGTAGCTAATGGTACTAGCTCATCTGATACATCCATGACAAAAACAACCTTAAATTCTAAGCCTTTAGCACGGTGCATAGTACCAAGATGAATAGCTGAAACACTTACGTCAACATCTTTCTGCAATCGATGGCTAGGAATATTTACTTTTCTTAGTGCATTTTCAATAACTGTAAGTCTGTCACTAGTGCGAGCAAAAATAGCTATGTCATTTACTGATAAGCCTTTTTTGATTAAATTGCTTATTTCATCAATTACAAATTCGCTTTGTTGGCTAGGTTTATCAAACCCAACCAACTCTGGTTCTACACCAGTAAGAAGGCTACGAGTCCCTTTGCGGCTATCATCACTACCATCTAGATCATCACCTTTATTGCTAATAATTTTATCAGCAAAACGTCGTATTTGTTCTGTAGTACGATAATTAAGCTTAAGTATATGGGAACGGCCCCTCACATCTATTCCTAAAGCTTTTAATGTGAATTTATTAGCATAGATTCTTTGTCCACCATCACCAACTAACATTAAACTATTAGGGTCTTTACCAGCTAAGACAGCTAATAGCATAAGTTCTTGGCTACCAAGGTCTTGTACTTCATCAACTACTACTGCATCAAATGGGCTGTTAACTTTACCTGAAACTATTAATTCACGCGCACATCTACATAGACCAGACCAATCAATTTGATTTTTTTCTTGGAAAGTTTCAAAAACCCTTTCAAAGACTTGCCAAACTTGTTTACGCTCTTTAACTGTTAAGGGAGTACCGCGCCCACTACGGTTTGCAGTACGGTATTCATCCCAAGAGTTAATTCCTTGTGCTTGGATTACATTTTCCCATTCTAGTATTAGAGCGTCTGTTTGAAGTGGTGAGTTAGTATGACGTTGATAATATTCTATAAGTTCATTAACTTGAGCATTATCAATAGGTTTTAGCTTTTTACCAGTGCTATTCACAATGGTCATAGCTTGTTGATGGACTGTGCCAACAGTTATTTTTGATAATTCTTGATCATTGCAGAGAATAGCTAAATTTCTCTGCAAATTATGGCAAAGTGTTGTTACATAAGTGGTTAGAAATACTCGTTTATCTTGTTTAGCTAAATGTCTAGCACGATGCAAAGCTACTACTGTTTTGCCTGTACCTGCTGAACCAGTGATTTTCACCGCACCATTAAAGCTTCCTGTTGCTAGCTTCTGTTGTGATGGGTGTAAAAATACTGCCCAAGTAGACAGTGGCTCGGCTAACATTTTTAGTAATTCTTCATTACTTTCTAGCTTAAAGAAACGGCGTTGGGTGTCTTTGCTTTCTGTTACAGGTTTACTAGCGGGTAGTGGTGTTGGAGGGGTTACAAACTCTCCTATAGCTAGTTTAAGTAGCCTTTCTGATACTTCTTCTGGTAACTTTGGCAATACTTCATCTAATAAAATATCTTCAGAAACAACCTTACGAATAGTAGGAAGCCAATCGGGAGGTAAACCTAAACTAAGTAGATAATCGTCTTTATGATTATCAAATATGGGTAAGCTAGGCTGACTAGTTTTGCTAACTTTATTAGATGTAGTTAATTGAGCAGGTTTACTAGACTGACTAATTACTTGTTGTTCTACTAGTTCGGGAGATTCAACTATCTGTAATGCTCCAGTAACAATATGGCGTTCAACCTTTCTAGTTTTAGCCCAATCATAAGCGTCGTTATGATTACCTGCATAAAGCACTGTATGGATGCCACTTTCTTTATGGATTATGGCTCGTAGACTTTGGGTAATTCGGCCTGACCATAAGTTTTTATCTTTAGCTTGTACAATTCGTTCTAAACTAATACCAGGATTAGAAGGATCTTCAAAGAGTTTAGCCAAAAAGTCCCAAATGCGTTTGGCATCAGTAGAATCTAGTTTTCTTACAGAAGCTATTAATGTATCAGCTATTAGAATCGACATTGCTAGCTAACCTTTCTAAATTGGTTTATTGAAAAAATACTTACTTATTTGTATCTAGCTTTACTCCTAGTTTGCCTAGTTCTTCAACTGCTCTGGGATCACCTTTTAGTCTAACCACTTCTTTAAAATCAGCTATAGCTTTATCTTTATTTCCTGTTTCTTTATAAGCAAATGCGCGACTATAGTAATAACCACTAAAGCTAGGGTTTAATTTTATAGCTTGGGTAAAATCATCAATAGCCTTATCTAGATTATGTTCTTTTATATAAATAACAGCCCGATTGTTATAGGCATTAGCATCAGTTGGTTCTAAAGTTATTGCTAAGTTATAGTCAGACATAGCTTTTTTAAGCTCACCTTTCCTACTATAAACTAGACCTCTATTGTTAAAAGCATCAGCATAAGAAGGCTTTAGATTAATGGCTTGCTCTAAATCAACTAGTGCTTTATCAAGCTCTCCTTTCTCAGCATAAGCATTTGCTCTAGCAAGATAGGCTTGTGGAAATTTTGGATCTAACTTTATTGCTATATCTTCATTAGCAATAGCTTTATCAAAATCACCATGTTGTTTACAAGCAAGACCAAAATCATAATAACTCTCTGAAGAATTAGGGTTTAGTTTTATAGCTTGGGTGAAATCTTCAGCAGCTTTATCAAAATCCCCTTTGTCAGCATATGAATTTGCTCTACCAAGATAAGCACCTGCTAATTTTGGAGATAACTTTATAGCCTGAGTAAAGTCATCAATAGCTTTGTCAAAGTCTTTTTTAGTATGGTAACAAAGGCCACGCCTTGAATAACTCTTTGGTAGGTTATGTCCAAACTTTATTGATTGAGTAAGATCACTAATAGCTTTATCATATAATCCTTTTTGGTAGTAAATCGTAGATCTACCAAGATAAGCTGGTGCATAATTAGGGTTAAGTTTTATAGCTTTGTCAAAGTCTAAAAGTGCTAAGTCTAATTCTTTTTTTTCTCTGAGAAGTTCTCCACGAAGATAATAAGCCTCAAAAAATGTAGTTTTTAGTTCAATAGCTTTATCTATTTCAACTTTTGCCTGATCAAACTGACTTTTTGTAAAATGTATTAAGGCACAGCTAAAATATGGTTCAGCAAAATTAGGTTGGAGTTTAATCGCTTGATTAAAGTTAGTAAGTGCAATGTCAAATTCTTTGCTATTCCTATATATAATTCCAAGATTGTTATAAGCTTCAGCATAATTCGGATTAAGGTTTATTGCTTTATTATAATTGGCAATAGCACTATTAATATCTTTTTTCATGCTGAAAACAACACCTAAGCTCAGATAAGCTTCTGGTAGGTTTGAATTAATTTCTATTGCTTGGTTAAATGTATCAATAGCTTTATCTAGTTCTCCGTTCTTGATAAAAGTTATGCCTTCTTTTATCAAAGAGGTAGTTTTACTAGTTGAGTCATTATTTGTTTGCCCAATAACTACTTGAACACACAAAATAATAAGAAAAATGCTTGCAAGTATTACTTTTATTAGATGTTTAACTAATAAAAACATATTATCTACCTTACTATAGAAAGTTTTCTGTTATTGAAGTATTAGGATTTACCATTAGAACATTATATTTTTGTTCTTCTAAAGCTTCTTTAACTGCTTCAATATTGTTATCTGATTGATCCAATAGACGTAAAACCTTGCCATTTCTTGACACTTCAGCTAAATAACTACCAATTACACGTCCATCCTTACTTACATCACCACCTGCTTCAACAGAAAAACCTTGTTCAGACAGTGATTTAAGTAGTGGATGCCACTTTTTATCAAAAAGGTCTAAATCTAGAGTAGATGTATTTACTTCAGCAGTAGCTATATTAGCATTAACAATAGGAGTATTTGTTTTTAATATTTGTGGCTGTCCAAATATACTAGGGTATTTTTCAATAATAGTTAACCAATTATCTTTTAAGGTAAACCTAACCACAATATAACCCTTATCTTCCATACAATCTGTTTGGATAGTATCTCGTTTATGTCGGTCAGGGTGTTCATGATGGGGGCCATCTATATAAATGGCTAATTGTTCTTTTTCATAGAGAAAATCAGGCTTGGTTTTACAAGCTTCAATATAGGCTTGAGCTTTAGATGGTAGGCGTAAACCTCTTTCCTCTAAGAAATCTAGCCATTGAAGTTCTAAATTAGAACCACAATATTTTTTGAGTTCCTTTAAGTGTTCAAGACGAGTTTTTTCTACTGGTGCAACTTTTACTGTAGCTTTAGTATAATTAAGTAGTATATCTTTTATTAAGTGTCTATCTAGTAGCTTATGCTCTAACTGATTACTATAGCTCATTAAACAGTCATAACAAGCTGCTTCACAGTTTTCTTGAGCGCGTGGAGCTTTATGTTCATCTTCTCCGGTTTCTGCATCAAAGTGGCATATTCTTAGGGCTTCTTTAGCCACTTTACTAAGTGCTGTAGGATCGTCAAGCAAGCGACGTAAAACACCGGCTCCACCTTCTGCTGATTCATATAATAGAATTTGTGATCGTCCATTTCTTTCTGGCAAAGGTTCTGCTGCTAGTTCATTTTCTTCTAGTTGATAAACTACTTGAATTGCGTTCTTTAGTGCAAATTGTAATGAACCCATTACTGCATCATCTTTTATATTTAATGGTTGAAATACTAGACAATTACGTCTATCTTCTACATAAGGAATTACTCTAACAGTCTTTTTAGATAGATTATCTGGATCTATCTCATCATTATTACCTGTTTCCTTTTTTTCACTTTCCCAATAACCACGCTCTTGATCCAAGACAAACCCATAATTTTCTTTTTCTTTGCGACTTTTCCAACCAAGATTAATACGCCATAGTGTAGCAGCTTGACCATAAGTAAAGCGTCCTATTTCTTCTCCATTATCCTCAATAGTAGCAATACGATAAGAAGCTTGACCACTATGCTCACTAAACCTAATACCTGTACGGATTTCATAGCCAAGCTTAACTCTTTCTTCTTCATCTGAGTTAATTTTGTCCCGTCGTTTAGTTGAGACATTTTGCAGCCTAAATAATGGATTAAGAGCTTTACTAATTAATGTATTACAGCGTTCACATCTATCTATTCCATCTCCAACAATTACTGGATGTAGATAGCCGCAATTAGGGCAAAGTTTGGCTTTCTTGGTTAGCAAATCGCCATCTTCAACAGCAAGAATAACTTTGTTAATTACATAGCGAGAGCCTTCATGATAAACAATTGCTCTGGGGCCAAACTCTGAAATAGCTAAAAACCTTGGCCTAGAAAGAAATTCATCTCTATTTTTGGTTCTACGGGCAGGAATGTAAGCAGATATTGGCAGGCGAGGGAAGTTATAGCCAGGTAAAAATCCTTCACTTGCAAAATAGCGATAGCTATAGAAGTCTGATTGCCATAAATCATCTGATTGGGTAAGCAAGTCTAATTGTGCTTCTGCTTCACGGCGCAGGTTTTTAGCTTGTTTTTTATCTTCTGGACTACGTGAAGCATCTCCAATGATACGATTTTGGGTTTCTCTTTGCTCAAGTGCGGCGTTATATAAACCACGCCATCTTTGGCAAGCTTCGTCAAACTTGCGCCCTATTTGATTAACAACATCTTCCAACCATCTCTCGCTATACCAATCTGATTGAACTAAATCACTGCTAATTGTTTGTAGTACTTTTTGAGCATGAGTTAGAGTAAATGCTCTAGGTTTATGAGCTTCAATTTGTTCTTTTACTTGATTTTGTAGAGCTAAACTTGGTTTTTCTCCTGCTACTTGTAAGAGGTCTTTTAGGGAATTACCTAAGCTTAATCCTGCTTCTGCTAGCCAAATAGCTTGTATATGAGCTCTTACTAAATCTTCATTAGCTAGATCTAGTTTTGGAGGTGTTACTGCTCCTGCTACCATTTGATCAGGTCGCTTGAAGAAATATTGATCATGTGGGCTACCTGTTGAGCAATAAGAGAAAACTAAAGCAGGTTGACCACTACGGCCAGCGCGTCCACTACGTTGAGCATAATTGGCTGGTGTAGGTGGTATATTACGCAAATTAACAACATTTAGGTCTGATATATCAACTCCAAGTTCCATTGTTGGTGAGCAATAGAGTAATGGAAGTGTCCCTTCACGGAAATTTTGTTCTCTTTCAGTACGAAGATCATAAGGTACTTGAGCCGTATGTTCGCGGGCTTCTAATCCTTGTAGGGTGTTAGCAATGGTTTGATAAAACTCTACAAAGAAAGGATTAGTACGACCACCTTCAGCAGATTCTTTAGGTATTCTAATAGGATCATAGAAAGCTCGTTTGCCATCCCCTGGAAGCCAAAGCATTGCTGAAGCTGGAAGTTGATAACCTGGAACATCATCTTCTTTGTCTTTACGTGGTTCTGCTACTACTTCTACTAGTCCAGCAATACGAAGATTATCTAGTAAATCAAGGATAACTTTTTTAGTTTCTTCAATTAAGCCATTAGTGATTTTAATTTTAGTAAAATCTAATTGCCTTCTAAGGTATTGACCAAAACCGCCTCTAGGAGATAAATATACAAAACTACGCTCATCTTCTCTTTGTGTGGATCTAGGGAAGAGAATAGGAGCATATTCCATTCGCTCATTTTCATCTATTGCCCAAGGTGCTATAAGGTGTTGGCTACTTTGTTGTTGGATTTTTTCTTGTGCTTCATTATTTAAGTAGTCAACTTTAATTACTAGTTCGCGCCTCATATAGTCTAATAAGGCTTTAGAGATTTTCATCCTAGTTGCGGGATTGGTTTTAGTTAGTAATGGATGAGATCTTTCCCAAATATCTTCTGCTCCACAAAGTTCATCTAAAGATAAGTACTCAATTCTAAGTAAGCCGCATTGCTCCAAGTTAGGTGAAGTAACACGCCAACCCCTTCTTAAATCACAATAAATACGATAGCCTAACACATTCCTTAAGGCTTTTTGTGTTTCTGCCAGAGCTTGGAATCTAGGGTTATCAGCCATTGTATAAAGTCTTAATGGTAAAGCTAAAGCATCAAAAACTCTTTGTGCTATTTCCTCATGTCTTAAACCTTCTGAACTAGCTTTGCTAACAGCCTTATATAGAGCAGCACGTAACAATCCTATTTCAATAAAATCGTTAAAATGTCCTGCTTGTAAAGAAGCATCTTGACGGTTATCTGTAAAGCTGAGTAGCTTTTGAGCTTCTTTCTTTAGTGTAGGCATATTCTTAAGACTACGAATAGTAGATAAACTAAGAATAGTGGTAGCAGTACTACGGCCTTCTGAACCAAGAGAGGTAAGTTTACCGAAATCATCTTGACGTGAACTATAGGAAACTCCACATTGTAAGCAGAAATGGAAAGGAGCCTTAAAGAAGTGATAATTTAATCCAGATTTATTATATTTTCCTTCAGTATTTAGTGGAACAAGTTGAGGTAAATCCTTTTGTTTGTTAGGACGTACACGCACAGAACCACGATAGTCTTCTAATAGATTTTCAGGTAACTTATTATTATTAATAGCTTCTTCTATATTTGTCGGCCAAGGGTCACTAGGATTGTAGTAAAGAAAACCTGCTTCACCTTCATCTGAATCATAATCATCAGATAATTTCCTTGAAGTATACATTTTTAGCTTAGTTTCAGGATCATCAGTTTTTCTAACACAATAGTATTCTTGACCACACTCACGACAAAAAACCAAAGGTAAAAGCACTTTTTCACGATGACTTGGAACAAACTGTTGGCCTTGCATTGTAATATAGCGTTCATCAGGTTCTTCTAGCGATGAGTAAACACTATCACCACGACTGATAAATTGATGTAACCTAAAAGCAAAAGGCTTAAGACCAGTATTAGGGTCAGGTTCACATTGATAGCCAGCTAGTAAACCTGATTGAATTGCTTTACTACATTTAGCAATAGGAACACTTGTTAGTTTACTTAGCTTATTTGCTGCTCCATCTTCACCTTGGATGCTACAAGGCTTACTACGAATAAGACGACTACTTTCTATTTCTTGGGTAACTCCAAAAGTGCTTTCTATCCAGCTTGAAAGAGGATTTGCTATAAAAGCAGAGTATTCTTTAGGTGGTTTGCTATTTGGGTCAGTTATAAAATTGGTTAATTCCTTGATAAATTCAGGGTCGTTATCTCTAGCAGAAGTAGCACGGCGTAAAGTTTCACCAATAACATTTTCAGCCTTTACTTCAGAGCCAAAAAGTTGAGTAGCAACCTCAGATACTTCTTTTCTTTGTTGCTCATAAGTGCCTATACCAGCCAAGGTTGCTGATGTACCCACACATTGAAGGTTTTGGGAGTTTACCGCATCTCTAACTCTACGCACTAGTAAGGCAACATCAGCACCTTGCCTACCCCGATAAGTATGTAGTTCATCTAATACTAGAAAACGCAAACCTTGAGCAGCTTGAACTAATTTCTTTTCATAAGGACGGGTTAGGATTAATTCAAGCATTACATAATTTGTAAGTAAGATATCTGGGGGATTAGCTGTAATTTGATCCCTAACCTGGGCTTTTTCTTGCCCTGTATAGCATTTGAAGGTAACAGGAGGCTTATCTTTAGGGTAGCCATAACACAAAAACTTTTCTAATTCACCAAATTGGCTATTAGCTAAAGCATTCATAGGATAAACAACTATAGCTTGAATGCCTTTTCCAGTACCATTTTTAAGAACATGATTTACTATAGGAACGATATAAGCCAAACTTTTACCTGAACCAGTACCAGTAGTTAGGACATAGTTATTACCGCTTTGAGCAGTATAAATAGCATCAGATTGATGGCGATGTAACCTAAAAGGCTTACCTTGATGGTCTTTTTCTGATTTGCCAATACGAAATATAGAACTACATTCTTGGTGTAGTGTAGATTCAGCAACTAAATCATCAATCCATTTACCAGGTTCAAAAGAAGGGTTAAGCTGAATAAGAGGCTCAGGCCAAAGGATGCCTTGTTGAAACTTCTCCCAGACATATTCCTTAACTTGTTCATTACGGATATTAATAAAGCTTTTTATATAGGAAGAATACTCTGTAATTAGCTGATTACGAAATTCAAATATATCCATTATTTAACCCCTGGGTTAGAGTTTATTATGATTTATGCTTAGGATTAATTTTGGCTAAGATCTGTTACTAAGTGTAATAAAATGCAGTAAGTTTAACATAAGTTAGTTAAGCTATGAGAGGATATTTAGAATGAAAAGAATTTTTATTAGTCTTATGAATTATTTTCAGCAAAGGATTACTTTTTCTTTTTAGGGTTTTGCGCCCTCATTGCTTCGGCTTTTATTCTATTTTGCTCACCTTGTTTTCTACGTTCTTCAGCTTCTTTCGCAACAGTTTCATTGAGATATTCAAGCTTCAGACCTTTTGTAGCTTCTGCAAACTGTTCATCGTTCATTAGGATTAAAGGGGATTCCAGTGAATAAGGCTTACTTGGATTGTATGCAAAATTTAAGCCTTCTTTCTTCTTAATTGCTAAGAAGTTAAATAAGAACTGTTCTGATAATGAAAACAAGTTCATCCAGTTGTCATACATAGACTGTCTAACCGAAACTATATCTGTCCACATTGGAACTCGGATTATTTCTTTACCATCTTCTATGAACTTATCAACAAAGAAATATTCAAAACTTATTCCTCCATATATAAAGTGATTTATTTTATCACGGCATTCAATAGTATATCTCAACCAATCCAAATGATGGTTGATTACATTTTCGATAATAAGTTTTGCTGTTCCTCTATATTCTTTGGGCATATTGCGACTTAAAAAATTAATAACGTCTTGTCCTTTATCTCCAAATGTTCTTAGTGTCCAAATCCTTTCTCCTAAAATAAGTGTTGGCATTTTTACAATATAATCAAGTGTGCTTTTCAATTGAACAAGAAAGCCATCAAAGTCAAAGAATAAATCTTGAGAGAATTTTATTTCCTTAACTTCAATATTTTCATTCATAGTCTCAGCCTTCTTAACTTCTTCAATTAACAGATCTTCCGCTTTTGCATATCTGTCATAATGAGTCCAGGTAATAGCTAGCTTTTTAGCAACCAAAATCAGTAAGTTTTCGACTTTTTTCCTGTCATCACCAGTTAAAGTTGTGCATTCAACTATTTCAAAAAGCCGTTTTAAGAACCGTAAATTAATAATTCCAGTTCCTGTTGGATCAACGAATAAGTCTCTTTTGAAAATAAACATCTTAAATTTACCTCCACTTAAATACATTTATAAGTATTTATGACTAGATAATGTTTATTAATCTTTGTACGATTACTATATATTTTGGCTACTCTGATTAATAATACTTTACTTACTATATTAGAGAATCTGGGTGTTTAATGATTTTTCTAAAGAGTTCTCAACTTGTTTTAAAATAGATACTATTTCTGCAAATTTATTATGAATACTTGGCATAGTAGTAGCTGATTTCTGTTTTGCTTCTTGTAAGTTTCTATCATTGTTATCTGGAATCCTTTCAAATGCCTTTTCTACTTCCATACTAAGGTTTTTGGTTGTTTCAAAAGAACTTATATTACCTTTGTTATATGATAAATACGTTAGTGTTATTTCTTTAAATGTCTTACTACTATCTGCTAAATTAATTCGTAAAATCATTGCATTAGAATATTTAATTACATTTTCTTTTAATGTTGTAGCTTCATTATTAATAGAAGAAACATAATCTTTAATTGCTAAACCAACTTGAAAAGCTGAAGAATTATTAGCAAATGCTACCCCTATTTTATCTGCTTGTTCTTGAAATACTAAAACAGATTTATTAATTAAATCAGCAACTTGTTCTATTTCAACATTTAAATTTTTTTCTTCATCAGTCATTTTTATGATTACCTCCATTGGAAATATCAATTATACCTATATTTCGTAAACGATCAAGTAAAATGCCCTAATCTTTAAACCAATGAAAGAAAACTACCTTGTTAAACAGGTCATAAGTTATCTTAATCTAAAAAGTAATGAAGGGTATAAGGTTTTTATTATTCGTCCTGCTTTATTACCTATGCTATTATGAGTTGGTAAAAAGACTACAACAGCATCAATATTGGTACATCTATTAATGGTTGAACATATTACTTATATTACATACTCAGAAATATTTGGCGTGTTGCCTAGCGAATATGAATTAAGTAAAGAAATTTGTATATTGAAAAAGGTAACGAATTTTGCTTTGGTTGCAAGTTTTAATACGTTGTTATCTTTATTTCCAGGCGATCATAACTCTCAAGAGTTAGCCATACAAAACCTAATAGATCAAGATACACTTGATTTAATCAAACAAAAATTTAAAAATGAAGATACCACTAAAAGACCAATATTTCATCGTCAGCAGCTTTTAACGTTGATGAAAAGAATTCTACTTGAATCACCTTACGATGGACTTAGTGATCCCAACAGTGAAAATTCAGATATAAATATTAGTTCTGCAAAGCGGTTAGGCAACATTTGCCTCATGCTTAATAATTTCCTTGTGTCTTCTGAGCAAGAAGGCAGACTTAAACGTAAAGATCATACTGAACAGGCAAAGAAGGAAGTTCTTGATGAGCTTTTAGTTCAATGGCTACCAATGGTAGAACTTATGAACCCACCAAAAATTGTAAATGCTATTGCACGCAGTAATAAATATTTTGAAATATTTAGACAAGAGTTCTCAGAAGTTATGTTATCAAGTGGTAAAAATATAATGGATTATTTTTTTGCCACAAACCATATTTCACTAGATAATTATCTTAAGCTTATTTATGGAATATATATTTATTATACTACTCAAGAGCTTGAAGATTATAAAAGAAACTCTGCGATGTTAAATTTCTATCAAAATAAAATTTTCGCAAATCTGCAAATCCCAGAAAATGAACTTAATAATTTTTTTAAGTTAACAGCAAAGAGCTTAGACGGAATTGTTGAAGAGCTACGACAAACGCCCACATCTTTACCACCCCAATATGATTTTACCATTTTTAGAAAGTACCCTTTAGTTATTTTGAAGGAAGATTTACTTACTTGTATTGATGTAACGTTCTTATTAGAAAAACTTGCATTTGGCATTTATCACACTATTTTTAATTCTTTTGACCCACTGGCTGAAAAAAAAGATAGAGATCTTTTCGCTTCGCATTGGGGTAAGGTATTTGAGAAATATATAGATTTCTTACTGAGTCAAGTTTATCCACCTTTGTCCATGAGGTTAATCTCTTTTGCAAATTTTGAAAACACAAGAAGCCAACAAGAGGCTTTTGATGGTGTAATAAATAGTGGCAATAAGCTAATAGTGATGGAGTACAAAGGAGGGTTTCTAAATTCTACTGCGAAATATAGTGGAAAGATTAGTTCATTATTAGAAGACTTAGACAAAAAGTATGGTAGTAAGAAGAAAGCGGGAATCGAACAATTAAGCCGCAAAATCGGAATGGTGTTTAGTCCTAATATTGAGCTAAGAGAAACTTTTAAGGGATTTTCTTCAAGTGATATAAATAATGTGAAAGTTATTTATCCAGTCTTAATAGTTCAAGAACATTCTTTGCAAATGGGACTTGCCATAAAGAAGCTGAGAGAAATATTCAATGAAGAAATTAAAAAACAAAATATACTTTCTTCGCTATTTGTTCGGCCACTGTCAGTTTTATCAATTGAAGATTTAGAACTTCTTGTGCCTTATATAGAGAAATTTTCTTTTACTGATATTTTAGAGGAATATACAACAGTTGAGCATAATGAACTTGCGTCTTTTCAGGAGATACTTAAAATTTTTTGTAGTAAAAACAATTATTCAAATCAGCCTAATGAATGGATATATGATCAAAACGAAAAGCTTTTAAACTCAATCAGAAATCTTATGATTGAAGAACCGAATAAAACAGATGACCAAAATAGGTGAATTTAAAAGGCCAAAAATATAAGGGTATGAGTAAATGCATATTTCAAATTTAAAAGTTCAAAACTATAAATGTTTTTTAGAGCCAGAAGAGTTATTATTTGGCAAGGGTATTAATATAATTGTTGGCCCCAATAATGTAGGTAAAACAGCTTTGCTTGAGGTTCTAAACCTTAATTTTCAAAATACACCACATATAAATGCGTCAGGGGAAAACGTAAATAAAACCTCTTCTGTCGAAGTTACATTGTGCATGGGTAAAAATGAACTCAAAGACATCATTCGCCAAACAAAATATCGTATAGAAATTCCTTTTCCTGAAAATATAGCAAAAGATTATAAACCTAATGAAGGAATCAAAATACCATTAACTAAACATTTTGAGGAATGGCTAGATTGCGAAGAAGAAATTTACATAAAGATAAAGATTGAAAGCGGTCAAGTACAAAAGAATAAACGATTGATGTTTGATTTATACAATCCTCCGCAAAGTGAAAAAAGTAAAACTTTTGCCGTAACTGTACGTTGGCAAAATTCAGGAAGTTTTACAAGTACTATTGGTCACAGGGGGAATAGGCTTAACTCAAAAGATTCAGATTCAGAGGGAGAAGACTTAAATGAATATATAATAAATATATTACGTAATAAAATATACTTTGCTTCTGCAACTCGACTCAGTAAAGATAGAGATAAGTTAGCACCAAAACCAGCATGGCAAAAAGATGGAGCTAATCTCACACAAATATTAGCTTCAATGCAAAATAATCTAGATCGAACAGAATTTGAGCTTTTTAATCAAATTGCTAATTATCTATTTCCTCAAATAAAACGTGTTAGTGTAGAAACTTTAGATAATAATGAATTGCAGATTCAATTATGGACGATAACAGATAATACCAAGTTGAAGCATTGCGCTTTACCAATATCAAAATGTGGAACAGGCTTTGCCACAACATTACCACTTATTACCTTTATGGTGACCGAAGATGAGAAATTTCTCTTAATAGACGAACCACAAGCTTTTTTACATCCTGGAGCAATGAGAAAGTTAGTTGAAAAACTAAATTTATACCCGCAACACCAATACTTTATTGCCACTCATTCCCCTACAGTTATCAATGCTGCTAAATCGCCCACAATTGTGCAGCTAAAACAAGAAGATGGACAAACTATAGGAGAAAGCCTAAGCAAAGATAGTTTTCATGATTTAAGAGAAGCATTAGAAAGCATTGGTGCCAAATTATCGGATGTGTTTGGGGCAGATAATGTGTTGTGGGTGGAAGGCCAAACGGAAGAAAAATGTTTTCCAGAAATAGTAGAAAAGATTTGTGGCTTGTCCCTTGCAAATACAAAAATACTTCCTTTAAAAGCAACTGGGGATTTAGGAAAAGATAATGTAGAACAAGTCTTGTACATATATAAGCAGGTTAGTGGGGGATATACGCTGTGTCCTCGCAGTTTGGGTATACTCATAGATAGTGAGAACACAACAGAAAAAGCCAAGGAAGATCTTAGGCGTTCAGGCAATGCACAAGGGCTACCAATCAAATTCTTAAAGCGGCGGCTTTTTGAGAATTACCTTTTACACCCTAAAGCTATAGCTACAGTTGCTAATAGTTATAATAATAAGAAAGAAAGTGGTGAAGAAGAGATTAGGAAAAGTATTACGGATGATGACGTAAATCAAAGATTAGAGCAAATGCGCAACAATAAGGATTGTATAAAAAATTTGGCTACAGACTTGCCAACAGATCTAAAAAACCGTCTTACAAAAAAAGATCAAGAATTAAGCTATGAAGAGTGGTTAAAGTATGTTCACGGAAAAGAAGTGTTAAAGGCAATATTTAAAGGGTTATGTGGAAATGGTTTCGATTATAGAGAAACGGTACATTCATATCAATTGACAAAATGGATTATCGATAATGATCCTGAAAAATTAGAAGGAATTGCAAAAGGATTGGAATATTTCTTAAAGGAGTCAGAAACACAAAAATGGGATAAGTTAATTGAATACGAATAGAATTTAAGATGACTATTATTAAAGGTAAATTACTGAAGGATAAAATGTTGTATCTCTTAAAAGTATAGCTGTTTTATTTAGCAATTTATAAAAAATATTCGCAGAAATGATTAGTACTATTCATGAGAAATATTAGGTAAGACTTTTTATTATATATAGAATACCAAACAAACATCACAATATATATCAGGTAATGGATTTCACAATTAAATGTAAAAGTACAAAGCGGTAGTTCATTACTCATTTATAGGTAACTTATGTGGTTAAATACTATAGAAATAAAAAATTATCGCTCTTTAGAAAGAGTGAAGCTAGAAAATCTTGGTAAAATTAATGTTCTGATTGGTCGAAATAATACAGGAAAATCATCTATATTTGGTGTTTTATCCCATTTAGCTAGGACAATTTTAAATGGAAACCCATTAACCGAAGAGGATAAAAAATCTGGATTAACAGCAAAAGATATCACTCGTCGTTTGGAGATAACTCTTAGGTTTAGTTTAAAGGATAAAGAGAGGGTAGATCTTATAAACAGTATAATAACCAAATGTCCAGAAGAGCGAAAACAGGCAATTGTTGAAAGTGACTTTTTAAGGAAAATCGAGTATTTTTTCAAGTCTCCCACAAACACTTCAGTACAGCCTAAAACTTTTGTAAATCAATTATATTTATTTAAAACAAGCATAATGACAGAGGATAATGCTTGGGCAATTATTCAACAAAGAATCAAAGAATCTGATGATGATAATAATGCAGGGCTAGTTTCACTAAGTAAGTTGTGCGAAAAGGAACCATTACCTATGCTAAGTCAAGGCTATATAGGTATAGAAGGTGCGCAAGACGGGACTCAAAATATAGGCTTTATTATTGAAAATGGTACTCTGCATCTTGATGAGAGTTTTCAACGCATATTGCTGAAGCTAACAGAATATTTTAAGAAAGCTTTTTTCTTTGATCCTTTTAGACATAGCAAACCATCTGGTCAAGCTAAAGAAAATAATATACTTGCACAAAATGGAGATAACCTTGCTAGTTATCTTTTGAGTATCATGGCTAATAATAGAGATAAATTTGATCAAATTGAAAAGTTTATATTTAATGCTGTGCCAAGTATTGGAAGCTTGCAAACTCCATTATTTGACGACCAAACAAAGGTTGCTTTTCGTTATAATACCCCACAAGAGTATATAGTTGATTTAGATAAAATGGGTGGAGGGATAGAGCAATTATTAATGGTTGCTACCGTACTGTTAAATACGAATGATGAACATGCACTATTTATAGAAGAACCAGAAAGCCATCTACATGCAGGATCGCAAAGATACTTATTAGAGAAACTTATTGAAGATAGTAGGCAGATTTTTTTAACAACTCATTCTCCTGTATTCATCAACAGTTCAGAAAAATTAGATTTGTACCAAACAAAATATATAAATAAACAAACACAAGTTTCTAAACTTGCAACTTCTGAAGAACTTAGCATCCTTCTAGAAGATATTGGTAGTAAAAATAGTGATCTATTACTAAGCGATGCTGTTTTGTTTGTAGAAGGTAAATCTGATGAAGAAGTTCTAGAAATATTTAGTAGAACTTTAGAAATGGGTTTACAAGGGAATAACATTACAATTATTCATTTAAAGGGAACTTCAGATATTAATCATACTGCAATAGTTCGTAAAGAAGTTTTAATTAATGTGTCTAAAAAATCTCCTATACCACATCTTTTTTTATTGGATAGAGATGAACGTAAGGAAGAAGAAATTAATAAATTGAAACAAGAATTAGGAGATGACAAGGTGTACATTTTGAAAAAGAGAGAGTTAGAAAACTACTTGTTGTTTCCATACGCCATCATTTCTGCTCTTGAGGAAAAATTCAATAGTGATAAAAACAAACTTAAGAAAGTTAAAGATACTCAAGAAAAAGAAATTAAATCTCTAATTCAAAGCGCAGTAAAGTCTCTTTTCAATAGGATATTAACGAAACGGATTCGGACATCTATACGGCCATTGCTAGGAGGAGTTTTGCCTCGTGATTCTGTAGAAGAATTAGAAAAATTCGTTAATCATAAAAATTTCGACAAGCGAATAAGTAAAAAAATAAAAGAGCGAGTTTCTGAGTACTTAAATGAGCTAAATGTTGAAGATATTGTGTTACAAGAAAAAACTAAGCTAGAGCAAGAATGGAAAAACAAAACAAATTGGATAAATATTGCTCCAGGTGAAGAAATACTTAGTACTATTTATAAGGAATTTGGTGCAAAATTTGACAAAATAAAAGACGGTAAGAGGATCGCAAAAGCGATAAAAAAAGAAGATATTGACGAAGAAATAAAAAACCTAATTAAGAATATAGTATTAATGATAGATAAGTGTTCTATAGGATAATATGCTTAGGTTAAAAATAAGTGAAGTATGTGGCTCAATCTTGATCTGAATCAAGGCTTCCAAAAATTTAACCGATTTAACTCAAAGTTATTTGCTCATCTTACCAGCCTCAACAATCCTACTAAGCTCTTTAATGTCAACGTGTTTATTCTCATCAATAAAGTCCAAGATCCTATTAATCTGTAAAAGTAGGTTATCTTTATCAAAATCAAGTTTAGCTAAACTATCAATGTTAGCAGCAATGGATTCTCTGGTGAGCTTAGTGATACCAGAAAGCCTTAATCCATACATCCATTTGATTAACTCACTTAAATCAAGTGGTTTAATCATTTCAACGTATTCGTCAACTCTATCTGAAAACATCACTATTTCTTTAATAAAATCAGCATCAAATTCAGGGAATCTCTCTTTTAACACTAGAAATTGTCTGAGTAGAGAAGGTTTTTGTAGGTTAATTACCTTGCATCTTCTCAAAAAAGGGTGGGATAAAGATTCTCTCATTAGATAACCACCAGCATTAGAAGTAGCAATAATTCTAATTCTTTGCCCACAAACAGGATATATTTCTTCGTTAGTCTCACTGATAGTTATTTTACCTTCTTCTGAGACTTGTAATAGGCCAGATTCAAATTCAGCACCTACTTTATCTATTTCATCAAAACGAACTAATGAAGGTTTAGGATCTAGTAATGCTTTTAGTAGCACTCCATCAATGCGACAATCAGAACTATAGATTATCTCTTTGATTTTAGAGATGTTTTCAAAATTCTGACCTGCTATTACTTTTGTAAGTAGGTCTTGTAAAGAATTATTCCACTTATAAAGAACATCTCTAGGTTCAATTCCATCAAAACACTGGAAGTTATAGTATTTAAGACCATATATCTCAGCTAATAAAGCAGCAAGCCTACTCTTACCCGTTCCGGGGCCACCTTGTAATACCAATGGTTCAATGTTTAGCTCAAGCCAGTTATACACACTATAAGTAATTCTAGCGTCGATATGGTAATCAGCCTCAGCAAGCTTTTTTTGTAAAGCTTTGACATTTTCTAGGTTTTTCTGCATTACTGGATTTGGGTTGCCAAATCCTTGATAAAAGGCAAAGTTATTACCGCTTACTATATGTGTTGAGCTAAGGTTTTGAGTTGTGGCTACCATAAGAGTTTCCTTTCTTACTGATATTTAATTAATTACTAGTTATTGATGATTATTGCTATCATTGGCTAAAACTCTACCATCATCACTAGTCGCAGTTATTTGATATTGAGATTTAAGAGATTTAGGGTTCTTTGGATTTACTGTTTTAGAGACTTTGATTAGGGTAGGGAATAGGGCTACTCCTAAATCATCCATGTCATCCTCAGAAATAGCTTTTACCTCATAACTAATTCCAAGCTTTTCTTTCCATTCTTTAACCTCTAAATCTGTTCCAATAGCAACAGCTAAAAGCTTTTCTTTTTGTGGATTAGAATTAAGCTCAACAGCCAACTTAATACATTCAGGACAAGTTAAAGATATGGCAAGAATCACGCTTTCTCTTTGAGAAAAAGCCAGCTTTTCTAAAACTGTTGCTCTGCGCTCAGGGGTGCTTGCGAGCATATAGCTAACTTCTCTCCAGGATACAGACTCATTAGTTAGGTTGGCTTGGTTAGCTTGATTAGTTAGGTTGGCTTCAGCAATAAGCTTATCTTTGAACCAATTTTCTTTATTTACCTTAGCTTGATTATCTTTCCATTGCTTTAAGTAAGTCTTAGTATTGTGATGAGCGTGCATAAAGCTATAAGAAGTGAATAAAACACCTATTACAATCAAAGTAACCCCTAAAAGCCTACGTTTAGTATCGCCTAAGCTAGCTAGATAGTTTTCTGTTTTCTCGACTGTTTGCTGAGGCGAAAAGCTTTTTATTTTATCAATTAAAGTTGGTTTACCGTTAAGTGAAGAATCGGTTAAGTTTACTTTTTTCATTGCTTTACTGACTTTGCTATTAGGCTTTATAGGCTTTATGAGTCATTTTAATTAAGATTAATCAATGATAAGTCTCTCTATAATTGCCTAATAACAAACGCCACCTCCCTTATAGTTTCATTCTATTGATTAAAGTTTTAGTATTAAACATCAATACTTATAATTAAGCAGTTGCATTATTATTTACTTTTAAGCCGTTTTCAGAGCTTGAGTAGTAGCATCTAGATATTTTTTTAACCCTTGAGAAATAAGTTCTTTAAGGAAATCATCGCTACTCTCATAATCCAAGAGTGTAGCAACGGCTTCTATTTGTTTTTTCTCTTTGGTAGAAATAGAGAAAGAAATAGTTGATTGCTCTGTCTCTGATTTACTGGGATTACTACTAGTTGTGTTTTTGGGTTTTCTTGCCTTTTTACTGGCATTTAAGCTTTCTTCTGAGTCTTTGGCAGTATGTTCAATGGTACTAAAATCATTACCATTGGCATTATTATCAGGAGACTCTAAAGAGTTTTTATCCAAAAGTTTTTCTAATGGCAAAGAAGTACTTTTTTGATTAGTTGCGTCTGCTAATACTGTAGAATTGGTGTCTTTGTGGTTGCTATTACCTGATTCTATAGGCTTTAGACTATCTTGAGCTTGAATTTGAGGTTGAGGTTGAGGTTCAGGTTGAGGTTGAGGTTGAACTTGGGCTTGCTTGTTAGAGCTATTAGTTTGATCAAACAAATTGCCATTCCCAATAGCTTTTTGTCCAGAAGCATTATTGTTATTGCCATTGCTGCTATTATGAGAGTTGTTATTTTGATCAATAGAATGTCTTATATTGTTGTGTGTTTGGCTTTGTTCAATGGCTTTTGGGCTATTACTATTTTGCTCAGAGCCTCTCAAATAGGGTTGATTAGCTGGATTATTTTGACCAACTGGATTAGCCAAGTTATTTGAGTTGTTTACATTGTTTGAGCCTGAGCCATTATTAGGTTGTTCTGCCTGTCTTGTTGCAACAATAGCAGAATTAATTTGATTACCATATACAGCAGATTGCAAGTTGTTATTGTTATTTGTGTTCATAAATCTCCTATTTACTTGAATTAGAGTCTTAGTTTCTTAATCGTTTATTACTTAAAATTTAATATCAATATCTTGTCTGATAAGAATTTCACCTAGTAGAGTGGCAGCAAATAAGCCTCGCTTACCTTTAGCTAGGCCAACAATACGGCTATCATTATTGATAAGCTCTTTATGCCAGATTAAATTGTCTGTTGAACTAATGATGAGTGGTGATGAAGTATCTATTTTTCCACCACTAGCAAACACTTCTTTAGTGTCTTTATCTTGGTAGATATTAAAAATGGCTTGTCTTGCTTCTATTTCATTTACTCTATACCAAGTGTTACTAGTGCCATCAAAACAAAAGAAATTCTCTAGGCCACCTACATAAGCATTCTTTTCTAATAATAGACTGCTATAAATTGGTGCTTGTGTTTTTACTGATGATATTAAAGACCAATTTTTCCCTTTGTCTTTGGACTCTGCTACTAATCCATTGTCACCTGTTAGTAATAGGTTTTCTTGATTAGATTGACTGACAGATAAGCTATAAACAGTGTTATTTTCTCCCCAATAAGGAAGCTTATTTGGCTGTAACTTGCTGCTACTACCAGTATTAGCAACTTGATAAACTAAACCGCCACCGCCAACTGCCCAATTTCCATCACTACTTATACCTGTAATACCACCATAATTACCTATATCAGCTATCCATTTACCACCTTGATAGTGATATAAAGCTGTATAGCTAGAATCCTCTACCATAGTACCAACAAGAATTTGTCCGTTTTCAGTAATAGATAAACTAGTAACTGTTTCACCATCTATGGGAAGCTTCTCACTAGCTTTCCAAGTATAACCACCATCAGTAGATAGAATAATATTGCCTTCTGAACTAACAGCCATCCCAAGGTTTTGATCTTTATTGAAGTCAAATCCAGCAATATCAGGCATTTCAGGTGTTTTTATCTTTATCCAAGCCCTAGTACTATCTGCTACTATTTGACCAACGATTTCTTTTGGTTTTGGCTTAGAGGCTAATTGATTAAACATTGCTAATGCTATTGCTACCATTATTATTGCTAGAAAGATCCTTGTTCTTGTTGGTAAACTACTCATAAATTACACCTTACACTTTCATTAAACTATTTATTTATCTACATACTTTTATTGATTAAATTTAATCCGTTACCTTATAAAACACCTTATTTGATCAAAATAAATCCATTCCCTATGAAGCGCATTCGGGGCCACGACAACCACCTTTGGGGCCACCTTTTTTGTAATCAGCTTGAGATTTTTGAATCCAAATATAATTGCTACGCTCACCAACTTGGGCAGCATCAATATCCATGTGTGGAGGGTCTTTTCTAGCTAGCCAACGCCAACCATGCGCTCTAAAAGTCGTTACAATTTTAAACCAGTCATTTTTCCTAAAAGCACCACTAGAAGGATCTAGCCCCACGACATCTAAGGCTCTGCCAGCCTCGTGAGGTGACGTACCAGGAGTAGCTTTAGGGTTGTTACCAGAGGGGTGAACATTAATTTGTTGGCAATTGGTTCTGAATGCCCAAGTAAAATTAACAGTGGGAATCCCTTGAGCGTCCATATCTTGCTTTACTGCTAGATAGCGACGTGCAACTCTTACATCTAGAGCAGGAGTTCTATTAGCTCTTATGCCAGGGAGATTTACGCATACTAGATAACCTAAATTAAGTTCTTCTCCTTCTTCTGGCTTATAAACTTGGTTAGTATCATTGTTTTTAGGTAAGTTATTAGTATCATTGTTTGTAGGAGCATTATTGGTATCATTATTCTTAACTGTTGCTGCTACATCTTCTTCTGGAGAGCTAGTATCACCTAATAAGACAAGTAAAAATAAAGTAATAGCCATTAATAATACTAGTACTATCCCTAATACTAGCCCAACTACCTCTATAACTCCCTTTTGACTTTTAAGCTTATAAAACCTATTATTTGGCTTGTAAAAGCTTTTATTTAGCTTA
>JBDIBI010000048.1:0-37321 GCA_039812885.1 Blastocatellia bacterium
GTGTAGATAACTTAGGTAGAACAAAGCAGGCAGAACTTATGATTGTTATCAACTAATCTATAACACCATAGATCAGCTTTAAGCTAAAATAACTCAGCGCAAAATCGCTGAGTTATTTTTTTTGGCTAATCTAACTAAATAAATATATTTTAGGATGAAAGTTTCTCTAATTTTGTTATATTGTTAAATATTGTATTATTTTATAAAATCCAAAATGTTAAATATTCTTAATTAAGATTGATGAGAGAGCAGTTTGAGGTATTTTTTCAAAATTACCAACAACCGGCCTTGCTTGTTACTTTAGCTGGGGAAATACTGGCTATTAACCCTTCAGCCAGAAAGTATTTTGCTGGGGTTGAAGATGAAGAACTTGTTGTCGAATTAAGAGATTTACTTAAAAATATTAATCAAGATCTTCTAAATAAAAAAAATGTATCTGTTAAAAAAGCATTTTTGAGTTATTATGGAGAATTAAAATTTACCTTGATGAACTTTGATTCTCAAGAGTCTCAGCAATTAGCTTTATTAATTTTTGAACCTAAAAAAACACCAAGTAAAACTTGGCTAATAGATCAAATAACTTTAGATAAAGGTATACAAGCTTTGGTGCATGAGCTAAAAGCACCTTTGGTTTCAATATTTGGATTTACTTCTGCTTTACAAGAAGATTATGCTAAGTCTTTAGATCAACAAGCCTTGGAATATTTGGAATCAGTTATTCGGGGAGCAAAACGCTTAGATGAAAAGTTAGCAGGCTTAGCAGAATTAACTCAAATCACTAATCGAGCTAAAAGAAGGGAAGTAGTACAGTTTAAAGAAATTTTGCAAGAGGCTTGGTTAGAATTAAAACCAATGTTGGAAAAGCGTAAAGCAGAAATTACAACACTTACAGAATTTCCTATGGTATTTTGTAATCGTAGCTTGATGGTTAAAGTGTTAGTAAGTTTAATAAGTAATGCTGTGAAATTCACACCATCAAATCAAAACCCATCTATAAAAATTGGGTGTAGAACTAAGTTAAATTTCTATGAATTTTGGGTGCAAGATCAAGGCATAGGTGTTAGTCCAGAGATACAAAAAAAAGTTTTTGAGCCTTTTTATCGAGTTAAAGAATTACATAAAGTAGAAGGTGTCGGATTAGGTTTAACCCTAGTTCAAAGAATTATAGAAGCACATGATGGTAAAGTTTGGCTAGATTCACAGCTTGGAAAAGGAAGTTGCTTTTATTTCTCGTTACCTGTTTGATTATTAACTAATAGCACTCTAGCAAAATCACTGTGTTTGTTGTTGTACAAATTTGTACAAATATAACTCCAAAAATACTAGCAAAATTTTTAAGCTAGGTTTTTAATAGAGACTTATGATGAGTGAAAAAGGATATCACATCTTACTAGTTGAGGACGAAGAAGAACATGCCAGTTTAGTTCAGCGTGTTTTTCAAAAAGAATCTCCAAACGATAAAATTACACATATTGCTTCTGCTAAAGACCTATGGGAATACTTAAGGCAACAATCTGCATTTGATTTGCTTATCTTAGATTACTCACTGCCAGATTCAGATGGGTTAACCTTGCTATCTGCCTTGCAAATGAGGAAATTAGATAAACCAGTTATTATGATTACTGGTTATGGAGATGAGACAATTGCTTTAAAGGCAGCAAAACTAGGAGCAACTGACTATGTAGTTAAATCTCCAACATTTCCACAAACCTTACCTGCTATAGCTAATAGAGCTGTTAATAGCTACCAACTACGTCGCCGTTTTGATGAAGCAGAAGCACATTTACAATTCCAAGCTTTGCTTCTAGATAATGTTCATGATGCAATTATAGGTACAGATATGGACAATGATATTGTCTACTGGAACCATGGAGCAGAAAGAATTTTTGGCTGGACAGCAAGTGAAATCTTAGGGCAAAACATTACTAAAATTCTTCCTGATGCTAACCAAGAAGATTTACACCCACAATTTAATAAAATGCGTCTAGCTACAGAAGTTAATGGAGAATGGTTAGGTGTTACTTCTAGTAATAAGCAAATTTGGTTAAGTGTCCGGACTAGGTTAATTTATGATTCTAAAGATAGCAATATTGGGTTACTTAATGTTGCACAAGATATAACAGAACAAAAGCGTTTACAAGAACAAACTCAGCTCCAGATAAAACAAACAGAAGTTATAAACCGTGTTTTAGCAACAATTAATGCTTCTGTAGAGTTAGGCCAATTATTACCAGAAATAACTTCTTTGCTAAAACAAGTATTTCAATGTGAATATGTATGGTTTGATTTAGGGGAAAATTTCCAGTTTTCTCATTTGCATTATAAAACAAATAAGTCTGATTCAAGCCCATTTCTAGATCTATCAAAGGAATTATCCAAGGATTTCTACTTATTTTTGAGAAAGCAATTGCTAGAACTTTCTAGCAAGGTAAGCATAGCGGATAAAAGTAGTTTTGAAGAACCTACTTGGCAAAATTTTTTAGAAAAATACAAAATAAAATCACAAGTTTTTCTTACTCTCCAACCACAATCTTCTTCTTTGTGGGTACTTGTTTTAGCTAGAACTCAAAATGCTGAATGGAAGCAGTGTGAAAAGAGTTTGTTAACAGAACTAGGTAAAATTATTACGCTAGCTTTAGAAAAAACTCTACTTTATCAACGTACTCATGAAGCTGCTACATACGAACAAATCATTAATTCAATAAACTTAGCTATTTCTGAATCTTTAGACATAAACAAGATACTAGAAACTATTTGCAAACAAATAAGAAAACATTTGCAAGTAGATAGATGTATGTTTTTTGATGTGTCAAAGAAAAATGGTCAATATGTGGGTGTCATAACTCATGAAGAGTGTGGAGAAGAATGGCCTAGTTTCTTAGGTAACAAATATTTCGAAGAAGATTATGGCTCAAACTTTAACATGATTTTTGAAGGCAAGCCTTGGATAATGGATGGATTTCATCAAATAGAAAGCATGACAGAAAAGCTTGTTGAGTTTGTTGAAAAAACCAAGATAAAAGCAGCCTTTCTTGTTCCAATCATTAACACAGAAAATACTATAGTTGCAGCAATAGCTTTGCATCAATGTAGCTATGCTCGTAATTGGACTGAAGATGAAATTGGACTAGTAAAATCTATTGCTCAACAATGTGCAATAGCTATAAATAAAGCTCATCTTTATGGACAAAGTCGAAAATCAGAAGAACGTTATCGTAGCTTGTTTGATAATGCTAATGACGCGATTATTATTGCAGATGTAGAACATAGAAAAATCATAGATGTTAACGCTAGAGCAGAAAAATTACTTGGTCAAACTCAAGAAGAACTACTACAGTTAAGTTTATTGGACTTACACCCTAAAGAAGACCAATCTAAGTATTTATCCAGTTACTCATCACTTAGTAAAACGGCTTCTTTATATTTACGTGATGCAGAAGTACAACAAAAAAATGGAACTACTCTTTCTGTAGAGTTGCGTGCAAGTGTAATTGGTGTTGGGCAGGATTCATTAATCCAAACAATTCTACATGATATGACTGAGCAACGTAAATTAGAACAACAACTCTTTCATTCACAACGTTTGGAGTCTATAGGAACTTTGACAGGCGGTATTGCACATGATTTTAATAATTTGCTTGCAGGTATTTTAGGTTACGCAGAGTTGCTAAAAAAGAAACTAGATCCAGCTAATGCAAAATTGTATAACTATGCAGGTATTATTGAGCAATCTGCTACTCATGGTGCAGAACTAGCACAAAGGTTAGTTGCTTTTGCACGTGGTGGAAGTCCTAAATCACAACTCCTAGATCTTAATGCAATTGTTGAAGATACACTAAAACTCTTAAAACGTGCTTTAGGTCGTTCAATAGAAATAAAATCTTCTCTAAATTCAAATTTACATTCAATTGAAGCTAATGCTACACAAGTTCAACAAATTTTGATGAATTTATGTATTAATGCTAGAGATGCAATGCCTAATGGAGGTGAATTAGCTGTTTCTACAGATAATATTGAAGTTAATCATAGTGATTGGCAGAATAAAGGAATAAAATCAGGTAACTATGTGATTTTGTCTGTTAAAGATACTGGAACAGGAATGGATCCATCAACTTTGTCAAGAATCTTTGAACCATTTTTTACCACAAAAGAAATAGGTAAAGGAACAGGTTTAGGTTTGGCTATGGTTGCAACTATAGTTAAAGAGGCAAAAGGACAAGTTAGAGTTGATACGCAGTTAGGTAGAGGTACTGTTTTTGAAATTTATCTTCCTGCTGTGCAAGAAAACATTGTTCAACAAACTACAAGTAATAATACTGTTTCAGTAGGAACAGAAACTATTTTAGTAGTAGATGATGAGGAAACACTACGCTATTTAGCAAAAGATCTCTTAGAGCCTTATGGATATAAGGTTTTACTAGCAGCAGATGGCCCAGAAGCACTAGAAATTTATCGTAAGCAATATGCTAGTATATCAGCTTTGTTATTAGATATGGTAATGCCAAAAATGAGTGGGCGAGAGGTATATCAAAAAGTTTTAGAAATAAATTCTCTAGCTAAAGTAGTTTTTGCTTCAGGTTATTGTCCACCAGAAGAAATGGATCAACTTTGGCAAACTAGCGTAACTGGGTTTGTACAAAAACCCTATCAAATAGAGGACTTAGCCTTAGAATTGCGTAAAGTACTAGATAGCGATTCTATATAAGTTCTAGCTTCAAAAAAATTTTGCCAGGTTGTTTAAACTCAATAATATTGTTTTTCTTAGCCTAAATCTGGACAAATATATTTTGTAACTTACTGAGAATAAAGAAAAAGTAACCTATTCGTTTAGGCTTCTTCTATATCCTACAACTAGCAATAATACTCTACTAATAAATCCTACTAGAAAATTATTTTGGATAGAGTTGTTGAAATTAGGCTTAGCTCAAGCTATATTCTATAAAATCAATAACTTTTATGCCTATAGTTAAAGAAACAGTTAAAGAAACAGTTAAAGAAATAGTTAAATTTTCAAGGTCTTAAGTCTAGGCAAAGATTTTCTTAACTATAGCTATCTTTGTTTTCATTTCTTTGCCTCAGCTTAGGGGCATTTGATAATAGCCTGGCTATCACTAGGAACTAAACACAACGCTATGTCAACAACAGCAAACAATTCAATAAATACAGAAAATACTCATTCTCGACTTAATGAAGGTATGGGAATAGTGCTTTTGGCTTTTAGCTTAACCATAATGTTAAGTTTATTGTCTTATGATCCACAAGATCCTGCTTGGAATGTAATTTCTAATCGTGAGCAAGCGGTTAATTGGATAGGTAGTGTAGGAGCTTGGACAGCAGATTTTCTCTTTCAGTTTTTTGGTCTATCAGCTTTTCTAATTCCAGTTCTGCTAACTATGATTGGATGGCGAACTTTGCGCTTGCGTGAAGTTAAGCTTTTGCAACGCAAGTTCTTAGGGTTAGCTTTAATGCTATTATCTTTAGCAAGTTTACTAAGCTTGCCTCAAATGCCTTTCTATAAAGAGAATGTTCAATTTGGTGGCGCTATTGGTACTTTAACAGCACAATTTTTGGAAACTCAACTTAATAAAACAGGTACAGGAATTGCGCTAACAGTGCTGCTCATATTTTCTTTGATGTTAATAACAGAATTATCTGTTAATGCTGTTGTAGAAAGTGCAGGAGTACGCACTATTATTGCTACTGCCACTTATCTAGCTGTTTCATTTAGGGAAAAAACTTTATCACTACATACTAGTTGGACTAACTTCTTAACAGCAAAACGAAAAGCTAAAGAAGAAAGAGAAAAACTACGTCAACAAATTAGAGAAGAAGAAGTTGTAAAAAGAGAAAAAGAAAGAACTGCTCGTTTAAGAGAAGAGAAATTAAAGAGTAATGAACAACTTGCTAAAGCTAATTTAGCTAGCTCCTCAAACACAAATAGAGTTCCAGAAACTAGCAAAGTCATCACTCCACCAGAACTAAAAAATCCTATTAATAAATTACAACCTCCTCCAAGTGGCAATACTGTTGCATTTAATAACCTTGCTGGAGAAGCTGTTGTTAAACAAGCAATGGAAGTTCCTGTTGTTGCACCTGTTGGAAACTTTTTTTATGGAAATAAACGCCAACCTGATCTAGATGAATTACGTAAGTTAGTATATGGTGAGGAAAGCCATACAGAAACTTTGGAAGAATTTTCTTTAAGTGGAGCTTTACCACCATTACCTCCTCCTATTGAACCTGTTAAAGTAACTAATAGAACTCCTCTACCTATAGCAGATCAAAATACTGTAACTAATCAAGTTGTAGTTAAAAGAAGCGATACAGCAAAAGTTCCTAATCCACCACCAAGAGTTGCTCAATCTTTAAAACAAACTGATATCGTTGCTAAAGTTCCAATGCCAACACAGGTTTCACAAGATCTAAATAAAACTCCTCCTCCTATTGTAATTAACCAAAGAGTTATCACAGATGAACATGAATTTGTATCTAATAGCCAAGTTCCTAAACTTTTACCAATTGGTGATTTTGAGTTACCTAGCTTAGAGCTTTTATCTACTGCTCCTCCTAAACAAGCTCAAAATAACGATGAATTAATGGCAAGAGCACATTCCTTAGTTGAAAAATTCAAACAATTTTCTGTTACTGGTGAAATTCATGCTATTAATCCTGGCCCTGTTGTTACTACTTTTGAATTTAAACCAGATGCAGGTGTTAAATATAGTAGAGTTACTAGCTTAACTGATGACCTCTGTCTAGCTCTAGAAGCTGAATCTGTTCGTATTGATCGTATTCCTGGAAAATCTACTGTAGGTATTGAAGTTCCTAATAGTAATAGAGAAAAGATTTTCTTAAAAGAAATATTTGAGTCTGATAAGTATCAAAGTTCTCCTTCTCCATTAACTTTAGCGTTAGGTAAAAGCATAGATGGGAGAACTTATTCAGCAGACTTAGCTAAGATGCCACACTTACTAATTGCTGGTGCAACAGGAACAGGTAAGTCTGTTTGTTTAAATTCACTAATTGTTTCAATACTTTATAAAGCCTCACCTGATGATGTAAAAATGATAATGGTTGATCCTAAACGCTTGGAATTAGGGCTTTATGAAGGAATACCACACTTGCTTACCCCAATAGTACTTGATCCTAAGCGTGCTTCTAATGCACTAAAATGGGCTGTTGGAGAAATGGAACGCCGCTACAAGTTACTAGCAGGTTATAGTGTTCGTAACATAGACCAATATAATCAACAAGTTCGCCAAGAATATGAAATTATTCCTGCTTTACATCCTGATAAATTACGTAAGCCATTACCTTACATTGTAATTATTATTGATGAATTAGCAGATTTAATGATGGTAGCTTCTAAGGATGTAGAAACCTCTATTACACGACTTGCTCAAATGGCTCGTGCTGTGGGCATTCACTTAGTTATAGCTACTCAGCGTCCTTCTGTAGATGTAATTACTGGCTTAATTAAAGCTAATTTCCCTTCACGTATTTCTTTTAGAGTTTCCTCAAAAGTAGACTCAAGAACAATTCTAGATGCTAATGGAGCAGAAACCCTTTTAGGTCAAGGAGATATGTTATTTTTACCTCCTGGAACTTCTCGTTTAGTTCGTGTACATGGCGCTTATGTAGGTGAAAAAGAGATTGAAGCAATTGTTGAACATATTCGCAGTCAAAGAAGCCCAGAATATGACAACACTATTCAAGCCTCTGATGAAGATGATGGAGATGATGACGAATTTTATGAAAAAGACGAGCTATTTGACGAAGCTCTCAAAGTTGTTTGTCAAATGGGCAAAGCCTCTACTTCAGTTTTACAACGTCGCTTACGTATAGGTTATGGTCGTGCTGCTGCAATCATTGATATGATGGAGCGAGAAGGTTATGTAGGGCCACCAGATGGTAGCAAACCTCGTGTTGTTAACCAAAGTGCTTATGAATATCTTGAACGCTTTGAACAGATGAAACTTGAAGAAGCTTAGATAATATGGCATAAGTAAACTAGCGTTTTAGCTAAAGGATTTAAATGCTATGACTAGCATAAAGCCTGTAAATGCATTGTTTCTGTTTATTAAAGAAGAAATCAGAATAATCTTTGAAGTAGCTTAAAAGTAGTTGTTTTAGCTTAGTTTGGGATAGTTGTTAAGCCGTAGACCTATGAGTTTGGTTATTTGTTTTGATTTTAGCAAAAGCTTTTGATGAGCTTAAGCAAAAATTAATAGCAAAATGTAATACTTAAATAACTTTTACTCATAAATCTACTTGCTTATAATTTTAATGCCTAACACTCTATATTAGTTTAAATCTTCAGGACTAGGTTTTGAGTTAAATGTTTCCTCTTCCTCTTCATCCCCTTCAACTTCAGCTATTACTTCAATGGCTTCTAGACTTAACTCATTAATTGAGTGTAATGCTTTAAGCATGTCTTCTTTATTAAACTGACCTGTTTTTAGCACATCAGCAAGTATATCTGACATAATTCCAAGCTCTGCTTGCATTGAAAGCACCATTTGAAGCACTTCACTAATGTTTACTTCTTCGTAATAAGTTTCTTCCGTCTCATCATATTGTTCTTCTGACATAATATTAATCCTTTACTTATTTAATTTTTAGCTAAAAAAGCTTTGACTTGTTCTAAGGTTGGAAGTCCAGTTTGTGCTCCCATTTGAGTGCACTTAATAGCAGCTACTGCATTAGCAAAACGTAAGGTTTCAGTAATAGTCATATTTGCTAGTAACCCATAAATAAACCCACCATGGAAAGCATCTCCTGCTCCGGTTGTATCTCGACAATCTATTTCAAACCCATTTACATGCAAATATTCGCCTTCGTGATAAGCTAGAACTCCATCACGGCCTAAAGTCATAGCAACAAAATAACTACCACTAATTTCTTTAAGCTTAGCTAAAGACTCTTTGTGGTCACTAATTCCAGTAACACGCCGTGGAAAGTCTGAAGATGTTACTAGAAAATCTACATAAGGTAGTAGCTTATCTGCATCAGGATAAAAATTGTCTACATCAATTACTACAGCCATTCCAGCCTTATGAGCCATTTGAGCGGCTACAATATCGGCTGCTACATCATGCCCATCTATATGTAGAATTTTACCTGTAGCAATAACATTTTCTTCAACTTCTTCTGGAGCAAAGGCGAGTTTATCATCTCGATCCCAAATAATAGTTCTTTCTCCATTACGTGAATCAATGATGATAAAAGCTATTTGACTTGTTGCTCCAGGAATGCATTTAAGATACTTATGTTCAACACCTTCTGCTGTTAGGCGAGACAATTGCAGTTGACCGCTTAAATCATCTCCAATTTTACCAATGTAACGAGTTTTGCAGCCTAACCGGGCAAGGGAAGTTAATGCTGTTGCTACTTGACCTCCAGGCTGTTGGCTATGACTTAAAAGACGGATTTTAGTGTTAAACTCTGGATAATGTGGCACAACCACAACATGATCAACTGCATTTAGCCCAAGGCCAACTACATCAAACTCTCGGTCTTTTGGTAAGTTAAAAGAAAAGTTTCTTTCCACAGTAAAAATCCTTTTGTTTGTACTACCTAGGTAACTTCTTACTAATGCCTTCTGCAATGATAAATATTACTTGAATAGAGTTAAACATCAAATGAATGACAAAACTAGGTAACAAAGATCCACTATAAGCACGAACTAATGTTAGGGTTAAGCTTAAGAAACCTAAACTTAGAAGAATTCCCCATGCTCCCCAATATTGAGGTATATGGACAGCTAGAAATAGCACTGAAACTGCAATAACAGCAGGCCATAAGCCAAAATCCTTACGAAATCCAGAGAATAAAATACCACGATAGATTAACTCTTCTACAAAGGGGGCTCCAATTATTGCTACTATTCCTATCATAATACGAACACTTAGAGAGATATCTAAGAATTTTTGCATATCGGTTTTGCTGTTAGGCAATAAATTAGAAACTATTGCAGTAGCAAAAAAAATTCCAATACCTAAGACCACAGTTTGTAGTAGTCTAAAATGTTCAGGCCAATGCCAACCTAGAGCCTCAAAGAATTTGCCTTTGCTAGTTCTGGTAATAAATCGGTAGCTTAGGGCTAAGGTAATTAATTGAGCAAGAAATGTAGAAGAGACAAAAAATATTGCTAAAAGGGGATTATCTTCCATTTTAGCTTTTTCTACCATTGGATGACCTGATAATTTCATCCAAGCAGACCATGCTATTATTGCTGGAAATGAAGCAGAAATAATCAGTAAAACAGACATCAACCATAAAACTATAGCAGGTTTAAAACCCCAAGCAGGACGGTCAGGATTTAGGGTTTTGGCTGTAGGGTTGATAAGCTCACCAGTAAATGAATTACCACAATTAGCACAAGTAGCAGGTGGGCTGCTAGGCAAGCTAGATAGGCATCTTGGACATTTATAATCAACAGCCATTTAACCTCCTAAGATATTTTATTTTCTCAATCTTTCAGTTGTTAGTAAGCCAATTATGGTTTTTGCATCCTTAATTTCTCCACGAGAAATCATTTCACAAGCTTCTTTAAATGGTACATATACCACATCTATTTCTTCATCAAAATCTGGGTTACGTTCTACTTCTGTTAGGTTGTGTGCTAGATAAATATAAAGTCGCTCACTACAGTATCCAGGTGCAGGATAAGCTATTGTAAGTAGTTCTAGTTTTTCAGCCTTAAAACCGGTTTCTTCAACTAACTCTTTGAAAGCAGTTTTTTCTGGGGTTTCATCTATTTCTATTTTTCCAGCAGGGAGTTCTAAAACATACTCGCCCATTGGATGACGATATTGTTTTACAAGGATAACTTCTTGTTTTTCTGTAAGAGCTACAACAGCTGCTCCACCACGATGGTGTATTACATCTAGCTGAATATCTGCTCCAGATTGAAACCGAACAAGATCAATAGAGAACTCAAATATTTTTCCTTTATATCTTACTTCACGACTTAAAAGTTCATATGCCATAATTTTTTTCTTGATAAGGTTGTTGTTTATTTTTTAAGTATCTTTTTGCTTCTCCAATTAGATGCAAAGACCCACTTACTACTACTAAGCCTTGAACTTTAGCTTGAGAATAAGCTAGTTCTAAAGCTGTTTCTGTATTTTGAGCAATAGCACATTCTTTAGCTAACATTAATAATTCGTTATTTGCCTCATGAAAGTTCATTGCTCTTGGATCAGAACGCTGAACTAAAATAACAGAATCAAATAATGGAAATAAATCTTTAGCCATAGAAAGAAAATCTTTATCTCTCATTGTGCTAAAAACTAATACCTTTTTTTTATATTCTTTTTCTTTGGTATAGTGGATAAGAAATTCTACCAAAGATTTAATACCATGTGGGTTATGTGCTCCATCAAAGAGCAAATCAGGGTTATTTTTAATAAGCTCTAAACGACCTGGCCAGCAAGTTTTTTTCAACCCTTCAGTAATATTTTTAAGAGAGATATTAAAACCTAATTTATTTAGCTCTTCTACTGCTAGAATACTTAAGGCTGATGTTGCTACTTGATGATATCCTCTAAGACCTGGTAACAATTTTTGATAATGCTTTGAAGCCTGAAAATCAAATTCCCAAAAACCTTCTTTATTACCAGTTACAGAGATTTTTTTAGGATCTAGCCAAATTAATGGTGCTCCTACTTGGCTAGCTACTTTGCTAATAACTTCTGCTGCTTCTTGCTGTTGAGGTGCAATTATAGCTGGAACTCCGGGCTTAAGAATACCAGCTTTTTCTCTAGCAATAGCTGCTAAGGTATTACCTAGATATTCTTGATGATCAAAATCAATGCTAGTAATTACAGATAAAATAGGGGAAACAACATTTGTAGAATCTAAACGACCACCTAAACCAACTTCTAAAATAGCTAGTCTAGCATTACACTTACGAAAATACTCTAAGCCTATTGCAGTAACATGTTCAAAAAATGTTGGTCTGGCTGCAAGTTTATGGTTTTCCAAAGCATTATCAATAGTTATTTTTACATACTCTGTAAGTTTAGCAAAAGTTTCTTGAGTAATAGGTTGTAAGTTATATTGAAAGCGTTCAGTTATATCAATTAAATGAGGAGAGATAAAAAGCCCTGTAGGGATAAGGGTTTGAGCTAAGATAGATGCTAAAGTAGCGCAAAAAGAGCCTTTGCCATTAGTACCAGCTACATGGATTATAGAATAAGCTTGATGGGGTTGTTGCATTTCTTTAAGAAGAGAAGAAATGTTTTCTAACCCTAGTTTCATTGCTAGGGTTTCATGCCCTAAGTTATAAAGGTAGTCAAGCGCTAGCTGGTAATCCATTAGCCTGAAAATTTAGTTAATCATAAAATCTAGAGACTGAATAATATACTCTCTTAATTGCTTACGGTGAACTACTGCGTCTAGCATTCCATGTTGCAATAGAAATTCTGATCGTTGGAAGCCTTTAGGTAATTTTTGCCTAATAGTTTGTTCTATAACTCTTGGGCCAGCAAATCCAATTAAAGCTCCAGGTTCAGCAATATTTAAATCTCCTAACATTGCAAAGCTAGCTGTAACACCTCCAGTAGTAGGATCAGTCATTATAGAAATATAAGGTAGTCTAGCTTCGTCTAAGTTAGCCAAAGCAGCGCTAATTTTAGCCATTTGCATTAGTGATAATGCACCTTCCATCATTCTTGCTCCACCTGAAGCAGAAATAATGATTAAGCCGCAGCGCTCTTTTATTGCTTGTTCAATAGCGCGAGTAATTTTTTCTCCTACTACTGAACCCATAGAACCACCAATAAATTCATAGACCATAGCGCAAACTATTACAGAATGTCCACCAACTAAACCTTTAGTAGAAATCAGAGCATCTAAAAAGCCAGTGCTTTGTTGAGTTTTAACTAAGCGTTCTTGGTAAGGTTTTGTATCAACAAACTTTAGAGGATCTGTTGAAGCGATATTTTGGTCAAATTCTGTATATTCGCCATTGTCAAAAAGCATTTTTAGTCGTGTTAATGTATCAATACGAAAATGATAGCTACACTTAGGGCAAACATGAAAATTTTCTTCTAATTGACCTTTAAAAAGTGTTTGGGAACATTCTGGACATTTACTAAATAATCCTTCTGTTTTTACTTTGCGTTCTTCCTCTATAGGAGTAAGGCTACCGGTTGCTTGGCGTTTAAACCATTGCATAAAACTTATTGCCTCGTTGATATTTATTGGTAAGATTTAGAAACAACAAGTCTATCATGTGTTTACAAAAAAGCGCAAAACCAGCCAGCAGATTGTTGCAGTTATGTAAAATTTTTAGAAAATCTAGTAGAGTTTAACAAAATAGTTTTCTGGCTATGTTTTTTGTATTACTATAGCTAGTACAATATTAAAGCTAATTAAATGAGTTAAATAAGAATACTTATGGAATAGTAAACTTAGCTTTTGACTAAAAAGATATTCATTTGGTAGGAGGCTTATCTATGAAAACAAAATTATTGGTTACTTCAAAACAAATAAGTAATATAAAAAAATCACAAAAAGGCTTTTCTTTAGTAGAATTATTAATTGTAGTAACTATTTTAGGTATTCTTGCTGCTATTTCCGTCCCAAATCTTATTGCTTCCAGACGCGCTGCTAATGAAGCATCTGCTATTGCAACTTGTCGCGCTCTTTATTCAGCTCAAATCTCCTATTTTACAGTTAATAATCAATATTGTGATACTTTAGGAGTTTTAGGAGCAAGTGGTTTTTTAGGTGGAACTGTCGTAGGAGGTACTTCAAATGGATATATGTTTGAGTTAAAACAAGTTACGGCTCCAACACCTTTACCATTTTCTACTGCATATGCTTTTCATGCACATGCTAAAGTCTCTTCTGGAGGTTTAGCTACAGGAACTCGTGGATTTTATATGGATTCTACAAGTTCGTTGATATATTCCACAATAACTAAAGCTGGGCCTGGAATGTTTCCAGCAGATGCAACTGCTCCATCAGATCCAGCTTTCACTCCTGTTAAATAAATTAAGTCAAGCTAATTACATAAGTTAAGTTAAGCTAAACTTTTTAAGGTTTAGCTTTTCCACTTATTGCTTCGGCTTCTGGATTAGCAGGTATAGCAAATCCTTTTGCTACGTCTATTACCCAAGTTGCTTTTTTAGTCTTTTTATCACTGCCTATATATGAAAATGATGCGGTTACTTTACCTGTTTTATCTGTAGACATTGACCAAAAAAGATTAGAATTCTTACCAGCTCCGCTATTAACTATAATTTGGTCAGCTTTATCTTTTACTGTCTTTCCAGGTTCTGCCGAGGCAGATTCAAAAATAATTTTTAGCGGTTTCATCTCTGTTTCTATTGTTAGAATATCTTCATTACTGCTGGAATTTATAAAGAATAAAACTACTGGTATAGAAGCTAAAAATAAAATAATAACTCCAATAACAATAGCTATTTTAGGGTTAACAGAAACTTGCCAAAGAGTTTTAGGAGCATTTGTGCTTGATGAGCTAATTATTTTAGGTGTTTCTTTATCTTCTTTGAGATCAGCTAATTGCTCTCCTCTAAGCATTCCTGCTAGCTCTTTAGCATAAGTTGCTTCATTAGGATTTAACTCGGTAGCACGTTTTAAAGCTGCTATTGCCTCTTTATTCTTGCTAGGCATTTTGCCTAATACTAAGCCCATCTCATAATAATACTCTGCATTAGTATCATCAAATTCTATAGCTTGTTGATAATAAGCCACAGCTTGTTCATAGTTACCTTTCATTGCCGCAGAATGAGCTTGAGCCGAAAGGCTTACAACTCGTTCAAGAGCAAGAGCTGTAGCTATGACATCTTCGCCTTCATTAGGGGTAGGGGTCCTAGGGGTACTAGTGTGTTGGTTTAAGGGTTCTGCTGCGGTTTCTATGGCTGTAGGAGCAATTACAGGAGCAGGAGTTGGAGTTGAGTTGATCAATGCCATCATATCAGGATTGGCTGTTTGTCCTGTTCTAGAACGTAGTTCAGCTCGTTGAAGCTCAGCATCAATCTTGCGGTTTAAAGCATCTAGAACAGATTTAGCGGCTGCTTCATAAAGAGAGTTACCAATAGGACAACTACCATTTAGGAAAACTTCTTTTTGCAACTCTTTAAAACGGATTAATGAAAGCGCTGTTTGAGGAGAATTTTCTTTTTTAGGGTTTACTGCCTCAACATAGTCTAATCTAGCATCTAGAGAGCGCGGTAAAATTTTATTAAGAGCTTCTAAGGTAGCTTGGCCGATTAGCAAAAGAACATCTTTCTTTTCACCTTCTCGTTCTGCAAATCTGGTATTTTCACCTAATTTTAAACTTACTTTTACAAGCACAGGATCTTCTTGAAAAACATCTACTCCTGTGAGCAAAACACGAATGTTATTGGAGCTAGGGTTATCCATAGTTTATCCATTAAGTATTTTTAATATAAATTATTACAAAGCTATGTTTATATTGCAAAATTTTTATTTAGTAAAAGCTCTTTCACTTTCCAAAATGGCTAATAAATTCAGCACTAATTGTGAGCTTTTAACTACTTTGCTAACTTGACTAGCAAATGCACCTATTAACAATTCATCTTGTGTTGTGAAAGAACCTTCTTTTTTGTTTAGAACTTGTAAGACTCCAATAATTATGCCTGATTCGTCTTTGAGTGGTGTGCAAAGTACTGTACGGGTGACATAACCGGTTCTAGCATCAATTGATTGATTAAAACGAGAATCTTGGTAAGCATCAGGAATATTTACTTGTTGACCAGTACTTACAACATAGCCTGCAATGCCAATGCCTAGTGGAAAACGAATTTCACTAACACCAGCACCTTCAGCTACTTTTGACCAAATTTCTTTCCTATCATAGTCAACTATAAATAAAGTACTTCGGTCTGCATTCATTACTTGAGTAGTTTTCTTCATTAAAGCTTGTAAAAGGTTATCTATTCCAAGACCTGTAGAAAGAGCTTTCATAATTAGCAAAAGAGGATTACTAACTAGCGGAGGCGCTCCAACACCTGGAGCTACATTTTTTATTGCCATTGCTGCTTGAGTAGCAAAAGCTTGGAAAAGATATTCATCATCAGGTGTAAATTTACCTTCATTTTTATTTAAAACTTCTAAAACTCCAAAAATACTGCCTGTATTATCTCGTAAAGGTGTAACAATAATGTTTCTAGCATGATAAGCAGCCTTTTCATCTATTTCAGAATTAAAATTAGCCTCTTTACTAGTGTCAGCAACACTAATAGTTCTACCATTTGTAGCAGCAATTCCAACTATACCAAGGTTACGAGGGAAATGAGGCTTAGCACCGTGTGAATTAGTCACTTGAGCTTCTAATTCTTTGGTTGCGGGATCAATTAAAAATACCATACTACGATCAGCATTTAAAAGCTGAGCAGATTTTTCCATAATTAAATTTAACCTTCGTTCATTATCTAGCTCTGCTGACAAGCTGCGAACAGTATCTAGTAGAAAATAAAGTAGTTGGATTTTCTTGTTGATTGTAGTTAATTGTTCAAATTCTCCAGAAACAGGATTTGTTTCAGCCGATTTAGGCGTTTCTTGAGGCTCTTGTTCATTTATAAAAGAGTTAAGTATATCAGTTAATTTACTTATTCGCCCTAGTTCTGTTTCTAAACGTTGTTTTTCCAGTACAATCTGATTGTACCAAGCTTTAAAATCAAAATTGTTATTTTTACTCATTAAGTCAGGAATCTCCTTAAAATCTTGAAATTATTTTAGATTAAGAACTAGAACAAATGCTCAATAATAAGACTCTAGCCATAATAAGGCTTTAGCCATAGAAAATGCAATCTCTTAGAATAGGATCTAAATATTAAAGGGTTAGTTTAAGTTAACTACACCCAAAAATTTGCTCACTAATTATTGAAAAATCAGAAAATGATTTTATATTGGTTGAATTAATTTTTTTAGGTAAATGTGATTCATCGTTGAGGCTAACAATACGCCAGCGAGCTTCTTCTAATAATTCATAACGATGAATTGAACAGTTAGATATTTTATAAGAAAGCTTAAAATTATCCTTTGGGTTAATACCTAAGATATAGTGATTAATATGAAATATTACACCACCATGAATAACTAATAAAATATGTCCATTGTTGTGACGTGAGATTATTTCATTAAAAGAGCTAATTACACGATTGCGTAACATTGCATGAGATTCTCCTTGAGGGATTACCACATCAGGATCACGCCGAGAAATAGCTTGAAATTCTTGAGGATAATTTTGAGCAACTTCTTTAAAACTTTTGCCTTGAAAAATACCTAAATTGATCTCTCTTAAATTTGGATCTTCTTTTACTTCTAAATTATGGGCATCTGCGATTATTTGAGCTGTAATTCTAGCACGTTGCAAATCGCTAGAATAAATTGCAGTAAAAGACTCATTAGCAAGAGCCATAGCTGTAAGTTTGGCTTGCTCAATTCCAGTAGGTGATAAAGCTACATCTGTTTGACCTGTAAAACATTCTGCTGCATTGCCAGTAGATTGTCCATGTCTAACTAAAGTTATTTTTGTGACCATAAAATAATAGTAAATAAAACTTAATTTATAGAAAGTTTTAACTTGAAGTATTTTGAGATTGGTAATAATGAGTCAATTTTTCAAAAAGCTCATCCAAAGAACTTGTAATTACTCTTGGTTGAAAGAGTTCTTGAGATTCAAAAACAAATCTACCTTGATTCCAACCAATTAGTGCAAATAAGGCTGTTTCTCCATTGTACCCTTGGTATTGAGCGTCAATAATATTTCCATCTTGTAAACAAATAGATCCTGTTGCTTGCTCCCAAGTTAGGGTTAAAACTCCTGTTTTTTGCATATACTCTAACATTCTTAGTAAATGTGGTAGGGGTATAGTACCTAATCTTCCAGATAGCTCTGCTTGATCTCCAGAAGTTGTACTGCTAGGTTGTTGAGAAGCTCGAAGTTGGCGTTGAAGAATTTTCTTTGTTCTAGCAGAGATTTCAGAAATAACAAAAGGTTTAACCCAATAATCTTCTATACCTTTACTAAAAGCTGCTAATTTTTCATCTTCTTGACCACGTGAAGTTAAGCAAACAAAAGGAATAGAGCTTGTTTCAGGATTTTCCTGTAGCTTTGCAAAAAACTGATTTCCATCCATTTGTGGCATTAGTAAATCAGAGATTATTAAATGTGGTTTCCATTGGGTAATTTTTTCTAGTGCTTCGGCTCCATTATTAGCTGTAATTGATTGGCAACCAATAGATTTAAGCATTGCAGTAAGAATTTTACAAATACCTTGATCATCATCTACTACCAGCACACGCATTGAAGCAAAAATAGCTTTTTCTGCTGGAGGGGTAATAGGAACTTTAGCTGCTGTATAGCCTGGCAATGTAGCAATTAGTTGTGTTGGTTTAGGAGAATTTTCTTCTATCCAAGTTCCACGTGCTCCTTGTGCCCAAGCTTCATCTTTTTCCCCTATCATTTCACGTAATTCTTTGCGATAGATAGCATCTTTCTCTCCTAAAGCAGGAAGATTATGAACAAAGCCACGAGCAGCTTCTTTTTGGTTAATTTCTAAATAGATTTCTATAACTTGACGAGCACTTTTATAAGCTTCATCAAACTGTCCACTTATATGGTAGGTTTTTTCTATATCTTTTAAGATAGAAGCTCTTTGTTCTTTTTCCGCTAGTTTTTCGGCTTTACGAAAATAAGCAATTGCTAGTGAACTTTGAGGAGTTTGTTGGTAAAGCCTACCTAAAACAGAAAAATATTGAACTGCATCCTCATTTAGCCCATGAGTTTCACATAAAGTGCCTAATTGACGTAACGTTTCAGGATCATTAGGCTTAGTTTGTAGAGCTTGTTTTAGACGCTCAAACTCTTTAAGGGTTTTAGGATCTGGTTGGTTGGAACTATGTTTAACTCTATCAAATAAAGACATAAGTTTTACCTTTTTACGTAAATTTATACTTGATGACTAAGTTTTTCTCTTTCTCTTAGCAATGCATATTCTGCCCGCATAAATTCCATTTCTAGTTGAACCAAAAGAACTTCTATTCCTTCAAATGCTTTGTTTTTACACCTTTGCTCTATTTCACCACATACTTTCATCATAGGATTAGCTCCTAGTGAACCTGAACTACCTTTAAGATTATGAGCAATTCGCCTTACTAAATCAAAATCTTTCTTTTGTAATTCATTACGTAAATTATCTAGCTTTATAGGTGTTTCTTTTACAAACATATCTATTAATTCTAGCAATAAATTAGGTTCGCCAGGAACTTGTATTTCTTGCAAGCTTTCTAATACTGCCATATCAATAGGCGGTGACATTTGTACTTCACCTGTAATTTTATTAGCTAGGTTTCCACCAAGATTATTAGTGGTTTTCCCACCAAGTCTTTCAGTAGAGCGTTTACCAAGTTTTTCTGTAGGCAATTGATAACAACGTCTTAACACAGCTTGCAATTGCTCTATTCTTACTGGTTTACTAATATAATCATCCATTCCTGCTTCTAAGCAATTTTCTCTGTCACCTTGCATCACACTAGCTGTCATTGCAATAATGCGAGGTTTATTACTTAGTTGTAACTGCCGAATTCTACGGGTAGTTTCAAGACCATCCATTTCAGGCATTTGTAGATCCATTAGAATTACATCGTAGTTTTGACGCTCTAAGGCATCCAAAACTTCTAATCCATTACCTGCTACATCAGCTCGATAGCCCATTTTTTCTAACATTTTTAGAGCCACTTTTTGATTTACAGCATTATCTTCTGCTAAAAGTAACCTAAGAGGTTGCTTTGAAGCCATTTCATAATCTATTTGTAATAAAGCTTTTGATTGACGGGTCTTAGTTGCTAAACTTGAGAAAATTTCTGTTAACATCTCGTATAAATCATGAGGATTAAATGGTTTAACTAAAATTCCTGCTATTTCTGGAGTTTGTGAAATCATTTTTTCAGGACTGGTTAAAAGTACTAGTGGGATTTGTTCGTTAGAATATTCTTTTAAGTTTTTTAGAAAGTTTTGATAACTATAGAATTGAGCATCTAATATTATTGCATCAAAAGTTCCTCCGTCACGGATCCAATAAAGCCCTTCATCTACTAATGTAGTTGCACGTGGGGTCATTTCCCAGGACTCTGTTTGTTGAGCCAGTAAGTATTGGTCTACAGGATCGTCAACTATTATTAAAAGTCGTTTGTCAACTAGAATATTTTCAACATCACAATGTGTAAGAAGTTGATTGGGTGAAACTTGTGAAAGGATAACAAAATGGAAGGTAGATCCTATATTTGGTTGACTTTCCACCCAAATTGTTCCACCCATCATTTCACAAAGTAACTTGCTAATAGCTAAACCTAACCCCGTTCCACCATATTTGCGAGTAGTAGAGGCATCTACTTGAGTAAAAGCTTGGAAAAGAGTAGCTACTCTATCTTCAGGAATACCTATACCTGTATCTTTAACAGAAAAATGTAATTGATAAAGTTTGTTTTCATTATCTGGCAAAATTTCAAACTTTGGATCTAAAGCTTCAATAAGAGTTGCTTTTACAGAAATTGAAACTTCTCCAATTTTAGTAAATTTTACAGCGTTACTTAGTAAATTTACTATTATTTGACGTAGTCTTGCCATATCTCCAATTACAATTCTAGGAGTCATTGGATCTATGGAGTAAGTTAGTGTTAGCCCTTTCTCAGCTGCTTTAGAAGCTAGTAGTACCATAGATTCTTCAATACAGTCTTTAATATCAAAAGGAGCTTTTTCTAATTCTAAACGACCAGCTTCAATTTTGGAAAAATCTAAAATATCATTAATAATAGTAAGTAAGGCATCTCCACTACTACGAATTATTTCTACATAATCTTTTTGCTCTAATGATAAGTTGGTATCAAGTAAAAGCCCTGTCATACCAATTACAGCATTCATTGGAGTGCGAATTTCATGGCTCATATTAGCTAGAAATTCAGATTTTATTTTTACAGCCATTTCAGCTTCTTCTTTGGCTTTTTCTAGTTGTTCATGAATTTGTTTTTGTTCGGTAATATTTGTAGCTAAGGCAAGATAGCCTAGTAGATTACTAGAAGTGTTTTTAAGTGCAGTTACAGAAAGACTTACTATAAGTTGTTGTCCATCTTTTCTAAAATAAGTCCATTCACGGGTTTCATGTTCTCCTTGATGAACAAGTTCAACTAATACATTTAAGCCACTTATTTCCCGACCAAATTGCTCAGTAAGTTCTTTACCTCGTAAATCAAGTTCTGATTTTGAATGCATCATAAGTAGACTATGTTTACCAACAACTTCTTCTGCTTTATAGCCTAACATTCTTTCTGCACCAGGATTAAAAATAGTAATAATTCCGTTGGTATCAGTTGCAATAATAGATACAAAAGTAGCTGCTTCTAAAACAGCATGTAATTCAATATTACCTAAGGAATCAGGAATGGCTAAACTATTTATGTTTTGAGAATTTCTGGAGTTAACACTTTGCGGAGAATTCACTAGTTTAGTTTTATTAGTTGAATACTTAGAAATTTGCTTGCGTAATTTGACTAGCTCTTTAATTAGTTGTTTTTTGTTTTTCTGGCTATCTCTCATTCACTTAGCCCCTCAAGAGGTTAACTATTGTATTTAGCCGTTGAAATAAAGGCTTAATTTTTTCAGATTTAGTAAAAATTTAGTATTTTAAAGACAGTTTAGTCTAACAATTGATTAAAATCAAAGTGATCAGCTAGGTTGAAGATCAAAGAGAGTAAAATTAGATGTAGTATTTTCACAAATACTACATCTAATTTTTCTTTGATCTTATCGCTAAACCTATTTGTTTTGCATAAATAACAGTGCTGTTGCAATTACCAATAAAACCAACAACACACCTACCATAATTATAAGAAATTTCACTTGTCTGTCATTAGCATCGGTAACTTTTAAAGGAGGTGGGGAAGAAGATAAGGTATTATTAGTAGGCATTTTAACCAGACGGTTAGATCCGTCTATCAAAGGTTTTGGAGAAGAAATAGGAACAGAATAGAGATGTTCATTTGTTGCAGCATTTGCTTCATACATAGGTGATGGAACTTTTGAACTGACTTCTTCAATAGCAGGAAGGGACTGGTTATCTATTACAACAGGAGTATCTGTTGTAGCTTCTTCAAATGGTTGATCTACCTCTGTCTCAACATAATTTCTACGAACATCTGAAAGAATACCCTGATCTAAAACAGGTTGAGTTGCTTGAGAATATTCTAGGCTAATCTCAAAGGCAGCTTTTTGAAAATCATCAAAAAGCTCTTTACCTGTTTGATAACGCTTGCGAGGGTCACGAGCTAAAGATTTTTGTACTACAGAATCTAATACTTTAGGAATAAAAGGAAATTTTTCTGATGGAGGCGGAAGGTCTTGATTAATTTTTATTGCCAAAATTTGACGTACATTATTGCTTTCTATCGGCATTTTAGCTGTGAGCATTTGATAGAGTATTATTCCTAGACTATATATGTCTGCTGTTGGCCCTAATGTTTGACCAATTACTTGTTCAGGAGACATATAATAAGGCGTCCCACAGGCTTCTCCTAAACCAGTAAGATTGTTATTAGCAGTGATTTCATTATCGGGTTGCATTAATTTTACAAGCCCAAAATCTACTAATTTAATAGACTCTTTGCCTTTTTTATCTTTGCTTATTAATATATTGGCAGGTTTTAGGTCTCTATGTAAAATATTACGCTTATGTGCTGCATCTAAAGCTTCAGCCAAAGGCTTAAGTATTTCTATACATTTCATTACATCAAGAGGAGCAGCACGAGTCAGGTATTCATCTAGGGTTTTTCCCTCGATAAATTCCATTGCCATAAATAGAATACCTTCAGGGGTTTCAGCAAATTCATGTACTTTAACTATATTGGGGTGGGAAAGGATTGCTCCTACTTTAGCTTCTCTTTGAAAACGCTTGACAAAAATGCTATTAGCAGACAGATGAGGCGAAATAACTTTGATTGCTACAGATTCACCATTATGTAAATTTGTGCCACGAAACACTGCACCCATTCCACCTAAAGCTACTTGGGTATCAATACGATAAGTTTGATTTAACACTTTACCTAGCAAGCTATTAAAGTAGTTAATCTGCCCAGTCTTACCAGTCATTTTTAGTGTTCCAGTATTATTTAATCTGCTTTATATGCGACACGAAATCCTAAAGAACTATCCTCATTACTTATATTAACCCATTCACGGTAACTCATTCCATCCACTTTTTTACCATTGTCCAATGTTCTACCGCGAATAACATAATAGCCACTTGGAAGATTAGCTTTAGAGTTGGGATAGGGTTTTAATTCACTCCCAGTCCATTCTAAATAATCTTTCATCATCTGGTCAACTCCAAAACTTGCGTTGTTACGAGCCAAATATTCCCATTCTTTTTCTGATAATAACCTATAAGAGTTTCCTGTTTGTTGTGTTAACCAATCACAATAAGCTTTGGCATCACGCAAACTAACAGAAGTAACAGGAGATTCTAATTGATCATTAGGGGGGGTTGAGCTAGGCCAAGATGCAGGTGTTGGTTTATAGTTTGTTAACTTAATAAATTCGGCATATTGACGATTGGTAATTAAAAATTTCGAAACTAGGAAAGCTTCAACTCTTTCCTCATGTTCTGGGCTAGAAAAAGGATCAGCATTATTTCCCATCTTAAATGAGCCAGATTTTACTTTTACCATTGGCGGAAGGGCTGTTATAGGTGCTTTGATTGTTGGATCTGGGGTGTTACTACTACTAGTAGTAGGATTAAGCATTTTCCATACACCAAAACCAGCAGTTCCTAATAAAGCAAGTACTATTACTGTAACTGCAATATAGAACAACCCGCCGCGACCTGGTTTATCATAAGAAATAACTTGTTCTTTAAATTCTCTGCTTTGTTCTATTGGAGGAGCCAAGCTTTGTTCAGGTCTTAAACTTTCCTCAACCGGTTTTCTTCTAGATGCTGTAGTGTTATTACGACCAGTTTGAGCCGTTCTATTAGGATCTTGTCTACCAGTTCTATTACCAGTAGTATTGTTGTAGTAAATACCACTGTTTTCACTAATGCCCTGACTAATTATATCTATCATGGCATCTTGTTCAACATTATCTAAGTCTTTCTTTAGGGCTAGAGCTGTTTGTTGGCGTTGATCGGCAGATTGGGAAAGTCCTTTTAGGACAATGTCACTAAGTCTAGGGGAAATCTCTGGGCAAAGTTCATCTAGAGGCTGTGCTAGTGACATAACTGCTGGAGGAACTATTCCAGATAGCATTTCATATATGATTAAACATATACCAAACACATCTGAACGAGCATCTACTTGAGCTCCTAAAAATTGCTCTGGAGTCATATATTTTAGAGTGCCTAAAAGTTCCTCATTAGAAGTAAGATTTTGACTTGCGGGATCATCCACTAAGAGTTTAGCAATACCAAAATCTAGAACTTTGGTAACAATCTCTTCTTCATTAACTTGCTGAATCATTATGTTTTCTGGCTTTAAATCTCGATGGATAATACCTTGAGTGTGAGCCGCATGCAGACCAGAACACATTTGCTTACCAATTAAGATAGCTTGCTTTTCTGGAAGCTTATGCATTTTTTCTAGCAAAGATCGCAAAGGAAGCCCTTGAATATATTCCATTACAATGTAAGGAACACTTTCAGGTGTTACTCCAAAGTCGGTTACTGATACAACATTAGGATGAGAAATTTTGGCAAGAGCCTCAGCTTCACGCCTAAAACGTGCTAAACGACTAGGATCATTATCGCTAGGGCTAAAGTTCATAAGTTTTAATGCAAAGGTTTTATTTAATTGTAAGTGTATAACTTTGAACACTTTACCCATACCGCCTTTACCCATTAGGGATTCAATACGGTATTTGCCGTCAATAATCATTCCAATTGCTGGATCAGCAGCTTGTGCTTGAGACATATTAATCCTCAATCTATAAATCAAACTAAAATATTAATGAAGTAGCTGAACTTCAACTTAAGGATTTTTTTCGGTGCTTTCGCTAGGCAAAACTTTACCAGTAACAATATATATTAAGGTAGTAGTGGAGACAAGATTTTAGTTATAATTTTAGCGATTTATTTACCTAAATATATACAAACAGATTTTCTCATATTGGTCATTTTAATGTAAAGGGAGAATATTGATAATGACTACCAATAAATTAAAAAAAGATAGTATTTTTCTTAGCCATATTTTTCCAAAGTGTAAATTATTGAGTTTTGCTTTGCTAACAATAGGCTTAAGTGTTGGCATCTCATTAGGAGAAACTCCTGGCAAAAATGAACTTCTTGATCAACGTCCAGGCACTTCATCCACAACAAGCAATTCGGATCAATCATCGCGCCCAGGTGTTAGCGGTCAATCATCGCGCCCAGGTGTTAGCGGTCAATCATCGCGCCCAGGTATTAGTGGTCAATCATCGCGCCCAGGCATTAGTGGTCAATCATCGCGCCCAGGTATAGGTGATACTGTAGGACTTCGCCCAGGAATAAGCCTATCTCGCCCAGGTCTTTCAGCTGCCTCGCGCCCAGGTATAGAAAGAGATCAAGCCTTGGGTGTAAGACAAGTTGGAGAAGCAAATACTCAAGCAAAACGTGTAATAGTTGCGCGAACTGGCCCAGAAGTTCAACTTGAAGTGGCAGATAGTTTGGTTGAAAAAGGCAAACTAACCGAAGCCATAGCTACTTACAAGAAAATTATTGAGAAAAATCCTGAATTAGCTGCTGCTTATGCTGCCTTAGGTTATGCCTATATTCAAACAGAAGACTTTGATGAGGCTATTGAAAATTTAACTATAGCAATTGAGAAAAATGAAAATGATGCTGACGCTCAACTTAATCTAGGGGTTGCTCTTTATAAAAGTGGAGATACAAAAACTGCGATAGAACAATATGAAAAACTTGTAAAAGCTAAATCCCCAAACCCAGAAGTCTATTATAATTTTGGAGTTGCATATGCTCATGAAGGAGAATTTGAAAAAGCTATTGAACAAATAAACATTGCTATAAATAAGCAAAAAAATAAAAAATACCCTGAAGCTTATAACAATTTGGGTCTAGTTTATGAAGCAATGGGAGATATTAACAAAGCTATAGAGCTTCTTCAAACAGCCATTGACCAAAGACCAGACTATGCTATTGCTCGCTATAACCTAGCTAGGCTTTTATTAAATAAAGCTGCGGATAAAGATGGAAAACTAATTGCTATAAAGCAGTATGAAAAGGCAATTGTGCAAGATCCAAAATTTGCTGAAGCTTATTTAGATTTAGGTAATGCTAATTTGTTTTTATCTGTTCACTCAGTAGAACATGTTAATGAAAAAGCTATAGATGCTTACACAAAAGCATTAGAATTACGTAAAGGACTTTATCCTCTAGCCCATGAAAATATGGCAATTGCCTATAGTAAAAAGGGGAACAAAGAAGAAGCTTTAAAGCATTATTATCTTGCATTTGAACAATATGATGGTCGTTGCCCAGAAGCTTTACAAAATATGATAAGTACTCTTAATGATGATCCTCTTTTTACAATTACTAATGAGTTACTAAAAACAAACAATGCAGGGAGTTTACTTAATAAAAAAAGTACTAGTAAAACAAATAGTACAGTAAATGGTTCTGTAGAAGAAATCTTTTTTAGAACTATGAAAAATTTAGTTTCCTATGAAAATATAGATGATGAAAAAAAGGATAATGCAATGGCTCGCTATTGTGGAGGACGAGCTTATGCTTTTGTAGGAGATTGGGAATCAGCTACAAAAGAATTTACTCAAGCATTACTTCTTGCTAAAAAAGAGGAAAACAAGGCTGTCAAAGCTAAAGGAAAAGAGGATAATGAGCAAATTAATGTTTCAGAAGACGCTCAAAGAGCTTTAATAACTATTGCGTCTAATAATTTAGTGGCTATAGTTCCACAATAATTTATTTGGGGGTACAATGCAAGGGCAATTACTGGATTTAATAGGCAATACTCCTTTGGTAGAGCTAAAAAGTTTTAGTAACTCAGCCGTAAGAATATTTGCTAAATTGGAATTAATGAATCCAAGCGGATCACTCAAAGATCGTATAGCTAAGTATATGATTGAACAAGCAGAAGTTAGTGGTAAATTAACTCCTAACAAAACTATTATAGAAGCTTCTAGTGGAAATACAGGAATTTCTCTTTCTATGGTCGGCTCACTAAAAGGTTATCATACAAAAATCTTTATGCCTGAATCTAAAAGTGTAGAACGTCGGATAATGATGAGAATGTGGGGAGCTGACTTGGTTTTGACATCTAAAAATAATCCACATAGCCATATTGAAGCAGCAAAAGAATTGGCTGCTAGTGGGGGAGATTATTTTTATATTGATCAAAATGAAAACTGTGACAATGTACAAGCTCATTATTATGGAACAGGTAAGGAAATCTTGGAACAAATTACAGGTTCAGTAGATGTTTTTTTGGCAGGTCTTGGTACTGGTGGAACTATTATGGGTGCAGGCAAACGCTTAAAAGAAGCCAATCCTAAAACTAAAGTAATCTCAGTACAGCCTGCTGAACCTATTAGTAAAATAGAAGGACTTTTGCATCTAGATGGTAGTTATGCCCCAGGAATTTGTAATCTTTCTTTATTAGATGGTACTGCCTATGTAACAGATCTTAATGCTATTGAAACTGCACGCAAATTGGCTTTGCAAGAAGGAATTTTTGCAGGAATTAGCTCTGGAGCCGTTCTTTGGGCTGCTTTAGAAGAAGCAAAGAAAATGCAAGAGGGTCAAATAGTAATTGTTTTAGGAGATAGAGGAGAACGATATCTAAGTACAGATCTTTGTTCCCATGCAAGAAATTAAGTAACATAGCTAGGAATGCAGTTGTCTTGTCTACATCTTAAAGTCTTAAAAAGATATAAGAAAATCTGTATTCCTAGCCGTCTTTAAGAATACGATCCTAATAAAAAATAAGCATAAATCCACGAAAACAGGAGGCTAAAGCTAGATTAGTAGTTTTTATTGCTAATCTTCACTTACGTACTGCTATGGGTATAGAATTTCCAGAAAAATTTAATATGACAACATATTTTCTTGACAACAATATTAAAGAAGGTCGTGGAGAAAAAGCTTGTCTTTATTATCGCAATCAAACCTACACTTATCAGCAAATCTTTGAGGAAACTAATCAAGTAGGCAATGTCTTAAAAGATTTAGGGGTAGAAATGGAAGACCGAGTTTTAATGGTGCTTCCCGATTGTCCAGAGTTTGTTACTAGTTGGTTTGCTATTGCTAAAATTGGTAGTGTTATTACAATGGTAAATCCATTGTTACCAAGTAGCGATTATGAATATTACTTGGATTATACTAGAGCTAAAGTAGCAATTGTTGATGCTAGTACATTAGAAAGAATAGAGCCAATACTACCTACGGCACGATACCTCAAGCATTTACTTGTAGTAGGTTGGTCAGGTAACTCACATCCTAATTATCATGAATTAGTTCCAAAAGCATCTAAAGAGCTAGAAACTGCTCCTACATCTAGAGATGATATTGCTATTTGGCTTTTTACTTCTGGTTCAACAGGGCATCCAAAGGCAGCTGTGCATCTTCATCATGACTTACCATACAATACAGAGCATTATGCTAAACAAGTATTAAAAATTAATGAGAATGACATAACTTTAGGAGTGCCAAAGCTTTTCTTTGGATATGCTACGGGTACAGATTTGTTGTTTCCTTTTGCTGTAGGGGCTAGTGCTGCAATTTTTTCTGAACGTTCAACAGCAGAAACTATGTTTGAAATGATCACTAAATATCGCCCTACTATTCTTACTAGTGTCCCAACTATGATTAATGCAATGCTTCAAATTGAAGATGCAAAGAAAAAATATGATTTAAGTAGTTTGCGTCTCTGTCTTTCTGCTGGAGAAGCCTTGCCAGAAGAGCTTTATCATCGTTGGAAAACTGCTTATGGTGTGGAAATACTTGATGGAATTGGCAGTGCAGAGATGTTTCATATTTATATTTCAAATTATCCTGAGGATGTCAAACCAGGGAGTTTAGGGAAAATTGTGCCTGGTTATGAAGCAAGAATTATTAATGCTAATGGTCAAGAAGTTCCTACAGGTGAGATGGGAACTCTCCAAGTCAAAGGAGACAGTGCAGCGATTTGTTATTGGCAAGCACATGAAAAATCAAAAGTAACTTTTGGAGGTGAATGGACAACCACAAGTGATCAATTCCGTAAAGATGAAGAAGGTTATTTTTGGTACTGTGGACGAACAGACGATATGCTAAAAGTAGGAGGAATATTTGTTTCTCCAGGTGAAGTGGAAAATTGCCTCTTACAACATCAAGCTGTTGCTGAATGTGCTGTTATAGGGGTTACAGATGAACAAGATTTAGTTAAATCTAAAGCTTTTATTGTTTTGCGCTCAGGTTTTAGTTCTAGTGATGAACTAGCAAAAGAATTACAAGAATATGTTAAAACAACTATAGCTCCTTATAAGTACCCAAGAATGGTTGAGTTTGTAGCAGATCTACCAAAAAATGACCGTGGAAAAATAGATAAAAAGAAATTAAAACAAACTTTGTAATGCTATAAACTTTAGCGGTTGAACCTTATGCTGCAACATCTGGTTTCACATGATAGCAAATTTGTGTAAATTTAAGGTTTAACATTTAATTATTATATAGCTGCTTATAACTTTATGCAGAATACAGAAAACGTAATTAAACTTACTGATCCTACAGACCTTTTAGCTTTAACTAAACATTTGAAATACGAAGCTTATCTATTACCTTTATGCACTGCTTTTATTATTTTGGCAGATATTGCAATTGCAATAGGTTGTTTTGTTTTGGCTTATTGGTGCAGACAAGGGGATGCAGCTTTTTTTCGGCCTCATGGAGCATTTTTACCTGTAGATGTTACTTGGAAGTTTCGTCCTTACTTTAGTGTGCTTCTATTTTTACCTTTGGTTAGAATTTGGACATTACGCCACTATGATCTCTATAGACTAAGAGGGGAATTTTCGCTACTTCAAGATCTTCATAATATATTTAAAGCAACCTTAGTAGGTTCTTTAGTAATCACTTCCATAGCCTTTCTTTACCGTGGAGGTTTAGAGTACAGAGACTTTTCTTACTCTAGATTAGTGTTTATCTATGATTTAATTTTTTCTTTTACTGCCTATACAGGATTGAGGCTTTTAATTCGCTCTTTTCAAACCTTCTACCGCCAACAAGCAGGTAATTTAATTCCTGCTCTAGTTGTTGGTTGTGGACAAAATGCTGAAGTCTGTATTAGTGAAATTGCAGAAAATCCTAGACTTGGATATCGTGTAGTAGGTGTTTTAAGTGTTGATACTGACCAAGCTAGCAATGTAGCAGGTGTTCCTGTTCTTGGGCAGTTTGAACAACTTCCTACTTTAGTTCGCCAATATGCAATCAAAGAAGTACTGATAACTGATGATAGAATTAGCCCTCAAGCTATTTTTGAATCTATTATGCGTTGTGGTCGTAAACACATGGTAGATTTTCGAGTCTTTCCCAACTTGTTTAATTGTTTGCCTAGAAAAACAGAAATTGATCAAATTGGCTCGCTTCCAATGATTAAACTGTTTTCTGAACCCTTACAAGGTGCTAATCGTTGGTTAAAACGTAGTATTGATATTATCTTAGCTAGCCTAGGCATTATACTTAGCGCTCCTCTTTGGTTGTTTATTCTTTTAGCTATAAAATTGACTTCTAAAGGCCCTGCTATTTATCAACAAGAACGCGTTGGAATGGATGGTAGAGTCTTTCGTATGTATAAATTCCGCTCAATGTATGTTGATACTAAAGATGATGAGCATAGGGAATTAATGCGTAAGAATATTACTAATACGCAAGAAGCTAATCAAGGAACTAATGACACTCCAATTTATGGAAAAGTAAAGGATGATAGCAGAGTTACTTTTGTTGGAGCAATTTTACGCCGTTATAGTTTAGATGAACTTCCACAACTGCTTAATATTGTACTTGGAGAAATGAGTATTGTTGGGCCTCGACCTCCTATTCCATATGAGGTTGAATGTTATCAAGATTGGCATCGTACTCGCTTTCACGTTAAACCAGGATTAACAGGGCTTTGGCAGGTTTCTGGACGTAACCGTCTTAATTTTGAGCAAATGGTTAGACTAGATATTTATTACATTGAAAATTGGTCTCTTTGGTTAGACTTAAAGATTATATTAAAAACTATTCCTGTTGCACTGCGTGGGGATAATGCTTATTGATGGATAATTTATTAGCAGAAATTAATCAAGCACTAAAAAAAGACGAACAAGTAATATTGCTTAGAGTTGTAGAGGTAGATCCAAATTTTAACGATCCAAATCTACTAGTTGGTAATAAACGCTTGTTGTTGACTGATAAATCAATAGGAACATTAGGCAATTCTACCTTAGATATAGCTTTAGATGAAGAGGCAAAGTTTCATAGCTTAAAACAAAACCTTGACACTTTTTGCTTATGGACTGATAAATTTTCATCTCCTCAAAACAGCGACTTTGTAGAGAAAGTTAAAACTTCAAACGCCCCTAGAATAAGAATATCAATTGAGATAATCCGTCCACAACCTTGTTTGGTGATTTGTGGAGCGGGGCATATTGCAAGAGCCTTAACACAACTAGGTTTAATCTTGGGTTTTCGTTCAATTGTTATTGATGATCGCAGCGAATTTGCTAGCCGCACCTACTTCCCTGACAATAGTATTGACTTACGAGCAGAAGATTTTGTCTCTGCAATAAAATCTATAAACTTTTCTCTTAATATGTTTGTTGTGATCGTTACTCGTGGTCATAAACATGACGAAGATTGCCTAAGAGAGTTGCTTAAGTGTGATGTTGGGTATCTTGGTATGATAGGTAGCAGAAGGCGAATAACAGTTGTAAAAGAAAAGCTATTAGATGAAGGTTTTTTAGCTGAGAAATTATCTAAAATATATGCTCCAATAGGTTTAGATATAGGGGCGCGTACTCCAGAGGAAATAGCTTTGACAATTTTAGCAGAAATAGTATTAGTGCGTAATCGTGGTAGAAGTACAGTAGATTGTTCTCCTCTTAGTCGCCTTGTTTTACGAGATAGGTGAATATTCTCTTGACGAAAAATTAAGATAGCCTTATAAGCATTTGGAAAAGGTTAGTTAGAATATAAGACAAAGGAGTTACTGTTTTGCATAAAGAAGTTCATTGGTGGTACAGCCCAAATCTTGGTCGTGAAATGCCTGTAGGGGTTTATGGAAGTTTTGGAATGCCGTTATTGATGTTTCCAACTGCTGCGGCTGATTTTGAAGAATATGAGCGCTTTTTACTTATTGATGCTATAGCACCTTATATTAATGCTGGCAAAGTAAAAGTATTTAGCATTAATAGTATTAATCGTGATAGCTGGTTAAATGATCATGTTCATCCTGCTGAAGCTGCTCGTCGTACAGTTCAATATGATAAATATATTTCTGAAGAAGTAGTCCCCTTTATTTATAGTAGTTGTCGTACTCCTGGAATTGGTATTGCTGCTACAGGTGCTAGTTTTGGGGCTTTTCATGCTGCAAATATTGTTTTTAAACATCCAGATCAATTTAAAACCTTAATTGCAATGAGTGGATTTTATGATTTAAAGAATTATTTCCAAGGTTATTATGATAGTAATTGTTACTTTAATAACCCAGCAGATTACTTGCCTAAATTGACAGATCCACATTATTTAGAACCTTTAAGAAAAGATGTTCGGATCTATATTGTTACAGGCCAAGGCCCTTATGAAGTCCCTGAAGCTTCTCGTAAATTGTCACGAATCTTAGACCAAAAGGGAATTCCTAATGTTTTAGATATTTGGGGACATGATATAGAACATGATTGGCCTACCTGGAGGAAAATGCTTAGGTATTATATTCCAAAATTATTTTAACTCTTTGAAGTTAAGTGACTTGTATAAAAAGACACCTTTTTGAGGTGTCTTTTTTATCTATATACAAATTTCCTGCTCTATTGAATTAGGTTATATACCTATTTTATTTATTTCACTGATTTTAGGTAATCGTGCTAGTTTACTCATCGATTTAATGTTGCTAGTATAGCTAGCTTAAGTTTTAGCTTAGCGATCCCTATTCATAAAACGTTTAATCTTCATCATATCTCACTATAAGAAATAGTGATTTACCTTATCTTTTTCAAAGAATATGGCTTGACTTAAAGTCATTAGTGCAGGCGTTCGTACGTCCATGCTAAAAACTTGCTTTGTTTATTGCAAGAAAATTTAAGCCTAGCGGCGTCTGTACTTTACTAGCATGGCAGGCAAAAGAGAGTGTTGAGAGATAGAAACATGGGAATATATAAGGAAACTTCTAAAGATAAACTACGCATTTTGTTAGTTAAAGAGGAACTTAAACCAGAAGGCTATGATACATTGCTTGAGCAAGAAGGACGTTTTGATGTTGTTGGACAAACAAGTAATGCTAATAATGCTATAGAATTAGCAAATGAACAAGCTCCAGATATAGTTCTAATTGAAAGCTTTACCTCTGAGTCAAAAGCAATTGATATAATAACTAAACTGAAGGAAACTCACCCACATATTAGTATTGTACTAATATCTTACCAAACACAGGATAGTTTTATTTCTGAAGCATTAAGAGCTGGTGCTTCTGGTTATATAATTAAAACCCATGTTGGTAATGAAATAGCGGAAGCAATTTCTAAAATTGAAAATGGTCAAATTTACCTTAGCCCTTTAACTCCTAAGTCTATAGTAAAAGAATTTACCCCTAGAGGACGTCGTGCTGAAAGTGAAGGTCTTACTAACAGACAAAAGGAAATTCTAAAGTTTTTAGTTTCAGGAATGACAAACAAACAAATTGCACAGCATTTTAATCTAAGTGTTAAAACTGTAGATGCTCATCGTGCCAATATAATGGAAAAACTCAATATTCGTGATTTACCAGGCTTGGTTAAATATGCTCTACGCAGTGGTTTGATTTTTTTGGAAGAATAAACTTAGCTTCTAAAAAAACTATAAGCCATCATTAGAGTGGTGGCTTATAGTCTTTTTATAAACTTTTAATAAACTTTTAGGTTATTGATTATTTTTGCTCATCATTAGTTGCAAAATACCCTTCACGAGTTCTAATGCTTAAAGATGGCATTCCTTTAGGGGCTTTTACTTTTACTTGAATCTTATGCCAACGCTTGTCTTTTTTAGATGCTGTAGGCTCATAAGCAATACTGTATTGATGACGCAACTCTAAACCTATACGAGTAATCACTTCTGTTAATTCTGCATCGTTATTTGGGAAAAATGCTCTTCCCCCTGTAAGACGCGTTAATTCTTCTAATATTACTTGCCCTTCTATATCTAACTCACGACCAGAAAAAACATTTGTAATTCCTATAGCATAAAGCTGTACGTCAGATTCTTTAAGTAACTGTCTAAGCTCTTTTAAGGAATATCTACTATTATTATCCTGACCATCACTAATTAGAAGTAGTGCTTTACGAGAATATTTACCAGTTCTTACTTTTTCTGTTCCAATATATGCAGCATCATAAAGTGCTGTTTGACCTTTAGGTTCTACTAAAGAAAGAGTTCCAAATACATTTCTTGAATCACTAGTGAAATCTTGAGCTAGTTTTGCAATATTATTAAATGTTACTAAAAAGTATTCATCTAATTGATGGCTTGTATCACAAAATTTACGTAGTGCATCAAATGATCTACCTAATCTTCCTTTCATACTCCCTGAAACATCAAAAAGAATACCTACACTAATAGGAGCATCTTCATCATTGAAATACTCTATTTTTTGAGGTACTTTGTCATCATAAACTTCAAAATGTTCTTTTGACAATCCTGTAACATAACGACCATATGGGTCTGTTACCGTAACATTAAAAGTTACTATGTTAAGATTTTCTTTAATTACAGGCATTGAGTCTTTTTCATTTTGACCATTGTTATTTTGTGGGTTATTAGAATCAGGCGTGTTACTAGGAGATTGTTCTTTCTTTGGTTCTTGAGCCGATGTAGGGTTTTGTTCTTGAGACTGTGCTGAAGTTATTGGAGATAAAAACACTACAGCTAAAGATATTGCTGCAAATAATAATAAAATAGATTTTAAAGTGATCCCTCGCGTCTTCATACGTAGCTCCAGACAAACAATAAAGGCAAAAATCCTTTATATAATTAACAGTTCTAAACTAGATTATGATACTAGCTGTTAAGATTATTACGTACTTATATATGTGTTGATAAAAAACGTAGCTATATTTTAACATAAATGCGTATTCTAACAATATTACAACTAACAAAATATTTATATTAGGATTGTTAAACTAAAGTTTGCTGTAGTTACTGAGATTTGGTTGAAGAATTTTCTTGGCTATCACTATCTGGATATGTTAAAGAAGTTGCTTTCCATAAACCAGTTTTGTCTTTGGTAACTGTAATTATTAAGGTCTTTATCCCATTGCTTAGCGCATAAGAAACTTTATCCAAGCTTTTTAATTCAAATAAATTATTGGTTGTAAGATTATTTACTGTCCATTTTTGACCACTGTTATGTTCTAAGCCTGAAATAATAAAGGGATCAAGCTCGGAATCAATATATACACGATTGTATGGATCTAAGGATTGTTTTTCTAATGCTTGTGCTACCACATAAAAAATGGTGTATGGATCATTGCTCCAGTTTTTAACCCCTAGCTCATAATCTTTCCCACACCAAGCTACTTCTTGAATCATATAGGCTTGCTCACAATTGTTACAAGGCTCAAATAAATCAGACTGAACAGGGTTTTTTATATCAAAATCCGGACCCTTTTTAATTAATGACACTTGTGTTTTTGACCCACCTATTTTTTTATCTTCAAATGGCAGTACTTCTCTAGTAACGTCTGATAAGGTTTCTCCATCTAGTTTAAATACACATACAAGAGGTATAGCTAAATCATCATCTCCAGAATCTATACGTTCTGAACCTATTAAGACCAAATATTGATCAGCATCTTGCTCAATAACACACATTTGTTCTGGTAATGAGTTTCCTGATTTTGAACGATATCGAGATAAAGTTTTAACTGGGACTAGATCAAGTAATTGTTGGCTGCTGAGTTTATTTAAAACTAAAAGGGATTTACTTGATTGTACGTTTGTAGGGTTGATTGGTGCAAAAGCGCTAGTCATCTGGCTTTTGGTAGAACGTCTCTTTTCTACATACCAAAATGTTCCACCTAATATTGTTATACTAAGAAGTATACAAAATAGACCAAGTATTAACCAAATACGACCACTACTTTTCTCATTTAATGAGGTTTCACACTTAGAGCAAACTACTTCCTTAGGAGCCAACACTCCTTTGCATTTAGGACAGATTTTTTGAGTTTCTTTTTGCTCTTTCACATAAAAAGAAATAGCACGATTTAAGCAAATTTGAAAGAAGTAATTAACTCTAAATTTCTGAAAAAACTTATTTCTTTCTATAGCTTTACAACACTTTGTAACTATTGATTAAAAAATCTAAAGCTTAATGTGTAGATCTATTAATTAGGTAATGATTAGTAAGTTTATAAAAGCTTCCTCAATAACTAAACCAAACTTGTTAAAAAAACTTCTAGAAAAAGAGCTAATTTTGGTGGCTATAAATTAACTAAAGAAAGTAAAAAAAGAGAAAAACAAGTTGGGCAGTTTAGTTATTTTGCTGGGATATTTCTTCAAGGCAAAGATGAGAATTTGACCTTTTATGATTGGACTGCCCAACGTTTAAGTAAGTACGCAAAAAGATTGGTTTTTGGATCTGTAAATCTGAAAAATTTTCCCTAAAAATAAAAAAGGGGCTCTTTTGAGCCCCGGCAAAAGCGAAGTACGATTATTACCATAGCCATTACATAAAAGTATTTAGGTAATGATGCGTCTTCGAGGAGTTGACTCTTATAAACTTTTTTACATAATTAACCTTGTATAATTATATAAGCCTTTATTTATGAATAATTTTAATAAAATAATATTATTTCTTTTATAAAGTTAGATATAAAGTTTTTATGGATAAGAGTGAGTCCGAGAGGACTCACTCTTATCTAACAGCAGAAAGAACTGTTATTCTTCAGCGCTTAGTAAGTTCAATACGAAGGTATTGGAAGTTACGCCGCCAGAGGTTACAACGATTTGGTTTGGACCTGCTTTGAGGTTTAATCTCTTCTTGTTGCCTTTAACAGTGATAGAGTTGTCGGATTGACCGCTTACTCTTGAGGAAACATCTTGTCCGTTAACTGTTA
>JBDIBI010000049.1:0-33697 GCA_039812885.1 Blastocatellia bacterium
AATAATAATAACTACCAAGATTATGCACCTGAAGAAGAAAAGCAATATAACGATTATGGTTTTCCTATTAATCCACAATATCCCCAACCACAAACCACAACAAAGCCTCAACAGGTGATTGTTATAACCTCGCCCGAAACATCAGGATTAGCAGTAACCTCTTTAGTGGTGGGAATATTAGGGCTGTTAGGCTTGGATTTCTGTGGAGCTTTTATTATTGGCTTAATCTGTGGGCATTTAGCCTTAATTAAAATTGGGCTTTCGCAAGGAAAGTTAAGAGGCAAGGGATTAGCTATTGCTGGCTTAATCCTTAACTATATCCCTGTAGTAGTGATACTAGGAATGATGCTTTTTTCTATATTAATTCGTGGTGTAGCCACTAAATAGCTAGACAAAAGGGAAATGTTTACCCAATTGTTTAGCACATAGGAAGCAATTAGTTGCCACTTTATTTGTATGTGGTGTTGGAACCAATTAATTGCCAAGTTTGAAGCAATTAGTTGCCGCTTTATTTCTGTAGATAAGTTTTGGAACCAATTAATTGCCACATTGAAGCAATTGTTTGCCAAATCGATAAGGAGAATTTTATGAGTTATAAACTAGTAATAGCAGAGAAGCCTTCTGTGGGACGAGAAATAGCCAAAGTTCTAGGAGCCAGCGACCAAAAAGGGGGCTATTTTCAAGGGAACGGATATTTAGTAAGTTGGGCAATTGGGCATTTGGTAGAGCTAGCAGAACCTCACCACTACGATGAGAAGCTTAAAGAATGGTCTATGGATACATTGCCATTTATTCCCAGCAAATTTAAATATCAGGTAAATAAGTCTACCGCTCAACAATTTAATCTGTTAAAATCATTAATTAATAAACCTGAAGTTACTAGCTTAATAACTTCTACTGACGCAGGACGCGAAGGCCAGTTAATAGCGGAGTTGATCTATCTAGCTTGTAACTGTAAGAAGCCAATAGAGCGTCTTTGGATCTCATCTCTAACAGAAAAAGATATTAGAGATGGGTTTAACAACTTAAAACCAAATAGCTACTACGATGGATTAACCCAAGCAGCCCATTGTAGGCAAAAATCAGATTGGATTATAGGTATTAATACTAGCAGATGTTTTACTCTAAAGGCTAATAACGGTGGTAGATATTCGCTAGGTAGAGTACAGACACCGACGTTAGCTTTGTTAGTTAATCGAGAAGAAGAAATAACTAATTTTGTACCACAACAATACTATCAGGTATTAGGCACATTTAATACTAGTAATACTGCTAATAATAGCAATGGTGATAATAGTAGTTATAATGGTATCTGGACAAGTAGCGATGGGAAAATAAGCCGATTAGAAAAAGAACAAGACGCTAAAGCCATTGCTCAAAAAGTACAAGGCCAGAAAGGTGTTGTTGATAAGCTAGAAAAGAAACTCGTTAAAGAAAAACCACCATTGCTATTTGACTTAACATCTCTACAAAGAGCAGCTAACGTAAAGTATGGGTTAACAGCTAACCAGACATTAGATATAGCTCAATCCTTATATGAAATGCAGGTTTTAAGCTACCCGCGCACCTCATCACAGCACTTATCCACCAATTTAGCCAAAGAGATAAAGAACAATCTTAATGCCTGTAATGTTGCTCCTTATAAGCCATTTGTAGCTCAAATATTAAGTAGCCAAATTAAGCTAACTAGTAGGCATATAAACGACGCTAAAATTACTGATCATCACGCAATAATACCAACTACTAAGTCAGTAGATATTAATACTTTAGATGATAAACAACAAAAAGTCTATGATCTTGTTGTAAGAAGATTTTTAAGCATGTTTTATCCTGAAGCAGAAATAGAACACACCACTGTTACAACTAAGGTTTTAGATGAAATCTTTATTAGTAAAGGTAGAGTGATAATCAAACCAGGTTGGCAAGTTGTTGAAGTAGCTTCTAATAGTTCTAACACTTCTAACACAACAGAGGCTAAAGCTTCTAAAGATAATAAAAAAACAGATGATGAAACAACAAAAGCTGAAGGCGATGAACAAGAACAAGCTTTACCACAACTACAAGAAAAACAACCTGTTAAAACAACAAAAGCTGAAGTGCTTTCTAAATGGACAAAACCACCATCACGTTATACAGATGCTTCGCTACTTGGAGCTATGGAGTGTGCTGGGAAAGAGATAGAAGATGAGAAGTTGCGCCAAGCCATGAAAGATTGTGGATTAGGTACTCCGGCAACTCGCGCTTCCATTATAGAGCTTTTACTGAAAAAAGACTACGTTCTTAGAGACAAGAAAATCCTTAGACCTACGGGGAAAGGGATTTCACTTATTAAGCTATTACCTTGTGAACTATTAAAATCAGCAGAACTAACAGCCAATTGGGAGCAAAAGCTTAATCAGATGGAAAAGGGTAATTACTCTAGTGGTACTTTTCTTGCTGAAATTAGCACAATGATAAAAGGGGTAGTGAAAGAGATATGTGAAGCAGATATTACTAGTAAGCTTGAAGAAATGCTTAAAGACTCTGGAGAAATATTACCTTGTCCTAAATGCTTAATAGAGAAAAGACAGGGTGTACTAACCCAAAGAAAAGGAAAAACCGGAAATTTTTTAGCATGCTCGCTAGGGCGTGATCGTTGCGGTTATATATCCAATATCCCTAAAACAGTGAAACAACAAAAAGCTCTACTTTCTAGCAAATGCCCTAATTGTGCTGGAGCTATGAAGCTTTACCTGCCTAAAGAAAAAGAAAAATCTGCTGGTCTGTTTTGTATTAAAGAAGATTGCAAAGGTGCGCTTTGGTTTGATGATAAAGGTAATGTAAAAGCTCCCAGTCCTAATGGCAATACTAACACAAAAGCTACACAGGAAACGGGTCCAGCTTGTACCAAATGTGGAACTCCAACAGTTAAACGCTCTTATGTAAGTAAAAAAGGCAAAAAAGGCTCGTTTTGGGGATGCATTAACTATAAGAAAACTGGCTGTGATGCAGAACCTATTTGGATTAATTAGCAATATTGGCTTAAGGAGAAAAGTAAATGGCAAGAAGACAACAAAACCAACAAACTCAACAACAGCTTAGAATTAATAGACAAACACCTGCTACACGTTGCGAAGTTTGTCATCAATCTGATGAATTTGACTCTACTACAAGCACTTGTTCTCGTTGTGCCAATGTAGAAGCTATTGATCAAGAAATAATAGTGTTGAGAGATGAAGAACTAGACCAAGAGCCAGGCATTGTTAGTTTAGAAGAACTAGCAGCAACGTTTGCAACAACAGCAGCACCTACTACAAGCACACCTACTACACCTTCTATATTAACATTAAATGCTGATGATAGAAGGCAGCAGCTTCTAGATGATCGAGAACTTGTTCTTGATAGAAGACAAGAACGCATTGGAGCGAGAGAACAATTGCTTGAAGAAAGGGAAGAAAGCCTTAATCAAAGGGATAATGATTTAGAAAGCGAACCTAGGCGTTATAGTAGTATTGAGAATAATAGTTTGCTAGCTAGTCTTAATCTAAGACCATATGGAAACTTCAACATCAGAGCCGTTGTGGTAGTAATTTGCCTTATAATGGTAGTTTTTGTAATAGGCATGCAGGAAATGTCTAGCTCACCAGGAGCAGTTGCCAAAACAAATCAATTAAAAACAGTCCAACCTATTCCAGTAGTACATCCAGTAACACAAGAAGAAACCAGTACAGAAAAAGAAACTAATGCAGAAGAAATACCTTTCCAAGTAGAGATTGATGCTAATCCAGACAAAGTACAAGATAATCCTACCGTAGTATTAGGTGTCGGCAACGCGACTACACTAGATCTAGAAGAACGACCAAAAGAAATAATTGTTGGAGATAAAGAACTAGTTGAAATTACTAAATCTAGTAGCAATCCTAAAAGGCTTTACTTGGTTGGCAAGGGTGCTACTAGTGGAAGTAATCTTATAATCGAAACCGCTTCTGGCAAAACCATCAGTGTATTTTTTAAGGTAGTAGAAAATGTAAGTGTTGGAGATTTTAACGGCCAAGTGAAAGTTAAAAATGATGTAGAAAATAAGTTGTAATATGAATATAGTGATAATACCTATGGTAAATATTTACACGGATAGGTAGTATTATTAAGTTTAATAATCATATTTGCTGATGTATAAACCTGAATCATAGTCTACAATAGCAATTTTCAGTAGATAGAGAAAACCGTTACGACCAACTACATCACGAGTTAGATCTTCATGTTGGGCAAAATATACTGTGGTATCATAGGTAATATCAAGAATAGATAAAGTTAACTCATGGCCATAAGTATATAGGAGAGAACCATTAGCTAGGGCAAAGCTTTTGGGAGTGCCGTTTTCTACATCTAAGCACAAAGCTTCTGCAATTTGCCTACGAAAAATGCAGTGAGTTGCACCAGTATCAATTTTTGCATCAATATCAACAGATTTATCAGCAAACCGAAGAATGATAGGAACAGTAATGCCAGTAAGATTGCTATTGTAATTGTAAAGCGTATTAAAAGAGAGATTATGAGGCATAAGTTACCATCCAGCAAAAGGGAGAGAATCAGTAGGCTCAACCATAGCTAAGAAGGGTGTTTCAATGCCTTTGGCGCGAGCTTCTTCACAAAGAAGACGGCCATTTGTTCCAGAACAAATCAAAATATCACCATCTAAAACAACCCATTTACCAGCATAAGTTTCTCTATTATCAGCTAACCACTTTCTAGATAACTCTCTTTTAGATAAAGGGTTAGGTTCTTTAGTAGATGCAATAGGTTTTAGCAAAATACCATTTTCCTGTTTTTCAACAGTTATCTCTATACCTTCAGGTAGATTCATAGCTGCCAACAATTGCAGTAAAGCTTGGGGATTAGAATAATCTATTTTCACTTGTGGCATTTTGCTTTATTTTCCTTTATAAAGATAAAGTTATATATATAGTATAACTCTGACTTAACTATTTGGAAAAGCTAGAAATCTTGTATGAGCCGAGAGCAGCGCGAAGTCTAGCACCAGTACGAATATTAACATCGCGGCCAGTATTAGTATTAATGCCAGCTAAACCACCATTAAGTTTCTTTCCATGATTCTCCCAGGCTGAATTTTTCCAGATACTTTAACTTGATAAGTTTTACCAATGGCTATTTGAACTTTTTTCATAATATTCTCCTATTTATATTAATATTAAGAGCTTATTAATTTATAAATTCTGAATTTCTATAAGTATTCTTAGAATTAATAATTAAGGAAACTAAGTTATGATCAAAACCTAAAATATCATTACTGTTACCAGTGCGAAGGATTTGTTCATAAGCAGTGAAGTACAAATGCCACCAGCTTTCTAGAGCATTGTTTAACTTGCATAAATTGAAATATGGGGGGCAATCACCAAACTCTAAAGTGCTTTCAACAGAATAATTAAGGAGTGGTGCTTTAATCTCATCAGGCAAAGAATAGTTAAATGTATCAATAGTCAATATCGCATGAAAATGGGTTTTGATTTGGTTTTTTAAAGAAGGGTTTAGCCGATAAAGGTAAATAGAAGCATCTACAAAATTTTCCTTCTGTTCTAACGACAACAGCTTTTGCTCCCACTCATAGCAAGTAAGCTGAAAGTCAAGTTCCTTAAACTGTTCTATAAGGAGAGCTTTGCCAGCTTTAAAATCTACAGGATCTTGAAAACGCAAGCCTAGAGTTTCTAATTCTTGGTTAAGCATAGAGAGTTTTTTTGTAACGGCTAAACTATCAAAATTAGATAGCTTAGACTGGAAATTGTTTAGCAATGTTTGTAGGCAAGATAGAGTAAACTGTTTATTAGTATTTTCTAGTGGAAAAGATTGTGTCATTAGTCTTTCTCCTAATAATAAATTAGTTAAGTGATATTATTTATCGCTAATACTCGTCATTAATACTCGTCATTATTCAGCTAATAGCAATGTTCTATAGGCTTTGCTCCAAGCTTGCATAATCTTGGAAGCACCTTGGCCGGGCTGTAGTCCTGTTAATAAAGCCATTAATTCAGGATCAAGGCAGGGAACACAAGGACGATTTTCTTTATAAGCGAGTTGGCCTAATCTATAAGCTTCTTGTTCTTTTTCTATTTGTTTCACAGGTTTATCTCCTAGGTTAATGATTTTTAAGTAAGCTGTTTTTCAGACTTAGCCCAATCTAACCAGGCTTGAGTCATTAAATCTATGTTGCCACTAATTTCCTTGCTGATAACATCTACTCCAGTAATATCTCTTAGGATATAAAGCAGCCAAAAATCAAACGATTTTTCTAATTCTTCAAAAAGGGTTGGTAGGGCATCTTTGCCAATAAGTAGAATAGCTTGATAAGCCTCTGTATGATCAAAGCTTAAAGGTTTTGATGAGTATACATGTTTTTCTGATTCATCGCGCAAAGACTTAATTAATTGTTCTAGATTATTTTCTACCATATAAAGCCCTTTATAAGAATTTTGGTTTAAGAGAGTATTATATAATACCGTATACGGTATTTACTGAAAAAGGTTTCAATTATTTCGCTTGTAATTTATATAGTGGTTTAAACACGTATGAAGAGTTAAAAAGCTGATTTCAATAGTATTCTTTAATAAATGTTTATAGGTTAACCATTTTCCTGAAAATACTCATTCGGAAAAATTTTTCCGGTTTTTGTATTAATTTTAATGTAAAAGTCGTCTTTCAAAATAAGACAAAGTGTGTTTATAAAAATTTAGCCTAGTTAAATAACTTGAATAAAAATACTTGGTTATAAATTCAATAGTTGATTTCTCTGTCAGGTTACTATATTTTCTTGCTTACATCCTTTTACTAGCTAATTTAAATTAATGGGTCATTTTGAATGTTAAACCTTACACCACCTGAACCTGGTCAATTAGTAAATGTGCGTCAACGTCAATTTGTAGTTAGACAAGTCGAAAAAGCTTCTTTGCCTACAAATCTAGTGATTCATCAAGAATTACCACAACAACATTTAGTGCATTTATCCTCAGTTGAAGATGATTTTTTAGGAGAAGAGCTAGAAGTAATATGGGAATTGGAAGTAGATGCAAAAGCATATGAGAAAATGGAATTGCCTAAGCCAAGTTTAGGGAGTTTTGATGAACCTGTTAGGCTAGATGCTTTCCTAGATGCTGTTAGATGGGGTGCTTCTTCTTTTGCTGATACCCGTAATATACAATCTCCTTTTCGTAGTGGTATAGAAATAGAAGATTATCAGCTTGACCCTGTTGTTAGGGCTATTCAAATGCCTAGAGTTAATTTGCTTATTGCTGATGATGTTGGTTTAGGTAAAACTATAGAAGCTGGTTTAGTAGCTCAAGAACTAATAATTAGGCATCGTGTTAGGCGTATTCTCATTGTTTGTCCTTCATCGTTACAGATTCAATGGAAAGAACAAATGCGTGATAAGTTTGGGCTAGACTTCCATATAGTTGATAGCTCATTAATGAAAGATTTACGCCGTAAGAGAGGGATTCATGTTAACCCTTGGAGCCATTTTCCTAGGCTTATTACCTCAATAGATTTTCTTAAGCGCGAACGTCCTCTAAGGTTATTTAGGGAAGTATTACCAGCAGAAGGCCAGCAGATTTATCCTAGACGCTTTGATTTAATGATAGTAGATGAATGTCATAATATAGCACCATCAGGTAATGGTAATTATGCCATTGACTCATTACGTACAGAAGCAATTAGGATGCTTGTGCCTCATTTTGAACATAAATTATTTTTAACAGCCACTCCACATAATGGTTATCCAGAAAGCTTTACAGCTTTACTTGAGTTACTTGACTCACAAAGGTTTGCTCGTGGTGTTTCACCTGATCGTAATCAGTTACAAGCTATTATGGTAAGAAGGTTAAAAAAGGAAATACCACCTCGTTGGGATGGTTCAGCTAGATTTGCAGAACGTAAGTTAATGGCTATTAGTGTTAATTATACATTAGAAGAAAAACAAGCTCATGCTCTATTAAAAGAATATACTCAACTTCGCACCAAGGGTTTAGAAGATTCAACAGAGCGTTACGTTACAGAATTTGTATTAAAACTACTTAAGAAAAGACTTTTTTCTTCTCCAGAAGCTTTTAGAACTACACTAATGCAACACCAAGAATCTCTAAAATCAGCAAGGAAAAAAGATAAAACTACTGCAAGTAAACCTACTATTAGTATCTTACGTCGTCAATTAGAAGAAATAGAAGAAGAATTTGCTGATGATAATGTTTATGATTTAGCAACAGAAGATGTTATTGCCAACACTGCTTTAGTCTTTCGCCCTTTGAAACCAGTAGAAGAAGATTTACTAAAACAAATGATTAAATGGGCAGAAACAACCTCTGCTAAAACAGATTCTAAAGCAAAAGAATTAATTGACTGGCTAAATACTTATATTAAACCTAATGGTAAATGGTCTGATGAGCGAGTAATTATTTTTACTGAGTATCGTGCTACTCAAAAATGGTTATATGAATTACTTGTTAGAGAAAGATTTGGTGAATCTCAACGGTTAATGACTCTTTATGGAGGCATGAACACTGATGACAGGGAAAGAGTAAAAGCTGCTTTCCAAGCAGGAGCAGATAAATCTAGTGTAAGAATCCTACTAGCTACAGATGCAGCTTCAGAAGGCTTAGACCTACAAAACCATTGTTCTAAGCTCATTCATTATGAAATACCTTGGAATCCTAACCGTATGGAGCAACGCAATGGCCGTATAGACCGTCATGGTCAAAAGGCTCCAGAAGTTCTTATCTATCATTTTGTTGGTAAAGGCTATCAAGAAAATGATTTAGTTGGCACACGTCCAGGTGAACTTGATGGAGATTTAGAGTTTTTAATGAGAGCAGCCCTAAAAATTAATAATATTCGTGAGGATTTAATGGGAAAAGTTGGCCAAGTTATTGCTCAACAGGTCGAAGAAGCAATGCTAGGCAACCGTAGTAGACTAGATACTAGTAATGCAGAAAAAGAGTCTGAGCCAGTTCGTAGGATGCTTAAGTTTGAGCGTAAAATAAAAGAACAAATTGAACAACTTACAGCACAACTAGTAGAAACTACAGAAAACCTGCATCTTGCGCCGGATAATATTTTATCAGTTGTACAAATAGGGTTAGAGCTTGCACGACAACCAGCACTTAAAGAAGTTAATGTTGAAAATTTCAAAGGAAAAGCTTTTGAAGTTCCTTTAATGAAAGGTAGTTGGAAGGACTGTTTAGAAGGGTTATACCATCCATATACTAAAGAACTTCGCCCTATAGTGTTTGATTCAGAATTAGCAAAAGGACGAGATGATGTTGTCTTAATACATCTTAACCATAGGCTAGTACGAATGTGTTTAGGGTTACTTCGTGCTGAGGTTTGGTCTAAAGATGAGACTAAAAACCTAAACCGTATAACAACTAGAATAGTAAAGAGTTCTAGCCTAGAATTTCCTGCAATAGTAGCTTATGGTAGATTAGTAATTTTAGGTAGTGACCAAAAGAAATTGCATGAAGAGCTAATTACTGCTGGAGGTATTCTAAAAGAAGGACGTTTTAACCGTTTAAATGTAGGGCAAATACAACTTGCCTTAAACTCTATAATAATAGATGAGCCTACCCCAGACACAATAAAACAAAGGTTAGTTGAGCTTTGGCCAAATTATCATGAAGGGCTTTTACAGTCACTAGAAGTACGTATGAGAGAGCGTACTGATGGTTTAAATAAGAAATTACAAGAAAGAGCTAATAAAGAAATTAGTGATATAACTACTATATTAACAGAGCTAAAGCAAAGCATTGCAAAAGAATTAGAAAGTTATGAAGAAGAACCTATTCAGATGAGTCTTTTTTCAGATCCAGAAATAGTACAAGTTGAGCGTAATATAAAAAACCTCAGAGTTCGTTTAGAGCAAATACCTATAGAAATCGGCCAGGAAACCTCCTTAATTAGTGCTAGATATGCAGATCCTACACCTAGATTATTTCCTTTAGCTATTACTTACCTAATACCACAAAAGATTGCAAGAGGGGGAAAATAACGTATGTCAACCGCAAGCGATCATATGGAGTGGCTATCACTAGTTGAAGTCTCAGGACCCTTTATTTCTCTAAATGTGTTATTAGAGGCATTTCCTCAAGGACTGGATGATCATGATCCAGAGCATATGAGAAATTTAAAAACAGCTTATAGTGAATGGCAAAGCTCACAAGAATCTAACAAGCCTAGTTTTCCTATTCACCGAGCTTGGGTTAGCTTTGTATTAAGAGAAACACTTGGTTTTCCTGATCAAGTATTACTTTCTGGGCAAAAAATTCCTCAAACTATATATGCTAGTTTTCCAGAACATAGTGAAATATTACGCCCTGATTGGGTTGTAGCAGAGTCTACTAATGTAGATAGTGTAAAACCGCGATTATTAGTTCAAATATTTCCTTCAAATCAACATTTAGAAAAAAGACTAATTGGAAGTAAATGGAGTGCTAGCCCTGCTAGTCGTATGATGGAACTATTACATTCAACAAATGTTCGTTTAGGTTTAATTAGTAATGGCCATCAGTGGATGCTAGTTAATGCTCCTCGTGGCGAAACTACAGGCTTTATTTCTTGGTATACAAATCTTTGGGTAGAAGAAAACATTACTTTAAGGGCTTTTCGTAGTTTATTAAGTTCATATCGTTTTTTTAGTGTAGCAAATGATAAAACTTTAGAGTCTTTACTTAGTCAAAGTGTCAATGATCAACAAGATGTTACTGACCAACTTGGTTATCAGGTTAGAAAAGCTGTTGAAGTATTAGTACAAAAGTTTGACCGTATAGATAAAGACTGTATTTTTCCACTAAAAGAAATAGAGGAAAAAGAGCTTTATAAAGCAGCTTTGACTGTAATGATGAGATTGGTAGTTCTTTTTTGTGCTGAAGAAAAAGAATTATTCCCATTAAATGATGAGTTTTATAGCAATTACTATGCAGTTTCAACACTGAGAGAAAAACTAAGAGAAATAGCTGATCAACATGGAGAAGAAATTTTAGGATACCATCATGATGCTTGGGCTAGATTATTAGCTATTTCTAGGGCTGTTCATTTTGGAGTTTACCATAGTAGTTTTTCTTTGCCTGCTTATGGTGGTAGCTTATTTGACCCTGATAAGTTCCCATTTTTAGAAGGTCGTCCAAACTCAAGTTCTTGGAAAAATACTCCTGCTAAGTCTTTACCTGTAGATAATCGTACAGTTCTTCATCTACTGGAATCCTTGCAAATATTACAAGTTAGACTTCCTGGAGGTGGAGGTAGTGAGCCAAGACGACTATCTTTTAGAGCATTGGATGTAGAACAAATAGGCCATGTGTATGAAGGTTTACTTGACCATACTGCTGTACGTGCTACTTCTGTAGTTTTAGGTTTAGAAGGAACAAAAGATAAAGAACCCGAAATTTTATTATCAGATTTAGAAAAGTTTCAGCAGAAAGGTGAAAATGAGCTATTAAGCTTTCTAAATACACAGACTGGCCGAACTACTTCAGCCTTGAAAAAAGCTCTAAATCTTGAGATTTCAGAAAAAGATGAAGAGAAATTTTTACTGGCTTGTGATAGTGACTATAGTTTATGGCAAAGATTAAAGCCTTTTGTTGGTTTAGTACGCAAAGATAAGGTAGATTATCCAGTTATAATTTCTACTGGAAGTGTTTATGTTACACAAGGCCAAGACCGTCGCTCTACAGGTACGCATTACACCCCACGTAGCTTAACAGAGCCTATTGTTCAATACACACTTGAACCAATATGTTATGTTGGAGTTGCAGAAGGTAAACCCAAAGAAGAATGGCAACTAAAAACAGCTAGTGAGTTGTTAAAAATCAAAGTATGTGATTTTGCAATGGGTTCAGGTGCATTTCTAGTCCAAGCCTGTCGTTATTTGGCTGAAAGGCTTGTGGAAGCTTGGGATCAAGGTGAACCATTAAATTCTGGACAGTTACTTATTAGCCCTGAAGGAGAGCCTTCAGAAGCTAATCCTAGTGAATCAATAATTCCTAAAGATACAGAAGAAAGATTACTACTAGCCAAACGAATTATAGTGGATCGTTGTATATATGGGGTAGATATAAACCCAATGGCTGTTGAAATGGCTAAATTATCACTTTGGCTAGTGACGATGCAAAAGGATCGGCCTTTTACCTTTTTGGATCATGCACTTAAGTGTGGTGATTCGCTCTTAGGAGTAACTGATGCTAAACAGATTGAGTACTTTAGTCTTCAACCAGACAAGAAAAAACAAAGTGAATCTATTGAAGAAATTTGTAAACCATTGCTCGAAACGGCTATTGCTAAACGTAAAGAGCTAGAAGGCTTTACTGCAATAGACATTCAAGGCATACGACGCAAAGAAGAGCTTTTCCTACAAGCTGAAAAAGCATTGGAGCAAGTCCGCTTTTTAGGTGATTTGCTAATAGGCGAGGCGTTAAAGAACATTAGCAAATCTGGTGATATGACCGCTATAGAGCTAGGTGAGGTGTTTAGAGATGTAACACATGCTTTCTCTGATGTTAGCGATCCTTACCACAATACCGAAATCCAGTCTTTACGAGATCAAGCAAAACGATTGTTAGGCAGCCGCACACCTTTCCATTGGCTCTTGGAATTTCCCGAAATCTTTTGGACAGAGAGCGACTCAAAAGGTTTTGATGCATTAGTTGGAAACCCGCCATTTCAAGGCGGCTCAAAAATAACTGGAGTTTTAGGCACAGACTATAGAGATTTTTTGGTTGAGCAAATTGCTAATGGAAAAAGAGGAACTGCTGATTTGTCTGCTTATTTTTTTCTTAGAGCAGAAAAATTACTTTTAAGAAATGGTGGTTTTGGCTTACTTGCTACTAATACCATTGCTCAAGGAGACACCCGCGAAGTTGGTTTGGAGCAATTAGTTGCTAATGGTTGTGTTATTTCTCGTGCTGTACCAAGCTGCAAATGGCCAGGCACAGCAAGTTTAGAGGTTTCTCATATTTGGTTGCGTAAAGGTAAGTGGAATAATGAGTTTATACTAAATGAAATCTCTGTTACAGGAATTACATCTTTTTTAAGTATGCCAAATAAAGTCATAGGTACACCTTACCGCTTAATTACAAACATAGATAAGGCTTTCAAAGGCTCTGAAGTTTACGGACGAGGGTTTATTCTTAAACCTGAAGAAGCCCAAATATTAATAGAAAAAGATTCTAATAACAAAAATATTTTATTTCCTTATCTAGATGGAGAAGATTTAAATTCCTCTCCTAATCAATCATCAAACCGTTGGGTTATAAATTTTAAAGATTTGCCTCTTGATAAGTATACTGCACCAAAAGATTACACTGGCTATACGGCATCTGATTATCCTATATGTTTACAAATTTTGAGAGAAAGAGTTAAACCTGAAAGAGATCTTCTTGCTATTGGTGATGCGAGTGCGCGTGATAGAGCAAGGCGGTGGTGGCAGTTTGCTCGACCAACTATAGCTTTATACAATACGCTTGCAAGGACAGATAAGATTTTAGCAACAGCGCGAGTTAGCCCAAGTAATGCAGTTACTTGGTTAGATACAGGTACTATTTTTAATGAAAAAATAGTAATTTTTCCTATTGGACAGAACTATTTTTTCTCAATAATTCAAAGTAGTCACCACTGGGAATGGGCTAGATTGTATACTTCAACCCTTGGAGGAAAAACTTTAAACTATTCTATTTCAGATTGCCTTGAAACATTTCCTTTTCCAATAAGTTATGAAAGCTTAGATGAAATCGGTGAGAGATATTACAACTACCGCCAATCCATAATGCTTACTCGCCAAGAAGGATTAACCAAAACCTACAACCGATTCCACAAATCCAATGAAACATCACCAGACATTGCCAAATTGCGTGAATTACATAAGGAAATGGATGAGGCAGTAGCAAATGCCTATGGTTGGAGCGATTTGGACTTGGGGCATGGGTTTCATCAAACCAAGCAAGGCATCCGTTATACAATAAGCGAAGAAGCACGGCGAGAGGTTTTGGATAGGCTACTTGAGCTTAACCACGAGCGTTATGCTGAAGAAGTAGCCGCAGGATTGCACGACATAGGCAAGGGAAAGAAAAAGGAGACAGGTGTAAGTAAGAGCAAGGCAAGCAAGGCAAAAGCGGAGGAAGCAGAAGAGGTGCAAGGGAGTTTGTTTTAATAGAGGAAGTTTTTATGACAAATATACCAGTAGTAAATAATTCTAGAGATTCTAAACTTTCTAGTAGTATAACTATTAGTTCCTATGAGCAATTAGAGTCCTTAAAAGACAGAGATAAGATTGCAGATTTTATTAAAGAGCGATTTACAGAACGTTATATTACTCCTTTAAAAGGAGAAAATAAGCATGGGTTTTGTACAATGGCAATATCATGTTTGATGATTGAGTCTTTAGAATCATTTAGGCAAGGATGGGAAAATACCAAAAATAAATCTGAGAAAGCCTTTATTAGTTTTTTTAATAGACGTAGTGGGCTAGTGGAATTTGAACCTTATGTAAAAGACTTCTATGTATCTGTTAGGTGTGGAATTTTGCATCAAGGTGAAACTACAGGTGGATGGCATATTAGGAGAGATGGGTTATTATTTGACTCTTCAACAAAAACTGTTAATGCTACAAAATTTCATAATGAGCTAGCTAAATACCTTGATTTGTATTGTGATGAGCTTAAAAAATCAAATTGGAATGATGCTATATGGAAAAATTTAATAACTAAAATGAAAGCAATATGTAAAAACTGTAGTTAGTGAGGAAATAAATGATCTATTTTGCCTATGGTTCAAACATGCTACACAACCGAATTTCTTCACGAGTACCATCTGCAAAGTTTATTGGAATTGCTAAGTTAATAAATAAGCAGTTAGTTTGTAATAAAAAGAGTAATGACGGTTCAGGAAAAGCAAATTTGATAGATAAAGAAGGTAATGTAACTTGGGGAGTTTTGTTTGATATTGAAGAGAAAGAAATAAGACAGTTGGATAAATTTGAAAAAGATTATAAGAGGATATCAATAAAAGTTTATAAAGAGGATGAAACTGTTGTTCTAGCACAAACCTACTTATCAGATAAATTAACAGATGATCCTAGACCATATGAAAATTACAAAAGCTTTATAGTTGAGGGTGCTTGTGAACATAGATTACCAGAAGCTTATATAAATTTTCTCAAGCAATTACCTATAAAATAAAAAGAATGAGGATTTTCTACTTGCTAATCTTTATTAATGAATGAGTTAAGGAAAAAAGAATGAAAACTATCAAATTACCTGCTATTTTGCCAGGAAAACTTAGTTTAGTAGAAGTAAATGAAGAACTACGAAAGCGGACTGCCCAACTAGATTGGGGTTCTGTTGAATCTGCGCCAGATAAACATTTAGCTATTTTATTGGAAGGGTTAGATGTTTCAGATGATGCCGATGTTTTAGGAATAGAAGGGGATATTGCTGATAATATTGTTAGTGCTATCGTGAAGCTATTTAGTCAACAAACTGCTACTAAAAGCCCTAGTAAACAATTAGAAAAAAACAAAAACATAGAAGAAGCTAAAAATGTTAGCCCTCAAATATGGTCTTCATCTAACCAAGATACAAAGCAGGAAAGCCAACCCATTGAGTTAACAGGCTTAAATAACTTAGAACAATTAGAAAAGAGTGAGTCAGATATTAGTATTGTAGAAGAGGCTCTTAGTCAACAAGTTAACCAAAATGATAATACTGCAACATCTTCACAGCAAAAATTAGTTATCCCATCAGCTTATGAACTTAGAGCAGAGCTAGAAAAAGCTGTATTAGGGGATTTACTTGGCCCCGCAGGTGGTGAATATGAAATAGTGGATGAGCTAAAAGTAAGTGAGCGATATTTAGTAGGATTGCTTGCCCCTTTACATCGCAGGCAAGAAATGGAAACAGAAATTAATGAGGACTTAGCAACAGCAGGAGAGGTAGGAGAAGATAGTTTAGAAGATGGGGATACAGACACTAGTATTGTTGCAGCTAAAACAATGATGCCATCTTCTTTTGGGATGACTTTTTGTGTAAGTAGTGAAGCTAAAACCATTAAGATTAAAGCTAGTTGGGGGCAGTATGACAGAATTATCAGTGAAGATCATATCACTAAAAAAGGCAACCCTAAGAAAGTATGGAAACGTCGTCCTATTACTGGGGTTTCACCAATAATAAAGCTAAAGAATGGTATTATTTATAAATGGATAGTGGAAGAAAAAGAATTCTCAGATGTTTATGTTCAAGTATTAATGCGTAAACAGAATGGAGAATGGATTGTTTCTGTTTTTTTAGTAAATGGACAAAAAGAAACTTATCCTAATAGTGATACATCTTGGGTATTTCAACCTGAAGTTATTGTAGAATCTGGTGATCCAAGTTTTCCTGATATATTTGTTCGCCGTCCACAGTTAGTTGCCAAAACAAATCTAGATTCTGCTAATTATTTAGAAGAACAAACAATGAATATGCTCTATCGTAAGCAGATAGAGTTTGCTGTTGGGCATGGAGTAAGTGTACATGCTGTAGTATCTTCTGATGATAATCAAAAAGCCATTTCAATTGGTAGTAAGGTTGTTCCTGACTATGAAGTAGCTAAAGTTACACCACCTACAGTTGATGAAATTCCTGATTTGGCAGAATTAGTTTTAGATATGAAAGAGCTAACTGAATCTTCTAATGAAGACTTAGTTAGTAAATTAGCTGCCTTACCAAATGCTTATGAACTTTGGATTAAAGAAGAAAAAAAACGCTTGGATGACCCTAATCAGAAAGACTTGGACAAATTCAAAATAGTAGCACAAGAAGCAATAAATAATTGTACCAACACATTAAAGCGTATTAGAGAAGGGTTAAAGTTACTAACAAAAGAGCCTAAAGCACTAGAATCCTTTAAGTTTATGAATAGAGCAATGTGGTTGCAACGTATTCATTCTATTTTGTCAGAGAAAAAGCGTAGAGGCGAAGTAGTTGATTTATCAAGTATAGATATTCCAAAGAATAGAACTTGGTTCCCATTTCAGTTAGCTTTTATATTATTAAATTTACCTAGTATTACAGATCTCCATCATGAGGATCGTTGTCATGAAACAAATGCAATTGCTGATTTACTTTGGTTTCCAACAGGTGGTGGTAAGACAGAAGCTTATTTGGGTTTAACTGCTTATACATTAGGGCTAAGACGCTTACAGGGAACTATTGGAGGGCGTTCTGGAGAATATGGAATAGCAGTCTTAATGCGCTATACCTTAAGATTGCTTACACTTCAACAATTTCAACGTGCTACTACCTTAATTTGTGCTTGTGAATCCATTCGTAGAGAAGATAGTGCTAAATGGGGAAAAGAACCTTTTAGAATAGGGCTTTGGGTAGGCAAAAACACTACTCCAAATACTACTAAACAAAGCGAAGAAGTTATTAAACAAACAAAAGGAGTATATCAAGGTCTTACAGGCTCCCCACATCAACTAACAAATTGTCCTTGGTGTGGTACTAAGATTGAAGAAGGCAAAAGTATCATTATAGATAAAATACGGGAACGTACTTTAGTTTACTGTGGAGATGTACTAGGGAATTGTTTATTTACAGGAAGGAACTCAGAAAATGAAGGATTACCAATAATTGTAGTAGATGAAGAAATCTATCGTAGGCTACCTTCATTACTAATATCAACAGTAGATAAGTTTGCTCAGTTACCTTGGAATGGAGCCACACAAATGCTTTTTGGACAAGTAGAATCATATTGTGAGAGACATGGTTTTACATCTCCTGAGATAAAAGATAATGACCATTCTAAGAAAAATGCTTTACCTGCAACAAGACTTACTCCACATAATCCAGTTAGACCGCCAGATTTAATAATCCAAGATGAATTACACTTAATTAGTGGCCCCCTTGGAACGTTAGTAGGGCTTTATGAAACTGTAATTGATAAATTATCTTCTTGGGAAGTAGATGGTAAATTAGTTAGACCTAAAGTAATTGCTTCTACTGCTACCATTCGCCAAGCCAAAGAACAAGTTCACAACTTGTTCTTACGTAGAGTACAGGTATTTCCACCACAATGCTTAGATTCTAGTGATAACTTCTTTGCTCGCCAGCGTAGACCAAGCGATAGAGATCCTGGAAGACGTTATTTAGGGATATGTGCGCCAGGTCGTAGGTTAACAGCAGCATTAATTAGAGTTTATGTAGCAATCTTATCAGCTTCTGAATCCCTTTACACTAAATATGAAATGGCCGCAGATCCTTGGATGACATTAGTTGGATATTTTAATTCTTTACGAGAGCTAGCAGGAATGCGTAGGCAAGTAGATGATAATATTCGCTCTAGGTTAAAGAAAATGGATCAAAGAGGTTTAGAGAAGCGTACTAATCTCAATTTTGAGGAATTAACTTCAAGAAAAAATTCCACAGATATACCTGAAATACTAGATAAGCTAGAAATACCTTTTGATCCTGAAAGAGATAGAAGGATTGCTGAAAAAAGAAGATTACGTCAGCAAGTAACAGAAAAAGAGCCATTAGATATATTACTAGCTACTAATATGTTATCAGTAGGAGTAGATGTAAAACGCTTAGGAGTAATGGTGGTAGCAAATCAACCTAAGAATACTGCTGAATATATTCAAGCTACTAGCCGTGTAGGGCGTAGTTATCCAGGGCTAGTTTTTACTGTTTATAATTGGGCAAGGCCAAGGGATTTATCCCATTATGAAAGCTTTGAACAATATCATGCTACTTTCTATAAACACGTAGAAGCCCTGTCTATTACGCCTTTTGCTCCTGGAGCAATTGAACGGGGTTTAGCCGCTTTATTAGTATCATTGGTAAGACTTCCTGGAGTTGAATTTAATAAAAACCTGTTAGCTGGAAAAATAGAGCAATCACACCCATATGTAACTTCTGCAATAAAAACTATTACTGATCGAGCTTGGGCAGTAGGAGATAATAAATTACGTAATTATGTGGAAGCACAACTAAAAGCAAAGCTAGATGAATGGTTATCTCAAGCACGTAATAATATAAGTGGAGCTAGATTAGGTTATACTACCGAAAGAGATGGTATTACAGTTGAGCTACTAAAAAATCCTTCTGGTAAAGAATGGGAAGCTTTTACCTGTCTAAGATCTTTACGTAATGTAGAGCCTACAGTAAGTTTAATTCTGGATCAAAGAGTTATTGACGATGATTTTTCACGTAAGTTTTCTCCTATAAGTGGGAGTATAAATACAGATAGAGACTTAGACACAGAAAATACAATGGAAGTAGAATAACGGTAAATATAGCTATTAGTAAAAAGGCTTAATAGGTGGAGAGTAAGTTTAATGAGTAACAAGAATAAAGTTGGAGAATTAAGACCTAGCCAAATTATGTATTCATTTGGAATCGGAGCGGTTGTTGATTTACCTAATATGTCAGTAATAGTAATGGGGTTAGATGATTGGGATACTCAATATGCAACTCCTATAGGTGAAGAACGATTGCTTGCTAAAGTACGTAGTCAACCACATTTACAGCAAGTATCACATTTAAGACAAGCTCCACTTAAACCAAATACGGAAACTTTTATTAACCCTTTTGATGAAAATAGTAGAGTAGGATTACCAGTATCACCTTTTCCTACTTGGGTACTTTGTCCTGAATGTCGTCTAATAGCATCATTAGCCTCTGGGCTTTTTCAAATTAAAGTAAATTTTTATCGTCCTGAAGAAACACATTATAAACATACTACTTGTCCTAGAGCTAAAGCACCAACAGTAATTCCAGCCAGATTTCTAGCTGCTTGTACTAAAGGACACTTAGATGATTTTCCTTGGATGTATTTTGTTCACCAAACAAATACAGATTGTAATGGTATCTTAAAATTAGAAGAAAGGGGTGTTTCAGGAACGGCTGCTGATGTTTGGATAAGGTGTGAAGAATGTGGTAAATCTCGCTCAATGTCACAATCATTTGGAGATTTAGCTAGAAACTCTATGCCTAAGTGTAGGGGAAGGCAACCTCATTTACGTAATTTTGATGAGGATGAATGTGATGAACAAATGAAAACTATTCTTTTAGGAGCTTCTAATAGTTGGTTTGCGGTAGCCTTAAGTGCTTTATCAATTCCTAAATTCTCTAGTGAACTTACACGATTAATAGAAAAACGATGGCATATACTACAAAATGCTAATAGCTTAGAGACTTTTCAAGCCATTTATCAAGTGCTACAAGCTACAGGGCAATTATCAGAGCTTTATAAGTATTCTCAGGAAAAAATATGGTTGGAAATAGAAAAGAAACGAAATGGACAAGAACAAGAACAAAATGTAAATAAAGATTTGAAAACACCAGAATGGGAAGTGTTTTCTGTGGCAGATAAAACCAACAATAATTCAGATTTTCAACTTGAATCAGTAGCAGCCCCCAAAAATTATGAAAGATTTTTTGAAAAAGTAGTTTTAATCGAAAAAATGAGGGAAGTAAGAGCATTAATAGGCTTTACAAGAATAGAATCTCCTTATGATTATCAGGAACAAGAGGAATTACTTGAATGGGGGAGATTAAGCCGTAATGATCCTAGATGGGTGCCAGCCTCAGAAATAAGAGGAGAAGGAATATTTATCCAGTTTAGCGAAAAAGCTCTTTTAAAGTGGGAAAAAGAAAATAGTTTGTTAGATGAATATAAGAAGAAAAACTTTGAAGCTAGTTCTAAGTGGAGACAAGCGCGTAATTTACCTCCACAATTAGATCCTCCAGGATGGCGTTATAGCCTGATACATTCATTTTCACATGCATTAATGAGACAACTAGCAATAGAGTGTGGGTATGGTGCTGCCAGCTTAAGAGAAAGAATATATGCCAAAACACCAGAAGAAGAAAATGGTCCCATGGCAGGAGTACTAATTTATACAGCGTCACCGGATAGTGAGGGTACTTTAGGAGGCTTAGTAAGTTTAGGAGAACCAGATAAGTTAGGTCGCCATATAGAACAAGCATTAGAGCAAATGAGGCTTTGTGCTTCGGACCCATTGTGTGCAGAACATGATCCGTTACAAGGTAATGTTTCTTTGCATTGGGCAGCCTGTCATGCTTGTTTGTTTAGCCCAGAAACTTCTTGTGAAAGAGGCAATAAATATTTAGATCGCTCGCTTTTAATTCCATCAGTTAAAACAGCAGGATTAGCTTTTTTTGTTGTTGAATAAGTTAATTTACTTACATATGATATCTAAACAGTTTTTAGAGCAAATTCGGGTTGTAGCAATGCAATACCCTGCTGTTGTTGGGACTATTATTAGTGGTTTGGAAGAAGAAAAAACAAATGGTTACGATGAAGATCTAAAGATAAAAAGCTTAAGACAAATATCAAGTAAAAATGCTTATCAAGCAGTAGCAGAAATGTTTAGGCTTTGGGCAATAGAGGTAAAACAAATTAGTAGTAAAGAAGTAGCAGTTTCTTTAACTACTGCACAATATTGTGATGACATTGCTCACAGAGACTTATCTATAGAGTTAGTATGGACGGGGCCAAATGCTGGTATTGTTCCAATGAGAAGGACAGACCAAGCATTATTTGAGCTAATAAATGAAGCAACGGAAGAGTTAACTATTGTAAGCTTTGCTGTTTATAAGATTCCAGAGCTAGTTAAAGCCTTAAAACAAGCTATTACTCGTGGTGTAAGAATAAGGATGATTGTTGAAACACCAGAAGCCAGTGATGGCAAAATATCATTTGGAATAGATAGTTTGGGCGATGAGTTACTAAGGAATTTAACTATATTTGTTTGGCCACTAGATAAAAGGCCAACTAATGAAGAAGGAAAATATGGATCTTTGCATGTTAAGTGTGCTGTTGCAGATAAAAAAAGGTTATTTATCTCTAGTGCAAATTTAACTGAATATGCTTTAACTCTCAATATGGAGATGGGTTTACTTGTCTATAATGAATATTTAGCTTATGAAGTTGTAGAACATATAGATAGTTTAATTACAAATAAAATATTAATTAAAATAATCTAGTTTTTAGAAATAAGATGCCAATTATAAAGGAAGTTTTTTATATGTTAGCAAAACCCAGAATTTTTATTTCTTCAACCATCTATGATTTTAAAGATCTTCGCTCAAGCATGAAATATTGGTTAGAGGGTCTTGGTTATGAGGTAATGCTGTCTGAATATAATGATTTTACCAAACCACTTGATGAAAACTCATATAATGCTTGCTTTGATGCTATTAGAAATTGTGATTATTTCATTCTTTTGATAGGTAGTAGGGTTGGCGGCTTATATGATAAAACTCAAAAAATTAGTATCACAAGACAAGAATACGAAATTGCTTATGAGTTAGTAAAATCAAAAAAAATAAAACTTGTAACCTTTATTAGAAAAGAAGTCTGGGATATTCGGGAGGATCGTAAAGCATTATCAGATTTCTTAAAACGTGATTATCAGGAAAAACTAGAGAAAGAAATCATCCATGATATTTCAAATCATCAAAGTAGTTTTGTCAATGATGCGGAATTAACGTTTAAATTTATAAGACAAGTAACGAGAGTTGATGAAATGAAACAAGCTGTTCAAGGGATGGGTGAATTTCCGATTGGAAACTGGACACATCAATTTACTACCTTTCAAGATATTATTGATGTTTTGCAAACAGAATTAAAGTTTTCCCAGAGCTTGAATAGAGTTGCATTGAGTAGAAATTTGAAGCGTGAAATTAAATATAATCTAAGTCTGTTAACGGAAGAGCTAAAAGATGGAACAGGAATCATAACCTATTATGGTACTTGTGCAAAAAATCATCTGAAAGGTAGTTATACTGATTATAGTGAGATCCCTCGTGAAAAACTTTTTCACTTCATATTTTTCTATCTTGATGTTGTAAATAGCCCATTCAAACTTTCAGTAAAATTTACAGAGCAAGCCCTTATTTCAGGAGAGTTTTTAGATTTTGATAGGAACACTAACAACTATCAAATAGGTTTACTTCATAACGCTCTTTTCCATTTGCAAGAACATATAAATAGACTTAAGGAATTACAGGCTGATTATAAGGCAAGGCGGCCTGATTTGATGAATAAGTATGCTGATAAAATAAAATCTCCACAATGCACAAAAATACGTATATTTAACTTAGAACTAGCTACGCCTTTTGCAATTTATAATTGTCACCAAAATATAGTAAGGCTTTGTTTAGGCATACTGAAAGGAGTAGATGGAGATAATGAGCGACTACTGAATCTAAAGCTTTTACCACCTTCCCCATTTGAAAAGGAATCTAAAGATTTACAACATTCTTGGGAAAGAGTAAATGTTGAAAATGTTGAAAGATGGATGGATGAGATTGAGAAATCTGATACAGGAGAATTTGAGGAAGAACTGAGAAAACAAATAAAAGAACAAGTAAAGCATTATCAAAATGCAGAAAATAATAATTCTAAAATATAGTAAATGTACATAAATGTACTGCCAGTTTTTGAAGATAAAAAGCCCAAGTTTTAATAGAAGTGATTATCTATTTTTTCTCACTATAACCCCTTTATAAAAATTTTCGTTATAATATTCTATAATACCGTATACGGTATTTATTAAAAAAAGCTTTAAATTAGTCGTCCCTGAAAAATAATATAAAAATAAGTAAAAAAAGGAAATAGAGGAAAGAAAAAAGATGTAAAATAACAAGATATAAGAAAATAAAAGAGGAAAAGTAGGAAAATGAAGTACAAAGAAAGAAAGAGATGGGGAAAAGAAGAAAAAATCAAATTAGAAGAAATACTAGATAAAAAACACGGATTATACAAACTGGCAGAAAAAATAGATTGGGAAAAGCTAGAAGAAGAACTAGGGGGATATTACGGAGAGAAAGGGAGGCCAGGATTAAAAATAAGGTTAATGGCAGGTATACATTACTTAAAGTATATATACAATGTAGGAGACGAACAAGTAGTGGAAAGATGGGTAGAAAACCCATACTGGCAACATTTATGTGGAGAGAAATATTTTCAGCATAAATTTCCATGTCACCCAACAAGTTTAGTAAAATGGAGAAAAAGAGTAGGAGAAAAAGGGATAGAAAAACTACTAAAAGAAACAATAGAAGTAGTAAAAAGAAGCGGAAAAATAAAAAGAAAAGAAGTAGAAAAAGTAAATTGTGATACAACAGTACAAGAGAAAGCAATAACGTATCCAATAGATGGAAAGCTATATCACAAGATGAGAGAGAGCTTATGTAGGCAAGCTAAAAAAGAAAACATAAAAGTAAGACAATCCTATGTAAGATTAAGCAAAAAAGCTTTAAGAAAAGTAGGAAAATATATAGCAGCAAATCAACAAAATAGAATGAGAAAAGAGACAAAGAAATTAAAAACATACCTAGCAAGAGTAATGAGAGACATAATACGTAAGAGTAAAGAGCCAAGTGATAAACTATTGGATATGTTGTTTTTAGCAGAAAGTATAATAACACAGGGGCAAAAAGACAGAAGAAAAATTTATAGTGTACATGCACCAGAAGTAGAATGCATAGGCAAAGGTAAGGTAAACAAAAAATATGAGTTTGGATGCAAAGTATCAATAGTAACAACATCAAAGAAGGGATGGATAATAGCAGCTAATGCTTGGAAAAATAATCCTTATGATGCTCACATACTAAAAGACTGCATTAAAAAAGCTGAAGAATTGACTCAGTTTAATGTAAAACAAGTCTTTGTTGATAAGGCTTTTCGTGGTTCAGAGCATCATCCTGAGAAAATAGAAGTTTTCATTTCTGGTAGAAAAAATCTTTCTCCTTCTTTGTCCCGCTGGCTTGATCGTCGTTCTGCTATTGAGCCTATCATTGGTCATGCTAAATTTGATCACCGTCTTGATCGCAATTTTCTCCTTGGTTTTTCTGGTGATTCTATCAATGTTCTTCTTTCTGCCTCTGCTTTTAACTTGCGTAAACTTTTTAGAGAATTTTTTGTCCTATTTTCTTTCATTTTTTCTCTTAAGCATTATCGCTCTAGCTTACTTACTTCTTCCTTTCCTCTTACGTAATTGTTCTTTTTTCAGGGACGACTAAATTAATATTTGGCAAATTTAACTTGTTTTTTTATTATTGGTGTAGTACAAACGTAGTACGAAAGTAAGACGTTAAAATTTAAATGGAAAGGACAGTACATGCTCGAAAAAATATCAAATGAAAATCAAAAAATAGAATTACACATCTATAATGCAACTGAAATCACAATCAATCTTCCTGAAAGCAAATTGAATTCTTATAGTGGCGAAGAGGCTATAAATAGGCAAAAAACTCTGTTACCTCTTATTATTACTAGTATACTTGCATTTATCAAAAAATCGCTAGGTTTATAAATTAGTTAGTTATGCGTTAGGAAATTATTATGGTGAAGACAAAAAGTACTAAAATCAATTTGCGAATCAAAGACAGTCTTTGGGTAGACATAGCACTTATAAGCAAAAATGGTGGGAAAAATATTACTAGTGCCATAGAAACTAGCTTAGAAAGATATTTTCTACTACTTCAAAATGCTTTTAGAGAAGTACGTAAAGAGTTTTCCAAAGAAGAAAAAGCCTTTATTATGGAAATGCTCAATGGTATACACTACGATAGTACGAGTGATGGTTATCGTCAGCTTTGGATAAGGGCTGAGGAAATGATTAAATATGAAGAACTTGACAAAAAATGGAAAGTTGATGGGCTTGCGCTGGTTGAGAAGCTTCGTAATCTTTCTGCTGATAAATGCCTTGCTGTAGTGGATAGGGTGGAGAGATATTGGCAGAGTCAAACAGATGGTGGAGATGGTGATGTTTGGCTTGTTTTTGATGGTCTAACATAATCTCAAATTAACTTTTTGTTCTATAAAAAGGATTTATTATGAGTTTTACTTATCAAGATTTTAAATGTCTACTTCAACTAGCAATAGATAAAAATGTTAATGATATTTTCCTTAAAGTTGGGCTTGCGCCTATGTTCAAAGATCATGGCTGCCAAACCCCTCGTGACTTTGATACTTTATCTCAAGCTGACTTAGAAACTATTGTAAAATGGTTACTTCCTAATATTGTTACTACTAATGAACTTAGTCAAATTACTAATGTTGATACCTGTTACGCTTTAGATAATGTTGGTAGATTTAAAGTTAATATTTTTAGAGATGCTGGCAATTTTCACCATTTTAGTGTTGTTCTTAGAGTTATACCTTTAGCAATTAAATCTTTTTCTGAGCTTAACTTACCTGACATTATTTCAGAGATTTGTAATAGACCTGGATTAGCTTTAATCACTGGCTCTACTAGCATGGGCAAATCCAGTACTCTTGCCGCGATGTTAAAACAGCTTTACTCTGCTGGTGAATATCACATTGTTACTTTAGAAAACCCTATCGAACATTTCCACACCTGCATTAGAGGGATTATTACTCAAAGAGAACTTAAATCTAACTTTAATGATTACGCTCGCGCATTAAAAGCTGCTTTAAGACAATCTGCTGATATTATTATGACTGGGGAAATTCCTAATGCTGAAGTGCTTAATATGGCTTTAGAAGCTGCTGAATCAGGCATTAAAGTGTTTTGTGGTGTTAATACCGAGTCTGTTATTAGTACTTTAGAAAGGCTTATTTCCTATTATCCAGATGAGGAAAAATGTAATATTGCATCACGTTTAGCTGAAAAACTTAATGCTATTTTTTCCTTAAAACTCTTAAATGGTAATCTTCAACCTGGCCGCATCCCTGCTACCGAATTTATCCTGAATGAAGGCTGTGTTTCTGATTATTTGAGAAACTGTGACTGGCCTAGAATTTCCCATTTAATGAAGAACAGCCCTGATTTTCTTAGAGTTAGAGCTTTTGATACTGATATTCAACACCTTTACCGTTCCAAACAAATTTCTTATCAAGTTGCTACTAGTGCTATTAGCCGGAAATCTCTACTCAGCAATTTTAATCAATAATATTTCTCTTTTCCTATATTTATTTTTTGTAAATATTTCGCTATACTAACAATACTACTAATTGATTATTGCTTAATTAGAAAGCGAAATAAAAATCAGTAGTAGGTAAGTTATTTGTTATGAATGTTTCAGCTATGAAACGCTCATAGCCTAAAAGTAAAAGATGAATAAACATAGTTATTTATCTTGGAGTAGTTAATTAACAAAATAAAACTTTTTTCTTGTTCTGATATGCTTATGTTTCACAGATGAAACAAGATTAAAGGAAAAAGCGAAATAATTCTAATTCAACCAACGGAGTCAAAAATGATTTGCAAAAAGTGTTTAAAAAATAAAGATAAAATGCAGTTTCAAAGCGATGATAGTTTGTATTGTAATCTTTGTATTAAGCAAGACAAATATCTTGATTTGCTGGAATCTATGCCACTAGTAGAAGCTGCTCCTGAAGCTAAGCCAAAAGATAAAGCAGGGAACTTAAAGAAGCTTATAGCTTAGCCTTAGTAGGAGCTTTAGAATTTTCGCTAATAAATTGTTCAACAGGGTTTTGGCTAAACCACAGAGCCAAAGCTCTACGAACAATTTCGGATTTGCTAATATCAGTTTCTTCAGCAATTTTATTAAGATATTGTACTTTCTCTGAGTCAATGTGAAACTCTTGCCTAATAGTAGTAGCTAGAGCAGCCGCTTTAGTGGGATTTCCTTTTTTAGCCATTTTTTCCTTCTTTAAATAAAAATTAACATAAAACTTAGATACTACCATTTTACAAAAAAGATTCATTACCGTATACGGTATTATTTATATTTTGCTGGTTAGTAGATAAAAAGTTGCTTAATATTTAAGCGAAAGGAGAAAAATAAACGAAACATTGTTTTTCTGAATACCGTATACGGTATTATAAAATATATCAAAAATAACTATTTGGGGCAGTTATGAAAAATAAAGAGTTAAGAGAACAAGCTTGTTATAGATGCAACAAGCGAGCAGGAGAGCCTAAAGATAAACAATTGCGTTGCTGTTTTATTTGTAAGCCAGTGGTAGTTAAAGAATTAACTCATAAAGAAAGAACAAGCCATCGTCCAGGGCTTTCTATGCTGAAAAATCAATGGAGGCATTATCATAACGAATATTTAATACGAGATGATGTGTCTAGATATTTTAGGCTAACTATAGATGCTCTTAAAAGAATGCCTGTGGGTAGAGTAATAAAAGAAGCAACCAGGTTAGCTCATACAGGTAATTTGCTAATTAATTTGTTAAAAGAAAAGAAGCATTAAACAAAGGAAAAACTATATGCCAAGGCCACGAATAAGATACGGAATAATGCATAAGCTAAATACAGTTCTTAAAAATGCAAAAAGTTATGAAGAAATTCCAAAAATAATCAAGGGTTCGATGTATTTTTACATTAATAGAAATACTGATCCATTTGATTATACAATACTTAATTGTATCTATGAACTAGGCCAGGTAGTTAAACCTAAAAAGCTATCTGAGCATTTGAGAGAATGCGCTGAAAACAAAGAGAATGGCCATGTTCTGTTTTTACAACTATTAAGACTTTGGAGACAGCCAGAATTAGAGCTACATTTTAGAGTCTTATATGGTGTATCAGTACAACAAGTTATAGACGTTCACACAGATTTAGTTTTCCAAACATTCTCTAAATCACAAGAAAATCAAGAAAACGCTAATATTGAGCAAAGTGCATAACTAATTGAGAATATTGTTAGTAGGAGAACAATGTATGATAAAAATCTGCCAAGGAAACATCTTAGAAGCACAAGTAGAAGCTCTAGTAAATCCTGTTAATTGTGTTGGTGTAATGGGTAAAGGGCTAGCCCTCACATTTAAACAGGTTTATCCAGAGAATTTTTATCTCTACCAAAAGGCTTGTAAGAAAGGTCGAGTTCAGTTAGGGGAAATGTTTATTACAAACAGCAGCAACCATTTGTTCAACCCCTTTTATATAATCAACTTTCCAACTAAGCATCATTGGAAAGATTGTTCAAAAATAGAGGATATCAAAAGTGGCTTAGCGAGATTAGTTATAGATATCAAATTACAACAAATCAAATCTATTGCTATTCCAGCATTAGGTTGTGGTCTTGGTGGGCTTAATTGGAAAGAAGTAGAACTATTGATTGTATCTGTCTTTAACAACTTGCCAGAAGTACAGGTAATGCTTTTTGCACCAAAAGATTAAGCATTAAGCACTCAGGATCAACACTATATAAGAAGGTTCCATGAAAAAAGAAAAAACTAAAACTCAAACAAAATCTAACTCTACCAAAACACACCAGTTATCCAGAGGGAAAAGCCGCCCTTGCATTAAATGTGATTATAAGTATGGGTGTTGCAAAAAATGTGATTTATGTTTGAAATGCCATCAACAAGACTACGGAACTCCAAAAGAAATAGCTGTTAGAGATTATTCTTTGGAAACAAAAAGACTTATTAAAGAAATAGTACGAATTAATCCAGGAGATTTAGAAGCATTTGATCTTGCTGATTTTTTGGCTATAAGGCCATTTTAGCTAGTGAGGTTATGAAGAAACAAAAATTTGTTGTGAACAAATTATGTTTTCTGCACAACCTGAATCAGATTCAGCTTCAGAAATTCAAAATCATTTGAAAATAAATTAGTATTATTAATATAATAACCGTACTAAATAAACATACTATATAGAGTATTGTAAGGAATATAAAATGGGGTTGCCAAAATACTTGTATAGAACCGAACCAAAAAATTTCTTAGATTTAATAAAAGCTGAAGGCTTCAAATGTGGTAAACCTAGCAGGATCACTAGGCTAAAGCTAGAAGGGTTGAGTAATATTATTCCTATAGAGTCAGAGCTAGCACTAGAAAAAAATTGGCCAATTCCTGATGAAGCAATAATCCATTGTCCAAGAATTTATGCCTTTTGGAAGCTTGAAACGGCGATAACACAATCCTATGGAAGAGCAAATGTAGTAACTCGTTTTTCATGTGAATCTGCTAATTTGTCTAATGAAGATTTATATTTTCCTGATGGTGCATTTGAAGATCCTATGTATGCAACATATATAGTTTTTCCCAAACATGCTATTGGGGATGTTGTAATAAAGCCTCATGAAATTGAAGTCTCATTATATGAAGGACAATGGATAAATCTTTGTGACTTTACGCTTTTGCCCTATGATGTAATAAAACCATTTGATAAAACTATTTATTTTGGGTAATCGACTTATTATGATGATAAAGCTATTTGAGGACTGGTCATAAATAAGGCAAAAGTTATAGTGGTAAACTTTGCTAACACACAACATCTTGAAAATAAGCTAGAGATTAGTCGTTACCTAGTTATAAACTAATATAATTAGTTATTAGTGGATAAGGAGTTATAGAAGTTTATGGAAGAAATAGAGTTTATAGAAAAGTTAAACAGGTATGTAGAATTGTTAGCTAATAATGCTAAAAGTCTTTTCATAAAAAATTTTGATGGTACAGAACCAAAATTGTCCTTAATAGTTAAAGCCTGCCATCGGGGTGCAGATGATAATATTGAGGACAGGAGAAAACAAGAGAATCCGGTTATAGCCTGTAAGAAAAAATGCTCGCATTGTTGCCGCTTTCGTGTAGCCATAAGTACTGCTGAGGCAATATCTATAGCTTATTATATAAAAGAAACTTTTTTACCTAAAGAACTAGATCGATTAAAAACTGTTTTAAATACATTAGCTACAGAAACAGCTAAAATGAATACAGTGGAGTGGACAATGTCAGGACTCACATGTCCTTTTCTCGTTAATGAAGAGTGTTTTATTTATCCTGTGAGGCCACTTAGTTGTCGTGGTTGGAACTCAACAGATGTTAATTTATGCGAATATTCTTTAGTTAATGAAGCAGTTTTCCATGAACTGCCCAAGCATCAATGGGAAATGCAACAACTAATATCAGTAGTTATACTTGATGCAATAAATGAGGGTATTAATGAAGTTGGGTTAGATGGAAATCGAGTGGAATTAATTACCGCATTAAAAATACTAATATGTGATGAAGATGCAGTTAAGAAATGGTTGGCAGGAGAGGATATTTTTAATGAAGCCATGCTGCCATTAGTAAATGACTATAAGAAGGGTGTTAAAGCTCCTCCATTGTACCAAGTTTCTAGAAAGAGGAGAGAAAGAAGAGAAGGGGAAGAAGGGTAGCAAAAAGAAGCTAGCAGAACAATGATTTAGTAGCAAGAAACATTAATATTAGAAGCGAGAAAAGAGAGTGAGTGAATGGCAGTTCATTAGTAGAAAAAACTGATAATAGAAAGAGTAAAAAGTCTGCCACTGAATAGATATTCATTATAGGAAAAAAGTTACCATGAGAAGCTTCAAAAGTGACACGGTGAAAGGCAATTCATCATTGAAAAAAATGAGCTTAAGAAGGGTGAAAAGTTACTACCTCGATAATGGGTATTCAATGATAAAAAACTAGTTCTATCAACAAGCAAAAATTTACTACTGAATAAGCATTCATAATTGAAAAAAGTTATGTTTATCAACGAGAAAAACACACTAGGTAAATGACAATTGACAGGTGCAAAAACTTATAGTGAGAAGGATAAAAAACTATTCTAATGAACAAGTATTCATTAGTAGAAAAGCCTGGGTTTAGAAAGTTAAAGAGTTGGTAGCTGAATGGATATTCATTAGCAATAAAAAGTAAGGTTAGAAGCAATAAAATTATGTTAGTGAATAGATATTCAGTAGAGCAAAAAAAACTGGTAATAGAAGCAAAAAAAGCACTGTTTGAATGGGAGTTGATTAATAAAAAAGTAAGTTATTAGAAGCAAAAAAAGTTACTAAAAAAATCAGTTCTCAAACGACAGTTGAGTAGCAAGAAAAGCAGACTTCATCAGCAACAAAATAATGATAGTGAAAGGTAGTTCATCATTGTAAAAAAACTAGTTTTAGAAGATAAAAATCTATTGATGAATGAGTATTCATCAGAACAAGAAAACAGGGATTAGAAGTAAGAAAAAGTTTGGCACTGAAGTGAGAGAAGAAGGCTAAGAAAGCAAACAAATAAAAGACAAAAGCTTAAAGCTTAAAGCTTTAGAAACGTACTTATTTGCAAGCTAAAAAAAGATGAAAAGGGAAAAGAAAAAAGCTAAAAAGCTTTCTTGTATTTAGGTTAAATTTTATTGGTAAGAGAAACTGCTAAAAGCTAAAAAAGCAAAAGCTAAAAGCTTTCTGTCTGGCTATCTGGCTCAGTTTTTAAGGAAAAGCAATAGAGGAAAAGCTTCAAGAGTTTAAGCTTTAAAGCATTAAAAGCATTGCAAATCTTAGCTGAAAATTTAGGGATATAAAGACACAAATAAATGAGCCAAGCTAAAAGCATCTCTAGGGACAGGCAAAAGACTGTAAAAAAGCTTTAATAGAGCTAAAAAGTAATGAAAGCGACGAATGAAGAACAAAAGAGGGAAAAAAGGATAAAAAGGACAGATGAAGGGAAATATGATAGAAATAGTAATTAAAGAGAGAAGTAAAAGGAAGCTATGAAAGAAAGGTAAAGGTGTAACAGAGGTTGATTTAGCATTTGTCTATATGGCATATAGACAAGGATAATAACAGCGATTAAGCACGTTTAACGAAGTAAATATAAATAATTTGATAATATTTCCTAAAACAGATGCAATAGATTGTTAGGAATAGAGGCTAAACTAACAAAACCAGTATAGAAAACAAGTACTATATAAAGGTAAATTTCAGTTATAAGAAATATAGATAAAATAAAATAAGTTTTGAAAAAGGATTAAAAACCCCGGAAAAATAAAATCAGAGAAAGCTATTTTCTAGGTATAAAGTAGTATAAAGAAGGACATTTGTAAGTATGAAGAAGGATAAAAGAGAGTTGGTTTAAATTAAGTTAATGGTAAAAGATAATAAGGAAGGAATGCTGATAGGCATCAAAACCTAGCAAAGGTAGGAAAAAGCAACAAAAATGTAGGAAAAGGAGTGCTAGAGGAGTAATGGGAGGCAAATGTACTATCATCATATGGCAAATCAATAAATTAGAAGCTTTATAACACAAGAGCAGCCCTAAGAGCTAAAGAGCAGAGGAAAGAAGCAAGCTAAGCAAAGAAGAAAAGAGAAAAACTAATATGTTAAGAGGATCGGATAATAGATAAAACAACAACATTTCTAATAAGGTAGCAACTTATTAGGAACTGGCCCAATGAAAACAACAATATATAGAATCAAAAACACAAATATATACAATATATAGTATATGACGAAAATAACAGATAGAAAGCAAGGCCAAGCTAAGAAAGCAAAGCAGTTGCTTAGTTAGCTAAGAGCAGCACAAAGCCAAGAAAGCAAGAAATAGGCTTCCTTTCTTAGCTAATAGAATAACTATAAGGCTATCTACCAAGATAGATAGCAGTAACAGATTCACGATAATGGCCTAATTCATTAGAGATAGTAAGCCTGGCATAGTTATCAGTCTTGCACCAAGCAGCTTTGTGTTCATCGGATAAATCACAAGATTGCATAATAGAATTTTTAGAAGGACCACCCTCAGCAGGAGCAAGCCAGCCGGTAAGGTCAAAATAACGACGTTGGGCGTATTGATGTCTAAGCCCATGAAGACGATGAAAGCCAAGAGAGAAGGTAATATTTTCATAGAGTTTAAGTTGTTGAAAATAAGAGTGATAATGAGGAATTAAAGAACCAAAGCCAGCGACAATACGAGCCTTATCTAAAG
>JBDIBI010000050.1:0-32512 GCA_039812885.1 Blastocatellia bacterium
TTTCCCTTAAGTAGTTGACTAATATTTCCTTCTTTTCATTGTTATAGGCTACTAGGTTTGGATAAGGTTTTTGCTGTCCATTGCGCTTAGTGTGAATCCATTGGTTTCCGTATACATGCATGTTTCCTGAGAAATTCTTTGATTCTATTGCTGTTACTTTGTTTGGTGTAACTACTATCAAATCGATTTCCTTACGTATTTTCTTGTTACCACAAGAAACCCGCCTTCCTGCAAAAGAATATGCACTCTTGTAATTGATATGAGTTTTAACCAAGCCCTGTAGCCAATTCTCAGCATCCTCGCCAGCTTTAATTTCTGCTAGCTCTTGAAAATAAGGTGTTTTGGCTAATAAACTCCATTGTTTAAGCAAACTTACTTCATTTTTGTTAACAGCCGTACCACAGGTCATACACTTAATGTCTTCTCGTCTTAGAGTAACAAAACAGTCAGCACAAAACATAATAATCCCCTTTTTCTCAAAGTTTGGTAAATCTCTTACACCATTGTTGCAATGGTTAGTTCCTATTTTTGTTGACGTTGTAAATCAACAAGGAAATAACCAAAATACAAGCAGCAAAAAACAACTTATCTATAACAGTGAAAGGCAAAATAGTTCTGAGTCCAATAGCAACTATACCAACAGTAACTAGTATAATACCTAGTGACAAATTTATTAGCTTATGGGTTTCAACTACTTTAGCTTGCTGAGTTAAATGTTGTTGTTTAGCTTTTAGATATTCGGCTTTTTCATTAGATCTTGTTTCTTGATTAGGCTTAGGCGTTGCTGGTTGCCTATCAACTTGTTTTGGTAGCCCTATGCTTTTAGCTAGTTCTATTGCAAAGTTAAAACTGTTTTCTTTACGCTTTAAGGCTTCTTCTAAATCAGTTTTAGCAGAGAGAAGACTTTTTTCTGCAAATTCCAAGCGGTTTTTGTACCACTCGAAAGTAGATGGCCTTGCTTCGTTAACTATTGTACCAATTGTAGATATGCAATCAGAATCAATAGTACACCGAAGCTGCTGTAACATAAACTCTTTTAGCTTTTGGTGTTCTTTGGTTGGGGGTTCCCAAGCCATCACTTGCACTTGTATAGACTGGTATTTCTCTAAACTTTGCATACGTAGTTTATGGGAAATATTCCTAGAAACATATTTTTCTTGATAATCGTTGTCTGCATTTATTTCTTTTTGTTGTTCAGACATTGCTTTAAGAGAATTTACAAGTTCAGTACGTTCTTTTACCTCATTTAATAGGTACAAAATATTTTCGGTAAAAGGATCATTATTTTCACCAAAAAAGCGAGCAAGGATGCCCTGTCCATTTATGGCAGGGAGGAATTGCCCGCCTTGTAAAAAAGATTTTTCTTCCATATTTCGCCGTAAAAGGTTATAATAGAAATGACTATGAAAACAGTATTGAAAATCAAACTTAATCCAACAAAAAAACAACATGAAGACTTGCTTGCAACAATGGAGCGTTTTAATGCTGCGTGTAATTACATAGCTCAAGTTGCTTACGAGAAAAAGATAGCAAGTAAGTTTAAGTTGCAAAAATTCGTCTATAATACTGTAAAAAAAGACTTTAATCTGTCTGCTCAAATGACTATCAGAGCTATCGCTAAAGTCTGTGAAGCCTACTGTAGAGATAAGAAAATACTTCCCACTTTCTCTCTTGATGGAGCTATTGTCTATGACGACCGGATTTTGTCTTTTGTTTCTGATGATAGAGTTAGTATTTGGACAGTAAATGGTCGTCAAAAGATTGATATGGTTATGGCTGACTATCAAAGAGAGCAATTCCAATACAGAAAAGGTCAAGCTGATCTTGTAATGGTAGGTAATATCTTCTATCTGTTTGTTACTCTGGACATTAAAGAACAAACAGAAATTGCACCACTTGACTTTATAGGAGTAGATCTTGGTATTGTTAAACTTCTGGTAGATAGTCTTGGTACGGAAGTTGCTAGTGAGCTTATTGAGAAAATTAGACTTAAATACCTTCGTTTGCGTCAAGACTTGCAAAAATGTCGTTCTAAGAATGCTAAACGTAGGCTCAAAAAGATAGCCAAGAAGGAAAGTGAATTTCGCCGTCAAATCAACCACATAATAGCAAAAGCTCTTGTTAAACGCGCTAAAGACACCAATTGCGGTATTGCTTTGGAAATACTCAAGTACATCCGTAGTAGGACAACCGTTAGGCGTTGTGATAGAGCCAAGCATAGTGGATGGGCATTTGCTCAACTTCAAAGCTTTATTGTCTACAAGGCAAAAATTGCCGGAGTTCCCGTTGTTTTTGTAGATCCTAGAAATAGTAGCCGTGAGTGTCATATTTGTCATTTTATTGCTAAACGCAATCGTCCTTCTCAGTCTGTTTTTTGTTGTGCCAAGTGTAGCCACAAAGATAATGCTGACAAAAATGCAGCAATCAATATTGCCTATCGTGGCAAAAACCTTTGGGCATCAGTCAATATGCCTATCGCAGTCTATGTTGAAAGTCCAATTGTTGCCTCTCTGGAACTGCAAGCTTTCCCGTTTACGGGAGAGTAGTTGACCGTTTTCTAAAAGCTTCAAAGCATTAATATCTCTTGGCATAAAGGCATCAGCGCATTGCCACGCATAGTCTTGAAAGGTTGCGCCTCTGTTAATAATGTCTGTGTACCCTGTTGGCATGTAGGATCTCCTTTTACCTATTATGGATGGTTTTTGTTGATGAAAATTATCATTAACATACTAGTAGTTATATTTATTAACATTTGAAATAAAATGTATTAGTAAAAAATCCCTATTACTTTTTCTTAAAATAGCCTTCTAGGACATCTAACTTCGCTTTAGTAGCTTTAGGAGAAAAACCGCTATTACTACTACCAGCGTTATTATATTGATTATTATTTTGATCAAAAGAACGACCTTTCCCTCTAGTGCGCTTGTGGTAGCTTGAGGGGTAGGAAGTTTGATATTTCACCAATTGATTAGACAAATTAAGTTGATTAGACAGATGTGCTTGCTTAACCTGTAATCTAGTTAAATATCTATTGGTGATAACACGAACATAATCTTGAGTTTCTTTATAAGGCGGAACACGATTAGAATATTTCTCAACAGCCCTTTCACCAGCGTTATATCCAGCTAGTGTAAGATCCAAGCGTCCTCCAAATCTTCTTAATAGCCAAACTAGGTATCTGCAACCACCATGCAAAGATTCATCAGGATCATAGGGATTTTTAACACCAAAACGCGCTGCTGTAGATGGAATCATTTGCATTAAGCCCATTGCATTTGCACTTGACCTTGCTTTTGGGTTAAATGAACTCTCCTGATGGACGATTTCTTTTATCAAACGAGGATCCAAATGGTAATAGCTTGAAATAGTGTTTATTTTTTGAATCATATCTTGGCTGAATCGGCCACTATATGGTTCCAACCCTGATTTTATGGGTAAAGTGACAGTTTCTATTTTGGCTGATATTTTCTCTGTTCCTTCATACTGTCTATAATATATTTGTTTTGGTTGATTAGTATGATTATTAAGATCATTGTTATTATTTGTGATTTGGCTCAATTGACTATTAGATTGATTATTAGAATTATAATTAATTTGTTGGTTAATCTGTTGGTTTATTGATTGATTAGGCTGATTATTTATATTATTTGTAGTGAGTAAATCAAATTTAGCTACTAATTTGCTTGTGCCAAATTTAGTAAATATAATTGAGTTATTAAAGGTATTTTTATTTTGATCAATAGTAATATTGGGCTTAGATTCAGTTATATTATCAGCAATTGTATGAGTAGTATCTTTTCTTTTATTCTTATATTTGCTTCTACCTTTAGCTAATACTTCTTGGTTACTACCAACAGTAGCAACTCCAATAAAAAACAATAGTGATAGAATTATTATCTGTCTCAAGTTAAGTAGCTTCATACCTAAAACCTTCTATTGATTAAAATGAAAATTAATAGTAAGGCTTCTGAGCAAAAACTATACCAAAGGTATTATTCCATACCATCTTGGTATTTGGCATACCTTTTGCTGTTATTAAAGGTACTTTAGAACAACTTAATCTGATGAAATCTTAATTAATCAGATAGTATTTTCCCTAAATATAATTACTGAAAAATGTATGTTCTTGCTGCTTATCTATACTTAAGCAGTAATCAATATATGTGTGTTTACTAGGTAGTATCTATTAAATCATAGCCGTTAGAGGCTAGTTAAATTTACAAATTAAAGAGGTCTATGAATAATCTATGAAAAAAACTAACATTTTATGTTCTCTAGTCCTATTAGCATTAGTTGGAGCAGGTTATAAAGCTACAGCGATAGCCCAACCCCAAACATTACTAAACCAATCTGCTATCTCAGCACTAGGGCAACAAGCCCTACAAATAAGCTCTGCAATGGTTGTTCAGCCAGGAGACAATCCCCTAATTGAAATTGATGGAACCGGCTTTAGCAAAGATGCTAAAGTTATGGTCAATGACAATGGACTATTACTAGCACCTGAAAAGGTTAAACATAAAAAATTAATGGTTCAAATACCAAGTTCTAGTCTTTGTAGTGGAATGGTAATGGTTAGAGTAATTGTTGGGACTACATCCTCTAATACAGTTAGCTTTAATTACCAGAAATCAGCACCTATTATCTATAGCTTAAGCCCACAACATGCCAAAGCTGGTAGTGTGGTTGAAATCAAAGCAGATAATCTTGCCTGTGATCCTGGCAATAACTTGGTAACAGTTAATGATATTCCCGTTCCCGTATTAGGATTAGATATGGGTAAGGTAACTATTCGTATACCAGACAATTTTATCTCAGGTAATACCAACATTAGATTAACAGTATCTTCCCAATCAAGTTTGCCTAGTGCATTTACTATTGATCCTAAAGATAGCTTACCTGGAAGCGGTGGCTCTGATCCAAATAATCCTAAACTAAGCTTTGTTAGTACTGCTCCTGCTGGAACATCTTTCGCTCCAATGTTTAATATCCATCAGGACGTAAACTTTAATAATGCCACTACTGACCTATGGAATGTTATGTTCTATGGAATGCACCAATGTATCATCGATTTACCAATCAAAGTTGATGGATTTAATCAAAAAGCTTTATTTACCCTAAATGTAAGAGAAGTAAATGGAATATATGGAACTGCTATTGACCAAAAACAGAGATTTATTTATGGACTAGTTCAATTTCCTCGCAACCCAGAGAAAATATATAACCCAGATATTAATCCTTTTTATTGGGGTGCTTGCGCTGCTGCAACAGAAAGCAATCCTAGTGGTGGATTTATCTTTAACTCACTGGCTCGTAGTGGTGGTGGAATAGATAGTTTTGAGATAACCAAAGATGCTAGTGCAAGTGGCAAAGCTACAATGACAATGACTCTAGTAGCGCCTGACCTTGGCTACTATGAGGATTATGGAATCAATTATGCTAAAGCTGGTAACGGTCAAGTAAGGCTTCCTAAAGTAATGACTGTTACTATAGAAATGTCCCAAATAAACCCTAATCTTCCAGCAAGTAAGTTTGTTGTTGGTAAAGTCACAATCAATGACTTTATCAATGGTTCAATGGCGACTCAAAACCCTATTTTTGCTAACACATTTAGCATTACTGATGTTCCCGACTTTGGTTTAGGTGGAATTTTCAGATAAGAGTCTTTTCTATATGGGCAACTCCTAGCTGATTTCGCATTGCCCTATTTTCTCCCACTTGCAAACACCTCCATTGTGAGTGGGAGTATTTTTAATCAATAAAATTTTCTTGATAATAAATACTTCATTATTAAAGGAAGCACTTATGAATACAGCAAATCAAGTAAAAGCAGAGAGAATTAGTAGAAAAACAACTGAATTTTGTCTGATAGAAGCCATCATTGAACACTTCTTTATGTCAGAAAGCTATATAAAATCCCAAAAGCTTAAAAAGCATATGCTAAATTCTATTTTTAATTTGAATCTCAGTGACTTACTCAAGGCTTTAGCTACTTCTACCAATGCTAAGGTTATTAGGTTTGTTCAAGCTTTCTCAACTCTTGATAATAAGTTACAAAATGACGTTTTTACTTCACTAAAGCAACATAAACAACAGTTAATTTTTACGGCAAATATATACCTAGAGCTAAAGGGAATTTATAGTAGCGACCAAATAAAAATGATTGCTGCTAGTAGCTCTATAAAAATCTCTTTATCTAACTATACATAATTCTAAATACTTCTAAATTAAGAAATTAATCAAAAAATATTTATTTATCTATCAGTGGAAAGGAAATGAATATGGCCATAGAATCAGAAAAACTTAAAATCCTATATGAGAAGCCGCCCACACGCTGCGAGATTTGTCACAAAACCGATCAATATGATCCTGAAACTAATAGTTGTCTTAGATGTTTAGACATCAATTCAGAGATTAATAAAGATAGTAACAACCAAGCCAATAACCTTATAAATGATGAAGATGAGCGCCATGAGCCAAATTTAGATCTGGCTATTTTACCTACTCAGGAAAATCTAAGAAATATTAATCAACCTAATACTTCTTATAATAGAATTACTCAAATCAATCATCTATACCATTATAACTTAAGAGCTATAGTGTTAATGTCATTGATAACACTATGTTTATGGTATTTCTTTCCTGCTATTTATGTCACGATTAGTCAACAATTTAATTCTACTTCTCAAACATCTTTATTAGCTGCTAAAGGACAATCAACAGAAACACCTTACGAAGTAGAGCTAGATTTGCAAAATTCTCAAGATAACCCATTTATTATCCTCAGTTTAAATAACGTAACAATTGTTGAGCTTAACGAAGAGATAGTAAGAGTTATTAATGGTAACACTGATGCCGTAAAAGTTGAGTTTTCTTCAGCTTCTAACAAAAGGCTCTATTTTATTGGGAAAAAATCTTTCTCGCCAGGAAACTCGTCAGGAAATGTGATTTTGGAATGTAAAGATAGGGTTTTTACCCTTTTCTTTGCAATTAGAGACACTAAAGATAGTTATGAACAAGGCTTTAATGGCTTAGTTAAAATCAAGAAACAATAATAATTACAAATAGAAAGGTAAAATATATGGTTACTACATTAAGTAAACAAACTACTGTTGCTGAACAAGAGCTTGTCTTAAAAAGATTAGAGTTGGATCAGAAATTTGGTCTTTTTGAAAAAGACAGTGATGAACGAGTAGAATTGGTTTTATCTAACCTTGATGGATTATCTTTAATAATTGGGCAGTCTAGAAATGATAGAACTGTGCTAGTCAACCTAATAAGAGAGAAAGCTTTTGATCAAGGGTTGGTTGGTATATCAGTTAATTGTTTGGAATCGCCTGTAGATAGCCCAACAAATAATCCAGACACTTTGCTGATTGATTTAACACAGTGTAGCGATATTAATGCTTTGATGCCTTTTGCTGATTTAGTTATAAAGGGCGAGTCGATAAACTACGAGCTTATTAGCAGGTTATTAGCCAACCAACAACCTAGTGAGCTTAGTCAAAGTATTCAAACTATTGAGTCTATTCCATATAACCACATTGTGTTTGATTTATCTAAAATCATAAACAATCCAAGTTTATTACCAATATCGCTAGCTTATATAGGACAACATCTAGTTACACTTGTTGAGCAATGTAGCGATAAGCCTATTTTCTTAGATATAGATGAGCTAGGTTTTCTTATCCTAAAACTTGAGTTTAGTGATGTTATAGTTGATTTTCTCTCTACTGTCCTAAAACTCAAATGCAAAGTTATCCTCTCATCACAGTTTCTTAGACACTTCCGACCCTTGTTTTATAAGTTTCCTGCAAAGGATTTATCGCTTTATTTGAACTCGATTTACCTCCTTAAAAGCCTATGCCGATTTAGCTATTGGACAGACGAGGACTTCTACTTAAAAGTTCAGTCATTAAGGAGGGAGAAAGAGCGTTCTGAGTTAATCTACCTAAATACTTATGCTATCTTTAATTTACTGGATTTTTAACACAAGATAAACAATAGAAAGAGGATTAGTGTAATGAATAAAAAAGAGATGCCATTATTTTTTCCATCAAATCCAAATAACCTTCCCTGTAAAGAAGGTGGAGAGATGGCTACTGTGTATGCTGATAAAACTAACAGTAACCTCAATAGTGATAACAGCCAATTAATAGATTATAATCAAATAGCAAAGCCTTATGGACTAGCAAGGCTCTTTAGAGAATATTGCCCTGCATTGGGACAATTAATAGCAACACAACTATTGATTCCTGTTATAGCCAAAATTCCAGACTATCGAGAGTATCCAGAATATTCACAATATTCACAATATCTACAATATCTAGATATAGGTAAGTTAGTTGCTATCTTTTTGGTCGGTCTAATGCTCTACTTAGTTATAGAATTTTTTTGGGCAACTATAATAACCAAACAACTATTTTGGAATAACAAATCTTTGGCTTTTGCTATAGTGGTTGCTTTAATCAATTGTATTCCAATAACTTATCTGATCTTAAGTTCTTATGGCAGCCTTACAGCAGTAGTTTTCTTTGTCTTGATAACTGTTACTCAACTGATTAATTATCTGTTACCAATTTTCGAGCTTAAAAAAGACCTTTCAAAAATAATCAAATTAGAAAAAATGGCAACAAGTAGCTAGAATGAGCCTGTAAGTACTTATAAATCAATAAAAGGATACTAATATTAATAGCAAATATATTTCAGTAGCTTAATTAAATTATTAATAACTAATTATATAAAATAGTGATATTTTACTTGATTAAATTTTCTAAATATGATATACGATATAGATATCTAGGTATTGAATCGTTAATAATCAAAATTTAACTCTAGTTTCCATCTAGTTTTATTACGTAACTCATACTGCTGAGGAAAAGATTTATGCAAAATACCCTACCTGATAGCGAGCCTTCTCCAGAACATCTAAATCATATTGCTTGGCATTTTAAACAAGCATTACATTCTGATAACTCTTTGAAAATAAATGAAATTCTTGAAAATGCTACACTTACTACTACTAAAAAAACTCTCCTTAAATCTATGCACCTAGCCTGGCAAGAGGATAAAAAATCCAAGAATCTATTAGAAGGTTTACTTAAAACATCCGAAATCATTGATAAAACTTGGATTGCTCTTACGCTTTCAGAGGTTTATTTTTTCTGGGGTAGTAATGAAAACAGTTCTTATTACTCAAGTATTGCTTGTAGACAAATTGGCAAAGCAGAAGGTAAATTCCCTTCTTATTTATCTGCGTTAGTTAAACTTTGGGAGATTGAACTTAGACTTTCTATTGACCCTTTGGATAAATCTAGTGCTTCTACTCTTTCTTCTGAAGTAAAACAAATAACTGATACCTCTACTTTTCAACTAATCAAAGGCTATGGTCATTACTTGCTTGGACTAATTGCACGACTTTCTAATGATACTCCTAGGGCTATAGAGTGTTTTCAACAGGCTATTAGCTTTCTAGAGCCTGCTGATAGTTATTATATTTCTCTTGCACAAATTGAGCTTGCTAAAATCAAAACTTTAGACCTCTCTGAAAGAAAAGTGTTACTTATCTCAGCACAAAAATCTCTTAGAATACTTAAGAAATTCTCCTGTTTGGCTAAAGCTGAAGCTATTTTAGGTGAACTTTCAAAAACTAAAATTGCTCAAGTTAGCCCTACTTCCGTTAATTACAACTACCAAGCCATAGGTGAATGTTTATTTATTTCTCCTAGAATGCTGGAAATAAAACATACGCTGGAAGTAATTAGTAAACATGGCTCTAATGATCCTGTATTAATTTTAGGCCCCAAAGGTTCTGGTAAAGAGCGCATTGCTTCTGCTATTCAAGATTTAACTGAATCTAAAATGTTAGTCATAAACTGCTCGAATCTATCCAAAGAACTGTTTGAAAGTACCATGTTTGGCCATAAGAAAGGTGCTTTTACTGGTGCTAATGAAGACAAAACTGGGATGTTTGAGCTTGTTGAAAATGGCCTATTGTTTCTAGATGAAGTTGGGGATATCCCATTAGAATGCCAAGCTAAATTCTTAAGGGTACTTCAAACTAGAGATTTCTCTAGAGTTGGAGAAGAAAGTAAATCTCGTACATTTACGGGACGAGTCATTGCTGCTACAAATAAAGACCTTCAAACTTTAGTAACACAAGGGGCTTTTCGTGGAGATTTATTAGATAGGCTTAGTTTCTGGCAAATAGAGTTACCTCCATTAGATAAACGCAAAGAAGAAATAATCCCTTTAGCAGAGTTTTTTCTAAAATTGCATGGAAAAGACCAAACTTTTACTTTAGGTAAATCTGCTATAGATTTTCTATTGCAAAAGGAACACCCTGCTAATATTCGCGGACTAGAAATAGATATTAAACGTGCTATTGTCAATGCACTTTCTCAAAACATTAGGATAATTACTATGGAACTACTTAACCCACATTCTACCAATACAAATTCTACTCTCAGTAAAAAGGAACTTCTTGAAACAATTAAACCTTATGATGAGCTTATGGACAATTATGGTAAAAGAATTGTTCTAGAAGCATTAGAAATTTGTGAATTTAATAAATCACTAGCAATGAAACATTTACAAGTCAGTGAAAGCAAACTTTATCGACTACTTAACAAGTATGGCATTAGAGGCTAATTAGAGGTTATTAGTTATGGTCAAAATTAGCTTTCCAAAGCAGGAATTTTCAGTAAATTGCATCTACTAACTATAGGTAAGATATAATGTTCTTAAACACAGGGAAAACAGAGAAACAGTAAACACAGGGAAAACAGCAATAAGACTTCTAATAAGGAGAGAGTCATGGAAAATACCAATTCAAGCAGTAGCAACCTTCAAAACAATAAAAAAGATGATATAGAATTAGACAAGATAGAAAAAGCTTTTAGAGAAACTACCATTTCACGATTTAACAAGCTATTGGCTTTCTCTGTAGAGGGTGAAGTAACTGATATTATATTGGCAGCAAATTATAGAACTTTTTGGCGTTATGGTGGTCAACTAAAAGAAATTACTAGTAGTTCTATTTGGACTCCTAATGAATTGCGTATTGTTGCTAATCATCTTTTGCAAGGAAAAGCTTTTACTGAAAATGAGTTTGAAGCGTTCTCCCTTTCTGCTGAATTAACCCATCAAATAGATATCCCTAACTTCTTGCCTTCTACTTCAGAAAAAGAAATTTCTGATTTTGATCATAATAGTAGTAATAATCCTAATGGCTATGATGCTTATGAAAATAATACTGTACTGGCTCAAGAGCTTAAGGTACAGCGTTTCAGGGCTAGTATTTGCAAAGAACAAGGTCTTTTTCGTATCTTTCTAAGGCTTATACCAACAGAAATGAGAAGCTTTATAGAGCTAAATCTACCAGAGCCTCAACTAAACCAAATATCTGATTTACAAAGAGGTTTAGTTTTGGTAACAGGCTCAACAGGACAGGGCAAATCTACAAGTATTTCAGCAATATTAGAGTATATTAATCAAAATCGTGTATGCCATATCCTAACATTAGAAGATCCAATAGAATTTGTATATCGTCGTAAAAAAAGTCTTTTTACCCAAAGAGAAATTATGTCTGGTAATAGATATGCAAGCGATGTAAAAGACTACCCAACAGCAATACGTGAAGCATTACGCCAAACCCCTGATGTTATTATGGTGGGAGAAATTAGAGACGGTAGAACGTTCGAGGCTGTGTTGACGGCTGCTGAAAGTGGTCATTTGGTAATAAGCGCAATCCATACTGCTGATGTGATGTCAACATTAGAGAGAATCATTAGCTACTACCCAGAACAAGAATCTAAAATTATAACTAGTAGGCTTAGTAAAGCCTTAACCGCTATTATTAGCCAAAGGTTATTACCAGCTAGTCCTACCGCAAATGCCGAAAGAATCCCTATTGTTGAAATACTTAGGGTTGTTCCTGGAGTATCTGAAAATCTTAGAGATCCTGACAAAATAAAGGCTATCTCCTCTAAGATGGCTAAAGGCTTTCATCCTTATGGTATGCAAACCTTTGATCAACACATTATTGAGCTTGTTGATAAAGATTTAATTACTATTGATACTGCTCTTGCTTATGCCTCTAGCCCTGATGAATTAAGGTCTACTCTTAGTAGAATGGGGAAGATTTAGCACTGTAGGAGTTATGGGTAATTATTTGGGTTTTCAACAGTTAAGCCTTCTAAGCTAGCGGCTCCATTTAATTTGCAGAGGACAGCTAGAAAAATCATTAAAAATATTATAAAATATAAGCAAAATTTATAAGATGGATTTTTCTCAAGACTAAAGGGAGATTAAGCAGTGGTTAGGAAATTTAACAAAGATAAAGCTTTAGAAGTAATACTCTACATTGCTGAAAAAGCTCCAATACCAGATATATACCACATTTGCAAAGTGGTATATTTTGCAGATAGATATCACTTGGAAGAATATGGTCGTCAAATATGTAACGATACTTATTATGCGATGAAACATGGCCCCGTACCAAGTAATATATATCAAATACTTAAAGATGTCCGTGATAACAAAGAAGATTTACCTGTTTCTATCACACAAATGCTTACTGTTGAGGGAAAACCTTCTCATAAAGTTACAGGGAGATCCAGCAACTTAAACACTTTAAGTCTTTCTGATATTGAGGCATTAGATCAAGCTATTGCTAATTACGGAAAAATGAGCTTTGATGAATTACAAAATTTAAGCCATGATAAGGCTTGGGAAAGTGCTGATATAAATGATGTTATTTCTCTTGAAGCAATAGCCGACACTTTACCTTCTCATATAGACCTAATCCAACACCTAAGAGAAAGCTAATTTTGTAATGGATCTTAGCCATTTATTTTCTGATGAAGAAAAACTAAAGTCTTTTAACAATCAGTTTAAACCTGGACAAGTTTTGTATTTGTTTTGTACTTTTACTGAACCACCAAAAGAAAAATATATCTTGGTTACTAGTACTAATCCTCTAATCCTAATGTTTATGATTAACTCAGAAATTAACCCATTTAAAGCCAAGAAACCTCATTTGCTTAAAGCTCAAGTCTCTATAAGCAAAAGTGAGCATAATTTTCTTGATCGTGATTCTTTTGTAGATTGTAGCCAAGTAGTAACCCAAGATGATTTTCCCTTAAAAGAAATCCATAGCCAAGTGTTAAAAAACATGACTCGCATTAAAGGTATGATAAGCAAATCACTTGTTGAGAAAATCTTAGATGAGGTAAGTGCTTCTCGCACACTAGTCAGGAATGAAATAGACTGCATTCTTAATGGTTTTCAAAACTATTAAAATTAAGAAGTCTTTCTCGTAGAGATATTCGTTTTGCTTTAGCTAACGGACAAGTTGTTGACAATATTTGGGATAGCAATTTTCAAAATTGGAAATATCAAGTAGATGGGACTGATATAGATAGAGACGAGCTTACTTCTATAATTGTTTTCTTTGATGCTGATTTTAGTTTATTGGTAATAACGGCTTATTAGCTTTAATTTCAGGAGATAAAACTGTGAACTGTGAATGTGGCAATGATTTACACATAGAGAAACGCTCATTTACTCAAGATATAGAGCAAGAACTTGATAATTTATACTTCCTTAATTTAACGGTAGAAGTTTGCGATAAATGTGGTAATGAAATAAAGCATTATTACAAAATCAATCAAATTTATCGTACCATCGCTCAAGCAATTGTTCTACAGCCTTGGCCTCTAAGATCTCAAGATATCAAATTTTTACGCACAGAACGGGCTATTAAAATCAATGATTGGGCTTCTATTCTAGCTATTGAACCCGACACCTTATTAGATTGGGAGTCTGGTAAACAAGTTCTAAGTGCTCAAGCTGATATGGCAATACGCTTACTTTACTGTAGAGTGTTTGAAGAACAAGAAGAACTACTATTTCCTCAACATATTACTAGTAATCTTATAAGTAAAAACATAAATCAAAATACCTTAGCTATTTGTATTGATATGGAAAACCCTACGAGATTTTTTTACCGTACTTTTAGCGGATTAAAACTAGCAAGTTAATCTAGTATAATAATCATATTAACAGCCATTAGTTATCCAGAATTGTGCTTGTTTTTATTTTATCAAAATTTGTATATTTATTTTGATAAAATTTTGCTTTTTATTTTGTCTACTCAAATGTTTCGAGACAAAGAAACCAGAAATTATTTCTACTTTTGTTGACTACAGTAACTTTTCTTTTCTCATTAGCTTACAAACAACAAATTTCACCTTCAATAAAGCTAATTTATTAGTACTTTTTTATTGATTATATTTAATTCATTCAAAATAAAGAATTAAGTAAATTTATATCTAAATATTTTATGAATGTATATTTATATTAGTATTCTACCGTAATCTGAGTTTAAAGTGAAAATTTTCATTCCCTCGAAATCGACGGATTTTTTGAACTTCCCGGTCACTTTTCCACCGATTTCAAGGGAAAGTCCGTCGAAATCGAAGGACTTTCTTTACGGAAAAATATTTCCGGGTCATTTTTCCGCCGATTTCGAGGGAGTGTATTATACACTCTCATTATGTTATTTTAAGTATATAAATATTATTATGTATTATGCTTATATTGACTTTTATTTTAGAATATGTATTAATAGTATTATTTATAGGTAATAATTGGCTAAGAAAGATATAGTAGATTGGAAAATATTTAATTTTATAGATATGTAATTATTAATATTTTTATTTTGCCTATAAATTATTTTGATTGCTAAAACTTGGCTCAACTAGATAAAGAGCTTGGTTATGGTCTTGATCAAGTTATTGAAGATGATAAAGTTACCCAGGCGGTTTAAGATAATTGTTAGGTTATAGTATGAAGCTTGCTTTCTGGAAGCCTTTTTATTTCTTGTAGATCTATGGATAATTATTTGGATTTTCAATAGTTAACCCTTCTGAAGTAGAAGCATCATTTAATTCTTTATCTGCGGATACTAGTACATAAGAAAAATCTTTAGTAATAACGCCATTAGCAACCAGCTTATTATAGACTGCAAGTGCTGTAGCTAGTTGTACTGCATCATAGCCTCTAAGTTTGTAGTTTTCAGCTATGCTAATCGCACTATTAACCAAAGTTGGCGATAGCTCGATTATTTTATAATCAGTGGAAATATCTTTCTTAAACTGTGCAATAGCAGCATTAATCGTAGCAGGGCTTAAAGAACCATTTTTGCTTCTTCTAGCTAATGCTGATATAATCTCTACTGTACTAATGCGAGCAATATAGATCCAATTACTACTATCATTTAGTACAGTTTCTACCCAGGTTGTTCCATTTTCTTTAATGTAGCGTTTAACAAGCGCACTACTATCAAAAAAGTAAGCTCCCATCCTATCTGCGCTCCTCAATTATAGTTTCAGAAATCGGCTTACCTTCTATTTCTATTGGCATAAAATCTCTTTTACTAGTTTTAGTGCGTGGTGGCTTAATCTCACTTACTAGCCCTTCTGCTAGCATTTCTTCTTGGATTTTTCTATCTATTTCCTCTGGTGTTAAAGATATCTGGTTAAGTATACTACGTACTTCTATTTGTTCTTCTATACTTAGACTTTTTATTTGTTCTACTACTTTTTCTACTGTTTGGCTAGGCATATGTTTCTCCTAGGATTGTTAATTAATTTAACTATAAAAATCAATTAATTTACTGTAAATAATAACACTTATAGACTTTATTTGCTAGAGCATTTTCGGCTATTTGGATTAGCGTTGATATCAATGAAAATTGATAAAACTTCACTTAAACTATAAAAACCTTAAAAGCTTTAACTTAAAGCTCTTCATCAACACAATAATCTGAATACTCATATTTTGATAAAGAACTTGGTTATAGAGTTGATCAAGATGTGAAAGATGATAAGAATGGTTCTAAGTCTGAGTGAGATTATTATTGATGTTTTTTTATTTGCATGGTACGCTGCCAGCGTACCACTTAATCAACAGCAATTAAATAACGTCAAACTTTCAACTTAGTGTTTAGCTTATAGTTCGCCATCCGTAACCTAATGCCGTGAGCTTTCTTGCGAAGACCTGTAAGAATCTTAGTCTTAGTTAAACTATCCTGATTTTCCTAGTTATTAATACGCCACTTTCCTATCTTTTGTACATTTTCCATTGTATAACCAAAGTGTTCTCTCATCAGTTTCCGCGCTCTATAAACTGTTGATTTGAACTGATGAAACGTTATCCCTAAGTTCGCTGCCGATTCCAAGTAACTAGAATCTTCTTCAATCAACATGCTTAATGCCTCTTTATATCCTTTGGGAAGCTTGGTAAGTGCCTCTTCTAACTCACTAAGAAGAAACTCTTTAATGAAGATTTGTTCTGGGTCCGCCAACTCAGGTCGACAATTCAAGAAACTATTTAAATAATCGTTATGTCCGCCTTTTCGGAAATATTCAAACTGCCTATTTTTCGCTTGTCCAGTCAAGTATGCAATCAACTGGTTATAGATACTAGTCTGTTTCTGCGATCTTAAATTATTCCAAAAAGAATTTCTAGATGTATACGATGTACTATTACTTAATTCTTCTATCATGGCTAATTTTTCTAAATGCAACTGTTCTTCTCTAATATCAAAAACCCCTAAGTTTGCATTTTTTCTGAACCATTTTTTTATCTTATTATTTGTTATTACGTACAGATATTGTTTTAATGATCCTGTTCCACTGAAGGTTCTACTAAGAGCTAGTGCGACTAGAGAACTTTGTGCAATATCTTCAGCTTCATATTCATCCAAAATTTGGTAAAATGCCTTTCTCTTTAGAAGTTCTTTATATCGATTGTAAATTATCTCGAAAGCCTCTTGGTTTCCTTCTAAATAGATACGAAATAGTTCTTCGTCGGTTAGTTGAGTTAGTTCGGTTAGTTGAGTTAGTTGAGTTGGAGATTGATTTTCATCCAGTTGCTCTGAAAATATCTGGTTAGCACCTTCTAAAAGTTCTTTGTGCCACTTTACAACTAGGTAGGGATGAACGTTATAAGTTTTGGCTATTTCACTTGGAGTTTGTTCTTCTCTAATAGCTTCTATTGCAAGTTTTAATTTGAATTGGGCAGTAAACTTATTCATTATTTTCTCTTAATTTAGTAGGTTTGCTAAATAAATTCTACTTTTTCTACTGTTTTTCTACTGTCTACCTAGGCATATGTTTCTCCTACCTTCATTACTTTAACTATAAAAATTAATTAATCTACTGTCAATAATAACACTTATAAAGTTTATTTACTTGTACTCACTGTCAATAGCTCCGAAACGCTCAAGTAGTTCTACTGCTAGTTTATGGTTCCATCTTTTTGCGTGCCCTAACGGTCTACCAAATCTCTCACTATAATTATTAATATTAGCACCTGCCTGAACTAGAATTTCTGTTATAATTGGTTGAGGATATTCTTTTATTCCTCCATTTAATTCATCAAGCACTAAGTAACTTGCTTCGTTATAAATAGCATAATGTAATGGTGAGTAACCTTTGCAGAAAAAGTTCACGTCTACCCCCTTCTTTATAAGGTGTTTAACAATCTCTACTTCCTTTCCTAGAATTCCCGCATACAATGGATTAAAACACGGATTCCAATCTTCTCCTAGAAAATTAATATCTGCCCCATCAGCAATTAATCCTTTAACTTTTTCTAAATCACCAAAAAAACATGCACAAATTAATTTTTCTCCTTGGTTAATTTCAAACACACCTCGCAATCTTTGTACTCCAAGTCCTTTAACTAATATTTTCTGTAATTTATAAACTACTTCACTAGAAATTCTAAACAATTTCTCTGAGAAGTGTTCTTTTGTTTTCCCTTGAAATATGCCTTTTTCTCTATAGATTCTGCCAAGTTCCAGTACTGGATTTTTTAATTTTTTCTTTTTTTCTGAATCACTCTCCTTAACAAAAACATCAGGCAAATCGCACTTAATTTTTCTCTCTTTAACCAAATCTTCTATAACTAATACTATCTCATCATACTCGCACTCTGGATCATCAATTTTGAACATGCTATCAGTGTATGTATACCTAAGGAATAGCTTAATCTTTTCTTTCACTTTTGTCCTATTTTTGTCATCCTCGGCTGGTCTAACAACAAAATTCAACAATTTTAATAGTGTCAAGTCTGCTGGAAATTCATCTTCGGCAAAACCATCTACAACTACTGCCATAATTTCTGCGAATTTTGCATCATCTCTAAATTGTAAATTTGATACTAATCCGAAATAATCGATAAAATTCGCTCTCGCTTTAAAAAAATCTTTATTTAACTGTTCCAAAGATCTGTTTTTAAATCTACGAAACTGCTTTAAGTCTTTTAATTTCATACCTCTTCTGAATGATTCAAGTATAATCTTCTCTTTTTCATCTAGAATCTCAAATGTTTTACTAATATCAGAAATAAACCTTTCTGCTATAAACACGTTAAGATCAAAACATTCCTCTTCTGTTAAACTTTTGTTTTTTTTCTCTTCTATTGTTTTCCCTAACTTCGCAACGAGTAAAATATAGATGAAATGGATTATCTCAAAACCGCTTAAGATCTCGTTTTCAGAATCTTCTTCCAATTCTTTAAGGATATCCACTCGTCCCAATTTATTGTAAATAACCGTTTTTGCTTCATCTGGCAAATTATCGATATCTTTAATTAAGTTTTCTTTTCTAACAGATATAGTTTTATTGTTTAAAGCCATAAAGCACCTATGATTAAGTTTCTTATTACAATAAATAACAAATAAATAACAATTTATTTTAACTAGTTTGCCAATTAATTTATTGTAAATAATAACACTTATAGACTTTATTTGCTAGGGTGTTTTTCATAAAGAACTTGGTTATGTGGCTGATCAAGGTGTCCAAGATGATAAAAATGGTCTGAGTCTGACTGAGATTATCGAATGTTTTTCTGTCTGCATGGCGCGCTAGAGCGTACCACCTAATCAACAGGTAACAAGCATTAAACTTTCAATCAATAACATCAAAAATCAAAATAATTTGTATACTGATACTGGTCAGTTTGGTCGTTTTCTTTTTCTCATTCCGCTCTCCTGATTGACAATGTTCTATTTACTTTTTATATCTTTAGGCATGATCCCGCAAATCTAAACCCTTTTAATCTTGTTTATAGTTTTCTAATAAGAGATTGCTTGTTAAAATTTTTGTGTTTAAGAATTTTTTGAATGAGTTCTTCTTTTGCTTCTTGCAACACTTCTTTGTAAGTATATTTATCTAATATAGGTTTAACTTCAGGATCGAAACCCTCAGGAAAATCTTTCGGAATAGTACTAGCTTATTTCCTTACGTAAAAACCTTTCCACACACGTTGAGAACTGGTACTTTATTTCTCTTTCCAAATACTGGGCTAGTTCATAGCATTCTGTTAGTTCTGATCCACAATTAAATACAGCAATTCCTTCTGTCAAAGCAGAATAATAAACTTCTATTGTTTTTATCATTTCGTTTATAAATTCAACGCACTTTCTTAGAGAAGTTAATAGTATTTCAATACCTTTTGTGCCTTGATCTATTGAATTAGCAGTAGTTAAACCCATTGGAAGTAAATTATTTTTTGAGGTTGAAGGCTCGTTTTTGGTTTCCAATGTGGCATCAAAACTTCTTAGCATTTTTAGTGCATTTTTTTGGTTGCCAGTTATTTGCATTGTTAGCTGAAATGCTTCTTCTACAACATTACTACTATCATTGAATTCCATAATCCATTCTCCTTATATACTATATTATATGCTAAAAATCTGCGTGCTTCTACTAGTAGATCCTCTTTCATACAAACTCTTGATTTTATCAGTTCTAGTAAATTCCTTATAAATTATGATTATTTCCAATCACCCTCTATTTGGAAAGCTGCCCAGTAATATGGAGATGAATATTTTGTATTTTTTAGCATTTCTAGTTGTGCTGACTTTAGTGATGAAGAGGCATTACCCTTGGTGATTTTCATGTTTTTGTAAAATTTAGCCATCAAAGTTCCCGTGCTTGCGTCGTTTACGCTCCATAGCGTTGATATGGCAGATTTTGCTCCAGCGTAGAAGAATGCCCTACTCAGACTTGCAGAGCCTTCACCTCTTTGTATTTTTCCTACTGCTGTTTCGCACGAGCTTAAAACTATTAACTTGGCCGACAACTTCAGCTTCAAAATATCCGCAAAAGTTAGAAATCCATCTATAGGTTTTCCATCATTATCCACTAATGATAATACAATAGTACTAAACTCAGGCTGTATATTATCTGCTATAGAATGAGTACCAAAATGCATCATATAATATTTTAGTAAGTTACTGGAAATAATAGCCTCTTTTGTTGCTTTTAATCCATTAATGGTTTCTGTAGACCCAGGAAACGTTTCATTTATTGCGGACTCTTCTTTTTGCGTCCCAACTACTCTACTAAAACGTAGCCCTCGTTTACTACCACGAGTTTTATTTAAAGCCAAACTTGTATTTGCATTCGTTTTTTTATTTGCTATTGAAGTAATCCGCTCATCATCGCTACTAAAAACTGGATCAGATACAACTAAAATTTTCTGACCCTTTGTTTCCTGTTGGTGTTTCTCACGTATTAACGCAATGGTTGATGCTGAAGGAACATTGACAATCTCATAATTTTCGATCAAAAACTTGGTATCAGAGTTTGAATCTAAAACTAAAGCTGCAAAAGGTACTAAGGATAATTTTCCATCTGTTGATATTAGCAAACGCTTTTTGTTTTCTAAATATTTCTCTATAGGAGAAATCAATATTTTGCTTAAGGTTAAGTTAAGCTGTTTATACTCCTTTTCTGCACCTTTCAACCTTATCAACTCTTCATCTTTAGTTTCACCTTCTATATCTCGATTTTTTTCTACTAAAGTTGAGTACAGTTTAGTTATTATGGGTTCTATATTTTCTCGTCCAGGTATGGAAAAAACAACTATCCCATTGTTTGTAACTAACCAAATATAACTATTTTCTTCAGCCAAGCAATACTGAACCAACACTGTCTCAGTATCCAAAACATTATTCTGAATGCTTTGTAGAGTTAATGGAGTAAATACAGTAGAAGTTTTGTTCTTTGCAACTAATAGCTCCAACTTATTTTTCAAACTGCTGAATTTTTCTTGAAGATTTTGAAGTTCCTCTCTTTTATTTTCAGTTTTTAGTTTAATAATTTCTTTCCCTAGGAATGATAATTGTCGCTCTAACTCTTCATAAGTTTTAAAATCATTAGAAGTTAGCGCTGAAAAATCTTCTGTAGTAGTTGCATTTGCCACTAGGTCTAGCAAGTGTCTTGCCCTCATTTGTTCACTAACTTCAAAAGCTCGCACATCATAACCTTGCTTTGGATCTATTTTATGCAGACCCATCAGTATTTCTACATATAATTCATAATATTTCTGATTCGTTGCAAAGTAAGTTGACTGAAAATTTCTACTTAAAAACCTAGACCTGACAACTTCAATTTCAAGAATAGCTTGTTGAATGCTTTTTAGTGCTAAAAGGAGATCTCCAGAATCTTTTTGAAATAACGATAAATTATATAAAGTAATTAACTCGCCATTCTTATCAAAAAGCTCACGACTTAGAGACAAACTTTTGTTAAAGTTCAGTAATGCAACCTCTTTATTACCTAAGAGTTTGTTAGTTATACCAAGCAAATTTCTTGTATAGATTTCACCTACTCGATCTTGGATTTCTTCTCTTAATTTCAAACTTTCTTCAAGCAATGTTTTTGCATTTTCTTTTTTTCCCAACCTTAATTCTAAATCTGCTAATTTAGTTAAACTCGTGGCCTGTCCCCTCAAATTGTTTGCCTTCTTAAACAGATTTAGAGCCAAAGAAAAGTTATTTTTTGCATTTTCTATATCACCAGTATTTGTTTGATCAATACCCATATTGTTTCTAATAACCGCTTCGCTGCGCTCATCTCCATCTTTTTGTGCAGATTTTAAAGCTTCAGCATAGTACAACAAACTTGACTCAAAATTCCCAAAACTACTATAGACAGAACCAAGATTTGATAACCGGATTGATTTTGAGCTATCAGGGGTTAATGATAATGATTCCTCAAGATTACTAATAGCTTTTTCATAATCGCGTATTGATGCATATATAATAGCTGAATTACTTAATATAGAAGATGTAACATCATTATTATTTAAAGGTTTAGCAACTACTAATGCTGCTTCATAATACTCTAAAGCTTTATATGTTTCTCCATAGTCGTCATATATGCTGCCAATGTTATTCAGAATAATAGCTTCATCTTTTTTATCGTTAATTTCTCGATATAGTTTTAGGCTTTCTTGATAATTACTTATTGCATTTTCTTCAAAATATAATGTTCTATAAAATTGAGCTTTGTTACTGAACGTACTAGCAAGTTCTTTCTTTGCTTCTGCTAATTTATAGTAAGTTATCTCCTTGTCGTAAGTTTTTAAAATCATTTCTTTATTATTTTGTTTTATGTATATGTTGAGAATTTGCTCGCATACTGAACCACAAAAGTGAAAGAACTTTGCATTTTCGGCCAAATTAATTGCTTTTTCAAAGTAATTTAAGGCTTCTTCAGGTTCATTCATTTCTAAAAATAGAACTCCTAAATTAGCGGTTGGCAAGGCTTCTTCATAAACATCATGTAAGTAATCTCTACATACTGCGATAGATTTCTTATAGTATTCTATAGATTCCTTATATTTTTTTTGTTTTTTTAGAGTATAAGCAATATGCTGTAAGTGTAATCCCTCCTGATAGTAATCATTTGTCATATTACACAATTCAAGACAAATGCGGTAGTTATCCAAAGCTTTTTGGTAACTATCAGGAAATTTATATAAATAATCAAGATATAGCTCAGACATGTCTCCTATTAGTTCGCAAGCTCGCCTAGTATCTCCTATATTTTTATATAGGCTAATTGCTTCAGTATATTTACTAATAGCTTGTTTACAAAGATCAACATTAGCCTCTTCACTACCACCATCAGTTTGGGCTAGTGTTTCAGCCATCATAAACAGCTTCCGTGCTAGTATTTGCTGCTTATAACTATCATTTAATTCAACAGCTTGACTGTCATTTAACTCAATCTCATAATCTCCTGTTGGAGCATTTTTATTCATTGAGGTTATTCTGATTGTATACTCTCCTGGAACTTCTGCGATATCTACTAATTTCTCTGTTTGGTTTATGCTGTTTTCGTTTACTCTATTTAGTATTTCTCCCGCTTTAGAAAGGAATTCTATTTTGATGTCAATTCCTATGCATTTTACAGTAATATGAAAAAAGTTATTTTGCTTAAGTATGATTTTATGATCATGCATTTGTCCGGCTTCTAAACGAACCTTGACTGGTTTATTAATTTCCAAATAGTTTTCGTCTTGGTTACAGTATATTACTAAAGGAAACATTAAGAATATTACTAAAATAAACAAATAACTGATTTTCATATCCGCCACCTAAAAATTTTATTTTAAGTTGTTCGACTTTTGGAAGTGCGATCCAGGTTTGCTCATTTACCTGTAGTTAACATTAAAACTATCGACTCTATATAATTTTTGTCTTTATGGTACTTTTCTAGATAATTTTCATCTTTCCAAAGTATTTCTTTAGTGCTTCTAGTAACTAAAATTATGTCACGCCCAGATGCTTGGGTCCTAAAAAAAGCTTGTGCCTTGCCTAATGAAACCAGTTCCCATTTTTTACTATTGCTTATAGCTACTGATAAATCTCTTTTGAAGTTTTCTTCTAAGGATTTATCTTGTAATTCTGTAGCGACTTCTACAGAAACATTCTTTAAATTAAGTAATGATATTTTAGTACCCTCACCTTGATCTTTTGTTCTAGTTTTAGCGTCAGCTTGATCATCTGTTATAGTTGGCCCCCTGTGTACCATTGCTAAGTTCTCATTTTCTTTTTCTATACCTTTTGGTTGCTCTGGCTTTCTATAATTAGGGATTTTTGGTGTTTTATGCTTATCTACAGCCAGAGTATCATTCTCTTTTTTATTAAGCGTATTATCAACTGAGCTATTATTATTTATATTAGCTTTTTCATTACTCTCATTGTTTGCCACAATATTAGGGATAGGACTAGGTATTGATGTAATTGTTGGCTTAGGAGTTGATACCGAATTGTTGTTATTGGCTACAGGGTTTGGCTGATTTTTATTAAAATGATAAAAGAAATAATAAGTAATGATTCCTATAGTAAATAAAAATAAAATCATTCCCATTGTAGCGGTTGGTTTAAATAAATCAGATTTTAACTCTAATCTTCCTGGCAAGTGCTCTAGGATAAATTCTTTTAATTCTTGTATTTTGATGGTTACTTTTCGGCGTAATATTTGGTGACGATAATTATCATCTCCAAAAACACGTTTCATCACTTTTGCTTTTAGCTTTGGTGGTGGCTCAACATAAGCATGTGTCTTTATGAAACGATAGAATTTTGGATCCGACTCAGTTATATCCTTTTCAAATATTTTTGGATCCATAGCTGCCATTTCAGCTTCAACTTCTAATAAAGCAGCTTCTAATTTATTGGACATTTTAGGTTCTTCAAATGCCTCTGGATATTCTTCCCTAAGGGATTTTTCAGTATTCATAAAGTTTTCTTCCTAGTTATTATTTCTTATTCTATGTATTTATAATAATCATTTCCCAATAACTTAATTAGGAGGCTTTTAATTTTGAAAATACGGTTATTAATAGTTTTTTCATCTTTTATATCAAATCCTTGTTGTCGTAAGTTTACGAGTATTTCATTAGAACTCAATTCTCCATAAAATCGCAGATTAAAAATTGTTTGGTCAACCAAAGGTAGTTCTCCTATAATTTCTTTAACCTGCTTATGAATACCTTTTATAAACATTTCGTCATTTACTTTTTTATCACCTTTGAAGATTAGTTGGTTTACAGTATCTAATAAACTAAAGTTGGTTTCTTTTTGAGACTTTTTCTTATATCTACAAGCCTCTCCTCTTGCAATTGTAACTAAATATGTACTTACTAAACTTTTCTCTCTATCATAGGTTTTTGCTCTGTGAGCAAATCTAATAAGACTTTCTTGAGCTATATCTTGGGCAAGATCGTATTGTCCTAGGATATTTAAAACCATGTTATAAATCATTGGCTGTAGCCTCTCATAAATTACTTCAAAAGCAATTTGATCATCATTTAAGACATATAGCTCTACTAGGTCTTCATTTGTCAGCTTTCGATAATCGCTCACAACAATAAACTTCCTATATATATTATCCCCTCGCAAAACAGGAAATATTTTTAAAAACTGAAAATATTTCCTGTTTTTTTCCGGGTACGATTTTAGCATGGTTGGTATAAGGTATGATATGTCTAGTTTCAGACACATCATTATCTTTTTTTATCTTTATTAGCTATTAAGATATTAATGTTATTGAACTTTAATGCTAAGGTAGATTTTGGTAGTTTTTGTGAGGTTCACTTTATAAAAAGCTTGAGTTTTTAAGTTTCTTCAAGTTTTTTTAAATGCTCTGAAAATAACATAGCCACTTTGCCGCCTTGGTTTTTAACATTTTCAATGTAAATTTCTATATCTGATTCTTTGATTAACCAATGTTTGCTACTAAGACGTATTGCTGGAAGTAACTTCCTCTTAATATGCCTAGTAATAGTTCTGTCAGAAAACCCAAAACGAGTTGCTACTTCTTTTACGGTTAAAAACTCTTTTTTTTCCATAAAACCTTTATGCCTATTTGTTTATTTTCACTTAATGCATGTTTTAGCTAAAAAATATTAATAAAACCCATCTTCGGAACGATAAAAGGCGGTTCCGGAAAATTTGAAAAAATATTTTCTGTTTTTAAAAATATTTCCTACTTTTGAAGGGGATAATATATATACACAAAAAATTTCTAAAGTTAAAAAAGCAAAAAAGGCGCAATAAAGTAAATATGGCTATAGAGAAAAAATTAATAACTAAAAAAACGGTTCCGGAAAATTTGAAAAAATATTTTCCGTTTTTAAAAATATTTCCTGTTTTGCGAGGGGATAATATATATACGCAAATTCTAAACCTACTCCTAACTATAATTTTTAATCTGTTTTTGGCATAGCATTTGCTGTATGAAATTATAGAAAAATCAAAAATTTAATTAATCAAAAATGGGTTTTAACAGTCTTAGAGAAGTTTTTGCTAATTGATCGAATGCAATCAATAGTTAGGCAATTATACTTAATATAAATTAAATAAAATTAGCCCAATATATATATTAAATAATAGTTATCAAAGAAAAACTACTAATTGATAAAAATAAATCTACAGAATACAGAGGTAAAAGAAAATGTTCCGTAAAAACTTTTTAGCAATCGAACTTAATGAAAATAACTGGAAAGTAGTTATTGGTAGGCCAAATATCGACACCAATCAGGTTGAAATCATTCATGTATCTACATATTCAGATGTGAAGGCTCTAAAGCTTGCTCTATCTAAATATAGCATCAGTCATACTATTTATTGTGTAAACAACAAAAATGGAATGACGTTTGTTACACGCAGTCTCACTCCATCAAGTTTTGAATCGGAAAAATCCATAAGATCCCGATCCAATAACAATTCAACTCAATTTTATGATTACTATAATATGGGTAATAGTGCTGTACTAGTAGCACTACCAAAAAGTAATGTAGAAGAAATTGCTACACTTCATAATGCACTTGGCCTAAAATGTTCTTTCTCTATAGCTCATAATGACCCAATAAACACTTATGGGTATGCGCGTAATTATGCTGAACGTTCTAGAATGACAGCCGCATTAATTAATATTCAGCAGGATCACGCTAGCATTATTATTGTTCAGTATAATACTGTAAAAACAGTACTATTTTTCAATATTGCAAAAGACACCAATGATACAAAATTAGCTTTAGAAATATTGAAAATGTTACAAGGTGGTAGCGAGTATTGTGACTCGGTAAGACCAGTTCAAGTTCCTGTTGATAGAAGTATTAATAATGATGGTAGTGAAAAAAGTGTTGCAGTTGAAATGCCTAATCTATTTACTTATGACTTAGTAGTATTTTCTGGTAATGTTTCTATACAATTTGCAACTGATGTACGACAACATGCAGGTGAACACCAACTAAAAATCCGTGAAGTTGATGTATTAGACATACTTTATTCCAAACTCATAAACATTAATGCTCTTAGTGCTTTAGAAACATTTAACGTAGAATCATCTAACCATACATATGCAATTCCCTGCAATGCAGTTGCAATGCATTGTGAAAACCTTGGAGTAGATTTAGCTAATAAAAATAGCTTTGGTAAATCAACACCAGCTAGACCTGAAGTTAAAATACAACAGGACATCACTGATAAAATTCTTATTAATGTTACTGTATTAGCCCGCGAGGTTGCACCCGCACTCATTCATCAGAAATTTATCATCCTATTAGGAGTATTACTTGCACTAGGTATAGCAGGCTATCGCTATTATGATAACAATAACAACGTAGTAAAATTGCAAAATCAATATACAGCAGAAAAAACTAAGGAATCTTCTCTGGTTGCTACTAAGATTATATATGATGATCTTAAACGCCGTAACAGCCTTAAAAATGAAAGGATTAAAGCTGTTGAAGCTATTCAAAAGACTCAATTACTTGTACCAACCATTATGCGTGATATTCAGGGTTATATGAATGAAAGTAGATTTATAGATTTAATCACTATTAATCAATTATCTATAAGTGGCTCAGAAGTAAAGATTTCTGGTAACGCATTAGATAAAATTAAGGTAGGAGTGTTTGCTAGTATTTTACAGCAACATAATTATGAGGATGTAACTCCTACTAGATATGTTGCTATAGATGCAATTCAATGTACTTATGAAATTACAACTAGGTATGTCGGTGCTATACCAGTAAATCCAATAATCAATCTACCGCCACAAACACAAATTCAAGTAGCCCAACAAGTTACTAAGTAAATCAACTACTAGATATTAAGAGGAGAAAATTATGTTAAAAATCAAGCAACTAGAAATACAAACGAAACTAGAAATGGCAATGGCACCAGTAATAACAACTAATTAGGCTAAAAATGTAAATAACTTTATAAGGGAGTAATTCCATGAATACACAAAAACCACAACTACAAACAGATGAAGAGAAAAAGAGACAAAGAACAGAAATACTGATTGCTATTATATTTGCAGCAGTAATTATGATCGGTGGCTATTTAGTAAGTAATTATGGCTATTTTGATGCAGAAACTAAATCATTAGAGGTTCAACAGCAAAAACTCACAGAACTACAAGCTAGTAATACAACACTAGAAGAAATTAGTAAACATATGCCAGAGTTAGAAAATGAATCTAATCAAGTAGATGCCGATTATCAAAGGCTTTTACCTCTTGTACCAAATAAAAATGATCTACCTACAGTGTTACAAGATGTTCAAAATGCAGCTATACAAAGAGGTTTACGCTTAGAGTCTTTTACTCCAAGCACAGCAAAAATTAAACCTGGGACATTAAATGAGATCCCTGTACAAGCAGAAATACTAGGTGATGATTCAAGTTTAAGAGGCTATCTTACTGAATTAGCACATTTTAGCAGAATATTACAGGTCAATTCTGTTGAATATACCCGTATTCAAGAAGGTGAACTTAAAGGCAATGTGAAAGCAAAAGTTAATTTATCAGCTTTTACATCAAGTGAAAACAAGACGAAAGACAAAAAGTAAATAACGATCAATCAATTGATAGGAATTGCTTAATAGATAGTAACTAATCTGACTAAATCTAAACCTCACAAAAAATAGAGGAAAATCACAACGAAAAAAGGGATGAGACATAACTATGAGTATCACAAAATTCTTTAGATCAATACTGACAAGAAGTAGCGAAGAACTTGAAATTCAGGCGATGCCACAGCTAAAAGTTTGCAAAGATGAGAAGAACTTTAGAACATCAGAAATGGTAGCTATACCAGACACAAGATCAGCAGGTTCAACAGATTATAATCCTGATTTTGGTGTAACTAGCGAACAGTGGAGCAGGGTTACTAGTGAGTTAGTAGACCTTAATCTAGAATCTCAACAACCCCAATCAAACCAAAATTTAGCTAATTTCCAGTTTGACCCTAGACTTGACGAGCTTGATAATGATTTTTTTACAGACCCTACTAATAACAACAATACTAGTACCAGTAAAAACATCAATAAAAATAGCAATAATAAGCGTAGCGACAAAAATCTTAATCAATATACAAGTAATAATACTAATAAAAATAGTAATCATAAGCATACAAAAACGAGTAATAGTAATGAGCAAATTGGTGAAAATCATTCATTACTTTCTACTCTTTTTAGTATTCCAAATGATATTCTAAACTTAATCTCTAAAACAGATGCACTTCATTGGCGAGCTTTACCTTTAAAACTAGAAGGCGTTACATTAACAGTTTTATATTCATCCGAACCAGTAAAACCATTGTTAATTCAGCATTTTACAAATAAATGCCCTGAATATACAGTAGATTTCCAGTTAGCCCCTTGGAGTGTACTTAGTGAAGCAATAACTCATCATTATTTAAATATTGATTCTGAAATAGCAGGAATTGAAGATGAAGAAAGGCTTGAGGAGCATAGGCTTCATATTAGCCAAATAGAATCTGAAATAGAACTACCACTAGGTATTAAATTTGAGCATGGTCAAAAAATAGACGAAACAAACTTGTTTAATACCATTTTAACTGACGCATTTTGTAAAGTGCATTCTAAACGCGGAACAGATTGTGATATTGATTTAGAATATGAAACCCTATCAAATGGTAATGTAAAAACTTACTTAGTTATACGAGCTAGAATTGATAGACAGATGGTCGAACTTGCTAGATGTGAAATGCTGCCAGCAACTTATGTAAAATTAATGACTGTATTAAAAACACTAGCTAATATTGACACTAGTAGTTATCATAATGCTATAACAGGCACAATACGAGCAGAATTAGTATATGGAGCGAAACTAGCTAGTATTGAAATGCGATGTAATATTACCCCAACAAATATAGATAGATGTTCTAGTGTTTCCATTAGATTTCAATACAAATCTGATTTTATTCCAACCCTAGATAATATTGGTCTTTTACCAGAACAGAAAAAACTAATGGTTATGATTTCAAGGTTTTGTGATGGGCTAGTAATTTTCTCAGGCCCCATCAACAGTGGAAAACAAACGACTCAACATGCAATGTTAGAAGAGGGTCGGGTACATCGTCCAAATAAAAAAATCGTTTCCTTAGAAGACCCAATTGAATTTAGAATGAAAGGGGTAGTGCAAATTGCTGTGCAACCAGGAGTTATGGGTAGCGATGGAGAAGAACATGGATATGTATATTTCTTAAAATCTGCATTACGCTCTAATATCGACATCCTCTCTATAGGTGAAACTAGGGATTCTGAAACAGCACAAATTATTATCGATGCAGCAGATAGCGGTTGCATAGTTTATAGCACTTTCCACGCGGCGAACGCAAATAAAGTAGTTGAACGGCTTATGGATTTTGTAAAACAGCCTTCACGTCTAGCCGATTCAGTTAAAGCTATTATAAATCAGAAGTTGATCAGAAAAAATTGTGATCATTGTGAAAAAGTTGTGGACACTGATCTTCCTGAAATTCCCAGACTTGACGAATATATACAACGAACTAGCTACAAAGGAAAAATCCAGTTTATGAAAAGCACAGGCAAATTAAAAGACGGTAGTTTTTGTAAAAAATGCCACGGTACGGGATTGCGTGGACTAGTTGGGGTATTTGAGATTTTATTATTATCTCAAAAATTACGACAACTAATCTTACAGAGAATACCTGCTTCTGAAATACGTACTGAAGCTATTCGGAGTTTTGGTTTCAAAACCTTATGGATCAACGGCTTAACCCGCGCTCTTATGGGAGATATTTCATTATTTGAGCTAGTTGATCAAGTTGGCGTTCCTATTCATCCTGAAGATGAGGGGTTGCCATTTTGCGCTCCTTACGAAGAACTTGATTCTTTAAACTAAGCAAAGCTTAATCAAAATCATTTGGAATAATCAAAATAAGTCAATAGCTAAATAACTGATATATCTAAGTATATAGGGAAAAGAAAAAGGCGAGGTAAATAAAATGTCAGCAATAAATACTAATAGAAATAATGTAGCTTCCAGAACTAATAATTTAGTTAATACTGGTAGAAGTAATGTAAACACTAATACTAATACTACCTTCTCTGATAAGGTCAGATTGAGCGTTAAAAGCACAGCTAAACTCAAAGGTGACGAGCCTACTCTCTTTTTTGAGTTATTAAAAGATGGACAAGAGGCTGGTGGTACTACTCTTAGTCAGCTTGAAAAAATGAAAGCTGGTAGTACTCAACGACTAAAAGTTGTCGCAACTAATTTAATCAGCATGATTAGTGCAGGTGAATCTTTAAGTGAAGCTATGAAAAAGCATCCTAACGCCTTCAAGGGGTTTGCTTGCTCTCTTATAGAGGCGTGCGAACGCTCTGGGAAATGGACAAAGAAGTTGGTCAAGGGCGAAGTTGAGCCTGGCATCTTGGATTTATTACTTAGTTTTCTAAAACGTAGTAATAAAGCCAGACGTGCATTACGTAATGGAATGATTTATCCAGCAGTAATAGTTGGGGTTATGGTAGCAGCAGTATGTGTATTTGCTTTCTCAATATTACCTACACTAAAAGATGTCTTTATAGCTCTTAATGTCTATAAATCACTAGGTTTTTTAAGCACTACGCTATTTGATTTTGGAGAGTGGATACAAAACAATTATTACTATGTGCCATTTCTAGTAATAGGTTTAGTTTCTGCTGTATACGGCATTTGGAATATGGGAGCCAAACAGCTTTGGGAAACATATCAACTACGGATTAAATTTGTCAAAAATGCTTTTATTAGAGCTAGTCTTGCTGAAAGTATGATGTTGTTGGGCGTTCTTTATAGTGCAGGACTTAGTGTTACTGAATCATTACCAATAGTAGGAAATGCAACAAAGAATAAGGAAGTTGGTGCATCTTTTGAAGTTGCGAAAGACTGGATTTGCAAAGGTGAATCACTAGCCGTAGCTTTAGAGAAAGCTCATTTTGTATTTAATGAAGACTTACGTTTTCGTATTTCTTCTGCTGAAAGTAATGGAAAATTAGACTCCACGCTCATCAATTATGCTACACAGCAATTTGAAAAATTGGATGAGGATATAGAAGCGTTATTAAAACTGATTGAGCCAGCGTTTCTACTTGTTATTGGTACAGTAATAGGATTATTACTAATATCCATATATGGAGCTATGGGCAGCGCAATAGCTAATATTAGATAGCATTAATTTGATTAAATTTCTCCGGTTAAATATTAGTTTGGCATAGTATTTGTAGTAATAAGTAGCAGATTTTGATCATTGAAAAACTAATGGTTTCTGGCACGATAGTTGCTACTGAACGACAACTTTTTTGGTAATTTAAATGGTTTTCAGGTTT
>JBDIBI010000051.1:0-32120 GCA_039812885.1 Blastocatellia bacterium
CCACCATCCAAGAGTTTAGCAATATTGTTATGGTTTAGGTTTGCCATAATTTGTCTTTCACTAACAAACATTTTTGTTAGTGTTTCTGTAACCAAAGCAGGTTGGATTAGTTTAATAGCTATTTTTTGTTTGTATTGTTCATCATTTCTTTCTGCTAGGTAAACTGTAGCCATGCCACCTCGACCTATTTCTTTTACTATCTTATAAAAACTTATGTACTCTATTTTAGAACTAAATTCTGGTTGAAGTAAGTTTACGGCTTGTTCAAATATTGGTTTATCCAACAACGATTCTTTTTCTTGATGATATGAAAGTAATTCTAGCACTTCTCTTGTTATTTCTTGGTTATTGTTGGATCTTTTTTCAACAAATACTGCTCTATCTTTTGTAGGAATATTTATTGCTTCTAAAAAGATTATTTGGATATTTTCTAATTTATGTTTTGTATCCATAAATTAACCTTTTAACTCACGTAGTAACCAAGCCCTAACAAATGCCCAATCATTTTTAACGGTGCTAATAGAACAACCTAAAAAGTCAGCTATTTCCTCAAATGTCATGCCACCAAAAAAGTGCATCTCAACGATTTTGCTACCACGAGGGTGAAGAACAGATAGTTTTTCTAAAGCTGTGTCTAAAGCTAGTAGTTCTATATTATCTGAGAAGTAAGTTGATATTGTTTCATTTAGGGTAACTTTAATTCTGCGATTATCTCTACCATTTTCACTACGAACATAATCAACCACTACACCTCTTACTACTTTAGCGGCTAACGCAAAAAAGTGATTACGGCTTTCTAAAGATACCTTTTTTAACTGCCTCAAACGAAAAAAAGCCTCATTGACTAATGCTGTTGTTTGTAATAAAGGCTGATAAGGGCTTTTTTTTAGTATTTTTGAAGCTAATAAACGCAATTCATCATAAACAATAGGAAAAAGTCTTTCAAAAGCTTTTAAATCACCTTGTTGCCAAGATAAAAGCAGAGAATCTATATCTAGTTCCATCAGAAGTATATACCTGTAATAAAGGTTTAATTAAAACTATGTTGGGCATACTGTCTATAAAATAAATAATAATATAACTAGTAAAAACTTTTATACCTTTTTTTGAGTTCTTCCGAATACCCATATTGAGAGACAAAATTTTTTATATTTTTAGGGAGAAAAATTATGGGTTTCAAATTACAAATAAAATTTTCTGGTTTATGTGCTTTTGTTCCTAATACAAAAGAGGAAAAGTCTATGAGAGTATTTTTGATAGATGCTCGCGCTCCAGGTATTGCCTCAAATGGTGTTCGGCATGTATCGCATCTACCTGCTATTAAGTTTAATTTAGCAGATGTGGTTTCAAACAAAAATCAACCTTTTTTCTTTATTAATTCAAATTCTGAGAATGCTTTTCCTACAGGGCAATGGGTACTTAATGGAGATGATATAGAAATAAAGGCCAATGGTAAAAACCTGCCTTTAAATAATTTAACAATATTGAAAAATGAAGAAAAAAGTTTTTACTTAGTCCCCTTTACGAAAAATATTTATCCTGAATTAAATGGCTTGACCGTTAAAGATGAATGTTTTGTTGAAGAGGAAAATCTTAGTAAATTTGCTATTGCAGGACGCTTGCAATTAACAGATGGTTCTGTAGGCGCATATTCTGGTTTAGAAAGCGAGTATATTTCCATTGATGAATATTATTTTTCGCCTAGTACAAATAATTATAAACAAAGAATAGCTTCCTCTGTTTTATATGAAACTAATATTGACTCTAAAGATATTAGTTTCTTTTCTAAACGAACTGGGCAAGGTTTTACTTTTTCACCTAAGAATGGTGAAGTTTTAGAGTTATCTATTAATAATATTCCTCCAGATGGTTTAGAAGCTGTGAAAATGGATGACCCAGAAAATACAGTGGATTTTGAGTTAGCTTATTTAATTGCTAAAGAAAATCCTTCTGTATTACGAATACCTGCTAGAAGTCCTTTAGGGCCAGAATATCCAAGGCCTCTTTTATGCGCTCCTATTATTTATAACCCTGATGATAGAGCATAGATTAGATTACGTATCACTACTTTATAAAACAATAGTTATTATAAAGTAGTGATATTTTGGTACAACATAATGCAAAACAAAAGCTTACATAATGTGATTACTCATATCAAAGCAAATGAAAGTTGGTCAATTAGTCAAGGTGAAGGAGTACACATTGCAGTTATAGATACAGGTATAAGCGATGTAGCAGAGTTTCCTAATTGGAAAAGATCTAGGTATAGTTGGCCGAACTATCATAGTGCTTGGGATGATAAAATAGGCCATGGTTCCATGGTGGCATGTATTGCTGCTGCCACTATGGAATCTGGCGGACATTATAATGGTGTAGCTCCTGGTGCAAACTTAATTTCTTGTAAAACTAATTTTGAAGAAGAACAATTATGTTTAATCTATGATTATTTAATATCTTTAGTAGAAAATAAAAAAATTCGTAGACTAGTAATAAATAATTCTTATGGAATACGTAAACAAGAAGCTGCTACTGATGATTTTAATTCTCCATTTTTAAGGATAGTTAGATATGCTGTTAGTAAAGGCATAGTCGTTGTTTTTCCTGCTGGTAATAATCATGTTTTGCGATGTGGCAACAACACTAATGATCATAAAAATTCTATTTTTGGAGCAAATTCACTAGATGAAGTTATTTGTGTTGGTACTGTAGATGAAGATAATAGACTAGATCAATTTCCTAAAAGGGGATATGGTTTTGGGCATAGAGACAGTAGTCGTGGCCCAGGACAATTTTCTTGTAAAACAATTAAACCAGATTGTGTGGCTCCAACTTATGGAGAAATTCTATGGGGGAAAACTTATATAATAAAAGAATGGTGGGGGACCAGTGGTGCTGCTGCTCAAGTTTCTGGTTTAGCTGCATTATTACTAGCTAAAAATCCAAATCTCACACCTCAACAAGTACAGTTTATAATTAAAAGTTGCTGTGTTTCGTTACCTTATGAACCTATATTTGTAGGTTCAGGCTTGATAGATTGTTTAGCATCAGTTAAATTAGTTACTCAAATGCCCTAATATAATTTTTCTTAGACAAAACTGATACTCACATGATACTTTTTGGTAAATTACTTTTTCAAAAACCTTTTTCTTCAAAACGCACCCATAACTTTGACTCAAAAATAGCTTTATTACTTTTGTTATCTAAACAAGTGAAAAAATTATTTTTAGTGTCTTTATTATTGTTATTAACCGTTTCAGTTTGGTATACAAGGAAAATAAATGTCAGAAATTATAGCCAACAAAAGAAAATTATATTGGCAACAAATGCTGACGAAAACTTCATAAATTTTCATCCAGAGTTTTGTAGAACTGGCTCAAATGGTGATAAAAATATTGCTTTGGAGCAAATGTATCTTGAGCCAGAAGAAGAAATAACAGAACAAATTAGTTTCTTAGAAAAACAAATAGCTGTAAAAGGATATTCTCAAAACGCTTGTTTATTAAATAATTTAGCTACTATTTATTTTATTCGTGGTTATAAAACAAATAGTTTAGGCGACTCCCTACATGCACTTTCACTGTTGGATGAAGCTTTAACCTTTAGTTCAGATTTTACACCAGCTTTATTCAACAAAGCTTTAGTCTTGCAAAGTTTGCATTTAAGCTATCAAGCTAACACTGTATGGGAAGAATACTTAAAAAAGGAAATAAGAGATAAAGAACTCTTAACTAAGGCTAAAGAACACTTTTCGTTTAATAACAAAGACTGTTTGGTAGAAATAGATATATGGGATAAAGAAATAAATAATTTAATCCTAAACTCCCCAAATCTAACAAGCAAAATTCAAAATCTGGTTTCTAGTCATCCTCATAAAGCAAGAATGTACGTTTTAAATGAGCTACTAGCTAAATGGGCAAGTGCTTATCTTAAAGGTGATAAAAATAACTCTGATAAAAACTTATGGCTAGTTGACCAAATTGGTATTAACTTGTTTAGCTTGCAAAAAGACAACTTAATCAAAGATATAGTAGAGATTATTAAATTCCATTCAAAGCAAAAAACATCTAGTAACGCTCTAAGCAATTTAGCAAAAGCATATCTTATTTATCAGAAATCTACTAAATCCTACGATAATTACGAAGTTACTAAAACGAGAGAGGAAATTAAAGAAGCGCAAGACATTTTTATTAAACTAAATGATAGAGGTGGAGAAATTTTAGTTACGTTACTTACTACTAAATGGAGTAGGAATTACAATGAATCTATTTCTAATTTGGAAAACTTGGCTTCAATAGCAGAAAAGAATAACTACATTTATCTATCAGGCCTTATATGGCGTAATATAGGTAGTTTTCAAGGACACCTATTTCAAATAGACTTGGCCTTTAAATCTCAAAACAAAGCTTTGCAATATTTTCAATCTTGTGGCGACACAGAAGGCGTTGCTACATCACATTTCGTTATTTCTGAAATATTAAGTCAGATAAATGAAAAGGAAGAAATATTTCTTCATCAGAAAAAAGCTCTGTCTATTTTAGACAAGTCTAATGATCCTATAAAAAAAGCTTTATTTTTAACTGGGATTGCTAGTCAAATTGAAAAACTAAATAACCCTCAAACAGCTATCTATTTTCACAATGAAGCAGTGTTTTTAGCTACAACAACCAAAGATGAAGTAATTATTACAAATACATTACTTAGACGTAGCACAACTTACCATCACTTAAAAAATGATTCTGCTGCAATTGATGATTTAAAAAAAGCTAAAACATATTGTAGTAGAATTACAGACCCCTTGCTTAAAAGCTTGACAAAAGAATATATGGATATAATTGAAGCTGATTATGAGTTAGTAAATGATGCAAAACATGCTGTTGAACTTTTAACATCGTCCTTAAAAACCTACAAAAACTATACTGACAAATATTATTTGACCCACATCTATCAGTCCCGTGCAAAAGCATATAACTCATTAGGTAACAAAAATTTAGCATTAAAAGATCTTATAGCTGGAATTGATGAATTTGAAAAACAAAGAGAAAATATTTCTCAACAAGGTCAAAGAATCTCTTTTTTTGAAGATTCTCAGTCCATTTATGAACAAATGATAGAAATGCAAATAGAAGAAGGTAATGTGGAAGAAGCTTTTAATTATCTTGAAAGGGCTAGGGCCAGAGGTTTATTAGATGTTATTAATACTTCTAATTACTTGAGTAAAAAAACTAGTGCAACTACTAATACAACTACTGGAATTCCTTTTTCTCTTTCAGAAATACAAAGCGTTGTACCCAATAACACAATTATTATTGAATATTGTATTATGGAGAAACAAAGTTTTGTTTGGATTATTGGTAAGAAAAAAGTTGATTTCTTAAAGATAAAAATTAGTCAAAAAGATATAAATAGAATAGTTAATAATATAAAGAATAATATTGAAATTATTGATAAAAATAATTTACTAAATGATTTAACTAAAGAATTCTATAAAGTAATTTTTAAGCCTTTAGAAAACTATCTTGCTGAAGCAACTACCCTAGTTATTGTTCCAGACAAAATGCTACATGATCTCCCTTTTTCTATATTAATCAACCCTTCTACAAATCGATATTTAGTTCAGGATTGGGCTGTTATGTATGCTCCTAGTGCAAGAGTTTTTTCACAATGTTTAACTAAAGATAAAGAAATAATAAAAAAAGATGATAAAAGTTTATTAATTATTAGTAATTCAACCTATGATAAAAATTCTTCTTCTTTAACAAATATTCCATTTGCTGCCAAAGAAGCTAGCCAAATTAGTAATGCCTACAATCAATTAATGACTAAGAATGGAGTTACAGAATTTGCCTTGCTAACAAATGATGCTGCTACAAAAAAAGCTTTTTATAAGCTTGCTAGCAGTTATAGTGTTATTCATTTTGCAGGTCATGGTGTAGAAAATGAAAATTTCCCTAGCTACTCACAATTAGTTTTTGCATTTGATGAAACCGAGAAATCAACTATTAATAATGATATTCTTTATGCTTATGAATTATATAGCTTTCGTTTTACTAAAACACGTTTAACCATTTTATCAGCTTGTCGCACTGCTAGCGGACAAACTAAGCTAGGAGAAGGAAATATAAGTCTAGCACGTTCATTTTTAGCCGCAGGTGTGCCTGCTGTAATAGCTAGTTCATGGCAAATAGATGATCAGTTAACTGCAGAATTTTTCATTAGATTCCACGAAAGAAAAGCATCTGGACAAAGCAGTTTAGAAGCCCTATGTGCTGTACAAAATGAGTTTATTTCCAGTTCAGATCTTAAAAAGCAATCACCTATTACATGGGGAGCTTTTATACTTTTAGGTGGTTTAGATATAACTCCTTAATCATTCTTGTTTTTAACATTTACTTTTTCTATAACTAAATTGTATTGCATTAACTCTTTTTCTAGATCATTATCAATAGTTTTAATTATTAAACTATATTCTTGATCGTTAAAAAGATCTGATGGTATAGAAACCATTATTTCTGATATATCTAAAGGTTTATCTACTACTTTTTTCCATATTAATTCTTTTTCTTTACCCCTCGTCGTTATAGTTAAAGAAAATTTTTCAACCTTTTTAGATATACTTTCAATATTCAATAGTAGCTGAATATTTGCAATGTCTTTTGGAACTTCAAGTTTTATTAACTCATCTACATTTTCTAAACGGTTATTATGTTTATCAGATAAATTAAAGGTTATACTGTCTTTGCTTGATGGGTCAGCTAGCTTTGGTAGAACTTTTACTGGTGCAAGTGTGGTGATTTTGCTGCCACGTAAATTTCCTGATGGTAATGGATTTGAAACTATAGGATCATTGCTTGCAATTTCTAACTTATTAAACAGCAAAGGTTTAACAATTATTAAAAGTGATACAATAGATATAACTAAAATACTTAGCATTGCCAATTGTTGTTTTGAAGTGTTGCTCCACAGTGTAGATAAGTTTTCAAAAAGTATTTTGCTTGAGTAAAAATCCTTTCTTGAATCTTGATATCTTGCACCAATAACAATTTCATCTTCTTCATCTTCTTCATCTTCTTTTTCTATGACTTTAATAACAATATCTATTGAATGATTATTAGGTAAGATGATGCTATCTTTTTTCCAGCCTAACAATTTGTGTGACCAAGAATTTTGAACTTTCTTAGTATTTAATTCCAAAAGGCCAATAGCTAAAAGACCTTCTGAGTCCCAAGATACTATTTTAATAATATTGGAAATAGGTTCTTTAATGTTAAACCACACAACTTTATTTAAAGTTAAGTCCCAAACGCTTTCTTCTTGCTTATCTATTAAAATAGGGAGTTGTTGACCATCCAATAAAATTCCAATCTTTTCTATTTTTATATTTTCTCGTCGTTCTGCTTCTCTACTTAGATATTTTAATGATGATTGAGTTAAATCATCTAATTCTTCTTCTGTTAATTTTAATTTCCTATCTAATTTATTCACAATATTTCCATTATTTATTTCAGAATCATCGTCAAAGTTATTACTAGAATTATTGTTTGAGCTTAAAAATTTTGGCAATGCTAATCTTTCTCTTGGACAATCAAGTTTAACAGCAGAAATTAAATTTATAAAACAGTCTGGACAAACAATAGCGTGTAAATAAGACATTTGTTTGTGGTCTTCTTCAAAAATATAATTTTTTCTAAACATATTTATTAGCTTCCTTATCTCGGCTTTTATAAAGGAGGTATCGTGTTTAGTAAGGTCATTACATCTAGTTCCCCAGGGAATTATTTGAGCAAAAAATGCTTCTACCAAGTTTGACCATTTTGAGTTAACTTGTTCTTGACCATAAAAAAAAGTTCTTTTACCTTCTATTTTGCAAATTTCTAAAAATGGAAATCGTTTCTTTAATTTATTCATTAGTAACAGCTTACGTTTACTAAAATAATTAGGCTCTGTACCTTTACCTCCAAAAAAAACATATAAATTAGACACATCTGTTGATTGGAAGTCACAAACTAAACGAGTTATTGCTGTAATTAAATCAGGTGAGTTGTTGTTAGAAATCTGAACAATTGTTTTTAAGTACCTAATAATCCAATCTGTTTCTAAAACATTAGTGTTAGAAAGTAACCCCATTAAACCAGCAGTTTTATTTTTAGCATTTGATTTTATTAAGTTTATATCTATTGTTGTTGCAGTACCTTCTTGATATTTTTCATATTTTTCAATTTCCTGATAAACCATAGCTTGTACAAACTGGTTTTCATGCATCAATAGACCAGTCGGCCCACCACCTTCTTGATATCTTTTGTTAGCGAAAAATCTTCTGCGATGGCCTTTTCTTTCAGCACTTTTAATTTTGGCAAGGTTGATAGCTTCTTGAGTAACTTGTGCTGCTACTTCTTTAATAGGAATTAAAAAGAAAGCTAGCTTCATTGTTTTATAAAAAATATAGCTATTTGTCCAAGTAGTCAGATCTGCTAATTCTAAAACAGTATTTTCTAAAACCTTAGCGTCAAGTTCCTTATTTTCTGAGGGGTGCGTTATAGAAGGTCTAGTAAAATTATTGTTATCTTCTAAAAGGCAGTAATACTCTGTTTTCATAAAGTTAAACAACCCATTTGATACAAATATAAGTTGGAAAATTTAGCTAAATATTAATAAACTTAGACTACTTTATCCATTCCACAATTCACAGAACTTACAAGTAAATTTAGTTATAAGGAGTTATAATCCCATGCACATCAACTTAAGCCGCTAAAGTAAATAAACTATATGAATTACCGCAAGTAAAAATGTATAAATTTTGGAGATATTTGGCACTATATATATAGGTCATCACCTTTACCAGAAGGAGTTTCAGAAATTAATAGGATATTCAAAAACATCCTATTAGTTCCTAAAAAAACAAAAAATCCACGACAATAAAATGTCTGCAATTAAATCCATAAGACGTATGGATATCTCCTATAGTCTAGTAACCTTTGTTTGATTGGGATAGGAGGAGAAAGGGATAGGGTAATTACTTTTCAGAAAACTAAAAATCGCAGATGGTCTCTGCAATTTTTAGTGGATTTTATTACTTACTTGCTAATACCTCATCTATGATACACTTTTCATGGCAGACGCGGCAGCCACTAAAAAGATAAACTCACACAAAGCTTGTGCGGCAGGAGCTTCCAATATAACTCCTTTATCTCCATCCTTATTTAATTCAACTGCTTGTATTGGTTGTGGTGTCCCACCTTTAATTCCGTTAGAAGCTTGTTTAATACTTTGTTCGACTCCTTGGGCAGAAACTGGGAAAAAGTACACATTATTGAACCTGGCTTCCAAAAACTCAATAATTCCGCTTTTTAACACTGTTGGCAATGAATGTTCTTCTACAAATTCTCCGTTTTCAGCTTTAAAAGCCTCCTTAAAGTCTTTTGTAAGAGCCTCCTTTGCTCTATCAGATATCATTTTAGCGATTCTAAGGACATCGTCTGATTCTAACTGAGGAGTACCATCTAAACTTATATCATCTAGATTTAATAAATCTGATTCTTCTTGTACTTCACTCTGTTTTAAGCGACGCATTTGCTCATATAGTGGCTTAAGTGTTTCAATGGATATACCTCGCGATACATACTTCCCGCTTACTGCTGAAAGGCTTTGATGAACAATTTTTAACTCTTTTAAACTATTAAAAAACTTTGATAAAAACCGTTGAGATTCCCAATAAAGATCAGCTTTAGGAAATACCAAAATAAAATTGCTATCCCTAGCAAGCTTATAAGGATCTTCCTCTTTGTTTCCTTCTTGCTTCCTTATTTCATATATCTTATCTACAACAGCTTTTAACATCTCGAAAGAGTCTCGCACTGCACGGGATTTGTCATTAAGTCGCTTATTTTGTTTAACAAAATCTTCCCATTTTGCCTCAAGATTTGGGCTGCTTAGGGTAGAAGCAAAAGTTTTCCAAGCTATAAAATCAAATAGATAGACAAACGTCTTGGCAGAACGTAAAGCTCCTAATACAACCGGATCTTCAGCACCGCCTAATAAGGCAGCCTCTATTTTCTCCCCAGATATATCTGTAAACACTAAATCTACACGCAATTTTGGATTTTTAATTGGCTGTAAACTTAGTGTCAGTGTATAACGAGCACCTTCTTCTGTTGCAGAAGGCATATGGCCTTTATAATGATTAGTATGGAAAAAATCAAAAACTACCTCATCTACTGGCCCCGGATAAGAAAGAGAATATCCAAATTGGCTTAGAGAATCTGACAAAGCAACTAAACCTGATTGTGCTATGCTAGACTTACCTGAGCCCGTACCACCCATTAAAACTAAACTGTGAGCATTTCGATCACTAGGACACCACCCACATATTGAGTTAACAATCCAGTTACGCGCCATTTCACGAAGTTCTTTTGAAATTCCCCCAAAAACTTTAGTACGAACATTATAATTTGGTAAGGTCATTGCTTTACCACGACAAGCAAAGTCAACTACTGAGCTAATCACTCCTAAAAAATAATCCTCCCCAATAGTCTCTAAAACTTGTTTGGTAGATTCTATGTTCTTTGGTGAACCAGGTTCTTTCTCTTTAATGAGAGTTTTTACTATGTTAGTGAAAGTTTCATCTTTTGTAGTAGAATCATTCCTTATTCTATTAACGAAATCTGTAGGCCAGTAAGGCGCAAATATTTTTAGTGCAGGGTAGCTAGTTATAAATTTACCTAAAGTTTCCCAGTCCTGAACAATAGAATTAAGTCCAAATCTATACGGCCTTATTATCCGATCTTTTAATGTACTGTTGGTACTTACATCCAATTGTGTTTGCACAGAATTAACTTTTTTGTCTTTTTCCTGTGTTTCATCGTGTTCTATATACCCGCCACACAAAAAAATATTAAGAACGTGAGCAAATTTCATTATACAATTGGCAACTTGTTTAATAGTAATAACTTGTGTCTTATTTGCTTCAACCTTGCCTAGGGGCTTAGGGACTGTTTCAAAAAAAATCGGAGAAGCTTGAGTTTTATCTATTTGGGACTGTTTAGGGTCTACAGATTTATTTACTGTTTTTGCTAATTTAATTAGAAACCCTAGATATCGTGCATATCCCGGAGCAATAATCACAAGATTTTTGATAAGTTGAGCCCAATTACCTAAATTAGATTTAATAAAGGTTGCATTGAAAAATTCATTTAAATTTTTTCCTTTTTGCAAGTCCAATAAGCTTTCAAGAATTTGATAATCCTCTTCTACAATTTCTCCTCTTCCTCTTATTGCATGTTGGATTGGGTATTGTTGGTCAACAATCTCAAATAATGATGCTACGTAGTCATATGGAGCAATTTGACCATAAAGCAAAGAGTAGCAGTTCTTGAGTAATGTTTCGTGGTCTTCTCCTTCTGGTATATGTTGTGTTTTTGGTAGTTGCCGTATTTTATTTAGTACCGCTAAACTTTCTTGTGAATGACAAAGAACTTTAACGCTATCAGCAAAAGTTCCTTTATAAAAGCCTAATTCATTCATATTTTCACTCACTTGATATGGTATAACATCTAAAGGAATATTATCGAGACCGTATTGGTCGTGAAATAATAAAGCATCATTAAAAAATGTTAAAAAGTTTACATAATGCTCAACCATTGTGTTTAGAGTTTGCCTAGCTTTAGATGTAAACACAAGTTGGTAGCTAGCAAACTCCCGCATACTCATCGGATTTCCACAAGCAGGACAGATAATATTGCCTATTCTCGAAGTTTCAAGAAATTGTTTTTTGCTATTGTTACTCACCCTAATCAAACTCTCCTATTTAACTAGAATTGAAAATATTACAAATAATAGAAACTGAATCTCCACCTAGGGTTCTAAGCACAAACTACCCAAAAGTTTAGTAAGCTAGGCAAGAACTAAATATAAAATATCTTGTTGCAAAATAAGTAGTTAACGATATACAATATTTTTTCTACAAGAAAACCTATATTTAGGAGGTTAATCTTGCTTTAATTTTCTGATGAGTTTTCTTGTGCTTTTATTGTCTCACGCTGGATAGAACCCCCAGCTTTAGTGCTTACTATTGTACAAATGTTGCAGCACATCATTATGCATTTGAAGATTACAAGGAAAAAGGAAAAGCTGTTAAATACAGGACTTTCTTATACAGTGAAAATAATATCTGGCTTGACAAAATGCATTTTGCGTCATTTGTATCTCTTTTCAAATCACTTACTTACAAACTTGTGGATAATAGTAAAGCCTTAGCTGGATGCTCAAGCAAGAAAGAAAGCTTTGCTTTCTTATTTTAATATTCTTAATCTTTAGCCGAACTTTGTTCAGTTTAGACTTTATTCTACTTTTCCCGAACCCACCTACTTTAATAGGTGGAGATTCAGTTTCTATTATTTAACTACTATACATTATCATACGTAATCTTTTTTGTTCCTTGAAGTAGGTTTTTGTTCCGTTACTATGCACAGGCCAATTTTTACAATACATCTAATTGTTTGTGATCGTAAAAACACACATCTTTTTTGGTTCTCATAGGCCTCCTGCTTTTTTGTTACATTAAGATATATTTTTAGCCATATCCCATCCGTACTGGATTAGGTTTTAACTAAAGGAAGGGTTGTCTTAAATGTTAAGAAACACTTCTCTTTAGGTAAGTTTCCAACTATTTTATAAATCTTGTTAGCTTCCTTAAATATATATGGCTTTTACCCGTTAGTGATCACAGTAATGATGACAACAATGGCCACAATATCTATCAATCTCAAAATTCTCTTTAAATCTCCACAAAGTCTGAGTTGCTCCAGTTAAATTAACACTGTCCCTCGACTTTACAGCAATTGTGAGAATACGTGCCTCGTCGTCTGTAGTCTCAAGTGTGATGTCATCTTTACCATTGGCTTTGACAAGATCTCTATGGAGTGTTGTAATGCCAAAAACGCCAGCTAAACCTATTTCGTCTAACTTATCGGCCATATCCTTTAGGAATTGGCTTTGTTGGCATATTCGGTCAGCCATTCCCGCCGCTGTTATGTTGGTCTTATAAGTAAACTCTAATGGAAACCAACGCCTTTCTCCAGTAAGGTCATTTTCAGAGAATGCCCAAATATAAGGAACAAGTGCAGTTTCGTGGTCTACCCTATTAGGACTAACCTGGATTGTATTATCGTTAACTTTTTCGATTAATACTTCACCAGGAAATATATTGAAATGTTTATGCAACAGAGTTACTCCTATCACATCTTGTAAACCGTGTTTGCAAATAACTGCGCCAATTTGCGGCAAGAGATCTCTGTTTTTAGTAAGTTGTTGCTTCGCGAGTTGAAATGGATTTAATGAATTAAAAACAGTGCCGTTATAAGTTGTAAGCATAAAATCTCCTTTTGTAACGAAAATACGTAATCTGAATTTAGCCTTCTGTTCTTAGCTCGTTAGTAGGTTTTGTACTTCTCTGATCTCGTCTATATTAGGTAAATAAATCAAATGTGGAACAATTGCCATACAGAGGTTTAACAGATCGTCTTGTGATAAATTAGGTTTTGCCATCTGATTGGATACAGTTAGTCCCAGGCGGTATGTGAATAGCCCATTGAGAAAACCGTTTACAGATGCGGCGGCGGGGACTCCTGCGATTGGGCAAGCCAGAATAAGTGGTGTTGCCACCCACGTTAAGATTTTTGAACCTAGTAAATAGGACGAAACCGCCGCCACGGATGCCCCAACTAACTTGGCAATCATATTTGGGCTAACCGAATGGCCAGATTTAGCAGCAATTGCGCCAACCATAGTAGTCCAAATTCCAGCCATGCCCACCGTGTCAAGACCGGGATTGAAAATTCCAGGAATACCCAACCCAGTTGCGGCAACCATGGCAGTTTTCACAATATTTTTATCTCTTTGATGTACTGGCATAAGAATTTCTCCTTTGTTGTTCAATATCTACTCACCTATTGGTACTTTCTTGCTTACGATAATCCTATTTTCTCTTGGAATACTTTAATCAATTCGGCCACTGTTGATACCTTCAACGAGCTTGCTCCTTCCTGTGAAGCAATTAGTGATCTAATAGAAACCAAGAAAATGCTCGTCCGTGTTAGTACAGCCACCTCTTGTATTCATAAGGGTTTGGTAAAGCTAAATAGACATTCTTTTTCTAGGCTTCTATAACTTCTTTTTTTAATAAGGTCGGATCATTAGCACACACCTTGACCAAAAATGCTGCTTGCTTATGTGGTTTCTGTGCTAACAGAATGAAACGCTTATTATGTTATTGTTGGCATTTTATGAAAAAATAATTTTTGAACCATTCCACAGTTCACGAAATTTTCTTTAAGGTAAGACAAAACAACATTAAATCTATTGCAAAAAGCAGAGAAAGATAGTATTAACCCTAATATAACCAATAACTAACCTTGATTTATGTAAGAGACCTATCTAAAAAGAGCAAATTAATCTATGGATATAAAAAATAAATTAGAAAATATCCAAATAATCTTTTCAGAAGCAATAAATATTCCTACAAAGGAACGAGAAAAGTTTGTCGAGGAAAAGTCCAATAATAACCAAGAAATAAAAAGAGAAGTACTAGAATTACTTTCATATCATCAAGAAAAAGAGTCATTGTTGGATAAACCAATATTTGAACAAGCCGTAAACTTACTTCAGCCACAATCTAACGCAAAAATAGAATACATAGGTTCTTATAAGATAGTAAAAGAAATAGGTCGAGGTGGAATGGCAACTGTCTACCTGGCAGAGAGAAATGATGAACAATATAAACAAAAAGTAGCTATTAAACTAATCCAACCTGCTTTGGTTACAGAAACACTAACAAAAATGTTTGTTAGTGAAAGACAAATTATGGCAAACCTAAACCATAACAATATTGCTAAACTCTTGGATGGTGGAATGACTGATTATGGTTCTCCTTATTTAGTGATGGAATATATTGATGGTTTGCCTATTGATCAGTTCTGTAGTTCTCTCAAGATGTCTGTTATAGAAAGAATAAAGCTATTCTCTAAAGTTTGTTTAGCCGTGCAATTTGCTCATCAAAACTTAGTTGTTCATAGAGATATTAAACCTAATAATATTTTAGTTACTTCTGATGGTACTCCTAAATTACTAGATTTTGGTGTTGCTAAATTGGTTAACCACACTAACTTTTTATCAACTTATACCCAACCTCAAAATAGGTTTTTAACTCCTATCTATGCTAGTCCTGAACAGATTTCTGGACAAGCTATTACTACAACTACTGATGTTTATTCATTAGGCGTACTGCTTTATGAGTTAATTACTGGTCATTTACCTTATGAATTTTCTCAAGTTTCTCCAGATGACATAAAGAAAGTTATTTGTGAAGTAGAACCTATCAAACCTAGTCAAATAGTTCTTTCTACACAAGAAAATTTCTTTCTTAATTCAACATTAGAAACTCCTAAAAGATTAAGCAAAACAATAAAAGGGGATTTAGAAACCATTATTCTTAAGGCTTTATCTAAAGAACCAAGTAGACGCTATTCTTCTGTAGAAAGTTTGGTTGAAGACCTTCACTTCTACTTAGCTGGTTTACCTATAAAAGCCAGAAAAGAAAGCTTAAGTTATTCTTTATCAAAATTCGTCAAACGTAATAAGCTGCAAGTAGTTGCTGCTAGTCTATTATTTCTTACTTTACTTGGGGGCGTTATAGCTACTTCTTGGCAAGCTCACAGAGCTAATCTTGCCCAAGCTAGAGCAGAAAAACGTTTTAATCAGGTAAGAGAACTTGCTAACTCTTTTATGTTTGACTTTGATGAAAAACTAGTACAACTGCCAGGAGCCACACCTAGTAGGGAGATGTTAGTTAAAAATGCTCTTAAATATTTAGATAGTTTAGCTGAAGAAGCAGGTGAAGACCTTTTATTACAACAAGAACTAGCAACCGCTTATCAAAAAGTTGGCGATATTCAAGGTAATCCTAAAATGGATAATCTTGGGCATCCTGATCAAGCATTAGAAAGCTATCGTAAGGCTTTAAAAATCCAGGAAATAATATTGGAAAAAGCACCCAGCAGCCAACAAAATCTCCATTCCCTTTCAGTTAGCTATACTCGAATGGGTGAATTATTTCTACTAACCAGAAAATCCAGTGAAGCTCTAGAGTACTTACTTAAGGCTAGACATTTACAAGAAAAATTAGCTCAAGATGGATATCAAGAATCCCGTAAAACCTTGTTATCAACTTATTCTCGTTTAGCTGAAGCTTTTAGTTTAACCAGTAAAAACAACGATTCTTTTGAAACCTGTGAGAAGGCTATCAAATTAGGTGAAGAGCTTTGTACAAGCGACCCAAACAACCTTTTAGCAAAAAGAGACTTAGCTGCAGCTTATAGGTCAATGGGTGATCAAAAACTTAATACAGATAATACTCAAAAAGCTTTAGATTATTACAAATTATCTTTAGAACTTTACCAAAAAATTTATGAAAAAGATTCTAATAATGTCCAAGTACAGGCTGGCTTATCAAGCGTCTACGAACAAATAGGTTCGTATTTTTCTGCACAAGGAAATCCTAAAGAAGCTATTTTCTATCAACAGCAGACTTTAGCAATTCGTAAAAAATTAGCAGAAAAAGATCCTAATAATATTAAATTTCAATATAACTTATATGCTAGTTATTTTAATAACGCAGAAGTTTATGCCGTTAGTGGTGAATCTGCTAAAGCAGTTGAGGCTTTTCTTTATTCATTATCTGTTATTGAAAAAATTGTTCAAAACAATCCTAATAATAAGTTTCGTGAAAGTCTTGCTTACACTTGCATTGTTATAGGAGAGATTGAAATAGGTCTAAATAGACGAGATGATGCCAATAAACACTTACAAAAATCCATAGATATTTTAGATAGCCTTTACAATCAAGATCCTGATAATCCGCAAACTGCATCTGAGTTAAGTAGGGCTTTACGTAGTCAAGCTAACCTGTTAATAAAAACTAATCCTACACAAAGTCGTGAAAATATTTTGCGAGTGCTAGCAATTCAGAAAAAATTAGCTGACCGACCTACAGCATTGATAAATGAATTAAGCGAGTACGTAAAAACTCTTCTTTACGCTGACCCTGTTAGTTTAAGAGATCCCGTTACAGCCTTAATTTATTCTCAAAGAGCAGCAACAATGTCTCAGAATAAAGATCCTCAAGTATTGCAAAACTTAGCTTCAAACTATTATTTATTAGGCAAGTACAAAGAAGCAGTAGACACTGCTCAACAAGCTTTAAATTTAGTCCCTAAAGATGGCGCGTCTTACTTACGCCAACAACTACAATCCGATATCAAAAAATACCGAGCTAAACTTTAATGAATAAAAAACAGCATAAGTTTTATAAACACAATATAGTAATACTTCTAGATAAATTGTATAAAGTAAGATCATGTAGGGTTTTCCGAGTTTTGTTTTGGCACAACTCTAATACTTTGTGTTGATAGAAACTCCCACAAACAATCATTTATGAGAACAATTTTGAGAATCTAGTAACTTCAACGCAAACTTACAAGTAAGTGATCGAAAATCATTCTCCTATCTAATATTAGTGTCTATTAGTAAAAAGAAATTCTGCATTAAATTTCGTGAAGTGTGGAATAGTTAACCCTCCTATATTTCTGTAAAATGAGCATCTCAAAAGTTCACAATTTGTCTTCATTCAAAACAGACATCTTTAATTAAGGCATAAAACTATCTTTTCGCTGATAAGCTTAATGTTAAGGGAGAAAGAGCTTATGTATTTATCTACTTATATGCGTATCTTTTTAGTTTTGCTATTGTCATGCTTACCCTTAGTATTAATACAGTCATCGGTAACTAAAGTTAATAATTTAAGCATAAACTCGCTGGCACAGACGCAGAGGTACACGAGGCACACCTATAGTCAAAGAAATTTTCAAAATAGATTACCTTTAAGTTTTGAGGCTAATTATGGACAAGTAAGTAATAATAGTGAGAGTAGCTTTATTTCGCGCGGCAATGGTTATACTTTATTTCTAAGTCCTATAAAAGCAACTCTAGCCTTAAGAAAAGCTAAAAAAAATAGTTTAGATTTGGATAATTTGCAACAACCTGATTTATTAACTGGAAATAAGCTATATTCCATTACTGATAGATTTAGAACAAGAGATGAAAACTTGTCTACAGAGACTTTACAAATGGAATTTTTGGGTGCGAACAGTCAAGCGACAACAGTAGGGTTAGAGGAGTTGCCAGGTAAAGTAAACTATTTTATTGGTAATGAGGAAAGTAAATGGCGTATAGACGTACCTACTTTCGCTAAAGTTAAATATGAAGATATCTATCCTAATATAGATCTTGTATATTATGGCAATCAAAGACAGTTAGAATATGACTTAATAGCCCGACCAGGAGCAAATCTTAATAATATAGCCATTAATTTTAATAATCATTCAGACATAAATACTAATATAAATATTGAAGATAATGGAGATTTAGTAATACGTTTTGGAGATAGAGAGATTCGTAAGCATAAACCTATTATTTACCAAGAAATAAATGGAATTAAACAACAAATAAAAGGTAATTATATTTTACGTGATAAAAATGAAATAGGATTTGAAGTAAGCAATTATGATATAAACAAATCATTAATTATTGATCCTATTTTGACCTATTCATCTTATTTAGGCGGCCTTGGAGATGACGATCCTTATAGTATAGTTCTTGATGATAGCGGAAATATCTATATAACTGGCGCAACTAATTCACTCGATTTTCCTATCAAAAACCCAAATCAAAGCAATAACTCTGGCGATTTCGATATATTTATTGCAAAGCTAAATCCTACGGGTACTTCCTTAGTCTATTCAACCTATCTTGGAGGTGGTGACCTAGACATAGGCACTCGTATAGCTGTGGATAATGGCGGCAATGCATATATAACAGGATTTACTTATTCTACAAATTTTCCACGCTTTAATGCCTTTCAGTCGAGTCTTAAGGGTGAAGTTGACACTTTTATAGTGAAATTAAATCCTGCGGGCAACTCATTGGTTTATTCAACTTATCTTGGAGGTAATGGGGATGAATTTGGCTCAAGTCTTTCAATTGATGGAAGCAACAATGTCTACATAGCTGGATTGACCTCTTCTCTTGATTTCCCTATTGTAAATGGTTTTCAAAGCTCTAACCAATCAAATAGTGATGCTAAGCAGGAAGGATATATAGTTAAGATTAATGCTTCAGGTAACCAGCTGGTTTACTCAACTTATTTTGGTGGTAGTGCTAATGAAGGAATAGACGATATGGTGGCGGATCGAAGTGGTAATGTTTACGTAGTAGGTACAACAAACTCCACTAACTTTCCAGTTAAAAATGCAATACAAGGGTTTTTAAGAGGTAATTTTGATACCTTTGTTGCTAAATTAAGTAGCTCTGGAAATACACTGATTTATTCAACTTATCTTGGTGGTAGCAATCAAGAATCCCTTTTTCTTACGGGTTCTTCTATTGCAATAGATTCAAGTGGAAATAGCTATATATCAGGATCTACTGCATCTACTGACTTTCCCACTACTACTAATGCTTTGCAAAGTTCTAATCGTGGTCTTCGAGATATATATGTTGCTAAATTAAATACTCAAGGAGGATTAATTTATTCAACTTATCTTGGTGGCTTAGGAGATGAAGCTGCTACAGGAAAATTCATAGCGGTAGATAGCCTAGAGAATATTTATATTACTGGACATACTAATTCTCTTAACTTTCCTGTAAAAGATTCCTTACAAACTACAAAATTAGGAAGAAATGATGTTTTCTTAGCTAAAATAAATTCCTCTGGTAATAGCCTGATATATTCAACTTATCTTGGTGGCTCAGAAGAGGATCTTTTTCCAAATATTTTTTTAGACTCTAAAGATGATGTTTATTTAACAGGTTCTACAAGCTCCAAGGATTTTCCAACAAAAGATCCTTTTCAAAGCAATTCTGTTGGTGCCCAAGATACTTTTATTGTAAAGATAACTAATGATTGCCTAATTCCTACAATTTCTCCTAATAGTTTACCTAGTGCTACTGTAGGAACAGCTTATAATCAGTCCTTTACAACTAATATTTCAGGAACAATTTTTTCAATAACAGCAGGAAAGTTACCTGATGGGCTTAGTTTATCGCCAGCAGGAATCATTAGCGGTACACCAACTATAACAGGAAGTTTTTCTTTTACTGTAAAAGCAACCCCCTCTTCAGGTTGCCCTAATAGCATTAATTTAGTTTTAACTGTTAATAATCCTGAATCTACAGAAGATTTCGCTATAGCAGTTACTCCTAAATCTCAAACTGTTATGGCTGGGGTGGCTACTAGTTTTACGATTGACGTACAAAAAATAGGCAATTTCACCAAGAGTATTAATTTAAGCGTTTCAGTAAGTCCACCAAATTCTATCCTTAGCTTTAACTTTACTCCTGGTGTTGTTATGCCTGGCAACGGTGCAACATTAACTTTATCAACACCAGCTAATTTTACTCCAAGGACTTTTACTTTAAGTATCAATGGTACTGATGGACAAAGATTACGTAGCCAAGATGTCACTGTAACTATAAATGCACCAACAAATTTACCTCCAGTAGTTAATGCTATAGCAAATCAAACTATTAATGCAGGAACAACCCGTGACATACAGGTTTCTGCCTCAGATCCAAACGGCAATAATGGTTTAAAGCTTATACAAATTTCAACTCTTAAGTATGTTAATTTAACCGATAGTGGGAATGGTAGTGGTACTATCAGAATTGCTCCTTCTACTTCAGATACTGAAGGAGGTGTTGTTACTATAGAAGCGACAGATACTAACGGACTAGTAGGTCGAACATCTTTTAATATTATTCTTATTGGTTCACCAAATAATGCTCCTACTATTAACTCTATTACCGATCAAACCTTACAACCAAACGAAGTAAGAAACATTGCGGTCTCTGCTTCAGATACAGATAGTTTGACTGGCTTAGTCTTAATGCTTTTATCACCTCCAACCTATGTTTCATTAACTGATACGGGGAATGGTATGGGCGTAATTCGTATTGCTCCAACAACATCAGATGTTGGGGCAAGAGTAACTGTACAAGCTAGAGATTCTGGAGGGCTTACAGCTCAAACTTCTTTTAATGTAACAATACAAACACCCTCATCTAATGTGGTAATTGAGAATGTTTTATATGTTAGACCAACCCTTACTATTACAGGTAAAGGATTTGGTACAACCACGGTAGATGTAAATATTAATGGGTCAAATGCTGCTAAAGCTACTATTACATCTATTCAAAATGATCGGATTGTACTTAAAGGCACCCCAAAGCGACTTAATGTTAAGAAAGATTCAAACGTTGTTACGGTTACTGTCAATGGTGCAATATCAAATACTTTCAAATTCTAGCACTGCAATTAAGAAACAGGCGAATCTAACGAATATTTATATAACATTTTTTATCTGGGAGAAAGGTAATGAAAAAACAATTACGGAATTTAGCTTTAATAATAGTGCTATTATTAGTTTCTACACAAAATATATATGGAGCTAAAAAGTCAAAATTAGCAGGTAATTGGATGTTTAAGATTCCAAGTGTTGGGGACGTGCTTGTAACATTTGACAAAATCAAAAAATCCCAAACTAATGGGAGAGGGATGATAGGAAATTTTCCTTTATCTTACCAAGAGGGCCAAAAAAAGAATGACACATCTTTTAGTATTTCATTTGAAGTAAATGTGAATAATGACAGTTTAACTAATATGCAAGGTACCGCCATTATAAGAGGCAACATAGAAGAAGATAAAATTTTTGGGGAACTTTACTTAATCAAACGCAATGTGGCTACTGAGCCTGGCGGGCTAACAGGGTTTGAGATGATACAGGTAGCTATAACTGGTGAGAAACAAAAACCTTAACTGAGGAAATTATGAAAAAGTTTATTTTCAACTTCATTTTGCTTATAGCACTAAGTTTGGGAGTTAATTTATCGCCTGCCATGGGGCAAGAAAAATTACCTAAGCCATTAAAAGGTAGTTGGAATGTTATTTTAAATTCACCTTTTGGAGTTTTTCCAATAGAGTTTAAGTTTGATCAACTTAATGGTGGGTTACCTAGCAAAGGTACAGCTATTGCTCCTGGTGTAGATATTCAATTTTCTTACCAAGAAAATACATCGTTAGATACAGATTGCTCTAGCTGTAGTGATTTTAGCATTGTTTTTGAAGGTGCTAGTTTATTTAAGAATACCAGCTCAAAGAATAACACGATGACCATTATTATAAGAGGAACCCGTAAGTCTAAAAATGAAGATGACACTTTTATAGGCACAACTTTCTTTATTGGTCAAATAGTTGATCATGGTAAAGCAGTAGAACAACGTAATGCTACAGGACTAAGATTAAACAAATAGTAGTATTTGTCATCAAATTGGTAATTTTTAGAAGCTAAAAAACAATTATTTTACTTTCTAACCCCATATACTAGAAGAAGTTAGCCAGTTACTAACTAAGATTACTTTTATCTGATTTTAAAACTCAGATCTTAGGAGAAATATGCAAAAATTAATACTAAAAATACTTTTGTCTATGGCTGTAGTACTATCTATAGGCATACTAAACTTAAACCTAAGCCTAGCACAAAATGCAGTTGGTGCGGTTAGGGGAATGGTCGTAGATTCACAAGGTGCTATTATTGCTGGAGCTACAGTAGAAATAATTAAAAATGACACTAAAGAGAAACGTACAACTAGCACAGATGACCTAGGGAATTATTTTATTCCAAATCTTGATGTTGGTAATTATACGATAACCGTTTTTTATCCAAGTTTTACAACTGGCAAAATTAATGATGTTCAAGTTTCTATCTCAGCAACCACAGATCTAGCTAACCTAGAGTTAAAGCTAAATATAGAAGAAGAAGTAATTGAAATTAATGGTTCTAGGAATACTAACAGAGGTGAACCTCCTAGGACTGATATTAGAAACTTTCTCATAACAGAATTACCACTGTTATCAAGAGATCCTACAGCCCTAATTTTATTGGCACCTGGAGTTAGTTTATCTACTAGCTCAAATTTTAGCAATTTCTCAGTAAGTGGTTCTAGGGAGAGAAGTAATAACTTTCTTGTGGATAATGTAGATAGTAATGATGCTAATACAGGTGGATTGTTTTTACCTATAACCATTCCAAATATTGATACTATTCAGGAATTTGTAGTTCTCACTAGTAACTTTAGTGCTGAGTATGGCCGCAATTCAGGTGGAATAATTAACTTTGCTACTAAAAGTGGTACAAATGAATTTCATGGCGGAGTTTATGAATATAATCGCTCAAACGCTTTTTCTGCACGGAATCTATTTGATACTACTGGTAATTCTGACCCATTACATCGCAATCAGTTTGGTTTCACTCTAGGTGGCCCAATAAAGAAAGAAAAAGCCTTTTTCTTTTCAAATTTCGGTAGGGATTTATTTAATGTTGGGTTAGGAGTAATAAGAATTGTACCAACACAACTTGCTAGACAAGGAAAAATAGGCGACTTAGATTTACTTGGCACTAATAATGCAAACGGTCTTCCACTAAATCCAACGGTTAGAGAGTTATTGAATATTTATCCAATGCCTGATGGAGTTACTTCTGGGCCTTTACCAGGTAGTTTTGAAGGGTTTCGATTTGTCTTTACACAGCGTAATCGTAATACTGAATTTACTGAGCGTATTACATATCAAATTAATGAAAAACATCGATTATCTGGACTTTATCGTTTTAATCAAACCAGAACTAATGGAGCTTTACCTGAAACGTTTCCTGGTTTTGGGGATAATGTTAATAGTTTGCAGAGAGCTTCGCTTTTCTCTTTTATTGTCAATTCAACTCTTAACGAAAGATTAGTAAATGAATTTAGACTAGGATTTAATCGGTTCAATGCTAAATTTAGCGGCCCCGGAGATGATGGTGTTTCGCTTACTCTATTTAATAAGATCAAAGCTGCTTTTGAGATAGGTAAGCAAAGTGGAGTAATTGAAACAGATATTGACAGCATAAACGGTAAAACAATTAATCTTTTTATTCCTGGAATAAGTAGTCTTACTTCGTTTGATACTAGATTTTCAATTACAGGAACAACAAGTATAAGTGACACTGTTACTTATGCTCGTGGCAACCATACAATCAAAAGCGGTTTTGAGACACGTTTTGTCTACTCAAATGGAGCTACCAACTTTGGTCGTTCACAATCTATCTTTTTTGACTTTCCTACAGCTTTCAACGCTGTCATCTTAAAAGATTCTAATAACTCTGCTATTATACCAAGCCCTCTTTCTCAAGGAGGTTTAGTTTCTGATTATGCTTCTTTTCTTTATGGCCTTGTTAGTGTACGTAATCAAAGATTTTTCTTTTCCAAAGATGGAACACGCATTGATAGTAACTATCGCGGTTTTCGTGAGAGAGAATTTGATGCTTTTCTACAAGATACTTGGAGAATAAAACCCAATTTTAGCCTTACTTATGGAATACGTTATGAGTTTAAGGGTGTACCCTACGAAGTTAATGGATTAATTTCAACTTTAATTGATCAAGATTTAAGTTTTGTTACTCCTAGTGGCGGGTTTGTTTTCCAACCTGTAGGAAAAAATTCTGCGAATAAAAATCTAAAACTCTACGATAATGATCTTAATAACTTTGCTCCACGGCTTAATTTTGCTTGGCAGCCTTTTAATGATGGTAAAACAACTATTCGAGGAGGTTATGGGTTATTTTATGACCGCGTTTTTGGGAACCTTTTTACTAGTGCTAGAGGTAATCCACCTTTTGAACTATTAGTAAATAATGTTTCAAGAATTAACATTAACGGGGCAAGTTCACTGGATAATCTTGGCTCTATTCGTGGACTTAGAAACACTGCAACAATTTTTGATGGGCAGTTAATTTCTTTTAATATTTTTCCTGTTGCAGGTAAGCAAGGAAACAACCTCTTTCAGAAAGAATTTCGTACCCCATATGTGCAACAAGTCAATTTTGGACTCCAATATCAATTTTCTCCAGAATTTACCCTAGAAGCAGATTATATTGGAGGAAAAGGAACAAAATTATTACGTGTAATTGATGCAAATCTTACTAGTGTAATAAGAAAACAAAGTTCTTCTCAACTAACAGCTGAAACTTCGCCTATTAGCAATTTCCAAAATGGCTCTTTTAATACAGCTTCTTTTCGCTCTACATTAAATTTATCTGTTGCATTTTCCACTTACCATGCATTTACATTTAGAGTAACAAAATCTTTTAGTAATACTCCTTATGGTTCTGGACGAGTAGAAGGAGCTTATACTTACAGCCATTCAATTGATAACGCTGAAGATCCATTAATACCATCTGTTGGTGGTTTTAGCTTACCTCGTGATTCTTCTGGTTTTAGCGGTGGCTTTAACACCCTTGAGCGTGGTGAGTCTGGTTTTGATGTACGCCATCGTTTAGCTACTAACTTTATTTATGATTTACCTTTGAAGTTTGATAATAAGCTACTTAAGACATTTTTTAGCGATATTACTATGTCTGGTATTATCCAAGCCCAATCTGGTAGTCCATATAGCGTATTTACTAGTAGTGATACTGCTGGGACGAGCGTTCAAGCCCGTGCGGACTTTGCTTCTAATGGTAGTGGTTTAGAAGTACCACAAAATCTTAATCCAAGAACACAAACTGGCCCTTCACGTGGACTATTTAAGGATCCGGCTAAAGGTGCAATTGGAAATGTACCACGCAGTGCTTTTGTTGGCCCTGCATTTTTTGCTGTCGATTACTCAATTATCAAACGCTTTCGTCTAAGCGAAAAACATAAAATGCAATTAAGGGTAGACTTTTTCAATTTGTTTAATCGAGTTAACTTTAATCAACCAATCAACAATGTTACTGATCAACGCTTTGGTCAATCAGTATCAACAAAAGATCCTCGCATTATTCAATTTGTATTTCGCTATGACTTTTAGGTTAGTAGTTAAATGTTTTATTATTAAGCTATTAGTAGGAGGTATTTATCATACCTCCTCTTTCGTATTAGTAAATTCCTTAAGAATATTTTATGATTTATAAATACTTATACAAAGTAGAAAAATTAAAATTATGAAGGAATGTGTTATTTGTCACCGAAAATTTAAAGATAGTTTGACTTTTTGCCCATATGATGGGCGTGTTCTCTATATGTTGTTAGATGATAAATACAGATTAGAAGAGCCTCTTGGTAAAGGAGGCATGGGACAGGTTTATCGTGCTACACATATTCACCTTCGCACTCAAGTTGCTATCAAGCTACTTTTACCTAATTTAATATCTGATAACACAGCAATTGAGCGTTTTAATAGAGAAGCTCAGTTAATGGCTCAAATTAAACATCCTAATGTTGTACAGGTTAGTGATTTTGGTATTACTAGAGATGAACAAAAAATATTTTACTTGGTAATGGAATTGCTTACGGGAGTTACTTTAAAAGAAAAAATCGATGCTCAAAAAAAGATTCCTTATAAAGAAGCTATTAGTATTATGAAATCTGTGTGTGAAGCAGTTCATGCTGCTCATAGTAACCAAATTATTCATCGTGATCTGAAACCTAGTAATATATTTCTTGTTAGAAAAACAAGTAATCATGAACAAGCTAAAGTGCTTGATTTTGGTATTGCTAAGTTAAATAGCTCTGATAGTACTTTGACTGGAACAGGTATGATTGTTGGGACACATTACTACATGTCTCCTGAACAATGTTCAGGACAAGAACTTGATGCTCGTTCAGATATCTATAGTTTGGCAATAGTTCTTTACGAAATGCTAACAGGTAGAGTCCCTTTTCAACATTCTAATCCTTCTGTAATTCTTTATAAGCATGTTAATGAATTGCCAAAGCCGATAAGGCAGTTCTCCCCAGAAATTCCAAAAGAAATTGAAGAAGTAATAATGCAAGCTTTAGAAAAACAACCCGAAAAACGTCAAACATCAACTTTGCAGTTTTCTAAAGAATTGGAGTTAAGCATAGAGAAAAACGAAACTAAACAAACTTTAGCACCAAAACTAGTTATTACTAATAAAATATTATTTGCTTCTTCACAGCCAACAAATGAGTTAAAGGATGATGAAGATTTCACTTTTCCAATAGATAATAAAGTTAATCTAGTAGAGGTTGTAGCATCTAATAATAAAGCAATAGCAGTTCTTGAACATCAAGAAGTAATAGAGAACTCAGCCTTGTCAACTAATCTCAAACCAGATAGTAAAGCAGATAGCCAATCAACTCCAGTTTTATTAAATAGCCAACAAAACCCAGTAATATTTGCTCCTACTAAAGAAATTAATAGTGGAGAAGAAATTAATAATGAAAAACTATATATAAATTCAAACTCTGGTATTCTAAATATCAAAACCGATAGTAAGCCAATAGTAAGAACAGATAGTATATTTTTTACAGGCACCATTTCAAACAAAAGTGAAACCTCTACACGAAAACGGATTTTTATATATGGTATTGCTGTACTTAGCCTTATTCCAATAATAGTAGTTATGTTCTGGCCCAAAGAATCTTTACCTACTACCACACAGGAAAAAGAAATAATACCTAAAGGAATGATCTTTATCCCTGGTGATAAATTTATTATGGGAAATGAAAATAGTCCAGTGGAAGCAGAAAAGCCAGAACACCAAGTAACAGTTAGATCATTTTATATTGACGAAACTGAAGTAACTAACGAAGAGTACGATAAATTTGTTAAGGCTACTAACTATCCTCCTCCACGTACTTGGATTAATAAACGGTACCCTTTAGCAGAAGCTAGATATCCTGTTACTGGAGTATCTTGGATTGATGCTGTTGCTTATGCTCGTTGGATTGGAAAACGACTTCCTACAGAAGAAGAGTGGGAGTACTCAGCAAGAGGAACTGAAAGACTCCTTTACCCTTGGGGTAATAAATACGATCAACCTAATGCAAATACTAAAGAGAGTAAAACTAAATCAACTGTTTCTGTTGGCAGTTATCCTAATGGTGCAAGCCCATTTGGGATAAAAGACTTAGCTGGCAATGTGTTGGAATGGACTGATTCTGACTATCAACTCTATCCCAATAGTAGAGCTACTCCAGACCCTGGCAAGAAAGTAGTTCGAGGTGGTAGTTATAATTTAGATAAAACCTATGCTACTACAACTAGCAGAGCGGCATTATCTTCAGAAACTTGGCGACCAGACTTAGGTTTTCGTTGCGCGAAAAATGCTCTTGAGAAGTAAAAATTTTATGTTGAAATTAATTGTTTGTCCAATAATGTTGATAATATTAGCAAATTTTACAGAGTTTTTAACTATTGGTATTGTTATACCTCAAGATCACCGTCAATTACCACCTATAGATAACTCTTCACGTTCGTCTTTACATAAAAGGAAAACTACAAAAACTAAACCACCAAATCATCTTCCTGAAACTGAAAATTCTAGTATTAATACTAACTCTACAGAGCTATATGATCGAATTATTTTCGAATATAAGAAAAAGCAGGAGAATAGCTCTAGCAACATTTCTGAAGACAAAGGAAAACAAAGTATTTTAGTTGATAAAGGTTCTAGCAATACTTTTTACATTATTAAAGTAGTCAATGCTTATATCAATCGAGGAAATCTAAAAGCTGAACAGAATAATTTCGATGAAGCAATTTCTGACTATACAGAAGCAATAAAACTTGATCCAACCAATGTTCAAGCTTATAAATTTCGCGCTATTGTTAAAAATAATAAGGAAGATTATGAAGGAGCGTTAGCAGATTATCAATCTGCTTATAAACTTGAACCTGATAGCAAAGTTATTCTTAATAGCTTAGTTTATACCTACAAGTTATTTGGTAATAAAAAGTTTCAGGAAAATAACTTTGATGAAGCAATTTCTGACTACACAGAAGCAATAAAACTTGATCCAACCAATATTCAAGCTTATAAATTTCGCGCTACTGCTTATTCTGCTAAGGGTAATTATGAAAAAATAATAGAAGATTTAACGAAAGTCAAAAGCCTTGCTCAAGAAGATCTTGCTTCTTATTCTAGAGACCTTATCCTGGCATATAAAAATTTAGGATATATTAAACATCAGCAAGGTAATTATGAGGCTGCCATTATTTATTTGACAGAAGCATCTGTTTTAGAACCTGAGAATAAACAGCTTTACGATAATAAATTATCCATTATTTATAATGATCTAGGACTTACAATAGAAAAAAAGGGAGACGCACTATTAGCTATCACTCATTATAAACAAGCCATTAATTTAGATCCTAAAAATGTTTCGGCTTATTACAATAGTGCCAATGTAAAAGCAAAAACTAATGACTATAATGGCGCAATTATCGACTATACAGTAGCTATCAAGCTTAATCCTAAATATGTTTCAGCTTATATAGGACGTGCAGCAGTTTATAGAAAGCAAGGATTATTAAAAGAAGCTGAAATAGACGAACAAACAGCCTTAAAAATTGAAAAATAAATTAAAACTATGGATTATCGAAGTGGCTTATAAAAGTGACTATGCAAATAACCAATAAAAGAGACATTTAAATATGAATACAAAAAATAAGTTAAAAGATCTCAAATCCGCAAAAACTGCTAAATCTATTAATATTATATATTCAGTAATGTTTTTTATCATTGGCTATATTGCAGTGACACCAATAGCAGCATTTAACGGTAAGGTAGGGTCTCTTACAAGCGTAGCGGTACAAAACACCAAATCAAATAAAGATATAGAGACACTTAAAACTACATATAATGAAGCTAATAAATTAATGGAAGAAGGAACACCTCAGTCTCTTCAACAAGCTATAAATAAATATTTAGAAGTATTATCTGTTGTGCGCAAAAACAATGATCCTAATAACGAAACAGCGTTGCTTGCTAGAATTGCTCTTAGTTATCGTAAACTAGGTGATACAGAAAAAGCCCTAGAGTATTTCAACTCTATTTTAACGATATATAAGGCAACAAAGAATAGCAAAGGTGAAGCTGCTACACTTAGTACTATAGGCTTTACTTATTCGACCACGAAAGAGAAGCAGAAAGCTTTGGATTACTATGATAAAGCTATAACCCTATATAAAACTTTAGGAGATAACAAGGGACTAGCTATTGTTCTTAACAATGCTGGTCAGATTTACTCTAACATAGGAAATAAACAAAAAGCTCTGGATTGTTATAATCAAGCTCTTGCTTTATTCAAATTGTTAGGTGATCAAAAGGCAGTTTCCATTGCTAATAGAAATATTGAAACTCTTTCCAACACAGAAGAAAAACAAGATACACCATCAAATTTCCCTACAACTGCACCTTCTACTATTGCTAAAAGTAATCCATTAGAAAAATCTAATAATGTTACTTCTAATAGACCATCAAGTACTCCAACCTATAAAATTACTGAAGGTTATGTCGAAGGCGGCGTAGTTGGTGGCGTTATGGGCGGTGTTATGGGCGGCACAGGCACTGCTACAGAGCCACCACCAGAGCCACCGCCACTACCAAAAGCAGATCCCCCACCTCCGTCTATTGTAAGACGAAGTGAAGGCGTTATTCGTGGTAATGCCCTAGAGTATCCTTCTCCAGAATATCCAGCATTAGCTAAAACGACTCACGTTGAAGGTGATGTTGTAGTAGAAATTATTATTGGTGAAGATGGATTAGTTGCCAATGCAAGAGTTGTTAATGGGCATCCACTGCTTCAGCAAGCAGCAATCTCTACTGCTAAGAGATGGAAATTTAAGCCTACTAAATTAGGTAATACGCTTGTAAAAGTATCTGGTGTTCTAACTTTTAAATTCAAACTTAATGATCCGCTACCTAATAAAACTCTTGATAGTTCGCTTAATGAAACAAATATTAAAGAAGCAGAAGATGAAGCTGATAAATTAGCAGAACAAGGAACACCTCAATTGATACAAAAAGCTATAGGTAAGTATCTGGCAATATTACCAATTGTACAGAAACAAAGTGACTCTACAACGGAAGCATTTTTACTATTAAAAATTGGTTTTAATTACGACAAAATAGGAGAAAGATGGAAAGCCTTAAATTATTACATCCAAGCTTTGCCTATATTTAAATCTATAGGATTTCGTGGGCTTGAAATTACTATTCTCAGCAAAATAGGTCAAATTTATTTTGATTTAGGAGATAAGAAAAAAGCTCTCGATTATAATAATCAAGCTCGTTCTCTAAATGACTCAATAAATGATCCAACATTTAACAAAAACGTTGAAAACAGGGCCGATATTCCATTATCACCAACGAATAAGACAAATAAGGTTAAACAACGCCAAACTCCTACTTTTGAAGCTGTACGAATTAATGAGTACTCACCACCAGAAATAGAGATAAAAAACGACACGGAGAGAATTCTAACATTTAAAATCGGCACTAGTACTTATAAAATTTCTGCTAATACTTCTAAGAATATTTCAATTTCACCAGGAAGCTTTCAAGTTCATGTAATGGTTCCTAGTATAGCTCCTTTAGTCGGTTATAAGACCTTTCAAACAGGCTATCGCTATAGCATAACTTATCGTATAAAAACAACTTATGTAAAAAGATAAATTAATATCTGTATGACTAATAGTTTAGGAGATTGTTAAGTAATAATCTAAAAAAGAGCAAACTAATTATGGATACAAAAAATAATTTAGAAGATATCCAAACAATCTTTTCAGAAGCAATAAATATTCCTACAAAGGAACGAGAAAAGTTTGTCGAAGAAAAGTCCAATAATAACCAAGAAATAAAAAGAGAAGTATTAGAGTTACTTTCATACCATCAAGAAAAAGAGTCACTGTTGGATAAACCAATATTTGAACAAGCCGTAAACTTACTTCAACCAGAATTTAGTTCTAAAATAGAGTACATAAGTTTTTACAAGATAGTAAAAGAAATAGGTCGAGGTGGCATGGCTACAGTTTACCTAGCAGAAAGAAATGATGAACAATATAAACAAAAAGTAGCTATTAAACTAATCCAACCTGCTTTGGTTACAGAAACACTAACAAAAATGTTTGTTAGTGAAAGACAAATTATGGCAAACCTAAACCATAACAATATTGCTAAACTCTTGGATGGTGG
>JBDIBI010000052.1:0-30613 GCA_039812885.1 Blastocatellia bacterium
TAGTCTTGACGGATTGCTAGAATGCCTAGACCGAGACGGTTAGGCAATGCGTTGCATTGCCGTCCGTCTTCGGTCGGCATTCGACCAAAGCAATCCATGTCAAGACCTACTTTGTCCTTATACTTCTTACAACAACAGTAAATATACGCTATTGGTGTTAGTTTACTCTGTTGTTGATATATATTAGAAGATATTAGAAGAATGTTAGATTTCACTTTTTTTCTTCTAGCCCTTATGAATAACCGATAAGCAAGATTGGGCTTTCCCACCAAGTACGGTAATCCTTCCCACCAAGTACGGTAATCCTTCCCACCAAGTACGGTAATCCTTCCCACCAAGTACGGTAGTTTCCCACCAAGTACGGTAACCTTTCCCACCAAGTACGGTAACCTTTCCCACCAAGTACGGTAAGTATATAGTACTTATTATATTTAGTACTGTATCTTTAATTAAGTGTTTTTTAATTTTTCAATAATTATCCCATTGGAAATTAAGGAGTTTATCAAGTCTTGTGTGTGATTGCACTTTCTTAGTAGGGGTTTCTTATCTGAGTTAATTATATGTAGCCATCCGTCTTGATCACAAAATAGGCAGTTGTCTATTTTGGCTTGCCAACTTTTTTTATCTATTTCAGATTGTTCTTTACGTTTAGCTTCAATATAAGAGTCTGGTACAGAATAACCACTTTTAATGGCTTCTATTATCCATCCTGCTTTGTTAGCTAACTTCACATCATGCCGATATTTAAAAGCTTCTATTTGTCTTTTGCTTTCTTCATAGTTTGTTGTAGCCAGTTCTATCGCTTTTTGCTTTTCTACCTGAAAATTCTGAGTTAGCTCAAAAATTATTCTTTCTTGTTCTCTAAGTAAAGTTGTTGGTTGGTTGGCTTGATTTTGCTTTCCTGGTTCAGTCTTTAATAGTAGCCTTTCACTAACTTCCTTTTGTGTTGGAGGAGTTACATTTTTAGTAAACTTATCTATATTTATATATTTTTCCCCTAAGTAAAATATTATTTTGTAACCATCATCGTTAGTATTATTGCTAATATCCCAAGCCCTAAGATGTTTCAGACTTACTAACTCATCAAATGAAGGTTTTAGCTTTTCTTTTATTTTTGATAAGCAACGATATTGAGTAATATTTAAAAATGAACAAAAAGCATCATACCGCTTCTCAAAATATCCAAGTTCTCTCACCATATCTGGATAGAACCAGTTCTGTAATACAGGTATTAAAGCTTTAGTAATTATATTTTTAACTTTTAGATATTCTTCTAAATCCACTTGTAAGAAGCTTTTATCGCTATTGATGTTCTTAAGTTGCCACTCCGAAAATTCTACTCCATTTTCTTCTTGTACTGTTCCATCTTCTAAAATATCACCTTTTATATAGATGGTACTAAAGGTATGAAAAGCTCTTGTTCCATACTGCCGCTTTTTTTCCCCATTCTCTTCAACAAGATACACTGCTCCACTTGAACGAATGCTTGTTTCGTTCATCCTTAGCAACCATTTTTTTACATCCTCGTAGTTTCTGCCTGCATCGGTCAATCCAATCTTTTTTAATAGCTCATATGTACTAAATACAAATGGATTACTTATAATGCCCACTTTCTTTTTTTCTTCACTTACTAATGCCATAAGAGCAAACCACTTGTCTTGATCAGAAATAGACGGTAAATGGTCAACAGCAGAAGCTATTATTTCTGCACTAAGCTCAATCTTTGTGTTGTCTTGATTTCTAACAATAGTGGTTTTTTTATATTTGTTCTGTTTAGCTTTTTTAGTATCAACAGCACTGAAAAAACCAATCTCGAATATATTTTTTTCAGAATTGATAATAAACCTTATAACTGAATTGTTAGGTTTTGTTTGTAGGACATTGTCTTGGGGTTTCTTTTCTTTTGGCATTTGTGGTTTTATCCTTACCAAGCTTTATATTAAATACTTATCTACCTATAGCAAGAGTACCAATAATAGCCTATTTAACGGCTAGGTTCATCATAATCATCTCTATCGTTATAGTCATAATCTCGCCCATCATTAGATTGTTCTCTACCTGGTTCTTGAGCTAATACTCCCCGTTCAACTGCTTGGTCATATGCTCGTTGTAGTCCTTCACAACTTTTAACTGCTTGTTGAGTTCCTTGAATTGCTTTTGATAACTCCCTATTTGTTGCATCAACCATTGCTCTTGTGCTTTCCACCGTTGTTTCTCTTGTTCCAGTTGCTCGATTTGGTTGTTCAACTTTTGTATCTCGTTTGATTTCAATGTTACTTGGTCTATGTTCTTGCTGTTCTCTTTCTCTAACATTGCTATTTTGTTGTCTAACTTCTGTAATTCCCCCTCTTGCCATATTGATAAGTCCAGGTTGTACTCGTTCTCCTCTGCTATTTCCCCTAGTTGCTGTCTTAGTTCTTGGTTCTCTTTCGTTGATTCTCTCAATAAGATTTGTAGTCTGGCGTTGATTTCCTCTAGTTGTTTCTTGGTCAATTTTTTGTACCCCCATGTTTCTTTGTTCTCTGTTTACGTACATTTTCCTACTAGGCTCTAAACCACTTTCCTCATCTCTTTCCATAACTAACATTTGAGTCATTGCTCTCTTAAGTATTCTTTCTTGTCTATTGGTTTCTATTCTGTCTAAGTACTCATGTTCTGGCCTGCCCATCTCCCTAGAATATATAGTATTCCATTCTTTATCTAAGCTTTTATAGGACGCACTTCCAAGATGAATCTTTTCTCCACTGATTTGTCTAGCATCAACCCAAATATGAACATGCACATGGTCAGTATCTCTATGAATAAAACCACAAGCTCTTGCTGTTGGTAGTTTCTTTTCTAGCCACTCGTCCATCATCTGCTTTATTCTTTCGGTAGGAGTATCTTTTTCAAAACTAGCCATAACTCTGTAATGAGTTCTAACTTGTCCCTTGTCTTTGAAGCGAGCAATTTCACTTTTCTCTCTAGCCCAAGCATAACAAGCTAGATTTTCTCTTAGCTCTCTGTAGTCCCTAGCCTCTTTGACTGACTCTGGAATGTTTCTCATCAGAACCCCATCTTCATTATCCAAGACAGCAGTTTGGCGAGATATATAATCCATGTGAGCCATAGAAGCTCCCGTTGTCCCTATAGTGAATTTAAAAACAGTACAACTCATAAATGTTCTTCCACTTGTTTCAATAAACTTTTAATCTTTTCGCTAGCTTCTGTTATTTTGTTTTGGTCAATCTCGCCTTCTCCAGTCAATCTAGCATCCTCATAACAATAGGCTAGCTGGCTTACATTGCGTTGGAGTTTTTTTAATTGCCACATCAAATCTTCAAACTTCTCCCTCTCCTGACCAGTAGCCCTTCTAGCTTTCCTTACCTTCTTTATCTCCTGACCTAAACCACAATTCACTAAATATCTACTTGTTGACATATCTGCTATTCCTGCTTTTTCATTAATCTGTCTATACTCATCATCATTCAATCTAACAAACACCACCTTATTCATTTTTTCTTTGATCATTAAAACCTCTCAAATGTTCCAAACCTTTTTACTTTTCTCAAATCACCCTTATGTTTCTCACCCAAAAATAACCCCGAAAGAACCGACTAAATTAGCTACGGTTCTTTACAAATTCCAGGGATGGAATTTGTTCTTCCCCCGTAGGGGTAGAACGAACGAAGTTCGGCGCGATGATAGATGATTGAAAATCAGCTATCGAGTGCGTATTCTACATTACCTTTCTTCAACAGAGCACTAATTTTATCATAAGGTGCCGCACCTACAACACACTATTTCAAAAAGTGGCCGTCATGGTGGCCGCCACTGTACTTTCTTACAGCACACTAACAAATATGTATAAATATAAAAAATGGAACAAAACTAGAAAATAGAGTGGTTTAGATGTGGCCGCCACTTTTGCGGTAAAAGGTGCCGCACCGGTGTCGCACCTAGAATAAATACTTATTTATAGGTGGCCGCCACTTTTTCACAAAAACTTAGTATACGCAAACGTGGCACCCTGTAAAAATACTAATAATAAACCAATATACGCAAAGGTGCGGCACCTCTAAAAAGTTATGATAATGGATACTATATTGAAGACCATTCTAAAATAAAATTTCACTACATTAATTTCTACTATATTATTACAAATTAATACTACTATAATTGTAGTATTAATAAACTACTTTTTTATCTACTATCAAAAATTATTTATTATTTCATTAAATTACTACTATTTTATACTACTATATAAGTAAGATTAATTTTCTATTTTCTAAACTACTATTTAGACTATATAAAATATTTTATTATTTATCTTATTTTAATAATCTAAAATAGTAGTTTAATATATATCTTTTTATATCTACTAAAATAAATACTATTTTATACTACTATATAGTATAGTTTTATTGTTACAGCCATAGTGATTAAAATTGTAGAAAGGAATACTAATGTCAAAACCTATAAGAATAAGTGAAGAAGGTCATAAAATTTTGGTTGAACTTTCAAAAGAAAACAAAAAGAGTATGTCTGCTATTTTAGAAGAACTTTTACTAGCAGAAAAAAAGAAAAGTTTTTTTAAGTCAATAAACGTTGGTTACAACCAACTAAAGAATAATACTGAAGACTGGAAAGAAGAAATGGGCAATAGGAAATTTCTTAACAAAGCAGTACTAGAAACAATACCAGAAGATGAAGTATGGGAAATGCAAGGAGAGGGTAATGATGAAGCCAAATAGAGGAGAACTATGGGTAGCAGAATTAGGAGAGAATACTAAACATAAAAAACGAGTAGAAAGGTTAGTATTGGTAGTATCAGATGATGGATTAAATCACGGAACAACAGAACTAGTAATAGTAGTACCTACCATTAAGACTAAAAAGAAGGTAGCAAGTCAAATCGTTCTAGATGTGGGAGAGCATATGGCATCAGTAATAAAGTGTGAAACAATATTATCGATTTCACAACAACAGCTTTTACGACATTTTGCAACAGTACCAGAGCCAATAATGACAGAAGTAGATCAAGCTCTTAGATTCTTATTAGCTCTTTAGACTATGGTAAAATACTAGCTTTACTATCATCTACCATCATAAATAAGTGATATGGGTTAGCTGGTGATGAGCTAAACCCAAAACGCTCATAAAACAGCTTAACCTTATCATCTTCAGCGTGAACCATTACAGCATATAGAACTGCAATTGCTGCGGCTGGTAAGGCTCTAGATAAGGCATCTTTTAGTTAAGTTAGGTAATCTTTAACCTTCAAATTTAATGCTAAAATAGGAAATTAGAAGAACAAGACAAACTAAGACACGTAAACATTTCGTATACAAACACTAACAAAATGTTAATATTTGTAAACAAAAGGGTTTAATGAAAATACAAAATCAGTTTATAACAGGCATAATTAATCAACAAACCAAATCCTGTAAGTAGTACCTAGGAGAAATACTATGGCTGAAAACTTGTATTGTATGGTGAAAGGGTGTAACAACAAAGACCACAAAAGCTTACACATTTGCAAAAAACATTTCTATAAACTGCCTAAGGAAAAGAGAGAGCAATTAGAAGCTATGAAAGTAGTTTCCTCTATGGGACAAATAGATACAACAAAATTTTTCTTTTTTGCTAGGGAAGTTTGTCAATCTCTTGAACCTAAAATTATTATTGCTTCTCCTAAACCGCTTAGTACTCGTCAAACAATAAACAATTATCCACTTATAAGAATTACTGTTGATAAGAATATAACTAATCTTAGCAACTAAACATTGGGAACATATAGGACAAGTTAAGGAACTTAAATGAGCATCTGCTATAATCCTTCTAAGGAGGCTAAATGACACTAACAGAATTATTGCCACAGCTTAAAGAATTGACCTATGACGAAAAATCTCAAGCTATAGAATTTCTAAGGCAGGAAATGACCACAGAGGAAGAACGAAAGGTTATGAAGGAAGCAGAAACAAAGGTTTTGGAGTTACTCGAAAAGTATCCTCAACCAGAAAGAGACTATGCTGGTATTGCAGGAGTAGAAGCAGGTATAAAGATGATGGAGTATTTAGAGAAGCATGAAAAAGCAAAAGTTTAGATATGTACCCCGTCAGCGTATTCCAACACCTTATGTCCCGATTAGGCTATTTAATAAAAATTCTCTAGTACAAAATGTTGCTTTAGTAGATACCGGCTCAAGTACTAATGTTTTGCCATATAAGCTAGGCATTGACCTCGGTTTTACTTGGGACGACAGTAAAGCGACTATCCCTTTGAGTGGTAATGTAAGCAGCTTGGCTATACCAGTTTCAATGATCACAATAATAGGTATGTTAGACCCTGTAGAATTAGTTTTTGCTTGGGCAGGTAACGACATCCCACCTCTTATCCTTGGCCAAATAGATTTCTTTACTGAGTTTCACGTCTGTTTTTTTCAGGATCAAGGCTATTTTGAAATTACTGCTAAATAGTCCCAGTTCCTTCCCATTACCTCAAAAAAATACCATTTTGGAAGTGGCATACCTTATGATAATAGAACTTATCTAAAGTTATTTAGTTTTTTAAGTTGATGTATGGAGGATATTTAAAAACACCTATTTGTAAGTCAACCTTCTTTTTTCTAGTTTTTCAGGAGTCATTATGGCCTAACTAAAGGGTAGCTGCGATAAGACACGACAAGAAAAAATGTAAGGTTTTGGAGTCTCATTTTCTCTTCTTAGGCCTTATCTCAACTTCCCTCACAGTAAACTTATTTCAACTCCAATGTTTAAGCTACCTTATTTGTCCTATTAGGCCTCATCGCAACGCCCCTCGTCCTAGCCCGTTTAGGCCAATAACAAAATTCCAGAAATATGGAAAAACTTTAAAAAATCTGTAATAAAACTTGTACACCATGGGTCTAATAGTTCAATTCTGGATAGGATTCATAAAATCCAAGTAGCACTTACTAACAGCAATGAAAATTGTTGCTAGTAACATTACTTCTTCGCACAATTTAATCAATCCATAGGAGACTGATAGGCCATGAGGTTAACTAATGAATAAGTTTGATTCCAAAGAAATGCCAGGTGGAGATCTACCAAACTTCAAAGAAGTAAAAGAAATACTTGAAGTCCCTTCACATCTTGACATTCTAACTGATGGGCGAGAAACACTTATTATTGGAGACACCCAAAAATTTGCGGACTTCAATCACCGCCAAGGAGATAATCCCTACGGATTTTTAGGAACATGTGGATTGGTCTCATGCGAAGATGTACTAAAGCAATTTGGTCTTGATACAACAGAAACTAGTATTATTGAGTATGCAATTGAAAATGGTCTTTGTTCTATTGGCCTAAACCCAACACTCGTGTCACCAAGGGCAATGTAACTGCAACTTATTATATATAATAGAGTTATTTGTATTGTATAGCTAAAGACTAATAAAATGTTTCAGAACTCAGTAAGTAGTTTCAGTTATGAAATTTTGTTTTTGAGATGAATTTTGGTAGATATTTTTAGCCTATTTTTAAGCTTTTTTGAGTAGTTTTAATAGTTGTATCAAAAACATTCCTTTTTGATACTGCTGTTTTTTACGTCTTTGCCCCTAGTGACATAGACGTTGGGTTTAGGCTGTATTAAAGCAGTAATTATTTTGACCCATTTTTTTCAGACACTACACAAGTAAATTATGAAGGCAGTTGAAGTAAACAAAGTCCCCAGAAAAATATTTGAAAATTATATGCTTGGAATATTCCATTTTAGCGCTAGAGATAACAGACAAGAAAATTAGATTGTAAACCGATTGAGGTTAAAAATTGTCCCCATTTCAAATAACTGTAGGAAAGGAGTTAACGATGAAAAAGGGTTTATTAGTTATTTTACTAATAGCGGTTTTGTCCTTAAATTGGACATTAAATATATCAGCTCAACAACGTCCAGAGGGTGTAAAACATTTCCAAGAAATCATAGTACTAGGGGCTAAGGACATTAACTCTTACTGGCAGACCGTATTTTCTGCTATAAAACGTGATTATGCCCCCCCTGCTTTAAAACCTTATATCAAAGAATCCATTGAAACTCCTTGCGGGACTATGGAGCTTAATAACGCTGCTTATTGTGCAAAATCAAACACGATTTACTTTGATGTAGATTTTCTTTATCGAGAGTTTTTGACTTATGGAGATTATGCAGTCGTAGCCATTTTAGCTCATGAATGGGCACACGCTGCGCAATTTCAGCTAGGTCAAAGAGAGCTCAGCATTTGGACTGAAAATCAAGCTGACTGCATTTGTGGTGCATACACGAAAGCCTTAAAAGAAACCAATCGAGGTGTAAGACTTGATGACGGCGACATAGAAGAAGCCGAGCAGCTACTTTTCAACCTTGGAAATACCCACCCAGATTGGGCCAGCAATGGAGCACATGGCTCTAGTAACCAAAGATTAAACAATTTCCGTAAGGGCATGATCTACGGACTAGATAGTTGTTTTACTAAATAGTACAAAGACCAACCATTAATGGCTGGCCTTTGTTGAGAACGGCCAGCTTAACATTTACGTGATTTTACCTGATCATTAAATTTTAATACGTAGGTGAGTTATGACACAAAGTAAAAATACTCCTGTTGGAATTTTTTTAGCTCTACTAGCTTTAATATTAGTTAGTGTAAGTTTCTATCAAACTTGGAATGGTATAGAACAACTCTTTGGCCCTGCCTCATTACCATTGGCATTTGTTCTTTCTTCATTGTTACTATTCCTATGCTATTTAATACATAGTCAAAAACTCAAACAGGAATCTGTGGGTGGACTATTAGCAATATATTTTTTTGTTGCCGCACTTTGTTTTTTAGCCAATTTTAACGCTTTATACACCCGGTTTATGAAAACGGATATATACAGGCAGGAATTGTCTTTATTAAATTCTAATTTTGACCATCTTCAGGCAGATGTTTCATCAAAATTCAACTATAAATATCCTCTAGAAATAGCCCAACAAGTGGAAATAAAAAAGAAGCAATTAATTGATCAAATTCAAGATACAGGAAATCCTGGTATTGGAGATCGTGCAAAAGTCATTATAAAAGAAATAGAAAAACTATTGGGAGAAAAAATAACTATATTATCCCCCATAAACAATGACTATGCTGATTTAGCTAGCCGTATGGCAAAGCAAATTGATTCAATGGTTTTGAACCTCTCTATTCAAGAAAGTGAACTAAAAGACACAATTGAGCGGGCTGTTTTAAAGTGCGACAAGAAGACCCAAGATCTTGTTATTTTGAATGCATCAGAAATTGACACAAGTGCCGAAAAGCTTATAGAAGAGGAAGTTAGTGAATACAATAAACTTGGTTCTAAAGCTCAAAGCTTACTTGGCGAAGAAAAACTCAAATTTGCTCCAATGAAATCTGAAACCAGCTCAATTGGAAAAATCGGCTACGCATTTAAACACGCTATAGATAATTTTGGAATCTACCCACTAGTCGTTCTTTTAGGATGTTTTATCCTAGATTTCCTAATACCAATACTAATAGTCCTTATTGTCAAGCCAGGTGACACAGGTACACCCGCATCTGCTTTTACAAAGAGGAAAAGCACAACTGTTTTCCCTACTGCTTAAGGTGTTAACCTTTTATTAAGGAGATTACTACTATGGAAGAAAAACAATTTGTAATACCACCCGATAAACTAAAAGCCTCTGAAGAACAAAAACAACCTTCTGTTTTTACTGATAAGGCTCGCGTTCCTATTGTTAGTTCTGCAGGGCATGAAGACACCAATTACGTATTTTCCTTTGGGCAAGCACAATCTGGTAAATCAGTGATTCTAGCATCTCTGTTTTACTATATGAGTGCATTTGGAGGTTTATTAAAACCAAGACCTTCTAGGCTTAATAGCGGAGAAGCCGAACTACTGTTCAGAGAGATGTTGGAAAACCTTAGTAAAGGTATTTTGCCAAATCGTACAACTGTAGAAACCGTTACTAACCTAAACTTCGAATTTATACCTAATACAAAATCTAAAAAAGTGAAACCTATCAAATTAACTTTTTTAGAAATGTCAGGAGAAGACTTAGCTAAAGTTAGACATAATGAGTTATTGTACAGAGAAATTGAGGACTACTTAACCTCCAAAATCCCTATCACATTCTTTTTAGTAACTCCATACGATGAAATGCATGCAAATGATATGTTGATATTTTCTTTTCTACGAAAGCTAGAAAGTGAAGCTAGAGGGTTTACTAGAGTAAACGCAATCTTACTTATTACAAAATGGGATAAGTCAGGTCATGTAAAACCCAGTTCTGTGGATGAATTTGACCAAATTATAAGAGAACGGATGCCACTCACTAACGGCCAACTTGATGCTTATGAATTATCTAAAACCTACTACACAATTGGTGAAATATCCAAAGATGCCAACAATAAAGACAAACTTCATGGGTTAAATTTAAAAACGGCCCAACTTTTAACCGAGTGGCTTTATAAAAGTATTACAGGCGTAGACATTCACCATAAAACTTTTATTGAAACCGTTTCTCAAAGCTTCTGGAGCATGTTGAGCTTATAGAAAAGAGCGAATACCATGGAAAATAATTTTGCTATTGGAGCTTGTGGAACATTTGGTAGCCCAAATGGTTTTCAACAAATCACTTATCATTACGAACTGAAATTTGCACCAACACTGGATTTAAACTCGAATATTATGCGGCTAGCGCCTAATGTTGAACTTTTTGGTGTCAAAAAGCATTTGTTAAGTAATGGAGATTACTTAATTTGTTTTGTGCTGTATACATATGTAGAAGAACTTCAAAGTAGTAGGGAAGGAGCATTTATTGGCTCTTTCATTGTTTTTAAAAACTCTGTGGCTGACTCAAACCGGATTTATGCTTGTTTACAAGAGTTTCATAACCTAATAACAAAAAACCCTCAAAATATCTTGGGCAACAGGCTACAAGTCACCCATATAGAAGACATCAAAATAGCTGAGCCTGATGAAGCTAAAAACATAGAAAGAAATATTAAAACCCTTGATAGCATCCCAAGTTACATTGGCAAACAACAAATTCTCCTAACCTCTCAGAATGCAAATAAAGAAACTTATGGAAGTGACATCAGTGATTTCTTTACAAAAGCAATAAATGCCTCTGAAGATATTGGCACGTTATACTTTACAGTAAATCAAGAGCTTTTTTTCTATGCTAAGAAAAATAACTTAATTGAAGTCAACTACCTCAGCAAATTTTATAGCAGTAGTAGATCCCGGAATTATCTTGTACAACAGAGAGAGACAAAACCCTTTGAGCTACATAACAACAACCCAACTAGAAATAATGGTACTGAGCAAATAGCAGAAAGTAACAGTTTCTTAACAAACAATGGTGGAAATATTTTTAATGTAACCATTCAAGGAAACAAGAACTTAACAGTGCGATTGTGGGAACCATCTTGGTGTATTGGTGAAATTAATATCCTAACATTGATCCAAGAACATAATGAGTTGGTACGAACTTATTTAGAATTAATAAAACCACAAAGTGACATAAATTTTAACTCTAGTAAGGTAAAAAAAAACCTTTATAACACTATTGAAAATAATTACATGCTCTTAATTATTTTGCTTCTAACCCTTGCAATAACATTTTTTTCAATAGGACTTTATGAATTTTCTGTTCCCAACCCAAACAAGGCAGATAGTGAACGCTTGACGACTAAAATAAACAAAACACCCGATAAGGATGAACATGAACCAAATGAGGACGAGCCAAACCTGCATAACCAGTTAAATCCATTACCAAATAGCAAGCTAACTGGGACAGATCTACAAACTTTAAACAGACAAATAATAAATAAGATGACTTCACGAGAAATTACAGATTTAGCAATAAAACTAAATCCCAACGACATAGCAAAACCTTACCAAAGTCAAAAAGATATATTGGCCCAAAGCCTTATACAACAAAACCATAACTGTTTTGATGGTGAGGTTTTTAATAAGGAAAAATGTCCACAAATCGAAAACGTACCTGTATACAAAAAATAGCGCATTAGCAAAAGGAGGCAGAATTAGTAGGCTTATTGTTGATCATGGACAATTCTTGCAGTTTAACTAATACCTTTATTTAACTTAAGGTGAACTCTAACTTAGATTTTTCTAGGATATGCAAAAATACCCTAATTCATGACTGGGAGGAACAGAATGAAGCAAAAATATCTCAACATATGGCTCTCTTTTACTATAACCATGGCTCTCTTGATTATTGGTATCCCTGATATAGAAAGCAGTAGTAATGCTAGTAGCAAAATTGGAAATAGTTCTGACTATCAACTTACTATATATGTGGATGAAGGAGACTGGTCAGGAGAGTTGAATGGACATGTCTTTTTTGGGTTGACTGCTAGCAACACCACTGTTTATAGAGGCTGGCACTCTAAAAATAAGCTATTGGCACCTCTAGCACTAGGTGGTGGAGAAGTTAAAGATGACTCGCCATTAATCGATGAGTGCAAGTGGGATATTAGGAAGACGTATGATATCAGGCAAGTTGATTTCAATAATGCCGTAAATATAATTAACAAATGGAGTACTGATGGCAGGGATTGGGCAATAACTCATCATTGTGGTGACTTCACTGAAGCTGTTGCGTTGGCAGCAGGCCTACCAATAAAGTTATCTTTTGATGTAGCAGAAGGAGGGAAAAATAGACCAGGTTTATTTGGTGAATATTTGCGTAATCATGGTGGAACGTCAAACTCAGAAACTTATTATGTGAACAGTTATGTGAATACCAAAATTAATCTTGAGCCTGGTGACAAGATATCCATTAGAGCTAGTGGCGAAGTTATCTTTGGGCCATCAGTAGGTGGCGCTGGCCCTGAAGGAAAGACAGCCTTTATGTTTGGTTTACTACCACTTCCCATTGATCCAAGCTTGAATTTTTTTGCTCAGGTTCCACATGGCTGCCTGATTGGAAGAGTAAAGAGAGATGGAGATAGATCTCGAGAGGGCTGGTTCTATCTTGGTACAGGTAGAGAGAGAATAGTAGAAGAACCAGGTACATTAGAGTTAAATGTTAATGATACTTATCCAGCAGACAATAGAGGGAAGTTTGAAGTAGTAGTAAAAGTTTGCAGGGCGAATTAAGAAAATTTCTTTAACCGACCGAACTGCCGTATATCGGGTAGGGCCTAAACCCAACGTCTATGTCACTAGGGGCAAAGAGTAAAAAATAGCGGTATCAAAAAGGAATGTTTTTGATACAACAACTAAAACTACTCAAAAAGCCTAAAATAGGCTAAAAAAATGCACCAAAACTCATCTCAAAAACAAAGTATCATAATTAAAACTACTTACTGAGTTTTGAAGCATTTTAGGTGTTCCGATAGTAACGGGGAAATTTTGTACGCTAAGAACGTAAAGAAATACAACGTACTTGTATTTCTTTATAAACACAGAAGTTACATAAATTGTATTTTTCACTAAAACAAGTAACAAGACACAAAAGTAAAATGTGGTGTTCAAAAACCTTTTGGGTTAAATTCTAGTAGCCTAGGAAAAGCTCGTATACAAAGCTAATGTAATAAAAAGCATATGTTGAAAAAAAGGCATCTTTTTTATTAATTTATACAGAATTTGTATAAGTTAATAGCTATTTTCTATATACAAAAGTTGTGTAGGTTAAATGCTCCTTTTTTTCATCATCCAAAAACTTACCTTTTAGTCCTTAACGTTGTTTTTTTCCCCGTTACTATCGGAACACCTATTGGCTCGGCTATACCCCTATTTGAAAATGGATGTTTTTGCACATCCCCCGAAAGACTGGTTTACGTATTATTTAATATTTAAGCAGAATAGGAAAGAGTATAAATATCAAAAGGCAGAAGGAATTAATAAGCAAGAGGTTTGCTTAAATAGCGATATAAGGAAGACTTAGATAAGTTGTAATCTTTCATGAGAGTTTTAATTAAAACACCCTGTTTACGTTGTTTTTGGACTTCAGCAATTTGAGCAGAAGTTAAAGAACGTTTCCTCCCAAATTTGACACCATGCTGTTTAGCGTTCTTAATACCATCCATTTGACGTTCAGACCGTATTTCAGTTTCAAACTGAGCAATAGCCCCTAACATATTGAAAAGAAGTCGCCCAGTAGCATCACTAGTATTAATGTTTTGGTCAAGTACTTGGAGATTGACCTGCTTACGTTCAAGTTCTAAAGCAATTTGACACAAATCTAAAGTAGAACGAGCAAGCCTATCTAAACGAGTAATAACTAAAGTATCCCCTTCTCTAACGTATTCTAAACAAGCCCTTAGCCTAGAGCGTTTGACTGAGGTTGCACTAAGTTTTTCCTGAAAAACCTTGTGACAATGTTTTAGTTTGTCTAGTTGAATGTCTAGGGTTTGACCAACAGAACTAACACGAGCATATCCCACTAATGCCATATAATCTTCTTTTATGTCCCATAAAGTCTAAAACTATTTGAGAAAATAATTATGAGACATAAAATGGGACACGTAAATAGACAGTACCAAAAAGTATACTTTTTGGTACTGTTTAAATAGCTTTGATTCGATTGATTCTTTAACACCTGTATTTAGTTTAAGTTAGTATATTCTATCTCTTGGAATATACCATTTTGGGTGTTTTTGCATATCCCGCAAAAAGGTATAGTTCGGCAGTAAAGAGAACTTTTACTGTTACGTATTGGTACAAATGTCCAAAAATCTCTTAAAAATGTTATTGCTAACTTATTGATTTCAAAGGATCAAATTTTGCCAAATAGGGTATTTTCCTTTATTGGAAAATACCCAAAATACCCAAATACAAGTGTCTAAAAACTACTCTTTTTGGACACTACCCAGTAAAGTTTTTGATTGTAGCAGTATGGGTATTTTTGCAAATTTATTAACATCTGCATTTACTATAGTTTAGCTTTACCAATATCTAAACTAGTCTTTTTCGGGGGATATGCAAAAACCCCCATTTTTCCCCAACACCTAGTTTCCAATAAGACTATTTATCTTTTTTTCAAGTATTAGCAATCCAGATTCAGCAATTAGAGAACGATTAGAACTATAAACACCGTTTACCGCTTTGTAAACATCGATAAAATAAATATCTTTTTCTGCAAATGCCTCGATATTTTGCTTAAAGTATTTTTCTTCTCCATCTTTGGATACCAATTTTTTCCAAACGAAGGCTTTTAGCCGGTCATCTATTTTGCGGCCATTAAACAAATTAATAACAGTGAGGACTTTAATTTTACCGTTGGTTAGTTCTTTAGGGCATAGAAGATTCGCAAGTGTGTCATTACGATAAACCATTATAGCTATATCACAATCTCCAATGGCACTCTGTGTGATTTGATCGCATCGCAGAGAGTTATTTAGGCCAGGAGAATCAAATATGGTAACTCCTACTTTACAAAGCCGTGAAGGAAACCCTACTTCAATCTGACGAATGTCCCGAAAAAACTTTTCATTTTCCTCAGGGTCAACTTTTAAAGCTGATCCCCCTAAGTATGTTTTTAGTGTACAGTTTAAATCTTTTCCATCAAATTTTCTTATTTTAACATATGGTGTTTGCGAATAATCAACACTAGTCAATACTTGGTTATAGCCGATAGTCTCCATTAGCACTGACCCTAATTCATTGTTCATCTCTGTTATGGGATATATTGGTTGGCCAATTAGTGCATTTACAAGTGTCGATTTGCCGCTCATAAAACCTCCTATAACAATAATCTTGTGTGTAAGTTTTGGCATAATTACTTCTCCAATAGCTTCTTTTATCTTGATGAGGGGTTGGGGTGTTAAAGGTGGTGGCTCTATATGAATTTGCTGCCACCATTGTTTGATGGATTTAGGGCGGTTTTGCCTGATGTGTATGTTTCACAATCGCACCCATATGCGGGGTTTTTCCCACAAACGACACTAAAGTTCCACAAGAAATTTAATAACTAATTCTTAATCAATAAATTACAGGTTTTTCAAGCTCCCAAAACCATAGTCCTTGTTAACCTCAATTTTTGGGAGTTAACTTTTTTATCAGAAATATTTTTAATAAGTAGCTAAGTGTTATGCAAAAACGACCGTTACAATACATATACTTTGTATAGCTATAACTCCTTATAATACCTATACCTCTTGTATATCAATCATTGGTTTTTGACCTTAAAACTTTCCACTTTTAGTCTTTTAACTATTTTTCTGGTTTTTGCCATTTCATATGAAAATTTGGCCTAACAATTCCTTATCATTCCTATGGAACTTTAGTGTCGTTTGTGGGGAAAACCCCATATGCGCATAAACAATGGAAATAGCTAAATAACTTTTTACCTGGGAAAAAATTCCCAAGGTTTTAATGGTCTATCTTTTTGTGCTCCAAATGACATCGCATAATCAATATACATTGGTATTAACCCTATCCCACCACTAACAATTACAATAGCAAGCCAAACAAAGAACTTACCAATTTGATTAAACCTAGCAAACCCAATAGGAAAACAACATAAAGCCCATAACAAAGCTTCATATCCACTAACAGCTTTAGGGTTACGTTGAAAAGGCTGATTTGGCAACGGATGCTGATACTGAGGGTAAGGTGGTTGAATTGGCTGTATTTGTTGATAAGAGTTTTGATAAGGCGGTTGATAAAGTTGTAACTGTTGCTGTGTTTGTTCAGTTTGGTCTTGTAATTTAAATGGTGGTGCGTTGAGATCATAGTTTGTACCACAACGACGGCAATTCATACCATCAGCAGTATCATTTACTAATCCACAGTAATTACACTTAATATTACTCATCGATCCTACTTATACTAAGTATTGCTATTAATTCAAATTAGTACCGAATATTGGGGTTGTAAGCACAAATCACCCAAAAGTTTAGTAAGTCATAAAAGGATAAGTATAAAAGATCTATCCTTTTGTAAAATCAGAAGTTAGAGATGTATAGTATTATCTCTACAAGAAAACCCATTTTAAGAGATTAATCTTGCTTTGATTTTCTGATGAGTTTTCTTGCACTTTTTATAAGCAAAATAACTCAAATTTAGCACCACAAGAAAAACGAGTGTTTTTCTTACACTCAATAGCTAGTATTTATACTAGTAAATTGCTTGCTTTATTGCTACTAAACTTTTGGGTGATTTGTGCTTACAACCCCAATATTCCTTATTCAGCATGTTAAAACCACAGCTTGATAAGTGCGTAATTTAGACACAATAAACAGTTATTGAAGAGATAGCACTAGCTATTTTGTCGTAAGTTTAAGCAATTCATTAAATTCAGGCAAGCAATTTTATTGACTAGTAAAATGATAGCTAGTTTAAATTGAGCAAAGCTACTCCACCAATAATACCTGTAGTGTATTGCTTATTATTTACCGTACGCCTACAATGTATCGATGATAAATCAATATGGGTTTTTACATATCCTAAAACAGTACATTAAGGTTCAAAGTTATAACGCAACCATAGGAAATAAAGCATTTAATGAGTATAGCCCCTAAGTTCGAAGACATTTGGCCTAAATATAGCCGTCAAATTATGAAATTATGTCTGCGTCACTTACAAAATCAGTCTGATGCCGAAGATGTGCTTCAGCAAATTGCTATGAGAATTTGGAGAGGTCTACCAAGCTTTCAGGGACGAGCAAGTCTTTTAACCTGGATCTATAAAATCGCTATTGGAGAAATTCGTCGAGCCTTGAAACATAAACAATCTTATACTGAAATTTGTTTAGACGTTTTTCTACCTGATAAGCAATTTGATAATACTCAAATCCAACAAACACAAACAGAGTATGACAAAACTCCATTTTCTATAGAGATAATAGAAGATGCCAAAGAAAAGAAAGCTATTACAGAAACAGAATACATTGTCCTCAAAGCAAGATTTCTTCAACCACATGAAACTTGGAAAGATATAAGCAACTCCGTAAATGTGGATGCGGCGAGATGTGCAACGGAACATTATCGTGCAATCTCAAAGCTTCGTGTCTTTATGTTTGTAAATCATCCTAATAAGTTAGGAGGTTACAAAGTGATTGTTGATGCTTTTACTAAATTGATAACAAGTAAAAATATTTTAATCTCTACTTGTGAAATGGAAGTATTTAAAGAAATAGTAATAAAACGCAATCTAAAATACCGTAAAGCTGGTTGGCAAAACACTCTTCGCTCAATATGTGAAAAAGTGATCAAAATGATCCCAATGCCTTAACTACCTGATAATGGGAGGGAACACTTAATTTGAATCAATTCTAGTATTTCATCTCGTTTTATACTTTGAAAAGGAGTCAGCCCTAAATTGGTAAGTAAGCAATATAACCAATTGTGATGTATCTTATCTGTTTGATTTGAAATGATGGGTATATTTTGTAAGGATTGTGCGGCAATTCGCTCAATTACTGGTAAACTTTCTGATGCAGACTGATTATTATGTAAAATCTTTTCTAAAGGGATTGTTAAAGTTGTAATAGAAGGAACAACAAATGGGAGAATATGACAGGGGGATGGACACTTTTCACATCCTGGTAATGGACGAGGAGGTTGACTAGCAATAATACCTATAAGTCTTTCGTAAACTATGTGAAAATGTTTAGAGCTTTTATCACTCAACTCATTTTCATCAAGCCAAATATGAAATAGTTCGCTAACAACTTGTGCGGCATGTTCAATCATTATAATATCTTCTGGGCTTAACGGATTCTGAGCATTTATTTTTTGATTACGCACCTTCACCTGTAGACTGATCCAATCATGAAAAGCTTGTGTTGCTAAGCAATAGAGAACTCCTTTATGAAATAACTTCGTTGAATCATCAGTATTTGTCTTTTTAGGCTTGTTTTCTTCTTTCCACTGATTCCATTGATTCCAAGCTTTACTCATATCATTAAAGTAAAGATTTTCAAAAAATATTGTCAAAGTTTGAGATGTTATTTCCTTCTTTTTAATTCCATCCACTTTATAGTAAAAATCACAAGGAGAAAAACAATAAGAGCATCCAGCATGTTTATGAAGGTGTATTTTGTCAATACATTTCGAAGATACAGATGCTATTAGTTCTTCATTTGTTAACACAGGTAGTTCGGTATGTCCTCCAGCATTAATGCGAATTAATACAGCTTCTGTCAACTGTTCATCATGAACAACAGCTAACCCTGTGGTTAGGTTATTGAGAAATTTCACTTGAGTATCAGAAAGATTCATACAACTACCTACTACCTGTCTATCATCTATTGCGCTTAATCTATGAACTATTTTAAGGCTTGTGTTTTTCATTGTCTCTGAAGTTAATTTAGTTGGAATTTGATCTGCAATAATAAAGCCTTCCCCATAAGCACGCATTTCAGCAAGCATTTCCGTAAACATAGAAACAGCTTTAGCACGAGGGTCAGCCACTTCGCCAGACGTCGGCTGGCGTTGACCTTGAAGTAACCGATGGGCTTCTTCTATCAACGTTAAATGACATAATTTTCGGTTTCCATTCTCATCAAATAGAGAATTTCGAGATTCCGCATACTCATAAAGGAAAACAAACAATAAAGCCATTACAAAAGCCTTCTCTTCATCATCGCCAAGATTTTGAAGTTCGATAACTGCAGGTTTCTCAAAAAGTTTTTCAACAGGAGTAGATCTTCTGGAATTTAGAATAATACCTTTATTAGCTACCATAAGGCTTCGCAACCGTGATCTAAGAGCAGCTCCCAGATTTTGGTTAATCTCTTGGCCATATTTTTTCCGTTCTAAAATGACATCTATTTTATCGTGAAGATCTTGTAATGAAGGTGTTAATGCGCATTTATCACTAAATGAGCTTTTTGCAGAAAGGAATTCATTTTGAGAACTATAAAGATTCCAGCCTTTTTCTTCATAGACTTCCAGTATAGCTTCTTCAAGTACATAAGACATGCCCGCAAACATCGGAAAAGAAGCATTAAAAACGGCCTTAAGCAAATCAATGTGACGTCCGAGTGAAACTCCAGGAATCAGAGTAAAAGGATTAAGACGAAGTGGCGTTGAAAACCTTCCACCTATAGTATAAATATCTATATGCTCTTTTATTTTCTCAAATCTAAGAAGGTTTCGATACTCTGTTTTAGCTGGCTCAATGACAAGGAAAGGTATGCCTAATTTTATATACGCTTCTATCAATATTTGTTTACATGTAGTAGTTTTCCCATAACCTGACATACCAGACACAAAAACATGGCGGTTAAGTGTTGATATTGGTACTTTTACGGCTTCAAGATCATCTCCTGTTGAACTTTGGATTTGTCCTAATTCAACGAAATCCTTATTTACTACTGGAGCAGTAAGACCAAAATGGGCAATTTCGCGCATAGGTAATCCTGGAAGTTCGTTCCTTGGCATGTTAACTACAACAGATAGTTCATGTGAATTTAGATTAGTCGCAACAGAATTAAATATGTCTCCTAAAGGATTTGGTAATTCTGTTTGTGCAGGATACAAACTAAGTATAGTACCTTGCTGTATGGCCTTTCTTATTAGATAATTAGGTAATGTGACTGCTCGAACAGGATCAAGATAAGTTGCATCCCCACTACATATACTTCTAAATGCTCCTACAACACTGGTAAGAGTGGCTTCTTCTTCTGCCACTACATAAATAGCTGTTTTCCACCACCCATAACTACGTGCGGACTGAAGACGTTGAATATATTGCACTAGCATTTGTTCTCCTATCTCTGCATGTGCATTAAATATCTCCACCGCTTTTGATTCGCTTAAAGTTTCGCTTGTTGTTAGTTGTTGTGAATTACCAATTCCTGACAGTCGATTTTGCTGCATTGCAAAAAGGCTTCCATTTTGTAGTACAGTAGATAAAGCTCCTAATGCATTAAAACTAGGGATTATATGTAAAGCTTGACAAAAAATTGCTAACCCATTCAATAATAAAGGAAGGTTAGCTCCCCATTGACTAACAGCTTCCGTTTCAGTGCTGGATTTACTCGTCGAATTTCCTCTAGTTTGAGATTTATTTATTCGCACATAAGAATGCACTTCACTTCTCAATTGCAACAATCTATCTATAACAGTATCAACCTCATAAGGTTCAATAGGCTCAGCAACTACCATTAGTGCATAAACTTTTGAACCAATAGCTCGTGCTAAATGATCGACACTTTGAATTTCAAGAGGAGCTAGACCTCCTCGACCTGATGGTATGCCTGTAATTGCACACATTGCCGGAGCAGTTTGAATTAAATCACCTAAACCGGGAAAATTTTGACTATTTAGTGGCATAATTGGCTTCATTTTTAAACCAGGAAAATATGCTTTAAATGCACTTTGTTGGCTTTTGAAATAGTCTGCAGTTGAATGAGTACTTTTTCCAACAATACGCCTCCCTCCAAGATAAAAATGATGACGTATCCCTTGACCGTGAAGAATATATATATAAGAATGTCCTAGGTCATGTGTAGCAGTTAATACATAAGGCATTGTTTTAGACCAATCATCTTGTTGCTTACAACGCCCTAAAACTTCAACTTCACTTAGCAACGGTAGTGCCTTGTCCATTTCTTGTTTTTCAATACGCCAATCTTTTAACTGAAAATTCGATAAATATCTACGTTCAAGCATTGAAACAAGAATTTGAGAAAGGGATTCCCCAGCCTGAAATAAAATGGAGGGTTCTTGATTTGGCTGACCATCATTAAGTAGAGAAATATCCGTCTTCTTGCCGTCGAATTCTGTCATAATTTAACCTTCATCATTTCTATCAAGTCTTTCCCAAGGAGGAATTTCCATACTAAAACTGTCTTCTAAATTACTAGAAGTAGACGATGTTTGATATAGATGTTCATCATTAGTTATGGAAAGCTCTTTCATATCAATCATTTGATCACTTACGCATGTTTGACTATAATAACTAACGTCATTTATTGTATTGGAATTTACACTTGACCTACTAGAAATAACCCGTAGATTGTTTTCGAATTCAGGCCACCAAGTAGCACCACGCGCTATATCTTCTTGAGGAGTTAAGCTTAAATACATAGGAGCTATTGAAGAAACTTCATCTTTAGCAAAAGGCCAAACACTACCAATACCTCCCATAAGAATAAGATCAGGAACAGACTGACCAGTCAAAGAAGTAGCTTCTTTTATAATTTTTGGTAAAGAAAACAATAAAACAGCAACTTCAGGCCACTTAATACACTCTTCTGTAGTAAAACTTGGAAGTAAAGATCGATTTTGTAACTTTTCTAACATCGGACCCGACCAAGCAACTCGATAAGATTTATTTTTTTGTTGTAGCTGCGCTCCAATTTCTATAGCAGCACTCCAAGACTTTAGTAAGAGTTTTGCAGGTAATGGCTCTCCGACACTAGACTCAACTATATCAAGGATCTTTTCTACCCAATAAAACTGACCTACATCTGCTATAGTAAGACATGGGTATTCTTCAATAATGCTAGTTACTCTATCTCTTGATTTTAATATACGATAACTCGAAACTGTAGTAGATGTATCTCCAACAACCACGGAAGTAATTGTGCAGTTTTTATCCAAAGGGCAGTTTCCTTCTGCGAGCCATCTGCTAAGTAAGGCTCTTGTTGAAGGAATAATTTTTACACCTTCAAAACCTGCTGCAACACATGTTTCGTTTAACAATGTAGCTTGTTCATTAAAATCAAATCCTTGTAAAGCTACTACACTTGAGTATCCATTTTGTTGGATTGGTGGTAAATAACCTATATGAGTATAGAATCTCCTAAACATTCCTTTCCAAAAAGCAATATCTCTAACTTGTTCAGACAAAGGTAAGATAGGCCTGTTTTTCCATTTTCTTTGAACTTCTTCAGATTCCTTTAGAGCACTACTTCCCCAAAGTAAATCTTCTGTAGTTGTATTTGGTATTACTTGAGAAATGCCATCACTAACGGAATGGATTTTTGAGAAATTAGTATTGCACTCTCTTAAGCAAATTATTGAAAGAGTGTGTTGATAATCTATACCAAATACATTCATTGTTATGAACTCCTGTCATTAATAAGTCTTATCGTTCCGCTTTTGAAATAATTAACTTTTTCGAGTATCATTTCTAACTGTTTAACAATTAAGTCATCAGGCTTATTTGGAACAGATTGCTGAGATTGGCATCTTGATGTAATAAAAGTGGTAAGTTGTTCCTTCTTTTCCATTAAACTATTGGCCACTTCCTCGGTTTTTTGGTGGATATTTTCTTTAGTTTCTTTTATATCAAGGTTGACTGCATCAGTACTTACTTTAACCAATGCACTTGCAGCACCTATCAATGCCCCAAAAAAAGTTCCTACTATTGGTACAAAAGAACCTCCTACTCCTCCTATAACTGCCCCTCTCGCAATGGAGCCACCATTAAAATCATTGTTTGGAACAATTATAGTTATTTTTATATCCTGTACTATTTCAATAAAATAAGATTGAAGCCAATCAGGGCATATTTGTTTATATGACTGTGCCGCTTGCAAAATACTTAAAAATAAGTTACCTGCTTCTTCTTGGATACACTGGTGAAGAGATGTTGTTAACTGATCACCATAATAGCTATCACGCTTAATAGGAGTCTCAACCATAAGTTCAACAGTACGAGCTTGTTGCCTAAATTTGCTAGACACCTTGTACAAATAGTCCCCTAAGAGGTCAGAAATGTATCCAGTAAATCTCCTTTGGTTGGCTTCTAATTGTTGTTGAAGTTTGGTATTTTCTTCAATAATTGCTAAAAGTTGCGCTTGCTTGTTACTACAATTCGTTTTTATTTTTTGATACAAAGCGTCTAGATCTTTCATTGCACGTTGCAAACGTACCATTCTTATTTGTGAACAATTTGCATTGCTAATGTCATAAAGTAGGCGTCTAGCATCTGTACCTCCAAAGCCTGTCACATAAGGAGAAGCAATAGCTCTAGCAGATACTGGTAAAACAGAAGGCATTTGGCTAGGATTAACACCTATTTTTTGAGCAAAGTCACGAAGTCGCCCATTTATGTTTGGAATATGGCGAGAGAGAAAGGTTTCCCAATCCGAAATTGTATCTTCACGAAGAAATGCGTTTAGTAAAAATACAACAGATTGCATTCCTCGTTCTTGAAATATTTCATAAATCATATTTTGTTCTATTTCTGCAAGAGATTGTTTTGAAGAAATTACCCATATTACTACATCAGCCTGTTGTATAGCGTCCCTTGCTCTTTCACTCATATTAGCTTGTTCATTTATTCCAGGAGAATCAATCCAACAAGCATTTGTAGGAATAGAAACTTGTTTCAACCTTAGTTCAAGAGATTTGTTTTTAAGTAAATCAATCCTGTCAGCACCTTCCTCAGTCAATCGAGTAGTTTCCTTTTCAATAGCTTGAGGACTACATTCTATTTGTATTGATTGTTTATCATTTTTGACAATAGCTTGATCAACACTACTTTGACGTATATAGCAAATAGTTCCTGTTTCGGGTAAATCATTGACTGGCAAAATAGGTCTGCCTAACAAGCTATTTAACATGGACGATTTACCTGCATTGAAATGTCCTGCAAAGGTTACTTTTACTTCTTTTTCTGTCAAGTAACCTACTATATTTGTTAGAGTATTTGAAACATTGCTATCAACATTACCTAATTGTTTTACAAAACTGTTCAACTTATTTACTAGTTCATCAAAGTTGGAAGGCATCTTGTCCATTTCAGGTCTTTGCATATTTGTTTGAGTATTTGAATATCTACTCATAATTCTCTCCTATGTATTTAACTGACGCAATAAATTTTCAGCAATTTAACCTAATTATTTATATTATCAATAAGTCCTTGAACATATATTTCTAAGCATAAAAGTAAGTAATGCCTTAGAAAATACCTTTTTCTCATATCATCGACTTATAGTAATACCGTTAAGTAATATTACCATAAGTAATAAGCTTAATACTATCTCTATCAACAGTGCCTTTTCCTTTATCTATGTGCAAATGCATGAATCCTGCAAAGCTTTCTGCAGTTAATTAAAGTTTCTGGCTTGCATTATTGAGGATTTCTTTTAATGTTTTTTGACGATGGACCACTTGTCGGGCACAATCCTCTAGCATATTACGTGTAGCAGCTTTTTGTGCTTGGTCTTGTTGGTTTTCCTCTATCATTTTGTTGATATTTTGCTCTTCTTCTCTTATGACGGCCATTGTGCTTTGAGTGATTGAATTTTTAATGTTGTCAAACGCTTTTATTGTTTTAGAGTCGATAATAGGAAAAGCTTCGCTAGGAGCATCTCTCAAAGACTTTAGAGCCTCTTCAACCATTTTTTCTTTTACTCGCGCTTCTAAACCATAAGCCCTTCCAGCACCTCCTCCAACTATAGCAGCTAAGATTGAAGCTACAGCTATAATTGGTAATGATGTAACACCAAGTATTCCTAAAACCACTCCAGTGGCAACTTGTGCCAAAGCAGCACCTATTATGCCTCTTGTTCCACCACTTCCTCCTGCAGCAATAAGTGTTATATCACCTAAAAGTAACCCAGCACCTGCAGCTAAAACTCGTTCTGAGATACTAGTAGCCGTTTCTGCTGTTGCAGCTTGAGGGCTATAACCAAGATCAAGATGAACATCTTTAAATTCTTGCTCAACTCGGTTTATCTCCTCAGTTATTTGCTCCATCATATTATTGGTTATTGACTTTATTATCTCTGTTGCTGAAGTTCGGTTCCACTTATCAATGGATTCCTTAATGATAGCATTACAAATTTCTGTTGCTTCTTCACCCAATTTTTTTTGATTGAAAGGGCTTTTAATCACATCTAAAGTGCTTTGAAGAGATGGCAACGAACGGTTTTTTATTTCATTTGGTAGGTCATAACGGAGTTGATTAAGCATACTTTCAAAACTAACTTTTAAATCTCTTTGGCAGTTACGGCTATAACGGTCAAAGATAGTTGGAAGCTTTGATGCTCTATTTTTTATGTTTTCAAGCTGTGGCTTAATCTTTTCATATCTTTCCTTAAGTTCTTGGGTTGCTTGATTAAGCATAAATTTACGTTGATTAATATTATCAAGCAAACCATCTGCAGCAGCATTAGAGGTGTCAATAAACCTCTTTATGTGTGTTATATGACGATTTTTAATAAGAAATATTCCTAGACATTGTTCAAAATGCATTAACCCTGACTCTTCTTTTACTTTGTTATCATTTAAGGCTACTGCATGACGTGCTTTTGCAGCATCTATGAAGTAGATATCTTTTTCTGTAAAACTCTGGTTAGAATACTTTGGGCCACCTTGCATTTCATGAACTAGTTTATTCCATACAAATCCTTTGAACCTTTCATCAGCTTGACGGCCATGAAACATATTCACAATTGTGAATATTCTAGTTCTATCCTTTGGAAGATGTTTTGCTGCAAATTCTTCCCAGCTTTTACCTCCAAAAACATCACTACGATATACAACTATCGCAGCATCTGAACGTTCTACAGCCTCAATTGTTACTTCTGTTCTCTTGGGATGCTCATCTGTACCAGGAGAATCCAGCATCGTAACGCCCGCTTTACATAGTTCAGAAGGAAAACCCAATTCAAATTGCCGTATTTTTGAAAAAATTCGTGTGTTCTCTTCATTATCATCTCTAAGTACAGACTCTCTTACGTATTTATCCAGAGACCAAATTTCGTAGCTACCATCAAATTTCCATACTTTTACTGTGGGTTTTTCAGAATAATTGATGCTGGTTAGAGTGGCGGTGCAAGGAAGGTCATCTTCTGGCATTGCACCTTTTCCCTCTTTTAATTCGTGCACTGGATGCGTCGTTCGCCCTAGTAGCGCATTCATAAGCGTTGATTTACCATTCTTAAACCTACCCGCAATAATAAGGTTGAAGGTGTCTGACCTTAATAGTGCATCTTGTTGTAAGAAACGAGATGCAGTTTCAGGTATATCAAGCCTTTTAGCAATATCTGCAAGTGCTTTGATTTCTGAACTTGCTTTATTAATTACCTCTTGTTTAAATTTCTCTATATGTGTCTTTAGATCTGACATTTTCTCTCCTTTTATACACCTCTACCAAACAAAGCATAATTATGCGTCGTCGTAGGTAGATTGCATTATGTGAATTGGGTGAAATCTTGCTTACTTCATTATCAAAGTTTTGAAGTATTAATAAGTAGTACTATAACGCTAATGTTTGTAAGTTAATAATATGCCCTAAATAAAATTTGATTGGGTCTATTTATTAAATATTCCTATGTATTCTTCTTGCATTTGAACTACTTTGATTTTAAATTCCTGCAAAGTTTGCAAATCCGCTTCTTTGAACTCTTTCGTATCGTGTGACGATAGCTGTTGTGTATTAATCTCTTTTTCAAGTTTTTTTATTTCCGCTAAAATATCTTCCTTTAAGCTTGTAAATACATCTCGAATACCATCATTGAACCTATCCATTATATTTGCAGTGCATAATCTGATAATATCTTTCCCTTGTTGTTCTATATCTTGCTTATTCTGATCTAAATGATTCTTGACCACAAACATACCTCCACCTGTTGCAGTCAGAATTCCAGGTATAAGACCTAGAGTATTTGCTGTTAGTAAAGATATAGCTCCCGTTGTTACTAACTGAAAGGTGGTTGAAACTGCAGAACTTGAATTTCTTATTTCAGGTTTTATAAGAGAGTGTTGTTGGTTTACAGAAGATGATATTTCATGTAACTCAACTATCTGATGGCATTTATCAAAGAGTATATCAGGATATTGTAACGAAACATTTTCACAGGAAACCACTTGTTTAACACTACCCCAGTCTACATCGTCCATAAGTACTTTGAACTCTGTCATCATTTCAATATTTCGAGTTTCGAGAATTCCCTTTTTTTCCCATTGTTTAAAGCCTTCTGAAATATATGCCAAACAATCATTTATCCACTCGGAATCTGTTAATGTGTATAAGTGTAACGACGAGTGTTTATTACGTAAAAACCCTATCCAGCCTGAACTCAATTCAAAATCAAAGGTTTGAAGAGAGCTCTTGATGTGGTTTTTGAGTGACGAAGATTCATCATCAAGAAAATACATGAGTTTTCGTCGTAAAGTCCCAAGAGAATCTAAGATTCTTCTAATTTTTCTTGCGTTATTTTCCCCCTTCTCTTCTTGTTTCTGGCTTAGTCTAATTTTTTCTTCAGCTACACAGATTAAGCGCAATATATTTTGATATGAAACTAATGTGTTATCTCCATGTTTCATCAACCAGCCTAACAAACTCTCTTTATCTTTCGTAAGCCTGGTACAAAGAAAATCTTGTGGGTTATTCTCTCCCCAAAAATAACATGAATAATTTGACAGATCTTGTCCATTCCAGGCTGGTTTTGGTTCTGGAATTAGTAACCTCCAAGCTCCCCGTTCAATCAATTCTAGTTCATCACTAGTTAAGATTTTTTCCGAATGAATAAATACTATAGCATATGAAGATATAGGTCTAGGAAAGACGAAATAATTCATTACCTCAACAGCATCTAAGTCTATTGTTTGCCCACACTCAAAAACAATAACTACCTTATCAGGAGTAATTGTATGAGGTGACTCACTATTTAAAGACTCTAGTTCACAAGAGAGAATTTCCAACTGTGGATAAGATTTTTTCAACCAAGATATAAAAGGGCTAGCATTCACTCTAACTGGAGAAACAACTAGTAAAGAATCATTGCCGCTCCCTGATAAAAGAGTTTCTACTTGTTTCTTTATTTCGTTCCATTGCCTTTTTTCTATTAAATTCTTCAGATCTTCTGCTAGGCTTTTAAACTCTGCATTCATAATAATTTTCCTCTCAAGAAATTGGATACATCTCTATTTTTATGTTTATAAAAAAGAGGATCGATTCTAATCTTTTTCAAGCCACTGAAAAAAATCTGGAGCAAGTGCTTGATACTGATTAAGAAGAGAAGTAGTAAAATAGTCTTTCATTGTTTCTGCCAATGCTTTGCGAGTTTGAGGGTCTCCTGGTTCGCCAGCAAAAAAGTTCAAGGCTAAAGTATTCATCAGTTCTTCAATAGTGTTTAAAGTAGTTTTAAGTTGGGAAATGGTACGGTTTGTTGAGAGCATTTCACAATTCTCGAAATTTGTTACACTAGCAAATGGATGAGCATTCCATAAGCAATAAATGATTATTGCTCCTCCAATAGCTGAAAAAACACACCAACGATCAGGAGACGATTGTAATAAAGGCTGACCTGATATCCTACGGGCAGGACTTGCAAAAAAAGCATAGCCGCTTTCGACCCATCGTTTGGTAGGTATGGGAAGTGAAACAACATGCTCAACTGGAATTTCAGACAATCGAATTGCATGTGTTCGCTGGCGCTGCAATATTGCAGTATAATTTAGCCATTGCGGCTGAACTGTTTTCATTGATGTCTTCTCCTCTATATTTAAGCTGTAACTGATCAAGAAATTTTCAGTCTATAAGTTTAATGAACTAAATCAGTGATAACGCAAATTCCTCCAGCATCTAACCAACTAAACTCCATTAAGTCTGAAGGTACAAACTTAGCAGATTCTCCTGATCCGCTGTCATTGATGAAGAAACCCTGAACTTCTCCTGTTTGTGGATCACGAGCAACTCCAGTTACAACAACAGCATGGTTTGCTTGCCCATATTCGAAATAACAAGGATCATTCCATAACACACCTGCATTTGCTTCCACAATGATTGCATGTCCTTCTCCTACTAGAGTTGCTAGACTTTCTAAATCGCTGATCGACTCAACATGGGCTGGTACACCATGAGCAGACAAAATTTTCGCTTGTGTATCGGAAGATGTTCCCCCTGACATCTCTGGGTAATTGCTAATAGAACAAAGCCCGTTTTTAATCGCATACTCAACAATACTAGTTTCTGTTGTATCAAGACCAAATTGCTTTAGTACATCTTCGCATGAGACCAATCCACATGTTCCTAAAAATCCGTAGGGATTATCTCCTTGACGGTGATTGAAGTCCGCAAATTTTTGAGTGTCTCCGATAATAAGTGTTTCTCGCCCATCAGTTAGAATGTCAAGATGTGAAGGGACTTCAAGTATTTCTTTTACTTCTTTGAAGTTTGGTAGATCCCCACCTGGCATTTCTTTAGAGTCAAACTTATTCATTAGTTAACCTCATGGCTTATCAGTCTCCTATGGATTGATTAAATTGTGCGAAGAAATAATGTTACTAACAACAGTTTTTATTGTTGTTGGTAAGTACCAACTGGATTTTATGAATCCTATCCAGAATTGAACTATTAGACCCATGGTGTACAAGTTTTATTACAGATTTTTTAAAGTTTTTCCGTGTTTCTAGGATTTTTTTATTGGTACGTTTGGGAGGATGATTTTCTGGGTCGGATAATTTCCTAGGAAGAGTACAAAGTCGGTATTGCCGGAGTCAGAGGTCGCTTCCCCTGAAAGGGGACGGGAGGGGTATTTTCTACTTCTTCTAGCCAAAGTAGCCGTAAGAAAAGATATCCCGTAACAAAGTGAAGGGAATATCTTTTCTTACGGTTTTAGTCTTGACGGATTGCTAGAATGCCTAGACCGAGACGGTTAGGCAATGCGTTGCATTGCCGTCCGTCTTCGGTCGGCATTCGACCAAAGCAATCCATGTCAAGACCTACTTTGTCCTTAT
>JBDIBI010000053.1:0-30118 GCA_039812885.1 Blastocatellia bacterium
TAACGATAAGAAGATACAACAAGTTACATTTTCAAGAGTATCCAGAAATAAAGCTTGATGTACTCAGAGTAGATGACCCAAAGTATAAAAAGCCTCTTGTAGTAGGAACTACTGCCAGAGATGTCATTTTTCAAAGTTTTTGCGAATATGGCAAAGTTTTTGCGAATGAATAAAAATAAAACTATATAAATTAATAGCAAAATGGCATGAGATTTGCTTAATTTAATTGAAAACCGACAAGATATTTCAGTTAGCATGGAGCAAAAATGCCTGTAAGAAGAATACCCAAAAGTTATAGAAGCGTTACTGGATTAGTTGCCAGTAACAAGCTTCAAAGAATGGCGGAGTTTGAGTCTAGTTTAGAAAGAGATTTAATTTTATTGATAGAGTTTGATCTTAATGTAAACTACTATGAAGAACAGCCTTTAGTTATAGATTATGTAGATAGCAATGGTGAGGAACATACTTACACACCTGATATATTTGTAAGCTACCGCAAGGATATAGCCCCTGCAAAATGGTTACTACCTTCTTTATATGAAGTCAAATACAGACAAGACTTATTCACTAATTGGAAACAACTAAAGCCAAAATACCGCGCTGCTAGAACTTATGCCAAAGCTAAGGGATGGAAATTTCACATTATAACTGAGCAAGAAATTAGAACTCCTTATCTACAAAATGCTAAATTCTTATTACCTTACCGTCGTCTTAGTCTCGATTGGAGTGAACAAGAATTTTTACTTGGTAGGCTTAAAGATATGAGGGAAACTAATCCTGAAGCTTTAATGTTAGCTTGCTACAAGGAGCCTACCAATAGAGCTAAACTTATTCCTATTATGTGGCATTTAGTTTCTATTTCAATGATAGGAGTGGATTTGAGACTACCACTTACCATGCACAGTACAATATGGTCATTAGACTAATTTCCCAATATGTTTTTAGGAGCTACCGATGGATAGTTTTAGTTTAGTCCCTGGAAATAAAATAAGTAACAAAGGCAAAACCTATACTATTACTCATTTAGTTGATGTAGATACACTTATATGTAGGCAAGATTCTACGGGTGTTTCTGTTAGGTTTTGTATTAAGGATTTAGACGTTGGTTTGGGTTCGTCTAATGGTATAAATAGTCTAAATAAAGAAATAGAGCTTTTAACGGTTGCTGATGAAGATTGGCAAGAAGCAAATAAAAGATTTCAAGTTATTCGCCCTTTATTAAAAACAGAGCGCACTTTGCAAATGGTGGAAGAAATAGCCAAACCATTAGGTATTCATCCAGCAACTATTTATCGTTGGATTAGAGCTTATGAACAAACTCAGAGGCTTTCTGTCTTAGTACCAGCACATAAAAATGCTGGAGGAAAAGGCAGAAGCCGCTTACATCCAGAAGTAGAAAAAATTATCCAAATTACCATTCAGGATTACTACTTGAGAAGCCAAAAACCTTCTCTACAAAAGACTTGTGAAGAAGCCCTACGCCGTTGCCGTGATGCTAAAGTTGATTGCCCGCACCCAAGTACGATTAGGAGGCGTATTTTACTGATTTGTGAAGAAGTAAAACTAAAAAGGCGCAGCAGCAAACAGAAAGCATATGAAAAATACACTCCATTATTAGGATATTTTCCCGGCGCGGACTATCCATTATCAGTAGTGCAAATAGATCATACAAAGCTAGATATTATACTGGTAGATGACCTTAAACGTAAACCAATAGGAAGACCTTGGTTAACGCTAGCTATAGACGTGTTTAGCCGTATGGTAACAGGTTTATACATTAGTTTTGACCCACCATCATCTATGTCGGCAGGTCTTTGTATTACCCACAGCATCTTACCCAAAGAAAACTGGTTGATAAAAATGGACATATCAACACCTTGGCCTTGTTGGGGAGTAATGAGAACTTTGCATATGGATAATGCACCAGAATTTCGTAGCAATATGCTTAAGAGAGCGTGTGAAGAGTATGGAATAAACATAGAGTGGCGACCTGTCAGTAAACCTAACTATGGAGGACATGTTGAACGTTTATTAGGCACTTTTGCTAAAGAAATACATTCTTTGCCTGGAACAACTTTTTCTAATCCTACACAAAGAGGTGAGTACGATTCAGAGGCAAAAGCTGTTATGACGCTTAGCGAGTTTGAAAAATGGTTAATTACTTACATCACAGGGGTTTATCACCAAAGAATACATACTGCATTAGGCACAAGTCCAATTAAGAAGCATGAAGAGGGAGTTTTTGGAACAGCAGAACGCCCTGGTTGTGGTTTGATGAGTGCTATTACTGATATAGAGAAATTAAAACTGGATTTTATGCCTTATGTAGAAAGAACTGTGCAAGAACATGGGGTAGTTATAGATGATATATACTACTATGGAGATGTACTACGTCGTTTTATACATAAAACTGACCCAAGAAACTCAAAGTTAAAGCAGAAGTTTATTTTCAAAAGGGATCCACGCGATATAAGCGTTATATATTTTTATGACCCGGAGGTTAAACAGTATTTTACTATTCCGTACCGCGATACTTCACGACCAGCAATGAGTATTTGGGAGCTTCGCCAAGCAACTCAAAGACTTCAAGAAATGGGTTGTAACCAAATAAATGAAACACTGATATTTGATTCTTATGAGCAAATGAAGCACGAGCAAGAAAAAGCCATTAAAGAAACTAAGCAAGCACGCCTTAACCGACAACGGCGTACTTTTCATCAACAAATCTCTAAACCTTTATCTACTAGCTTGGCAGGCAACAAGCAAAACACAACAAACAAAGCTTCAAGCCTATCAACAGAAGAAATAACTCCTTTTGATGAACTAGAAGAACTTTAGTGGTGCAACAAAAGTAAAATTAACTTCTAATTATTCAATAACTTATTGTAAAAAAGGTAATAGCTATGGACTCTAGTATAAATACACAAGCAAGCAATAATATGGCTCAGACTTTAGAGCTAACAGATAAAGAAAGAATAGAGAAAATACGCAGTTCAAGGTGGATAGGCTATACAACCGCTAAAAAGATCCTGGATAAACTAGATGATTTATTAACCCACCCTAAAACCCACAGAATGCCAAATATGCTTATTGTTGGAGAAACAAACAATGGGAAAACAATGATAGTAAATCGCTTTCATAGCCAACACCTAGCCTATGATAATGCCAACGGAGAAGGCATAACTTTACCTATACTACTAATTCAAGCCCCTCCAACACCCGATGAAAGCCGTTTCTACAACGTAATTTTAGACAAACTATTCGCTAGTTATAAAGTCAATGATCGCGTTGACAAAAAATGCCAGCAAGTTATTAGGCTATTGTCTCGTCTTAACGTAAAAATGTTGGTAATAGACGAGATTCATCACGTACTGGCGGGTAATCTAAATAAGCAGCGCCATTTTCTAAATACAATAAAATACTTAGGCAATGAGCTTCAAATACCAATAGTTGGCGTTGGTATAAAAGAAGCCTTTAATGCTATACAAACTGATCCTCAACTAGCAAATAGATTTGAGCCTGTCTTGTTGCCAAGATGGGAAATAGATGCAGAATTTCTTAAATTACTTGCTAGTTTTGAAAAGATGCTGCCACTGAAAGAACCTTCCAACTTAGCTAAAACAGATTTGGCAATAGAACTGTTCAATATGAGTGAGGGTATTATTGGTGAGTTAAATACTGTTTTAACTAAAGCGGCTGTTAAAGCTGTTGATACAAGTATTGAACACATTAACTTAAAAATATTGAAGTCTATAGATTGGACTCAACCTTCAGAACGTAAATGGAGATTCACAAAAAAAACATCATTATAAAAACCTACTTAACCCTGGAATTATTACTATTAGTTCCAAGGTTAAGTAGGTTAGTGGCAACCTTGGCAACAGGTTTTGCCACGTAAAGCTTTAATTCCTTCACTAATAATAATAGGGGTCATAATTAAAGCAGCCAAAGGATCAGCCCACCACCAGCCTAATAAAGCGTTTAGTAAAAGCCCTATTAGCAAAATGGCAGAAAGATAAGTGCAAAGCTCAGTCTGCTTAGCATCCGCAACTAAAGCTTGGCTATTTATTTCTTTGGCAACGCTACGTTTAGCACGAGCGAGCAACGGCATTATTAAAAGCGACATAATAGCTAAGATAATACCAATAGTACTTTCTTCAGGTGCTTTACGCTCAACAATTAAGGAAGTAGCGTCATACAGAACATAGGCCGCTAAAGCTAAAAAGCTTGCACCAACCAAACGCAGGCTAAGTTCTTCTGCTTTTTGCTGGCGTGTTAGGCTAACGCTCAACCTCCATAGCAAAATTATCCCAGAGGTAACTTCTATAGCACTATCGAAGCCAAATCCCACCAGTGCTATACTTCCTGCTACTAGTCCAGAGACAAGAGCTACTAAGCCTTCTAAGCTATTGTAGCCAATGGTTATATATTCTAATATACGACCTCGTTTTAGTGCTTCTTCTCGCTTCAACGCTTCTTTTTGCCCAAATAAAACATTACTGCTCATAACTTTGACCTACTTAGGTGATTTAATTCCTTTGAAAAGAGAAAGTGTACCAAGTACCGTCATAAACTGCTCAGTACGCTCTACTTGCTTAAACCCACTACGGATAAAAATATCCTGTAATTTACCTTGAAAATTATCTGCCGTAGTCTCAAATCCATCTAGAAATTGCACGGTCAGAGAAGCTATTTTCATTAAAAAGTTGTGTCCCTTATGCCAATCTGCTAAATGAAACTCTCCATTAGGTTTTAGTACACGTAAGATTTCTCTAAAAGCTAATTCTTTTTGTTCTGTAGTTAAATGATGAAAAACCAAACTAGAAAATACCCTATCAAAGTAATTATCTGGATAAGGTAACTCGTAAGCCATCGCCTTCTTTAAGTCTACTGATAAGCCAGAACTAACAACTTTTCCTTGGGCTATTGAGAGAATATTGTCATCTCCATCTATGCCATATACTTGAGATGAAGGGTGTTGAGACTTGATTAAAAGAGTTAGAGTAGCTGTACCACAACCTACATCAAGTAGTTTGTAACCCTCTTTAATCTGAGCTTGCTTGATTAGCGTATTCTTAAAGGTATTTTCTTGCATACCCCATTTAATTAACGGATCATAAAACTTGGTAAGCCAATCATAACTTAATGCTGGAATATAAGGAGTCTGTGTTTTTGACATAATCTTTTCCTATTCATTTTGTAATCGAGTGCATTCATAAACGCCTTTTGCTACATCAGCCAATATCTCATCAGCTAAATCCAGCAATTTAGCAATCCTTTCATCGCTTAATTGGTAGTAAACAAATCTTCCCTGTTGTTCAGAATTAACTAATCCGCAGTCTTTTAGGCAATTTAAGTGATTGGAAACATTTGATTGGCTAAGACTTGTTGCCTGCACAATATCACTAACTGTAACTGCTCCTTTGCGTAAAACCTGCAAGATAGCTAGCCTTGCAGGCTCTGCAAAACCTCGAAATAGTTTTGCTTGTAAGTCTATAGGTTTCTTAGTTGCTACCAGCATTACACATTCACCTTTCAATATATCATTATATAGACATATATTGATACATAGGAAAAAGCCAGTCAACAACAACTTACTAAAACTTGGCCATGTGAGTAAAAATTCATAGTAGGTATTTTTCCATTAAACCCCAGAAGTATGTACCCATTTTTGACAATTTGCTAACTACAATTCAATTAAGATCTTAGCAGAGTTAAAAGCTTTTATTTATAAAGTCTCTAACACCTGAATAATTGGCATTAAACGTGCATTAGCAAGAAATGTCTGGTTTGAGTCAGTTTAAGAGAGACAGTATTAAAACAAAAAAGGAGATAGATATATGCTAAAGAACACTACTCTATCAATAACATTAGTAATTATATTTACCTTTTTGTTAGCAATCTGCTCATCTGCTCAATCTTTATCAAACCAACAGTCATCCCAAGGCTCAAGTAACGAAAAGACAACACAGCCATGCAAACAAAAATGTCAGAACACAGTGAAAGATCTTGACGGGCTGTCGTCGTTGGTTAGTGAAGCTATAAAATCCAACAATCCTGAAAATATGAAAACTACTCTTGAGCAAACTGAAACTACGCTTATAGCAATAAAGACTCGTATGTCAATGTGTACAAATATGATGGATAACAAAGAAATAGAGCGTATGAGTGGGATGATGAATTGTTGCAAGATGATGGAAAATCATTCTAACACTCGTAGTAAAGCCAAACAACATAGTAGGAAATGAGCTTAAACTATATCCGAGTTAAAAAATTAATGAAAACCTTTTGGAGTCTGTTATGTACTCTGGCAAACACAATAGCTTTATAGTTGGGATAAACATGGAGCAATATCTCAAGGAAACTCCTTTACTTAATTTTAATTCTCCTCCTTTAGTGCAGTTGGTAAGTAGTCGAGGTTGGAGAACCTTACCTGAATATGAGCGTATTGCCCAGATTTATAACTTTGTTCAGAATGAGATAATATTTGGTTATAACGAAGCTGATGATATACCCGCTTCAGTAATTTACAGTGATGGGTATGGACAGTGTAATACAAAAGGAACCCTCTTTATGGCATTGCTCCGTAAATGTGGTATACCCTGCCGTTTCCATGCATTCACAATAACTAAAAACCTTCAAAAAGGCGCTATCTCTGGTTTAGCATACAGTTTAGCTCCACGTAATATTATCCATAGCTGGGTTGAAGTTTGGTTTGAAAATAAATGGATTAATCTTGAAGGCTTCATTCTAGATAAAGCTTATCTAGAAAGCGTACAAAAACATTTTTCTAATACGGAAGGTGCATTTTGTGGCTATGCTATTGCTACCCCTAACCTCAAGAATCCACCAATTAATTGGACAGGAGCAGACACATATATCCAAAAAGAAGGTATCAATTATGACTATGGAGTGTTTGATTCTCCTGATGATTTTTACAAAAAATATAGTGCTAACCTAAGTGGAGTAAAGCGTTTCTTGTTCAAACACATTGCTCGAAAATGGATGAATGACAAAGTAGCAAAAATAAGACGTGGTAAATGGTAAGCAGTTTTATTCGTTACTTTATCCCATCCTTATTTCTATTAACAGGTTCGTTGCCTCTGCTTTGATATTCACAAACACGTAGAATAGTTTCCTTTAATTTTGAGATTTCTACGGGCTTTAGTAAGCAGTCAAAAGCACCCAATTCAATAGCCTGAGTAAAGTACTCATCGTAAGCAGTAACAAAAACAATTATTGGTGTTGATGTCTTTTTAAGACTTCTAACAACCTCAAAGCCATCCAAGCCTGGCATTTGAACATCAAGGAAAATTAGATCGGGTTTGAGTTGCTCAATTAAGCCTAAAGCTTCTATTCCATTACTAGCCTCACCAACGATACTTATCTCCTCAAAATTCTTTAGTAGAGAAATTAAAAACATTCTCGCTGGCCTTTCGTCATCGGCTATTACTACACTTATTTTATTAACCATATTTTATTTTCCACTTAAAATTTTGTAGCCTATAAAATTTTATTTTCTTGCTATAAATAACAAAAAATAAATTACTTAAAAGCACTCTTTCTAATCCTCCTTAAGGCACGACTGATAGTTGATTCACTTACTTTTATACCTACTTCTTGCTCATAAAGTTTTGATAAATTTTTGTTGGTTAAATGGCTGTTCTTTCCAAATTGTTCTACTATTTGTTGTAGTTTTTCATGATCTATTTTAAAACCACTCCCCCTTAAATGGATATGAGGGTCTAGGCTCTCTTCTTCTTTATATTTTTGCCACCAAATAGATACAAGGCGAAAACTTATCTTAAATCTCTCTTCTATTTCCCTAAAGCTTTCTTTGCCTTCCAAACATGCTTCTATTACTTTTCGTTTTAAATCTTTTGAATACATTTTACTGTGTACTTTCTTAGCATAATTTAATATATTCGTAAGTATATTTTTATTTACATTTTGTTAAGTAATATATGAGGTCTGTAAGCTACCTGGTTCCAACCCCACAAACTGTTCTATTTCAGGCACTGGTTGTTTAGGCAACCAAACGTGAAACATAGTGCCTTTACTTAGGCTACTCTCAACCTGAATATTCCCAGTGTGTGCCTCAATTATTCGTTTCACTAAGGCTAGGCCAAGCCCTGTTCCTGTCTCCTTAGTGGAGAAGTAAGGTTCAAATATCTTTTCTAAATTTTCCTGTGCAATACCTACGCCTGTATCAGCTATTGATATTTCTACACCATCATTTTTATTAAAAAATGTTATCTTTAGTTTTCCACCTGTTGGCATAGCTTGTTGTGCGTTAAAAATAAGGTTAGAAAGGCAGCTTTTGATTTGCTCTGTATCTGCCTGGATACTGGGTATTATTGTTTGCTCATCAACTTCGACTTCTATTCCTTGTTGGATTGTTTGATCAGAAGTCAACTTTAAGATATTGCCTATTAATTCTCTTAATTCTAAGGGCTTAAATTCTAAATTTATTGGACGGCCAAAGCTTAAAAAGTTCCTCACCAAACGATCTAAACTTTTTATTTCGTCTTTTATATTATCCATCTTGTCTAAGTATTTTTCTTTGGCATCCTCATCTGTTGGGGCAAATTTGCCACGTAAATAATCAATGGTAAGAGACATATAATTAAGAGGATTCTTTATTTCGTGGGCAATGCCCGAAGCTAAACGACCAACAACGGCTGACTGTTCTGCGCGTCTTAGCTTTTCTTCTAACAGCTTTCTTTCTCTCAAACCTTTTACCATTTCATTAAATACGACCATTAATCTTCCTAATTCATCACATCGCTTAACTGATAAAGTGAACTCAAAGTCTCCTTCTGCTACTTTTTGTGCTGCTTCTATGAGCTTACCTACCGGTCGAGTAAACTCTAAAATTAGTAGTAATGAGATAAAAATGGTTATCAGTAATACAAAGCTGGTAATGGAAAGCTTGTAATAAGAAGATACTTGTAAGAGTTCGGCCAAACTTTCTGCTGAAAATACTATAACTAGATAAACTGTTCCCGTATCGGTTAACAAAGGAAACTTAAAAATTTTAGGTTGATTTAATCCTACCTGCTCATTGTTTTCTTTATTAGTACTCGCAACTAAATTACCTTGCTCTATTGATCCGTAGCCTAGTTCTTGGAATGTTTTATTGATATCCGTTTCCTCAGAACTATCTATAATCTTGTTGTTTTGAGAATCGACTATCAGTATCCGCTTAGCGTGTACGTGTTTTTGGGATAAATCTTGCTTTCGGCGGTCTTTCAAGAAATCTTTTAACCATTGGTTGCTAGTTACTGACTCTTGGGCAATATTAATGGCTTCAGCTAAGTCTTGCTGCTGTTGGCTAACTTCATCAATAATAGTTTTTTCTGCCTTTTGGTTAAGCTTGTAAAGAACACCTGTTGTAATCAGAAGAGTTAAAATTAAAACAAGCCCAATACGAACACGAAAACTATGAACTTTGTTTATTATGCTCATGCTACCTATTTCCTTTTTTACTTCTTTCAAGTTCAAAAAAGTAAATCTAGTTCACATCCTAAAGATTCGACATAAGAGCAAGTGCGCTACATCAGATTTATTTCTTACGCTTTCTTATGTGTTTTACTAGCCTTTGCCTGCTTTTTTTACCTTTTAGTACATTGTTAGCGTCTTTTATCATTAAATAGATACCCGCTAAGAAAACCGCAGTAGCAGTAGCAATAGGAAGCAAGTGGTATAAGAAAAAATGCGTAAACTCTAATGTGTGTTTCATATTAAAACCACCTTAGTTTTACTTCTTTAGTATTAATGTTTGGAAACTTTGATAAAAAGGTAGAGTATTATCATCAGGAAAACCTTCTGCCCCTACTTTTGGTAAACGTAGCCCAGCAGCAGAGCGTAGATCCAAATCTCCAAACGCTTGATAAAGCAAACTAACTGGTATAGCCGCAATAGGAAAGGCTGGATCAACCTTATTTAAGGCTCTAGAGTCGTTAAGATTTGCAACTTCTACTTCTTTATCAAAAAGCAGGAAATCTATTAGAGTCTCCATCTCGCAAGAAAAACCCAAACCTTCGGCTAGGTAATATATATGCTTCCAATTAATGGAAAACTCCAAATGAGAAGTATCTGGACTGCCTGGTCGTCCAGTAAGTGTCACTCTAGAGTCTTCCCATAAACCATGTTCCGTTATTATTGCGGTGCTTTTAGGAGCTAATACACGATGTAAATCCTTAACAAAGTTTATTGCTCCAGTATTAAATAAAATTTTTTCTTTTGGTGCGGAAATAGCGTTATGAAAAAATTTTATGTCTGGCTCTTCCGAACTATTCCACTCTTCTGCACTAAGTTCTACAGAATCAAAATCTGCTATTACTTCATTACTAACAACTAACCCTTCTATTTCTTGATTTTGAAATGGTAACTGTTGTGCATCTGCTAAATGAAAATACACATTAGGAAAGTCTTTTAGGATGGCTTTTTGCCTGTTTTGCAATTCGGGAGAGATATCCAAGATTACGTAGGGTCGTTGCGCCTGCTCTTTATGTAATTGAACAAGAAAATCATGAGCGAAGTTTCCTAACCCTCCACCAACTTCAACAATAATTTTATGCTCGTTTGTTAGGAGTTTTCTTTCTAGTGTCCGTTTACAAAATGCTGCCCCGTAACTAAGCCCTTGTAATGCGGGATGAGGAAAACGGAAAAGATGTGAAATAGTCGTTTCAATTAAGTCAAACTGTCTAGTTGGATCGGAAATAGACTTCTCGTAGTATTCTTTATTTGAGTAATTTTTCATGTTTCTCCTAACGCTGAGTTTTGTTTAGTCGCGTTATTAGGCATTTTAGTTTTGTTCTTTTACTCCTAAATCAAGTAACAAAAAGCTCATAAATTCGTTTCTCAGTGCCTTAACTAAGGTTTGGCAGGCTAAATATGTGTCTCAGATTCAGCACAACCTTCTTCTTCAACCTGCACGGTAACGTGAGAGATTTTAAAGGCAGACGTAATTTGTTTCTGTACTAGCTTACGTAATTGTTCAGCTGTCGTAGTATTTTGCATAACTACATGCACTGTCATAGCGTTAATACCAGAGGTTAGCGTCCATACGTGTAGATCGTGGCAAGACAATACTCCATCTATTTTGTTGATTGTTTCACGAAGTGAAGCTAAGTTAATATCAGAAGGTGTTCCTTCTAATAAAATGCCTATACTTTCATTTAGTAATGCCCAAGTGCGAGGAAATATAAATAGCCCTATTCCAGCAGAAATAAGCGGATCAGCGTAGTACCACCCGCTTAACCACATAATAATACCCGCAATAATAACCCCAACAGAAGTAAGCATATCTGACAATACTTCAAAATATGCTCCCTTCATGTTCAAGCTCTCATTTGCTCCTGCCTTTAGAACAAATATACTAGCAATATTTACTAGCAACCCAACTACAGCTATTAATAACATTTCTTTACTTTGTACTTGTGGAGGGTTACGAAATCGCTCATAAGCCTCATAAAGGATATAAAAAGAGATACCGATAAGTACTACAGCATTTGTAAGTGCGGCAAGAATTTCAACTCTATAATATCCATAAGTGCGCTCTGGTGTTGCTGGACGTTCAGCAAATTTAATTGCTAGTAACGCAAGACCTAAGCCTGCTACGTCTGTAAGCATATGTCCTGCGTCTGCTAGTAAAGCAAGACTGTTGGTAAGTAAGCCTCCTATTACTTCTACAATCAGGTAGAAAGTTGTTAACCCAAAAGCCATCATAAGTCTTTTCTTATTTTTACTAGCTGAAGAGTGCGTGTGTGAATGACCGTGCCCTGCTCCCATAGTTACCTCGTTTTCAAAATTAGTTTACAGCTTAAGTAATATTATTAACTAGGAATAGTGTTAGTTAAACTATTCCTAGTTAACAAAAGTTATTCTTCTGTGATTTGTTTAGGTTTCTCTTCCCCAAACCAACCATAAAGCATTGGTAAAATTAATAGAGTAAGAAAGGTAGAAGTGATGAGGCCGCCAATTACAACTGTTGCGAGCGGTTTTTGAACTTCAGCACCAGCAGAAGTAGCTAAAGCCATTGGAATAAAACCCAAACTAGCTACCAAAGCTGTCATTAACACTGGTCGTAACCTTGATTCTGCTCCTTGTCTTATGGCCTCTTGAAGTGGTAAGCCTTGTTCGCGTAATCTATTAATCGCGCTTACCATTACAAGGCCATTTAGTACAGCAACACCAAATAGGGCAATAAATCCAACTCCTGCTGAAATGGAAAAAGGTAGTCCCCGTAACCCTAAAGCGAAAACTCCTCCAACTGCGGCGAATGGGATTCCTGTGTAGATTAGCCATGCTTGTCTTGCAGAACCGAAAGTGGTGAAGAGTAAAACGAAAATCAGAAACATTGCTAAGGGTACTACTATAAGCAATCTTTCTGTAGCGCGTTTTAGATTTTCAAACTGTCCTCCCCAAGTAATGTAATAACCCGTTGGAACAGTAACACTTTTTTCTACTAATGATTGTGCTTCGCTTACAAAGCTACCTATATCACGTCCGCGCACATTCAGTTCTACCACAATACGCCGGTGTGTATCTTCTCTAGATATTTGCAATGGACTTTCTACTAAAGAAACTCTTGCTAATTGTGATAGTGGAATTTTTGCTCCATTAGGGACTGTTACTAGAAGGTCTTTTATTGCGTCTACGTCTTTGCTACTTTCTTCGCCCAATCTCACTACTAAATCAAAACGTTGTTCCCCTTCATAAACCTGACCAGCTAGCTTTCCTGCAACTAAAGACTCTACTAATGTATTTATTTCTTCTACATTGATTCCATAACGAGCTATAACAGCACGATCTGGCTTTATTTGTAATTGCGGTAGCCCAGAAACTTGTTCTACCTTAACATCTACCGCACCAGGAACTTTGCTAACTATTTTTGCTATTTCATTTGCTTTTTTGTTTAATACTTCTAGATCTTCTCCAAAAAGCTTAATTGCAATATCAGATTTTACTCCTGAAATTAATTCTGAAACTCGCAGTTCTATAGGTTGAGAAAAACTAGTTGCGGCGGTGGGTACTTTTTCCTCTAAAACTTCAGACATTTTTTCTACTAATTCTTCTCTGTTACTTGTCGTTGTCCATTGGGAGTGAGGTTTGAGTTCAACATAAATATCACTAGTTTCAACACCCATCGGATCGTTAGCTACTTCTGCTCGTCCTGTCTTAGATATTACTGCTGTCACCTCTGGAAATTGACGCAATGCCTTTTCTACATCGGTTGTTGTTTTGACTGCTTGAGAGAGAGAAACACTAGGTAATTTTTGAGCTTGCACAGCTAAAGCGCCCTCATCAAGCCTGGGGATAAACTCTGAGCCAAGCAGTGGGAATAAAATCGCACTTAGTATTATTAATCCCATAGCAATAGCAATGGCCTGCTGGCGATTATCCATTACTAATTCAACTAGTTTCTTATATATAGGCTTACTAAAACGAATTATTGGACTTTCTTCTTCTGAAATATGCCCTCTAAGCACTAATGTCATTGCAGCAGGAATATAAGTTAAAGCTAACAACATTGAACCAAAGAGCGCAAAGATTACAGTTAGTGCCATCGGTTTAAACATCTTGCCTTCAATACCAATTAAACTCAGAACTGGCAGATAAACTACTGTAATAATTATTACACCTGCTATCATTGCCGTAGATATTTCTAACGAGGAATTATAAACAGTCTCAGCTAATTCTTGTTTTGTTAGATTGCGGCCTAGAGCATGCTGCCTTTCTGCAATTCTTCTGATGGCATTCTCAACCATTATTACTGCGCCATCTACAATTAAACCAAAATCTAATGCACCTAAACTCATCAAGTTACCAGAAACATTAAAGATAACCATAAAAATGGCAGCAAATAACATCGATAAAGGAATTATGGTAGATACCAGCAATGCACCTTTCCAATTACCTAATAGAAGGATCAATATAACTATTACTATAATTGCGCCTTCTATTAAGTTTTTTTCTACTGTTTTTATGGTGCGATTGACTAATTCTGTACGGTCATAAAAAGGAGCTAATTCTACGCCTTTGGGTAACGACTTTTTAACTTGTTCAACACGCTCTTTTACTCGTTCAACAGTAGTGCGAGAGTTTTCTCCCTTTAACATCATTACTATTCCGGCAACAATCTCTCCCTTACCATCAGCCGTAACAGCACCTTGTCTAACATCTGCTCCTAATACTATTTCCCCCAAGTCTTTAACGTATATAGGCACTCCTTCAGAAGCCGTTTTAACTACAATATTCCCAACATCCTCTGCTGATTCTACTAAACCAATCCCGCGAAGTAGGTATTGCTCTGAACTGTGTTCAATATAAGCTCCTCCCACATTGGCATTGTTTTTTACTACCGCTTCTAAAACGTCTCTTAATGAAAGGTTGTAGGATTGTAGTTTTATAGGATTAAGCCTGATTTGATACTGCTTTTTTAACCCTCCGTAGCTATTTACCTCTGCCACACCTGGAACACTTATTAGCTGTCTGCGAACTATCCAATCTTGAATAGTGCGCAGTGCCATAGGATCATAGCCTTCGCCTTTTAGCTCATACTGGTATATTTCCCCTAAACCTGTAGAGATAGGTCCCATCTCTGGAGAGCCTATGGATTCAGGGATCTGCTCTTTAGCTTGTGACAAACGCTCTAGTACCAGTTGACGAGCAAAATAAATATCCACGGAATCGTGGAATACTACCGTTACTGCTGAAAGCCCAAATTTAGAAATTGATCTAACTTCTTCTACTTTAGGAAGCCCTGACATTGCTACTTCTATTGGAAAAGTTAGCTGTCTCTCTACTTCTAATGGTGCTAGTGATGGTGCAGAAGTTAAGATTTGTACTTGAACATTAGTAACATCTGGCACTGCATCTATTGGTAACTTTTGTAAGCTATAAACTCCTGCTCCTACAAGCACTAGTACTACTAATAAAATTAACAGTCGCTGCGATACAGAAAATTGAATTATCCTACTAAGCATAAGTTATTCCTCCCCTAACTCACCTTTCATTAGCTGAGTTTTGAGTGCAAAACTCCCTTTAGAAACTACTTTTTCACCTTTCTCTACACCACTAATAACCCGATGATATCCTGCTGCTGTTTCACCACCTAACTGAACATCTCTTACTTCAAAATGCCCTTCTTTATCACCCTTAGGCACAAAGACTATTGTGCGTTCACCTATTCGCTGCACCGCATCTTCCGGTACGGCTATTATTGTTGTAGTTGTAGTAGGATTAGTTACTAAGAAATTAATCTCAACAAACATGCCTAGATTGAGCTTATTTCCTGGATTGGCTAAATCAATCCTTACTTGTGCTGTGCGGGTTTCTTCTTTAAGCCTAGGATCAATGTATGCAACTGTGCCAATAAGTTTCTCTTGGCCTGGTATAGAAGTTTTTACCTCTGCTTTCGTCCCAATGTTAATTTGACTTAGTTGAGTTTCTGGAACGTTGGCAATAATCCAAATACTGGACAAATTAGCTATAGTAAAAATTGATTTTCCTGATTCTATACTTGCACCAGAATTTACCGTTCGTTCTATTACTGTGCCAGAAATAGGCGATACAAGGGGAATTAATGACGTATCTCCTTTTTGCTCGTTATGTTCGGCTTCTGGGGATGGCACACCATAAGCCTTCATTTCGCTCTGAATATGGTGTAGTTCTACCTTGGCTGTTTCCACATCTGCTACGGCTTGAAGTCGCTCACGATTAAGCGCAATATTGCTTTGGAAATCGTATTCGGCCTTGGCTGTTTGGTGAGCTGCTTCTGCTGCAATTAAGTCTTTTCCAGCACCTGCTCCTAGTTCTGCTAGTTTTTTTACTCGTCTTAAGCTTGCTTCTGCTTCGTCTAACTTGGCTTTAGCTGAAACTACTGCAACACGATTTTCTGCCATCTCTACTCTTTGTAAGTTGCGTTTCGTTAAATCTAACTTGGTTTCTGCTTCATGCATCTTCCCCCGCATTTGAGCTATTTGTGGACTAGCTATATAAGCTAGTGTAGAGCCAGCTTTTACATTTTCTCCTAGTACAACTTTTACTTTCTCTGCCCGTCCCGACACAGGAGCAACAATTTGCTGTAACTGTTGCTGATTAGCCTCAACTGAGCCTGTTACACGTAAAAATGAAGATAGCGGTTGTTCTGCTACATCATAAATTTCAATATTAGCAGCAGCCAAAGTCTCAGGTTTTATGCTCACTTCATTTTTGCCCTCTTCGGATTTAGTAGGTGTTTCTTCTTTTCCTACTTCATTAACTGGGGCGGAGGTTTTTTTGTATGACCAAACTATTAAGATTGCGGCTAGAGCTACTGCTATCACAATGACTATAGTGATCAACCCACGTACCTTAGTAGAACTTATAGCTTTGGTTGTTTGTGTCGGTTCTATGGGCCTAGTCTCTTTCATTGGTTCGATAGGGTTTGTTTCTTGTAATTCCGACATTATTTCTTCTCCTTGTTAGTTAATAGAACCTATAGTTGTTTGTAATTCAGCAAGAGCGCGATAGCGTTCTGCCAACAGTTCAGTGTACTCGCGCTGAGAATCTACTAATCTGCGTTGTTCAGTAATCAAATCGGTGATCTTAATTTCACCTAGGTTATATACCTCACGGAAAACTCTAAGATTGTTTGTAGACTGAGAAATAACGCCTTGTTCAAATTTAGAAATGGCTGATTGTGTGGACTGGTAACGAGCATACGCAGCAGATACTTCAGCACGTATAAGTTGCTCTAAAAACTCACGTCTTTTTTGGGTTTGATTAATAGAAATTGTAGAGTCTGCAATACTACCTTGATTGCGATTAAATATTGGTAGATTAATTGATACACCAAAAGTAAACACATTGTCTTTATCTTTGATTATTCCTACAGGGGTATCATCAAAAGCGGATCTTTCCCTAGCAAATTTTGTGGAAACAATTAAATCTGGCACGACTTGAGTTTTAGCTAACTGTAACCCTGCTTTTGCCGATTGTTCTATTAGCCTGCTCGCAAGCAAATCAGGTCTACTTTTCAGAGCAGCTTCTAATGCTTCTGGCAAAGAGTAGTTTTTCTGTGCAAAAACTGGTGTTATTAACTCCTCTTGCAAGTCAACGAATTGTTCTAATGGAATACCCACAACGCTTTTTAATTTTAATAAAGCAGCTTGTAATCTCCCTTCTACTAAATTGCGACGCGATTTTAGCCTTTCTACCTCTACTTTTAGTAGGTTCATATCCAGTGGTGCAGCATCGCCTTCTTTTACCCGTACTTCCACTATTTGCGTAGTTTGAGCATCAAGATTATTTAGCTGCTGCATAATCTCTAATTCACGTTTTGCAGCTAAGGCTTCAGCGTGTATCGTCAAAACCTCATTAGCCAACTTGCGTTCACGATCCGCAACTGTGGCCTCAGCTATGGCTATTTCTAGTTGAGCTACGTCTATGCGCCGTTGCCGCTTGTTTCCTAGTTCTATTGGCAGTGAAAACCCTACACTTGATGAGCGTTCGTTGCTTGAATTGGTTAAACTCTGTTCAAAATCAATAGAAGGGTTAGGTCTAAGACCTGCTTGTTTAAGACGAGCGCGGGCGCGTTCTATTTCTAGCCTAAAAGCTATAAGCTCGGTGTTATTTGTTAAGGCTTGCCTAACAAGTTCACTAGCGGACACATTTGTTTGAGAAACAATATTTGAAGACTGTGCAAAAATACTACTTGGTGTTGCTGTAAGTATTAGTAATAAGCAAATAGAAAAATAAATTGATCGCCATAGAGAATAGGCTACCATAATCCCCCTTAATCTATGTAAAATATAAAGTTATGTATTAATTGTTAAATTTGATTCTAGATAGCAAAAAGTCGCAAAATGGGTGTATTTAGCGACACCTCAAGTTAAAGTAGAAGCGTAAGTGAAGCTATAAATAGCTAATTAGCTTTTGATATCTAGAACTCGACTAATTAAAAAGGATTAAAGACTGCGAGGCGGATGGTATGCATTATGCGGCGGAGAATCCAGCAAAAATGCTTTGTTAACTTGCTCTTGAGGTACAACTGTTTCAGTTATCTGGATAGAAAAAATTTTTGCTGGCAACCAATGAGAACAACAACAAAAACAACAATCATCATCTGTTGTACTGGGCACTTGGTTGCGATCTTCATTAGTGTCAGGTAAAGCAACAAATTGGTCATTTGAATTTGAAGTTGTATCAGAAGAAGCGTTTTCTGTTGTGTAAAAAGAAAAGTTTAAAAGTTCTTCATTGCATAACTCAGACGAAGCTACATCTAACAAAGTGAACAAAACGAAGAAAAGAGCTAGTCCTCGATATAAGGTATTTAAGTAGAGTAAATTATTGAAGAAACTTCTTTTCTTAAACATAAGTTTTTTTATTCTAACAATAGCAGAATCAGCTATCAATTCATTGAGGATAAAAACTTGCTACCATAAAGTCAATGGGCAAAAATTAGATAATAAATTTCTTTCCATAATTTAGACACTCCTTGGGAATCTACGTGTAATAAACATATTTCAGCTATACAGCTTTACTTGAATCGTGATTTGATCAAGATCCATAGATTGGGTTTTGGCCACTTTATTAGTTTATTCTATTAAGTAATTATAAAATTTTTTAGTACAATTTTCCGTGTTAATGGAAATATGTTTAAATTTTTTGCATCTTACATTCTTTAAGTCTTTATCATTAAGTTAATACTTATAGTTTTTGTGCAGGCTTTGACCGTTATATTTATATTAAAAGCTTTTATTGCTTAAGATATCTGCTAATTAATAAATCTCCATTTATTTCTTAATGTTTATGCTGGTGATGTATATCAGGGTAATGAGGATGACTATGGATAAGTTTCTTATGCTCATGCCAATGACTATGAGGCTCAGTTAATGGCATGGATGGATCATGTTCGTGTTGATGATGTTCATCATGGTTATGGCTGTGTTCATGGTGTAATTCTTCATGTTCATGCTCGTGTTCATGGTGTTCGGTTAAATGTAGCCAAACCCCTATCCCATCAATACGGCAGCCACCGCAAAATAAATTGTTGGCTTATCTTCAACAATCAAAATTGAAATAGTCGCCCCAATGAAAGGAGCTAGTGAGAAATACGCTCCTGTTCTTGCGGCTCCAATATTACGCAGAGCTAAAACAAACAGTATTAAGCTTATTCCATAACCAAAAACCCCTACTAAACCAGCTAATAAAATAGTAGAAAAAGAAGGAAATTGCGCACCTTTGATTATTGCTGTGATTAAATTTACTGATCCAGCCGCTAAGCCTTTAATAATAGTTATTTGGAATGGGTCGCTTGCTGACAATTTACGAGTCAGATTATTGTCTATGCCCCAAGCAAGACAAGCTCCAATAATAGCTATTGCTCCCCAAGGCACACCTAATTCTGGCTTTCCTGCCCAAGATAGCAACAAACCTCCCATTGTAATTGCAGCCATACCTAGAGCTATACGGCTATCAAAGTTCTCTTTAAAAACAAACCAAGCTAGTAAGGCGGTAAACACACCTTCTAAATTTAATAACAACGAGGCTGAAGAGGCTGGCGTGGTGGCAAGGCCAAACATTAGTAGGACGGGGCCAATAACTCCACCAGCTAAAATTGCTCCAGCAAGCCAAGGTAAATCTGTTTTATGTAGTTTAGCCTCTTGAGAACTTACATTCTTGATAAACGAACTTAATAATTTCCAAAGTAACAAACCACTACCTGAGCCAAGATAAAGCAATCCTGCTAACATAACAGGATCAAGCTTGCCAATTAAAAGTTTTGCAAATGGAGTACTCGCGCCAAAAAGTACTGCAGCACCTATGGCAAAAAAGACTCCAGAATATATTCCTGTTTGCTTTCCTGATTTCATTGCTTTAATACCAACAACTTCAACATAAGTTCTAAATTCAATAATAGCTAAAACTTATTAATGGCTTAATCTCCTGATGACGGCAAGGGTTGGCTGGGTAAAGCAAATTCTTTAGCAGGCTCTTTTGCTTCTACACGACCAAACTTTAGATACAAAGCAGGAATAACAACCATATTTAATAGAGTAGAAGTAATAATGCCGCCCAAAATAACCACAGCCATAGGCTGTTGGATTTCTTTGCCTGGATCGCCTTTGCCTAGAGCCAATGGAACAAGTCCAATACCAGTAACAAGAGCAGTCATTAAAATTGGGCTTAATCTCTCTAATGAGCCTTGAACGATAGCATCACGAAAACTTAAGCCTTCTTCTTTGATTAAATGAATATAATGGGTAATAAGCATTATCCCGTTACGAGTAGCTATTCCAAATAACGTAATAAAGCCAACTAACGAGGCGACTGACAGTGTTCCTCCTGAAATAAAAACCATCGCTACCCCACCTATTAATGCCAGTGGTAGATTTGCCATTACTAATAAAGCTGAACGTACAGAATCTAAGGCTATATAAAGCAATAGGAATATACCTCCTATTGCTACCAGCGAAAGTAAGCTTATTTGTCTGGATGCCTTTTCTTGAGACTCAAATTGCCCGCCATATTGCAAATAATAACCTTGCGGTAGGGATACTTTTTGATTAATTGCCTGTTTTACATCTTCAATTACACTACCTAAGTCACGCCCTGCAACATTAGCTTGAACGATAATTCGACGTTGTACATTTTCACGGTTAATAGTGTTGGGGCCTTGGTCTAGCTTTACTTCTGCAACTTGGCTAATCGGGACTTTGTTTCCTACTGGGGTATCAATCAAAGTTTTACTAATAAATTCAACAGACTCACGGGCTGAATCATCAAGGCGTACCGCTACATCATAAGTTCTTTGTTCCTCTAAGACTTGAGAAACAATCTGACCATTAAAAGCTGTTTCTACATCTTCAGCTACATTTTCAGCACGTAAGCCCACTGCTGATGCTGCTTGACGGTCTAAGTTAATTTGCAACTGTGGAACACCTACTTGAGGTTCTACAAGTAAATCTACAATGCCGGGTACAGTACCCATTGCATCATGGATTTCCCCTGCTTTATTGCGTAGTGTAGCTAAATCGGGGCCAAATAGCTTAATAGCAATTTGTGCGCGTGTACCTGATAAGAGGTGATCAATACGGTGTGAAATAGGTTGGCCTACTTCTACATTTATACCTGGAATTTGTGCAAGATTGTTGCGTATTTCCTCCATCATTTCGGTGTGTGGTCTATTGCCCTGTTTTACTACCACTTCTAGCTCGCTGGTGTTTACACCTGCCGCGTGTTCATCAAGCTCTGCTCTGCCTGTACGCCTTGTGGTTGAAACTACTTCTGGAGTCTTATGGAGTTTGCTTTCTACAAGATTTCCAACACGATTGGATTCAACTAATGAAGTACCTGGAGGTAGGTTTACATTGATATTTAGTGAACCTTCGTTAAACGGTGGCAGAAACTCACGCCCCATTAAAGGTACTACTATAACAGCCAAAAATAACATTGCTGCTGAAACGGTTATAATTTCAAAAGGATGTCTCAATGTCCAGTTAAGCACCTTCAAATACTGGTGTTTAAGCTGAGTTACTATAAAAGAATCATGATCGTCTTTTAGTTGCTCAGAATTACCCAATAAGTAATAGCAAAGTACGGGCGTTACCGTTAAAGCAACCGCTAATGAAGCAAGAATGGAAATAACATAAGCAAAAGCTAGTGGAGCAAACATTCTTCCTTCAAATCCACTTAAGCTAAATAATGGTAAAAAGACCAGTACGATAATTAAAGTTGCAAACACTATAGAGTTTCTAATCTCGCTAGATGCCCTATAAATAACGATTATTACTGGTTCTGGTGTTGGTAATTTGGCATTTTGCCTTAAACGACGAAATACATTTTCTACGTCAACAATTGCATCATCAACAAGCTCTCCTATAGCTATGGCTAAACCACCTAAAGTCATTGTATTTACACTAAGACCAAAGTAACTCATTGCCAGTACTGCTGTTATTAAGGATAAAGGAATAGCAGTTAGACTAATAAAGGTAGTGCGGAAATTCCAAAGGAAGATAAATAGTATGATTGTTACCATCACACCACCCTCAATTAGCGAACGATTCACATTACCTACAGCACGTTTTATAAAATCGGCTTGTTGAAAAGCTTTAGTCTCAACAGTTACATCTGGAGGTAAGGTTGGTTTTAATTGCGCCAATGTCTCTTCAATCTTTCTGGTAACTTCTAAAGTGTTAGCATTAGGCTGTTTTTGAACTGTTGCAACAACAGAAGACTTCTCATTAAAACTACCATCTCCGCGCTTTAATGCTGCTCCTAGCTTAACTGTAGCAACATTTTTAACTAGGATTGGCGTTTTATCTCTTACGGCAATTACAGAATTTTCTAAATCTTTTAATGTATGAACACGAGCGCGACTACGTATTAAAAATTCTTCGTTAGGTTTTTCTAGAAATCCCCCTGAAGCATTGGTATTTGACGCTCCAACAGCTTGCCTAACTTCTTCCATTGTTAACTTATAATCAACAAGTTTCTGTGGATCTATAAGTATTTGAAACTGTTTGACTTCGCCACCAATCATAAGAGCTTGAGAGACTCCAGCAATACCTAACAAACGAGGGCGAACTACCCAATCAGCTAAAGAACGTAATTCCATTGCAGATGTGGTTTTACTGGTTAAAGAGATAAGCATTATCTCACCCATAGTCGATGAGATGGGGCCTAAAGTTGGAGCAGATACACCAACAGGCAAACGTACTTGTTGAATCTTCTCTGTAACTAACTGGCGAGCGCGGTAAATATCTGTACCAAACTCAAACTCGACAAATACTATAGAAATGCCTATTCCTGAATTAGAGCGAACTCTAAATACGCCTGCCGTCCCGTTCATAGCAGCTTCAATAGGTAATGAAACAAGAGATTCAACTTCTTCTGGAGCAAGTCCATGAGATTCAGTCAAAATACTTACAGTTGGCGCAGTAAGGTCAGGAAAGACATCTATTGGAGATTTAGTTGCTACTATACCGCCATAAATTAACAATGCTATTGCAGCTATAACTACTATAAGTCGATTTTTTAGTGACCATTGAATAATTTTATTAAGCATATGTTCTCTATATAACTAGTTTTAAGTTTCATGAGTGTGCGCACCAGCACTAGCAGGGCGTAGTTCTTGGAGTTTTAGTTGATAAGCACCTTGGGTTACTACCCTTTCACCTGCCTTTAGCCCTGATAAAATGGCTACTTTATCTCCATATGAGTCTCCTAAAGTTATTTCACGACGTTGAAACTCTTCCCCTGATAGCAAGACATAAACAATCTTTTTACCTTCATGATCTAGCACAGATTCTTTAGGAACAACCATCGCGTCTATAGTTTCGCTAGCATCAAGCCTAACATTAGCTTGCATTCCTATTTTTAGTGCTTTATCTGGATTTGCTACTGCAAAAGTTACAGTAGCGGTGCGAGATTTTTCATCTACTACAGCACCAACATTTACTAGTTTTCCTATGTGTTCTTTAGTAGGGCTAGCAGTAGTGGTAAAAACCGCTTGTGAAAGGCTTTCTAGCCTTGGTAAATCGCTCTCAAAAATAGGAGCTTCAACCCAAACAGTTTCTAGATTTACTATTTCAAAAATGGCCTCTCCAGTAGCTACTTGTTCTCCTATGGTCTTATGCACGGCTACTATGGTTCCTGAGATTGGAGCAACTATTGAATAACTAGTTTGTGCTGTTATTTGGTGAGAAGTAATTTTGCTACTCTCATCAAAAACTTTCTTTTGTGCTTCTGCGGCTTCAAGTACTGCTTGATTAGTCTTATAGTCAGTTTCAGCTATTTGCACTTGGCGTAGTGAATAAGCTTTGCGGTCATAAAGGCGTTGCGCCCTCTCATATTCAGCCTTTGCTTGCTGAACTCGCGCTTGTGCTTCGCCAATAGCTTGAACAAGTCGGCGTTTTTCTGCTTCTAGTCTCATAGTTTCTATTTGCAATTGAACATTGCTACTAGAAATCTGTGCCGTTTCTGCTGCTGTAGGAGTTTGGCGCAAAACTGCTAACGATTGCCCCTGTTTAACAGATTGACCAATGGTTGGCAGTTTACCTTCACTAAGCACGCCACCTATTGATGGAGCAACTATTGCTCTGCTACTTGCTGCTGGAACAACTCTCCCTACTGCTGCAACTTGTCTAGCCAAAGACTTTTGCTCAACTTTGGTTAGCTTCATATGAATTAGCCATTGTTGCTCCATTAAAAACTTTACTATTCCAGCAGTATTGGTATTTTCTGCGCTGGCAGTAGGTTCTTCGCTGGTGGGAGCTTTTTGTGAACGCCAAATAAATGTTGCTATTGCTCCAGTTATTAGCACAAGCGCAATAAAAAATATAACTTTTGATTTGCCTGTTGATTGTCCTAACTCAACAGATGTATTTGGGACGATTTGAGATGTGTTCTTTTCTGTCATGGGTTTAAGTCTCCAGCAATAGCGGCTTCTAGGCGTAAGACACTCACTTGGTATTCATAAAGACTGCGAAAATATTGATATCTAATTTCTGTTTTGGTTCTTTCTGCTTCCAAAAAAGGTATTAAGTCTGTTGCACCCTCTTGATAAGCAACTAAAGCAATTGATAGTGATTCTTCTGCTTTAGGAACTAAGGCATTTTTGAAAGTGTTGACTTGTGTGCGGGCAGTTTCATAAGCTCTAAAAGCTGATTCTACTTCGGCTAGAACTCGATTACGGACAAGAGTTAATTCAGTTTGAGAGATTTTTTCATCAGCAATTGATTTAGCAATACCAGCCTCATTTTTATTATTTATACGTAAAGGAATAGTTACTCCAAAAAGTACAGTGTTATCCACTCCAACACGTTTGTATCCTGCAAACGGAGTAATATCTGTTGAATTTTTAGCTCGTTCTAATTCAATACGTCGCTCAGATAATTTAGTAGATTGTTGTGCTACAAGTAGATCTGGCCTGTTTCGTAAAGCTAAATCTTTAAGTGTGGCAATATCTAGATTTAGCGATATAAAGTGTAGTTCGCCTTTTATTAGCTCTGTTTGTGAAAAGTCTGTTTCACCTAAAAACTCTAGTAACTTAATACCTGCTTGCTGCTGTGCAAGTTGAGCTTGAGCAATACTTGAATCAAATTTAATTCTTTCTAAACGAACTTTAAGAAGTTCACCTTCCGAAATAGCCCCTTCTTCAAAGCGAGTTTCGCTAACTGTTAGCACTTTATTAAAGTTATCTCTATTTCCAAAAGCGTCCTCAAGAGTAGTGCTAGCCAACAGCACATCGTAGTAAGCTTTTTTAGCCTCAAAAAGCTTCTGCCTAAGTACGTCTGCAAGTTGAGCCTCTGCAACACTTACTCCCAAATCCGCTACTTCTCGGCGTAGTCTACGTTTGCTACCAAGTTCTATAGTTTGTGAATAAGTAGTAGAAACCTCATAGAGCCTATTAAAAGGCGTAGAACCATTAGTCTTTAGGTTTTCAACAGAAATATTAACAGTTGGATTAGGTCTTAAACTTGCGGCTATTTGTTCAGCACGAGCTATGTCAACACGATACTTGGCTGCTTCAACCGTCAAGTTTTTCTGTAAAAACTTTTCAAGAATCTGCTCAAGTGTTAGGGAGACTCGGCTGTCCTGCGGTGTAGGGTTATTATTAACAGCAACATTAATGGCGTTAGTATCAACAGATTGTGCTAATACTTTCGGCACAATTGTTAATAAAAATAAGAAAAAAAGATACCTTATAAATTTAGACATATTATTCAACCTGAAAATCAGTCAAGGGTAATCGTTCGTCAATTTTGTCGTTCTTGATGTGAAACTCTATCTTGTAGGCTCCTTTGCTATTTAATGTTAAATCAGCAACATAAATACCTGTGACTTTGCCCACACGAGCTTTAGTTTGAGCAACTTCACCTTCATTGTTATCTCGAACAATTAAATTAACATCGGCTTTTTCTACTGGCGTTCCGTCATTAAGATCAGTTAAGTGAATACGAAACACGCTTTTATGACCTACTTTTAGCGGCTCATATTCAAAAAAGTTTTCTACTCTGTCGGTAAATTCTGTTCGTGCTATTGCTTCTTCCTCTGCTTCTGCTGGAGTTGCTGCGGTCTTTTCTGGGCTAATAGATGTAGGTTTTGAACATGAAATACAAGTGATTATTAATAGGTTTATAAATAAATAACTTAAAATAAAAGTTTTACTTTTTGTAAAAGTCATAGGGTTTCCCATAGTGTCCTAAATTTATAAAAACTATTGTTAGTAGTTTTAAGAAAAACAAAAAAGTGCTTGTTTTTAAAAGAAAAACAAGCACTTTAGAAAATTGCTAAAAATATTTCTAGCATATGATGCACAGCTAGAGGATCGATGCAAAATAGCAAAATAAATGAAAAAACATAGCTAAAACTTATTACTGTAATTGATTTTAACCAAGATTGGTGCTTAGGTTTAGATAAAGAATCCTCTGTAACTGATAAAATATGTTCTACACGTCTTTCAAAGTTAGAGTTATCTTCACCAAAAAATGCTGATTCAGTAGGTTGACTAAGCCATAATCCACGATGATTAGCTACCCTCTTAAGCTTTACCAATGCACTAGCAATATCAACAGCCGATTTAGTTTTTTGTGCAGCAATTTCATCGCATAACATCTCTACCTGCTCATTCCACCAGCGATAAACTAGCCCCATTAAAGGAAAAGCAGGAGAACTATAACGACAAAGCGTAAGAATCCATTTAGAAAGGTTATCACGGCGCTCATGATGTGCTACTTCGTGTTGAAGTAAGCCAGAAAGCTCTGAGGGTGTTAATAAATTTAATAACCCCGTAGAGATAACCAGTTTAGCTTTCCAATATCCCCAAACAAAAGAAAAGGGATAATCACTGATTACTAGTCCTACATCAAGACCATGTTCTTCACAAATAGCTTTAGTTTGAGAAGTTTGTGTAGAGTCAACAGGTTTAGCACTTACTTCTAACAGACCAACTATTTTGCTTACAGTTAAATAGGCTTTAGTTAAAACAAAGTTTGCTGCAAGTAAAGAGAATATTAAAAATAGCAATGTGGCATAAGCAAAAGTAGGATCAAAAGGAAAAGTCCAAGCGTTAAGCAAATGTAAGCTGTGGTTTAACTGATGCTCTTGTACCCATTGATTAGGGCTTAAATAAACTTGCGGTAAGAAAGCAGAAATTACTATCCAAGTAGAAAAAAGAGGAGGAATTACTATCGAGCTTGCATAAAGAGTAGCAAACCTAGAAGAGTGCTGCTTCTTGAGCATTCCACTAATTTTAATTAAACAAACCAATAAAAAAGTAAGAACAGAAAAAGCAGTGTTTAATAAAATAAAGTTCTCTACACCAGCAACAAAGATAGGCCATAAGTGCCAAGACATTACTTTTTCTCCTCTCGTTTTGCTTTGATTAGAGTTTCTAACCTATCTAACTTGCTATCATCTTGGCTAACCAGGTCTACAAATGCTGAGATAGTAGATTCACTAAGACCGCCTAATAAAGAAGCTAAAACCTCCTGTGCTAAACCTTTTTCAAACTCTGCTTTGCTATAACATGGAGCATAAACAAAGGCTTTGCTTTGTTTGGTACGAGATAAGTAGCCTTTGCGGTGCATACGATCTAATGTTGTTAATACAGTAGTGTGAGCTATCTCTCTAGTTTTGCGTAGTTGTTCTTCTACTTCTATTACGGTTTGGTTTGGTTGTTGCCAAAGTATTTCCATTACAGCAGATTCTAGTTCTCCTAAAACTTGCTTGCTGTCTTGGTGTTCTGGCTTAAATCCTCGTAACGCTATCTTAAACATATCTAAAAGTTATTGCCTGAAATTAAATGGCTTTTGCTGCTGGACAGCAATTTTTGATGTCGATGTGCAACTATACGCTTTATAAACAACTATTGCCAATAGTTTTTCCAAAATATAAATATTTTCCAAGAAACTACCAAATCTTATATTCGGGCTTGGTGTTGGCTAATTCTTTGTTAAGCCGGTCTTTCTTTTAGTGGAAGGGAGTTTATAAGTGCTTTTGTGCAAGCTTCTAAGCTTTTAGCTAGCTAAGTTATCTGCTATACTATCAACCTCATTGTCGTCCTTAATGTCTATTTCTCTAAGTTGTTCCTTAATATAGTTATAGAACTTTTTAGCGCAATTTTTAGTGCTATTAGAAGTGTGTTTAAACCTTTTACGCTTGATTTTACGCATATCTTTGTCATCAAGCCATCTCCCATAGTTTTTAGCACATTTTTCTATTATATCTTTTAAAATCCCTTCACCTATTTTATTGTTTTCTGAACTATGTACAACAAACATAGAATAACGTTCATAACGTTCCTGGGGTTTAAGTTTGTCTGTTTCAATTTCAAAAAAATAGAAGCAATAACTAAGGTATTCAACTTCAACTGTCATAAATTGACGTTGGCGACCTTCTTGTAAATTGATGTATACCCACTTGTTTTTTCTTAAAAGGGGAAAGAATGAGCATCCTTCTTCTTTTGGAGGAACACTATCAAATTTAAGCTGAATATAACGGTAACTTATGCCTTCAGAGCCGCTTAAGTCAGCAATAGTTTTTGTGAAATTACTAAAATCTGCTGCTAAAGCTCCTTGTCGTTTAGGTAAGATTTCTTGTTGAGCTTTAGGTATAGCTCTGTTTGCTGCAACGGGTTTAAGCTCTGTTTTTCCATACGTTCCTTCACCAATAGAGAAATCCCCGTCACCTGCTGAGCTAACGAACTGAGTTTCAGCAGCTTTATGAGTGGTGTTTTCTTTTTCAACTTTAGATATTTTCTTGCTTATTAAATCTGGAAAATTATTTTCTGCGACTACTAATTCTGTAAGGATTACGTTTGCTGAAGGTCGATTTTTATTTGAAATATTTATTTCGTCATTATTTTTAACAGTTTTAATAGTTATCTTAGGGCTATTACTCCAAGCTTCCGGTTTGTTTTCACTATCCCCTAGCGAACGACCATCATTATCTCGTCCAAAAGTTAGGTCAGTAAAAGGGAAAGGGTAAGAGCAAGATTTAATTTGAAAGACCAAAAAATTCCAAGCATTATCTGTTGTTTTTGAAGACTTAACAAATTTACCTTCCAGTTTAAGTAAAGTTTTTCCTTGAAATGGAGGTTTAGCATCTATGAAAAATTTGCCTATTTTATCGAGACTTCCTACACCAGTATCATAAATATTTATCGCTTGGTTTTCTGCATATTTATCAAAGGCTAATCTTGCTACATGAGGTGCATCTGTATCGGGAATATTTTTATGTAAGTGAATATACCCGTTACCATTATTAAGATAACTTTTAGCACTGTGATAAGGCTTGGTTGCATCTTGGGCTAACTGACCATTGATCAGCAACCTTGTAAGCTGAGATGAAGAAGCGTAATAAAACCGTAATACCTCTACACAAGGAACAATTATTTTCTCAACAGTATTTTTCCCCACTTCTTGAAAATATTTTATAACTAATAATCTACTATTCTCAAAGTTCTTTATATAAGGATAGTTATCGTCCCGAAAAAGATCTGGTTCCTTAGTTTTGTCTGTTATGTAGGTGCTTCGAGCGTCAATATTTAGTTTTAAGGTTAAGTCATTGTACTTGTCAGTAAAATTTTTTACTTTGCCTTGTTGCCAAAAACTACCTAACTTTAATGCTGGCAGCAAGCCAATGTTAACAGGAATTATCTTTCTAACCTCTTTTTCGTTAGTGTCTTTTTCATAAGCAGATACTTTGTTTAAGTTATCAGTGTCAGGATTTATCCCTTTTGCTAACGGAACAAAAACCACTTTTATTGTTTTCTCACTAGGAGAGTTTTCATCTCTATCAAAATACCCAAACCAGCTAACACGCCATACCCTATCGTCTTTAGGAAAACCCTCTATTGTGATTTGTGATAAGTGTATAGGTTTACTCATACCTACATATTACCAATTTTTCAAATAACTTCCTACCATTCGCAAAAACTTTATTATATTTTATTCATTCGCAAAAACTTTGCCATATTCGCAAAAACTTTGAAAAATGACAAGAGAACTTACTACAGAAGAGTTTTATAGAGCTTATCCAATGCGCTGGCCTATAGAAACTTTGTTTTTTGTAGGACAGGATTCTTGTGCTATGGACTGTCCCAGGGCTTGGACAGAAAATG
>JBDIBI010000054.1:0-29481 GCA_039812885.1 Blastocatellia bacterium
CTACTAGCAACGGGTTAATAATAAAGATAGCACAACTCTAAATTCGTCAAACCCATATTAGCCCCAGGTTTTAGCAAGCCGCAGGCTTGCGCAACCTGGGGATCAAAAACGAGCGCAAGCTTAGGGAATACAATGAGGTATAACTCTACTAGCAACGGGTTAATAATAAAGATAGCACAACTCTAAATTCGTCAAACCCATATTAGCCCCAGGTTTTAGCAAGCCGCAGGCTTGCGCAACCTGGGGATCAAAAACGAGCGCAAGCTGGGGATCAAAGAAACGAGCGCAAGCTGGGGATCACGAGCAATGGGGAATCATGAACGCCAGGAGTTTTAGAGTAATTTGGCAAAAGCTGCTTCGTCTAAGATTGTAATGCCTAATTCTTGAGCACGATCTAGCTTTGAGCCTGCATCTGAGCCTGCAACTACATAATCAGTTTTTTTGCTTACAGAGCTATTTACACGTCCACCGCGTTCTTCTATAAGTTTTTGGGCTTGGTCACGAGTGTAATTTTCTAGTTTGCCTGTTAGGACAAATTGTTTGCCAAGAAAGATTTTTTCTACAGTGCTAGAGTTATTTTGTTCAAAGTTAAGACCTGCTTTGCGCAATCGTTCTAACATAGCAATATTACTTTTTACTGCAAACCAGTTAAAAATAGCTGTAGCAACAGTGTTACCTATTTCAAAAATATTAGTTAACTCCTCTTTAGAAGCGCTCATAAGCCGGTCTAGTGAGCCAAAATGATTTGCTAAAACTTTAGCTTTGCGCTCGCCTACATGACGGATGCCTAGGCCAGTTATTAAGTTAGGCAACTCTCGCTTTTTGCTCTCTTCTAGTTGATTTAAGAGGTTTTGAGCCGATTTTTTGCCCATTCTTTCTAATTTGAGTAGGTCGGATAATTTAAGATAATAAAGTCCAGCTAGATCGCTAACCAGTTTGTTTTCAACAAGTTGTTCGGTCAGCCTTTCTCCAAGTTCATCAATTTGCATTGCATCACGGGAAGAAAAATGAAGCAGTGCTTCTTTAAGTTTAGCGCTGCAACCTTCATTAGTGCAGCGTGCTACGGCTTCGCCTGCTGGACGGACTACGGAACCACCGCAAACAGGGCAAACAGTAGGCATAACAAATTCTTTTAGCTGCCCAACTAATTCGGTGCGTTTATCCAGTAGCACTTTTACTACTTTGGGAATGATTTCTCCACTTTTTTCAACCATTACCCAATCTCCAATTTTAAGCTCTAATCGCCTAATTTCATCTTCATTATGGAGTGAGGCACGGGAAACAGTTGTTCCGGCTAAAAATACAGGTTCTAGCTCAGCTACAGGAGTTAATGCGCCTGTACGGCCAACTTGAACAGTAATATCTCTAACTCTAGTAGCTGCTTGGCGAGGAGGATATTTAAAGGCTACAGCCCAGCGAGGAAACTTTGTTGTGCTGCCAAAGTCTTGTTGTAAAGGGATTTGATTAATTTTTACTACCACACCATCAGTTTCATAATCTAAATCATAACGTTTTTCATCCCATTCACGGCAAAAAGCAATTACTTCATCTATTGTTTCACAGCACCGGCTATGAGGATTGACCTTAAAGCCTCCTGCACGTAGCCATTCTAGTGCTTGCCAGTGAGTTTCAAAAGGCTTACCAAGATCAAAATAAAGATCATAGGCGAAGAAATCTAATTTGCGAGTTGCAACTACTTGAGAGTCAAGCAGTTTCATTGTTCCAGATGCAAGATTACGTGGATTAGCATAGCGAGCTAATCCTTTTTCTTCTTGTTCCTCATTTATCTTTCTAAACGCAGTGTTAGACATATAGACTTCACCGCGAACTTCTATTTCTTCAATACCGTTAGGCCAAAACTTTTCTTGTTGTTCTTCTAAGCCAGCAAATAAAGGAAGTTCAGAGCTTTCAGAAGGTTTTTTAGGTGAGAAAGAAAAACTGCTTTTTTCTGGAAGTCTTAAAGGAATTGTGCGAACTGTTCGGATGTTTTCTGTAACAATATCGCCTACTTCACCATCTCCACGAGTTACACCTCGCACTAAAACAGATTTTTCATACATAGCAGAAATACTTAAGCCATCTATCTTTAATTCTGCAACAAAACTATAATGGCGACCAGCAGCCAGCTTTTGACAACGTTTATCCCATTCTCTTAGCTCATCTTCTGAATAAGTATTATCAAGTGAGAGCATTTGGCGCTTAAAACGATAAGGCTCAAAGCCTAATACTGGACGGCCGCCGACACGTTGAGAAGGGCTGTCAGGAGTTATTAATTCTGGATTTTCTTGTTCTAATTTTCGTAGGCGAGTAAGTAGTTGATCAAATTCATAATCTGATATTTCTGGAGAGCTTAAAACATAATAACGCTCATTGTGATAATTTATTTCCTTGCGTAATTTCTCTAGTTCCGTTTTTATATCCATTTTTATCTCCAGCTAACATATTGAAAACAAAGAGGGGGCAATAAAGATTGCCTATTTTATTACTTAATTTTTGCTACGAGCTGCAATAAGTCCTTCATCTGTAACTAAAAATAAGCTTGATGATTGCAAGGTTGGTGTAGCAATTATTCCACTAGAATTTTCTATGTGAAATTGACCAAGGAGTTTACCTTCTTTAGATAATAAAAAGAGTTTGTCACTGCTAAGAGGAGTAATCAATATTTGATCGTTAATAGCAATAGGGTCAAAGCTTAAACGCCCTGTTAGACGGACTTTCCAGGCAGTATCACCACTTTTAGCACTAAATCCATAAACAAAATTATCAAAAGAATTAGTTACTAAAAATTTGCCAGCAAGTTGCGGAGTTGACTCTATTGCAGCACTGGTGCGAACTTGCCAAACTAATTTCCCAGACTTGCGATCTAGACAGTAGAGATATCCAAAACTATCACCAAAAAACACATGTTCTTCATTGGCTGTAGGTGCAGCACGAAGTGGGCCTTTAGACTTAAATTGCCAGATTTCTTTGCCATCACTTATAGATAAACAATGCATGACATTAGCTTCTGTTCCAATAAATACTTCTTTATCTGTAATTAATGCTTTGCTTTTTGAAAGAGCACCTAAAGGAGCACTCCAATTTACATTACCTGATTGGCTATTTAGTGAGTAAAAATTAGTGTCTTCATTAGCTGCATAAATAGTTTGTTCAATTAAAGTTAATGGAGTAGAAAAAGCTTGAGGAAAGTTTTTTGTCCAAGCTGTTAAGCCAGACTGCTTGTTAATAACACGTAAGACACCTTCTGAACTTAAAGCATCTTTTTCTAGGCGACTAGAAATATAGATTTGCTCAGAATTTGCAACTAAAGGAGAAATAATTTTTCCACCAGGCTGGGTTTCCCAGCGTAGTTGGCCATTGCTAGCATCTAAGGCTACAACACGCCCATCACTTAAAGGTAAGTAGACGCTTTGGTCTTCGGCTAGAGCTGGTAATTTAGTAGCGCTACGAGTAGCAAACTGCCATTGAAAAGTAAAAGCAGGAGGTAATTTATTTAATTTGGGAATAGCATTTTTGTCTACTATTGGTTGGGATTGTTTATGTTTAATTTTTTTGTCTGTTTCTGAAACTTGGCTAAATGTGATTTTATTAAAAGCAAATAGACAAATTAGAAGCAAGAGAAATATCTTATATTGTGAAAACTTAAATTTTGCCATAAAGTACCAACTTATAATAATTTTGCAAGCAATATCCTAGCTTTGTTTGCAGCCAATGGCTTTAGTCCTCTATAATACCCATTTCTTTTATTACGGTATTTTACACTAGAGAGACAAATTGTGAGCAATAAAATAGAGACTATTTTGATCCTTGATTTTGGTTCGCAATATACCCAATTAATTGCCCGACGTGTTCGAGAATTAAACGTTTATTGTGAAATCATACCTTTTAACACGCCTATAGAGAAAATTAAAGCAAAAGATCCTAAAGGGATTATCCTTTCCGGTGGCCCTTCTTCAGTTTATGAAAAAGATGCACCTCACTGCGAAAAAGAGGTCTTGAATTTAGGACTACCTGTACTAGGAATTTGTTACGGATTTCAACTAATGGCACATTTCCTAGGCGGTAAAGTAGAAGCCTCTCAACAACGTGAGTATGGTGCAGCAGAAATAGAAGTTGTTACTGAAAGCCAACTCTTTAAGGGACTAAATCATCGCTTGCTATCTGTTTGGATGAGTCATGGTGATTATGTAAGTCAACTTCCTTTAGGTTTTACTCCTGTAGCAAAGACAGAAAATGCACTTGGAGCAGCCGAAGATAAGTCACGACACTTTTACGCTTTGCAATTTCATCCAGAAGTTGTCCACACTCCACAAGGCAAACATGTGCTAAGTAATTTTTTAGATGTTTGTAACTGTCATCGTAATTGGACAATGAGCGCTTTTATAGATGAAGCAGTAGCAAAAATACGTGAGCAAGTTGGAGATGGCCGAGCAATTTGTGGGCTTTCAGGTGGTGTAGACTCTTCAGTTGCTGCTGCACTAGTAGATCGTGCGATAGGTTCACGCTTGACCTGTCTATTTATAGATAATGGATTGCTACGGAAAAATGAATTTCAAGAAGTGCTAAAACTCTATAGAGAAAATATTCACTTAAATGTAATTGGTGTAGCAGCAGGTGAGCGCTTTTTAACAAAGCTTGCAGGTGTAATTGATCCTGAACAAAAACGTAAAATTATTGGAAATGAATTTATAGAAGTTTTTCAGGAAGAAGCTAATAAACTGGAAAAAGAAGATTTTTTAGTTCAAGGAACACTTTATCCAGATGTAATTGAATCTGTGTCAGTTAAAGGCCCTTCAGCAGTCATTAAATCACATCACAATGTTGGTGGATTGCCAGAAAAAATGCACTTAAAACTAGTTGAGCCTTTAAGAGAATTATTTAAGGATGAGGTTAGACAGTTAGGTAGAGAACTTGGACTTCCAGCCGAAATCATTAACCGTCAACCTTTTCCTGGCCCAGGGCTAGCAGTAAGAATACTAGGTGAAATAACTCAAGATCGCATTGCTGTCTTGCAAGCAGCTGATGCAATTGTTAATGAGGAAATTCGCCGAGCAGGTCTTTATGAAGAAATTTGGCAGGCTTTTGCTGTACTACTTCCAATTCAAACCGTTGGCGTGATGGGAGATAGCCGAACTTATGAAAATGTAGCTGCTATTCGTGCAGTCCATAGCCAAGATGGAATGACAGCTGATTGGGTAAGACTTCCTTATGAAGTATTACATAAAATGTCTAGCCGTATAGTTTCTGAAGTCGCAGGTATTAATCGTGTTGTTTATGATGTTTCGTCAAAACCTCCTAGCACAATAGAATGGGAGTAAGTAAAGTAACTTGTACCCAGAAGAATACTTAAAAGGAATAGAGCTTTTTAATAATAATAAGTATTGGGAAGCACATGAAGCTTGGGAAAGTGTTTGGCGAGCAGCTAAAGGTGATGAAAAACTCTTTTACCAAGCTTTGATACAAGCTGCTGCTGCATTGCTGCATTATGATCGCTCTAATAGTCAAGGAGCACATCTTTGTATTAAGAACTCACTTGCAAAGCTAGAAAAACTTCCAACTCCTTTTATGTCATTGGAACTAAAGGCTTTTGTAAGTGAGCTACGGATTTTTCTTGCTGATGTACTGGAAAATGGTGAAACTATGGTGAGCAAAAATATTAATTTGCCACACCCTAAAATAATTTTACAGGAGTAGCTACTTGGAGTTACAACAGTTAGAAAAAATCCTAGATAAAGATCAAATTTTTATTCCAGAAACAAAAGCTGTTTATAGTTTTAACCACAAAGAACTACAAGATCTCCTACCAGTTGTATATCCTCAAACAATAGAACAATTAGCAGAAATTTTAAAGCTTGCAACTGCTCAAAAATGGTCTGTAATACCTGTGGGTGGAGGCACTAAACTAAAAATAGGAAATCTTCCTAGAAAAGCTAACCTCTTTCTTTCAACTCTACGACTTAATCGGGTTTTGGAGCATGAAGCAGCAGATTTAACTACTACTGTTGAAGCAGGTTGTAATTTTGTGGAGTTTCAAAAACACCTAGGCCAACATAGTCAATATTTACCACTAGATCCACCTTTTCAAAATGCTACAATTGGCGGAGTCATTGCAACAAATAGTTATGGTCCAACAAGATTAGGTAATGCAACTGTAAGAGATTGGTTAATAGGAATAAAAGTTGTAGGAGCAGATGGACAAATCTCTAAAGCTGGTGGCAAGGTAGTAAAAAATGTTGCTGGATATGATTTGATGAAGCTTTACACTGGGAGTTTTGGAACACTTTGTGTCATTGTTCAAGCAAGCTTTAAATTACGTCCTAAACCTGTTAAAGAAGCATTAGTCTTAGGGGTGTTTGATTTTGAAGATTTAGATAATGTAGCTAGAAGCCTTTTAGCTAGCCAACTTCAGCCAACAGCTTTAGAATTACTTAATAGTAACTCTGCTAGTTTTTGTTTTCCTGAAATTGGTCTAAAAAAAGGTAAGTGGCTTGTAGTTAGTCGATTTGTTGGTTCAGAAATCGCAATTAACTACCAAGTAGAAGCTATTTCTCAACTTTGGAAAAATATTGCAAGAGAAATTTCTGTTATACCTCAATCTGATAACGCATCAATATTAGAATGGGATAGAATTGTAAATTTTAGTGAGAAGAGAAATTTAATAGGTGTAGAAAATAGAATTATTGAGAGCAAAAGAGTTAGTCAAATTCGTATAGCTGTGTTGCCTAGTCAGACTACAGAATTAGTTAGTGAAACAGAGAAAATATTAACAGATGGAATAAATGAAATTGAGCTAATTGCACATCTTGGAAATGGAATTATTGATATTTATTTTTCTTTAGAACAAGCAGATAAATTGGATAAATTGATTGAAAAAATAGCAGAGTTACGTGCTTTATGTGAGAGTGTTGGAGGGCATTTAATTTTAATGGATGATACATTCCAAACTTTAATAGATTCTTGGGGAACTCCGCCAGAAAGCATAGATTTAATGAAGGTTATAAAGCAAAAACTAGATCCGCTAGAGATACTTAATCCTGGTAGATTTGTAGGTGGAATTTGATAGATAAGTTTGCTTGTTCTTAACAATAGTTTCTCGCCAATGAGCCTTTAGAAAGATATAATGAGAAATCGTTTATAAAAGAACATTTAAGTTCAAATTTAATTTGAGGTTATATTTATGGCTTTATTTGAAGCATGGATAGAAAGAACTGTAGATATGAAATATGTTGCTTGTTTTGAGATGGTAGCACCACAACAAGGAAATAAATTTGTTGGTCTGCCAGCAGATAATGTTGGACTTGCAATAAATACAATGCGCCAAGAATTACGCAAAACAATAGGTGCAAATGATCAACTTAGAGTCAAAAATCGAATTAAAATTTATGATAACTATAGTTTAAATGATGCTTTAGAAGATTTAATGAGAAACTAAATAACATTATAAATTAATTTTGGGGGCAAGATGGTGCGATTTATAGCAGTTTTGCTCTGTACATTACTACTAGGAAATTTAATTAGTGTACAAGCAGAAGGAAAAAAACTTAGTAAAGAATATGCAAGAGTAGCTTCTGAGATTATTGGCAGTGCGCTGGTAGAGAGTGAAGCTTATGAAAAACTAGAATATTTAAGCGACAAAATAGGAAACCGTATTAGTGGTTCACCTCAATTAGATCAAGCAATTGACTGGGCAGTTAATGCAATGAAAGCTGATGGGCTGGAAAATGTGCATAAAGAACCAGCAAAAGTTCCACATTGGGTAAGAGGTGAGGAGTCAGCGGAAATTATTGCACCTGCTAAACATAAACTTACTATTCTTGGTTTAGGTGGAACTATTGGTACACCTGCTGAAGGCATTACAGCAGAAGTTGTTGTAGTAAGAAATTTTGATGAGTTAGATAAGTTAGGTGAGCAAGTAAAAGGAAAAATAGTTGCTTACAACTTTCCAATGCGCAAAGATGTATCTCCAGATCAAGCTTATGGAGAAGCTGTTCGTTATCGTGGTGCTGGAGCTATTCGTGCTGCTAAATATGGGGCTGTAGCAGTGTTGGTAAGATCTGTTACTACTATAAGTTATAGCACTCCACACACAGGAGCAATGCGTTATCAAGATGATGTTCCTAAAATCCCTGCTGCGGCCGTTACTATTGAAAATGCTGAACTAATGCAGAGACTTTCACTTAGAGGTGAAAAGATTGTTGTTAATCTAAAATTAGGGGCGCAAACTCTCCCAGATGCTGATTCTGCCAATGTAATAGGGGAAATAAAGGGAAGTGAACATCCTGAAGAAGTTATAGTAATTAGTGGTCATATTGATTCTTGGGATGTTGGTACAGGTTCAAATGATGATGGAGCTGGTTCTGTAATTGCAATGGAAGCTGTTCACACTCTAGCACGGTTAAAACTTCGCCCTCGTCGCACTATTAGAGTTGTGTTATTTACTAATGAAGAAAATGGTTTAAAAGGTGCTGTAGCTTATGGAGAAGCCCATAAGAATGAGGTTGATAAACATATTGCTACTTTAGAAGCTGATTCTGGTGGAACAAGACCTGTAGGTTTTTCCTTCAAAGGTAAGGATGAATCTTATGAAGTTGTAAAAGATATTGCTAGTTTGTTACGTAATCTTAGAGCAGATAATGTTGAAAGAAGCCAAGGTGGTGTAGGTGCAGATGTTTCCGTTTTAACAGATGCAGGTGTACCAGGAGTAGGGCTGCGAAATGATAATGCTCATTATTTTGACATTCATCATACAAATGCAGATACTTTTGAAAAACAAGATCGTACAGATTTAGCTTTAAATGTTGCTACTATGGCAGTAATGATTTATGTCTTGGCTGATATGCAACAACCTTTAGCCCGTTAGTTTTATGTCTATAACCGCTAAAGAAATAAAAGAAAAAGCCCAAAGTCTTGGGTTAACCAAAATAGGAATTGTGCCTGCTCAAGATATTGGGCAGGCTGCAAGTTTATTGCGCGAATGGTTAGCTCTTGGGTATCACGGTAAAATGGGCTATCTAGAACGCAATGTTGAAAAATTAATAGATCCTAAACTCTTACTTCCTTCAGTAAAAAGTATTATTGCTGTTGCCTTAAATTATTATACTCCAGCCAAACATAGCAATGATTCTAGTATTGGTAAAATCTCTCGCTATGCTTGGGGAGATGACTACCATGATGTGTTAGGCAATAAATTAAAAGAGTTTTTAGCTTGGATTAAAGAGCAAGAACCATCAGCAGAAGGCAGATGTTTTGTAGATGCTGGGCCAATGATGGACAAGCTTTGGGCAGTAAAAGCGGGAATAGGTTGGCTTGGTAAACATACAAATGTTATTACTCGTGATCATGGTTCTTGGATATTTTTAGGAGAAATATTACTTAATTTAGAGCTAGATTATGATACTACTATAGTTCCAGATTTTTGTGGGACTTGTACTCGTTGTATAGATGCTTGTCCTACAAGTGCAATAGTTGCTCCTTATTTAGTAGATGCAACTCGTTGTATTTCTTATGCAACAATAGAGTTAAAAGATACAGAACTTCCATCAGAAATTGCAAGTAATTTGCAAAACTGGATTTTTGGCTGTGATATTTGCCAAGATGTTTGTCCTTGGAATCGATTTTCTAAGGAAACAGACTTGGAGGAATTTCAGCCTAGAGAAGAAAATTTGGCCCCTGCTTTAACCGAACTAGTTCAGATTACTCCTGTAGAGTTTAAAGAACGCTATAAGGGTAGCCCTATTACTAGACCAAAACATGCTGGTTTTTTACGTAATGTAAATGCAGTGCTAAAAAATCAGGATTATTTAGCTGATTCAGAATAATTTAGGGGAATTTTTATGAAAAATGTAATTAATTTAACTTATTCTTTTGTGCTTACATTGCTTATTTTATGTTTGCCTGCACTAGTGTTAGCTAGTGGGACAGGCAAGACTGATATTAAAGCAATGAATGCTAGCAATGTGTTAGATACAACAGGAAAAACAGTACAATTAGGAAACACTTGGCAAGAAAAACCTGTAGTGCTGGTGTTTATTCGTCATTTTGGTTGACTACTTTGTCGTGAACAAGTTGCGCAGTTGCGCAGCCAAGTCGACAAAATCCACAATTTAGGTGCAGAGTTAGTTATAGTAGGGAATGGTCAACCTAATTTTGCAGCTTCCTTCCAAGAAAGATTTAAAATTGCTTCTCCACTATATGTAGACCCTTCACTAGCTTCTTATAATGCTGCTGGACTAAAACGAACAAAGGCTGGAACAATAGGCCCACTTAACTGGTTACCTGCCTTAAAGGCGTTATTTACTGGAAATTTCCAAGGCCGTACTCAAGGTGATCCCTATCAACAAGGTGGAGTTTTTATTATTTTACCTGGAGATAAACTTGTTTACTCATATATAAGTAAACGTCCTAGTGATAGACCTCCAGTAAAGAAGATTTTACAGAAGTTAGAAGCACAAAAAGGAGAAATCCAAAAGTTACAAGCCCAACAAAATAAATAAGTTGTCAAACATTTAAAATATTTTTTCTATAAAAAGAAATGTAGTTAAATGCTACATTTCTTTTGTTTTTTTGAGGACTTTTTAAAGAAAATTTTGTAATCTTTCTACTTTCATAGCTTTTTTCTAAAGAAGTAAAACTTAAGAAGCAAATTATTTAGGTGTAAAAAATATGGCCTCCTCATCCAAAAAAGTAATTTATGCCGCTTTAATAGGAAATCTTCTTATTGCAATAACAAAGTTTGTTGCGGCTTCTGTAACTTCAAGTTCAGCAATGCTTTCAGAAGGTATTCACTCACTAGTTGATACAGGAAATCAAATCTTGTTGCTTTATGGTTTACGGAAAGCTCAAAAGTCCCCAGATGAAGACTTTCCTTTTGGTTATGGAAAAGAAATTTATTTTTGGAGTTTTATAGTAGCAATACTGATTTTTGCCTTAGGTTCAGGAATTTCAATCTATGAAGGCATTCATCATCTTCTAGATCCTAAACCTGTAGCTAGTCCTTACATCAACTATTTAATTCTAGGTTTTGCACTGATTTTTGAAGGAGGAGCATGGTTTTTTGCTTTAAAAGAATTTTCTAAACAAAAAGGTAAAATGGGATATTTTGAAGCTGTTAGAAAAGGCAAAGATCCTACAATGTTTTTAGTTTTGTTTGAAGATTCTGCTGCAATGATAGGCTTAGCTATTGCATTTTTAGGAATTTTCTTAGGGCAAATAACAGGTAATCCTTATTTTGATGGTGTTGCATCTGTACTAATTGGTTTAATTTTAGGAATAACTGCTACATTGCTTGCTTATGAAACAAAAGGCTTGCTTATAGGTGAAAGTGCTAGCAGAGAAATAGTACAAAAAATCCGGGAAATAGTTGCATCTTACAAAGAAATAGAAAATGTAAATGAAATTCTAACCATGCATATGGGGCCAGAATATGTACTAGTAAACATTAGTGCAGACTTTGTAGATTCTACTCCGGCTGCAAATGTGGAAATTGTTATTAGCAAAATGGATGGTCAAATAAAACAAACATTCCCAGAAGTTAAACGAATTTTTATAGAAGCTGAAGCACGTCTAGTAAAAAGATAGTGCAAAGATTACTTAATATCATGTAAACTAAATAATTTGATGATTCTTAAGCCGCAAAGCGGCGACATAAATGTAGCCGAGGGCTTAAGCCCTCGGACTAGGTATTATAATTTAATAAAGTCGCGAAGCGACGGCATAGTCTTTTGTATTTATTGCTAACCGAGGGTTAAAACCCTCGGCTCTGTTTATAACCTCGCTATCGCGACTCAAAATATCAGATTATTTAGTTTACAAAGTACTTAATCTATAAACTAGATTTAAGTTATACAAAATTAAGAATCTAAACAAAGACGTATAGCTTCGGCTAACTTAAGTGGATTATAAGGTTTAACTAAAAATAGATCTTCTTTTCTTAGCTCAGTGTTATTACTAATAAATTCTAAGCTATAACCACTTGTGTAAATAATTTTCAGCTTAGGATTTTCTTCTTGCAACCGTTTAGCCAGTTCAATTCCACTCATATTTCCAGGCATTACCAAATCAGTTACAACTAAGCGGATTTCATTTTTATTTTGTTTCCATAGATCTAAAGCCATAACTCCATTATTTGCTTCAATAACCTTGTAGCCTAGATCTGAAAGATACATTCCAACTAAAATTCTTAAAGCAGGTTCATCTTCAACAATCAAAACGGTTTCATTACCTTTTTCTTCTGTAGTGTAGTCAGTTATTGGGATTTTTTTATCATTTTTAACTAATATAGGAAGATAGATTTGAAAAGTTGTGCCTTTTCCTAGCTCACTAGAGACTTCAATCCAGCCTTGGTGTTGTTGGACAATACCAAAAACAGTTGCTAGACCAAGACCTGTGCCTTTGCCTACTTCCTTAGTTGTAAAAAACGGCTCAAAGATTCGGTTAATATTTTCTGGAGCAATACCACAACCTGTATCACTTACAGTTAAAAGGGCAAACTTTCCTACTTGAGCATGAATTGATATTGGAAGAGATGATTTATCAAAAACTATTTCAGAGGTTGTTATAGTAAGGCTTCCGCCGTTAGGCATTGCATCACGAGCATTTACAGCTAAATTTAGAAGAATTTGATCCATCATTCCAATGTCTGCATATAGTGGTAAGGATTTTGAGCTATAGTTATATTTCATCTCAATATCTTCACCTAAAATACGCTGTAGCATTTTACTCATTTGACCTACAACCTCATTTAAATCTATCTCACTAAGTTGTAGGGTTTGACGTCTGCTAAATAGCAACAATTGACGGGTTAAATTGGCTGCTCTATTGGTTGCTAACTTAATTTCTTCTAATGCTGTTTGTATTTGTGGATTAATAGATTTACGTAGTTCTAAGAGAGAGATATAACCTTGAATAACAGTTAATATGTTATTAAAGTCATGTGCAACACCTCCAGAGAGTTGACCAATTGCTTCCATTTTTTGAGATTGGCGAAACTGCTCTTCAAGTCTAATACGTTCTGTAACGTCTGAAGTTACTCCTACAATTTCATTTAAATTATTATCGTCACTAGGTAAAAATCTTTGTTCGTCTCTTAACCAAACATAATTACCGTCTTTTCCCTTAAAACGGTACTCTATAAGCATATATTTTTTTTCAATAAATTCATTTAAAGCAGTAACTAATCTTTTTCGATCTTCAGGATGAACTTGTTCAATCCACCATTCTGCTCCTTTATGTTCTTCTATGCTATAACCTATTAGATTTTTGATATTTTCGCTTGACCAAATATGTTTGTATTCACCATTTTCTAGAGCAAGAGCATAAACTACAATAGGGCTAAGTGAAATAAATTTTCGTAATTGTGATTGCGTACGTTTACTTTCTGTAACATCACGTAATGAGACTAAATAGGCTGGTTCATCATTCCAAACAATTTCAACCACACGCATTTCAGCAAAGGTTTCTTGCTCATTAATGGTAAATGTTAGTTCTGGCTGTTTATTTTTGATTTGAGCAAGTACTGTAGGTAAGTTTTCTGATATTTTAGCTCCAAACATCATAATTGCTGATGGATTAGCAAATTGAACTACTCCATCAAAATTGACTACAATAACAGCATCAGGGTTAGCCTCTATAATTTTACGTGTTTGGGCTTCACTTTTTGCTAGTTTGCTGGCTCGTAAGTCTAGTTCAGCATTTATTTTGTTGCGCTCAATTGCGTATCTAATGGAATGCCCAAGTAAAGAAGCCTGAAGTTGATTTTTAACTAAGTAATCTTGTGCTCCTTCTTGTAGTGCTTTTGTCCCTAACTGCTCATCATCTGTTCCAGTAAGAACTAAAATTGGAATATTGGGTTTTTGCGTATGTAGCGCTACGAAAGTCTCTACACCGTTAGAATCTGGGAGTCCTAAATCTAGCAGTATTACATCAAAGTTTTCTTGTTTTAAGTAGTTTAGTGCTTCTGCAAGCCTTTCTACATGAGTTAGAATAAACTCAGTGTTAGGCACATCTTTAAGCACCTCTTGTAAGAGTAAAACATCTGTTGGATTATCTTCTACATAGAGAATATGAAGTTTTTTATATCTATACATAGCTTATATTGTTGTAGGTAAAGTAACTATACTAAACCAAAAATTATTTAGAATCTTAATAACTTCAACTAACTTATCAAACTCAACAGGCTTTATAATATAGCAATTAGCACAAAGCCCATAAGATTTAAGTATATCTTCTTCAGCTTTTGAAGTACTTAGAACAACTACAGGTATAGAGATAAGTTCTTGATCAGTCTTTATTTCTTGAAGAACTTCTTTACCACTTTTTTTAGGAAGATTTAAGTCTAGTAGAATTAAATCTGGTCGAGGAGCAGAAGCATATTTTTGTTCTTTACGCAAGAATTTGATGGCTTCAACTCCATCTTCAACTAAGTGTAAGTGATTAAGTAGTTTAGAGTACTCAAATGCTTCTCTAGTCATCATTGCATCAGTTGGACTATCTTCAACAAGTAGAATCTCAATAGGTCTTAACATTATTGATTTCCTTTCGGGATATCTTTAGCAAATGGTAAAGTGAAGAAAAAGGTGCTTCCTTGATTTAGTGTGGATTCAACCCAAATATTTCCACCATGACGCTCTATAATTTTTTTACATATAGCAAGTCCTATACCTGTACCTGGATATTCTTTACGAGTGTGTAAGCGCTGGAATACACCAAAAATGCGTTCAAAATATTGTGATTCAATACCAATTCCATTATCGCTAACTGAAAAAATACATTTGTTTTCTTTACATTCAGCCTTGATATGAATTTGGGGAGAATGGTTACGGCAAAATTTTATGGCATTACTAATTAAATTTTGAAATAAAGAAGTTAGTTGAGAAGAATCTGCATTAACTATTGGAAGAGGATCATAAGTAATAACAGCATGGCTCTCTTTAATAGCAGTTGCTAAGTTGCTAAGAGCTAAATTAAGCGCATCACTACTGTTAACAGGACTAAGTTGTTTTCCTCTAGTTCCTACACGAGAAAAGACAAGAAGATCTTCAATTAATTTTTGCATTCGTGAAGCGCCATCAATAATGTGTGTAATTAACTCATCGGCACGATCATCAAGCTGTCCTTGATAGCGGCGTTGTAAGATTTGAACACAACCTGCCACAGCACGTAGCGGTTCTTGTAAGTCATGCGAAGCTACATAAGCAAATTGCTCAAGATCTGCATTTGAGCGAGCTAAATCATTAGCTATTTGGCGTAATTCTTCTTCAACTTGTTTACGTTGGGTAATATCTTGAGCCGTCCCAATAAATGTAATAGCTTGATTAGTTTTTGGATCTACAATAATTTCACCACGTTCATGAATAATGCGTTCTGATTTATCATCTAAAATAATGCGATGTTCAGTCTCATAAAATGATTTCTTTTCAATTGCTTGTTCAACCGCTTGTTCAAGCATCGACTTATCATCAGGGTGTACTCGATTCCAAAATAACTCTTCATTAATGCTTAATTTATTTGGTTCATAGCCAAATATACGAAAACACTCATCCGACCATATAAGCGGATTTTTATCAAAGTTTTCTTGTTTGGTAAGATCTAATTCCCAACTACCTACTCTAGCGATATGTTGTGAGGCTAGAAGGTGTAACTGACTTTTCCATAATTCTTCTTCTACTAATTTTCTTTCAGTAATATCTTGAATTGAACCTCGTACTTTTATAACTTTTCCATTTTCAACAATTGGGCTACAAATAGTTCTAACCCACTTAAGCTTATTAGTTGCTGAAACAAGTTTAAGTTCTAAATCATAAGGTGTTCCATTTCTTATAGCTTCTTCTACAGCTTTTTCTATTTGGTTTCTAGAATCTTCATGATAAAAGCTCAAACCAAATTCTTTATTAGGTTCTATTAAAGGATCTACATCATGAATATGAGCAACTTCATCAGTCCATAGACCTTTTCCAGTAATTGGATCAAACTCCCATCCACCAACTTGAGCTATTTTACCCATTTCACGTAGTAATATTTCTTGGCTATGAAGCCTTTCTTCTGCTTTTTTACGTTGAGTAATATCTTGTAATGTTGCTACCCTATATGTTATTTGTCCTATATTATTACGGACACTAACAACATCTATTTGAACAGGAAAAGTAGTTCCATCAGTACTTTTCATAACAGATTCATAGGTAACTTGACCAAGAAGATCTGCTTCATTAATTTTGCTTTTTACATATTCATGTTGTGACTGATCATAAAGAGATAAAATGAATCGTCCTTCTATTTGATCTACAGTTGTTTTATGAAGCTTTGCAAATGCAGGGTTACAAGTAACAATACGATTTGTAATAGCGCTACCTATTGCAATACCATGAGCGCAGTTTTGAAAGGCATCTCCCCATAAATGTAATGATTGATCTGCTAATTTACGTTCAGTAATATCATGAATAAAACCAGTCCAAAGAATACTTCCATCTTCTTCAAGCTCTGGCATTGAACGACCTTCTACCCAAATTTCACCTTTAATTGGGTGTAAAAATCTATATTCACCATGCCAAGGAGTCATAGTTTTTGCAGAATATTCTATTTCTTCTTGAACATGTTTTGAATCTTCTGGGTGAACTAGATTAAATATTGGAGATGCATCATTGACTATATCTTCGGGCTTTATTCCATAAATATCTATAATATTATCGGTTGCAAAAGGAAAAGACATTGAACCATCAGGGCGCAATCGAAATGAAAGAATTATTCCTTTTGCAGAATAGGCGATTTTAGAAAGCATACTTTGCCCTAGTGTTTTTTTTGAAAACTCTAGTTTTACTTTTTCTTTATGTCTGGTTGAACTCTTTTCTAGTGGCGCCTTATCCATAAATATATAATCTTGATAATTATTTTAGGGAACTAGGTTACTAAAATAAAATCAATAGATACCGTATTTTTAGCTACGCATAAAATTTAGCTGCTGGAATATACTAATAGAAGTTTCTACCAGATTTTTTATCTACAATCAAGTAGTCCTCAATACATACTTAGATAACTTTTATTATCATAGGTATAGGTTAGATTTTTAAATTAAGGAATTAAATTTTTGGCTCAATGATTAGATAGAGTTTTTCTTCATAAAAATCTCTAGCCCCTCCATTGCCTTTTTTCTTACGGCTGACTGAAATGGTGGAAACCAACCTAAAAGCGAGCCTGGTAAACCTAGCGCCATGCTTGACCATCGCCAAAAATCAAAAGTGTCTTGGTGTTTAATTATTTTTCCGTCTCGAAACTCAAAAGTAGCATCTATGATGTTATAAACTTTTTTGCCTGTTTGAGAGAATGTATATTTAGCTTCCCAATGAGCTTTGCCTGTTTTATCGTTTGCACTAATGTCTGAAAAAGTGAGTTCTAAATCTTTTCCTCTTTCACAAAGCATCAACCACATTGCTTTGGCCTGTTTACCTTTTAAGTTAGTAAAAGCCATATCAGAAAACTCTATATCATCGTGATAGCATTCATTCATTGTTTTAGCATCTCGGTTTTGAAATGCTTTGTAAAATTTTTCTATAAGTTGTTCATTTTTATGCATTTGGTTATGAAAGAGCCTTTATCTAAAAAATAAATATCCTAATATTGCTGTTAAAATGATAAATCCTACAATTGAAGTGATAAAAAATTGCTGAAAAGATTGTTGTAATTGTTGTAGTTGAGATTGTAGGGTTCGAACATCTGTTTTTAAGCCTTCAGATTCATTATTCCAACGAGCTAAATGGCCTGAAGCTTGTTTTTGCATTTCTTGTTGATTTTCTTTAGCTAAACTTAGAGTTTCCTGAGCCTCATTAGCAGTTTTACGCAGTTCGTTAGCAGTGTTTTGTAGTTCATTAGCAGTCTTTGTTACTTCTGCTATTGAGCGTTCAAAAGAGCTTTTTTGCTCATTTCCAGCATTTACTAGAATCTCAATTTCCTTGTCTAAGCGGGAATAAAGAGTTTCAATTTCTTTTTGAGTACTTTCAAATTTATTTATTAAATCATTTGTAAGCTCTTGATAATTTTGGCTATGTTCTTGGAGTTGTTCTTCAATTCTACGGAAAGTTTCTCTACCTGTAATAGCTTCATCTACACTACGAATGGCTTCTTTAGTGCGGTTAAAGGCTCGTTGAAAAAATCCAGGCTTTTCTGTTGTAGGTTCTATTGCTGGCTCACTAGCTTCTATTAATAATTTAGGTTCTTTTTCTTCCATATTTTCTATAGCTTAAAATAATGTTTAATCATTAAGATCTATATTTTTAGCCCACTCTATCCAATCTTTTTCTATTGAGTCAATATCTTTTTTCATTATTTCTACTAGTGTTTTAGCTCCTGTAGGATCACTAGATTGTTGTTGCTTAAAGCGCTTATAAAAGTTGGTTAGTAACCCTTTTTTCTGTAAGTAGTAACATAAATAACGAGCTTCTGCATAGTTATAACCTTCAGGATCTTCATAAAAATCTTTTTCTGGAAGATTAAGTAAGTGCTCTAAACTTACCAAAGTATTGTTGTCTATAGCTTTTTTTAGTATAGGGTAACGCCAATTAGTTAATCCTACTATAGAACCTTCTTCTATACGGCTTTGTTCAAAAAGTGAAGCAAAACCTTCATTAAACCAAGTAGGAGCATTAGGAAAATCAGCATCAATTATTGCATGAACCATTTCATGTACTAAAGTACCTGTACCAGTAGAAAGATTAATTAACATTGCTCGATCGGTTGAGCGGTAATAGCCATAAGGGGTATTAGGGGTTTCTCTAAATAGTTTATCACTATAAAAATTATAGTCAGCTTGATTTTTAAATAAATAAATGGTTGTTATATAAGTAGGAGCAGTAGAGCAAAAATCCTTATAAAAAGCATTATAGCTTGCTCTAATTATACTTTCCTTAACTTCTTCTAAGCGAGAAGACTTAATATTAGATATGATAATAAAAGGGCCAAAGCCATCAACAGAAAAGGTTTTCCCCATTTCTTTACGCGCATCCTGAAGTTGTTTTTTCATATCAGAATTAACCCAATTTGGAGTGTGTGCATCTAGTGGCTCAACTCCTAGGCTAAGGCGTTCATTTGGTTTATGAAGAGAGGGTTTAAGGCGTACGGCATTTGGAGGTAATTTGGTTTCTACTTCACTGCGACTAGTTTTAGAAGAATTTACACAGGCTAGAGAGTTAAAAATTATAATGATAAATAAACACCAAACCCAACAAGTAGGTAAAAAGATTTTTTTTCCTAAAGATGTTTGGTGCATAAAGTTACCTTAATTAAATCTAAATGATAACTAGGCTATTATAACACTTTAACTCAATGGAAGAGAAATAGTAAAAATTCTTACATCATTTATTTTAGCTAAACCTGGCAAATATATTATTTCGAGGCTATTTGCCAGGTTAAAAACTTATTTAACACCCAATAATTCAACTTCAAAAATTAAAGTGGCATTTGGAGGAATGATTCCACCTGCACCACGTGAGCCATAACCAATCTGTGGAGGAATAGTAAGTTTACGCTTTCCACCTACACGCATTGACATAACACCTTCATCCCAGCCTTTAATAACCATTCCAACACCTATTTGAAATTGAAAAGGTTGGCCGCGATCTACTGAACTATCAAATTTCTTTCCATCTGTTAACCAGCCTGTGTAGTGAACTGTAACAGTTTGAGCAAATTGTGGTTGAGCGCCACTTCCTACTACTAAATCAACATATTGTAACCCTGAAGGGGTAGTGGTTGGTGTTTCGTTTCCCATTAAAAATCCTTTCTTTTTATAAAATAATTATTTTACCGCTAGTAATTCTACATCAAAGATTAATAAAGCATTTGGTGGAATGTCTCTACCTGCGCCTCTTGGGCCATAACCAAGAGCAGAAGGAATAATAAGTTTACGTTTTCCACCTACTTTCATTCCTGCTACACCTTCGTCCCAACCTTCTATTACTTGACCTGCTCCCAAATTAAAAGGAAAAGGTTGACCAGCATCTACTGAACTATCAAATTTCTTTCCATTATTTAACCAACCTGTGTAGTTAACTGTCACGACATTACCTTTTTTAGCTTCTTGACCTGTTCCTTCTATTAAATCAATATATTTTAATCCAGATGAAGTAGTTTGAATTTGTTGCCCAGCATTTGCTTGCACTCCTGGAAGTGTAGCAGGTACTTCAGAAATACTTGCTGGTGGCGGCGCTGGGGAAGCGGTTGTATTAGTTGGGGCATTATTGCCACAAGCTATGGAGAACAAAAGAACCATTACAACAACAAGTAACTTATATTTAAACATCCAATGTTTCCTTTTCTTTCAAAATATTACCAACAGAAATTTTTAGATTATTTCTAAATAATTTAGTGGACAAAAAATTTATCTTATTTAAGCTCATCATTCAATGAAGGCATGGCATCTGTAACGCGGATTTCATTTAAACTAGAAGTTTTTCCGCTAGATATTTGTCTGGTTGCTACTAAAGTAGCTAGCACTTGATAGGTTTTTGCATTACAACAAGGAGATCTTGCTAGTAGTTCACTAATTGTAATCCCTGGTTGTTCAAGTAGTTGCCAGATTTTTTGTGCAAGATCTTCTGTCTCTGTATCTCTCCAACTAATTTTATTTGAACGACGTTTAAAGTTTGTAAGTAAACTAGGGAACTTTAACATAAATCTATTTAATAGAGTTTTTAATCCTAGAGCATCTTTAAGTAGTTTATTGCCTGGCTCTTTAATAGGTTCTAAGTCCTCTAGTTCGGCTGGCAGTAAACATTGGCGAAATAAAAAACACCCTTCTAGCGGCATTTGGAAAAGCTGATAGAAAGCTTCACTTCCTTGACGTACACCTAATTTAACATATGTTATATTACCTTGGTTAAAGTACATACTTGCAAAAGCTCTAGTATTAGATAGATCTAGCTCTACTTCAGGTGCAAACTCTGTATTGTGTAGGGTTAATAAGCCAGTTTCTTGCAAACCTATAAGCAGGTGTATAATTGAAGCTAGGTCAAACCAACTTAAATGGCCTTGAACTCGTTTATTAAAAGCAGGATTGGATTTAGTTGAGATTTTGTTAACTTCTTTTTGCTCAGGAGCTGTTGGAATTTCCTTAACAGGTTCTGGAGCTTTATTTTCTTTAGTATCAGGTTTAGTTACTGGTCTACCTTCTTCACTTGTTAAAAGCATAACAGCTTCTAGCTCTTTATCTGTAGCTTGTAAGAAGAGATCTTTAAATTCCTGTTCATCTATAGCACGAGTTGCCATATCTAATTCTTGAGCAAAACTAGTAGCAGAAGCTGGACGTGAGCGAGGATCTTTTTCTAATGCATGCATTACTACTGCATTGATTATTCTAGGAATTTCTGGATTTATTTCATAAAGTTGTCTAGGTTTATCATTTAGCTGTTTAAGGAGCACAATAATTGGAGTATCCCCATCAAATGGAAGTTCCCCTGTAAGTAGTTGATAGAGCATTATTCCTAAACTATAAATATCTGAGCGTGCATCTACTGGTTGACCAGAGCATTGTTCAGGAGAAATATAAAAAGGTGTTCCCATAACTGCACCTTGAGCAGTAATTTCCCCTACGCTTTCATCTATAAAGTTTACATCATAAACCTTAGCAATACCGAAATCTAGGACTTTAGCAATTTCTTGCCCATCTTCTTGATGTAAATAGATATTTTCTGGCTTAAGATCTCGATGAATTATTTTGCGGGCATGAGCTACTGCAACAGCAGAGCAGATTTGTTGCATTAAATGATTAGCTTCTGTTACTGAAAAATGATGACGAGAACGCAATCTTTCATATAAGGATTGTCCAACAAGCAACTCCATAACTACATAGATAAGTCTGTCATCAGTAATGCCAAAATCTAGAACTCCAACAGCATTAGGATGACGAACTCTCATTGCTGCATATGCTTCACGACGAAAACGTTCTATAGCTATTGCATCATTAGCTAAAGCTTTATGCATGATTTTTACGGCTACAGGGGTTTGTAATTGTAGGTGAGTAGCGCGATATACTGTACCAGTTCCACCTTCAGCTATTTTGTAATCTATAGAGTATTTATTATCAATAATACGTTCAAGTAAGCTGTCTTCCTTAGGTTCAGGTTCTATGAGGGGTTGTCCATCATAGACACAGAAAAACATTATATTTTCATAAGTGCGTTGGCAAACTGGACAAGTCTTCATGCATTATACCATTTATATTTTTTTAATTTTACCTAACGTTTACCTATACCCAAGTTGGTAGCCACATTCTTAAGAAAAAAGCTTTAGGAGAGAGCGGCAAACCTAAATAAATGGGCAGAAAAAATAGAAAAACTATTATAACAGCGCAAGTAATAGCTATTGCTACAGATTTAAGGAACTTTGGTTGGTTTTCTATTAGCTCATTAACAAACCAAGCTACTGCTAAAAACCCAAATGCCGATGCTGGAATGTAGTGATAAAGAAATGTAAAACGACTAACTCCAGCCCAACTAAACAAATTTGCACTATAACTAAGTACTAAGTAAAGATAAACAAAAAAATTAATTGTCACTATTGGTTTTTTTACATTGTTGTCTAAAGACCAAATTAAATCCTTTATTAATAGCCTAAATAAGTCTAACAAAATAAAGCTAAGAGAAAAAATAGCGATCACAATTAGCCAATATAATAATGGATTTCCCATAGCATGAACATCGTAAACTAAAGATGCTTCATTTATTGGAACAGACTTTTGACTTAATACAAGTTCATTAGGGCTTTTGGTGGTTTCATAAAAGTAACTTACAGGCCGAATCATAAAAGGCCAAGTATACCAAGGTGATGTGTAGGGATGTTCTTCTGGTCTATTGGCATAAGATTTATGAAAAGTGTACATTTGTTGCTCTATCTCTTTTATTGTTCCTGGATTTTGCTTTAAATGTGGCTGCCAGGCTAAAACATAAATAAAGTAAATTACTAGTGGTAAACATGCTAGTTGATAGAGCTTTGGTAAATTAATTTGTTCTACTGGTAAAATTACTTTGAAATCAATGTGTTGGTTAATTAAAGTAATAAAGTTTTTCTTAAAGAGTTTTTGGCATAATTGTAAGAAATATAACACTAAAACAATAGCATATGCAGCTACGGTAAAGTTTAAGCCGCTCCATTTAACTGCTATAGCTGCTCCAAAACAAATTCCAGTAAAAGTTAAATAAATCCATTGTCTCCAGCCTCTTCTATGTAAAGTTAAAAGAAAAAATAAGTTTCCTAAGAGTCCAAATAAAAGTAAGTAGGTATTAAGCAATGCATACCTAGATTCAACTAACAATAATCCATCAAAAGCAGTAAAAATACCTGCTAAAAGAGTCATTTGCCGCTTTCCTGTTAATTGATAAGCAATTGCCATTGCTAGCACTGGAATAAAAGAACCTAATAAAGCATTTATATAGCGATATCCAATAGGGTTAAATCCAAATATCCAAATTCCAAAGCTAATAAAATATTTTCCTAAAGGCGGATGTGCATCAAATACCGGTGTATTAGTTAAGTAGTTATGAGCAAAGTTGGCAAAATGAACTTCATCAAAAACAAATGTGTCAAAGCGTTCTAATCCCCAAAAACGAAGGCAAGTAGAGAAAATAACTAGGCTAGCTATTGCCAACCTATACCAATTTTGCTCACTAAATAAGTTTCTTAGGACAAATTTTTTCTTATATAATCGATTCATCAGTATAATTTGTGTTTATAGTTTAACTTACAAAGTAATAATGGTTTGCTAAAAACTATTGAGTTCATGGAGTTGCCAATGAGTAAATTTAAGTTATTTAATTTAGCACTTGCCCTAGTACTTACTACTTTTTTAATTGCTTGTTTTAATAGCAAGAATCCAGAAAATGAAAATAAACCAGATGACAAAAAATCACAACCTCAAGAAACTGCCAACAGTAAAGCCAATGTAGACGCCCCAACAAAATTTAGCAAAATCTTAGTTGGTAAAATCGATAAGTATGATGTAGTCATTGAGCTAAATAGAGATAACGAAGCCTTAACTGGTAACTATTTTTATGAAACTAATAAACCTCAAGTCATAGAGTTTGCAGGCCCAGATACCCTTTCTTTGAGCGGTAAAGTTGCTAAAGATGGAAGCTTTACTCTTACTGAAACTGAAACAAAAGTTGCATCTAATGGAGAAGCGTCCGATAAAGTAACAGGTACATTTACTGGGAAAATAGCTGCTGAGCAAAGAGATGGAAAGCTAAGTGTAAAGCTTAATGGAGATTGGACAAAGGCCGATGGGAGTAAAAAATTTAATTTTTTTGCCAAAGAAAAAACGCTCTTTTTAGGTGAAGGAGTTAAAGTTGTTGATAAAAAAATAGCAGAAGATAACAAAAAAAATAAGTATACTTTTGATGCAGATTTCCCACAACTTGAAGGTTCAAAAGATCCTAACTTTGCTAAATTTAATAAAGAAATAGAAGATAGAATTCAAAAAGAATATGAGCAGTTTAAGAAAGATATTGCAGATTTTACTTCTGATGTAAGTTCTGATAGCTCTGATGTAGGTAGTTATTGTGATATGAGTTATGATGTACAACTAGCAAACAAAAATCTTATAAGTGTTAGGTTTAATACAGGTAGTTATTCTATGGGTGCTGCTCATCCTAATGGGGGAGTTATTACTTTTAACTATAGTTTTAAATCAGGAAGAAAAATAGAACTTGAAGAACTTTTTACCAAAGGTTCTCCTTATCTTGATAAACTTAATGCTATTTGTAAGAAAGTTGCTGGAACAGAAGGCAAATATGGATTTTTCTTTGATGCTTCAGAACCTAAAGAAGACATAAGAGAATGGAATATTTCAGAAAAAGGACTTTATCTGCATTTTGGGGTTGCTCATGTTTTTGGGGATGTTGGAACTATTTTTATTCCTTACTCAGAAATAAAAGATGTAATAAATCCTTCAGGCGTACTTGCTGAGTTTGTTAAATAACTTAGTTAGGTTATATCTAGGATAAATATCTAAGTATAAAATTTATTACTAAATGAGAAGGGCTATGACAGATACAAATATAAAACAAAAACGTATCACAGCTATGAAAACAAGTGTACTATTTCGCACTTGTAATGAAGCCCTTTTACAAGAAGTAGAGCCAGAACTTACAGATATTTGCTTGGAAAAAGATCAGGTTCTATTTCGAGAGGGTGATCCAGGTGATGCTCTTTATATAGTTATTTCTGGTAAATTAGGTGTATATACTAGTGATAAAAATGGAAATAAGATTTTAATTGATGAAAAACCTACAGGTTCTTGTGTAGGTGAAATAGCAATGTTAACTGGGCAACTGCGTACTGCTTCAGTTTATGCCATTGAAAAAAGCACTTTGTTATGTTTATCAAAAGAAGGCTTTAATTTTCTTGGTCGTAGACATCCAGGTTTAGTAGCAGTTGTCAGTAGTGCTATTGTGCCAAATCTGCAAATGGGCTATTTAGCCCGTGTTCTAGCTGATTTGTTTGGCGAAATAGATATGACTCAGTTACAAGATCTTCAATCCCAAATGGAGTGGTTGACTCTGGAAAAAAGTGATGTGCTTTTTAGAAAAGGTGATCCTGGGGATGGAATGTATATTGTTGTAACAGGACGACTACAGATTTTTGTCATAGATGATAATGGTCAAGAACATTTACATAGCGAAGCTGGCCCAGGAGAAATTGTTGGCGAAATAGCTTTAATTACTCAAGAAAAACGCTCTGCGACTATTTATGCTATCCGTGAAACAAATGTGGTGAAATTGCCTACTACTGTTTTTGAACAACTAATTAATAAATATCCAAAATTGATGATAGAAATTACCCGTATGATAATGCGTCGTCAAGAACAAATGTTAGTGGGTAATGTTCATAAGTCTAGGTCATATAATTATGTAATTGTACCTTTAAGTAAAAACCTTTCTCTTCAGGATTTGTTGGTACAATTAGGTTTAGAAATGACCTTTTTTGGGAATACTTTAGTTTTAGATGCTCATCGCTTTGATCAAATTTACGGATATGTTACTGCTTCTCAAACTACTCAAGAAGATCCTCTTAGTTTTGTAATAAATAAATGTTTAACAGATTTAGCTGCAAGGTATAAATACTTAATTTATGTAGCTGATTATGGTTGGACACCTTGGACACAACGAGTGGTTTCACAAGCAGATAGAGTTTTGTTTGTAGCCTCTGCTAAAGATAGTGCTGAGATTAGAGAAGTAGAAGAAATTATACGCAATCGTTATGATAAAGTTCGTGTAGAGTTAATTTTATTACATCCAGCTGAAACTAAACAGCCTAGTAATACTACAGCTTGGTTAAATGACAGAAAAGTTTTTGCTCATCATCATTTACGTCAACAAGATCGCAAGCATATTCGTCGCTTAACTCGTCATCTTACCAATAATAAAATAGGTCTGGTTTTAAGTGGTGGTGGTGCAAGAGGACTTGCTCATATTGGAGTTATAAAAGCTCTTTGTGAGTTAGGCATTGAATTTGATGTAATAGCTGGCACAAGCATGGGTTCATTAATTGCTGGTGTTTATGCTGCTAAGTTATCTCCTGAAGCTTTGGTTGAATTAGCTGAAAAATTTGCTTCTGCTAAACAACTTTTTGATTTCACTCTGCCTATAGTTTCTTTAATGAGTTCAAATAAGCTAACACATGTAATAGAAGAGATGTTTGGAGATGTGCTTATTGAGGATTTATGGCAACAATATTTTTGTATCTCTAGCAATTTATCTCGTGCTGTTCCAATAGTTCATCGTCAAGGGTTGCTGCGTCGTGCAGTAAGGGCTAGTGTTTCAATTCCAACAGTGTTTTCACCAGTAGTTTTTGATGGAGATGTAGTAGTTGATGGTGGAATTATGAATAATTTCCCTGTAGATATTATGCGTGATTTATGTGAAGAAGGAACAGTCATTGGAATAACCGTAGCTCTTACTTGTGATAAAGTTCCTACTTTTACTCATGATGATAGTGTATCTGGTTGGAAAATATTAATTAACCGCCTTAATCCTATGAGTGAAAAAGAGGCTATTCCTTCCATGGTATGGACTATTATGCGCTCAATGGAAGTTAATAATATACATTTGCAAAACAAAATGGATAAATTAACAGATTTGCTAATTCATCCTGAAGTTAGTAATTTTGGTATGCTTGATTTTGGCTCATTTGAACCAATAATAGATATAGGTTATAAAGCTGCTCTACCTAAACTTAAAGAGTGGAAACCAAAATACTTAAAACGATATGGTAATTAACTTTAAATTTGTTTGGAAACTAAATAAATGTCAGAACATATAAAACAACATAATATAGAAGTTACAAAAACAGCTCGCTATTATACCCTAGGTGAAATTTCTAGTAATACAAAAGAAGTTTGGGTTGTTTGTCATGGACAAGGACAACTAGCAGGATATTTTATTAAGCATTTTCAATCTATTGCTAAAGAAGACCGCTTAATTGTTGCTGCTGAAGGATTATCAAGATTTTACCTAGATAATATGGGGGGGAGAATAGGGGCTTGTTGGATGACTAGAGAAGATAGGTTGAATGAAATTGACAACTATGTAAACTATTTAGATAAACTCTATGAACAAATTTTGACGCTACTTCCTAACCAAGAGATTAAAGTACAAGCATTAGGTTTTTCTCAAGGCGTGGCTACAATTTGTCGTTGGGTTGCTCTAGGAAAAGCTAAACCAGTAGACAAGTTAATTCTTTGGGGTGGGTTAACTCCACCAGATTTAGATTTAACTCCTTTTTCTCATCTAAATGTGTTTTTAGTTGTTGGACAACAAGATCAGTATGCAAATGAAGAGATAATTGCCAAAGAAGAAGAACGCTTAAAAGAAAATAAACTAAACTATAAAAAAATTACTTTTGAGGGCGGTCATCAACTAAATGCTGATGTACTTAAACAAGTAGCTGAAAGTTAATAAGGACTAAATTTATGAAACCTGGGCCAATTGCTGTTGAAATTGCTGCTTGCACAGATGTAGGGCTAGTGCGAAAAAATAATGAAGATTATTTTCTAATAGCTGATTTAACTACTGGAAAGTCTTTAGGTGATATTTATAAAAATGAAAAAACTACTAGCACTTTATCTATGCTTCTTGCTGTATCTGATGGAATGGGCGGACAATTAGCAGGTGAAGTAGCTAGCCAATTAGCTGTTAATACTTTATGGGCAGCTCTGTTAAAATCATCTAGTATAGATCCTTATGATAGATTAGTAAGAGCAGTAGAAGAGGCAAATTATCAAGTATTTCGTGAGAGCAAACGTCCAGAATATAAAGGAATGGGGGCAACTTTAACGGCTGCTTTAGTTGAAGGGGATCAGGTTTATATTGCTGAAGTTGGGGACAGTCGCGCTTATTTAGCTCGTGATGGACGCATTAAGCAAATAACTACAGATCAATCTTTAATAGAAGTATTAGTATCACGTGGACTAATGAGTCCTGCTGATGCAGAACGCTCTAGCAATCGAGGAGTTTTACTACAGGCAATAGGAATTAAGGAAGATTTACAAGTTGCAGTAACTTCCTTGCCTTTGCAAAGTAACGACTATTTGCTTTTATGTAGTGATGGTCTTTCCAATAAAGTTAAAGCCTCGGAAATGATGAAGATTATTTCTCAACGTAACTCTACACAGCCTGCTTGCCAAGATATGATTGTTGCAGCTCGTCATAGAGGTGGAGAAGATAACATCACCGCTTTACTTGCAAAATTCAATGGCTCAGGTCTTCCTACAAAGATTTCTAGTGGAAAAATTACTACTACACTACAAGCCCTTTCTACCTTTGATCCTGATCGTCCAAAACCCAAACGCCGTACTCAACGGCTTTCTTCACCTGTTGCTAGTGAACCAACGGTTTACCCTTCAACTGTTGGTGGTTTAACTAGTCGTATTAAAGACCTTAGTAGTTATCCAGAAAAAGACCAAGTTTTAGCAGAATTTGAACGTCTTTCTTATCACTTAGATAAAGCAGCAGAATCATTGCGCACAGAAATGGAAGCTTTGCGCAAAGCAGCAGAATGGCTACAACAATCAGGCACAGTAAATCGCTACTTGCCAGAGATTTTTACTAAAATGAGAAGTGCTGAATCAACTCTAGATCATACCCGAAAATCTGTTGCTGAATCTAAAGAGTTATTTAAGAAAAAATAAGAGCCTAATATTACTAGGTCAAAATATAGATATTAAATTTGAGTAAAATTAGTACTTTGTAGACTAAATAATCTGATATTTTGAGTCGCGATAGCGAGGTTATAAACAGAGCCGAGGGTTTTAACCCTCGGTTAGTAATTGTCCCGGTGTAGAGTCGCGAAGCGACGACAGAGTTTTTGCAATAAATACAAAAGATTATGCCGTCGCTTCGCGACTCTATTAAATTATAATACCTAGTCCGAGGGCTTAAGCCCTCGGCTACATTTATGTCGCCGCTTTGCGGCTTAAGAATCATCAAATTATTTAGTTTACAGAAT
>JBDIBI010000055.1:0-29210 GCA_039812885.1 Blastocatellia bacterium
TTTGTAAATGGCTTAAATACTTATGGATACCATTTAGTTAATATTCTAGTACATACTATTAATGCTCTGCTAATCTATTGGATAAGTGAGAGATATACAAAAATCAAGTCATTATCTTTGTTATGTGCATTGTTATTTTCAGCACATCCAGTGCATAGCGAAGCAGTAGCAGCTATTTATGGTCGTCCTGAGCTTATGGCTACTATGTTTTTGCTTATTGCTTGGTGCTTTTTTATTAAATCCTCTCAAAACAATTTTTGGTATGTTCTTTCTCTTATAAGCTACTTTTTATCTCTACTTTGTAAGGAAAGTGGAATTGTTTTTGTAGGGATATTACTACTAGTACATATATGCCAGGAAACTAGTTGGACAACTAGACTAAAACCTTCTCCTAAGTTGCTAGGCTACATTCTTACTACTATTCCCTATCTTATTCTTAGAGTTGCAGTTACTAAAGTTCTTGGTATTCCTAAAGGAGGTCAAATTCTAGGAAATGAACCTTTTCTTACTCGTGTTTTTACAATGAGTTATGGTTATTTCAAATATTTTGTTCTACTAATTTGGCCTGCTAAACTCTATACTGACTATGACTTTAGTGTAATCCCTAAACTTACAAACTTATCACTACCAGTATTTGCTTACTTACTTATTATATTTGGCATAATTGCTATAGCATTCTGGCAACTTAAACATAATCCTATAATTAGCTTTGCAATATTATTTTTCTTTGTTACAACTAGTATTATATCTAACATTTTTCTTCCCACAGGAATATTAATTGCTGAACGTACTATTTACTTATCTACTTTAAGTATTTCTTTGCTTTTAGCTGCTATTTGCTATCGTCTTTATCAGCAAGGTTGGCAGACTTTAGCTGTTACTTTCTCCATTGTTATTTTACTTGCTACTTCTGCTAGGACTTTTTATAGAAACAATGATTTCCAAAATGATTTTGCTTTATTTAGTTCTATTGCCAAACTTTCTCCAAATCACTCAAAAGCTTATACTGCAATTGGAACAGAGTATGAGAAAGTAGGAGATATAGAAAAAGCAGAAGTTTTCTATCAAAAAGCGTTAATAGTTTCTTATGACAAAGCTTTAGCACATGTAAATTTATCTAGAATAAAAAGAAAACAAGGAAAAGAAGAAGAATCTCTTGCACTACTCAAAAAAGCTTTGCAGATAAATCCTGATAATGCTGATGCAAATGATTTATGGGGAGCAAGATTGCTTTCTCAAGGTGATTTATGTCAAGCAAAAATCTATTTGACTAAAGCCATAAATGTAGATAGAAATTTAGCAGAAGCTCATAATAATTTAGGTGTGCTTTATGCTCGAATGAATTTATATGATAAGGCTCGCGAACACTTTCAATTAGCAGTTCAGTTTAAGCCAGAAAACAAAAATTATGCTCAAAATCTTGCTTTGCTTAATGAACAAGGACAACCATCTGCTCCTGCTATAAATTGCCCTTAGTTAAGCAAGTTAATTAAAATGACATTATTATTGAACTAATTTACTAGATAATAATTTTTCTAAATTTAGCAAACTATGGTTACTAAAATAGCAAATTTTTTCTCCTCAAAGCCTGAAAAACAACAAAATATTTTAATTATCTTAGTTATAACTTTGGTAACTTTTCTATGTTTTGCCAATAGCTTATTAGGAGAATTTATTTTTGATGACCATGTACTTATAGAAGAAAACCCTAGTATAAAAATTATCTCCAAGATTTTTAACTTATTTTTACAAAGTTATTGGGGAGAAAATAATTCTGATGGACTTTATAGGCCATTAACTCATATATCATTTGCACTGAATTTTTTTGTAAATGGCTTAAATACTTATGGATACCATTTAGTTAATATTCTAGTACATACTATTAATGCTCTGCTAATCTATTGGATAAGTGAGAGATATACAAAAATCAAGTCATTATCTTTGTTATGTGCATTGTTATTTTCAGCACATCCAGTGCATAGCGAAGCAGTAGCAGCTATTTATGGTCGTCCTGAGCTTATGGCTACTATGTTTTTGCTTATTGCTTGGTGCTTTTTTATTAAATCCTCTCAAAACAATTTTTGGTATGTTCTTTCTCTTATAAGCTACTTTTTATCTCTACTTTGTAAGGAAAGTGGAATTGTTTTTGTAGGGATATTACTACTAGTACATATATGCCAGGAAACTAGTTGGACAACTAGACTAAAACCTTCTCCTAAGTTGCTAGGCTACATTCTTACTACTATTCCCTATCTTATTCTTAGAGTTGCAGTTACTAAAGTTCTTGGTATTCCTAAAGGAGGTCAAATTCTAGGAAACGAACCTTTTCTTACTCGTGTTTTTACAATGAGTTATGGTTATTTCAAATATTTTGTTCTACTAATTTGGCCTGCTAAACTCTATACTGACTATGACTTTAGTGTAATCCCTAAAATCACAAACTTAAACCTTCAAGTTGTTTGTTATCTAATACTTATTTTTTCTTTAGTCTTGATAGGAATTTGGCAAATAAATAAAAATCCTTTAGTAGCTTTTTCAATATTATTTTTCTTTGTTACAACTAGTATTGTATCTAACATTTTTCTTCCCACAGGAATATTAATTGCTGAACGTACTATTTACTTATCTACTTTAAGTATTTCTTTGCTTTTAGCTGCTATTTGCTATCGTCTTTATCAGCAAGGTTGGCAGACTTTAGCTGTTACTTTCTCCATTGTTATTTTACTTGCCACTTCTGCTAGGACTTTTTATAGAAACAATGATTTCCAAAATGATTTTGCTTTATTTAGTTCTATTGCCAAACTTTCTCCAAATAACTCAAAAGCAAATGTTTCTCTTGGTTTATACTATGAAAAGATAGATGAACTAGAAAAAGCAGAAATTTACTATAAGAGAGTTTTAGAGCTTTTCCCTGAACAATCCCGAACCTATGGCTTATTAATTAATCTCTATCTGCGTCAAAATCGTTATAGCGAAGCTATTGCGGTTGCCAATGTGGCAGGAGTTTTATTTCCAAAAGATGTTTATGTATTAGTGGCTATTGGGCGTTTATATAATCAAAAACAAGATTACAAAAAAGCAGCAGAATATTTTACATCAGCTACTAAATATGCAATTCCAAATGCTAAACTAGAGCATGAGCTAGGGTTAAACCTATATTATGCAGGAGATCTTGAGCAAGCAACTTTTAGAATGAAGAAATCTATAGAAATGGATCCAGCTTTTGCAGAGCCAATGGTAAATCTAGCTAGAATAGAACAAAAACAAAATAATTTTGATGAAGCTGAAAAGCTTTTAAATAAAGCGCTTAGCTTAGATCCCAACAATTCAGACACTTACAATCTTTATGGAGCAAATTTTTTGGCTCAAAAGAAATTGTGTGAAGCTAAAAGGTATTTACTTAAATCCATAGCTATTAACGATAAAATAGCCGAAACACATTACAATTTAGGTTTAGTTTATTCTCAAATGGGACATTTTGATGAAGCCCGTAATCAACTATTAATTGCACTTGGGTTTAATCCAAAGTTTGAGAAGGCTAGAACAGAGTTAATGTCCTTAAAACAAAAAGCTTCTCTTTCAATAACTCCTGTTGATTGTCCTAACTAAAAATAACTATATAAATCTATGTTGGTTAAGGAAATAATATTGATTACTCTACACAATATTAACTAGTCAATATTGGCCTAGTAGAACAAAATGAACTAGTCCTTATGTATATATTCCTATTAAGCAATACATTGATTCTTACTTATAAAATAGTCCATTTTTATATTTTTGCATCTACCATGCAGAATTTAATACTTTAATTATCAACTAATTACACATACAACAAAAACTTACTGCAAATTAACTACATGTTATGTCTAAATATGGCATTTGTATTGCCTAACTATAAAGTAAAAGTTAGGAAGGTAGTTATGAAACCCTTATTAAATCAACTAATAACAGATCAAACAAACATTTTTAATACAGTTAATCTAGATTCTTGTTTCAAAAATTTGATACTACGCTTTCGTTTGCTACATTCAACTAACAAAGCATTAAGCAAAATAACTATGTCAGATGAAAATAGCCATAATTGTTTAGAAACTACAATCCTTAATAATTTAAAGCTATTGAAAAGTTATTTAGATCAAAGCTATTGTGATACTCAAGCCTTAAATATAAATGCAGTAATTCGTTATGTGGAAAATCATTTATCCATTTATAATCAACAAATTATAGATAAATATAACTCGGTATCTATAGTAGATCTTAGGCAACATATTGACAACAACAAACTACAAAGAGAGCAACTAACCGTGTTAAGCCAATTTGAGTTTTATTTACATTCTAATGATGAACTCCATCATCAGAAGCTAGAATTAATATTATCTCGATTGTCATCAAACACTAACAAACTAGAAGATATTAAAAACCTAATATTATCTCTTTTTAGTACTGGTATTTACAAAGCTCATTTACTTAACATTAAAAACTTCAATGAACCAGAGTTTATAAGTGCTTTAACTAATGTTAACAATGTTATCAATAACTCAGAAGATTTCGATGACTTAATTTTGAAAAAAAACCTAGATAGATTACGTTTCATTAAAAGTCAGCTAAAAAATAGTTTTTGGCATCCAACTGTACTGTCTTATTTAGTTTTTACAAACATTAACTTACATAATCGCTTTGATGATCTAATAAATAAAGAATGTAAAGAAATAAAAGATGATGCGGCAAATTTGATATTGCATGGAATTAGCTACATTCCCAAACTCAGCAATGACCAAACAATTGATTTAATCAATGTTTATAAGTTTGTATGTAAAATTCATAAACTAATCAAACAAGAGTACAAAAATAATTACTCTAACTTACTTAAACTAACTTATCTACATAAAGCATTAAAACAAGCTCTAGACTACTTTAAAACCAAAGTTTCTTGCCGCTCATCTAATTTCTTAAGTGTTGTTGATGGTGATAATAAATCAGTAGAAAAAGGGTGGATTATAGTAGATACTGATGAAAACACTACACTACCTAACACAACTCTTACACCATACCTAACTAATGTATTTTGTAGTATAAATCTTAAATCTTTTGAAAAAGACCTAGATGAAGAACAACTAAATAACTCTATTACCCATATTATCAACACATTAAATAAAAGAGAATTAAATGGAAAAAGACAAATTATCAGACTAAAGCATTCTGATTTAATATTAACTAGTGAAGAAGCCAATATTTTGCTAGGAAATAATATTAGCAATGATCCTACTACAGAAATTTTTATTCTCTGGGCTCGTAGATCCATAGCTATTTACTCACAATTACAAGACGCCATTTCATTTTACAAAGACAAACCAAATTTATTAAATTTTTCTCTTGGAATTTATGGATTGGAAAATTTAGTTTACTACTGCTATCAAGCCCAAGATTCCATCATAGCTATAGATAATCATACTAGATATGTTAATCAGTACGAGTCATCTATTATGTCAGGACTTACTCACATCAAAAATAAATTAAAGAATACTTTAGAGCAATTTCCAACTTTATATAAGTTAGCATATGCAGCCTGATTTATTCTAAACACAGATACTTTATAAGCTTATAACAGATTCATATGCAAAGAGTTAGCTCATTATCTTATTTTGTTTTATCAATTCTTACTGTGTCAGATTCAGAGCTAGAAAGTTTAATTGGTTGAGTAAAAGCTGTAGGTGAACAAGCAAGAAGTGCAGGAATTATTTCTTCTTGCATTTTACTAATAGAAGAAAATCTATCTTTAGGATCTTTAGCTAAACACTTTTGTATTTTCTCATCAAGTTTTTTTACTTCTAAACTATTTCCTGGCAAGTGATAAGGTTTTTTTACCATTGCACCCATTAATTCATAGAGTGTTTTTCCAGAAAATGGCTTACTTCCAGTCAATGTCTCTACAATTATTACTCCTAGAGCAAATATATCTACTCGCTCATCCACTTCTTCACCAGAAAATTGTTCAGGAGGCATATAACCAAAAGTACCTATTATTGTTCCAGGCACGGTTAAACTGTTAGGATCTACCTTATCTGTAGGCTTTATTTTTGCAATTCCAAAATCTAGAATTTTAGCTATAGTGCGTCCTGAAACCTCTGTAAGCAATATATTATCTGGCTTTAAATCACGATGAATAATCCCAAATCCATGAGCTACCTTCATTGCTTCTAGGATTTGGTCAAATAACTCTGCTACTAAATTTGGAGGTAATTTTTTATCCTCTGCAAGTTTAGCTTTTAAGGAAACTCCTTTAACTAATTCCATAACTAAAAAAGCTCCTTCAGCCATTAATTTTCCATAATCATATATTGCAACAATATTAGGATGCGTCATTTTAGCTGAAGCCTTTGCTTCTCGTTCAAATCTCCTTACTGCTTCTTGATCCCCAAATAAATTACCTTTTAAGATTTTAACTGCAACAGTGCGCTCTAAGCGCAAATCTGTAGCTGCATAAACAGCCCCCATTCCACCTTTACCTAACAATTTATCTAAGCAGTATTTACCATCAATAATCCGCTCTACTGGCAATGATAAAGTTAGCTCAGAACTATCTTGATCACAAATTTCTGTAGAACTATCAAAACATTTTCCACACTTAGGACATTCTTTTACTAAGTTTATATTTTGTTCTTCAAGCTTTGATAAAACTTCTTGCTTGATTTTTTCCTCTTTATCTACCTTCTTTTTCAACAAGTTATTCTCATAGATAATTCCTAATTGGCTGGCAATATCTTCTAAAAGTTTTTTGTCTCTAGCTGAATAAGGTTCTTCAGAATGTTTTTCACCTAATAACAACAAACCTACTAACTCTTTATCCCCACCTATCATTGGGACAATTAGTTGAACTTTCATTTCTAGAAGCCAAAATTTTTCTGTCTCAGGAAGTTCTGATAAAAAACCTACTTCTCTAGCTACTTGTTCTCCTCTCATAAGTTTCATCAACTCTGAACCAACTAAAACAACTTTTGTATTTGCTGGACTTCCAAAAGAATGCTCTAAAGTAAAACGTGTTTTTTCTAAATCACGATAAAAAAAGTAAATACTCTTAGGATGTATAACCATTGCTAATTTACTGCTAATTAGCTCAGAAATAGTTGAAATAGAATCTAATTCTTTAATCTGATTAAGTAACTTACCTAGCACTAGTTCACGATTATAAGCTTCACGAAAGAAGACTTGATCTAATTTACGTGTAATTTCTGAGCGATAAACAAAGCTAGTTATAGTAATTAGTAATAGGTATAAATAGCCTGATTTAGGGGAAAGAATTTGTCCAATTGTAAGTTCTGGTTTTAATACAGCTACAGCAATTATTCCTACAATTTGTATTGCTAGTACTCCACGTAGAACATTTTTAGCTAACAAATACTGTAAGCCTTGGCGAACAACAAAATTAACTTCAAACACTTGATGTTTAACAATTACATAGACAAAAGAAATAGGAATAACTGTTATAAAAAATTCCCCAAAGCGAGTAAAGAGAAAATAACTATTGGTAGTGATAATATAGCGGTAATCATCCGAAGTATTTAAGAACAAAGTTGTTATATTATTTATCAAGGTTGGCAATAATCCAACTAGAGAACCATAAACGACCCATTTTATTCGCCGTTTTTGATCTAAATCTTTGATTAAATGATAGTTATTAGCAATTACTCCTACTAGTAATACTAACGTAGATAGAATAAGCAAGTCAAAAGCTCTATCAGCAGCAAACAAAAGGATTTCGCTATCAAAAGGATATGGCAAATTGCTAAAGCCTTTTAGTCTATAAAAATCTCTCCAACCCCAAATTACAAGTATAAGTGCTGCATATAAATAAAGAAATTTCTTTGCTGAAGTCCAAAACCTACTTTTAGTAAGATTAGCTGGAAAATTTGAATAAACATCATAGGCAAGAGGAAAAACTATAGGATAAGAAGCCCATAACATTAAGTAAAAAGGATAGTAAAACCCCTCAAGCATATTATTCATAAACCTTGCGCTATTTAAAAGCATATAGCAAGCAGTAGCAAACATTGACAAAGTCAATCTACGAGTAAGAGTTTGATCCGGTTTTAATAACCCAATTAGTAGCCCAGAAATAGAAAAAGCCAAACTAGCTAATATAAAGCTAGTAATAATCCAGAGTTTTTTATAATTATGTGTTAAGGTTGATGTTAGAATTATTTCTTGTTTAATACCATTGCGCTCAATTCCCATTGTATAAGCGCCATTAGCCGGAATTTTACGTTTAGCTTGATTTATTAGATCTATGGTGAAGAAATTTTTTTCTACAGAAATATCTTTGTTGATGGAAAGAATCTTATCCCCTACTTCCAATTTACCACTAGCTGGACTGTTAGGTAGCACATCACTAATAAAATAAAAATCTTCTTTATAGCCATAAGCCCAACCAATACGCTTTTCATAACTACCATAGCGAAAGACCATCAAGCCCATGATTATATAGCAGCCTAGCATTCCTAAAGCCAATAACCACGTGACCCAATAAAAGTAGTTTTTGTTATCTGAATTCTTTGCTGCGTCTGTTTGCATAAATACTATTTTTCTAAGTTAGGAAATATCACAAAAATAAGCTTTTAGTACTTTTACAATAGTCAATATTTAAAGTGTCATATAGCTTCTAGACTACTTTGTTGTTTATTTGTTCCAACAAATATGCAGAAGCAAATTTTAAACTTGTAATATAAAATAACCATTTTATTTAAGTATCTATTAATAACCATTACTTATTACTGCTTAATGTCTTTTAAAGCATCTAACCAAGCACTTGGAACGCTATCACTTGGCATTCGCCAATCGCCACGAGGAGAAAGACTTACTGAACCAACTTTTGGTCCATCTGGCAAACAACTGCGCTTGAATTGTTGACCAAAAAATCTAATATAGAAATTCTCTAACCACTTTAATAAATCAGCTGAACTATATCTATCTCCAAATGCTATTTTTGCTAAGAAATGTATTTTTTCAGGTGAATAGCCATTACGTAGAGTATGGAATACATAAAAATCAATTAACTCATAAGGGCCAACAATTTCTTCTGTTTTTTGGACAATTTTATCACTAGCATCTGGAGGTAAAAGTTCTGGGCTAATAGGTGTGTCTAAAATATCATGCAAAATTGCTTGTGTAGTGGCCTGCATTTTTGTATCTGCTACCCACCTAACTAAATGGCGAACCAGTGTTTTAGGTATTCCACCATTAACTCCATACATACTCATATGATCACCATTATAAGTACACCAACCTAAAGCTAGCTCTGAAAGATCTCCTGTTCCTATAACAAAACCAAGATCCATTAAAATCATTGTTCTCATACGAGCTTGAGCATTTTCATATGTAAGGTTATGTACATTAGGATCATGTCCAATATCCTTAAAATGGCTCATTACCGTTTCACCAATAGGAATTTCTTTTAAAGAAACCCCCAAAGATTCACAAAGTTTTATAGCATTTGACTTAGTGCGACCTGTAGTTCCAAAGCCTGGCATTGTTACAGCAAGTATTTGATTACGAGGTGTAGAAATTAGGTCAAAAGCTGCTACCATAACTAGTAGAGCTAAAGTTGAATCAAGTCCGCCACTAATACCAATTACAGCTTTTTTTAGCCCAAAATTATCTCGTAAATGTTCTAGACGTTTTGCCAATCCAGCAACTTGAATATTAAAAATTACCTGACAACGATGATCTCTTTGTGCATCATCTCCAGGAACAAAGGGATGTGGATCTATATGGCGTTTTAAATTTGTAGTGCTAAAGTCTAGGGATTGAGTTTTAAAATACACCCAACGAACAGCTTTAATTTCATCGGGAATAGTTTCACCAAAACTATTAGTCATTTCTCTTTCTCTAATTAATCGCTCAACATCAACATCCATTACCGTTAAATAACTATCTCGACGAAAGAGTTCTGACTCAGCTAGTAAAGAACCATTTTCAGCAATCATACAATGTCCGCCAAAAACTACATCTGTTGTAGACTCATGTACTCCACAACTACTGTAAACATAGGCACAAATTCCCCGCCCTGATTGTTGTACAACTAATGGTCTACGATATTCAGCCTTTCCTACAATTTCATTACTTGCCGAAAGATTACCTATTACTGTAGCTCCATTTAAAACCATATGTGAAGAAGGTGGAATTGGCATCCAAAGATCCTCACAAATCTCTATTCCAACTACAAAATCAGGATTGTTTTCATCCTTAAAGAGTAAATCACTCCCAAATGCAACTTTTTGCCCTAAAAGCTCCAATTCTTGGTTAATAACTCGCCGTGCAGGAGCAAACCAACGTGGCTCGTAAAATTCCTTATATCCAGGAATACGAGTCTTAGGTACTACACCTAAGAGTTTGCCTTGGCACATTACAGCCGCACAGTTAAATAGCTGATTATCTGTTGAAATTGGTAGACCAACTACAATTAGCATTGAGTATTGTTTTGTGGCTTCTACAAGCTTAAGTAGTTCTTCTTTAGCAGCTTGCAGTAATTCTCGTTGAAAAAAGAGATCTCCACAAGTATAACCAGTAATAGCAAGCTCTGGAAAAATAAGTAGTTGAACATTCTCTGTAGCCGCCTTTTGGCAGAGTTGTAAGATTTCTGATGTGTTATATTTTACATCTGTAACTTTCATCTTTGGTGTAGCACAAGCAACTCTAACAAAACCATAGTTGGACATAGTTTTAAACTCCTGAAATTTCAGCAATAACGGGCAATTTATCATGTTAAGCCAAATCTTTTCAACTAATCCATTAATTTAAGAAAGCTCTAGTATTTTCACTATCTTAGAACCTATCCATTTTGCTCTCTATAATTAGGTTAGCAACCTTGACAGCTTTCTTACTTGGCACTTAGTATCATTTTTCTACTTAATTTAAGGAATATCCATCTTTTTATGATTGCTGATCGTGTACACACTAAAATTTTAACTAGATTTCTAAATGCACAAAAAATCTGTGTGTTAACAGGTCTTGATTTAGCATCACAAACTGGTGTTCCTCCTTTTTACGGCCATAAAGCTTTAGCTTGGCAAGGTCAAAGAATAGATGATCTATTATCCCGCTCTAATTTTAGGCAAAATGTTTCTTCTGTTTGGCAATGGCTGGAACATCGCCGAGTTTTGGTTTCACACTTAAACCCAAGTTTAGCTTATTATGCTCTAGCTCACTGGGAAAACATCTTTACTAATTTTACTTTAATCACAGAAACTGTGGATGGTTTACATATCCGTGCTGGTAATAAAAATACTTTGGAAATCCAAGGAAGCCTATGGAAAGGCTACTGCGAGGAATGTTTAGAATTTGTAGATTTAAGTGAACCTAAATTTAATTTAATGCCTCCTCGCTGTTTATCTTGTCACAGTATCTTATTGCCAGGAATAAATTTTTCTGATGAACGGCTAGAGCTAAAACATTCTAAAGAAACTGTCTTAGCTGTAGCAAATTGTGATCTTTTGATTGTTATAGGTATACAATCAACCTTCCTGCCAGCTGCTAATTTACTTATGCTGGCTAATCGTAATCATGTTTCCATTATTGAAGTTGCAAAATCAGAAACAGATCTTACTCCAATATGCGAATTTACATTAATTGGCAATCTAGATAATTTGCTTTCGCAATTTATTCCTAGTGAGTTTATATAAGGACTTATTATGAAAATACTTTACTTTGATTGTTTTGCTGGAATTAGCGGTGATATGACAATAGGAGCACTTTTGGATTTAGGTGTAGATTTTAAATCCCTAGAGTCAGAGCTTAAAAAGCTTTCTTTATCAGGCTATCAGCTTGCCTTGCGTCGGGTTTCTCGTAGCGAAGTTTCTGCTAGCCAATTTGATGTAATTTTAGAGGATCACCACCATCACCAACATCCCCATAGTCATAAACACCAACTTCATCAAGAATCTGAACACCACCAACATGATCATGAACACCATAGCCATTCTCATCATCCACATGATCACCACCACGACCATTCTCATCATGAACATTCTCACACTCATGACCATACTCATGACCATCATGAGCATTCTCACACTCATAAGCATAGCCATGAACATCACCACGAACATAGCCATGAACATAGCCATGAACATAGTCATGAGCATAGCCATGAACATAGTCATGAGCATCATCATCATGAACATCGCAATCTACCAGAAATTTACCAACTTATTGATAAATCAACTTTGTCTGATTGGGTCAAAGAAAAGTCAAAAAAAATCTTTTATCGTTTAGCAGTAGCAGAAGGTAAAGTACATGGAATTGCACCTGAAAAAGTTCATTTCCACGAAGTTGGGGCAGTAGATGCAATTGTTGATATAGTTGGAGCTTGTATAGGATTTGAGCTTCTAGGAGTAGAAAAGTTTATTTGTTCTGCACTTCATGTTGGCAATGGTTTTGTTGATTGTGCTCATGGTAAATTTCCAATTCCTGCACCTGGTACTATGGAACTACTTAAGGAAATCCCTATTTATTCTACAGAAATAAAAGGAGAGCTTGTTACACCTACAGGAGCAGCCATTGTTTCAACTCTATGTAGTGAGTTTGGCGCACAACCACCAATGAAAGTAGAGCGTGTTGGTTATGGTGCTGGAAGCCGTGATCCACAAGGCTTTCCTAATGTCTTAAGATTGTTTTATGGAGAATTAGTTAACCCAAGTAAGTCTACTCAAATAGTTAAGGAACTTGTTCAACCATCTACAAATACGGAAACCATCACTGTCATAGAGGCTAATATTGATGATATGAATCCACAAATATTTGGTTATTTGATGGATAATCTGCTTAAACAAGGAGCTTTGGACGTTTTTTACACTTCTATTTACATGAAAAAGAATCGTCCTGCAACACTGCTTACTGTACTTACAAACAATGATAATTTTAATAAACTTACCGAAACAATTTTTCAAGAAACAACTACTCTTGGAATTCGTTACTACCAAACACAGCGCCATACTCTAAGTAGACATACAGTAGAGCTAGAAACTGCTTTTGGTAAAGTAGAAGTTAAGTTTGCTTCATCATCAGGCAAAATAATTAATGTAATGCCTGAGTATGAAAGTTGTATTTCTTTAGCACAAAAAGCTAATGTTTCACTTGCATCAGTTCAAACAGCGGCTTTAACTGTTTTTGAACAAGAAAGAAAAGCCCTCCAAGAAAAAATTAATAAAGGTTAAAAATCAATGAATAATGACAAACCCAATTCAAATAACAGCGCAGAACTAGAAGAACATCTTCCCCAAATTGAGCATCAAGCAATATCAGGAATTGACCTAGACAAAATTGCTCATGGTGTAAAACTTATTTTGGAGGGCATTGGCGAAGATGTTACCCGTCCAGGTATTGAAGAAACACCTATGCGAGTAGCAAAAATGTATGCAGAAATTTGTGGAGGACTTCACCATAATCCCAAAGAGTTTATTAAAGTAGTTCCAGCAGAAACTCATGATGAAATGATTATAGTTAGAGATATTACAATTTTTAGTCTTTGCGAACATCATTTAGTACCTTTCTTTGGGCATGCACATATTGCTTATATTCCAGATCATGGCAGAATAGTTGGTCTGTCTAAACTGGCAAGAATTGCTGATAATTTTGCTCGTCGCCCACAAATACAAGAACGCCTTACAACACAAATTGCTGAGTTACTTTATGAAGGCATCAAAGCAAGAGGAGTAATGGTAGTTGTAGAGTGTGAGCATCTTTGTATGGCAATGCGTGGCATCCGCAAACCTGGAGCTAAAACCATCACTTCGGCGGTAAGAGGCATCTTTAGAACAGATCAACGAACTCGTGCTGAAGCTATGGCTCTAATTAATAGAGGATCAAATATTCTTTAATTTCCTAGGGGTTGCGCTCTTGTCCTGGGGTTGCGCTCGTTTACTCGCTAAAACCCCAGGCTAATATATTTTCCTTATTTTGAGTTTAGCTAAAATCTTTAGGCTAATATATTTTCTTAGTTTTAAGTTTAGCTAAAGCCTCAAGCTAATAGGTTTATATGAAATTATAACTATACTTATTAAGGTAACTTTATGAAAACGTTCTACGTAACTACACCAATTTACTATGTTAATGCTAGACCACATTTAGGACATCTCTACACAACCATTATTGCTGATATGGTTGCTCGATTTAAACGCCAGCGAGGTTATGATGTATTCTTCCTTACTGGAACTGATGAACATGGTCAAAAAATTGAACGTGCAGCTGAAAAACGAGCTATTCCAGTTAAAAAGCATGTGGATGAAGTGGTTGACGAATACTTAGACATATTTAAGCAATTTGGCTTTTCTTATAATCATTGGATTCGTACTACGGATGATTACCATAAAGAAGCTGCTCAAGAAATGTTTCGTAAGGCTAAAGAAGCTGGCTATATTTACAAAGGCTATTATGAAGGCTGGTTTTGTGTAGGTTGCGCTGAATTTAAAGAGGAAGAAGAGGCTGGTAAAGCTCCATTCTGTCCACTTCATAACCGTGATGCTGAGCTTGTGTCAGAAGAAAGCTACTTCTTTAAATTGTCAGAGTTTCCAGAACGTTTACTAAAACTTTATGAAGAAAACCCTAATTTTATTAGACCTGAATCTCGCCGCAATGAAATTATAAACTTTGTGCGAGGCGGCTTAAAAGATCTTTCAGTAAGTCGTGTCTCTGTAAAATGGGGAATTCCTGTTCCTGATGATCCAGCACATACAATTTATGTTTGGTTTGATGCCCTTTCAAATTACATTACAGCACTTGGTTGGGGCAATAAAACACGTAGTGGTTTTGATAAATATTGGCCTGCCGATATTCAATTTGTAGGAAAAGACATTTTGCGCTTCCACACTGTTTATTGGCCTGCATTCTTAATGGCCGCAGGTATAGAATTACCCAAAACCGTTTATGCACACGGTATGTGGCAATCCGGTGGCAGAAAGATTAGTAAAGAAATAGGTAATGTTATTGAACCTAGCATCTTGCTAAAATATTTCACCCCTGATTATGTTCGCTATTTTTCTGCTCGTGAAATGGTTTTTGGCCTTGATGGTGACTTTACTTATGAAGCCTTAATCAATCGTGTAAACAGCGATCTAGCAAAAGGCTTAGGTAATTTATCTAGTCGCACCTTAAAGATGGTAGAAAAATATTTTCAAAGCCAATTACCAGCTTGTCCTAAAGCCTTTACTGGTGAGCCAAGTGAAAAATGGCAGCAAGAAGCTTGCGAAGTTCGAGATCTTTGTTTAGCTCGTGCCAAACATTTTGAAACAGAATTTAGCGATTATAGTTTTAGCCGTGCATTAGAGTCAGTTTGGGAAATTATTGCTCGTGTAGATAAATATATTTCAGATAGCGCACCTTGGAATTTAGCCAAAGATCCAGCAAACTCTGAGCAATTAGAAACTGTTATCTACACCTCTTTAGAAGCTTTACGATTTATTACTGCACTACTTAATCCAGTATTACCAGACTCAACTGCTAATATTTGGACTCTACTTGGTTTAAGTGGAAATCCATCAGAGTGCAATCCTGAAACACTAGAATGGGGACAACTACCATCAGGCAATAAAATACCTGAAGTTAAAGCACTTTTCCCAACTCTTGATAGAGAAAAAATTATGGTAGAAATTGAAAAGGAGAAAGAGAAAAAGAAAATGTCAGAAGAAAACACTACACAACCAGCACCTGTTGCTGAAGCTAAACCAACTACCCCTGAACCCGTAGCAACTCCAGCAGAAGCTAAAGAAGAAATTCCTGCTCTTAGACCAATTATTAATATTGATGATTTTGCTAAAGTAGATCTAAGAGTTGCTCAAGTTGTAGAAGCTGAACGTGTACCAAAAGCTGATAAACTCTTACGCTTAATGGTAGATGTTGGAGAAGAAAAGCCTCGTCAAATTCTAGCTGGAATTGCTCAATACTACACTCCAGAGCAAATGCTAGGACGCAAAATCATTGTAATTGCCAACTTAGAGCCAAGAAAATTACGTGGTTTAGAATCTCAAGGAATGCTTTTAGCTGCTTCTTTAGGTGAACAAGGCAAACCCGTTGTAGCAGGCTTTTTAGAAGACGTTCCAAACGGTGCAAGATTAAAATAAATCTAGAGATAAATCTTTCACCCTTTAGAATTAACAAATATATTAGCTTGGGGTGAACTCAACTCACCCTTTAGAATTAACAAATATATTAGCCTGGGGTGAACTCAACTCACCCTTTAGGGTGAACAAATATATTAGCCTGGGGTGAACTCAACTCACCCTTTAGAATTAACAAATATATTAGCTTGGGGTGAACTCAACTCACCCTTTAGGGTGAACAAATATATTAGCCTGGGGTGAAATTGGCTTCGCCAATTTTACCCCAGGAAGAAAAATGATGTATTAACAAATGTTTATTGATTCTCACGCTCATATAGATTTTTATAGCTATGATCCTGACCGCGAAGATGTTATTAAACGAGCTCGTGATGGTGGAGTGGAAATTATTGTTGCTGTAGGAAATGGGGATGTAACCAAAGATTCTCATGAAAAAGCTCAAGCTTTAGCCGATGAGCATCCTTTTATTTACACAACTGTTGGACTACATCCACATGATGCAATACTTTTTGATGAAGCTATGGCAAAGCGTTTAGTAGAGCTTTCCAAACACCCAAAAGTAATTGGATGGGGTGAAATTGGTTTAGATTACTACTATGATAATTCGCCTCAAGATGTTCAACAAAAAGCTTTTATCAATCAGCTAAACTTAGCTCGTGAAAGGCATTTGCCAGTTATTATTCATACTCGTGATGCTGAAGAAGATACAAAGCAAATTCTAAAAGAGTATTGGCTAGATACAAGACTTGCAGGAATTTTTCACTGCTTTACAGGTAGCTATGAACTAGCTAAAGCTGCGCTAGATATGGGTTTTTTAATCTCATTTTCTGGTGTAATTACATTTAAAAAATCCAAAGAACTTAGGGAAACTGTTGCTAAATTGCCTCTTGATAGATTGTTAATTGAAACTGATTGCCCATATCTAGCACCTGAACCTTTTAGAGGAAAGCGAAATGAACCTCTTTGGGTAAAAGAAACTGCTAGATGTTTGGCTGAAATTCATAACAAAACTATTGAACAGGTTTCAGAAATTACTAGCAATTCTTTCCTAAAGTTTTTTAACTTATAATTTTTACAAGGATAAGACTATATGTCACAGCAAAATAGCTTTGATATTGTTTCAAAAATAGATTTGGCTGAAGTAAGCAATGCTATTAATCAAGCAATGAAAGAAATTAAACAGCGTTTTGACTTCAAAGGAAGCAAAAGCGATATTAGCTTAGATGAAAAGGAAAACGTTATAAATTTAATTTCTGATGATGACTTTAAAATTCGCAATGTTATTGATGTCTTAGAACAAAAGTTAATTAAGCGAGGTGTTCCGCTTAAAAGTTTATCTTACGGGAAAGTTGAACCAGCAGCAGGAAATACTGTTCGCCAAACGATAGACTTGCAACAAGGCATTCCCATTGAAAAATCTAGAGAAATCGTTAAGTTTATCAAGGATTCTAAATTAAAAGTTCAAGCAGCAATTAATGCTGATATAGTAAGGGTTTCAGGCCGAGATCGCGATATACTTCAACAAGTAATTAAAGTTCTTAAGGAAAAAGACTTTGGTATTCATATGGAGTTCACTAACTATCGCTCTACTTAAAGCCAATAAATCTAGCAAATAATTAACTGGCTAAATTAGGGTGCAAACTATATTATTGCACCCCTAATTTAGTAAAACAAACTTAAGACTAGTCTATAAGACAAATACTTTTTCTACCTTGCTTTCAGCTAATTGTTTACTATAGTTATACTTACTTAGCATTAGCTAAATTCTAAGACTAAGCCTGACTCACAAAAGTCAAATTTAACAGGTTGGGATTCTGAGCCATCAGAAAACATAGCTTTAAAGTATTGATGACAACTTTCACCATTGGTTGACTTATCCCAAACTAATTCAGCAGTTTCCCCTGGAGCAATACCATTGCCAATATCAAAATAACCATAATTTTTGCCATCTTCTGAAACTAAAATCTTTGTTATAGTTTCGTGTGTGTTGTTATGAACTTTAAATGAGTAATCTTGTGCTACAACTGTTATAGCAGCACGATTTACGTTAACTAAAGATGGAGTTGGAGTAGCAGAGCTAATAGAAAAAACTGCAAGAATTACTGTTAAAGCTATCAAAGTATTTCTTGTGCCGTTAATTAAATATTTCATATAAATTGAATTCTCCTTGAAAGGGTCAAAATTTTTTGAGATTTGTTATAACAAATCTTTGAAGCATACAAACGAAACTAGGCAGTTATTATAAACCTAAAACTTAATTTTGACTACATATTAAATAAATATTATTCAGAGCTAACTTACAGAAATAATAGACTTACTGATACATTTATTAATACACTTTCGTTAGGTCAATTCCACTATAATAGGTCTTCAGGATTTCTTCGTAGTTAAGTCCATCTACAGCTAAACCATAAGCTCCTACTTGACACATACCTACACCATGTCCCCAACCACGACCAGAGAAATGAAAACTTTTCACTTCACCTTTTGAACTATAGTCACGCTGAATAATAAAAAGACTCTCACGTAAACCCAAAGCTGAGCGAATACGCAAGCCTGTAATGGTGCGATCCCCTTGAGTACCAAAAACTTTTAGCTCAGCAGCCCTTTGAGAATAACCATATTGGGTAACTTTTAGATCTAAAATATCTCCAACATTTACTCTAGCTTCTGCTAAACGAGCCTTTAATTCTTCAGGACTATACTGTACTTCCCAATGAGAAAAAACTGAAAATCTATCACTGGATGCTCCATTAGGATTAGGTTGTATTTCTAGGTAATCAATTCTTCCTTTAAAGTCTAAATGATAATTAACTTTTTCTCCTCCAACTATTTCTATATTGCTAGCAGGAAAAGCTTCATTATTAATTATGCGAAACAAGTAACAATCTGGAGCTATTTCAAATTCTAAAGGCTCTTTGCCCTTTGCTGTTTTAATTTTGACTCTGCGGCCTTCTAAAGGTTTTGTTGTACCACTTTCCATTGCAGGTTTACCAATTTTTGACAAAGCACGAGAAATTGCTAGTAAAACTGCACTACGAGTCATTGGATTGCGAGGATGTAAACTTCCATCTGGATAAGGTGAAAGGATTCCTTCTTGCAACAATGCAGCAACTTCTGCACGTCGTTTTACTGGAATATCACTAGCATCTGCACCTAGTATATAATCTGCATCAGCAGCAGATAATAACCTGCTAGGATTGTCTTGACCATAAATGGTTTGAGATATAGCATTCGCAAAATTACTAATTAACGTTATATCTTTAGTATTTTCCTTTGAACTTTCTTTTAAGTTACTTGAGTTGTTTGGATTTATTCTAAAATTATCCTTTGAATTTTCTTTTGAACTATTTTTTGAATTTTCCCTAGAATTATCTCTTAAATTTTCTCTTAATCCATTTCTAGCATTATCAGACGTTGACTGATTTTTAATATCTGCCAATTGTGCTAACCAACGAGTTATTTCCCTTTCATTAGAAGGGTTTTGCAAAGAATTAGAAGATAAATTATCAGGCAAAGAAAAGTTCAAAATATCTAAGTTAGCAATTTCTTTAGTCAAGGCTCGACCATTTTCACCAATAACAGGCTCAAGTTTTCGAGAAGTTTTAAAGAGGCGTGGATTAGTATTTTCCTCATCTTCATCTTTGTTTTTATTACGTTTTTTATCACTTTTATCTGATTTATCTGTTGGCTCTACACGTCTAGTTCTGCCTTGTGAAGAACAAGCAACGCTAACTAGATAAGGAACAGCTTCATTAAAAACATATTCAGATGATTCAGTTGTTCCACCACAAGTAGAAGTATAGAGAGCATTTATTGGTTTACCATCATATGTAGCAATTAATCCTGAAGTCTCCGCTACTGCTTTATTTGTCAAAGGGTGTTCTGTAGCTTTACCACCATAGACTTGTGAAAGTGGTGTAGCTAATAAATCATAACCTTCTTCATTAAATTGCCCCATATTTTTGATAGCATAAGTACGAGCAGCTACAGCTTGTGCCTTAAGAGCTTCTAACATTGGAAATCCACCTGGGCTAAGTTCATTAGGCACAACACCTCTAACATAGTCTTCCATAGACAAACGGTTAATTAAGGTTAAGCGGCCTCTTTTGTTGGTAAATATTTCAATTTGTCCACGATAAGGTTTACCATTATAAAGAAGTGGAGCAGCTTCATCATCTTGTGATGCAAAAATCATTCGATCGTTAGTTGTTGCTATTTGTGAACCATTGTTAGTAACTGCTTTTATAAATTTCTCTTTGTATTTGCTAGGAGCATTTTGCTCAGATTTTGATACCCAAGTCTTTTTATATCCAGCATTCATCAACTGAACCATAAAGGTTTTTGCCTGATCAGATGAATAAAAATCCCCTACTTTTACTTGATATTTATCTGACTCGTCATCAAAATTTACAAATATAGGTTCAGTAAATTGCTTACGTAGTTGTGAGACTAAGCGATCAGCTTCTTGATTAGTTTTTAGGCTTGCAACCTGAACACGATAGACTTGACCAGGGCGCTCGCGTGCTGTTCCCATTTGGACTTTAATATCACTTACAGAGAGAGCAACTAGTTGTTGTTGTTCTGAATTAAAGTAAGCAATGGGTTCTTTAGAAGTAATTTGAGCAAACCCTACATCTGTAGCTAGAGCTATTCTAATTTCAGGGCCTTTAGCTGGATCTAGTGTTTTAGTAACTATTTGCCCTGTAGGATTTAAATCTTTATCCTCGCCAGAGTTAGGCAAAGTTATAGGATTTTTGGCTAAATCTAGGTTTTGTTTAGGTTTAGATGTTTCTGGTTTTGATAAAACAGGTTGTGTGCGTCTTGGCCTAGAGAAAAAATCTGCTGAAGGAGGCCGGACGTATTTTTTCACAGTAATATCTAACTCATCCCCTGCCGCTAATGTCCTAATAGAAAGCAGTTGAGAGCAAAGAATCAATAATATTAAAAAGCAAGACAGCCGAGACTCTTTTCTCATAACAACACCTTGCAATTGGTTAAGGATGATAAGTTAAAGTAAAACGCATCCGAATAACGTCATCTTTATTAGCACCACTACTTTCACCAGCAATAATAGGTGGGGGAGGAAGTGGGCTAGAACTACGACAAGCACCTATAGCAGCAGCATCTAAAGCATTGCTATTAGTAGAGTTTTCCTTTTCTATATCAGAAATTTTCCCATCCTTTTTTACTGTAAAAAGAACTGACACACTAGTTTTTTGCTGATTAGCACGAGCAATAATTGGTGGAAAAACATTAGCACGTATTGAGCCTTCAATAGTCCTAATATAGTTGTCATTTATAGGTGAATATAATGCTACAATTTCAAAACGTCCTTCTATTTCAACTTGACTAATAGTAGCCTTAAAAGATGAAGAAAGCCCTGCTTTAGCCTGTTCTGGAAGGCTAGCAGTACGAACTTTTTGCAATTCACTTACAATACTGGTTCTAATATCAAAAGGAGTATCATCTTCTTTCACATTAGTTGAATCTTTTTTAGTACTACTAGAAACATTTTCATACCAAGCTGGATCAATTTGTCTACCACGAAGATGGGTTTTGTTCGTAGGTATAAACTCATCTTCTACTGGGTTTTGTGCCAAAGTAGAGCTAGAAAAAAATAGCAAACAAATTATTGAAATTTGTAGAAGTTTCATAACTTTAGAAAATTTCCTGTGCTAGTTTATGAAAATGACGACGACGATCATTCATATTAAAATCCCGGTAAACTGGATGTGTGCGATTAGCTAGCAAAATATAAATTCGCTCTTGAACAGGATCAATCCATAGACTTGTTCCAGTAAACCCAACATGCCCAAAACATCCAGCAGGCAATGTATTTCCAGCATTAACTCCAAAAGCTCCTAACAACCAACATAACGAGCGACCTTCTTCACAATTTACAGTAAAATTTTTGCTAAATAACTCCAAACTACTATCTTTCATAAGTAAACTTCCTGGTAAAAATTGCTGTGCCATTTTAAAGACTTCTTTAGCACAACTAAAAAGTCCTGCATGTCCTGAAACTCCACCTAAAAAGTATGAATTTCCATCATGGACTTTTCCCCAGATTACATCCTCACGCCAAGCTTTGTAGTTTGCTGCTTGCTGACCTGCTAATTTTTTCTCATATTGATTCCCTGTCTCTGAAGCTGCAATTTGTCTTTTCCACTCATTAGGAGGATTAAAACAACTATTCTTCAAATTAAGGGGATGTAAAACATTTTGACGTAATAACTCATCCAAGGGTTTGCTTGTAAGTATTTCTAGTAAAAACCCTAGGGTTATATAACTTAGATCACTATAAATTACTTTAGTTCCTGGAGAATATACAAGTGGTTCTTGAGCTATTTTTGAAAGAACTTGAGCTTTATTTTCCACTAAAGCATAAAATGGGAGCCAAGCTATAAAACCGGCTGAGTGACTAGCAACTTGAGCAATAGTAATAGAACTTTTTTCCTTAGTCTTAAATTCAGGTAATATTTCACTAATAGGTTGCTCTAATGAAAATAAACCTTTTTCTAAGCACTGAGTTAACAACATTCCTGTTACTAGCGGCTTAGTAACAGAAGCCATATCAAAAATTGCATCCACAGTAACAGGAATTTCTTCTGGCGTAATAATAGCGTTCCCACAAGAACCTAAGGCAAAGATCTGTGATTTTTCTGCTATTAGGTATACAGCACCAGTAAAGTCACCTGCTTTAATACAAGATTCCAAAAATTGATCTATTTGTTTAACTGTTTCTTTAACTATAGGCATAAAAGTTATTGATTTTATAGAATATAGCTTGAGGCAAATCTAATTTCAATAATTCTATCCAAAAGAATTTTTGAGTAAGGTAAATTCACAATATAAGATTACTAACTAAGCAAGCTACTAAGCAAAATATAAAGAGGTAGATAGAAGATAGCTGTTATTTTTCTTTTTCTTCTATCTGTACAACTAAATTTTTAATAAAGTCACTATATTCATCCTTCATCGGGAGATCTAATTCCACATAGATATCTCTGCGTTCAGTTGTTGTTTCCTCATTAGTAATTGGGTTTCTAGCTATTTTTTCATAGCTTTTCCAGAAAAGTCCTGTACCTCGTTTTTGCCAATTAGGGGTGTCATTAAAATTTATTCCTCGGCTAAAAAGTAGTTCATTTTTTTCAGCAACTGACATTTTCTCTAGAGTTTTTGTAGCAACACCAACAGACTTACCTTCTTCTCTCAAAGTCCAATAACAATAACCATTTAAGGCATTACGATGTGCATCTTCATTACGCCAACGAAAATAGTCACACACTAAATTAATGTTAGGAAGCTCACATAAACGACAGTCAAAAGCAGCAAGATCGCCTAACAATAAAGAAAACTTTGCACTTGCTTCCCCAGCTAGAATTGAGTTGTATTTCCTCATTTTACGGCCAAAAGCTGTTTCTCTTGGGTGAAAAAGCAGTGAGATTTCATCGCTCTGTGTATAACCATAGATTACGTTAAAACCACACTGCATTAAATGCTTAGTAGTAGCAATCATAAAATCTCGAAAACGCTCATCAAAAGGAGATTTAAAGTTATGAACCTCTTTAGTTAAACGAGTAAATGATCGCCCATCAATTCGAGCAACAATATAAATTTCTGGTAAAACCAAGTAATCATGCGCTGTTTCAAAAACACGCATTTTTTTGTCAAGTTCATCAAATTTCATAAAACCTAATTCTATTTTTGTGAATCTGCATCTTGCTTAGGAAAAAGTTTTGAGCCAATTAACTCATCTAAAGAAAGTCTACCAGCTCCTGAAGTCATAACAAATAAAGCAACCAAAAGGAAAGTCATAGGTGCTTGTGTAAAAAAGTCACTAGGGTTATCACCTAAAATAGCTTTTAAGCTATCTCTATGAGCTGTTAAATAAGCTACTATCATTGTAAATGCTAAAGGTATACTAATTAAGCGAGAACCTAGTCCTAAAAGTAAAAGTATTCCTCCAAAACATTCTGTTGAACCAGCAATTAAGGCATTTATTTTTGGAGCAGGAATATTAATGCTAGCAAAGAAATCTGCTGTACGATCTAAATTCATTAGTTTTCCTTTACCAGAAAGAAAAAACTGATAACCCCAATAAAGACGGATAATTAACAAAAAAAGATCTTGTACATAACCTTCAACTTTAACTAACAAATCATAGCCTTTTTTTACTGCTGAAACAGCGCCGCCCTCTGACATAATTCCTCCTGAATATTTAACTTTCTATAGGTTTTTATATTTAGCTATAACATATTCTATTAAGCTAATAAAAGCAATTAAGCTTTTGTAAAAGTGTGTAAATTTATACCTTGACTTATATTAACTAATAAGATATACATAGCTTTTTGTATTTCGTTCACAAATTAAAAATTCCCCCGCGATTTTAGATTATCATAGGGAACAATAACATACTCATTAAGGAGAAGGATTTTAATGGATCGTAGAGATTTTACCAAAACTATATTAGGATTTGCTGTAGCAGGAATGATGGCTGGTTGTGGTGGAAACGAGCAACCTGCTGGTGGTGAAAAGCCTGCTGAAAAGCCTGCTGAAAAGCCTGCTGAAAAACCTGCTGAAAAACCTGCTGAAAAACCTGCTGAAGGCGAAAAGAAAGATGGTGCATCTTCATCACCTGACAAAGCTGGTGCTCATGATTGCAAAGGCAAAAATGAATGCAAAGGCAAAGGCAATTGTAAGACTGGTGACAACGGCTGCAAAGGTAAGAACTCCTGTAAAGGAAAAGGCGGTTGCAAGTCTGAAGTTGCTGGAGATAAGAAAGAAGAAAAGAAAGATGAAAAGCCTGGCGAAAAGAAAGATGAAAAAGCTGGCGAAAAGAAAGATGAAAAGTCTGAAAAAGGAAAAAATAGCTGCTCTGGTCCAAATGGCTGTGGCGCTAAAACTGAAAAGAAATAACTTTTTACTTTCTATAAACTTTCCAAATTTCCTAGAACACCCAACACAATGTTGGGTGTTCTTTTTTGTCTAATTTGTTTAAATTTTGTTAAGGAATTTTATCTTAATTCTAAGAAATTTCGTGTTATTATTAGTAGATCCATTCATATTGTTTTGTATTATCTGCGGATCACCCATAAAAACATTGTTTTGGGTGATCTTTTTTTGCTAAAACTTTCTAAGAAATATAAACTAATAGCTAGCGTTTTTTATTTGTTTAATTAATTTATTTAAGTAGTGAGTTGGTAGCAAGTACTTAGGAGAAAGATTTATGCCGTTAGATGACTTGGATGATTTTTTGGCAATGGAATTAACTCCAACCAAATCTCATAAAGTTGCTAAACAAGTAGACTCCTTAGAAGCTTTAGTTTTAAGCCGTGTTCAAGAAGTTTGCCCTCCTGAAGAACGCCATTCTCAACTAGACAGCAAACCAATTCAACCTGAAACAGATAAAAAAGAAGAAATCGACCCGTTACATCAATTTGTTGAAATTCTCTGGCCTACTCTTAACACCTTGCAAGATTTACTAGCTAATACAAATGCTGAATTTGACAAAAATAAACTAGCTCAACAACGTTCTGAACTGGCAGATCAACTTCTTGCCCTACCTGAAATAAAAGGATTAGATAAAGCTGGTATTTTTGCTGCTGTAGCGGCTTGCATGGATGCCATTAGCTCAACAAAACTTGAAACAAGAATTTCTGCATTAAATCGAATAAAAAATTTATATCAAACCCTAATTGCTATTAATAAAGATGTTAAGCAACAAAAAATTACTGCTATGAATAACTTCCTAAACCAACTTCTCTAAATATATTTATTGGTTATTAATCTGCCACTTTTGACAGCTTTCCATAACATACGCCAAGCTTGACAAACTGATCTTCGCCAACTTTGGCAGCTTTTTTTAATAATGGCTACTTACTATAATCACTCTTTTTTTCTAACCCATTTAATCCCTATAAGATAGCTTTACCTATAACTCTAATTATTTTTAACTAATTCTAGGAATAGAAATTGCTGTAGTACTTCTACATCAGAAATAAAGAACTCAAGACTTTTACCAAAAACCAAATATGCTTATAATAATAAGCTTAAACATATATGCGTAGATATTAGCCCTAGCAACAGGATGATTATGCTTAAATCAAAAAACCATTTTGATTACAATAATTTGCTAGCTTCTCCCAGTAAAAATTTGACTGGGGGGGGGCACTTACTACTACAGTATATTAGCCTAGCTACTATCTTAAAATCCTTACTAAAAAGTTTTACCACCTGCAAAAAATTCTTTTTCAACCATTTCATTTACATACACTTACAAAAATATTTCTCCAAACTCATAGTTTTACAACCATTTCAGAATTTAAAACAAGTCACTGTTTTATTTCACAGTACAACACAACTACAGCAATTATATTTAATGTTTTCTAGCAGGAGATTTTTATGATATTCTCAACACATATAGAAAAACTCACAACCCCAATTAGAAAATGGCTCAAGAGCCGAAGAGGATGGGCATTAATAATGATAGCCTATTTCTTATTTTTAATAAGCGTAGTAGCCCTAGCAGGGCCAATAGGCTCAACAACCAAGCAACTCTATGATGTATCATTTGAGCAAGCAGTATCCAGAGCAGAGAACATGGCAATAGCAGCCTCAAGCCCAATAAGAAAACAAATAGTTGATGCAACATACAAGAAAATACAAGAGCAACTCATACAGCATTTACAACAAGATCAAGGAAGCATCAACTATGTATGTGGAGACACAATAGCAGTACCAAAATCAGCAGGAGGAACAATGGAAAATCAATATGGGTTATGTCTTCCTGAGAATTTTTACTTTGATTTGTTAGGTGACACTAATAAATCCATTGATTTTATTGGGACATTTTACCCTAATTACAAGACCCCTTTAGCTGACCCTGTCAATGAGAATGCCCGCAAGTCTTTTATTTTACAGTTACAGAACAAGTATGATTACACTATTAGGGGCTATTTCGTAGGCAAATATGTTTTATCTCAAGGAGTCAGTAGTAGCACAGCAGCAACCAGAGTTGAGCAATATCGATGGAAAGTCCGTGCTGACATTATTCTTACAACTGGCTCTGTTTATGGTGACTTAAATAAAGACCTGATTGTTTACTATGATGTTATTGTTACTAATAATTATTATCCTGGAAAGTTTTTAGGTGCTGGTTCTGCTTGTAATCAACAACCTACTTATTTGGCTAACTGTGGTTATGATCTGAATGGAAAACCTAATCAATGTGTTGCCACTGTTTACACCGATCCAAATGGAATTAGCTCTCCCATTACTACTATTGGAGGTACTGATCCTGTAGATTTTGGAATTAATCCTGGTGATTGTTTTTTTAATAAAACTACAGGTCAGACAATATGTACAAGGAATGATGGAGCAACAATAGAATATACAAACCTAAAATCAATAAGAGTTGAACGAGGCTGTGCTTCACTTAATACAGGAGTTATAGGTGTTACAACACCCGACTTTGGTGGTTATGCTTTTCAAATCACAGTTAGGATTGTAAGTATTGGTAACTCTTATAATTAGCAAGAGACTACAAGATATATTTAAAATGTTATGTTAGACTAGAGTATTTTACCAGGATGGAGAAAATGAAAAACGTAAAAAACTTTATATTTGTGGCTTTGATTTTTATGTTATGCACCTATTTTGTTTTTGCGCAAGAACAAAATAACTCTCCTATTATTTACCGAATATCAAATATAGGTATCGCATCTGCAAGAAGTGGCACTCTTCAGTTTATAGATCCTTTCACAGGTAATCAAATTAGAGAAATTGCTTTACCCATTGCTTCTCGTAATGTAGAACTAAGCCGCGATCAAAGAAAAGCTTATATTGCTGCTAAGCTTGCAACAACTCCTAATGGTGCAATATTAACATCATTAACAAATACTGACGATTCAACAACCCCTTTTCTACAAAATAAAAGAGTATATAGTCTAAAATTAGCACCAAATGTTGAGGGATTACTCTGGGCTGTATTAGGTGATGATAATCAAATCTTGCTTCTAGATCCGAATACTTTAAGAACTGTTAAACAAATAGATGGTATTAAAGAGCCTCTAGATATAGTATTTAGTCCTGATGGAAACAGAGCTTATATTTCTTTAGATAATTTCAATTCAGATAACAATGACATAATTATTTTTGATACTAAAACTCTTTCTATTATAAAAACTGTTAATCTCCCTGTTGTAAAATTCCCATTTGACATTGGTGATAGAGTAGGAGAAATGGCTGTCTCGCCAGATGGTAAACTTTTATGTATTAACAGAAATACTTTGCTTAGTATAATTGATACTTCATCCTTTGAAATTAATAATATTCCTGTCCCCAATGAATCAAATTTTGGGTTGAGTAAGCTTTTATTCAATCCTAATGGCAAAACACTTTATGTAAGCGAAATAAATGGCAGTAACTTATATAGCTATAACTTACAAACTGGAATCCTAACCACTATATTTAGTTATAAACCTGAAGATTTTACAAGTATACAAGATATCAAGATAACTCCAGATGGCAGAATACTTTACATAAGTGATTTTCATGGTAGAACTATTCTTGATGCAACGGATAATTCTGTAATCAGAAGCGCCATTGATATACGTTCAGCACAAAATTTTTCTGGTATTGCTTTAGTAGGCGATTTTACTATAGGCCAAGCACCCTCTCTCCAAACCACAGCACCAGCAGCAAGTCAGCAAATAGCAGCAAATCAAGCTTTCTCAATAAAATGGCAAACTATGGTGATGCCACAAAGTTACTCAATTGCAAGCCATAAAATAGAGCTTTCTACTGATGGAGGAACTACCTTTAGTGTAATACCTGGCGCTGAACAACTTAAGCCTGAGGCTCAAGATTTTACTTGGCAAGTTCCTGATATTGAAACTAGCAAGGCTCAAATTAGAGTTTCTACTGTTGATCTTGGGGCTAGACGTGCTAGTTCTACTACCATGAATTTTACTATCTCAAGAAATGGTGGTGGCGGTGGTGGTGATACTCAAGCACCTACTGTTAGTTTCCTTTCTCCAAAGGGAGGTGAGACGTTTAATAGTGGTGATTCTCTTCAAATAAGCTGGTCATCAAGTGATA
>JBDIBI010000056.1:0-27461 GCA_039812885.1 Blastocatellia bacterium
AACAATGCCTTGCTATATTCAAAAGACTTATCCTTACTAATACCTTTTATTAAAGCCAGTGGATGAAGATAATTAGCTCCCAGATTTAACTCTACTTTCTTAGTCTTTATAAAAGATTTAATCTTCTTTATAGGTAATTGTACGAGAAGAGAAATTAAGCTAGGAAGAAAAGTGATAGATTGTTTTAGCGTAGACAATATACTAAGTTGACTTTTCTCCTTATCACCGTCATTAATAATTAAAGAATAGCCAATTAAGATTAACTTATTGCTTAACAACATACTTAGGAAAAATCCTATTTTTAGGAGAAACAAAACATAAGCATTTAATGTATTTGTTAGAACTAAATAGAAAAACCCTATTACTATGGGTAAGTATAGACTAGCGGCAAAGCCAATAAACTTGGGGTAGTTTTGCTGATAAAGTTTTTTAGCTTGTTGAAGGAACGGTTTATCTGCTTCCAAAGTTGTTTTTAACGCTAGTACAAAACCACTTGCTGATTTTGGTCGTTTTGTTTTGTCTTTGTCAATAGCCCATAAAACCAGATTGTCAATGCTTTTAGGGATATCTTTTCTAACTTTTCTTATTAGTTCAGGGTATTCTTGAGCATGTTTGTAAATAAGTTGATACATATTTCCAGAAAAGGGTTTTAAACCTGTAAACATTTCATACGCAATTAACCCTAAGCTATATATATCGGAACGATAATCAACATTACTTCCTGCACACTGTTCAGGAGACATATAATGAGGTGTTCCAAGGATTTCGCCCATTCTTGTCAAGGTTGCTTCTGCCCTCATTGTATTTATTGGGTTTTCTTCTTGAGTAGCTTCTTCTAGAATGGGATTAGTAGCTACAGCCAGGTTCTCATCCGTTTTTTTAGCATAGCCCCTTTTTTCTGATTGCATCAAAAGAGTAATATCCGTTACAGAAACAGCATTCAGTTCATTCTCTATAGGCTTTATTTTAGTAGAATCCAATCCTATTTCTTCGGAGCCTATATTTAAGGTTTGAACAAACACATCTTTATTAGGTTTCGGACTAATAAGGCGTAATGTTAGTTCTATTTCTTCTTCAGAAATATTACTTAACTCATTAAGCTGCTGAGAACCCATGCTCAATGTCTTATTTAATAGTGTAGGTGCTTCTGTGTCCTCATTAGCCTTTTTATCCAACAAAGGTATTCGTAAGTGTTGCATTTTTTGTAAATATTCAGTAGGCAATTTTGCTACTGTCATAGATTTACCAAAATTTGGAGCAACTTTAGCAAGGCCAAAATCCAACACTTTAACAATATAGCCACCACGACCATTAGGTTGTAACCAGATATTAGCTGGCTTTAAATCTCTATGAGTAATACCTGCTTTATGCGCTGCATCTATGGCTAAAGCTATTTGCTCTAAAATATCTACAATTAAAGTGGTAGGAAGTTGTTTATTATTTGTAATCAAGTCTTTTAATGTCATGCCATCAAGGTACTCCATTACTAGGTAGGCAAATTTACTTTCCTCTAAGATAGTGATGCCAAAATCAGTAACATTAACTACATTAGGATGTTGTAATTTTCCAGCAGCTTGCGCCTCACGTTTAAATCTTTCCACATATTCCTCGTTTTGCATATATTGTGGAACTATCACTTTGATGGCCACAGGTCTTTTAGTCCCTAAGTGAGTAGCTTTATAAACAGCACCCATTCCACCTTGTCCTAGTAAATTTTCCATCCGATATTTTCCGTCAATAATTTTACTAATTAATGTTAACATAGCTATGGCTATCCTTTTTATTTTTAATCAAAAAGATTATGTATTTTAGACTAGACTTTGGTTTTGATTAATTGATTACATAGTACATGTAGTAGGTAAAGACTTCAGACCAGCCCAAGCACCAGTGTTTTGCTTAGGCTCTAATTCTTTTATAAAATCCAAAGAAAAATCAGAGGTTTCTTCTGAAGAACATTTTAATTCTTCAATAAATAAAAATACATTCCCATCATTTTCTAGAGATTCAGCTAATTTTCCCAAAATTGTTATGTTCGTTTTTAAAAGTGTGTCTTGTGTAGCTAGAGTATTCATCATTTTTGTCCTTAAAATTTTTCCCATAATTTCCGATTTTTTCATAACCTATTGATTTTACGATGATTATTCCATTTTTCATTTTTTGCAACTTTTCTAAGATTTTCTAACTTTCCGAAATTATTAGAATAAAAAATTTGTTCTATATATTAATATCCAAATCAAAAGAGCAAAAAGTTTCAAATTCTCGGAAATATTTTTTTATTTTTTCCAGTTTTAGAAAACCTCTGTTAGAACAAAAAAATGTGTTCTATATATTATCCCCTTGCAAACAGCCAAATATTTTTAAAAACTGGAAATATTTTTTAAATTTTCCGGGTACACCTAAATATTTATTAAAAAATTGTTCTATAACTATTATCCCTCTCGAAAACTAAAAACGTTTTAAATTCTCGGAAAATATTTAAAGATTTTGCCAAGTTTCAGAAAATCCTCATTAGAAGCAAAATTTGCTTTCTTTATAGTTACTTTTTGGGAAAACCCAAAATAGTCTATTAGGTATGTAACTTATTCATTTTTAAGGTATTATATTAATGAGTAGAGAGAAAATATATAATTTGGCTTAATTGACAATGGGAAAACCTACTACACTGATCAAAATTAGTTTTCCCATTAAAGTGTTAATGCATTTTGTTTGCAGGAATAATAGTATTACAACTATTTAGTAGATAATACTACGAAATATCTAAAGGTTAAGTAACATTGATTTCATATCTTTGCCCATTTTGAAGTAGACCACGCGCTTACTTACAACGTCAACTTTAGCACCTGTCTTAGGGTTGCGACCAGTACGAGCATTTCTTTGGCGAGTCCTAAACGACCCAAAACCGCGAATTTCAATCTCATCACCTGTTTTAAGAGACTCAATCATAGCGTGGATAATTTCACTAACAATAGCATCAGCTTCTTGTCCTGTTATTTCCATATGCTCACCAACAACCTTTGCCATTTCTTGTGCTAGTTCAAGCCTAGTAATTGTAACTGGTTTAGGCAATTTCTCTTTTGGAGTTTTTGGAGCTTTAGCAGCTTGAACTTGTGGCTTACCTTGAGTCTGTTTGTTTGGAGCAGTTTTAGTTGCTTCTGGAGCAGCTTTAACAACTGTAGGAGTTTCATTAGCTTTAGCTACTTTACCTTTAACAGCCTTATTAGAAACTGTTGTAACGATTCTTGTATCTTCATCATCATTTAGTTCTATAGCTTGGGTTTTACCTTTAGTAATTTTAGCTGTTTTAGTATCAACAGGGGTAATAACTGAGGTTTCGATAGGGTCACTAGCTTTTTTCTTCGCTGGCATTTTTGTTTCCTTAAGCAGAAAAGTGGTAATTGTTTTATTTGCTAGAGATTACACCATTAATTTGATTATTTCTAGTACTTATTTGGTGGTATTTTATGTTTAATGGCTAGCTATCTTATCCAGTCTGTCTTTTTGCTACTACGATTGCTTTCTATTTTTGGTTTTTCACAAAAAGCATCAATAAATTATAGTTTATTTTAGTTGCATTCTTTATAAGAACCAATTCTATAACTTGTTGTAAAATATATAGGATACACTATACAAAATTATATATTAATTTACGCATTATTATTGACTTATTATCACTAATATGCTAGATTAATAGCTGTCAGGGCTAATAACTCTGGCGTTTGACAAACTAATAGAAAGGAGTTTTAACAGATGAGTACCAACAATTCTGGTGAGATTTCTGAAATCACTCTCGAACTTATCTTCTCAGTGCTAGAAGAAGTTAGGGAATGCCCCCAAAGAATAGTAGTCTTGGAGGCAAGAGTTAAAGAAATCGAACAAAAACTCAAAAACGACAAAGCAGACATGCAATCTGAATAGTCGTGAACTGGGAAGATTGCCGTCTTCCCAGTCTTTCTATAGTTTACGCAAGTCTCTTATTTCCTGCAATTTCTTTTTGCATTTATCAACTAGTTCTTCTTCTGATCGTGATAATGGTCTATTACTTGTTGGGATTTTTCTTATCTTTTCCATTAAGGCTTCTACTCTTTTTATGCTAGCTTGGCAACTAGCTTGGAAATCTTCACTTGATTGATGTTTAGGTTGTGTTTCCATAAATTATTCCTTGCGCCAATATCAAAAATTTTAATCAAAAGGTTGGTAAGTGACTTTAATTATTACTTATTTTAACTTAACTCTTTTTCGTTAGTAAGAGCAACTTGAAGAAAAATCAGCTTTTCATCAATAATTGCCAACCTGTTTGATCAAAAAACTCTTGTTTTAGCTTAAGTATATCTTGTGTATCAATGGTTAACTTGGAAAGTGGCTTAATAGAAATTTCTTGTTTAGCCAAATTGATACTAGGTTCACCAGCTAAAAACCATTCGTTAGGCAATAAATCTTTAACAGTTTGTTGAAGTTTATTTTGATCAGGATTTTGTCTAACTACTAATGTGTAGCCTATTTCATTGCCAATCCCATTCATTAACTTCTCATATCGCTTGCCAATTTCAGGAGTAATGAAAGTAAGCTCTAAAGCTTCGCCTTTAAGACCTACTTTAAGAAGTTGATGAGGTTCTTTGGAAAACTCCTCTTTAACTTTGGCATAAGCAGCATTGATTTCTAGCCTTTGTTTTACAGCTTGAGAAGTAGAGCCATCAGCATTAATAGTAATACTATTGATAACAACTACTTTAGGTACTTGTATTTCTAGCTTAAAGGCTGTTTTTTGTTCAAATGTCTTATTAATTTCATCCAAGACCTTTTGATCAAAAGTATTGGCTTTTACTGCTACTATTTCTTTGTCCAAGATAAAAGATACACTTTTAGCTTCCCACTGAGCAGGTATCAGTGAGAGTGCTAGCTTAGATAATTCTTCTTGATGGACGCTATCAGCTATTTCCATTAACCAACCTGTTTGCTCTGTTAATTGTTCTAGAGTCTCTTTATGACGGGCTAGTATTGGCTTAGGAAAGTAAAACCTAATAGTAACACTACGAGTAGGTTTATTAATACCAACCTTGTATAAAGTAGGCTCTGAAGCAAAAGCCTTCTTAACGATATTACTTACATCTTGGTCTGTAAAATTAGCCTTTTTAGTAGCAATACGGTTTCCTGGCAGTAGTCTTAATCTCCAAACTAGCTTGCTACTCTTGTCTTGTGAAAAAGGAGACTTCTTAGATTTAAGTATTATTTTAACTCTCTCAAGTTCTGAACTATTGATTTGATTAGGCTCATATCCAGCACTTATTAGTATTTCTGTTATTGTATAAGCTCTAGAGTCCTTATCTCTAACTGCTAGTTTTTCTGCTAATGGCGTTAAATGCTCTATTTGTAAACTGCCATTTGTCGCTAATAAAATCCCTGTTTGCTCTTCTGATGTTGAGTTTATTTGTTCATCTACATCACTAGAATTACTTATATTTTGATTAATTTCTTGATTGGTATTTTGATTAGTATCCTTACCATTATCTTTAGCAGAAAAAGCAACTTGAGAGCGTTTTTCTTTACGGCCAGCTATTTCAACTTCACCACCAAGGTTTGGTAAATGAATATTCTTAAAGCCTAATGTAGAAAGGTGTTTGGCCAAGGCTTCTCTAGCACCTCCATCACCATGCACTAGCACTACACGGCGAGGTTGGCTAGCTTGTAATTCACTTGTTACTTGATAAGCATCACTATGAGCAGAAAAGCTAAACTTCTCTATAGCGCAACTCAATGCTACTTCTCCTGTGCTAGTAGGAAGCTTACCTCCACCTTTTTCTGCTAACTCAAGCATTCTACGGCCAGGAGATTCTTCATCCTGATAGCCTGATAATGCAATCAAACATCTAGGATCTTTAGCAAACTCTGTTGCATAAAAGGATGAAGGGCTACCAACAGTTACCATTCCAGATGATGAGATAACCACTGATGGACGTTCTTTTGCTACATCTTTTCTAGTTTTAGGATCACTAACAGCAGTAACAATACCATTCTGTTGAAAGAATGGATTGCCTTTATCTTTAATACGTCTTTGTAACCAATTGGTCATCAAATAAGGAAATGAGCTATAAACACCACAAACATTTTTTACCATACCATCGATATAAAGAGGCACTTTAGGCAATTCCCCCTTTTCAATAGCACGACTTACTAACAAAATAAGTTCTTGAGAGCGTCCCACAGCAAAAGCAGGTATTATCACGCTACCTTTACCTTCAACTACTTGTTTAATTCGTTCTATTAAACGCTTTTCCTCTAATGCTCTAGAAGCATGAAGCTTATCACCATAGGTTGACTCTATTACAAAAATATCAGGCTTTTGGTGAGGAACAATTAAGCCAGGAATAGTGATTTGGTCAATGCCATGAACATCACCACTCATAACAATAGAGCCTTCATCAGACTCAATAACAACACTAGCAGCACCTAAGATATGGCCAGCAGGCCGAAAGGTAATCTCTACATCATTAATTTTGAACTTAGTGTTAAAGGCAGTAGGCCGACATGCTGAAAGAGCCGCTTCTATTTGAGGTAATCCGTAGATAGGAACTTCACCATCTGCTGTTAGTCCTAATTGCATTATCTTTAGTGAATCTAGAAGCAAAACAGAAACAATTGCTAATGTAGGTTGGGTAAGATAAATAGGAGTATTCGGATAAGATGAAGCTACAACAGGTAATGCTCCACTATGATCTAGATGAGCATGTGTAAGAATAATTGCATCAAGTTTATTGCCTATTTCACTTAGAGCAGGTATTCTTTCACCAGCACGTTCATGATGACGCATTCCACAGTCTACTAGTATTTTAGTAGTACCAATATGTAGTAAACTGCATGAACTTCCGATTTCGTCCGCGCCTCCTAAGAATTTTATTTTCAAATACTTAACCTTTCTTAATTATAACCTCAATGTGAAATTTTAATCAACAAAAATTGATCAAAATAGTTAGTGTTAATGCCCAAATTTTTCTATAAATGGATTAGGCTGCGATTGAAACTGCTCTTTTATTTGCTCAAAGCCTTGAGGTACTTCGATATGGCCATCCCAAATTATCAAATCAAGAAACTCATCAAAAGTATACTTTTCGCCGCCATCTTCCAAGTATATTTGCGTTGCAGCTAGGGCTTGTGAGTACTCTATTTCATCAGTAGCATCTTTATCAGCAAAAACTTTCTGGCAAAAAGCTAAAGGCAATAACAAACCTTTATCAACCATTTGAACTTCTAGTACCCAGGTTTTCATGGTTTCTCCTCGATTGGCTAAGATGTCGTGTTTTTGCAACAATAGTAATAACTAACAAAATTTAGCTTTGTTGGGTTTTATTGGATTTTGGTCTAAAAAATCCTTTGTTTCCTGCTTGTAGCCAGTTAATAACACCTTGGTTATAAACCCACTGGGTACCACTAGTTTTAGTATATGCACAAAAATTATGGTTAGGATGTTCTATACCCCACTTTTCTTTAGCCTTTTCTAGAGCTATTTGCCGTTTTGGAGATTGTATTAGCCCTAGATAATAATGCTGTTCTATATTATATACATCTGGATCTGGTAGCCAAATGTATATAATGTAAGTAAATTCACGCATAGTTAATCCTACATTTTTTGTGTTATTGCTTCTCTAATAAAGGTTTTAAAGCTAGAAGTTAAAAAAGTTAGAAAGTCAAATAAGAGTACTGTTTGGTTATAATTACTTAGCTTTACTAGCTACAAGTTCATCAGTTTTTTCTTTTTGGTCTTTTAGTATATTAGAGTCTATAAGTCTTTCCTCTACTTGTTTTGGTACTGGTAAATTATGGGTATTTGCTCCTACAGATCCTAAATATTCTGCTCCTAAAGCTTTAGCTACTAATTCAGGGGCTACTTTATTCTCTTTTGCTCCAATAGTAGAAATAAGCCTTTCTTTATTTCCAATAGTCTTAATCATAAAAACTCTCCTTTATAGTAATTAAAGCTCATCATATTGAGTAATCCTATAAAACTCGTTGTTAAACTCTATAGCAACCTCACCTTGATCGGTTTCTCTACCTAAGCGATGCAAAAACTCACGCAATTTCCCCAAATTCTCTAAAAACTGTTTTTCTCGTATGAAAGTATAAACGATTATTGGCTGTTCCCAAACAATTAATCTATTTTCGTCAACCCAACCACCTTCTACTGCTGGCATTATTGTTACACCACCACCTATTTCTGCAAGCAAATTAGCAGCTTCTAACACCCATTTTCTTTGCGTTCCAAATTCTCTGCTATTTTTGTCTTTGTTTGGAATGTATAAACGCAGTACTTGTAAAGATGCTTTGCTAGTGGCTCCTATTACTTTTCCTAAATCTAACGGTTCTGCAATTAAAGTTTCTGTTTGCATAAACTAAATTATATTCCTTTTTAATCAATGAGATAGTATATTATATATATAGATTATTAGATTTATATATATATAATTATATCCTAATTTATTTTTATAATCTAGAATAAAACTATTTATCTATAATTATTTTAATTTATTTTATTATAAATATATAATACTATATATTTATATATATAGAAAATTATAACTATAGAGGTAATAAAAACTAATGATAATTACAGTAACAAATTTCAAAGGTGGTGTAGGAAAAACAACTACAGCTATACATCTAGCAGCATTTCTTCAGCAAGATAAACCAACCTTGTTAGTAGATGGTGATGTAAATCGCAGTGCTACCGCTTGGGGGAAGCGAGGAAATTTACCTTTTACAATAGTAGATGAGCGAGCAATGGCTAAACAAGTACGTAATTTTGAGCATGTTGTTATAGATACACAAGCTCGCCCTAGTGGAGAAGACCTTAAAGCTTTGGCAGAAGGTTGCGATTTATTAGTAATACCAACTTCACCAGATATGGTTTCTATTGATGCTTTACTATTAACTGTGGATGCATTAAAAACATTACAAGCTAACCACTATAAAGTATTACTTACTATGATTCCTCCTAAACCTAGGAAAGATGGAGAAGAAGCTTATTCATTGTTTCAAGAATCTCACGTTCCAACATTCCAAACTATGATTAGAAGACTAGTAGCTTTTGAGAAAGCCGGGCTACAAGGAATAACAGTTTCCCAAGTTAAAGATCCTCGCGCCCAAGATGGTTGGTTAGATTATACTAATGTAGCAAAGGAGATTGCTTTATGAGCAAATTTAAAGGCGGTTTAGATGCCTACAAACAACGTCAAGCTGAAGTTCAACCAGAACCTATTCAAACAGTAAATAATACACCACCACAAGCTAGTGATATTTCTACTACATCTTCTCCTATTAATAGTAGCCTTAAGAAAAGCAAAGAACTCCAACAAGTAAATAGTTATGTTCCTAAACAACTTTATAAGAAAGTAAAAATAGCTTTAGTTGAAGAAGAACGCACTATCTCTGATTTGATTACTCAACTTTTATCAGATTGGGTAAATCAAAAAAATAAATAACATTAAACTATTCATTTACTATAGGATAGTATGCTATTTTCATATTTTTATAGAAATATAGATTTATAATATTCTAAGTTTCTAACTATATATGCAACCTATTTTATATAACCTTATACTAATAGAATTATATTTTTATAGTTTAATAATGTTATAGAATAATAGATTAATCACTTGCTAGTAAGACATATGCTAAAAAAAATAGTTTCTGGTGGGCAAACAGGAGTTGATAGGGCTGCGCTAGATGTAGGATTAAAACTAGGGTTAATAATAGGTGGCTATTGTCCAAAAGGTCGAATAGCTGAAGATGGAATTATTGCTGATAAATACCCACTTATCGAAACCATTTCTACTAACTATCCAGAACGAACCAAGCTCAACATAGAACAATCAGACGCAACTTTACTAATCATTAAAGCCAAAATGGGCAAGGGAAGTGCTTTAACATTGAGGTTGGCACACCAAAAACATAAACCTTATTTTGTAGCAGATCTAAGTAAATTCAGTAATAATAATTACCAAGAGTTTATTTCTTGGCTTAAAGAAAATAATCCTTCTGTCTTAAATATTGCTGGTAGCCGAGAAAGCTCGGCTCCTGGCATCTACAAAGAAGCTTCTGTTTTTCTAGAGAAGCTTTTAGCAAAATCCTTTAATTAAGCCATTAAATATCTTCTAACAACCGCAAAATAATAACTATTTCTGTGTTTCCCTGAAACTATATTAACGTAATTTCGTATCTACTATTACATATTTATACATTAAGAAATTTATTAATATAAGGATATAACAAATGAATAGTATTCAAGAATTTAGACAAGAATTGGCAAATAGGTTGGTAGAGGTTGAACAAGAAATCAAAAAACTTGGCGGAGAACCCAAAGATCCTGTTGGAGATTCTTTCCATCTAGGGCAAGTAGGTGGTTCAGCCACAACTAATTTTCTTAGAAAACAAAAAGACCGCTATTTGGAAACAACCATTAATCGTGCAGTTAAACTAGTTCCTTTGTATAAAGAACGCGAAGCATTAGAAAACAGATTGCAACATATAGATAGTGGCGACTTTGAGAAGCGAGTACGACAAGAAAATAAAGCTGTAGAATTTCTATTGAAGTACTGGGAACAACTTAAACCTGGCGATACCTTCCAGCCTGGGAGCAGTGTAATTACCATTAAGAGGAAAAACAAAAATACTGTTACAGATACTAATGGGCATCGATGGTCTAGAACTGAGGTTCTTAATGTATCCAAAAGTCGCATAGCGGAAATACAAGCAATGGCTAACTCATTGGAAAATAAAGCTTAGTTATTTCTTAACGGCAATTTTTTGTAAAAACTTTTCATTAAGTGTAATTTTTCAGATCTAAAAAGTGTCTTATATAAGTAGTATATAGAAAATAGTTCTAACCTCGTCCATTGTGTTTTAGTTATAACAATAAAGAACATTTATGAAAGAAAACCCATTAAATAGTTATCACCTATTTATTGATCCAGCTAGAGAGGCTTTGTTTGAGGTTGTTTACTCAGATATAGAAAGCTCAAGAGGAGAAAATACTATTGCGCTAGAAGCTTTAGGCGATGCAAATAGTTCAAAAGAAATCTGTTCACTAGAAGGTAGCTTCAACAAACTTGGTGAAAACTCTGGTTACTCATTAGCAATAGGACTAAAGACTTATAGTTTAAAGTATGGAAAAAACTGCATTGGTCGCTTTGAAGATAATGATATTGTACTAGATTATAAAGTTATTTCTCGTAGGCATTGTTGCATAGTTGTACATTCTGATGAAACAATGGAAATTTTTGACACAGCATCTAAAAATGGTACAAGGATTAATGGCCGGAAAATACAAAAATGCAAGCTTAAGTCAGGTGATGAAATAATATTAGCTCGTTCCTACACCTTAATAATATCAGCTACTTGCTAGATATAACTATAGTATGTTTGCTAGTTGAACTTTAGCCCAAAGAAACAAACTGGCAAATATTCATCAACTTAGAAAAAGTAGTGGAAGAAAAAGCCATTTCAAGCTCATCGATATCTAATCTAGTGTTTAAGATTAGTGGCAGGGAATGGTTATAGCGATGAGCTACAACATGAGAAAAGACAGATTTTTCCATCTGGTCAAAATCTTTCAACTCAAAATTGTCTAGAATTAAAAGCTCTGATTCTAAATAGTTCTCATAGAAAAACTTATCTCTTTTTTTATTTAAATCAGGTGGTAACTCATTTAGCCAAGGCTCATTCTCGTTATAAGGCTCAAATGCTTCTAAATTAACTTGTTCCAAATCTGATATAAGGCTGAATATCCTATCAAAAAAATCATCAAATTTAACAGAACACTTACCTGATAAGATCAATTCTTTAAGTATTGCTACAGATAGATGGGTTTTTCCTGTGTGGCTACAGCCCGATAGTATAAGACCTTTGGTGTTTTTATGGCCTAATTTAAGAAAGCTTTCTACAAAATCTTGTGCCATTTCTTTGCAATCTTCTTGCTCATAGCTTTCTGGCCTATAGTTGAAAAAGCTACAATGTTTGTGCTTATTCTTTACTCCAATACTATTAAGTCTTTCTAGTAAATGTATTGGTGCTTTACAACGCACCACACCAGATGTCTTATCGATGACTATTCTCTTCCATCCTGTGCCAAGACAATCTTGGCAAGTAGTTTCTATTTCTTGTTCTTGATTCAGAAAATCAAGGTAACTAGTAATCTTTTCTGATACTTCTGGTTGTTGTGCTACTATTGATGTATTTATTACTAGGCTAAAGTTTGACCTGTCTCCTACATTAGTACTCATAACACACCACCTTAGAGAAACACTTTACTCTTGATCTCACCTATCTACTATTATACAAAAGACTTAGTAATAAGAAAAGGGCTTAAATAGCTTAATTTTTACTTTTGATTAATTTTATTTCTATAGCAAACTTCACGAAGCTGTATCTTTTAAGCATTTAATAGTTATTATAGATACTTTCCTAGTATTATTACAAAATAACTTATACCCCGGAAGTTTTAAGGGAAACAATTTTAGGATCTGTATTAATTTGCAAAAAAAACGTGTCTTTATTATAAAAGCCCAAAAAATAAACTGACTACTATAAAACCTTCACAAACTGCAAAATCAACTTTGTAGTGAGTAGGAATAAGAAATAAGGAATACTGTTATGGTTGCGTTTATTAAGTCAATAAATGAGTCTATTGATGATTGGATTAATGATTCAGACTATAAAGAATTGATTATATGGTATTTAGACTCAGAGAAACAAACTATTGCTTCTTTACAAAACGCTCTAGAGAAGAAAGACTACTCTACTTTAAGCTATTTAGCTGATATGGTTTATGGGCATGGTGGGAGTTTCGGTTTTATGTTTATTAGCAATATTGGAAAAGCTATTGAACTTGCGGCTAAGTCTCAAGATGATGTCCAAATTGCTGCTTTAATTTCCAAGTTAAGTGATTATGTAGGGTTTCTTTCATCAGTAAAATAATTTCTTTCTCATAATCTCTCAAATACAGTATAGTTTATTACATTAATCTTTGATATAATCAAAACTAGCGCAATAATAGCTATACCGGAAAATATTTCTAATAAATTTTTCATTGGTGTATTATTTTGTAAAAAAAATGTGTCTTATATAATTAAGGGCAGTTGTGTCTTATCCCAGTAAATCGGTAAATCTAAAAAAAGGAAAAGAATTGGCTCTCAGCGAATATCGTCCTTGATAAAAAACGCAACTGCCAACAAACATTATTAAAAAAGTATGTTATTAGATGAGTTATACAGCGATTTACCAGAAGATTGCAGAAAGCTAAACATAAAGCTATTTTTTCTATATACAAAAGCTCAGTTAAGCAGAGAACAAGAACGCTTTATAGATGCCCACTGTGGCAGATGCGATCATTGTAGAGCTAATTTAGCTTATGTTTATGAGATCGTTAAAGGTAATGAACGACTTTCCAGTGACGGCCAAACACTTCTTTTAAAATACTTACACGATCCTATTTATAAGGATATCCTAGAAAAGCTCAAAAATAACATTAGGGAAGAAATTTTGGCTGAGGTTAAAGCCTTACTAGCTGATAACCTAAAAGGCTCATCTCTTGGTATTGATACAGTTGGCTCTAGTGTGGCTGATGACAGCATAACAAATAGCAGCAATCAACCTAATAAAACTACTAATGAAACTTCTCAAATCCCTAGAGTTTTTAATAAAATAATCAATGGAATTACTAATATACAGGTTACTTACTCTTATTTTGCTTCAGCCTTGTTAGTTGTTGTGTTCGTTGGTTTATCTATTTTTACTTATCTAGCTATTAATTCTAAATCTAATCAACTAAATAATGCCAGTGGTTCATCATCAACACCTATTATTTCATCATTTTCCCAACAAGATAAGCAAGTAACTACTAACCTCTACCAACAGCTAGATACAGCTATTGACCAGTATTTAACCTCAAAAAATATTGATGACTTAAACAAAGCACAATTTATAGCTAAAGATATTGAGCGAAACTATGATGATAAATATGGTACTGATTTGGTTGCTTATTATCAAACAGTTCCTTCTACAGCATTAGAAAAACTCGCAATTTATCATAAAGCTTTATTAGAGTCTTTTGATCAAAGCACAGGGGATAACTACCAACAGCGTTTAGAGGATAGCCTAAAATTAGAAGACAATTTCTTGTCTCTTGGTAATTTAATAGAAGCCAATAAAACCAAAGCCTTAACTAATAAATTATACGTACAATTGCGTAATTATGAGCGAACTAAATCTATCACTCAAGAAGGATTAAGTTTTTCTCTAAACAAGAAATATATATTTTTACAACTGCATTTCTTATTGTGGAAAGCAAAATATCTTAGTCAAATTTCTGATTTGACTAATGCTGAAGAAAGTTTGCTGCAAGTTATTGAATTAGGAAATAAATTAACCCTACATAAAGTAGTAAATAGTGCTGGAACTTCATTAGTTACGCTTTATTATCGCAATGATAATAATGAAAAAGCTCTTGATTTAAGTAGAAAATTACTAGTAAATTTTCCTAATTACAAAAATACACAAGCAATTTCTATTTTACAAATAGCTGGTATGGCTAGTTTTAATTTACATTACTATGATATTGCCGAATCTTACTTAAAAGAAGCTATTACTAATTCCCAAGCACTTAATAGTTCTGCTTTTACTATACGCTCTTATTCATTTTTAGCCTTGATTCTTTCTGAACAAAAGAAATTTAATGAAGCTAATAATTTTTATATGCTAGCTGAAGACGAGTTAAAGAATATAAGTGATACTACTTCTAAGCAAGAAACTTTAGGAGTAATTGTTGGTTACAAAGCTAAAACAAAGTTACTTGAACAAGACTATGATCAAGCTTTAGAGCTTTATCAACAGAAACTTTTTATTATAAACACTTTACATTTAGATAATAATTTAGAGATTAGCCAGATAAATGAGGCAATGGCGATAGCGTTAACCCAACTTGGCCAGAAAGAAAAAGCCCAAGAACATATAGCTATCGCCAAAAATTACAAGAACCTTGCAGAAGCCAGCAAAGAAACAAATAACTGCTTACTATCTCTTGCTCCTAGTAATTGCCTAGCAAGACAAGATTAATTATTTAATACTAGATTTACCAAATATAACTGCTTCACAAACAATTGGATGAGGTGTAAAAGCAGCTTTTTTTACCAAAATAGGCATAAATTGTGGCACATCAGTTTTAATAGCATCATAATAAAAACTAAAGTGTTCTACACTAGCCATATCTGCTGGTGGTAGGTTAGTAATGGAAACAGAATAAGACGCGCCTGGTTTATATGGTAAGGTTATATCTTTTTCCAACCCACTAATAACTAGGCTATCTTCTTGTTTTAATTCAATATCAACAGCAGGTCTACCAATTTGGCGTTTAAATGAGTGTATTGCATCACCAGCAACAAATTGATACTTGTCTTCTGTTAGTCTTTCTGCATAGAAAATACCTGTATTGAAATGTATCTTGGTAAGAAAATTGTCTTTAAGGTAGAGTTGTTTTTGGAAAATATCGTTTTCAATATCTAAACACCATCTAAAATCAGTAGTATCTTTGTTCATATCGCTTGAGTAGTGTCGTGTAGGAGTAAACTCTTTACCACTAGCAACATCTACATTAAGAACTTTTCCTTTTAATTCATCACCTTTAATGTTGCCAATAACTGTCTCTTTTCCATTTTCAATCTGTTTTATTTCTATATTTGGCTTATGATGGTGGGCATCTAGTATTCCATCAGTAACTCTTGCTGAATCACCAAAAGCTATTGCTTGTAACCCATCAAAATCAAATTTTACTGTACAGGTATCAGTAGTAGTATTTCCTATTGCAGAACTAACATAAACACACAACGTTACAAACATCATTAACACAAACATTTTTTTCATATTTTTCTCCTTGAAAGTTACGTTTTTTAGGTTAAACATATCGATTAACTGTAATATTATTAATCCCAATCTACTATTAGTAGATAAATATTTATTTCAGACAATAGAAATCCATTCATAACTAATTGAAAAATCAGCTATTAAGTAAATCATATGAAATTAATTATTACTATATCTTGTATAAAAGGAAATTTCTAACTTTTAATTATTGAAGGATTGAAAATTTGTCGTTAATATTTTAATATCAATAGTTTAGAGGTATCAATTTTTATTATGGGAAAGCTTGCCTTAGAGATCAGCAAAGGCTTTACAATAGATTCACAAAAATGTTACATTTTATTTACCTAAGTGTTACTACATATTTACTTGTGAAATTGGGATTGGTTGTTTATTATCAGGTTATTGAATAATCCGAAGTTTTAATTCCTTTTCGGTATAATCAAAAGCTAGGCAGGTATTTTATAGAGGAACCAAGCCAACCTTTCTGCCTAGCTCATCCTTTTTCCTTATCTTCATATATTTTGCTTATTTATTTTGTTAGGTTTATATTATTATTTAACAGTTAAGTATGCATTAATTAAAGACCTAAAGTTACAAATTTCATAATAGAAAATCTGAAAAATGATATGGAACTAACAGATAACAGAATCATTGAACAAACACTTAATGGAGAAGTAGAGGCATTTAACATCTTGGTTCGCCGTTGGGAGCGTCAAATCTATACTTTAGCTTTTGGGATGCTAGGACGAGATGAAGATGCTCATGATATTTGTCAGGAAACTTTTTTATTAGCTTACTGCAATTTAAGTAAATTTCGTGGAACAGCAAAATTTTCTTCTTGGCTACATCGTATTGCACTCAATTGTTGCCATAGTCGCTTACGTTCAAAACCAAACAATCTCCTCTCTTTAGAACAATTATTTAAAGATAAAGAGTTTGAACCAGCAACAAATATTGAGCATTTTGATGATAGCTTACAGCGCAAGCAAGTTGCCCATCTATTAAAAAAAGCATTAGATGGGCTGCCTTCAGAAATGCGACAAGCAATAATAATGAAAGAATACCAAGAGTTAAAATTTCGTGAAATGGCTAAAATTCTTAATATCCCAATAACTACAGCAAAAACTAGAGTTTATAGTGGACTAGAACAACTACAATATCGCTTAAATCACTTAAAAGATATTCTGTAGAAGTGTTTATGTTGATGGTCTTGTAAGTAAACCTAACAATTAAATACACCATTGATAATTAATAGTCTAAATAATAAGACTAGCTATATTTTACTAGAAAGTACAAGTTGTGTTATATTATTAGGCTTATTATTAATAGAGTATTTTTCATTATTTTACTTATGGAGTATTTCGTGGCAAACAAGAAATCTGCTGGACAATTGACAGCTAAAGAAATTAAAGTTCTTTCATTATTAGTAGATGGACTTACAAATCAAGAGGTGGCACAAACATTAAGTATTTCCACTCGTACTGTAGAAGCTCATCGCGCTCGTATTATGTTGAGACTCAACATACATACTCTCGCGGGACTAGTTAAGTATGCTTTGCAGCATAAATTTACTAGTATAGATCAAGAAATACCAACTTAGATTAAACTCTATGTTAGGCGATAATTCAGATAAAAGAGGTCTTTTAACTTAGTTAGCTAAAAGACCTCTTTTTATTTCCCAGCATCATTAAGTGATGTTTCTAAAGGTAATGCCTCTAGCTGCTCTCTAGTTCTTTGCCTATGATAATATTGCTCTCTTAAGTTAACTCTATATGTTACTATAATTTGATGAACTTGATCATTAGTTAAGCCTTCTCCTACAGATTGAGCAACCCAAGTATATAGATCTAGTCCTGTTAAAACATCACCATCACTACCATCATCATTAAGATATTTTTTGTATAGCTCAACTACTTTTTCTTGTAATTGCAACTCTGGTAAAACAATTTCATTTGAGTTAAGTGTTGATAAATAAAGCTGTTTTATCCAGTATTTTACAGTAGCAAACTTCAGAGATAATTTAACGGCTATTTTGTCTATCAGGCTCACAAGCCTTTCATCCCAACTTTCTATTAGGGCAAAGTACGCCTTTTCTATTGATGAAGCGATTTTCTGATTTTCAGCAAAAAATATCGCTTGTTGTTTTTCCCATTCTTGTAAATTAAGCTTTTGTTGATCAAGCCTTTCTTGGTTAACTTTTTCTTTTTGAAGCCTTTGTCTATGTAAAAATTCTTGTCTCAAGCTTAAACGATAATTGAGTAAAACTTTATGAACTTGATTTTTGTTAACTTTTTTCTCCAATAAGTTAGCAATCCAAGCATGTAGACCTTTTTCTGGTAAGCCCTCAGCATTAAGGTATTCTTTGTATAGCTCAACTATTTTCTCTTGTAATTCTAATTCTGGTAGAACAACTTTATTTAAGTAATAATCTGAGCAATGAATAAAATTTATCCAAGTTCTTACTATAACAGGATGTAAGCCTAAATCATTAGCAATTTTATCTGTTAATTTGTAGAATCCTTGTTGCCAAGTGTCTAGTAATTTAAAGTAGGCTTTTTCTATTGAAGCGTTTACCTCTCTTTCTAACTTATTACGCTGCAATAGTTTGTTTAAGATTTGTTCTTTTACTTCTTGGGTTAATTGATAGGGTGATAGAATTTTCTCTATTTCTTCTTGAGGTGGCAAATTTCCTTTTACTAGATATGGATCAAATAGGTTAACTACTGTGTTGTAATCTTCATTACTTAACGGTAAACCATTGTTTTTATCTGGTTTATTTGAATCATTTGGCTTATTTGATTGGTTTGGCTTATCTAAGTTATTTACCTTATCTGCCTTATTTGCTTTATCTACTTTATCCGCTTTATGTGTTTTATCTTGCTTGTTTGCTTTATCTGTTTTGTTTGTCTTATCTGCTTTGTTTATTTCTATGTTAGTAGGTTGATCAGCTTTTGCTATAGAGGGAATATTACTAGCAGGAGTGGCATTAACAGGTGAATGGTTTACATTAGCAGTAGCAACCTTTGCACCAGTAACACTAGCAGTATTACTAGCCTGTTGAGTAACAATATTTTTTTGATCAATAAAGGATTTTTGATTAACAATACTCTTTTGGTTAACAATATTTGGCTGAGTAGCGATATTTCTTTGACTAGCAACACTCTGTTGGGTAGCAACACTTTTTTGATTAATAACATTCTTTTGCTGAATAATTCTGGTATTATTGCTACTAGGATTATTCTTGACCTCTTTAGTAGTAGATTGACTAGTACTGTTATTAATAGCTTTTGGGGCATGGTTCTCAGCAACTTCAACAGAAGGCTTCTCTAAAATAAAACCATTCTCAGTTAAATCACCTAGCTTACCAGATATAACACCTAACCAATTTTTCCATGTTCGTTTTGCTTGTACCAATTTGGTGAATTGTTTAGGCTCAAGAGTAATAAATACTTGGCGATTACCTAATAAAACAAAAAACTCTTTCTCACCTTTAGCGTTGATATTAATGTCTAAAGGAAGTTCAGAGATTTTAACACTAATATCTTGTTGACTTTTAGTTGATGTATTCTCTGCTGTTGGGCGATTAACTGTTTTTGGTCTTATGCTTTTTAACATATTATTTAGTAAGTTTGCTTATGGTCTTTATATAGTAATACAGTTGATTAAATCTTAAACATCTCCATAACCTATAATTAAATGTCTGCTTTTGGTAGCTTACTTTTTGAGCTTTTGTTGGAGGTTATTTGGACACCATCTTTGCTTGCCCACAGTAGAATACCACTTAAACTCGACATGAATATTTTTGGAGTCCAGTTCTTGTCTTGCTGCTAAAAACCGATTTACAACGCGAGGATCTAAATCTGAATTTCTTGGTAATTTGGCTTGTTCATCTTTTGGAGGTTCATAAGTTTGATGAATACTAATCCTAGTAGTTGGTTTTGAAATATTTGTTGATGGTGTCAATTTTTGCAACAAACAAAAAGTAAGCAAAGAAAAAACTAAGCCCATCAATAAGAGAGTTTTTCTTCCTATAAAACCTTTTTGACTAGTAAATCTACCCAACATAACCCATTCCTTTATAAAAAGTAGTGTATAATCTACTTTTTAATTTGCTTTAGCAATAGAAATATCCCATGACAGAAAGCATATAATACTGTGATGGGGAAACGCACTTTAACTACTGATTTTTACCTAAGTATTAAATACCTAAGTATTGCTTCAAAATTAAGAGTTAAAACAATTATTAAGAGCCTCTCGGTTAAAACGATTATCAGAAATCCCAAAAATACAAATACTTAGGGTTAATGATACAACTACTGAAGCAGCGATTAAAATAATCAGTGTCCAAACTGATATTTCAACGTTAGTTTTGCTCAAAAAGGGGAGTACTTTTTTGACGAAATTAAAAATTTCAACAGAAAACCCCCAATAAAAAATTGAACAGACTAGACTTAGCCCTGCCATCTGAATTACATAAAGCTCCAAAAATCTTCCTATCTTTTCTTTTAGTTGGTGTTTGTTCATAAACTTCTCATCACTCTAATTATAAGAAACATTATATAGTTAGAAAATAAATCTGTCACTTCAGTAATGTCCTACTCATATAGTCTTAGTCCTCTATTTTGCTTTCTTTCCCATCAATCTCTTGTTTTACAACAGTATAGGGTTCTTTAACTCTATTTTCTTCTTTAGGTAAAAAGTCTGATAGTTTTTGCTCCACAGTAAATGTTTTGGCACTCCGTTTACGAAGCAAAACAACGCCATTAATTACTACCTGCAAATCTGATTTTTCCATTTCTTTTCCTTTCAAAATAAACATATAACTAACCAGTAGCTTAATTGTTTCTATAGTTATGAGCTAACTCAGAAACCGGCTCTATGTGATAAACTGAAGCTCCTCCGCTTAAGATAACAGCACGTGCAACTCCATTGGGGATTTTGCCATAAAGACCATCTTTAATATCTGGCACGATTTTAACAAGGAGTTCACGTATCTCAATGGGTACACTGCCTCTTGCAATAGGTTGTTCTCCCCGATCACGAAACTGTTGCCAATTACTATCTGGCATTAAATAATCTGCCAAGTCTCTAAACATAGGGTTATCATCAACATCAATACAAATAACTAGAAAATTTTTCGGACTTAAGCCCTTGATAAACATTGCTCTATGAGCAAGTTCTTTTAATCTTTTTTTATTCGCTTGGAAAAGCTCATCACGTTTTTCTGACGACATATACAGGCTCCATGTTGTAACAAATAATCCTTAATACAAATCAGACAGGTATTATTTATATAGTATTATTTTTACGTTTCAATTAATGCACAAATTAGCCAATCAGCTTGACCAAAATTAATCTTATGATGTTGGCAAAAATCAATTGCTCGATTTTTTGCTTGATCAAATTTTTGGTCAACAGGAAATGGAACTTGTTTAGGTTTATCTGTATCAGTTATCCAATAATAACCAGTAAGAAATAAAAAATAGTACCGTTTTCTTATATTATTAACCATAAGTAAATTGACTGGTAGTAGTTTGCTAAATTCTTCGCGTTCTTCTATTTCAGCATTAAGCATATATCCAGGCTCTTTATAACCTACAACTTGTGCTGACCACTCAAGAAAATCGCAGTCGTATTTTTCAAAGGCTTCATCATCCCAGGGAAGCTGCTGACCCGTAACCTCTATTCCATAACCAAAAACTGCTACTGGATTGACTCCCATTTAGCCTAAACCTTTTACCTTCCATTGTATTTCTTCCAAATCATCTACTAGTAAACCACCATTATCTTTTGATGCAGATGTTACGAGGTACAACCAAAAAGCTATAGGTCTACTATAAACCTTAGTGTTGTCCTTATCCCTAAAAGCACTTATTTGCGCTTCTACCAGTACATCAAAACGACCAGGTTGTAAGTATATTTTCTTGCCATCTGCTAAAGATAGTTCTTCTATTGAAATAGGTCTAGTTGTTAGATTATCTAATCTATAACTAACTCCTAAGTCCTTTATGAGAGCATGTCTATTTGTTAAAAAATGGTAGTATTTTTCCTTAAATCTTTCGGTTATATGCTGTAGAAGTTGCTGATCGTTGTCCTCTATATTATCTGCATTAATTTCATAAACCCACCTAATCATATTTACTGGCAATGTTTTGATTTTTGCATCTAGCAGTTTTCTTTCTATTTCGTCTGGTAAACGCTCTTTGCTTTCCTCCAAGATATTTACAGAATTTTCACTTTTATTGTGGTTAATATAAAACACATAATATATTGGAGACAAAACTAGCACTAACGCAAAAACCAATACTGCTACCAATACTGCTGTTGAAGATGCTAGGTCTTCCAAGTCCACTGATAAAATTATTAGCTGTATATAAAGCCGGTCTAAAAGTGGATATTTTTCTATTAACCTATTAAATAATGTTTTTTTTCTGAGTATCCTAACTGTTTGCATAATCGACCCTACTTTTTCTTAAGCCGCATTAATTTTTCAGATTACTATTATCACTGATTAGATAAAGCTGTATATATTCTATCTACCATATCTTGTTCGGCTGGTTTGCCACCTTCAAACCAGAAAATAAGTCGTGTTCTACCAGCTTGGCCATTATCTAAAGCTTTCATCAAAGCGATAATTGCGTTAAGGGCTTCTATAGTTTGGGGCCAACCATCCTCTAAAGTTTGATACTTTTGGTGAATTTCTTGCAATTCTTCTACCGTGAGCCAAGAAAATGTATGAGCATCATAATCCAAAATTTCACCCAATTTTTTATTAAAATATCTTGATTGACCTTCATTTATAAGCTCTTCGGCTTGGCTACGCTTGATATACCTGGGATAAGAAGATTCTTCATGGCCTAATGTCCATTTAGCATCATCTATAGCTATTACAGTATAAGCCGCTTGCACTCGCCAACTACAAACTGTTGGAACTCCTTTTGGCACAAACAAAGCTTCGCACTCTTGGCCAACACCTGCTAATAACCCAAATAATTTTGTGTCCCTATGAATAAAGACTTGCCCAAAACAATGAATACTGCAAGCTTCAATAAGCTCTGAATCTCTTTCTAATTCAGGGTCTAATGAAGGCCATACATCGATAAAAGCTCTAATGTCTATTCCCATCTGTTAACCCCTCCAGAAGTAACAATTAACAAAAGCATATTTGGCCCAATGTTAAATACTGTATTTAGTATATATAAAACTATATCATACTACATATAGTATATTTTTAATTATTTAGTCAATCTTCTACGCCCTTTGTAAGTGCAAAAATCATGTGATATTGCTACATTACTTTATTCCTGTTTTTCTTAACAGGACTTTTAATTATATTAGCTCATTTTCTTCATCACTGTTGCCTTCATAATCTTCTTCAGTATCTCTAGAATTAATCACTACTGCTAAGAGACATCTAGGGCAAAGTCCCCATTTAACAAGCAACTGTATATTGCATTTGGGACATTTGTTTTCGTCCATAATTACATCCTTCTATCAAAAATCTTGCCTTTACTATCTATTACAGAATTTCTGCTCAAAGGTTACAGTCAAAGACGGAAAAATTATCCAGCCAATGTTCAGGGAAATAACTTTCATCATCAATTGGAGCAAAAGCACATAAGTTTTCCTCTTTAACTAACTGCTTTCCACTACCTAGCTAAGTATTGATTTTATTTTATTGCTAACAAATTGATTTTGTTCTCTTAAAACTTTTGCTGTTTGAACAAAGTGGACAAAATAAGCATGGGTAAAGTCAATAGAAACATCATTTCTATTGTGGGAAAAAGTTAGCTTCCCTAATTCTTGTTTAGCTTCTTGAGCAATTTTAGCTATTTGTTGAAGTTTCTCTTGTTCTTGCTGTATTTCGTCTTTAATTAGTTTCAAATCAATATTTTGTCGTGCTACTGCGGCCAAGCAATCACAAATCTCAAATAGTGCTTCAACAGCAAAATCTGTAGCTTGGCTTAAATCTGATTTAAAGTTTTCTGGGATGTAGCGACTACTTTTATCGCTAGCAGTTGTTTTTATTTCAGCTAACTCTTTATAAGTATTAGTGATTAATGGCCTTAGTTTATCTGATGTTAATAAAGAAATTATCTTGCTTAGTAAGTTATCAGGATAATGCTTTGGTAATGGGAGTTGGCTAGCTAAGTATTGGTGAATGCCTTGATGATTGCCAACTTTGTGATGTAAAGCTAAAGCTTGATAAACAGCACCTTGTCGCAATAAACGATTGGCTTTTTCCACATGTCTATCAAAAAAATACCATTTCTTGACACCTGGAGCATACATAAAAATTACTATGGACGATGCTAAAATCCAAATAACAATTACATAAAAATTATACATCTCACATTCTCCTAGTTATTTTGGCTACCAACCGTTACACATATCCATTTAAACCAATTTAAAAAGAGGCTCAAACAAAATTTGATAGATTTAGACTTGTCCCATTTGTGAAGTGTTGTTTGCCCTACATCATCTAAAATTGCTGCAAGATAAAGTTTTTCTTCAGGGCTAACCTTACCATGATCTTCCGTTTGAGATGCCATTCTTAATAATTTCTCAAAATTACCAAAAGACTCTTTTAGCCCAATTATCTTGAAGTGGTTAGATAAGAGGTTTTCCACATTTGATTGAGCTTCTTTTAATTGCCTAACCATTTCATTAAGTTCTGGCCACCTCTTCATTAAATACTCCATACTCTATCTATTTTGTTGAATTTGTTGCTTTTATTACAGCAATTACCGTACCAAATTACATTTATTTTTCTTTGAGCAGTTAAAAGTTATATTTCTCTAAGCTAATGGTCGTATTTTTACTTGGATCAATGTCAAAATATTCCAAAAATGTCTTACGGATAGAGCTTTTTTCTTGTATGGTAAGAGAGGTTTCTGGCAAGACATCTTTAGACTTTGCTAAGTCGATTACACTTACCCAACTGCTCGTACCAAGCCTGTAAATAATGTTATTGGCAGAATAAGCCCCTAATAAGTCATATTTTAAGTCATCAGGATAATAACCTAGATCTTTTGCTATAAGGTTAATATCTTCTAGCATTTCCTCATTTTTGATAAATCGCTTATTTTCTTTTATAGATTCTATTTCTTCATTAGTTAACGCTATTCCAGATAATTTGAGCATTTCTATCCAACTCTTATTTAGCCTTTTTGTAAGTAAATCTACTTTAATACCATATTTGATGGCTTCTGAGATTGTAGGGATTCTTTTTAGTTTGTCTGAGATAGTTTTTAGCCTGTTAAACTGTTCTTGATAATAAGGATGGTTAGGATTTAAGACTACTTCTAGTAGTTCTTTTGATATTCTAAACACTTTTTCTAGTACTTCTATCCATGTTATTGATTTTGAGATACTTAAGGCTACTTCTATATCTATCTTCCCTTTTTGTTGGTAGTCTTCTGCTGTAGGCAACTTACGTAGACTTTTAGCAACTTTCTCTATTTCTTGTACAACTTCCTGATAGGAATAGGTTTTCTGTGCTACCTTGTAACCTAGTTGGGCTAAGATACCATCCCAGTCCTTACCAAAAGCTCTCTTTAAATCAAATAAAGTGTAATTACTATGGTCAAGATATTCGTCTAAAGTAGGTTGTTTGTTTAACTCTTTAACGACTCGCTGAATATCCGTTGTTAGAGTAGTAGCAGATATCTTTGGTTCTTTAGGAGAGCAATTAGCACAAGTTTTTCCCTCGTAATAGTATCTGGCAGGAGTTTGTTGGAGTCTTTTGCACATGGCACACTTATAAAAAACATTCTTTGCGCTAGTTTCTGTTAATGCTTTCAAGGAATAATTGTAACTACTTGATTTTTTACTCACTTGCACCCTCTTATAAATCTTTGTCTATTACCTTTGATCTAGTTAAGCTATTTTACTAAATATCCATTTGTTTTTCTACTATTCTTTGGTTATTTTTTGGCATTATTTGTATCTTCTATTACTCAATATTGTTGCTCATAGTACCAGCCTCTAAAGAGCCACCTACACCTAACTCAGCCCTTTGTTGTTTCCAAGTAACCATTTCAGCATCTTTTTTGCCAACATAGTATCGTTGACAGGCCATTCTTACAGGTAATGTTCTATTGGGTTCTCTTGCTGCATAGAGTAACCATTCTAGAAAGCTAAATTCTGATTTTCTAAATTGCTTACAAGGGTTTGGGACGATACAAAAATCTTCTTTTTTAGTAGTTTTAATTACTATATCTTGATTCCCTTCATCATCTAGTCGCTCATGTGCTTTAGCATTTAATTTCTTGATTACACATAACATCTGGTTATTTAAAGGCACTCTTTCTACATTATAATTTTTAGCAGGTTTATTGTTTTTATCTTCATTGGCCTTGTTGTTATTTTCAGCATTTGGAGTATCTGAAACGGCATTTGAGGCCGTGTTACTCTCTATCTGCTTACTAGAATCAACACTATTTTTAGGTTGAGATTTTGGTTGTTGTGCTTGTACTTTAACTTGAGGTTTAGCTTGTATTTTAGGTTGTTGAGCAGGTTGTTTATTGGGTTGTGGTTGTACAGAATTAGAGCTATTTTGTTGATTAAAAATACCTTTAGCTTTAAGCTTTTCATCTATAGCACAAATTAAGTGTTGTTGCATAACTAACTGTTCTTGTGTAAGCTTAGGTATACCTACTACAACTACATTTCCATACACAAACTCAAGCATGTCGTAGAGTTTTCCGCACTGACAAGGGATAAATTCTTGATCTCTAAAAGTTTCCCATTTATCCCCCTTATTTGTTGAAACAAGAACACTTGCGATTTTGTATAACTTACCTTCTCCAACACAATATACACAATTCTCATCACCACGAGTTACGGTTTCAACTTCGGATGGTCTATGACCAAAAGTTGCCCCTAGGTCAGATAATATTTTGGCTTTCTGTATAGCTGCATAGCTACTAGTACTGTTATTTGCTGTCATGCTTGTACTACTAGCATCTGTACCACTATTGTTGTTGGTTCCACTAACAGTAAGAGAAGCTTTAAAGCTTTTCTTTTCTTCTTTTTCTTTTAGATCATGATCTAGATCTAAGAAAGAAGAAAGCTTTAAAGCTTTAAAAGGCGTAGTATCATTACTACTATTAGGTACTGTGGTAGCACTAGGCATATTATCGCCAGATGTACTAATAGTACTTGTTGGTGTATCTGTAGAGTAAGTAGCTGGTAGTAGTGAGCTTATAGCAGTAAAACTAGTATTATTATCAGTACCACCATTAGAGTTAGACAAGATATTGGGCGTAGTACTACTAATTAGTGATGTGCTATTAAAGGTTGGACAGTGTTGGCCAAAGCAATCACCTTTTAAGCTGTTGGGAGAAACACTGTCTTTAGCGACGTTTTGAGATCCGTTACTAGATTTGTTATCAGCATTTGTAGCACTTTGGACAGTATTGGCCAAATCGTTTTTGCTGTTTGGTAATGGGTTTTGGTTAAAAGTGTCCAAACTTGGTTGAGAGATTTGATTGGTGGTTTGGTCGCTATTGTCCAAAGTCGGTTGTTGAGATGGTTTATTTAGATTTAAATCAATC
>JBDIBI010000057.1:0-27355 GCA_039812885.1 Blastocatellia bacterium
TTTTCTTGCTTAACTTTCTTGTTTTATACCTTTTGGCTTACGTATTTACCTAATTATTTGTTCTTATCCATCCTTATCCCTTTATTCCTCAACTATTCAGTTTTTTTATCTGAATAGCCTCCTATCTTGCCGCTAACTTTTGCCAAGTATTTACCACCAATAATTACATTCTTCTTTTTCATGCATAACCTCGTTTAATTTGTTTTATTTAATTCACACAATGTATAGAAGTAAAAGACCTAGCTTTCCCGCTAAGCCCTTGAATAATTGATTAAAAATCGCCAGCTATTCTGTAGAGTTCTCTACGTTGTTTTTCTTGTTGGCTCCTGTTGTAGCTATCTGCACCTTTCTCTTTTTCACGCATTCTGGTAGTTTCTTGTTTTGCGTATTCTTGCATCATTAGGATTGCTTGCTGAACTTCACCCTTATTATTAGCAGAATCAGCGCGTTTAAGTAGTTCTTGGTTTTGTGCAAACCAAAGTTCATCAATAAATAGGTAATGTGCGCCTTGGTGAACCTTGCATTTGCAATCTTTTGCTGTGTCTGCGATTGTGTTGCTGTTATTAAAGTTTATGGTTATCATATTTAACATAATTTTAATTAATCCTTTCGGCTCGGTTAACGAGCCTTTATTTTTGTATTTATAAGAAATTAAAAAGGTTCTCCATCAGGAGTGTAGTCAAAAATATCGCCTTGGCGTTTTAAGGCAGCCATTGCTTCATCCATTAACTTAGCGGCTAAATCCTCATCTAATTCACTTACTTCTTGTGAATCAAACTCCTCTTTAGGGTCAAAACTCTTCATTATGTCAGCCATAATAATTTCGTTATATTCTTTATTTGGTTTCATATAGTCTCCATAAAGAAGTATTTAATTACTTACAATTTGAATAATAAAAGATAACACGTTGATTAGCAAGGACTTATTGGTTACTTACAGAAAGTTTCACCGAAATATATTTTAGGTGTTAGTTGATTAGCGAATTAGTTCACCCCAAAAAGGAATAGAACTAAATCCTTTAATATAAGCATCTTTAGTGAGAGCACGATAAGTTCTTTGATGACTAGGGTTAATGCCTAGCAAATCTCCTAGCTCTAGTATCAAAAAATTGCGTAAAGTAGAACCATAAATGATAAAGTCTGTTTGATGAACAGATAGCACAGGGTTTCCAGCCTCAAGCGGCATACCCAGTAAATAACGGTGTCCTATTATTGGTATAAGAGGAGGCGCTTGTTTAATTAAATTTGATATAAGTTCTTTACGCTCTTCAGCAGTATTAGGGCGTTTTCCCCAACTATCTAACCAAGTAACATTGTTTTCTACATCAAACAATATTCCTTCCAAAGGTAACTCCAACGCCTCTTTTATAGCTCCTTGATCTGTCTGCCAGTTGTAGAAGGAAGGTTTTTGCCCTTGCTCCATCTTGTTTCCTTCTTCAGCCCAATGAACACAAAATGTAGGTTTATCTACTGTGCCTAATAACTCAAGAAAAATACGGTAATCCGGAGGAAATTTTAAGTTCCAAGTTTGTTCAAAAGAATCTATTTGCTCACTAGTAAAGCCTGAAATCCATTTAGTTCCTCTAATCCAATCACAGCTTCCAATTCCTGTTTGCTGACACTCTTCAAAAGTTACAGTGTTATAGTCTTGCCAGCTTATTTCTGTATGTTCTTTAAACCAGATTAAAAATTCTTTCAGGGTTTTGGGAATATCTTTTATTCTCATAATAAATCTTCCGGAAAGCTCCAAAGTAACTTATAGTCTTATTCTATCTCTAGTAGTAGTACTTGATAATTCTTCTAGTAATCATTTCAGAATCGAATGGCCCATTACTACCAATACTTTTAATCCATTGCTTCCAAATCCTTTTTGTCCAATTATTGTGATTATCATATTCATACTCGTTTGAATCCATTAAATCAATGTTACCCATTGTGTATATTTTTTTCACATTGTTGATACAGTTACCTAAAGCATCGTATTGAAAGCTGTTCTCTATATGTAGTTCGTTTCGTGAATCATAATATTGTTCTAGGCAGAGCCTCTCATTAACATCATAAGAAAAACAATTTTTGCTACTGTATCTAAAAAGAAAATAAGATTTCATCTCAATCTTCTTGCCAGCATTATTATATAAGTAAAAATCCTGTTGTAAAGGTATAAATTTCAGGATTGGAGAAACAAGTTTTTTTATCCATTTACTTCTAAGAAATATTGCATCAGACTCATATTTTTTGATTCTTATAAGAAACCCTGCCTGATCATAGTAGAAATGATACTTTGTAATTATTTCTTGTTTTTTACCAAAAGAATAGAATCTGCATGGGTTATCTTTAGCATCAAATAGGACTTTGTAAGCCAGAGAGTTATAGGGGTGAATCTCAATACTATTACCTTTTGCATCATTAAGAACCACTCCAAAATTTATAGTTTTGAAGTGATTGGTATATTCCTCTCTATTTCCATCAGGTAAGTAAGTTATGTTTTTTTGATAAATCATTTCTTTTTCTATGCCATCAAGTGTTGATACCTCAATAATTCTCCCTTGATTATCACGTTTCGTACAGTAACTTCTTATAGGTGAGCCAGCAGGATTAAAAAAAATTTTTTTTGTTTCTTTGTCATCAACAAGGTAGTCTGGCAAAGAAAGTTCATCTCCCATATGATAATGCTCTTCAATTATTTGCCCTTGGTTATTATATTTGTGTTCCATTTTATAATTTTTTATTTGGGGTATTTCTGAACTACTATCAGAACCGTTCAATCTCCTACCCTCAATGTCATATTCTTCCAAGTAAGTATAGTTTGATTGTTTAACTATTGTGTCTTTGAGCATAGTTATTTGGGTCTGTTCCAATTTTACGGAAGCTACTTTTCCTTTAAGTTCGCGTATAACCCTAAGATTTTCCATAATGTCTATCTATAAAACCTGCAAAATACAATTTACTTTGAGTTTAATCACTTGTAGATGTAGCGTAAAGCTTATTTATAACCAAATAATTCTTAAGACAACAGACTCTGTAATGTATAGAGACAAGCTTTTAGCCAAGAGGCTACTTTGCTCTTTTTGTAGAAGTGTAGATAACTCTGGTAGTTGAAGGAAATTTATGACCAAGGATTTTTTGAGCTTGCTTAGGATTTTTCTTAGCAATACCACTGCCAAGAACTCTTCTAAAATCTTGTGGCTTAATATTAGCAATATCAATTAGTTGAGCATACTTTTGAACCATTCTCCAAAGAGATACAGTAGAAATAGGTTCTTTAGAAACAGTACGCCTAGCTCCATCCTCAAAATGGTTAAAGACATATTCACTTTCGACACCTCGTTTAGTAAGCCATTGTTGGATAAAGTTATAAGCTTGCTGGCTAAGAGGAATTTCTCTGTTGCTATTACCTTCTTTTATAACAATCCAATAGCTATCTTTTCTGCTGATAATTTGATGGGTTTTGAGTTCTGCAACTTCAGAAGTCTTTAGCCCAGTTGATGCTAAAGTAAAAAGAATAGCACTGTCCCTTATTGCTACTAGGTTTAGCTTATCAGCATCGCTATAAAGGCGACGCATTCTTATTGCTTCTTGGTCTTGAGATTGGGACTTTTCTATTAAGTCTTGCGCCAACAGTTGAGGAGTTTGGCAAAGTTTGTCTATTTCCTTAACCGTTATTTTTTTCTTTGTATTAGCCTTTATACGGCTTTTTAGCTGATTTTCACTAATTCTAGGAACTTGGTTAAACTCTTCTGCTAGCGGTTGACCGATTTTGCCCAAGAGCGAAGCCTCTAACATTATTTTCTTAACGCAACTTAGCATTCTATTGATAGTTTTAGGAGATGCTTTAGTGTTAGTAATTAAATCATCTTTCCAACTTGCAAAAGTATTATAATTAAGAACTTTATCTTCAGTAGCAGCAAAAGAAACATAAGCACGAAAATCATTACGATAAATCTTCATTGATGAATCTGCTACTTTGCCTAGAAGTACATTTTCGTCAAATGGTAGGTCTATTTTTTGCTGAGTATACGCTTTGAGTGCTTTTGTCATGGGGTATTCCACCATTGTAGTGTCAGTAATTAAACATACTATAATGGTTTTAGTTTATCTTCTAGTCTTTCATAACTAAAGTAAGAAATTTTATGGATGGTCTACTTGAATATTTTGTGGTTCTTAGGCTGCAGGAGGTAACTCGGGCAACTCTTGTTCTTTTTGTTTACGGCGTTGTTCCTCTAAAGCTTTTTTAAAAGGTTCAAGCAAGGCTCTAAGCTTAGCAGCTTCTTCATCATCAAGAGCTTTAATCTTAGGAGCACTCCAGATTAGTTCTAATTTGTTTTTAGAAGAATTGCTCTGTTTTTTTATAGCTTTAGACATTTTTCCCTACCTTTATTTTTTCAAAAACTGAAGAATGCAACCATAATTAGCAAATTCTTGAGTAACTATCTCAAAAGCATCTAAATGATGCTCTATTACCTCTAAAGAACCTATTTTGCTAACCCATAATCCTTACTCTGTTTGTTTTGCTGCGTGTCTAGGATAAATATCTACTCCATAAACAACTATTTTTTCTATATCTTTTTCCAAATTACCATCTTCACAACATACAAAGCCGTAGTTCTCAAAACATTTAATAAATGCTGCTAATGTGTATTCTCGTGCAATATTATCTGGCCAATAGAAAGCTGGATCTAATAAAAAATCTGTCATACCAATAGCATAGGAAAAGCAATTGTAGTTATCACTAGCTTGGTCTATTACCCTGTAGCCTTTTTTTCTGAGATTCGGCCACCATCGTTCAAAAGAAGGTTTTCTTTCAGAAAAGGCCACGTTCTTCCCCCCAAAGCTGCCAAATGGTTCTCATTTCTGAAAGTTTCCCATAACTTTCTTTTGGTACTGGGTTTTCGCCTGCGATGTGTTCTAAGGCATCAAACCAATCATCTAAACGATCATCTAAATCCTTAAGTATAAAAGGAACTACAACCATACCCATTTTGATAATTTCTTGGTAAGCAGGATGGCTAAGTCTATCTTTTCTAAAAGAAGAAACGTTAGAGCGTTCAAAGCTCCAAATTCCTGCCAACAATAAAAACTTGTCCCTTATAGTTAAATCCTCGTAAGCATAAGGGTTTACTTGCTGTGACTTTAAGCTAGCAGTAATATTACTAGTTTGCTCTATTGCTTTTATATTTATCCTTTGCGACATAAACTTGTTTCCTTTCTCAGAATTTAGTCCTACTTAACAAGCCAATCTAGCAAAATAGATTTTCTCTTGCAGTCGTTCAAACAGTTTATTTGCAATGAGTTCCACCTGTTTACAAAGTACTAGTATCTTTTCTTTAGAATAATGTTTAGGTACATTACATTGGATTTGATGAAAAGCTTCCATTCTACTAGCAAATACTTTATTTATTTTTAGTTGAGGAAATCTTTGTATAATTTCATCAGCCAACCGCTCTATAAATAAATATGGGCTAACAAGGCCCAAATTGCTATTAATGGGTACCTTATAAATTATTACATTATCTTTTACTTCTACCATAAACTAATTCTAGCCATGTTTAGCTTTTTTGACTAGCTATTAGGTACTACTTGTATTAGCTGTCTTATTTTTATCAGACTTACATTAATAATCTTTCCTGCTTAGTGTGAAGTTTAATTGTTAAGTATAAAGTTATAAACTAATGATTAGCGATGATTAGTTTAGGCATTTTACTATTTATATTTTGCTTTTTTTCTATTTATTCTTTGCTAATATTTTGATAGCATTAATATTAATACCAATCTATTGTTGCTTAGTCATTAAGCGAAATAGAAAGTATTAACAAATAAGCCTGTTATTATTTGGTGTTTCATCTATGAAACAAAATAGGCGAAATAGAAAAATAAATAAATGTAACTATTTATCTTAAAGTTGTTAATTTAATAAATAAAGAGTTTTTGTAATTTTAATATGCTTATGTTTCATAGATGAAACATAGATTATGAAAAAAGCGAAATAACTTTGATTGAGGAGATACTTATGATTTGTGAAAGATGTTTACAAGACAAAGAAAAGATGGCATTTCAAGCTGATGATAGCTCTTATTGCAATATGTGCATAAAGCAAGTAGGGCTACCTAACTTGATAAAACCTATTCCTTCAAACAAACTTACTATTGAGACAAAACAGACCAGCATGTTTTTAAGTAATGCACTAAATTCTCAAAGAACTACTATTGTGCTAAAGTAACAATAGACTCTTAGATCTCGATAAACAGAGAATAGGTGTCTAACTAATCAAGTTTACTAACATATGGAGAGTAAATGTCAAAACAAGCATTAGAAAAACGTATAGAAACCCTAGAACAAGAAATCCATCAAATAAAATCTTTGATTAGCAAGCAGAAAATTAGTGAAAAGCCTTGGTGGGAGAAGAATGCTGGTATTTTCAAAGAAGATCCTGTGTTTGACGAAATTATTGTTGAAGGCGAAAAATATCGTAAGGCAAAAACTGATTAAAATGTTACTAATTTTAGACACCAATCACTTAACGGTTATTCAACGTCAAAGCGAGCCAGCTTATTCTATACTTTCTTCTCGACTAGCAAATTTTTCTCCCAGTGATGTAGTCAGTACTATTATTAACGTTGAGGAACAAATGAGAGGATGGCTTTCTGTCATTGCCTCAGCTAAAAACAAAGAAAAAGAAGTAAATGCTTATCATAAACTACATAATTTGTTAAGCTTCTTTAGTGATTTTACTATATTAGAGTACGATGAATTTGCAGCTCAAGAATTCAATAATCTACAAAAACTACGATTAAAAGTTGGAACGATGGATCTAAAAATAGCTGCTATAACAATTTCTAATAAAGCAATGTTACTATCTAGCAATTTAGTAGATTTTCAAAAAATACCTCATTTGCAAGTAGCTGATTGGACTTTGCCTTAAGTTGTGGCTAATATTACATTTGACCCACCATAAAGCCTATTCATTATGCTTTTACAGATTTCTCTTTTCTTATGTAGCCAATAATCATTAGCTTTATTTCTCCTTGGAGCTTTAGGACTTGTTGCTGTGTAAAACCATAACTGCACAGTTCCTGTTCTATTTCTTCCTTGGCCATTGTAGCTGGATTTGGTAATTTAGCTAATGAATGAGTAATTTCTCTAGAGTTTAAATCTTTATCAACCAACTCGGTTTGCATGCTCAATTCGTGCTTATCTGCTTCTAGCTTTGCTAAATCGCTAGAACTTATTACTACTAAGCCATTGTCTGCTAACTTATCTATAGTGCTTCTGCCTACTAAACCTATTGCTTTATACTTAGCTTTGTTTGCTATGTCGCTATTTGTAATTACGTCCATTGTTATTACTCCTACTTATGTATCATACTGCACACTAAACAACTTAAGTGCTGGTATAGTTATTTGTTGACGATGTTTGTGAGTTAAAGCAAACTTGAGCATCTGCAATTGCATTTTAGTGGCACAAATTCCCTGATGAAGAGCAATTAAGGCTTGTGTTGCTGCTTGCGCTAAAGTTATTCCTTCCCCAATAGCTATAGCACTTCCCTTCTCTTTTTGTGCTGCTACTAAGTATTTATTTCTGGCATTAACAAATACTTCCTTTACCACATAACACTTTTGCAGTTCTCTATTTATCATTGCCCAACCTTGCTCATCTCCTTTGGTTATTGAGAAACTAGGCAAATTCATAATATTTTTCCACCCTAATACTACTCTGAAAAACTCTAAGTCTAGTTTTGACATTAGGTTATTTTGTATTGCTACTTTTTTTCTTACTTTAGGAATCTTCATCTTCATCTAACTCAATATGTTTCAAAGCGTTAAAGGAATGATTTCTAATAAACTCTCGCTTGGCTCTCTTAAAATCTTCTGGCATAGGTAAACCAGGAGATAAATCAACAACCTTATCAGATTCACAATTACAACGTTTTACTCCTGTAATTTTTCTAGCATCCACTATTCTTTCTATTCTTATCCATCCGCTACCAAAACATTGTTGGCATCTGATGAGTTCTTTTGCATCTGTGATAATAGGCTTTTCTTGAATAGCTTTGCGGTCTAACTCTGCTTTGATTTCAGTCCAAGCCATAATAACCTCACAAACGGCAAATGGCCCATCTCTATGGTGTTGCATTGCCAAAGTAAAGCATTCTTCTATTCTCTCTGTAGGAACAACAGCTAAAACCTTTAACCAATCAGTAACCCAACTATCTAATTGTTGTTCCGATAAAGGGTTAAACCCTAATTGGCGACGAGTAGAACTTATTTGCTGTACAACAATATCTTCTCTTCTAGCCTTTTCCTGAAGTATCTTCACCTGCAAGTGCGGCCTCATATTCTTCTTGTAGCTTTCGGTATTCTTCTTCTCGTCGTTCTCGTCTTCGTCGTTTAACTTCTTCAACAATCTCATCACCTGTTGGTTTTTGTTTTTCTCCATAAAGCTCCTTTGCAACCCCTGTATTTTCAAGAGGCTGGCTTGCGCGTAAATCAGTTTCAATAAATTGCTCAACTTTTGCCTTGTTCCTACAAATTAAAGTTAAGCAGTTAAACTTCTTAGGCTTGCCTTCTTCTAAGCCCATATGGAAAGCAGACCTAGCACAACCATTTATAGCTTGTTTCAAATCTCGAACTGTAAAGCCCTCCTTCAACCTAGCCTCTATAACTTTCCAATAATCATCTCCTTTTATCAGACGACAATCAGCACGTTTGTTCATTACCTCTTTCCAATGGTCAAAGACTTCAGTAATTTCTGCTTCTGCACTAAGTGGCGGTTCTTCTTCCAATGTAAGTGAATCTTTTTGTAAGAGCGAATTTTGAGTTGGCTTTGGATGTGAAGTAGTTTTTGTTGAAGGTTTTTCTTTGACAACTTTATTAGAAAAAACAGAGAGAGAAGAGCCATTTTTGCCGTCGAGCGAATGCGAGACATGAGGGTTGTTCCTGGGTTTCCTTCTGATTTTCTTCTTTCTGATTTTCCTCTGTTAAGATGTGTGTCTGTCGGACAGACCACCCCTGGTCTGTCGCACAGACTACCTCCGGTCTGTCAGACAGACCACCCTCGGTCTGTGGCACAGACCACCCCTTGGTCTGTCGCACAGACTGGCTAAGCTGGTCTGTGGCACAGACTACCCCTAGTCTGTCGGATAGACTAGCTATACTTTTAGATCTAGCGGAAATAGTTCTATGTTTGTTGCCTAATTGCTTAGCTTTTAATCTAGCTTCTAAACCTAGGATATTAATCTTGTCATACTCAAATTGGAGGCTATAGCAAGCGCCTTCATTAGATTTCTTGTCATTGGGAGCAATTTCAACAAGTAACCCATAGCTTTTTAGCTCTGACAAAGCTCTAATAACAGTTTCACGATTAAGACCTGTTCCATGGTCCAAAAACTCACCAGTCTTTTTACTGCGCTTACCTCTTTCAAATTGAGATATGCTGATTCTATCTTGGCTCTTCCAAAAGCCTTTTATTGTCCTGATTGCATAAAGCAATACTTTTGTTTCTTCACCTGTCAACAAATGTAGAAACTCGTCCACATAATTGTTATGAACTTGGAAGCTATTGGCATATAAGTCGTTTGTTGGTTTAGACATAACTGTTTGCTTTAATAAGCAACACATCCTCTATCCTGCCAAAAACTTAAGCTTTAAGATATAACTAGGCTATAAATTCCCGGCAAGTAAATACACTTATATTGATATACTATTAATTTTAAGTATTAAAGTAATTACACTTGGTTTATATTGCTTGCTAATTAATTTTGGATTGTGTTACTTGTTCTCCTTTCTTTTCTAAATATTTATTACTTTTACTTATTTTTTGAGGCTTTGATTTTGGCTAAATAAAGTAAATTAAAGAATTAATCATATTTACCTCATAAACAAAAATAATAATCAACTTATGAGTGGTAAATTTGTGTAAATATATTTTGATATTCTGATTAGTTATTCTGAGCCTAGTTTTTTGTTGTGAAGTGTTTTTTAGGTAGACTTTGAGCAAGGCGCCAAGATTGCCTTCTTTTCGTGTAGATTTGCCTAAAATGTCAAAGACAAAGCTACAACCACTACAAATTATGGAGAATTTGCTTAATTTATCCATGTCCATCAACCAAAGCGGCTCATCGGTTTTATAGTTGTTTTAGTAGTTCTTGCTTAGCAGCAAGAACCGCCGGTCGATTAGCATAATTTTTTTAATGCATCCATTTATCATTAAAGTTCCTTCAACGCCCGTTAACAACAAATGCACTAGACTTAAAGATGTTTTATCAGCTATAGCCTGAAAATAAATTTGTACAGTCCATAAAAAGTCCTTTTTCTGAGTTTAGGCAAAGCTTTTGCTAACTTTGCCTAATTAATTTTTAGCAAAAATCTTTAATCTTATTTATTTCTAAATGTTTAATATTCAGTAACTAAAAAATTTATAATGTAATAGTATAAATAACGTATTTATACCATTTTCATAATATACCACATTAAAATATAAGCAAAACATCAATTATTTGCAAGAAAAATCAGAGGAAATTTGATATATTATTATAATTGTAGGCGAAAAATATTATCTAATTAACGGCAAATTATAGTCAAAATTACACTTATAGTTTGTTTATCCTTTGTTTTTAAATTATTTATAGTTTATATTTATTTTACTTTTGAAGATTTGGTCTTCTACTCATGGGCTAATCTATTATTTTCCTGATCATTCTCCCGATTGGTCTGAACCTAAGCCTTTGCCCAAGCAACCAGTAACCGTTCAACTATCTTTTAGCTTTTAAGTTAATAGGGAAATAGATTCTGATTAATAAAACCAATATAGAACATGCCTTTTTTGACAGCAATGCCGTTTTTGGCATTGCCACTTTTGGTAGTAAACAAAAAACATAATTCTTATCTATTTTATTTTATTACTTTAACTATTTGATAATTAATAAGTTCTACATAATCCCAAAATTTAGTTATAAAGGTACGAATATTGCCCTAACTACAGAAATTATTAAAACTACAATATTTTCTGGAGGCAAAATGAATATAGGCTTTTCTGATAATCTTGCAAAATTTAATTTTGATAACAAAATAGACAACAATAACCTTAGTCCAATCGACAAATCAGCAAATAAAAGCACTTCTCTAACTGAAATTCCTAACATGGTTGATCAAAGTAAAGATAATTTTAGCCAATCTAGGCTCGGTGAATATAATTTATCAGGGGCGTTAACTAAAGCTAAATTAGGTGGTGTTTCATTGACTGAAGCTTCTGCCACTATCCAAGGCACTACTAATAGTAAAACCACAACTCAAAGTAACAACACAGCTCAGCCAGTAACCAAAGAACAACTTGAACAAATATCTCCTCAATTCCAAAAACTCTCGCCTGAAGAAAAAAAAGTAGTGGTAGAACAACTTAGTTTGACCATAGAACATGCAGGAATAAAAGAACCCAAAGATAAGGCCATATTTTTATCTCAAGTAGCCACTGAGACAGGAGGCTTCACAGCTTTTACAGAAAAACCTAGCAAATATGCCTCTAGTCAGAGTACCTATAAAGGTAGAGGCCCATTGCAATTAACAGGTGAAGGTAACTATAGAGATTTCGCTAAAAACTTAAGTGGGGTAAAAACATCAGAGAACTCTAAACCAGTTTTTATAGATCCTCCACCAGGAACAGACCGTTCCAAACTTATCAGTGAAATTAAAAAAGCTACTGATGGAAGAGTAGACGCTAAACCCGCACTAGATGCACTCGACAAAGCAAAGGAAAACTACATAACCACTGATAAGGCTTTAACAAAAGCTGAAAACAATCTTAAAACAGAAACAACCAGCCTCAAAGATTTGCAAAACCGAACCGCTAAAGACGCCCAACAAAAAGTAGTGGTTGCTGAAAAGTCCTTAAAAGACGCTAAACAGCTAAAACTGAAAGCTAAAACCCCAGAAGAAGCCGCTACAGCCAATAAAGCTATAGAAACAGCCAACGGTCAACTAAAAACAGCTATAAGTGATTTACAAAATATTAGAAAAGAACCACCTTTAGCTGTTAAAGCTGCACAACAACGCGTGAAAGAAGCTACTCAACAAGTACAAAGCTCGAAGCAGGAAAAAACCAGTGCGCATGATGAATTGGATAAAGCTAGCGAAGCCTGGACTAATATAATACTCAAAAATCCAGAAGTGGTTGCAAAGAGCAATTATATTGGGGCACTTTCAGGCGTTTATTATTGGAAAGAAAACAACATCAACAAAATCCTTGATGATAATCGTGGTAATGAATCTGAGACACTAAGAAAAGTGTCAGGTAAAATAAACACAGGGGATGAAACCTCTTCATCTTCTTCAATTCACGGATTCAAAGATAGAAAAGCTTATTATCAAAAAGCTAAAGACAGTCTTGGAATTAAGTAGTATGCTGTACGCAAATTTTAAGCATTGAAGTATTATCTCATAAGTAATTAGGAGACTAGCAGATGTTAAAACTACCACATTTTTATTTCGCAATGATAATGGTAATACTTATTGTATTACCATTAAATGTTGTGTTTAGCCAAAGCCAAAAATCCAATTTTGAGGTTGAAAAGATAGAACTCCCTACCAAAAAAGCAAAGGTGCCCGATGTGCTAGCTAAAAAATTACTTAAAGAAATAGTAAGGAAAGGGTATAACTTCCCTGAACAATTTCAAGAGGATTACCAAAAAGGTTTAATAGATGCTGCTTCATTTTTCTCTGCTCAAGAAATGGATCTAAACAATGATGGGAAAATGGAATTAGTATTAAAGCAATCTGAAGAGAATGCATTCTGCCGAGGACATAATTGCCCTATATGGGTATTTACCAAAAAGGGTAATAACTACCAGTTATTACTAAATGATAATATAGGTAATTATGAGTTAGTCGCACTAAAAAATAAAAATAATACTTACCATGATTTACTACTAACTGCTCAAAGGTCTGCTGTAGAACATGAGTTAAAAATATATAAATTTAGTGGTGTAAAATACCATGTTAAAAAATGTGTCCTTGAAACTGTAACATCAGACGCTCAAGGAGACCCTTCTTATCAGTATGAGGAACATCCTTGCTACTAACAAGTAGGTGTTTTTATTAAATAGAAAAAACTAAAGCTAACTTTAGTATTCGACTTTCGCTTTTGTGCGCAACATCGTGGTTTGACATTAGTGCTAGTCTTTGGTCTAATTAACCAACTCTTAAATTTAAGAGCAAGGAAATGTTATGAGTACTAGACCATCGGAAACAGACTCTCAATCAACAACACCTTTGTTAACACAACCAAAAGAAGAAGGGCAAGAATTAGTGTATGCGAAGGATGACTCTGTATTGCATCAGTCTGTAGAGGAAAGGTTCCATAGTTTAGTGAAGATATGGCAAGCAGATAGGCCACCTAATCTGAGAATAGCTGATATGGTAACCCATCCAGCATACCAGGCAATTATTGGTCTTGGGCCAGCAGCAATTCCATATATCTTGCACGAGGTAGAACATAACTTGGATCAGTGGTTTTGGGCACTCCGGGCAATCACTGGCGCTGATCCTGTTCCTGTTGAAAGTAGGGGTAAACTAAAAGAAATGGCACAAGCTTGGCTTGCCTGGGGACGCACTTATGGATTTATCAGATCGTAAGATCTCTTTCGAGAAATAGTGGCTTAACTTGCGACGCACAGGCTACACTGTTACTAGCACTGAAGACCGAACCTATAACTGTTTTGCCTGGCTGCCAATGATACTACAGCTTGCTGGGATACTTTAATAGTACTAGTAAGTTAGGGTTATGAACCAAAAAAGAAATATATCCACTCTATCTTTCATGGTTATCCCAAGAACATTTTATCTCTTCCTATGAAGTTAAAGTAGTTAGATTTGGACCAAGTGAATGTCACCACCGAATCATTATAGTCAGACTCATTAGTATCAGGCATTAAAGCTTTATCATCTGCTCGAACTGTTATTCCACCAGTGCTAGCAGACTCATCAACAATAGGAAATGCTCTTACAGCACTTACTGCCCATTCTTTACCAGGCTCTCTATGAAAAACTACTACCTTAATAAAAGTTGTATTTTTAATACCTGGAAGCCTGAAAACGCCCTTATGTCCATCTTTTTCAAAAGTGGCTGTATGGAATTTTGCAGGTACGACTCTAGGATCTCTTATAGTAACTTTTACCTTTTGTTCCCAAGCACTTTCAAATGAAATACTAACATCTATCATTTCTCTTACAGGAACCTCTACAAAAATAGATTTGTTAGCAACCATAACATTTCTCCTTTTCCTTAAATCTGAGGTGGTTAAGGGTTTTAGATATTGTTAGGCATAGTATAATAAATAAGCATACAATTAAGTACTGCGATTTTTGCTTACGAAAATTTTCTATCAAAAGCGTAACTTTAAACTAATCAACTTACAAGTTCAATTGAAGAAATCACTATTAAGCAGTATTTATTATCTGAGGAAATATAAATGAGATGCAATTAAAAGAACAAATATTAGGATGCTTATTGGGAGGAGCTGTAGGAGATGCATTAGGTGCACCATTTGAAGGGCTTTGGTCACATTCTATTCCTCTAAAGCCTACATTACTGGCTAATTACTCTAAATTTGAAGGCTATCCATTAGGTCAATATACAGACGATACCCAATTAACTATTGCCACAGTCCAATCTATTGTTAGGTGTGGTTATGTAAACCCATCAGATATTGCTAGTTCTATATTTAAATTATGGAAAGATCAGGCAGTTATTGGCCCAGGAGGTGCTTGTAGTCTAGCTGCCTCACAGTTTTTCTTGCACAGCGACTGGAAACAAAGCGGAGCAATGATAGGCTCTGCTGGTAATGGTACTGCTATGCGTACTGCTATTTTAGCCTTTTGCTTTTTGAATAAAGGCGAACAATTGCCAAAAGTGGTTGGTGATGTGTCAAAGATTACTCACCAAGACCCTCGCAGCATTGCAGGAGGAGTTGCTATTGCTAAGGCTTGTCAGCTATTGGTAGTTGAGCCAGAAATTAAAAGAGAAATTTTTTTTGCTACCATTGCAGAAAATATAGAAAGCATAGATAAGGGTTTTAGTAGGTATATAGTTGAATTATCTGGCTATACAGAAAAAACTGAGGAAACCTTAAATTTCATAGCATGGTCAGGAATGCATTATCCTGAATTTGATAAGCCAATAATTACACCTTTTGTTATACCAACTGTTTTAGCATCGCTTTGGACAGTGATGAAACATCCTAATTCTTGGTCTGATGCTGTTAGTGAGGTGATAGGCTTAGGTGGAGATGTAGACACGCTTGGAGCTATCGTAGGCGGCTTAATGGGCGCAAAGCTTGGCGTTTCTTCTATTCCATCTCATTTGTTAAAACCATTAGTAACAAGAGAAAAACTAAAAACTTTAGCAGAAAAATATTATCACTTAATAACTAAAAAACTAGAAAGCCAAGACGTTATAAGAGATTATGCTTAAATTACATTTTATTTGGTAGTTTTTGTATATAACCGTAGGTAATAAATGTCAACTACCTAGGCGTGAACGCCTAGGCTTGTTATGAAGGTAGCAAGCCCAGTTGACCGGACTAAGCTGTATGTAAAGCTACGTTAAGGAGAGAGTTCCAGAACACACCTTAAGGTGCTAGCCAGCCTTAAGCTCTGTAACTACTAAGTTAAACAACTGCAAGGGTATAGTGGTAGTGCTTAGTAGAATAACTGATCCTTAACATTGTCGAGGCCAAAATAACCACAGAAATGTGAGGTAACACTTTACTATGCAAAAAGTATTTGTACTAGATACCAAGGGAAAACAGCTAGATATGTGCCACCCTGGACAAGCTCGTAGGCTGTTAAAATCAGGTTTAGCGGCTGTATATAAGCGTTTTCCATTCACAATTAAACTTAAACGAGAAGTAGCTAAGGCAGATTTGCAACCTTATCAACTAAAGCTAGATCCTGGCAGCAAGAAAACAGGTGTTGCTATAGTTAACCAGCAAACAGGAGAAGTAGTATTTGCTGCTGAGATTGAGCATCGTGGGCAGGCTATTAAAGCTAGTTTAGATAGTCGTCGTCAGATTCGCCGTAATAGACGCAATAGGAAAACACGCTATCGCAAACCTAGATTCAATAATAGAACACGCCCAAAAGGTTGGTTAGCACCTTCTTTGTTAAGCAGAGTAGCTAATGTCACAACTTGGGTTAGGAGACTACTAAAACTCTGCCCAATATCAGGTATTAGCTTAGAGTTGGTCAAATTTGACTCTCAGTTAATGCAAAATGCTGAAATTAAAGGGCTTGAATACCAACAAGGTAGTCTAGCTGGATATGAGTTGCGCCAGTATTTGCTTGAGAAATACAGACGTAAATGCGGTTATTGTAAAAAGGAAAATATTCCTTTACAAGTCGAGCATATTGTTCCAAAAAGCCGTGGTGGTAGTAATAGGGTAACAAACTTAACTTTAGCTTGTGCAGTATGTAACTTAAAGAAAGGTAACAAAACTGCTACTGAATTTGGCTTCCCAGAAATTCAAGCTCAAGCTAAGTTACCATTAAAGGACGCTGCTGCTGTAAATAGCATAAGATGGGAAATATACAATAGGCTAAAAGCCTTTAGGCTACCTATTGAAACAGGTAGTGGTGGGTTAACAAAGTTCAATCGCACTAATCAGAAATTAGCTAAAACACACTGGACGGATGCAGCCTGTGTTGGAGCAAGTACACCTCAAACTCTTTATATTGATAAAGTTAATGTACTAGAAATAAAAGCTACTGGACATGGTTGTAGGCAAATGTGCTTAATGGACAAATTTGGGTTTCCTCGTACAAAAGCTAAAGCAGGAAAGAAATTCTTTGGATTTTCTACTGGTGATATGGTTAAGGCTGTCGTTACTGAAGGTAAAAAAGCTGGTACTTATACTGGTAAGGTTGCTGTTCGTGCTAGTGGCTTTTTCAACATCACTAACCCTAATTTTACCATTCAAGGTATTAAACACACCTATTGCAAGCTTTTATTTGCTTGTGATGGTTTTTCTTATTCTTATACGAAAGGAGATGGCGATTCCTCTCGGCCATAAATAGCCGAGTCTCCTCGCCTCATAAGATGGATGAAAGTAATAAAGATTATAATTGTTTCCATAATTTTAGTACTTTTGATGCAAGTGCCAAATACTTCATCCTATGGTTATACCTTTTGCCAGAGTGATAAGACTAAAACAGTATTAAACACAGAAGAATCTTATGAAAAAAGCTTACCAGGTGGTGAATTTGATAGTTTTTATATTAACCTACAAAAAAGTGAATTTGCAATAATAGAAGTATTACAAGAAGGAGTCGATGTAGCTCTAACTTCCTATGACTCTAACAACAATCCAATAACTAGTGTAGATAGTACAAATGGAGATTTTGGCCCTGAGATTATTTATTTATTATCGGATAAGCTTGAACTTTATCGACTTGAAGTAAAATCTACAGAAAACCCTAATAAAACAGGAAAATACAAAATTCGAATAGTTGAAAAGAGAATCTCTAAACCTGAGGATATATACTTAATTAAAGCACAAGAGGCTTTTTCTAACGGTTATAGAGCAAGACATGAAGATTCGCCTGAATCACTAAAATTAGCAATAAGCTACTATAAAGAGTCATTAAACAATTGGGTAATTGCTAGGCAAAGTCCAAAAGAAGCAGAAACGTTATATTTATTAGGTTTTTGCTATAATGAAACAAAAGAATATTTTGAAGCAAAAAAATACTTTTCAAAGGCATTAGATCTTCAATTAAAACTTAATGATAGCCGAGAAAAAGTGCTAACTGAGTTTGGTTTGGGACAAGTTTATATTAGCTTAAAAGATAAAAAACAAGGGTCTGAATATTTATTTTCAGCTTTAAAAACCGCCAAAGAGATAAATGATATGAAAACTGAAAGCAACATATTAACAAGCTTAGGGATATATCACTACTCTGTTGGAAGCTTTCTAGAATCAAGCAATTGTTTTAACAAAGCAATAGAAATTTGTACACAAATAGGTGACGATGAAGGTATTCAGGAAATAAGAGATACTATGAAAAGTTTATTATCAGGTAACTGATTGTAAATGCTAGCCTTTTCTAGTGAATTTATCTTTCTATAAAAATGGGTGGAAAAGTACTCCACCCAATAAATTTGAGTTAAGCGACATGTGAGCGAGTGATTTGTTTTGTTTGGCAAATATAATAAAAATATTTGATAAATCCCTTTATTTGCTGTGGAGAAAGACATTCAACCCACCTTACTCGAAAGTTAGTTTGTAAGAAAACAGAAAGCTCATCATTTGACCAACCAAGTGACGCAGCTAAAATATAAACTCTGAAAATAGCTACGCTGCGAGCAAAAGAGCGTGGGTTAAATTTAGGAGAATTAGGAAGAGATTGTTGAAAAAACAAGTACATTCTGTAGCCTGTAGTAAAGCTACTCATAATAATAGCTTTTTCTCTATTTTGGGAAGCAAGTAAACAATTTTCTTTCTCTCCTACATAAACAAGAAACCCATCTTTTTCAGCAGCACTTGCATTAAGTAATATAAGCCCCGAAAATTCTTGCAAATTTCCTGGTATTTCTTGTCCAGGTTTTGGCAGTTCTTCCCAAAAACCTGGGCCACTAACAGGGTTGTTAACCTTAACTCTATTTGTATCATATTCTTGTTGCGCTGTAGAAACAGTGTTTAGTTGTGGTATAGTTTTATACATTAAAACATTAGTTCCTTTCTAAATTAAAAATTTAGGGAGTAAACTGCCTGCTAATCCGTTATATTGGCAGGCAATTTTATTTGTCAACATTAGTAAACTGTCGTGATTATATGTATTTTATGCATAAATACAAGGACGATGTTGACAATATATGGTGATTCTTCATAATATATATGATTATGAGCAGCTTGAAAGACGAAAAAACTATACCTATATCTGAAAGATTGTTTAATTTCCGTAAAAAATTAAGCCTAACTCAAAAAGAAGCTGGCGGCCTCTTTGGTGTTCAGTTAAGAGCTTGGCAAGACTGGGAGTCTGGTAAAACCATACCTAGACGAACAACATTACTTTTACTACAACAATATGAAATCAATCCTCCAGATATCCATAATATTCCAAAAATGTGTGTTGCATTGAGGACTAAGTTTGGTTTGACAAAAACAGGAATGGCAAAACTTTTTGACGTTTTACCTCATACTTGGGGCTATTGGGAAAGAGGTATGATGAAACCTAATTATGAGTCTAGAGAAAAAATAGAAAAAATGTTTGCAGAGATAGAACAATCCGAAAAACAAGAGAACTTATCTAGCGCAGAACTAAATACTAAAGAATATATCCAAAGAAATTCTACTCTAGTTTAAATCTAAAATCTTGTTTCAGTAACTAGAAAAGATTGGTACACTTCTAGCTTTTACAACTGATTAAAACACTTGGAGTAAAAATGAAAGTGATTGCTATTGCTAACCACAAGGGTGGTGTTGGAAAAACAGCAACAACTGTTAATACAGCTGCTGCAATGGTTGCTAAATACAATAAATCTGTTTTACTCATTGATCTTGATGCTCAAGCCAACTCTTCTGAATGGCTTTCTGGCTCCTATGGCCCTGATGGTAGTACTACATATGAAGTATTGTTGGAGCAAAAAAAAATCAATGACTGTATTATTAAAACTTCATCTGGAGTTTCTCTTTTACCAGCTAACCTACGGTTGGCCTCTATAGATCTCGATATGGCTAATGGCTTATATCGCGAGCAAAGACTATCATCTTCGCTAAAAGAACTAAAACAAACTTATGATTTTTGCTTAATTGATTGTCCTCCAAACCTTGGGATTGCTACAGTAAATGCTTTTGCTGCCTGTGATGCTGTTATCATACCAATTGAATGTAAGCTTGAAGCACTTGGAGCAGTAGTTCACCTTATTGGCCATTTGCTTAAAGTTACCCAACATCGAGGAGATGTTCGACCATATGCTTTACCAACTTTTTTAGAAAGAACCAACATCGCTAAAGATGTACATGAAGCTATAAAACAAAAGTTTCAGGCACTATGTTTTAGCCCTATTTATAAAAACACTCGCTTGCCAGAAGCCTTCGCAGCACATAAATCAATAATAGAATTTGACCCATCGGCTAGTGGTGCAATTGATTATATCCGTATGACAAAGGAGTTACTTGATGACCTCGAACAAGAAGCGGAAGTACGGCGACATCGTAGATCGGAAATTGCCAGACAGCAGTAATATTCTTAGCCAAGTTTTTGAACGTTTGGTTGGTAGCCCTTCAACCATTAATCCATCTCCTACTACCTCTATCAATATGATAGAGGCTATCAATATGAGGGAGGCTATCAAAACGATAGAGGATTTGGAAACTCAGCCAATAGAAAACGATGAAGCGACAAAACCATCTACAATAGAAAACAACAAAGTTACCGAAATACCTAAAACGGAAACTATTGAAGTCACAGATATACCCACAAAAGAAACTAACGAAACTACAGAACTATCCAAAAACGAATATTTTGGAGAATTATGCGAAACCCCCAAACAAGATAGTTTTAGTAGTGAAGTACCCACTAATAAGCCAGAAACAAATAAAAGCGCAATCACTGAACCTACCTCTATCAATATGATAGAGGCTATCAATATGAGTGCCTCTATCAAAGAAGAGCCACCACCTCTCTCAATGGGAGCCGCTATCAATATGAGTGCCGCTATCAATATGATAGAGGTTATCACAGTTCCTACAACTAAAGGGGAAACAAGTATCCCTAATGAAATTCTAGATGGCTTATTACCACTTTTAGATCCTACGGCTTCTTTGGTGTATCTTCGGTTGTATAGGCTATCTCATGGATTCAAATCAGAATACTGTACAGTAGGGATGAATAAACTTGCAAGTTCTGTAAATATTGGGGTTGCAACTGCTGAGAGGGCTGTTAGAAAACTAGAAAGTCTTAGGTTAATAGAAAGAGTAGGAGCAAATTTCGGGCATGGAATAAAAGGAAATCACTATATAGTAAGAAGGCCAAACACCTCTATCAATATGAGAGAGGCTACCAATATGAGAGATGATCTCAATATGAGAGAGGCTATCAAATTGAGTACCCCTATCAATTTGAGAAACAATAAAGATCATCATGATGATGATTTAAAAAAAGAAGATCATCATCAAAGCGAACATGAAAAAGCAGTGATGATGATTTATCAAAAAATCACTAGCAATAATTGGACAAAAGCAGATTTAAAGAGCTATGAGAAAGTCAAATCCGTACCAATTGAAAAAATAGAAGTAGCAATTCGTCTAGCCAAAGAACGTTCCACCAACCACCCAAATTCTTTTGCGTACTTCATAAAGGAAATTCTGGCTGTAGCTAATCCGCCTCAACAAAGCCGGAGCCAGCGGAAAAAAGCTCTAGAGAAAATTATTGATAGAGTTAAGACAAGCCGTGTAGGTGGAAGTAGTTACAGCATATCTGATTTAGCTTATGATGTTAAAGAAATTTGTGTTAAGGAAGGGGTTATGTTCGATCATGACCTGTTTAATGAGGCATTCGAGAAGAAAAAGTCTTAATTTCAGGTGCGATCGAAGCTGATCTCAAGTTGATCTCAAAATGTGATCGAGTTTGATCGTTTTATAATAACCGAAAGAGATGTGGCTGCTGAAAAACGAAAAAGCCCCCCATTAGCTAAGGTAGCAGAATGACAAAAAAGATAATTCATTAGAATACAGAGACTATTTAGCTTTGGCCTGCTTAAAAAAGAATACAGCAGACTGTACAGCAGTGAGTAGGGCACTCTTATCCAAGCTTAGAACACCAGCAACAGTCTTAATTACAAAGTCCTTTAGTTTAATTTCTCTACCACTTTACTACTCATAAGCATACAAAAGTAAATTCTATAAATAAACTCCATATATAATAAAAATATTTGATAAACTCCTTTATTTGTCCTGAGAAAGACATTCGGCCCATCTTACTCCAAAATTAGTTTGTAAGAAAATAGAAAGCTCATCATCTAACTAAGTAACGCTAAAATATAAACTCTGAAGATAACTACGTACATATCTTTCTTGGAAATATGGAGAAACCCAATCTGCAGGTGAAATTGCCATTTAGTTAGCCGATGTATATAGTGACATTGAAGAACAAAACCTAAATTGCCTATTCCCATTAATGTCATTCTCTAAAACAGGTTTCTATTCCTTGTTCCAACACCAAATTAGATTATAATGGACTATACGTTTCGTATAGTTAATAGCATGAAAGATAACACTGTTGAAAACATCTCATCAGAAATAAAGCAAAAAAGGATATCTTTAGGATTAACTCAAGGACAACTGGCTAAAATCCTAGGAGTTAGCCCTAATACGCTTGCACGTTGGGAAAGAGGCGAACTAAAACCGCGTAGCATAGGGGCTATCCTTATCACTTTAGATAAACTACACGAAAATTTCACTATACAAAAATTTTCTCCAACTATTGCAGGTGAATAAAATGTCTAGAACTATTGCTGTTGCTAATGCTAAGGGTGGTACAGGCAAAACTACTGTATCTGTTAATCTATCAGCCTGTCTAGCAATTAAACATAATAAAAAAGTATTGGGTATTGACCTTGATGCTCAAGGCAACTTTGGTATTGCTCTAGGTATTGATCCTAGAAGGATAACCAATACTACCTTTCATTTACTAACTAGTGATAATCCAAAAATTCAGGACTATATAATACCTGTAAATGAAAACTTCGATTTAATTCCAAATGCGCTTTCTATAGAGCTAGAAAATAAACTAGAAAGTAGCCACAATCGAGAGTCTTTATTGAAATTAAGATTAAAAAATATAAAAAATAAATATGACTACATAATTATTGATACTCCCCCAGCTATGCGAACATCAACTATGAATGCCATTGTTGCAGCAGATGAAGTTATTGTTGTTGTTGATTGCGGCTACTTTGCTCTATATGGGCTAGTTGACTTAATGCAACAAATTGCTAAAGCTCAAGATGCATATGAAAAAAATAATTTGGTAATTCATGGGTTATTAAACCTTTACAATAAGTCCCAAAATTTGGATAGAGACATGAAAAAAGAAGTCTCTGAGTTTTTTGGGCCTCTAATGTTGGATTCTGTAATTCACAAAAATGTTCGATTAGTAGAAGCTGCTTCTGCTCATCAACCTATTATCATTTATGATCGATCAGCTAGTGGTAGTTTTGATTTCATCAAACTTAGTAAGGAACTATTAGACGACTATGAGCCGCAACAAGAAGCGAGGGTTACAGCACAAGTTAAGTGATATCCTTAAGCCGGTTATTTCTTTAGAAGAAAAAACTAAATACACTTCTCAGTTACTTTCAAGGATAGCACCAAAAGAAGGGCCTTCTCATACTAGTGACCAACAGTCCCCAGTAGACCAACAGTCCCCAGTAAATCTACATTCCTCTATAGACCAACAGTCACTAGTGTCTAATAGTCACCAGTATCATATCAATACACAGCCTGAAAATCTTCTAACGATGGAAATCCCATCAAAGAAAAATCAAGAAAAGCCCCACAGTGTTGATGAGGCTTTCATAAATGAAACATTACAACAAAATCATGAGTTTACTAGTGACCAACAGTCACCAGTAGACTATCAGTCACTAGTGTCTAATAGTCATCAGTATCACGCAGAGTTATTACCTGAAGGGTTACCAACAACAGAAGTTTCTGCTAGAAAAAATATAGAAAAAGCTTTCCATGACAATCAGTATTCTATCACTGAGTCATTAAAGCAAAATCATGAAACTACTAGTGACCAACAGTCACCAGTAACTCAACAAATACCAATAAATTCGCAGACACTAGTGACTATTAGTCACCAGTACACTGAACTACCTTCTGAAAAAATTTTAGCTGATAATTTACCTATTACTAAAAACCAAGAAATTTCTTCTTCTGATCATAGCAGTAAAAATACGTCTATTTCTACTGAAGATTTTTCACAAAAAGACTATGCAGACACTGGTGACCAACAGACACTGGTGACTGAGTCCCCAGTAGACCAACAGTCACCAGTGACTATTAGTCACCAGTATATCGAATCTGAAAGGAATTTTGCCGAACCTGAAAAGAAGTTTGTTAAAGTTCCAAATACAATATTCGATAAATTAATGTCGTTATTAGATCCTTATGAGTACAAAGTCTATTTAAGGTTATTTCGTCTTTCCTATGGTTTCCATAAAACCCAGTGTTTAGTTGGATATGCCTCACTTTCACAAGCTTGTGACTTATCAATAAGACACATAAAACGTGTAATTCCAGAGCTAGAAATTAAAGGACTTATAAAGATTATTACTACATATAATGCCGCAGATATTAAGGGAACTTTATACGAGGTTTTTACCGAAGACCATCGGTCCCTAGTGCCTAATAGTCACCAGGGACCAATAGTCACTAGTGCCCATCTGTCACCCAATAAAATAGATGATGATGACTTTAAAAAGACAGATCATCATCAAAGCGAGCACGAAAAAGCAGTGATGATGATTTATGAAAAAATTACCACCAATAAATGGGCAAAAGCAGACCACAAGAGCTATGAGAAAGTAAAACTCATTCCTGTTGAGAAGATAGAAATAGCAATTCGCCTAGCCAAGGAACGTTCTAACAGTCGCCCAAATTCTTTCGCATATTTTGTTAAGGAAATTCTAGCTGTGGCTAATCCGCCTCAACAAAGCCGGAGCCAGCGGAAAAAAGCCTTAGAGAAAATTATTGATAGAGTTAAGACAAGTCGTGTAGGTGGAAGTAGTTACAGTATATCTGATTTAGCTTACGACGTTAAAGAAATTTGTGTTAGGGAAGGGGTTATGTTCGATCATGACCTGTTTAATGAGGTGCTTGAGAAGAAAAAGTCTTAGTTTTGGAATGTAATCGAGGCTGATCTCAAGTTGATCTCAAAAGTGATCGAGCTTGATCGAGATCAACTTGAGATCAATGTGATCGAAGTTGATCGTTTTATAACAACCGAAAGAAATATGGCTGCTGAAAAATGAAAAAGCCACCATTGGTTAAGGTGGCAGAAGGGCAAAAGATAATTTTTTAGAATACAGACTATTTAGCTTTGGCCTGCTTAAAAAAGAATACAGCAGACTGTACGGTAGTAAGTAGGGCAGTTTTATCCAAGCTTAAAACATCAGCAACAGTCTTAATTGCAAAGTCCTCTAGTTTAATTTCTTTGCCACTTTGTACCAATTCTAGCAATTTCAGCTTTAGGGCTTCAGCTGCTAATCGTTGGCGGCCTCCATCTTTTATAAGCTCGTTGGTGCTAGAAAAAATGTCATTGATGCTAACTCCAATGTTCTTGGCTGCTTCTACTAATAAATTATCGGCTTGCGTAGGTGTCACTTTGGCTACTAGTTCTACTATTGGGAATGCTACTTGTGCAAGTATTGATATTTGGTTTACTGTTTGATTTAACTTCTTATCTGTGAACAAATTGGCAAAAAATCCTCCTACCTTTCTGAAAAGGTCTAGAAATCCCATAGGCTATCTCCTTGATTTTAATTTGGTTAGTATTAGTTAAAATGAATATTGAGTTTTGTCAGTGAGCATTAAGCCCCTGTACTAGAAACAAGACATTTCCTGCTCCATTTAAGAACTTGATTATTTTAATTGTGGGTCGGATAAGGTATTTGTCTAAATTGGTAAAGTTTGCCCAAATCCCCGAAAAGTTCTTCAGACAGTAAAGAGACGAAAAATAGGGTTGAGGATTAGGAAAGGCGTCTAGAAACAATAAAGTGAAGTAAGGTAGAACGATCAACGCCAGTAATTTTAGCAATAGAAGACTTAGAAACACCCAAAGAAAGGAACTCTTTTATTTGTTGTTCTTTGCCGTCTAGCTTAGAGTTGCCTAAACTGCCTTTAGGGCTAACTAAAGGGAAGCTGCGATAAGGCACGACAAGGAAAAAGATAGAGAGAAAAGGTAAAGAAAAGGAGCGTTTTCTTTACCTTTTTGATTTCTTGCCTTCTACCCTTCTTTTCCTGCTTTTCTTTGGTAAAGAAATCTGGTAAAGAAATCAAAATTAAAATTTATACACTTTGAATGAGTTTCTTTACCAATCAATAGATAATTATGCTAATAGGATATGCTCGTGTTTCAACAGATGACCAAAACTTGGATTTACAAAAAGATGCTTTGAAAAAAGCTGGCTGTCAAAAGATATTTGTTGATAAAGTCAGTGATTCTACTTCTGAGCGTAAAGGTCTAACACGTGCTTTAGACACATTGCGTGAAGGCGATACTTTAGTTGTGTGGAGGCTTGATAGATTAGGGCGTTCGCTTAAGCATCTTATTGAGCTAATCACTGACCTTGAGCAAAAAGAAATCCATTTCTCAAGCCTTCAAGAAGCCATTAATACAACTACTTCTTCGGGTAAGCTTTTTTTTCATATTTTTGGTGCGCTAGCTGAATTTGAAAGAAACCTTATTGGTGAACGTACTAAAGCTGGTTTGACTGCTGCACGCTCTAGAGGTAGGAAAGGTGGTCGTCCTCTTACTCTTGATTCTAAGCAACAGCAATTAGCTGTCTCTTTGTACAACGAAGGCAACCACACTATCCAAACAATTTGTCATAACTTGGGTATTTCAAAACCTACTCTTTACCACTATCTCAAAATTCATAAAACAACTAAGCAGCCTTAAGAAAAGAAGGTTTGTTTAAATCTAAATCAAATGAACCATAAGGGTTTATATGGCTGTAAAATAAAGGGGTTATAGCTCTTAAATCTTCTAGGCTCAATTTTTCTAACAGTTTCTTTTCCTCTATCATTTGCTCAACTAAAATAGTATTAATTAGAACTAAACAGTTCTGTAGTAAATGCAACGATAAGAGAGAAATTTCCTGATTTTCACGACTATTAGTAGCAATTTCTCCTTGCTTACCATAATGAATAAAATCTGCGGCTGAATTCCAATTTTCTACTACGTTCAACCCTTCATTAACCTCTCGTTGTACTTCTAGTGAGGGTAAATACTCGCACAAGAAAATAGTTTTTTCTGCTTTTCCAAGCTCAATTAGTGCCTTATAAGTAGGGTGCATAACATTGTAAGAATTATATCTTCTTAAAATAGCTTCTGCGCTAGCATAGCCTTGCTTAAGAGCGACGCCAGCTTTTACCATTTCATCATACTGTGGTTCTACTAAATCCCACCTTATGGGTCTGGTTAATACGCCATTGAGGTTAGGAAAATTTGCTGCTGTACCATGGGTAAAACCCCACAAACGTCACAAATGTCCCACAGAAAAACCTATAACTATGAGTAAAATAGACAGTTAAGTAGAAAATCAAGCTCCCAAAATGACGTTAAGATTTAAGTCAAAGTTTT
>JBDIBI010000058.1:0-27098 GCA_039812885.1 Blastocatellia bacterium
ATAAAGCTGGCTCAGATAATAGGACTGTTGGCGTTAAACCTTTACCTGTTAAAGACATCAAGAGTGAGCTTAGAGGCAATATTACTCCTGATATGGGTACTTGCCCTGAGCCTATTACTAACGGTAAAGAACAAGCCCCAACCCCTGTAGAAACTCCACCACCTGTTATCGTCAATACACCACCACCTGCTCCTGTTATTGTTGAGCCTGCTCCACAACAAGTAGCTGTAGAAAAGGTAGTTGAAAAGCCTAGACAATTTGCTTTCCGTATGAGGACAGGCGATGAGATGGTCAAAGATTATGAAGAAAAAGCAAAGGTTAAAGAAGTACCTGTAACTAATGTAGCTACGCCTAAAGTCAAAATTCCTAGAGGGACAATGTTGCCTCTGATGATGTTACAACCATTCCGAAATGACATTCCTACTGTTGTTAAATGCCAAGTTTTAAGTGATGTAAAAACAAGTAAAGGTGAACTATTGATACCTTCTGGAACAACAGCATTTGTCCCTTTTGCCCAGTTTAGAAACGATAAACGAGTATTTAACCGTGTAGATAGCCCTATGACCTTATCTCTAGCAGATGGGACAGAAATACAACTAACTGGTACTGCTGTAGATAAAACAGGTGGTATTGGTGTTGCTGGAAAAGTTGTTAAAAAAGGTGATGCGGGTATAGGCAAGAGGATTGGTAGAACTATGGCTAGAGTCTTGACATTTGGAGCAGCTAGCGCGGTTGGTGGTGTAGGTGGCGGTGCTATTGCTGAGGCTGGTAACGCTACTGTTGATGGTAGTTACTATTACACCGCCCCTACTACAAGCTATGTTGAAGTTCCACCTGGCACAGTGTTTTTCTTTAATGTTTCTGGTAATTGAACCTATAAAGATTCTTAGGCCATTCTTAAAAGGATTTGAAGGATTTGGAGAATTTAAGAGGATAAAGCTTATGTTTACATCAAATAGTTTTACTCTAAACACATTAAAAAGCCTTAAGAGAAGCTTAAAGAAAAGCTTTTATAAGCTTATAAGTACTTCATATAGGTTAAATGATTTGCAAATCTTTAATAGCTATTTCCATAAGCTAAATAAAAGCTTTTACAGGCCAAATAATAGGTTTTATAAGCTTAAAAGTCAAAAGGGAGTTATAGAGGTAGTTGGGCTAGTATTAGGGATAGTACTAGTACTATTAATGGCTATTGCTTTATTTTTACTTGTCTTATTAGGTGATACTAGCTCTCCTGAAGAAGATGTAGCAGCAACAGTTAAGAATAATGATACCAATAATGCTCCTACAAACAATGATACTAATAACTTACCTAAAAACAACGATACTAACCAAGTTTACAAGCCAGAAGAAGGAGAAGAACTTAATTTAGGCTATCTAGTATGCGTAAATCTCCCTGGCATAAAAGCTAATAGAACTCCTGCTCTAGATGTAAGAGTGGCACGTCGCTATCTAGCGGTAAAACAAGATCTTGATGCCCAAGGGGTTTCTACAGTTAGTTTTACTTGGGCATTTAGAACCAATTGCCAACAGGTTAATGTTCACCCTTCTGGTAACAACCCTAAAGCCACTCCTGGTACTAGCCCACACGAGGCTGGCAGAGCATTAGATGTTGTTGGCCTAGATCCTTCTAGTGGGGCTTTTAGAAAAAATGACTGGTTTAAAATTGTGACGACTTTTAGAGCGCATGGTTGGCGTTGGCTAGCTAGAAAAGATCCTCCACACATGGATATTGATGCTGCCCAAGTTGGTGAGCGTAGCAATTATATTTGGATTCAAAAATCTCAAGCTGATTACAAAAAAGGTGGCCCCAAAGGTGGTTGTCGTGGCCCCGAATGCGCTTCATAGGGAATGGATTTATTTTGATCAAATAAGGTGTTTTATAAGGTAACGGATTAAATTTAATCAATAAAAGTATGTAGATAAATAAACAGTTTAATGAAAGTGTAAGGTGTAATTTATGAGTAGTTTACCAACAAGAACAAGGATCTTTCTAGCAATAATAATGGTAGCAATAGCACTAGCAATGTTTAATCAATTAGCCTCTAAGCCAAAACCAAAAGAAATTGTTGGTCAAATAGTAGCAGATAGTACTAAGGCTTGGGTAAAGATAAAAACACCTGAAATGCCTGATATTGTTGGATTTGACTTCAATAAAGATCAAAACCTTGGGATGGCTGTTAGTTCAGAAGGCAATATTATCTTGTCTACTGATGGTGGTTATACTTGGAAAGCTAGTGAGAAGCTTCCCATAGATGGTGAAACAGTTACTAGTTTATCTATTACTGAAAGTGGACAAATCCTTGTTGGTACTATGGTAGAAGATTCTAGCTATACAGCTTTATACCGCTATCAAAGTGGTAAATGGATAGCTGATATAGGTAATTATGGTGGTATTACAGGTATAAGTAGCGATGGAAATTGGGCTGTTGGCGGTGGCGGTTTAGTTTATCAAGTTAGCAATACTGCTAGTAGCAGTAAGTTACAACCAAATAAGCTGCCTTATTGGGGAGAAAATAACACTGTTTATAGCCTATCTGTTAATCAATCTAATCAAGAAAGCCTATTACTAACAGGTGACAATGGATTAGCAGCAGAATCCAAAGACAAAGGGAAAAATTGGTCTTTACTATCATCAGTAAAAACACAAGCACCAATTTATAGCAGCCTATTATTAGAAAAGAATGCTTATGTAGGTGGCCTAGAGAATTTCTTTTGTTTTGATGGCACTAGTAATACTTGGTATAGAGTCAATGAAATAGAAGCAAGACAAGCTATCTTTAATATCTACCAAGATAGAGACACTAAAGAAGTGTTTGCTAGTGGTGGAAAGATAGATACCTCATCACCACTCATCATTAGTTCAACAGACAATTTAATTTGGCATAAAGAGCTTATCAATAATGATAGCCGTATTGTTGGCCTAGCTAAAGGTAAGAGGGGCTTATTTGCCGCTACTCTTTTAGGTGAAATTCTTATCAGACAAGATATTGATATAAAGTTTTAAGTAATAAGCAATTAAGAAACTAAGAATCTAATTAAAGTAAATAGGAGATTTATGAACACAAATAACAATAACAACTTACAATCTGCTGTATATGGTAATCAAATTAATGCTGCCATTGTTGCTACAAGACAGACAGAACAACCTAATAATGGCTCAGGCTCAAACAACAATGTAAACAATTCAAATAGCTTGGCTAATCAAAATAACCAAAATAATCCAGCTAATCAGCCGCATTTAAGAGGCTCTGAGCAAAACAGCAATAGCCCAAAAGTTATTGAACAAAGCCAAACTCACAACAATATAAGACATTCTATTGATCAAAATAATAATCATAGCAATAGCAACAATGGCAACAACAATAATGCTCCTGGACAAAAAGCTATTGGAAGCTTATTTGATCAAACTAATAACTCTAACAAGCAAGCCCAAGTTCAACCTCGACCTCAAATTCAAGGCCAAGATAGTCTAAAGCCTATAGAATCAAGTAATAGCAATCACAAGGACACCAATTCTGTAGTATTAGCAGACTCAAATAATCAAAAAAGTAATTCTTTGCCACTAGAAAAGCTCTTGGATAAAAACTCTTTAGAGACTGCTGATGAGAAGGCCGATGATAAGACTACTGGTAATGATTTTAGTACCATTGAACATACTGCAAAAGAGTCTGAAGAAAGCTTAAATGCCAGTAAAAAGGCGAGAAGACCAAAAACTACAACTAGTAGTAATCCTAGTAAATCAGAGACAGAGCAATCCACTATTACTTTCTCTATTTCTACCAAAGAGAAAAAGCAGATAGAAGCTGTTGCAACACTCCTGGATTATGAAAGTAGCAATGATTTCCTTAAAGAACTTATTTCTCAAGGGTTAAAAAAATATCTAGATGCTACTACTCAAGCTCTGAAAACGGCTTAAGAGTAAATGGTAGTGTAACTGCTTAATTGTAAGTATTGATGTTTAATACTAAACACTCAACCAATAGAATGAAATATAAGGGAGGTGGCGTTTGTTGTTAGGCAATTATAGAGAGAGTTATCATTGATTAATCTTAATTAAAATGACTCATAAAGCCTATAAAGCCTAATAACAAAGCTAATAAAGTAATGAAACAAGTAGATTTAACAGATTCTTCACCTAACGATAAAACAACTTTAATTGATAAAATAAAAACTTTTTCTCCTCAACAAACAGTTGAGAAAACAGAAAACTATCTAGCTGGCTTAGGTGATACCAAACGTAAACTTTTAGGGGTTACTTTGATTGTAATAGGTGTTTTATTCACTTCTTATAGCTTTATGCACGCTCATCACAATACTAAGACTTACTTAAAGCAATGGAAAGATAATCAAGCTAAGGTAAATAAAGAAAATTGGTTTAAAGATAAGCTTATTGCTGAAGCCAACCTAACTAATCAAACTAACCAGGCCAATCAACCTAGTGAATCTGTACCCTGGAGAGAAGTTAGCTATATGTTGGCAAGCACCCCTGGGCGCAGAACGAAAGTTTTGGAAAAGCTAGCTTTTTCTCAAAAAGAAAGCGTGATTCTTGCCATATCTTTAACCTGTCCTGAATGTATTAAGTTGGCCGTTGAGCTTAATTCAAATCCACAAAAAGAAAAGCTTTTAGCTGTTGCCATTGGGACAGATTTAGAAGTTAAAGAATGGAAAGAAAAGCTTGGAATTAGTTATGAAGTAAAAGCTATTTCTGAGGATGATATGGGGGATCTTGGAGTAGCCCTATTTCCTACCCTAATCAAAGTCTCTAAAACAGTAAATCCAAAGAACCCTAAATCTCTTAAATCTCAATATCAAATAACTGCGACTAGTGACGATGGTAGAGTTTTAGCCAATGATAGTAATAATCATCAATAATTAATAATTAATTAAATATAAGTAGTAAAGGAAATTCTTATGGTAGCCACAACTCAAAACCTTAGCTCAACACATATAGTAAGCGGCAACAATTTTGCGTTTTATCAAGGATTTGGCAACCCAAATCCAGTAATGCAGAAAAACCTAGAAAACGTTAAAGCTTTGCAAAAAAAGCTTGCTGATGCTGATTACCATATTGACGCTAGAATTACTTATAGTGTGTATACCTGGCTTGAGCTAAACATTGAACCATTGGTTTTACAGGGTGGCCCCGGAACAGGTAAGAGTAAGCTCGCTGCTTTATTAGCTCAAATCTACAATCTAAACTACTATAACTTCCAGTGTTATGATGGAATTAAACCTAGAGATGTTCTTTATAAGTGGAATAGTTCTTTACAAGACTTACTAACAAAAGTAATAGCAGGACAGAATTTTGAAAACATCTCTAAAATCAAAGAGATAATCTATAGTTCTGATTGTCGCATTGATGGAGTGCTACTAAAAGCATTACTAGATCCTAAGCCTTCATTAGTTCGCTTTGATGAAATAGATAAAGTAGGTGCTGAATTTGAAGCAGGGCTATTGCAAGTATCAGAAGAAGGTAAAATAACTATCAGTGAAACTAACGAAGAAATATACCCTGTTTGTGGACAAAGAATAAGAATCATTGCTACTTCTAATGCTGGTGGCTATGGGATGAGAGAATCATTATCCTATCCTTTTTTGAGAAGATGTAAGGTAATTAACTTACAGAAACCTTCTCTACTTAGACAATTTCTGGTGCTAAAAGAGAGATTTCCTGAATTTGACGCTGATTTTATTAAAGAAATAGTGATGTTTTCAGATCGGGTTGACGAATATGTTGAAATGATTAAACCTCTTGATTTAAGTGAGTTAATCAAATGGATGTACGGGTTAAGGCTTTCTGGTATCACTAAGCTCACCAGAGAATCTATTGCTGCTAATATTGATAGTTTGGCCAAGTTAGATTTTGATAAAGACAACCTACTTCTACAGATTAATAGGATATTGGACTTTATTGATGAGAATAAACACGTTGATATTAAAGAGCTTAGTAGAATTGTTGAGGCTGGTAAGATGAATAAATAGCATTACTGCTCCGATACTAATTAGGAGTAAATGTTAGCTTTTTTATCTGCTTTTCTGCTGAAATAGATACTTCTGTTTTTACAAGGTATTTTTACTGATTTCTCTATGTGAAAAATGTTCTATTCTAATAAATACTTTTGGTTTATCATACTGTGTTTTTATTACTATATATAAAAGTATGTTAGATTAGGCTGTACCGTATGTCACAGATAAATCAGATCTCCCAACCACCTAAAAGAATAGGAGTAAATTTCCCTGATTTACCAGAATATTTATTGACTCGCCTAGATAAGCTTTCTGAATTAATGGCGAAGTTGACAACTTCTGTCACCAACTCTCCTTTTCTTGCTAGCAGCCAAAAACTACAAATAGATGGGATGGGTGGAATAGGCAAAAGTACTCTGGGTACTATGCTTGGTTATACTGATTATCAACCATTAAGCATGAGTATAGACCCAAAAGCAAAGTTTGTATTTTGGGAAGCTTTTAGTGATGGAATAATATGGATAAAGCTTGGCGACAAAGCTGTTGATTTGTCTCTAGTTACAGCACAAAGTAATCTAATAGAAATCCTAAAACAACAAGAACACTTTTCTTTATATACCCAGACTTTTTCTGCTGAAAATTCAATAAATAACAATAAAGCTTTATTAAGAAAGCTGTTTGAAAATAAAAAGTGCTTACTCATATTAGATGATGTATGGCATCTTGAACAAATTGATGCTTTTGATATTCTGAACAATAAGAGCAAATTACTTATTACTACTCGTATTTCTGGTATATTCCTTGGTAGTATTGATAAATACCCTCTAGGTGAATTGAATAATAAAGAGTCTTTAGAACTTTTAGCTCACTGGGCTGAAGTTGATTTCAGTGCTTTAGATAAAGACGCAAAAGAAATCACGCATAAATGGTGTGAAAATTTACCTTTTGGTATTAAGCTATGTGGAGGTTTATTCAAATACAGAAAGAACTTTGGGTTTACTTGGTCAGATTTATTAAAAGCTCTAACCGATTGTAACTTAACTGCTTTGAGCCATCGCGAATTAAAAATAGATTCTTTTATTAAGGTCAGTCTAAATATGCTAGAAATACAAGATAAACAATTAGCAGAGCTTTACCACCAACTAATAGTTTTTCCGCCTGATAAACAAATTCCATTTGAAACGATTGTTACTTTCTGGCAGCATAGTTACCCAGAACTGCAAAATTATCTTATCAAAGGGTGGATTTCTGAGCTTGCTAATCGTGGTTTACTCAAGATCGTTAATATACAATCACAAACAATAGAACTTCATAACTTCTCATATGTTTACTTGGCAGGCTCCTTATCTAAAGAGCAAAGACAACAGTTGCATAAAAAGTTGCTGATATCATATCGTAAAGACTCCTCACAACCTTGGCACAGTGTTAAAAATGATGGCTATTATTATGAGAACATAGCTTACCATTTGTATGAAGCAGGATATGTAGACGAACTTCAACATTTGTTACTTAATTACTGTTGGTTAGAGAAAAAACTACTTACTACCAATATTTACTCCCTTTTATCAGATTTCTCTTTTCTGGATAGTATAAACTCAGATATTTCCTTGCTTAAGCACAAGTTAGAAGCTTCTAGCCACATCTTAGCTCAAGATCCTAACCAGTTAAGTAGTCAACTACTTGGGCGACTTGAGGCTTCTTCACCAGTATTGAGCAATCTCTTAACCAAAGCTGCTCAAAAAAAGGAGTATTCTTGGCTAAAACCTTTGTCACCTAGCTTTATTCCTTCCCCTTACCTTTATGGCAGTTTGATTGACCATAGAAGTTCTTTTAAATCACTAATAGTATATCAATGGCAAGATAAATTTTTTGCTATTTCTATCTCAAGCTCTATATTAGATAGTGAAGAGCTAAAAGTTTGGGATTTAGAGACTAAAACTAAAATTCATACTTTAAAAGAGCATTCAAGTGCTATTCAGGCAGTAGCAATTTATCAGGATGAAGACAAGCTTTTTGCTATTTCTGCGGGCGTTGGGGAGATTATTATATGGAATTTATGTAACTATTCTATAGTTGGTATTCTTATTGATCATTTTTATACTCTTGTTCAGTCAGTAAAAGTATACAAAGAGCAAAATAAAATTTTTGCTTTATTTGTTTTGCTAAATGGCAATTTTGAGATATGGGATTTATCTAATAATTTTGAACATTATTTGTTTCAGGGACATTCCTTTGGTGTTAGAAATTTAGCTTTATATCAAGATAATAATGACTTAGTTGCTGTTTCTGCGTCTTACGATGAAATCAGATTTTGGGATTTATCCAACAAGAAAGAAATTACACTTATAAAAGGTTATTTTGGATCTCGCCATCCAATTGAAATATATAAAGACCAGAATAAATTTTTTGCGATTTATGCTGATTACAAAACTCTTAAGATATACAACTTAACAGACAAAATAGAAATTGCTTCTTTTCTTGGGCATTCTGATTTCATTATGTCATTGGCAGTTTATCAAAACAATAATAACTGGTTTGCTATTTCTGCTTCTAAGGATAATACTCTAAAAATTTGGGATTTGATGACATATAAAGAAGTAGCTATTCTAAATGGTCACTCTTCATCTGTTGAATATGTAACAATTTACCAAAAACAGAACAAGTTTTTTGCTATTTCTGCTTCTACAGATCATAGTATAAAGACTTGGGATTTAACCGCGATTCAAAATACTCCTAATTCTATAAATCGCTCTTATCCTCCTCTCTCGATATTACTATACCAAAAACAGAACAAGTTTTTTGCTATCTCTACTTCTGTTGATGGGTATACAATTTGGGATTTAGAAACTCAACAGAAAATTACTACTTTTAGGCCAAAACCTACCCTACTTTCTTCTGTTATGCATCAACAAAATGACAATACTTTTATCATTTCTGGTTCTTTTGATAAAACTATCTCCGTTTGTGATATAGGTAATAAAACAGAAGTAATTACTATAAATACAACACACTCTGGTAACATTTATTCATTAGCTTCCTATCAAGATAGAGGTAAATTATTTGTTATCTCTACTTCTGAAGACTCTGCTTTAAAAATTTGGGATATTTTTTCTGAAACACCTGAAATAGAAATAGCTACTCTTAAAGGTCATGATGACTCTGTTTATTCAGTAGCCGTTTATGAAGAATCCAATAAATTTTTTGCCATTTCTGTTTCCAAAGACCACACTTTAAAGATGTGGGATTTAGAAACTTATAAGATAATTAAGTCATTTGAAATAAGTAATATTTGTACTGTAATAACAATTTATCAAGAAAATAACGAAGTTCTTGCTATTTGTGGTTTATATGGAAAAGTTAAGATTTTGAATTTAACTAACAAGGTAGAAACTACTACGCTTGAAACAAATTCTTCTCTAATTAAATCACTGGCAGTATACAGACAAAAAGATAATATTTTTATTGTTGTAGGTTCTGTTGACCATACAATTAGAGTCTGGGATCTAAAGAATAGAAAAGAAGTAACAAAAATAACGTTAGATCATGGCATTTTATCAGTAGTAGTGACAAAAGATGGTTTAATAATTGCGGGAGATGATTATGGTCAAACTCATTTTTTGGAAATAAACATCGAAGACCCTATAACTAGTATTTCTAAACCTAAAAAAATTACTACCACATCAAACTCTCTACTAACTACTACCCAAAGTAAAATGCCGAATGCTTCCACTAATGAAGAAATTACTACCAATCTAAAAAAAGGTTCTAAGCTTATGAAACGCCGAGATATAACACCCAAAGACCTAATTCAGCATATGGAAATTCCTGATCAAGCAGGACATACTTATGGAAAAAATAACGTTTATGTTCTTGGCTGTTTTGAGAAAAGAGTTACAGTTTTTTCTCAACAAGTTCGGGCTTTAAATCTAATTTATTCTCTTATTAAAGAAGAAAAAATACAAAAAGGCTCTGAAGTAGCCATTATTGGTGCTGGTGCAGCAGGTCTTACAGCTACTATTGGTGCAGCGTATAGAGGAATCAATGTTACTTTGTTTGAATATCAGGGTGGAGTTTTAGATATTTTTAATAATAATCCTGTAAGATGGTTACATCCTCATATTTATGATTGGCCTGAAGATTACTCTGAAGTATCAGACGCAGGTTTGCCTTTAATGAATTGGAAAGCTGGCACAGTGAGGAATGTGGTTGACTTCCTTCGTGAACAATGGGAAAACTACCGTAATGAATGGAAAACTATAACTGATAGGGGTAATATTTACTTAGAAAATGTATCCCTTAAACAAGTTAGTGGAAAAACCCAACCAGACATTAAGGTAGATCTAGGAGACTCCCCTAAAGTTATTTGGAACAACCCTGGGTTCAAACAGAAAAAATTTCAGGCAGTAATCCTTGCTATTGGCTTTGGCATAGAAGAAAGTAAAAATAATCTCCCTGTAATCTCGTACTGGTCAAATGATACATTTGAAAACATAAGTATTGGGCAAACTAAGAACTTCTTGATATCAGGCTGTGGAGATGGTGGACTTACCGATTTACTGAGGATAAGAATAAAAGATTTTCGTCATGAGAAGATTTTAACATTACTACCCAATTTAGAAAATGATACTGGCAAAAAATTAAAAACTAAACTTCTTGAAATAGAAAAAGAAGCTTGGCAAAAATATGATAACGCTGATTGGTTATATGAGCAATATACTAGCCTTCTGTTAGAAACTGATCTAAAGCCTTTGTTTGATCAAACATTTAATAATCTTAAGGCTAAGCTACGTAGTGATACTAAAGCAACTCTTAATGGAGAATATGGATCTCCTTTATCAGTTAAAGCAAGCATTCTAAATAGGTTTTTAGCATTTTGTTTGCTTCAAATAGATACATCATACACTCCAGGAAAATTAGAGAAATTAGAGAAAGAATCATCAAATTTATATCGTGTTACTTTTAAGGATGGACATTTTGAACACTTTGATGAAGTAATTATTCGATTTGGTCCCACTCCAGCTATTAATAGTTTTAGCAATATTAGTTCTTTATGCCAACCTCTTATAAATCGTAATGACCTTGATAAAACTAGGTGGCCTATTTGGGAAGATAACTTTTTTGGTAATCAGAATTCCCAAAACCCTTAGTAAACCCATTACATACTGGGCAATCTGTAGTGGGTCAACCAATAAGCCCTGAAAATAGTTGTAAGGTTAGCAGCGAAAATGCCCTACAAGAATATACTATTTCTTATACTGAGCAAAACCTGCCAAAAGAATTATTACCAAATAAAGACCTACATAAAAAGCAGGTTATCGAAGCGGCATCTAAATTAATTGTGAGGCGACAGTTAGACCAAAAAACTGAGATCTTTCTTGAGCTTATTCAGATCAAAGCAAATAAGCCAAAAAATACAGAAATTATTGATCTTTATAAAATCCAAGAACTATTGATGGAAGGACATAGAATTATACTTGAAGCACCTCTAGGAGCGGGTAAAACAACAACCCTTGTCCAACTAACAAAACAGTTCCATAATGTAGGTCAGTTAGCATTTTTTATTGATTTACCATTATGGATAGAGGCAAATACCAGTATCCTTGAATACATCGCAAGTTCCGTAATTTTTCAATCTTATAATTTAGATCATAGTATACTTACGCAACTTTACAACACAGAACATTTTTCATTTCTTCTAAATGGTTGGAACGAAATCCCAGAAAATCATTCTCAAAGAGCTAATAGGTGGTTGCGAGAGGTTGAACAAAATTTTCCCCTGGCAGGGATTATTGTAGCAACTAGAACCCATTATATAAAACCTCCATTGTGCCAAGCCGTACAAGTCAATATTAAACCTCTTAGTAAAACACAACGTAATAAATACCTAGAAAAAACTTTAGGTATTCAAGCTAGTAAACTTAATTCAGAAATTAACAATAACTCTATTTTAGACAAACTAACAAGAACGCCTTTGATTCTGTCACAAGTTGTTAATATTTTCTGCATCTCTAATACAGTAATAGCAACATCTAAAATGGAGATATTAGGTGAAGTGGTAGACTTGCCGGAAAAATTAATTGAACACTCAATTCATTTGCAAGGCGACCCACTAAAAGGTTGCGCTCAACCTTATTTAACAGAATTAGCAGTGGAAATGACATTGCAAGATAAGACTGGAATCTCAGAACAAGATGCCTGTGTAATTGTTCATTCTAAAAGTTGTAAGTTAAAAAACAATGGGCAACTGGTAACATTACCTGAACCTATGTCCATTTTGAATACACTTTGCTCTCATCACATTTTAGAGAGATCTGTTACTACACCTATTTCTTTCTACTTTCAACACCAGCAATTTCAAGAATTTTACGTTGCAATGATGCTTAAGAATAAGCTTTTAGTACTTATAAACAATTTTAGTGAAGATAAAACTCAAGAATTTACAAAGCTTTACCTTAATAACCCCATCTGGCAAGAAAGTTTATTTATGATTGCTGAAGAAATAGGGATAAAAGCTGAGGAAAGAAAAACTGAGGATAATTTAGTCGAAATTGGTAAGCAGTTAATCAAGATGGCATTAACCGTTGACCCTATCTTTGCCGCAAAGCTTTCGCAGTTATGTGGAAAACTTGTTTGGAAAGAAGTGGGAAACCTTGTATCTGAAAGACTAAGAAGTTGGTATATGTTCTCCGATAAATACCATAAAGCTTGTGCATTACATGGAATGATTGCAACTGGTGCTGATGATTTTATCGATATTATTCAGTCCTTTTTGACTGATGAGCAAGGAATGCAACTCATTTATACAACTAGACCTGAGTTTCACTTATCTAGTTTTGGTGCTCAGTGGAAAAGCATCATTGCAAGTTGGAACGAAGGAAGTCGTATTACTTTTATATCTGAATTATTAGGAAACAACTGGAATCAAGAAATAGGGGAATATTTCATTCATAGAGATCCTAGTGCAAAAGTGAGAAAAGAAGTAATTGAGTCATTAGATTGGATTGGTTATGAAGAAGATATTGTTGAGCTTTTGGAACAAGTAAACAATGAACTTTTTGAGGAGATCATCACTAAACTTTCTGTGGATAGAGTTCCACTATTATTCTACGATCGTGCCATACTAGCTTATGAAAAACTCTTGAACAAATCAGAAAATAATATAAAGCGTCTTCAAATATTGCTAAACCTTGCAAAATTAGGAGATACAAGTGCGGAGCAAAAATTAAAAAACGAGTTAACAACATTTAAGTTTGGAGAAAACAGAGATTTAGCTAATTCAGTCATACACTGTGCTTTAAAGTTACTACAACTTATAGATCCTGAATGGGTTAGCCTTTGGGTAGCAAAACATATTATAGATGGTTCTTTATGGCATGAATACTGGGAAACTTTTGTCATAGATCTTCCTTATGATTTTATGGAAAGTTTGCTGACAAAATTTAGTTCTGAAGTTATTAACCCAAATCAAAAATCAAAAATTATTTCTGTCTTAGCCAATAAGAGTAACCAACAATTTGCTGAAGCAGTATTTGAAAAGTTACATATTATCAAACATAGTATTTCTGAAGGCTCAACCAAAGAAAACCAGGATAAGAAAGAAATTTTTAGCCAACTAAAAGACCTTTTTGAAACTATTCCACCTAATATTGCCGTTGCGGGCTTATCAAAATGCTTTACAAAAGAGTGTAATATCATTGATTTGAATATCATAATCGACATATTCAATGTATCAGGTAAGATTAATCGTTTTATTTCTAATCCATTACAAGATGAATTGAGCGAAAAGCTACGAACATATTTAAGAAAAGGTATAAAGTTAGTGTTAGAACAAAGTGATTTTGGTGGTGAATTGAAATCTAACTTAGTATCTACACTTGCAAGAGTTGGAATAAATGAGGATATTACTGATATAGAAATGCTTATTCAAGCTGATATCCAAAGACGTAGAAAAGGTTTAGTTGCTCGTAAACTTCGTGAAAACAGTGAATTAGCGCAAAAAGCTCTTTCTAGTTGGTCTTATTGGAATGTTAGGTCAATAACTTCTTTAGGTGCTGACATTGCAGAAAAAGTTCTTCTGAGTCTCTTACAAGAACCTGAATATGCAATGGAAGCAGCATTAGGTTTAGTTAGTTTAGCCAAACTTCATAATAATGAACCTCTTAAATATAAAAAAGACTATAGCATTATTTGGAAATCGCGTAACGGGCTTTGTGAACCTGTCTTTGACGAAAAACGACGGTATAATTACGCATCTAAAATAGAGGAACTTATTCTTATATTTTTAGAAGAATATGAAAATAGCAGAGAAAAACCCCAATATAGCCACAGACTAGAAGCATTAACTGAATCGCTGTCTATTCTTGACAGCAAATCTTCCGCCGAGCTACTTCTTCAAATAATATCTCTCTTTCAAGATGGGTGGTGTATATCCTGGCAAATAAAAATCATAGAAAACCTTCTTTTTGGTGGCGCTGCATTACCAACAGAAAAAATCTTACCTATACTGAACCACATTATTAATCACTTATCCAATCAATATCAAGACCCCTCATCTCTAAACAAATGCCTTGGGATACTTCCGTTTATTGATAACCCTTCGGTTGGCATCAACAAAATACGTGAAGTCATAACCAATTTAAATATATCGTACTATCAAATTCGCTATTTCATAAGTGCAATTGGAGAAAGCCGTTGTGAAGAAGGTTTTTTGTTACTTAAAGAAATAGCAAATAACTACAAGCAGAATTTGAGCGAAATAATGGAAGAATGGTTGCAAGCCATCACCATATTTGATAATGAAGAGTCAGAGCAAGTTTTATTAAGTTTTATAGATAAAAATGTTACTAGGTTTTCCATTGAAATAAACTTTGACTATCATAGCGAACAACTTCTAGGAAAATACATAGGAGCATTGGCTAATAAAAAAATCACTATTAAGGAACATATAATCCAGTTATGCAATTCACAATTATCAACTATTAATCGTTCTCTGCTTTCTAATATAATAAAACAACTTGGCACAAAAGACATAGTTTTAGCAGGCTTAAGCCTTATTGATGATAGTATAACTCCAACTATCCCACACTATCTGTTAGAAGCAATAGAACACACATTCGTTGAGCATCGCCCTAACAACAAAACTGAGAACAGTTATTCGTTGGTACCACGTAGCTGCAATGAAATTAGAGATAAACTTTTTGAGATGGCCTTAATGGATACTCGCCGGATGAATTCAGCCTTTAGCATATTAGGACAACTTGAGGTATGGCGCTTACTCTATGGAAAACCAAATGATGAACCTCGGCATCCAGGTTTCGATCTTAAAAAACCTTGGCCGTTTATTATTTCAAAAATACAGTATACAGATTAAAAATTCCTTAAAACTTCTCATATTTATCTGACTTAGGTAAGCAAAATATCAAAAGTAAAAATCATAATAACCTAAGTAATTCTCGTGATTATAATATTGAGCCTTTACTTATGTAGGTTTAACTAAAACTTGGTAGAAAAAAACCTTTCCTTCTATTATCATATTTCAGTGATCAACGCTCAATGTTAGTACTTACATTACGTGTTATTAAGAATATTTTAACCTTTCAAGAAAGAGAGCTTCATAAAATGAGCAATAGTATCGAAAATATGGGAGATGTAATCAGTGAAGATGAGCTTTATAAAATTATCAGTGATGCTTTTTACAATATTTTATCTCCATTAACTTCTGATCAACGTACCAAAGAAATAGAGACTCTGATGGGAGAATTTCAAGTTGCTGAACCTCCAGAACAAGAAGCTACAGCTAAACCTATATTACAAGTACCTGGTAAAACTTACCGTGCTATCTCAAAATCTGACCTTGGGTTTTTCGCGCAAATAGCCAACATTGGAGTAAATGCCCACTTTGCAACAGCTTTAACTATATTGAGTATATTAAAATCCACAGTTAGTTTTGGATTACTTATAATTATTTACCAGTATTGGAATAAAGGCATTAAATTAACCTACGAACAAGGCATAATATTAAAAGTTCTAAAACTAGCGGCTCCCCCTGGATTTACTCCTAATATTATCGCCAACTGGATTTCTGATAAAAACAAAATCTCAGAGGACGAAGTAAAAAAAGTTTTGGAGAGCTTAAAAACTATAGAGAAGTTTGATGGCACTCTTGCAAATATCGTAAAGGAAACTGATGGTAAATGGTGTGCTTTGGACATTTAGTATTATAAGGTGAGCAATGACAGGAAACTATAGAAAACGAGATGCAATTCTTTGTGGTGTTTCTGAATATAGCAAATTAATGGGAAGTAATTTACCTGGTGTTTCTACCGAAATAGATACTATTGAAGTAGCTTTACGTGATCATCTTCATGAAGGTTATAGGTACAAGGTTAAATCTTATAAAAATAATCAATTAGGACTTGATGATATTCCTGTAATTCTGGCTCCTTACAAACAAGATTCTCAAGTCGATGAAATGCTATTTTATTTTAGTGGTCATGGTACTATTTATAACGATGAAGCTTATTTTGTAACTTATGGTGCCAGAGACAATAACCCTGGCATTAAGTTAAGTAATCTCCTAGAAGAACTTACTTTTTTACATCTTGGTATAAAACAAATATTTGCTATTTTTGATTTTTGCTATTCTGGCGCAGCTTTAGAATTTGCCAATAAGGTTAATTGCGCTTCAGAAAGAGTGGCTCTTCTTACTGCTACTAGAAAAAATCAAATAGCAGAAGTGGTAAAAGAAAGTGCTAAATCAGAAAATAACAAATCATTTGCTGATTATTTTATTGACGGGCTTACAAACGCTTCATCTGATCAAAATGGAGAAATTTCTTTTGGTAGACTTGCTCTTTATATCAGCGAGAAGATGAAAGGCAATCACTCTCAATCTTCTGTTTTTTATTCTCAAGCTCTTACTGGGCATCCTATAAATAAAATTAATAAAAAATTTTTTGTTCCATATCGTCAGAACCAATTTTTTACTGGCCGGAAAGAAATATTATCGGCAATAAAAGCCACATTAAAAGATAGTAACGACATCACACTAACACAAGCCATTTCAGGATTAGGCGGCATTGGTAAAACTCAAACTGCTATTGAGTTTTGTTATAGATATAAAAATAATTATGAGCCTATTTTCTGGACAAGAAGTGAAAATGAAGCTGAATTTAATACCAGTTATTTAGAACAAGCTAAAAAACTAAAACTTATTTCAGATAAAGATATTGAACAAGGATTAAAAATTGAAGAAATCATTGAGACATTTAAAACTTGGTTAAGTAATAACTCTAACTGGCTAATGGTTTTGGATAACCTTGAAAATGTTGATTTAATCAGAAAATACTTACCCAATAATTACCAAGGATACATTCTGATAACAACTCGCTCCCAATCATTAAAAGGTTACACAAATATAATTCCCCTTAAGAAAATGAGCATTGAAACTGGTATCCTATTTCTACTAAAACGAGCTAGCTTAATCACTATTCCCACTAAAACAGATGAAAACAATAAACCATTAGATGAACTTTTAGGCAATCTTCCAGAGCAAGAAAAGAAAGATGCCAAAGAAATAGTAAAGGAAATGGATGGGTTGCCTCTAGCATTAGAACAAGCTGGTGCTTATATCAACGAAACTAAATGCTCTTTGTCAGACTACCTATCCGCTTATAAAGATATTAGAAACACCATAATTATGCTTAATAACGAAGGGGAAGATGTTAATGATCACAAATCTGTTTTTGCTACTTTTAAGCTGGCCTTTGATAAAGTTAAAGAACAAAGTCCGGCTGCGGTTGACTTCTTAAAAGTCTGTTCTTTCTTGTCATCTGATTTGATCCCAGAAGAAATATTTACCAAAGCGGGTAATCTCTTAAGTAGTGAACTTGCCATACTGGGAGATAACACATTTTATTTCAATAATATGATTAGAGTATTACTTAACTACTCTTTGATAGAACGTGATAGTAATAATAAAAACTTTTCTATTCATCGATTAGTTCAAACTGTGATCAGAGACTTGATTTCAGATATGCGTAATTTACTGGTAGAAAACATAGTCAAAGCTTTACATAGTATCTTTCCAAATTCAAATAATAACCGTAAAGATTGGTTTACCACTTGGCCAACTTGCGAAAGACTATTGCCCCATGTAAAAGCAATAAGCCCATTAGCAAAAATCATTAAATTTGAACTTTTAGAAAACGGAATGCTATTACACAACACTTCTTTATATTGCAAAGAGCAAGGCTCTTATTCTGAAGCACTTGATTTATCAGTTGCCGCATTAGAAGTTACTGAAAATAATTTAGGGAATAACCATAGTATTCTATCAAGAATATTATATATCCAAGCCGATTTATACAATTTTTTAGGTAATTACCAACAAGCGGAAACAATATATTCTCGCTCGCTGAAACTGATTCAAGAAAATTTGGGAGATCAAAATCTTGAAATGGCAACAGTACTCAATAATGTTGGTGATTTTCATTATAAACAAGGTAAAATTGCTCAAGCAGAAAAAGAATTGACTAAAGCCTTACGTATAAGAGAAACGCTACTGGCTCCAAACACATTAGAAATAAGCATAACACTTAATAACTTAGCTTTGGTTTACCAACGTCAAGCTAACTATTTGCAAGCCAAAGAGCTTTTTGCAAAAGCCATCAAAATAATGGAGGAGGTTAATGGTGAAAATCATCCAGATTTGGCAGCAATGTTACTCAATTTAGGGGGTAGTTATCTCTTTTTGGGTGACAACATTCAAGCAAAAACCTACATAGACAAAGGGACAAAAATCATAAAAGAAAGTTTAGAAACTAACCTACCCAGACGAGCATCAATGCTACACAGTTTAGGAAAACTTACTCACAATCAAGGTAACTATGCCCAAGCGAAACAGTCTTATAAAGAGGCATTGTCTATAAAAGAAAATTTATTAGGCGCTGAAAATCCAAATTTGGCTCAATTCTTAAACGACTTTGCTTCCTTGGAAAATGACTGTGGAGAAATTTTAGAAGCAGAAAATTTATTTAAAAGAGTTTGGTGTATTGCCGAAAAAACATTTCCTCATAGCCATCCTGACTTTCTAGCAGCATTAAATAATCTATTCTCATTTTATGATTCTCATAATAGATCCCAAGAAGCAGAAGAATTTTTTGAAAAACTAGTAAATATATTGCCTGATATAGAAAACACTTCACATCCAGATATTGGTACTATACTCAATAATTTAGCTGAGTTTTATCGTAAGAAACAAAAATATGAAGAAGCTAAACCATTATACGAAAAAGCACTAGAGATAGAAAGGAAAGCTTTAGGCGAAACTAGTTATATAGTAGCAACTACCTTAGAAAACAAAGCGTTGCTTTGTTTTAATCTAGCACAATATGATGAAGCTGAGATTTTACTAAAACAAGTTTTAGAAATAAGAAAACAAGTTTTTGGTTCTAATGATTTAAAAGTTGCAAATACATTGTGGAATTTAGGTAAAGTTTATCTCACTCAAGAAAAGCTTGATGAGGCTGAAGCATGTTATGAAGAAGAATTAAGGATAAAAAAAAAGAAGTTTGGTGAAAACGATATTAAAATTACTGATACTTTAGATCAGTTATCAATAGTTTGTTTTTCAGAAGATAACAAGGAAGCCGCTTTAAATTTTTCCAATCAGTCTTTAACTATTAAAAAAAACTCCCTTCCTGAGAATGATGATTCGATTGCTGACACCTTAGGTAATATAGCCACCATATATAAATTACAGGGAAAATACTCTGAAGCTTTAGACTCTTATAACCAAGCTCTTTCTATCTATAAAAACGTTTTTGGTGAGAAAAATATTGCTAGCGTTATTATACTTATTCATATTGGCGAAATATATCTAGACCAAGGAAAACATGAGGAAGTTTTAAATTGCCACAATCAACTTTTGCTAATTCATCAGCACAATTCTGGTAATAAACACCCCAATGTTGCTACCACTCTCAATGATATTGGCAATTTATATCAATCACAAGGAAAATACTCTGAAGCAATAGATTTTTATAATCAAGCTCTTTCTATTTATGAGTATCATAATAACAACCTTCCTGATGCTGCAACTACATTGGTGAATATGGGCATATTGCATGAAAGCATGTCAGAAGAAACAAAAGCGATAAATTATTACAAGCAAGCTTTATCTATTTATGATCAATGTCTTTCTCCCAACAACTCATTTATGTACTATTTATTAGACATTTATTCTAAATTATTACTTAAGCTTAATAGAAATGATGAAGCTAAACCTTTATTAGATCGCCTTGCTGTCTTAGAAGAATCTACTAAATAAAATGACTGGTAAGCCTTACATGACTTTTGACAACTAAGTAAATATTTTTCTGATGTAATTTAACGTAAGAACTTACTTAAAATGGAATCATAGTGGATAGCAAAATATAAAAGGGTTGCCAGATTTCCAAATAAAATAGTAGGAATAAACCAGAATAAAAGAACAAGAAAAGAGTTCTCATTTAGATAAACAATAAAGAGCATAAGGAAAAGACCAATATAAAGATCTATACCTACTTGGCGACCCCAATGAAGTTGTGCCATTTTAGCAATACTTTTGAACAAGTTTTCATGCCAACTACAATAAATAGAATAGGCCAAAAACCCAACAAATGCCGCCCAAACTAAGGACTTTCCTACTGCCATATGCTCATTGCTTCCAAAGAGATTTTCATGTCTGTTAAAGTACAATGCACAAGCCACAAACACCACAAAAACTGCCCAAAACAGGTTCTTTATGACCATAATATTTCATTCCTCTAAAATCATAATAAAATTACGGTAACACTAACCAAAATAACTGATCAATCTAATAAAGTTTTTTGTTTGATGGTAAATATCTAAGAGTAGTTTAACTAGTTTATGTTAAACTTACCCCATTTTATTACACCTAGTAACTGCTCTTAGCAACAGTTAATCCCAATTAAGAATTAATCATAATCTAGAGGCTTAACAATGGATATATTTCAATTTCGTAATCAGCTAGTTACAGAGTATTCTTCCTATGTAAAAAGCTTTATCAACATCCGAAATGAGCGAGTTAAGGAATATGTCTGGGATAAATTTCAACAAGGAATACTTTGGCCTGAGCCTCTTATTCAACTTAATCCTTCTTTTGAACCTGGCAAATGGGTTGACGATTTAGTTGCTGAATCTACACTACACCAAGAATGTAGTTCTATCTTTCGTATTGGCAAATCAGAAAAAGACCCTCAAGGTAAGCCTTTTAGATTACATCGCCATCAATCTGATGCTATTTATACTGCTCAAAGTGGTAATAACTATGTCCTAACTACTGGTACTGGTTCTGGTAAAAGTCTGGCTTATATTGTTCCTATAGTAAATTATGTGCTTAAAAACGGTACTGGAAAAGGTATACAAGCTATAGTTGTTTATCCTATGAATGCTTTAGCTAACAGCCAATTTGGTGAGCTAGAAAAGTTCTTATGTCATGGCTATTCTAAAGATAAGCCTCCAGTTACATTCAAATGCTATACAGGACAAGAAAAACAAGATTTAAGAGAATCAATTAAAAATAGTCCTCCAGATATACTACTCACTAACTATGTAATGCTTGAACTTATACTAACTCGCCCAACCGATAAGAAACTTATAGAGGCAGCACAAGGCTTACGTTTTCTAGTATTAGATGAACTACATACTTATAGAGGTAGGCAAGGTGCTGATGTTGCCTTACTAGTGCGTAGAGTTAGGGATGCGGTAAACTCCCAAAACCTTCAATGTGTGGGTACATCAGCAACTTTAGCTGGTATAGGTACTTATGAACAACAAAGAAGAGAAGTCTCTGATGTTGCAACTCAGCTTTTTGGCTCTGAAGTAAAGGCTGAAAATGTTATTGGCGAAATTTTACGCCGTGCTACTTCTGCTAAAGATAACGACCCCGAATTTATCAAGGAATTAACCAATTTTATAACTGACCCAAATAGCAAACCACCTAAAGAATACTCTGCTTTTATAGCAAATCCTCTCTCAAGCTGGATAGAAAGCACTTTTGGAGTTACCCAAGAAATAGAAAGTGGTCGCCTTATTCGTAGTAAACCTTGTAGCATCCAAGGTGAAGATGGAGCAGCAAATAAGCTAAGTAAACTAACAAGTGTTCCTATTGCTGAATGTAGTAAAGCCATTCAATCAGGTTTATTAGCTGGCTATCAATGTGAACCTGACCCTAATACTGGTCTTAAGCCTTTTGCTTTTAGACTACATCAATTTATCAGTCGTGGTGATAGTGTTTATTCATCGCTAGAAGAACCTGATGAACGCTATATCACAATGCAAGGCCAACAGTTTGTTCCAGGTCATCGTGAAAAAGTACTTTTACCTTTGGTTTTTTGTCGTGAGTGTGGTCAAGAATACTATTGTGTTAGAAAAACTGATGACCCTGAAACTAAGCTAAAAATGTATACTTCAAGAAAATTATCTGATGACTATGATTCAGATGAAGGTGAAGCAGGTTTTCTTTACTACAATCCTAGTGACCCTTGGCCGACAAATATAGATGAAGCTATCAATAACAATAAGTTACCCGAAAATCTATTAGAAGACTATCGTGGTTCTGTGCGTGTACGTCCTAACAAACAAAAGGATTTACCTCAACTTGTTCAACTAAATACTGAAGGAAAATATAATAAATCTGGATTGAATTACCATTTCTTTAAAGCTCCTTTCCATTTCTGCTTACAATGTGGAGTTTCCTATAGTTCACGTCAAGACGACTTCGGTAAACTTACTTCTCTTGGTTCAGAAGGCCGTAGCACTGCTACCACTATTCTTAGTTTATCTACTATTCGTAGTCTTAAGAATATGCCTACATTAAAGAAAGAAGCTCAAAAGCTACTGAGCTTTACAGATAACCGTCAAGATGCTTCTTTACAAGCAGGACATTTTAATGATTTTATTGAGATAGGATTGTTACGCGCTGCTCTTTATAAAGCTGTTAGCAAAGCTAGTTCAGAAGGTTTAAGACATGAGGAAATAGCACAAAGAGTTTTTGATGCTTTAGCTTTACCATTAAGACTTTATACAATAGCTGATAACCCTAGATTCCAAGCTTTAGCAGAAATACAAAAAGCATTAAGGAACGTGTTAGGCTATCGTATTTACTGTGATTTAAGAAGAGGTTGGCGGGTTACTTCACCTAACTTGGAGCAATGTGGATTAATTAGGATTGAGTATTTATCATTAGATGAACTCTGTGAAGCAGAAGATATTTGGGAAAGATCTCATCCATTACTAGCTAAAACCAATCCCGCAACTAGGATGAAAATCTCTAAAGCCTTATTAGACTATATGAGGCGCGAACTAGTAATTAAAGTTGACTACTTAAACAATGAAGCACAAGAAAAAATCCAACAACAAAGTAGCCAACACCTTATAGCACCTTGGGCAATAGATGAAAATGAGCGAATGGAATATGCTCCTATTCTCTTCCCTAGATCTACACAAAGAGAAGATGAGCGTAGTTTTGTATATTTATCCCCTAGAGGTGGTTTTGGTCAGTATCTTAGAAGGCAATTAGATTTTACTAAAATTAAAATCACTAATGGCTTAATTGAAGAAACTAAAAAAGTTATTCTAGATTTACTAGATAATCTTCGTATTGCTGGACTAGTAGAAGTAGTAGCAGAACCACGTAAAGACAAAGAAGATGATGTTCCAGGTTATCAACTTCCAGCATCAGCAATGCTTTGGCTTCCTGGAGATGGCAAACGAGCTTTCTATGATCCTATTAGAATACCTAAAGAATCTGCTGAAGGTGGCCGTACTAATCCTTTCTTTGTAGAGTTTTATCAAACTATTGCTAATACATTACAAGGATTAGAAGCTCGTGAACATACTGCTCAAGTACCTTATGATCTTCGTGCTGAAAGAGAACAAAACTTCCGTGAAGGGACACTTCCATTACTTTATTGCTCACCAACAATGGAGCTTGGGGTTGATATCTCTGACCTTAATGTTGTTAATTTGCGTAACATACCCCCTACACCAGCCAATTATGCTCAACGTAGTGGACGTGCTGGCCGTAGTGGTCAACCTGCTTTAGTTTTCTCTTATTGCTCAACGGGTAGCCCACATGATCAGTACTTTTTCAAGCGACCTGACCAAATGGTAGCAGGAGCAGTAACACCTCCAAAACTAGACTTAGCTAATGAAGATTTAGTAAGGGCGCATATACAAGCTATCTGGCTAGCAGAAGCAGGATTAAGCTTAGGTAATTCACTAAAGGAGCTTTTACAAGTAGCAGGAGAAAAACCAAGTTTAGCTCTACAAAATCAAGTAAAAGAACAAATTGAAGCTCATAAACCTAGAGAGTTTACTCTAACTCATGCTCAAAAAGTACTACAAACAATTAGCACTGATTTAGCTCAATCAGACTGGTATAGCGAGAGATGGTTGGAAGATGTTGTTAACCAAATAGGACGTAAGTTTGATGAAACCTGCCAAAGGTGGCGTGGTTTATATAATGCTGCCCTTGAACAAAGAGAAACCCAAAACCGCATCATTGGCGATGCTTCTCGTAGTCCAGAAGATAAAAAACAAGCTAAAAATTTACGCCGTGAAGCAGAAGCACAACTAGACCTACTTACACAATCAGATGATTTATGGCAATCAGACTTCTATAGCTATCGCTATTTTGCGAGTGAAGGATTCTTACCTGGCTATAACTTCCCTCGCCTGCCAATATCTGCTTACATTCCTGCTCGTAGAACCAAGAATAGAGATGAATTTCTTTCTAGGCCAAGATTTCTAGCTATTTCAGAGTTTGGCCCCAGAGCAATTGTTTACCATGAAGGCTCTCGCTATGTAATTAACAAAGTTATTCTTGCTGTAGAAGATGGCGATTTGCTAACCAAAAAAGCCAAACTTTGCCCTAATTGTGGCTATCTACATCCAGTAATTGTTGGAGATGGAATAGATAGATGTGAACGCTGTAATACATTAATCAATAAAGCTCTTAACCCATTATTTAGGCTGCAAAATGTCTCAACTAAACGCAGGGATAAAATTAACTCAGATGAAGAAGAAAGAGTTAAGCTTGGCTATGAAATCCGTACAGGCATTAGGTTTAGTGAGCATAGCGGTCAAGCTTCTTATCGTATTGCTACTATTGAGGATAATGGAGAAGAAATAGGACGCTTTACTTATGGTCAAGCTGCTACACTATGGCGCATTAATCTTGGTTGGAAAAATCGCAAAGAAAAAGAGAATTATGGATTTGTCTTGGATCAAGAGCGTGGTTATTGGGAGAGTGAAAAGAAGGAAACAGGTAATAATGATGAGATAGATCCAGATAATCTATCTAAAAAGACTGTTAGAGTAATTCCTTATGTAGAAGATAGACGTAATTGTCTAGTATTTCAACCATTAAATATAAAAGATGATGCAGTAATGGGTTCATTACAATTTGCACTAAAGAACGCAATTCAAGTAGTTTACCAACTAGAAGAAAATGAACTAGCAGCAGAACCTTTGCCGGAAAGAAATGGACGTTCACAAATTCTATTATATGAATCAGCAGAGGGTGGTGCTGGTGTTTTACGTCGTTTGCTTGATGATCCTACAGCACTTAGCAAAGTAGCTAAAGAAGCTTTAAGGATATGCCATTTTGATTCAGAAACCGGAGAAGATGAACATAAAGCTCCACGCGCTCAAGAGGAATGTGAAGCAGCTTGTTATGACTGTTTAATGAGCTATAGTAATCAGCCAGAGCATAAACTACTAGATAGACACTTAATAAAAGATGTATTACTTAATTATACTAAAGCTACCATAAAAGTTGCACCAGTAGAAAAAACTCGTCTTGAGCATTTAAAGGAACTTAAAAAATATTGTGATTCTAATTTAGAACTTCAATGGCTAGATTTCTTAGAAGAAAGAGGTTTACGCCTACCATCTAAAGCTCAAGCCTATATTGAAGCTTGTAAAACCAAACCTGATTTCTTTTATGAAAAAGATTCTTTAGCTATTTATATAGATGGCCCCCATCATGAACATCCAGATAGGCATAAACGAGACAAAATCCAACAAGATTGTATGGAAGATAGAGGCTATACAGTAGTTAGGTTTACTCTAAAAGATAACTGGTTAACTGTTATAGAAAAATACCCTAGCATATTTGGGAAGCCACAAATATTAAAAACAAATACTTCTATAAATAATGCTAATATAGCTAATGCTGAAGCAAATACATCTACGTTGGATTTGGATCTTTTTGATAAAAAATGGCATCCATTACTTAAATCACTAGATGAAAAAGGCTTTACCATTGAAGCAGGTGGTGATGTAAGTAAAGATGGGCGTGTAATGGGCAGTTATTTAGCTGAAGTGTCAAGAAATGGCAAAGTTTTACGTCTTATAGATCAATCAGATAGTGAAGCTGAAGTTGTTAGAAATACTTTGCAAGAGCAAAACCACAATATTTTAATGGTAACTCCTAATATTACATTAACAGAAAGCTTTCTATAGTAGATAATATATGACAGCTAAACAGCTTATAAAACTTATAATTACGACTATTATTCTTATTATCTTGAGTGTTCAGATATTTGGGCAAACGGCTAATGACTCAACTACTAAAATTAACGAACTGATAAAAGAAAGTAACACTTTAATAACTAAAGGCGAACTTGACAAAGCTATTGAAACACTTAACAAAGTGATAGAAATTAAGCCAAATTTAGCTGAAGTTTATTTAAACTTAGGAATTGTCTTTGGGTTAAAAAAAGATAACGATAGAGCCATTGCAAGTTTTAAGAAGGCTATAAGCATTAGTCCAAATTATGCTAAACCTTATAATAACCTTGGAGTTATATATAAAAGTATTAAAGATTATGACAATGCACTTATTAATTTTAATCAAGCAATAAAGCTGAATCCTAACCTTGCCGAGCCTTATTTTAGTTGTGCTTTTATACATTTTGCAAAAAATCAATTTGCTGAAGCTAAACTCGAAATAGATAAAACCATTGAGTTAAAACCTGATATGGCAGAAGCTTATTTTCTTCGTGGAGAAATACTTAGAGAAACTAAAGATTTAGACTCATCCATCTCGGATTTTGATA
>JBDIBI010000059.1:0-26886 GCA_039812885.1 Blastocatellia bacterium
TCATACAATATATTAATATCAACTGGAGTTCGTCCATCTTCTTTTCTCCTTTTTCTTTTGCTTGAGAAAAGTTTATGGACTACTCTCTTTCTTTTCAATTCAGGTCGCAACTTGGACTAAGCTATATTGATCAGGAAAAAGGAAAGTACTCGCCAAAAAAAGAAGAACAAAAAAAGAAATTTACCATATTAACAATTTTAATAGTATTACTATTTATATTATTGTTTATATATAATCATCTTTATTATATATAACCTAGTATAGTAGAGTATAGATTTTAGCTTATCGTTTTTATATTAATACATTAACCTAAATAACCTAAAAAATATTGGTCAATTTTACTAATACTTTATTACTTATATTACTTATATAAGTTTTCAGCATTCACTTGTAAGGAAACCTGCTTGTTTTCCTAAAAACTTTAAAAACTTACTAAGAATAACCATTAATTTTTCATAAAGATTGACGAAATAGTATGTATTGGTATATAGTTTTTGCGTTTTACTATCCAAAACTATATACCAATACCTATATTACTATAGTTTATGTCTAATATTAACGGAAAACTATTAACAAATGAGTTTGCTCAAGCTTTGGGTATTAGCAAAAAAACCCTTATGCAGTACGAGCGTGAAGGTAAACTTCCACCTGCCAAACGTCACCAAAGTGGCAAATTACTCTATCGCTACTATACACCAGAAGATTTAATAGTTGCCCGGCAAAAACTTAATATCCCTGCACCTTTCCAAGCACAAAGAAGGCAGTTATTCATGAACTTAAAAGGTGGTGTAGGTAAAAGTGTTCTTTCCTATAACTATGCTTATTGTGTAGCTAAAACAGGTGTAAAAACTCTAGTAATAGACTTAGATGCACAAGCTCACCTCACTACTTATGCTGGACTTCATCCAGAAAAAATTAAATTAACTCTATATAATGTATTACTAGAAAACTTACCTATTAATCTAGCTATTGAACGTACTGCATTGTCAACTTTAGACATACTACCATCAAATTTAACTCTTTCTCCTTTAGAACTCTCACTATTTGGTAAACATGCTAGAGAATACCGTCTACAAAGAGCTTTGGAAGCCATTAAAGATTCTTATGAACTAATTGTTATTGATGCACCACCAAATCTTTCTCTACTAAATGTTAACGCAATACTTTCAGTACAAGACCTTATTGTTCCTGTAATGGCAGACTTTTTTTCTTACGATGGATTAAGGCTTTTATTTGAATCACTTGCTCAATTTAGCAAAGATTTACTCTATGAAATAGAAAATGTTTATGTAGTGCTAAATGCTTTTAATGCTTTAGAAACTGTTTGTCAACAAAGTAAAAAAGCATTAGAAAGCCACTATAAGGACTATTTGTTAAAAACAGTGATTCGTAAATCTACGGCTTTTACTAAAAGTACTTCAGTACAAAAGTCTGTTTTTGAATTTGAACCTAGTTCAAAAGCTGCTCAAGACATTGATTCTTTGGTAAAAGAAATTCTATCTGTTTATTACCAGACTTCTACAAAAGGAAAAAAATAGTTTATGAAAAAAGTTGGAAGTGTCTGGGAAGAACGTGTAGCCAAAGAACGACCACCTGCTCGCTCACAACCCAAGTTTTCTTGGCAAGTTGAACCCATTTCACAAGAAACTTCTATAAAACACCCAACCGATCCAATTGATTATGATCAAGTTGATCTTAAAGTTGATCAGGCAGATCAAGCTAATAGTAATCTTTCTACTACCATTTTACCAACTAGTACTAAAAAAGTATCAGTAACTAGTACCAAAAAGGAACTAGTTACTGATGTTGAAAAAGTACCAGTTCAAAATTTTCAAACTAGTACCAAAAAGGTAACTGATGTTGAAAAAGTACCAGTTGCTACATTAAGAATACCTCATCAAGAACTAGACTTTTTGTTTAAAGAATTGGATTCTGGAGAATTTAAACTCTATTTAAGGCTCTATAGGTTAAGTCACGGTTGGGGACAGGAAATATGTCGCGTTGGAGATAATAACCTAATGGAAACATTAAACATGAGCAAAAATGCTGTTAGAGCAGCTAAACAAGGACTTTCAACTAAACGCTTAATCCAAATCTTAAATGTTGTTAATTTGGGACCAAGAGGTTATACAGAATATAGAGTATTCAGGGTAGGTGAAGAATTAGGTAAAGAAAACGATAACTGGTATCAAAAAGGAACTAGTTCTGAAAAAGTAACTGATACCAAAAAAGACACCAATAAATATATAAATCATGATGATGATTTAAATAAAGATCATCATCAAAAAGAAATGATGACGATTTACCAAACGCTCACGGGTAACAAATCTTGGACTAAGAGTGATAAAGCAGCTTACGAAAAGATAAAACATTTATCCTCGAAAGAACTAACAACTCTAATCAAATCCACATTAGAAAAGGCGCATCAAAAACCCGCTAGCCTAGCTTATTTTGTTAAGGCTTATGAAAACCCTACCCAAACCAATCCTGCTAACCGTGAGGCCAATAAACGCAAAATAGAAGCTATTATGAAACGAATTAGAGAATCACATGTAGGTTCAGCTTACACTATTGCTGATTTTGCTGCTGATGTTAAAGATGCATGCGTTAAAGAAGGTATCAGCTTCGATAATAATTTGTTTAATGAAGTCTTGGACAAGAAGAATAAGTAGAAATGCTGTCAATTCCACAAAAAATGGTGGAATTGACAGCAACAAAAATAAAAACTGTTTTGCTAACAAATCGTCCAAAATAACCTCCAAACAAATCGTTAGGCTAATAGGAGTTAAGATTTGTTTGGGAGAAATTATATGAAAACCATATTAAAAGTAGCAGCAATATTTATACTAGGAATAATAGCAATTAAATTAGCATTTGGATTATTAGCAGTAGCAATAAGTGTAGCCATTCCTTTACTTTTGTTATATTTAATCGGTTTATTTGTTTGGAAGATTATTGGTGACAAAAACCTTTGGGATAACTTCTTTGGTGCTAAGAAATCTGCTAATATCAATGAACATGTTTTACCTAACTGGCAAAATGATGATTTTAATCAACAGCTTAACCAATATGATTATTCTAAAAACAAAAACCCTAATTACATGAAATACTAATACATAATACGCCGGATATTATATTGCAGTATTTTTCATCAATTAATTTTATTACTTTCTTTAGTTGTTCCTTCTTTTACATCAAAAAACAACATGACTAATTCTTTTTTCGATATCAGATTGATAACTAATAAAGCAAGAGAAGTTGTAGCTGTAGTTAAGGCAAACAAATATTGCCAAACACTCAGTTGGTAGTTAGGGTTACTTATAACGTTTCCAATAACAAGTAATAAATTAAGTGTCTGAAAAAACAGGGCTACAAGCAATATTCCTTTCAAACATAAGCTACTACACATAATTGATTCTCCTTAAGAGAAATAGTATCCCATTAGTTACAGAATTGTAAAGCTAAGACTTTTAAACAATAGAGTCTTTATTTTACCATTAAGTTCATGATGTAAATCAAAATAGATGGAGTTAATCTCTTCCTTTATGTTGTTTATAAAGCCAAATTAAATGGACGCACTTAAGGGCTATGGGTTTTGAGCATTCAGGACACTTGGACATTAACTGGACTGTCCAAGTGTCCTGAATATAATATCAATAAAGATTTGCTACATAGGTGTTCAAATCTTCTCTTCGGACTTTCAAACCTCTTCCTACTTCTCCAGCTTTTAAGGCTCCTCCTTTTATGGCTTTTCTCAAATTCTCTTGAGAGATATTTGAAAGCATTGCTGCCTCTTTAACAGTTAAGAGTAATTTACTCTCAATAGAAACATCCTTTTTGGGATTTGCTATTTGTGATATATGAGATTCTATACCTTTAAGATAATTTAACAATTCTTGTACTTTTTCAAATTGCTCTCCTGTCCAAGACATCTGAGTAATTTTCACGTCCTGGATATCTGGCGTTTTTCGCAGTTCCATGTCCTGGACAGTAAGAACCAAAGCTTTGTCTTGGACGATAGGAGCTAAAGCTTTGTCCTGGATAGTGTCTTGGATATCGTCTTGGACATGCCTCATATCTCTGTTCTTTAGCCTTTTTACCTCACTAGCTCTATAGACTGAGAGTTTTCCTCCACCTCTTGGATTGTCCTTATACTCTACAGTTAAGAGATTTTTATTTGTATATCTTTGGATTGCTTTCTCAGAAACTTCTAAAAATTCTGCGGCCTGTTTTCTTGTCCAGAATTCGTCCTGGACAGTTTCTATGTCCTGATTAATCTGATCTGTCATGGATATCTCCTTATATGGATGTCTTGGACACTGTAAAATTATTACTATATTTAGCTGTCCTGAATGTCCAAGATATAGCATAAGAATGATACAGATTGCAAGCTATCCTGGACACCTAGACTACCCTGACCGTCTAAGTGTCCAAGATACTAATTTTCTTGTTCCTAGTGCTATAAAACAGAAAGTTTAATAATTTAGGTAGTTTGGATAAAATTTTCTCTTGATATTTTCATAAACTCCCTGTCTTGTATGGCAAGAACCAAAGCTTGTCCTGGATAGTGTCTTGGATATCATCTTGGACATGCCTCATATCTTTGTTCTTCAGCCTTTTACCTAACTAGCTCTACAGACTGAGAGCCTTCATTTTTCAGATTATTATTACATTCTATAGTTAAGAAGTTTTTACTTTGCCAAGTTGGATGAACAAGTTTGTGGAATATATCAAACTTAAGAAGACTATACACATAGAAAACCATACCAACATTTTTCAATAGCAGGTTGAACTATCGATAAGCAAAAATCCTAATAGTTATTCAGCACCTTTATCAAATTCTTCTATTTAAAAACAGCAGTAAGAATTATTGGCATGTCCAAATGTCCTGAATCAAGATACAACATGATTATAAATGGATTCTAAGTTATCTTGGACACCTGGACTGTCCCGAAGCTGTCCAAGTGTCTAGGAAACTATAAAAAAGAAATATTCCTCTTAAGCAACAGAGCTTCTATTTGCTTCAACCCTATAAGTAAGCTCACGCTGCAAAGTTAATGCTAGAAAGTTAATCTCTTCTTTAATGTTATTAATTTGATAATCAGGAATAGATTTAGAGGAAAAACATTTTAATTGAACTAAAGGTTGCTGTGGGGCTTGTCCTTTTGTGTGATAAACTACTGACACTTTAATATTAGGTATTTTTGATAAAATCTTGTCTTTAAGTTGCTCTATAAACAAATAAGGACTAACTAAGCCTACACTCCTACCATTTAAGCTTATCTGATAGATTATTTTATTATCTGACAGAGGTTTTTCATTCATATTGCTTAATCCCCATAACAGCATAATAACTACATAAATAGCTAGCCTTAACTATTTAAGCTGCCATAGGTGGCTCTGGCTCTACTTCTTGAAGTTCTTTAAGCCTCTTAGCTTTTCTTGCCGACTCGTTAATAGAGCGAATAAGCAAAACTAGCTCATCTGTTGCTTCAGGTTTTTCCTTTTTAGCATCAGAATGAATTAGCGTTAATTGAGCTTTTTTGTTCTTTCTTGCTGACATAGGTTAAGATTAGTACTCATCCGCACTGTAGTCAATAATTTTGCAGCTATTAGCTTGTATTTTAATTTAAAGTTTGTTTTCTTGCTTGTTAGATTTAGAATGCTTCTTGGGCTTGGTTAAGGCTTTATCTTCCTCTGATGTTGATAAAGGTGGTAAATGTTTAAAGTTTTCCCTTAGTCTATCTAACATAGCTAACGTAGTTTCACGCTCTTGCTCAAGTTCTTTTTCTTGTTCCATAAAACCTCTAAACGGAAGACCTTTATTTGGTGTTTATAGTCTATTTTGTGGAAAAAATCATCTGAATTATGTTATATATCAATCCGCTTAAGTATATTAACTTAATATACTTTAACAAAACTATTAAATTTCTAAAATACTATAAATCAATATGTTAGAGCTAAATTCAGAAATTTATCAGATAAATCCTTATGGAGAAAGAATTAATTTTTCTTTGCGAGGAAAACACTCTGTTTTTAGAAACAGCATAACCACTCCTGGAGCAACTAGCTTTAACAAAGATGAATTCTGTCAGGACATCTTAAGCATTTTTGCTGCTAATAAAGTAGTGAGCTTAGGCTTGGTAGTTTTAGAGGCAAACAGAATTAAGCTCGATTCCATTTTAGCCCAAACTACAAAAAAGTTAACTCCTGTAAAAGAAATAATAGGATTTGGGCTTGATGAACAACGTTCTGCCATTGCTCCTTTCCATCTTAGAGGAATAAATGCTGGTGCTAACCTAGAAGATTTACAATCATTTTTGATCAAATATAGCTTCTTTTCTGTGGATAAGCCCATCCACTCACTACACTTTATTGACAGCCCAGAAAAAAAGAAAGGTTTAGGTGGTGATAAGTATTTTTCTGAGTTTATCATCGCTACATTATTACCCAATAAACAAACTTATATATCCTCTTTCTATACCAGTGCTAAACATATTAACTTATTGGATTTAGTAAAAGATTTCCAACCTTTTATTGTAGGAGTAATAGTTAGTGTCACTAGGCAATTATCTCTAAATAAGTATGCTTCTATTATTAATAAAGATTTAGCCCAAATAGTTCCTTATGGGGTAACTGGCATGGGCGAAACTCATTCTTCTTCTGCTCTAAAACACCGTACTCCGTTTGTTTTAGAATGGGTAGAGCAGGGAAAAGTATGGAATGGAGTAGGAAAGTTTATAGAAAAATATGTGAGAATTAGAACCAATTCCACCACTATAGCAGTTAAATATGCCAAAATATCCAAGAACTATCCTATAGAAATAAAAGAAAACAAAGCACCTTTAACAAAAAGAGAGTTTGCCTCTAGCATGAGAAACAAGCCAACAGTAGCAGAAGAAGCAATGCGTAGCATCCTCAGTTTATTAAACTTACACTTCCATGACAGATTTAAAGAGCAAATAACTATTGCTGGCTATATCACGGACTTTTATTCAGCACAATTTAGGCTAGTTATCGAGGTTGACGGAAAATCTCACCTTACTGAAACAGCTAAAGAAGTAGACAAAAGTAAAGAAAGTGCTTTTTTTCGCCATCAGATTATGACGATTAGAGTTAGCAACCACGATGCAATAAATAATCCTGAAAAAGTTAAAGATTATATTGAAAATGGGATTAAGAAGTGGCGACAAACTTCTTTTTCTCATGATTCTTGGGATTTATCTGAAGAAGAAATATTTAGTCAAATTATGGATTTTAGAGAAAGTTTGCAAAAAGGTTCTCTTGTAGAAGATTGACAAACTAGAAAATTGTCCTATAAACTACCGCCAAAACCTATGAAGCCGCTAATCTACCCATTTCAAGCTCAAATAGTCTTAAGAGAAGAACTTATCCATCACTATGTTATAGCTCTAGACGAAAACGATATTGATACTCTAGCAGAAGTGTTATCTATAGCCAAAGATGATCCTGAATTAGAAAAACTAATTGATCAAATGGAAGTTGCGTTTGCTTACCCTTAAAATGGCAAAAACTATGAAAACAACTTTGTAACTATGCATATATCTTTACTATGGTTCTCATAAACAATGCCAAAAATGACACACTTGCCATTTTTGACTGATTATTACTACTTAAAATACTGTCAAAAATGGCATTAAGCATATTTACCAAATACAGTTACAAAATTTATCTTCTCACTTATCTACAAGTAATTCAATAACATACCTCTATCTGTTTCACTGTGATCAAAGTCTGAGATTATATAGAACAAAAGTTGCTATATTTTTTAAGAAAAGATATAACAAGGAGAATAAATATGGCATCAGTATCTTCTCTTAACTCAGGAACAAGTATCTCACCTTATTTAGACCAAAATCAGAACCAATCAACTAATACAGAACAATCTAAGTCAAAAACTTCCAATTCATCTGTTGATTTAGTTACACAAAATAGCTTAGGCAATGATAATAAAGCTAGTTCTTTTTCTACTACTAATAATCAAAACTTGCCTTCTACTAACACTAATGACTCATTAACTCAAGAATCCCAATTTGCAGCTTCTTTTCAAAAATCTCAATTGTTATCTAAACTCCCAAACAATTCTGGTCAAGATACAAGTAATCGTTCAACTAGTGCAAAAGAAACGAAATCTGCTGATTCATCCAAAGATCTAGGAGACTATGGGCATTTGTCTATAGGCCAGAAAAAACTAATTGATGATCTTAATAATCGCCAAAATACAACCAATAAAACTCAAAAAGCTCCAGCAGAGTTTTACAATTCATTAGAACCTTCTCAGAAATCTACTTTTGAAGGTATTACAAATGCTTTAGAAAATACTACTATTATTTCTAAGGATGGTAAGAAAACTAATGGTTTAGATACCATTGATAGAGTTGACGTTATCTTAGGAGAAAAACCCGGTAAAGATGGAGCAGAGCAATTTCGTTTACTTGTAACTTTAAAAGATGGTATAGCAGATAATATAAAAACAGCTAAAAACTTTCATGATGTTCCTGGACATGGCGAGGAATATCCATCCAGTAGACAATTAAATGGTGGAGAACCAAGCATACAATTTTGTTTTTCAAAGGATGGAAAGAATGCTGATATAGATGTTGATTATGAACTTAAAAGCCCTGAAAAGATTTTTACATCAAACCCTATTAAAGCTGTAATTAGTTTAGTTAAGCATCTTGATCCTTCCAATTCAGACGTACGTAGTAGTGATCATTTTGACAAACATAACAAAAGATTTGCTTCTGAACCAGGACAGCAACCTTTGGTTAAAAAATATTAAACTAATCATCATGGAGTAAAATATAAAAATTAACTATAATTACTATGTATAAATATAGTAATTATAGTTATAACAATAAAGAAAGCTTATTTATGTACATACGGCTAGTAAAATCTCTTTTTATATTTGTTGTTTTATTAATGTTATTGTCTAGCACTTTGGTTAAAGCAGATTCTCGCAATGCTTCAGAAGATGAAATAAAGCTTGCTCAAACAATAAACCATTTCTTTTATGATTGGCTTGCAAAGCGTGATGTAAAAGCAACAATGGGTTATGTTTCTTCTAAAGCTACTCTTTCTAAAAAGTATTTTCCTGAAGAGTTTAAATCCGATAATGATTTTACTAAAGAAAAAATCTTTCAGTTATTTCAACAATTTTTTACTAATATGCTAAATGCTGCCAAAACTGGTGAAAATTTAACAGAATTAATTAACTCTTCTTATGGTTTCATGGCAGAAAATGATAGTGTGATTTCTATTAAACACTCAGATAGACAGCTATTTGAATTATTTGTACTTAACATAAAAGAGGGAAAAACAGCACAAGATTTTGGTTTTATCTATAAATTTGATGAAACACCTTCTTTTCGTGAAGCAGTAGGACAAGCTAATTGTTACTACGTTATGACAAATGTAAAACTATCTAAGTTGGCATCAGAGGTAGATTCACAAAATAAATTCCCATTTGAAATGGTTTGGGTTAAAGAAGGTAATGATTGGCATATTCTTACTTTTGCAACTATTGAGAATTAATTCGATACTGGAAATTTTAAAATTTCCAATATATTCTATAGATTAAATTGCCTAATCACATAAGCAATTTAATCTATTTTCAACATATCTCTTATCAATTCGTTATTTGCCTTTAGTCTGTTTAGCAGTTTTAGCTCCTTTACTAGTGGGTAAAACCGCTACAGTAGTAGTTGAAATATCGCTCACGTCATTAAATTTAAGTAAAAATTCCTTTAAATCTTTCCCCATTTTGAAGTAAACTACGCGCTTACTTACAACGTCAACTTTAGCACCAGTCTTAGGGTTGCGACCAGTACGAGCATTTCTTTGGCGAGTCCTAAAAGACCCGAAGCCCCTTATTTCAATCTCATCACCTGTTTTAAGAGACTCGATCATAGTGTGGATAATTTCACTAACAATAGCATCAGCTTCTTGCCCTGTTATGAGCATATGCTCACCAACAACCTTTGCCATTTCTTGTGCTAGTTCAAGTCTAGTAATAGTAACAGGCTTGGGTAACTTCTCTTTTGGAGTTTTTGGAGACTTAGCAGCTTGAACTTGTGGCTTACCTTGAGTCTGTTTGTTTGGAGTAGTTTTAGTTGCTCCTGGAGCAGCTTTAACAACTGTAGGAGTTTCATCAGCTTTAGCTACTTTACCTTTAACAGCCTTATTAGAAGCTGTTGTAACGATTCTTGTGTCTTCATCACCAGTTACTTCTATAACTTGGGGTTTACCTTTAGTAATTTTAGCTGTTTTAGTATCAACAGGTGTAATAACTGAGGTTTCGATAGGGTCACTAGCTTTTTTCTTCGCTGGCATTTTTGTTTCCTTAAGCAGAAAAGTGGTAATTGTTTTATTTGCTAGAGATTACACCATTAATTTGATTATTTCTAGTACTTATTTGGTGGTATTTTATGTTTAATGGCTAGCTATCTTGTCCAGTCTGTCTTTTTGCTGCTATGACTCCTTTTTAGTTTTGGTTTTTCACGAAGATCATCAATAAATTATAGTTTATTTTAGTTACATTCTTTATAAGAACCAATTCTATAATTTATTGTAAAATATATAAGATAAACTATACAAAGTTATATATTAATTTACGCATTATTATTGACTTATTATTACTAATATGATAGATTAATAACTGTCAGGGCTAATCCCTCTGGCGTTTGATAAACTAATAGAAAGAAAGGAGTTTCAACAGATGAGTACCAACAATTCTGGTGAGATTTCCAAAACCACTCTCGAACTTATCTTCTCAGTATTAGAAGAGGTTAGAGAATGCCTCCAAAGGGTAGTAGCTTTAGAGGCAAAGGTTAAAGAAATCGATCAAAAACTCAAAAACGACAAAGCAGACATGCAATCTGAATAGTCGTGAACTGGGAAGATTGCCGTCTTCCCAGTCTTTCTATAGTTTACGTAAATCTTTTATTTCCTGCAATTTCTTTTTGCATTTATTAACTAGTTCTTGTTCTGATAGTGATAGTGGTTTATCACTTGTAGGCATTTTTTTTACTTTTTCTATTAGTGCTTCTATTCTTTTTATGCTTGCTTGGCAACTAGCTTGAAAATCTTCACTTGATTCATATTTAGGCTCTGTTTCCATAAATTATTCCTTGCGCCAATATGCTAAAAATTTTAATCAAAAAGTTGATAAGTGACTTTCATTACTACTTATTTTAACTTACTTTTTTCTCATTATTAAGAGCAACTTGAAGAAAAATCAGGCTTTAACCAATAGCTGCCAACCTGTTTGATCAAAAAACTCTTGTTTTAATCTAAGTATATCTTGTGTATCAATAGTTAACTTAGAAAGAGGTTTAATGGTAATTTCCTGTTTAGCTAAATTGATACTAGGCTCACCAGCTAGAAACCACTCGTTAGGCAATAAATCTTTAACTGTTTGTTGGAGTTTATTTTGATCAGGATTTTGCCTAACTACTAATGTGTAACCTATTTCATTGCCAATCTCATTCATCAACCTCTCATATCGCTTACCAATTTCAGGGGTAATAAAAGTAAGCTCTAAAGCTTCGCCTTTAAGACCTACTCTAATAAGTTGATGAAGTTGTTTAGCAAATCCCTCTTTAACTTTGGCATAAGCAGCATTTATTTCTAGCCTTTGTTTTACAGCTTGAGAAGTAGAACCATCAGCATTAATAGTAGTACTATTGATAACAACTACTTTAGGTACTTGTATTTCTAGCTTAAAGGCTGTTTTGTCCTGGAAAACTCTATTAATCTCATCCAATACTTTTTGATCAAAAGTATTGGCTTTTACTGCTACTATTTCTTTGTCCAAGATAAAAGATACACTTTTAGCTTCCCACTGAGCAGGTATCAGTGAGAGTGCTAGCTTAGATAATTCTTCTTGATGGACGCTATCAGCTATTTCCATTAACCAACCTGTTTGCTCTGTTAATTGTTCTAGAGTCTCTTTATGACGGGCTAGTATTGGCTTAGGAAAGTAAAACTTAATAGTGACACTACGGGTAGATTTATTAATTCCCACCTTGTATAAAGTAGGTTCTGAAGCAAAAGCCCTCTTAACAATATTACTTACATCATGGTCTGTAAAATTAGCCTTTTTAGTAGCAATTCTATTTCCTGGCAATAATCTTAATCTCCAAACTAGCTTACTACTCCTGTCTTGTGAAAAGGGAGAGTTCTTGGATTTGAGAACTATTTTAACTCGCTCAATCTCTGAGCTAGTGATCTGATTGGGTTGATAGCCAGCACTTATTAGTATTTCTGTTATTGTATAGGCTCTAGAATCTCTATCTCTAATAGCTAGTTTTTCTGCTAGTGGTGTTAAATGCTCTATTTGTAAGCTGCCATTTGTGGCTAATAAAACACCTGTTTGTTCTTCGGATGTTGAGTTTATTAAATCATCTATATCATTAGAGTTAGTTATACTTTGATTAATCTCTTGATTGGTATCTTGGTTAGTATCTTTACTATTATTTTTACCACTATCTTTATCAGAAAAAGTAACTTGAGAGCGTTTTTCTTTCCTGCCACCTATTTCAATTTCGCCACCAAGGTTAGGTAAGTGAATATCCTTGAAGCCTAATGTAGAAAGGTGTTTGGCCAAGGCTTCTCTAGCACCACCATCTCCATGCACTAGTACTACTCTACGAGGTTTGGAAGCTTCTAGCTCACTTGTGACCTGATAAGCGTCGCTATGGGCAGAAAAGCTAAATTTCTCTATAGCACAACTTAAGTTTACCTCTCCTTTGGAAGTAAGAAGCTTTCCCTTACCTTTCTCAGCTAGCTCTAACATCTTGCGCCCAGGAGACTCTTCATCTTGATAACCTGAAATAGCAATCAAACATCTGGGATCCCTAGAAAACTCCCCTGCATAAAAAGAACTAGGACTACCTACTGTTACCATTCCTGATGATGAAATAATTATAGAAGAACGCTCTCTAGCCGCATCTCTTCTAAGCTTTGGATCATAAATAGGAGTAACAAAGCCCTTATCTTGAAAGAATGGGTTGCCCTTGTCTTTAATACGCTTTTGTAGCCAACTGGTTAGCAGATAAGGAAATGAATTATAGATACCACAGACACTTTTAACTAAACCATCAACATAAACAGGTATTTTGGGTAACTCACCTTTTTCAATAGCGCGGCTTACTAACAGAATTAGCTCTTGAGAACGTCCTACTGCAAAAGCAGGTATCAGCACACTACCTTTGCCTTCAACTACTGTTCTAATACGCTCAATTAAACGCTTTTCCTCTAACGCTCTAGAAGTATGTAACTTATTACCATAAGTAGATTCTATTACAAACACATCGGGCTTGTTATGAGGAACTGTTAAGGCCGGGACTGTTAGCTGGTCAATAGCATGAACATCTCCACTGAAAACAATAGAACCTTCGTCAGACTCAATAACAACGCTAGCAGCACCTAAAATGTGACCTGCCGGACGAAAGGTTATCTCTAAATCCTTAATTTTGAGCTTTGTATTAAAAGAAATAGGACGACATGAAGAAAGAGCGTTTTCTATTTGTCGCAAAGAGTAAATAGGCACTTCACCATCTGCTTCTAACCCAAGCTCCATTATTTTCAATGTATCCAACAGTAGAGTAGCAACAATACTTAGAGTTGGTTGAGTAAGATAAATAGGAGTATTAGGATAAGACGAGGCTGCAACGGGTAATGCTCCACTGTGATCAATGTGGGCATGTGTAAGAATAATAGCATCAAGATCTTTACCTATCTCACTAAACGCTGGTATTTTCTCGCCAGCACGTTCATGGTGACGAAATCCACAATCTATTAGTATTTTAGAATTAGCAATTTCTATTAAACTGCATGAGCTTCCTATCTCATCAGCACCGCCTAAGAACTTTATTTTCAATGATTTAATTTTCCTCTACTATAATTTTATTTCTAAATTTAATCAACAAAAATTTCTAAACTATTGCTGAAATTGCTCTGGCCTTAGCTCTTTGTAGATTAACAAACGCCTTAACAATTCTGTAGCAATAGCTCGCTTGTGTTCTTGGTTAGGAGCATAATTGCCCGGCAGCATATCATTAACTAGCTCTATAACATCATCATATTCAGCAATAACCTTGTTCTCTATTTTCTTGATGGTAGGATTAACGCCTTTGACTTTTGTGTTATTAAGCTGTTTGTTTTCCATTATTAACCTTAAACTATTATTTTTTACTATCTTTCTCAGATTCTACAAAACCAATAGAACGTTTTACAGATTCTTGGGAAGTTGGCTGAGAAGGTAATTGTTTGATGATTTTTTTTATCAGTTCTAAAACTGCTCTGTACTGATTATCTGTCTTTTGCGCAAGACTATTATGATTAATTTCTAATTCAGCTACTTTTTGAGCTAGATCTTGATGGAAGGATAAGATGGAGCGCATTTTAACAAAAGCTCTTACTACTTGGATGCTGGCTTCTACTGCTATAGGACTATTCAATATAGTTGCTACCATTACAGCACCGTGTTCGGTAAATACGTAAGGCAAGTATCTTATATTACGTTTTGATGCGGTCGCAATTTGCGACCGCATGCTGTCAAGTTCTTCTTGGGTAACTTGGAAAATAAAGTCTTGTGGAAAGCGCCTAATATTCCTCTTAACTTGCTCGTTAAGACGTTTTGTGGTTACACCATAAACAATTGCTAAGTCCTCATCTAGCATAACTTTCTGATTACGTATTATAAAAATATGATTCTCTATACTATCTAGAGAAACTATCAATTCTTGTTGATTTTCTGAAGCTCTATTATTTGCCATATATAGTATATTGTAGTAGAAATATAAGTGTTAATCAATTGATCATTGCTATATTTTGCAATAAGTTACTAGTTTTGTAGGTATAAAATATAACAATATTATTTTTTATCAAAACTAGAATTAGCAAAATTAAATGAAATTACTTTTTGATTGTAGCGAGTTACAAACCAAACAAATTTAGCTCCTTTTTTGACAAGATGCATTTCATCAGGATCCACATCAGTTAAGGCAAAAGCAACTTGTTCATCTAAGTCTGCGATAGATGCAGAAAAGCTATTTGTTTTCTTATTAACCTTAAGTACAACACACTTATAGAATTGCAGCATAACTTCTTATTCCACTTACTTCAAAACTTAATTATTTTGAGCTTGTACCATTAAGCAAAAGGTTGCATATCCGATTTCTGCTTCTTCTAATGTCGAACACAATTTTCTTTCTTTGTGATGCTGTCCACCACAGACCGAAACCTCAAATAGCAGAGGTTTTTCGCCATATGGAGCGAGGTCAATCCCCGTAAAATAGAGATAAAGCCATACACCTTTTTTAACTCTTTCTTTTTTAATAAGTTGTGTTGTGTTGCCTAACAATACAAAGTTAAAGAACCCTTCAACTAATTCAGGTTGATTGTTACTCTTTAATTTATAAAGATCGCCAGCCATTTTCGCCTCCAATAAAAACATTTTTTACTCAAAATCTTCGTCCCAATAGTGGGTAGTGCCTAAGCTTGTTACCCATTTATTAGGTAAGCCTTCTTTAATTTGAGGGAATTGTTTTAACACTTTTTCTATTTTTGTTTTAGGAATAACAATTATTCTGTACCAGATGGAATCTAAGTACTCATTTCTAATATTTTTCCAACCAATTCCTGCTTCATGTAGTTGCTTAGAAACAACCTTAGCTTTTTGGGTACTCTCATAATCAACATAGATAATCATCCTTATCTCCCTAATTATAAATTATTTAGTATGTTATAATTAATTTATACGCTAAAACTGTCACACATTTATACATCTAAAAGTAAATACATTTTAACTGCTACACATCAAAATGTATTTACGTCTAGCTTTAACCTTTTGTTCTATATTTATCAATAAGCAGTTCAATAGCTTCTTGAAATAACTCTGACTTATCTGGTTTATTACCAGTCTTTTTTAGTTGATTAAGCTGAATTTCTTCTAAGGCAATGTAATGCTCTGGCAAAATATAAGCTGTTAATTTCTTGAGGACAGGTTTAGGGCTTCCTGTAGGTTCAAATATACTATCTACAGGTTTAGGTTTAGTTTCTTTTAATCTTTCATCTAGTGAAGTTCTTTTCATAGGGTATCAATCTCCTTGGCTAAATCACGATATGCTGTTGCTGCTGGTGAACTGCTGTTAAATAGTGTAATAGGAAAACCCGCCATTGTGCTATCTGGAAGTTTTATTGTCTGAGGTATTACACTTTTAAGTATTTGCCCTGGGTATTTCTTTTGTAGAGTAGTTAAGACCTCCTTACTGTGTATAGTGCGACCATCATATAAGGTCGGCAATATACCTGCTACTTTTAACTCAGGGTTAAGGCGTTCTTGCATTTTCGAGATTGTATCAAAAAGTAGCTCTAACCCTCTCAGTGCAAAAAATTGTGTTTGAACTGGTACTATAACGCCACTAGCTGCTGCTAAAGCATTAAGCGTTAAGACTCCTAATGATGGAGGACAATCTATCAGAACGTAATCATAGTTATCTTGTAGAGCTTTTAGCTTACCTTTCAAGATTTGTTCTCTACCTGGCTCACTTACCAAGTTCATCTCTGCGGCTGCGAGGTCAATATTTGCTGGCGCAATATCACAACCAACTTGTGTTTTGATCACCACACTGCCTAAAGGTTGTTTTCTATTTACCATTACATGATAAATGGTTTCTGATAACCCTTCGGCATCTATTCCTAGTCCTGCTGATAAGGCTCCTTGTGGGTCTACATCTACTAGTAAAACTTTGCGTTTAAGTTCTGCTAGGGCTGCTCCAAGATTTATGGTAGTAGTTGTTTTCCCAACACCACCTTTTTGTTGTGCTAAAGCGTATATACGGCAAGCCATAAACACTCCTTATAGTTTTAATGTATTTACTTTATAACATTAAAAGGTGAAAAAGTCTAGCTGTTATACATTAATACAGTATAATGATTTACTGTACTAATGTATAACAGTATTTATGGTTTAGTGTGCAACATCTTTTAATGTATTAGCGTATAAAAGTATATACATTAATACACTTATACATTAATTTATTAGGAGTTATTAAATGAATAGTATTAAAGAGTTTAGAAAAGAAATAGTAGACAGGTTGGAAGAAATTGAGCAACAAATCAAAAAGCTTGGTGGGGAGACAAAAGACCCCGTTGGAGATTATTTCCATCTAGGGCAAGTAGGTAGTTCGGCTACAACTAACTAACTCTCTTATAAAACAAAAAGACCGCTATTTGGAAACAACAATTAATCGTGCGGTCAAATTAGTACCTCTATACAAAGAACGCGAAGGATTAGAAAACAGACTACAAGACATAGATAGTGGCAACTTTGAAAAAAGAGTTAGACAAGAAAATAAAGCAGTAGAAATTCTCTTAAAGTATTGGGAACAACTAAAACCTGGCGATACATTCCAACCTGGCAATAACATAATAACTATCAAGCGAAAAAACAAAAACACTGTTACTGATACTAATGGCTATCGATGGTCTAGAACGGAAGTTCTTAATGTATCCAAAAGTCGCATAACAGAAATACAAGCAATGGCTAATTCATTGGAAAATAAAGATTAGAGTCTATGCCGGAAATTTTCTAGAGAAATTTTGCAAAAAGTGTATTTTTTGGAAACCAAAAGTTGTCTTATATAAGTAATATATAGAAAGTATAAAGCTAGCTTTATCTCACTTCCGTAGTCTATGTAAGAAAATAGTTATACAACAATAGCAACGCACAGGAATAGCTATGAAAAAACTCTTAAGTAGTTATCATTTAGATGGGACTAGAGAGGCTTTGTTTGAAGTAGTCCGTTTAAGCATAGAAGATTCAAGAGGCGAAAACACTATTTGGCTAGAAGATTTAGCAGTTGCCAACAACTCAAAAGAACTTTCCTATTTAAAAGGTAACATAAAACAAATTGGAGAAGATTCTAATTATTCAGTATCTATAGGCTTAAACACTTGTAAATTAAAGTATGGGGCAAACCGTATTGGTCGTTTCGAGGATAATGATATCGTTATAGAAGATAAGGCTATTTCACGTAGGCATTGTTGTATAGTGGTGCATTCTGATGAAAAAATGGAAATCTTTGACACTGCTTCTCGGAACGGCACAAGAGTCAATGGCCAAAAAATCCAAAAATGTTTCCTTAGGCCAGGTGATGAAATAAGCCAAATATTAACTCTTTCGCGTCGCACAATAGAGGCGCATAGAGCTAGAATCATGTTAAAACTTAATATGCATGACTTACCAGTTTTGGTCAAGTACTCTATAATAAACCAATTAACCTCGATTGATAAACATCGTTCTGATCCAAGACTTGCCTAATAGTTAATTAATAGCTCTTTTCTTTTTCCTAAGTGGTATGTGTATTTTGTCTTAGGACATGAGGTTTTAGGTAATTTTTCGTAAAGTTTAATTTCTTTTCCTGGGTAATGTGTAACCAGAAATTTGAATAACTCATTTTCGTTGATGCGCTTTTCAATTTATTGATTTCCTTGCCTCAACTCTTTTAGCCCACTATTAGACGTTTTTCTGAAATTAGCTCAGGCAAACAAATTGGCCAAAATCCATCAATTTAGAAAACGTAGTTGGGGCTAACCCATTCTCAATTTCATCTAAACTAAGCCTAGTAGTTAATATCATAGGCAATCTATTATTATACCGATGAGCTACTATGTGAGAGAAAATGCTTTCTTCTATATCAGACACATGCTCAAAACCAAAGTTATCTAAGACTAGCAACTCTTTTCCCAAATAATTCTCATAAAAGAACTTATCTCGTTTTTTGTTAAAATCTGGTGGCAATTCTTCTGCCCAAGACTCATCACCTGTATAGTGTTGAAATGCTTCCAGGTTAACTTGTTCCAAGTCTGAAATAAGGCTAAACATAGCATTAAAAAAATCATCGTAATCTATGGAAAACTTGCTTGCTAGTAATAGTTCTTTAACTATAGCTACGGATAAATGCGTTTTTCCTATGTTCTCGCAGCCCGATAAAATAAGGCTTTTAGTTTGTTGGTGGCCATAGTTAACAAAACTGCTTACAAAATCTTTTGACACTTCCTTAGCCTCTTCTTGTTCAATACTTTTTGGTATATAATTAAAAAAACTACAGTGTTTATGCGTACTATAACCACCTATTTGAATAAATTTTTCTATAAAGTAATGAGAAGCCTTACACCGAACCACGCCAGGAACATTATTGACTAAAATCCTTTTCCAGCCTGTATTAAAACATTCTTGGCAATTTATTTCTGTTTCTTCTTGCTCTCCAATAACCTCATTATTTGCTATTATGCTATTGATTACTAAGCTTAGAGGTACTCTATCTTTTACATTAGCACTCATAGTTTCGCCTCACAAACAAGCCAGAGTTGATCTGATGTATATAATATTATATAAAAGACTTAGCAATAATAAAAGTACTTTCTATTAGGTTAATTCCTTTTCTTTTCGCCTCTTACACTTTTACAAGAAATTTACAGTTCTGTTACGTTTTATTTACCTACGTGTTACTACATATTTACTTGCAAAACCAAGGGCGTTTATTTATCATTAACTTATTGATAATCTATATATTTAATTCCTTTTCGGCCTTACAAAAAGCTAGGCAGTCATTTATATTTCATAAAAGCTAGCCAACTGCCTAGCCCTCCTTTTTCCTTTAACAGCATTTGTTAGGCAAGCATTAAACTACCATCTCACGAACACAAAAAACTTCTTTGTAAAATCAGCAAATTGCTATATTCTTGCAAGATCATCAAAACCAATAGCTTATAATCAAATCATAACCAATAATAAGAAAGGCAACACAAGATGGGATTTGTTGAGATAAAGAAAAAAGGCAGAGCTAATAGATATGCAACAGATGTAGTTTATAGAATCAATCAAAAAACAAAATTAGGAGCATTTAGGTTTTCTAAAAAAGGAATAGAAACTCTATTTAACAAATTCCCAGAAGTAGATATAAATACACCATTTAGAGTATTTATTGATAAAGATAATGGAAATCTAGCATTTAAGAGTGATGCCAAAGGTGATTTTAGAATAGCATTATCAAAAAAAGATCAATATGCCATTTTCAGTACTGATTTAACTAGGGAAGTAGAAAAAGACAGTTTTTATCTACTCCAGCATTCCAAAGACTATAGCTTTATCCTTGTTGCTGTTGAAGATGAGAAAACCTCAGAACTTCCTAGCCCTAAAGAGACTGAAACAACAAAATCTACATCTAGTCAAACACAAGATACAAACGAGCAAGCTACTAATAGTAATGATTCTAAGACAGTTCAAACTCCAAAACTTAGAGCTAGTAAAGCGCGTAAAGCTAAGGTTGAAACTATTGAAGCTAAAGCTGAAACAATAACTCAAACTAAAACTCAAACTAAAGCTGAAACAAAAGTTGAAACAAAAGCTGAAGCTAAACTTGAACCAACTAAGCCTGAAGGAGTTAAAGAAGAACCTGCTAAGGATAAGGTTGAAGCTAAATCTACAAAAACTCCTAAAGTCTATAAGGTAGCACCTAAAGCTGAAAATAAGCCTACTTTAGATAAGCCAAAAGCTAAAGGACTACTTAAAAAAGCTAAGTAGATTAATAACAATTCGAGGGTTTCTATGGGAAAAGTGGCAAAAAGCAAAAAAGGAGTTCTAACCCAAAAACAAAAAGAAGTTATTTCGCTTATAGCAGATGGTTACACTGAGTTAGAAATAGCAGAGATATTGGAGCTTTCTCATTCTACAATTATGTCTCATCGCAATGAAATCAAATTAAGGTTAAATATCCAAGACAAAGCAGGTTTGGTTAAGTATGTTCTACAAAATAACCTAACAACTCTTGAAAGTGGGCGAACTAACACTAGTTTTAAGATTGATTAATCAGCTTACTTATTTATATATTATTAATAATACTTAAAGATATAGTCTTTATTGATTTTTATTTTGAAGGTGTGGTACGCTGCTATGCAGCGTACCCTAAACACATAAATTTCAACAACTTGCATTATTATCTCCTCGTTCCCATTTTTTTTCATCTTTATCATAAATTGCAATAACATTAATATGATAGCCAAAAACTTTATTGCCTAGCAGCATATTAATACTGAAATCATATGGGTGAGGGTGATATTTTTTAGAATTTCCTAATGCAACTATTAATCCGTATTTATTCTTCATTACTTTATCTGTATAGAAGGGACCGTAGCTAGTTATAATTTGACAGAATCTTTCGTACGCACTAGTACTCATACTCTTTTTAATAAATGGAAAAGAGTCGCCTTTTATTTGGCAAAAGAGGTAAGTATTATTAGGCTTATTTTCCTCGTAAGTACACCCAATATACATGTGTTTTTTTCCCAATTTAAATAAATCACAAAGTATGTTTTCAAATAAATTACTTAAGTCTTCATCCTCTATAGATGAATTATTATTAATAGATAAATTACTCAGATCCTTACTTATAAATTCCAAATCTTTTTCCATTAAAAATCTCCTTCTCTTACACCTTTATCCCTTGTTAAAATGGGAAATTATCAGTTTGTTATTTTCAACTCGATTAAGATATTTTACTTTACCTATTTTTGTCTATTATTTTGTAGAGTACCATTTTCCACAAATTGTTTCTCATTAGCTTATTTTTTAGCACTATGGTTAAATAGGTCGTTTAGCTTATCTTCCACTGTATTTCCTCTAATTGATCTACCAATAAGCCCCCATTATCTTTTGATTCAGATGTTACGAGGTGTAGCCAAAAAGTTATACCTCTACTGTAAAGTTTAGTATTGTCCTTGTTCCTAAAAGCACTCACTTGTGCTTCTACCAATACATCAAACCGACTGGGTTGTACGTATATTTTCTTACCGTCTGCTAAGAATAGTTCTTCTGTTGAAACAGGAACAGGTCTAGCTATTAAATTATCTAATTTATAATTGACCTTTAAGTCTTTTATGGTAGTATGGCGATTCTTTAAATAATCAAGGTACTTTTCCTTAAGTCTTTCAGTCATGTGGGTTACAATTTGCCGATCATTATCCTCTATATTGTTCTCATTAATTTCATAAATCCACCTAACCATATCTACTGGAAGTGTTTTAATTTTTGATTCTAAAGCTTTTTCCTCTTTTTCATATACACCATTTTTTTTGTTTTCGTCTATTTGAGCTAGGAGTTCTTTAATTTGAACTTCTTTATGGTTGCTATGATAACAGTAAAAAATAGGTATAAATAACAATAATAATAAATTAAACCATACCAAGAAAAATACCTTTTCTATCAACCAATTTACTAATAATTCTCTCATTGTTTTACCTTCAAGAATTAGCTGTTTTGCTCATAAAGCGTTTTACCTTATTTTTCGTGCTTCTTATCCTAATCTTTATAGTAGAAATAAGTACTAATCGAAAGCTAGCTTTGCATATTTTTCTAGCATTTTGCCATTCTCAAAACACCATCGCCAAGTTTTGCCTGAATCATTAAACATTTGAATATAGCTACCTTCTTCTACATAGGGAGCAATAGCTTGAAAAAATATGTTATCGTCGCCAAGCTTTTCGCCAATAAAGTTTATGCCAGAAATATCTCCATTATAATTGGTGTCTATCGACCATCGCCAAGCATCAAAAATTTCAGAAATAGTTTTCGCAGCAAGAAAATCTTTTGTCCTAACAAAATAAAAATGTGCTTCAGTATCAACAATGGTTTCTTTTCCTGCTAAACCCTTAATAGCCAGCATTACTTTCTGATGATTAGCTGCCTTTATGCAAAATCGCTGTTCTGTTTGATAAATGTTGGTTCCCATAAAATCATCCTAATTGGCCCAATGATAAATACTATATAAAGCACATAAAGAATTATATAATGCTATATATAGTATCTTTTCGATTATTTAACTATCCTTCTGCGCCCTTGATATTGCTATATAATTTAATTGTTGTTTCGGTTACAAATACTTCAGCTTGCTCTATATGCTTCTTAATGCCTATTTCAATACCAGTATTAGCTTCTGCTTTTTCAAGTAAGCTTCGCATATGTACTAGGTAATCTTTCGCTAGACTTAGCTCACAGGATAAAGCTGTTTTTGGATCTTCGCTAAGTAAATCAGGATAATATTTTTCTAAAACTTTTCTAGTGATAAATCCTAGTCTAGAATGGCCTAGTTCTTTGCAATCTGTTATTTCTAATCTAGAAAAATAGCCTATGCAATTTTTATAACCGTGATCATACGGAGGTTGTGTAGATATTTCATAGTCGGGACATTGCCTGATGTGCATTGCCGGGCTAGGATAGCCACCGCAAAACGATGATAGGCAAAGGGAACATCTTATATATCCGTAATTTGTGTCAAGCGTTGGGTCAAAAATCATTTTTTTATCAGTCATTCTAATTGCCTTTCTTAACAAGTTCTTTCAATCTATTTTTTATTGGCGTGGAAAGTTGACCGCGTTTTTCTGATGAGAACATATTTTGAACTCCAGTTTATTTATATAGTCACTATCTCTAATATTTGTTCCTAATATTTAACTAGTAAAAAACTTGTTCAATAAAATGAATTAAACAACTTACTCCAAGAAACATTAAACAAATAACAAATAATTGTACAAAACCTCGAATAGTTCTTTCTCGACCATTAGAAAAACAATCAAAGCCAAGATAAATTACACCTAACAGCATACCTATTCTCATAAATGCTTGGAAAATATGCTTAAATGTTTCGTCTTTTACATGGATTGGGAAAGTCCAGGCTAAATACAATGTAATTATACTCATATTTATATAGCCAAATATTTTGATTGCCAAACCAGTGCGCGGATGTACAATAAAATCAAAAAGAAAGTCTTTTTCTTCTTTATTGTTAGGGAAGATTGCAATTGGAACACCAGCACATCTTTGACAGAAATTAATAGATGGATTAAACATATCTTGTTGATGGCAAATATCGCATCTCTCAGGTGCATATTCTTTGTTGATTACTATCTTTTCATCCATTTCTAGCCTCTTTTTCATTAAAAGCTCCATAAGCTCTTTATTTTGTTGGATTTTATGTGCTTATTTATAGCAACTACTATGCCATAGTACATTTTTTCTTCAAGGAAGTTAAAAATTATACTTCTCTAAGCTAATGGTCGTATTTTTACTTGGATCAATGTCAAAATATTCCAAAAATGTCTTATGGATAGAGCTTTTTTCTTGTATGGTGAGAGAGGTTTCTGGCAAGACATTCTTGGACTTAGCTAAGTCGATTACACTTACCCAACTACTCGCACCAAGCCTATAGATAACATTATTGGCAGAATAATCTCCCAATAAATCATACTTTAAGTCATCAGGATAGTAACCTAATTCTTTTGCTATAAGGTTAATATCTTCTAGCATTTCCTCATTTTTGATAAATCGCTTATTTTCTTTTATAGATTCTATTTCTTTATCAGTTAACGCCACTCCAGATAATTTGAGCATTTCTATCCAACTCTTATTTAGCCTTTTCGTAAGTAAATCTACCTTAATACCATATTTAATGGCTTCTGAGATTGAAGGTATTCTTTTTAGTTTGTCTGAAATAGTTTTTAGTTTGTTAAGTTGTTCTTGATAATAAGGATGGTTAGGATTTAAGACTACTTCTAGTAGTTCTTTTGATATTCTAAACACTTTTTCTAGTACTTCTATCCATGTTATTGATTTTGAGATACTTAAGGCTACCTCTATATCTATCTTCCCTTTTTGTTGGTAGTCTTCTGCTGTAGGCAACTTACGTAGACTTTTAGCAACTTTCTCTATTTCTTGTACAACTTCTTGATAGGAATAGACTTTCTTTACTACCTTATATCCAAGTTGAGCCAAAATATCTTCCCAGTCCTTGCCAAAAGCCCTCTTTAAATCAGTAATAGTATATTTGCTATGCCCAAGGTACTCGGCCAAAGTAGGCTGCTTGTTTAACTCTTTAACGACTCGTTGTATGTCTGTTGTTAGGGTAGTAGCAGATATCTTTGGTTCTTTAGGAGAACAGTTAACACAAGTTTTGCCTTCGTAATAATATCTGGCAGGGGTTTGTTGGAGTCTTTTGCAATTTGCACACTTATACAACACAGTCTTTGAGCTATTTTCTGTTAATGTTTTTAAGGAATAGTTGTAGTTATTTGATTTTTTACTCACTTGCACACCTCTATAAATCTTTGTCTATTACCTTTGATCTAGTTAAGCTATTTTACTAAATATCCATTTGTTTTTCTACTATTCTTTGGTTATTTTTTGGCATTATTTGTACTCTTTATTACTCAATATTGTTGCTCATAGTACCAGCTTCTAAAGAGCCTCCTACACCTAACTCAGCCCTTTGTTGTTTCCAAATAACCATTTCAGCATCTTTTTTGCCAACATAGTATCGTTGACAGGCCATTCTTACGGGTAAGGCTCTATTGGGTTCTCTGGCTGCATAGAGTAACCATTCTAGAAAGCTAAATTCTGATTTTCTAAATTGCTTACAAGGATTTGGAACAAGACAGTAATCTTCTTTTCTAGTAATTTTAATTACTATATCTTGATTGCCTTGATCATCTAGTCGCTCATGTGCTGTAGCATTTAACTTCTTGATTATAGATAACATCTGCTTATTCAAAGGCACTCTTTCTACATCATAGTTTTTAGCTGGTTTATTGTTTTTATCTTCATTGGCCTTGTTGTTATTTTCAGGATTTGGAGTATCTGAAATGGTATTTGATGTAGTGTTACTCCCTATCTGCTTACTAGAATCGATATTATTTTTAGGTTGAGATTTTGGTTGTTGTGCTTGTACTTTAACTTGAGGTTTAGCTTGAGGTTTAGCTTGTATTTTAGGTTGTTGAGTAGGTTGTGTTTGTAGAGGAGTAGACCTATCTTGTTGATTAATCATAGCTTTAACTTTAAGCTGCTCATCTATAGCAGAAATTAAGTGTTGTTGCATGGCTAATTGTTTATCTGTAAGCTTAGGTATGCCTACTATAACTGCGTTTCCGAACACAAACTCAAGCATGTCGTAGAGTTTTGCGCACTGACAAGGAATAAACTCTTGATCTCTAAAAGTTTCCCATTTATCCCCCTTATTTGTTGAAACAAGAACACTTGCGCTTTTATATAATTTACCTTCTCCAGCACAATATATGCAGTTTTCATCACCACGAGTTATGGTTTCAACCTCGGATGGTCTATGACCAAAAGTTGTTTCTAGGTCAGATAATATTTTGGCTTTCTGTATAGCTGCATAGCTACTAGTACTGTTATTTGCTGTTGTGCTTCTACTACTAGTATCTGTACTATTGCTATTGGTTCCACCAACATCAAAAGAAGCTTTAAAGCTTTTCTTTTCTTCTTTTTCTTTTAGATCTAGATCATGATCTAAGAAAGAAGAAAGCTTTAAAGCTTTAAAAGGCGTACTGGTATCATTACTACTAGGTACTGTGGTAGCACTAGGAATATTATCGCCAGATGTACTAATAGTATTTGTTGGTGTATTTGTAGAGTAAGTAGCTGGTAGTAGTGAGCTTATAGCAGTAAAACCAGTATTATTATCAGTACCAGCATTAGAGTTAGACAAGATATTAGGCGTAATACTACTAGTTGGCAATGTGCTATTAAAGGTTGGACAGTGTTGGCCAAAGCAATCACCTTTTAAGCTGTTGGGAGAAACACTGTCCTTAGCGACGTTTTGAGATCCGTTACTAGATTTGTTATCAGCATTTGTAGCACTTTGGACAGTCTTGACCAAATCGTTTTGGCTGTTTGGTAATGGGTTTTGGTTAAAAGTGTCCAAACTTGGTTGAGAGATTTGATTGGTGGTTTGGTCGCTATTGTCCAAAGTCGGTTGTTGAGATGGTTTATTTAGATTTAAATCAATC
>JBDIBI010000060.1:0-24890 GCA_039812885.1 Blastocatellia bacterium
CTTTTATCTTATCGATTTTTAATCAGTTAATAGTGTAATTATGAATAAATAAATAAACAATTTATAACCAAAAGTTTTCCTTAAGTATGCCCATTAGCCCCAGATTTTTATCTCGCGCTAATTTGGGAAGTTTTTAGAAACGCTGCTCATAACAGCCTTTCTTTAAGCGGTAAACATCGCTCTTGTAGTGGTGATTTATTTGTTTGATTAAATATCAATAACAAACCCGCCCCAGAGTAATACACTCTCGCGCTGATTTAATTGGTATTAGATTGATTAAATTCCTAATAGAACAAATAAATAGCCCCAGATTTTTATCTCGCGCTATTTGCTATTTTGGACGTTTAGACAGTGTTTGTTTTAATCAACTATCTATATCTATTATCAGATGATAGTTGTTATTTACTTCACCTACTTTACCTATTTCTAAATTCTTAACTCTGAGTTTTATCTCTAAATCTATCTATTTCTATGAATTAGCCAAAATTACAACTCAGGCTGATTTATTACTTTAAATCTATCAACACCAATGCTAAATTTCTATATCTATGGAGGATATCCTTATGTCTAATGATGACCAAAATTCTGAAATACTCGTTCTTTTGCGAAATCTCAGTGCTGATATGCAAGATGTAAAATTGAGACTAGCTACACAAGAAAATCATCTAGTTAATTTTGCAACCAGACTTCTTTCATTAGAAGAAAAGGTCGATCAAAAACTCTACGATACTCGCCCTATATGGCAAAATGTTTTAGAACAACTCAAGTCTGTAGAGGCTACACTAGATTTCGTAAAATCTGACGTTGCTACGTTGAAGAACGATGTTACTACGTTGAAGGATAATGATACTCTGAAATCTAACGATCTTGCTACTTTGAAAAGCAATCAAGAACGTGTAGAAAAAGAGCTTAAGCTTTTCCACTCAGAAGCTATTTCCCGTTTGGATAAGCTTGAAGATCAAAAGTACTTTGTCGATTTTATTAATCTTAAAGTAGCTAGAATGCAGCTAGAAATTAACGAGCTTAAAGGTGATGTACTTGCATTACAAGCTAAGTAATTTCTAATAAGACATATAATCTATTTTAACCTCATTTTTTCTCCTAAAATCTCTAACAAATCATCTTAAAGCCAACAACCTAAGACTTTAATCAATAAAGTTTTCTCTACTTTGCTATGTTTGCTTTTAACAAAAGGATTGAAAAGCTTTGAAGGGAAAGCTTTGTCTTTAAGGTGATTTATTTTTTCTATAAAGGAATAAATCTATGTTTGTAACAACATCTACAATAGTTATGTTACTTAAAAGAGATGATTTAGATTTTGTTACCTCTCCTAAGTTTGAAAAGGATCAAATAGGCACATTTGTTATTCTAAAGGAAACAGTAGAAATGTTTTCTGGTAAGCTTAAGTTCCTTGGAAAATTACCTGGAGAAGTACATTTGCCTGGCAAAATCCTACCAGAAGGACAGTGGATTATTATAGAGGAAAGTACTGTAACTAAGCTTCTTATTAGGATACAAGTACTCCAAAGTTTATCAATAATCTAATCTTTTCTCAGACCAAAATCTAATCTACTTTGTATCAACAACTAACAATTTTAATCTAACCCTAACTAATTCTATTAAATACATTTCTAATCCAAAAGGAGCTATCTATGTCAAAACAACCTACTTCTAAACCTAGTAAGAAATACTCTATGAGCGAGTTAAAAAAATTATTAACTTATGGAGAAGCAGATAAAGCTAAATTATCAGCTTTATCTTATGGCTCTGAAATAGAGTTATTTCGTACATCTCAAGATGGACAGCGTTATGTTGCTGGTAATTTGTTGTTAAAACTCTTAGCTGAATTACCCTCTCAAAAAGAAGTTCTATCAACTGTTATCAGTTATATAGAAAACCCATCTACTATTTCTGAAGATGCCCAAGAAGAAATTACTCGTTCCAAAAGGATTTATAGTGGTCTTTCAATACCTGATGTATATTCTAGTAATAGAGTGCAACATTGGCACAGAGGACGATTATTGCTTTTACCTGGCATTAAGCCATTAAACAATAATGCTGAAGATGAAAGTACTACCAGTGTCCTCTCTGGTAACTGGGAAAGCCCTCTAGATCTCTCTAGTAGTCAACCAACACCGGAACAAATTATGAACTGGGTACTATCATCACCTTGGATATTTTTACTAGCTCAAATTGTGTATACCAAAGAATACTGGGATGCAGAAAGAACTAACACTTACTTTGGACTAGAGCTAGATTCAAAGCTTATTAGTAAGTTTGATAGTCCACCTAAGATAGATACAGTAATCGGTTTGGATAATAATGATCCTATAGTTTGTGGCTCTCTAGGAGAACTCATTCTCAGAGTGCTAGCTATGTTAGAGATAAAACTATATCCAAAGCCTTTAACTGCTACAGAGCTAGACGCAAAGCTAAAACCTTTAATTGCTTTACTTATCAAGAGAAAAGTATGGAATTGCTATCAATGTAAATATCAAATTGACCAAAACTTTTCAGATTCTTGTTATAGGATTATTGGTAAAAGGGCATTTGCTGATGCTAGTAGCCTTAGTAGTGCAATTCGTGATGGTTGTATCTGTTGGGCTACTGAAAAACTTTCTAGAGTATCATTTAAACGTAGTTCTTTCCGCTTATAATACTCATACCTACTCTGTCCAGTTTACCTACTTAACTTAATCTACAGAACAAACCACTTTATATCAAATATAGCTATTTTGACTAACTAAGTATTTTATTTTCAATATAATACTTAGTATAGAGATGCTTTTGTCTATAAGTGGTTTGTTTTTATATAACTTATGCTTCATCAAACATCTTATAAGGAATAAACCTATGTTTAACCTAACTATTTGTCAAAAAGGGAGTTTTATTTTGAAAATATGTTTGTCTGAAGGAAGTTTTATAACTTTGATTACAAACATTAAAGGAGAAGTACTATGGATGCAAGAAGGCAATTGCCCTTCTATCCATTTAGCTAATAACAAAGGTTTTTCTATGATTAAAAACTTTGTAATCACTGAAGAATATTTGCTTTCACTTAAGCACTATTACAAGAAGTGTTTACGTTATCAAAAAGAACAAAATTTTTCTAAAGCATACTTTTACCTTAAGAAAGTTTTGTTTTGTATTAGAAGGTTTTTAATACGTAAATCACTTGGCTTTTGGTACTTCATTCCCAACAAACAAAAATTCTAATTCTTTTACTTCCTTTTCTAACTATTTCTAACTACTTCCAACTATTTCTAACTACTTCCAACTATTTCTAACTACTTCTAATTAGTTCCATAAACCTACAACTTCAAATTTCTAACCAACTCTATAAGGAGAAAATCTATGTTAGTACTTGTTACAGTTAAGCAAAGCCCTTTTATACTTGAAATTCAGCAAAGCCAATATCGTAGTAATGGTTACTTTGCCGTAATAACAGATGGATGCAGAGTACTTTGGTCACAAGGCTTTTGGTCACAAGGCTTTGATGATCTTGAAACTGCTACCAGAAAAAGTAAGAATATGTTTAAGCAGATTCTTTTAACAGAGAAATGCCGAAACTTAGCCGACAAATACTTTAAAGAAAGCCAGTACTACGAATCTATCAATACGCCAATAGAGGCTAAACTTTATCTAAAGAAATATTTCTTTTATAGCCGTAGATTTATGGCTCGTAGAGAAATGAACCTTTGGATTGATGAAGATTAACCTAACTAATAACACTTACTTTGATTAATCTATTCTACCTAACCTACTTCAACTACTAAGCTAATTCTCTTACATAACCTAAAAACCTTACAAACCTTTAATAATCAATAAAATGAGGTATAAATCTATGAGAATAATCCATCTACCTATTGATTTGGATAGAAATATTGCTATGCCAACCAATGCTTTTTATATTGGTTCTGGGATAGTTAATCTACCCCAAAGCCCTCTTTATAACGCCTTGGCTCTAGATGAATGCCAATATAAGGGTTGGCTTTGGAAACAAATCAAGGCTAAGAGTAGTGTTTATCAAGAACTAACTACTATCAAACAAGCCTTAATCAACACTAATGATGTAGTTTTAGTTTGTTCATGTGGTCAACCTAGTTCTTGTCATCACTCTGCTACTATAAGAAAAGCTTTAGCCTATCTTATCCAACAAGATAGAGGATCTGATAGTAGTAAGCTTACTTGGATAGAATTTATTGATAAGTTCTCTGCTAGTTCTGTTAACGAGGACAGCCTATATAGTTTTTCTTGTTGGCTTTACTCTAACAATTACCTAGAAGAACAACTTAGCTTCAATGAACTTTGGCTAGAATTTATCCAAATCAATATCAATTGCTAATCAACTACTATAAATAGATTATCTGTCGCAGGTTATCTATTTTTCAATTCTACGTAAATCCTAACTAAACCTAAATCTAAGAATCTAACTAAACCTAACAACATTACGTAAAATAAAAGGAGTCTAGCTATGTTATCATTAGCAGAGTTAAGGGCATTTGACCCAAAGTACACAGCTACAAAAAGAGGTTATAGGTTTTGCTGCCCTATGTGTGGAAGCAATAAACCTAAAAACGTTCAACATCGCTCACTTTGGGTTGATTCTAAAACTGGTGGATGGAACTGCCATCGCTGCCTAGAAAAAGGTTTACTTTTTGAGTGGTGGCAAGTTAAGTACCCTTCTGCCAATACTGCTAGCAGTAAGACCTATGCTAGTAAACCACCTTTTAATCAATCTAATAATTCTAATCAATGTAGCCAATCTAACCAAAACCAACTCAATAGCTATCAATCATCTACTGCTAAAACTATAGATGAAAAAAAGCTAAAAGAAATAACTACTGATTATCAATGCTATGTAAAAGGATTTAACTACTCACCAGGACAGCAATATCTTCTTGGTAGGGGAATTGATAAAGAATTAGCTATTTCTAATGGAGTTGGTTTTGGATACTGGAAACATTGGCTCCAAAACGAAAATGGTTCTTACTCTCTAAAGAAAGATAGGAGAGTAGTATTTCCTATTAATAATCAAGAGGGAAAACTAGTAGCCCTGTCCGCTAGAGCTATTGATGATTTCTATCTTGATCCTAAGCATACAGTTAAAGGTCAAAAGTCATTGGGAGTATTTTCTACTCCTGGAGCATTAGACAGTGATACTTTAATCATAACAGAAGCTCCTATTGATGCCTTATCACTAGCAACTGCGGGGTTTCCTGCTGTTGCAACAATAGGAACAAGCTGGCCTGATTGGTTGGTTGAAATGGCTAGCAAAAAACTTGTTTTTATCGCTTTTGATAATGATGAAGATAAAGCTGGAGAAAAAGCTAGCATTAAGCTAACTGCTCAACTTTCTGGTCTTGGAGCTAAAGCTCAAAGGCTTCTGCCTAATAGGAAAGACTGGAATGAGGTCTTATTAAGTGATGGTTTAATTACCCTTAAATCACAGCTTGATAATGTCATCTCTAACAACTTCTTACCTATTAATGATCCAACCACTTACCAGTCATATAGCCTACTTAGCTATTGATAATTAATCATTGATTAAATCTTTAATCTTTAATTATTAATAGTTAATTATCTTAGTAAATCTACACCTATCCAATCAACCTAATAATCTAATCAATCTACCAATCTACCAACAACCAACAATCTATTAAGTGAATGCTAACGATCATGAGAACCTAGCCAAAATCAGTCATAAAGCTTGAGCCACATAGAAAAGCTTTATTTTCTATTATTTATAGCTATTTTCTGTAAGAAAAGTGTTAAGCTATATGTGAGGAAATAGGTTTAACCTATAAAACTGATATTGGATTATTTTCCTGATTGTTGGCATTACCCTGAAAAGGAGTTTATATGCCTATAAATACTACATCTACTTCTACCCCTGAAATTGACCCTAAAGAGTTTGCTGAAAGAATGTTGGCCAAAGCTAACGATAAATCAGCAAAATTCCTAGATCTCAAAGTTCCTTCTGTTTGCCCTAGCTGTCTTGGTACTGGCTATAGAAGCGTTTATCACTGTGGTAGACGCTACTCTAAACGCTGTGAATCTGCCAAGTGGGATGCAGAAAGGAAAAGGTTTATTTGTGATGGAAACCCTAATTGGCAAGAATTGGAAATTTCTAATAAAAAAGAAATTTCTAATCAAATATGGAAAATAGTAGTAAGCCTTAAACAAAAGGATTATTTTCTGTATTGGCTACAAAAGGAGTACAAAACACAAACCCTTTCTACTTTGACAATACAACAACTAGAACTAGTACTTAACCAAGTTAAATCTCATGCTGCTTTTAATTCTGTTACTCCTAATCAAGCAGAACAAATTGAAAACAACACTGAGAATAAAGCTGCTTAATTTCAGACGGTTGAATCAATCTAACTAACCTAACCAATCCTAATCCTGCCAAAGACAAAACCAATCAATAAAGAAATATCTCCCCAACTATCAAACATAGTGGATAGGTGTATCTATTTGATAAGTTTGGTCTTTTACCAACAAATTAAACTATCTTAAATCTATTTTCAAACCTAAGGAGATAACAATGTCAACATATCAAATACAATCAACCAAGCCTTTAACTGCCTTCTTTGCTTGCACTGTAGAAGGTCAAAAAGTATCTACACCATCAATAGCAGAACTAGCAAAAGCACCTAAATTGGATTGTCCTGAATGTGAGGGTAAACTTGTATTAAGGCTGTCTCGCTATGGCTTGTTTTATGGCTGTAGCAATTATCCAATCTGTAAAGCAGCGCATGGCGCACACCCCGACGGAAAACCGTTAGGAGTGCCAGCCAATGCAGAAACTAGATCATGGAGAATGAAAGCTCATGATGTCTTTGATAAGCTCTATCAAGGTGAAAGCCCTATTATGAGCCGAGAAGAAGCTTATGGTTATCTTCAATACATTATGGGTTTATCAGAAGAAGATGCTCATATTAGTAAGTTTACTACTCAACAGTGTCAAGAATTAATCGACCTTCTAAATTTTGCTAGTTAATAGGAGGAAATACTATGAAAACACTTCTATTTAACTGCAAAGAAGGTTTTGGCATTGACAGCAACCTAATATTGCCAGAATGGGAAGTGGTTAACGCCCCTCGCCCTATCCCTGGCTCTCTATTATGGCAAGGTACTTTTCGTCATGGGATTTTCTTTGCTGCTGGACTTAGAACAGAGTTTGGCACTACATGGGATAAACTTGATGCTTGGCCTTGCAAGCTAATCTCTAATCAAGAAATCATTGAGCTAATTCGGCTTGAATGCGAAAAGCGTAATAAAAAGATAGAAAACTTTTCTATTCAAGGATTAGCTCAAATGATGAAACTACCTTTTGTTTCTGATTCTTTGAAATAATCTTTTGCTTAATACCTATTAATTAACCATCACCTAATATCACCTAATCCATCCAAACCATTAATAACCAAAGCTTTTCCTAGAATCTTGTAGTTAATCTACTTGCTTCATAAGCAATGTTATTGATGGTTTGGTTTTATCTATTAAGGAGAAACCTATGCAACAACTATTAACCTTTAGCAAAATCAATGATAACAACACTTTAAGAATAGCTATTAACCAAGAAGGGCTAGCATATCTAGAAGAAAGCGAAAATAGGTCTTATATGCATAGACTTGGCGAGCTATTGGAATGGCACGTCTGTAATGGTTGGGATTGGCTCTCTGCCGAACAATTAGGGGCCTTAACAAGCTCCGAAATCATATTATCAGATGATGTAGAAATTGATGATATGGCAGAGATAACCAATAAGCCATTTACTATATATTGGTTTGATAATTACCAAGTAAAAGACCCTTTCCATAGCTGGAAAACCAAGGGGTATATAGACTTAACCAGGGCTTAACTGTTAATTGTAATGCCACTTTTACAAATCCTTAAAACCTAAAACTACCTAATCCATATAAGGAGAAAATCAAATCTATGCCTAATCTATTAGCTTCTGAAATTAACATCGAACAAGCCATCATAGATGGCTATTTGGTAGACCTATCTAGCAAGTATCCAAATTCATACCCAAATATTATTAAGAAATTAAAATCTTTGGGATTACAACTTGAGGAAACAAAAATAGCTTTAACCAAACCTGTTTTTGAACAATATGTAAGAGTTCCCCAAAGAATTTCGCGTCAAGATAGCGAAGTTGAAAGACTTTGGGACTTGTTAATAGGACTACTTTGGAGCGAGAAGCTTCCTACACAACAGCTTTTTGCTTTTAGAGTTATTACTATTCCTGTAGTAGAAAAGCACCCTCTTGCGGACGAAATAGATTTTACTGGTAAATCTAACCTTCCTAGTAGCTTCCATAGAATCTGCTGGTTGAAAGGCATTCCTTCAGGAGAATATCTTGTTCTTACTCTAGGGCAAGAAGAATGGTAAATTTACCAGCATCCTTTATCTTCTACCTACAAACTCCTCTATTTCAATAACTTTAAACCTATAACTACAAAAATCACCTATAGCAATACTTTGGCTGTAATAGGCAAAGCTTTGTCTATAGGTGATTTTTTACCATTTAAGGAAAAATTTATGCCTACAATACCTAATAATTTTCAACATACAAGCGAGAAAAGATTTTGTTCTTAATTTGGAGAAAGTTTTTAATCTCTGAAAACCCAAATATATCAAAAATATGTGCAATTCTACTTTTATTTACATCCATTCTCTTATAAAATTACACCCTCCCTATTAAAATTAATGAATATTTACAGAGTTTTCGACTAAAAGTACCAAAATTAATTATAAAACAGGTTATAAATTAACACTATGCCTACTTTAACTTCTCCAATAACCAATATTATTAAACGTCATCCTTTCCTTATTGGCCCCGACCCAGGGCTTTTATATTTAACAGCCAGTTTAAAAGCTACACTCCAAAAAGTCAGACTTGTTTTTGATTTGAGACAAGGTTTAACAACTTTACTTGGTGATGTGGGAATGGGAAAAACAACTATATTAAGGTATCTGCATGGGCAGTATGTTAACAATGAAGCTTATCTTACAGCTTATTTACCCTCTCCTAATTTTCCCTCTGATTTTGCTTTTCTTAAATCAATATGTGGAGAATTTGGTCTATCACCAAAGCGTTCTATGGTTGGCCAAGAACAAGAACTACGAAAATTTCTTACTGAGCTATATGGACAAAATAAAACGGCCATTTTATTCATTGATGAAGCACATTGTTTAACGGGTAAACATCTAGAGTTGATTAGGGTTTTACTTAACTTTGAGACAGATAAAACAAAACTTCTACAGATTTTGCTAGTAGCGCAACTAGAATTGCGTGATAAATTACGCGATAAATCCAAACAAGCTATTAGGTCAAGAATCTTTGCCCCTTCTTTACTTGCAGCACTTACACTAAATGAAACGAGAGAGATGATTGCTTATCGTTGTGAACAAGTACAAGTGCCAAACCCTTTTTCTAATGAAACTGTTGAAGCAATTTATCTTAAAACTGGCGGTGTCCCACGTGAAATACTAAAGATTTGCTTGATGGCCTGGGAGTTAATGAAACGTATGGGTGAAAATAGCGTTCCACCTGAAGCTATTAACGAGATTGCGCCTGAAGCTACTTATGAGGATGATACCAATGAGTAAGTGGGTTAGCATTCAGTCTTTATTGGCACAAGAAGAAGATCGCCAAGCAGAAGAAAACTCTGCTAATAAAGAGAATACAGATGATAAAAATAATTTGGAGCAGCTAACTAATCAGCCAAATCCTAACATTCCTATACCCAATACTTCTAATAAAACTGAATTAAACACTAGGCTAGTGTCTAACACTAGCCTAATGGGTAACACTAGCCTAGTGTCTGAAGATAAGGATGCCCATTTTAGCACTAGGCTAACGGATAACACTAGCCTAGTGTCAAGCACTAGCCAAATAATAAACACTGACATTCAAAGAGATTCTAATTTATGGGCAAGTATTCCTTCGGTTAAAGGACATACTAAATTTTATAATCAAATAATTGATTATTTATATTCCTTTCTTGATCCTTATGAGCAAGCAGTTTATACACAATTGTTTAGGTTATCTTGGGGATATGGTAACGATAAGTGTAATATAGGTTTACCCAGATTAGCACAAAGAGCAAATATTAGTGTAACCGCTACACAACAAGCACTTAAGAGATTAGCTTCTAAAGGTATAGTAGAAAAGACTGGCTGGACGATAGGAAGGGGCAAAGATCAAGGATCAGAATATAGGATCCCTTTACCTGTTAACCTAGTGACAGACACTAGCCTAACGGATAACACTAGGCTAACTTCAACCACTAGGCTAGTGTCTAATACCACCATTAAATCTGATGATCATGATGATTTAAAAAGACAAGATCATCATCAAAGCGAGCATGAAAAAGCAGCGATGATGATTTACCAAAATATTACTAATAATTATTGGTCTAAAGCAGATATAGCAAGCTATCAAAAGATTAAAAATATACCTCTAGAAGTGATAGAAACAGCTATTAAGCTAGCAACCCAACGTGCAGCCAATCGTCCCAATAGCCTTGCTTATTTCGTCAAGGAAATCATTAATACAGCTAATCCACCTAAACAAAACCGTTCATTACGTAAAAAGATTATGGAGAAAATTGTTGATAGAGTCCGTAACTCCTTTGTTGGTAGCAGTTACTCGATGTCTGATTTTGTTTATAAAGTTAAAGATTTGTGCTTAAAAGAGGATATTGCTTTTGAAAACGATTTGTTTGATGAGATAGTGGCTAAGAAAAAATAGGTATTAAACCTAGTAAATCGTTAGTTGATCGTTGATCTCACCTGATCTTGATCTTTGATCCAAGCTGATCTCAGATCAAGTGATCATTTTGTTTGTGCAAGCAATTAGCCTATTTGAGAGTTTATTGTTCGATTATTGCTTATATTATATTTCTTAAGTAATCTATAAAACTTGCTTTCGCTTACTCCTAAACGTTTCATTGCTAATGATTTATTAAACTCACAAATTTCTAATGCCTCTAGAACAACTTTTTTACCATAGCTGTCCATATATTCATCATAAGGCTTAATCGTTGCAAGAAGCTGTTTTTTGGCTAACTTAAGACTAGTTATAGACTCTGCATAAGCAGAAGGTGTAACGGTAAAGCCTTCTGTAGAAGTAGTGTTTGTAGAAGTAGCATTAAAATTTGAATCAAATAACCCGCGCTTTTGTACTTCTGTTAACACTTCCACAACAACATGCGAAACCAAATCAGCCATAACTTTTTCCTGAGTTAAGACAGAGCGCATTTTAACAAATGCTCTCATAATGGAGATGTTAACTTGGATTGCTCGCTCACTATTCAGCACGCCAGACAGCATTGCAACACCATGCTCGGTAAACACGTAAGGCAAGAACCTAATATTACGGTTTTTTGAAGCGGTCACAGATTGTGACCGGATGCTATCTGCTTCTTTTTCAGTAAGTTGAAACATAAAGTCCTCTGGGAAACGATCTATGTTACGTTTGACTGCTTGATTAAGTACTTTTGTCTCTACTTGATAAATTTCCGCCAAATACTCGTCCAACATCACTTTTTTACCACGAATATTTAAAATGTGGTTTTCGATTTGTCCTATTGGTGTTATGCCTGTTAGTAGTTTTTCAGGGTTTTCTTGATGTTCCATATAGTATATTTATATTAGAAAAATGTCTTTAAGACAAGTAATAATTTTGTTTTCTACAATCTAACTTATCCAGTAACAATTTTGTTTATATGCATTAAAGGAATAGAATTAGGTGTAGGTTGGCCAACTAAATGAAAATGTACATAATCTTTGGTTGATACAGGCAAAGCTTTTTCATTAGGCAATTTTATTGACCCAAGAGAAGTAGATTTTATTAAAACTTTTATTAGTCCAAACAATTTATTTCTAGTCCAACTAACCTTGATTTCCACCTCTCGTTCTATGTCTCTCTTTCTCAAATATCTACTACCTAGTTGTATTCCTAATAAATCACCCTTTAAGATCCTTGTTCCATTAAGGACTAATTTATCCCAAGTAGGCAATTCTTCTATTAATTTAACGGTCTGATGGAACTTTTCTTGTGTAACACGGCCAAATAGCCCATCCACCACTAACTGGGCGTTTTCCTGGGACAAACAATATTCAATAACACTACAGACTAAATTTTGGCTTGTGCTTGCACTTTTCTGTTGTGCTAAATAATTATGTAGCTTTGATGGAACGATAACATCAGGGTTATTTCCTATTGCCCAATCTACTGTTAGATTTCTATTGAGAAAAATTATCTTTTGGCAAACTTGATGCTCAGAAACCATAATACTATTATCCTTAAGGTAATTTAGCAGTATCTCTTTTTTCTCATTATTATAGGAAACGAGGTTTGGATAAGCTTTTTGCGTTCCATTTCGCTTGGCGTGAATCCATTGGTCGCCATAAACAAATAGTTGGCCTGACCACATTTTAATTTCCAGGACATGAATTTTACTTGGTGTTACAACAATCAAATCTATTTCCTTGCGTATTTTCCTATTGCCACAAGAAACCCTCTTACCTGCAAAACTATGTGAACCTTTATAGTTAATATGATTATTAACCAAATCTTGTAGCCAATTCTCAGCATCCTCGCCAGCTTTAATTTCTGCTAGCTCTTGAAAATAAGGTGTTTTGGCTAGTTGACTCCATTGCTTGAGCAAGCCTACATCACCTTTGACAACAGCCGCCCCACAGGTCATGCACTTAATATCTTCTCGTCTTAGAGTGACAAAACAGTTGGCACAAAACATACTTATTTATCCTTACTATTAGTATTAATCATCACGCTATACATCATAGTACCAATAACTATTAATATTTGAAATAAAAACTGCCATTAAAAATCTCTGTTATTTCTTCTTAAAATAACTGTCTAAAACATCTAGCTTTTCTTTAGTAGCTTTAGGAGAAAAACCGCCATCACTACTACTAGCGTTATTATATTGATGATTATTTTGATCAAAAGAGCGACCTTTCCCTCTAGTGCGCTTGTGATAAGTTGAGGGGTAAGAAGTTTGATATTTAACCAATTGATTAGACAGATGTGCTTGCTTAACCTGTAATCTAGTTAAATATCTATTGGTGATAACACGAACATAATCTTGAGTTTCTTTATAAGGCGGCACACGATTAGAATATTTCTCAACAGCCCTTTCACCAGCATTATATCCAGCTAGTGTGAGATCCAAGCGGCCTCCAAACCTTCTAAGTAACCAGACCAAGTATCTGCAACCTCCATGCAAGGACTCATCAGGATCATAAGGATCTTTAACTCCAAACCTTCTGGCAGTAGATGGAATCATTTGCATTAATCCCATTGCGTTTGCGCTTGACCTTGCTTTTGGGTTAAATGAACTCTCCTGATGGACGATTTCTTTTATCAAACGAGGATCCAAATGGTAATAGCTTGAAATAGTGTCTATTTTTTGAATCATATCTTGGCTGAATCGGCCACTATATGGTTCCAATTCTGCTTTTATGGGTAAAGTGACAGTTTCTATTTTGGCTGATATTTCCTCTGTCCCTTCATACTGTCTATAATGTATTTGTTTTGGTTGATTAGTATGATTATTAAGATCATGGCTATTATTTGTGATTTTGGTTAATTGATCATTTGATTGATTATTAGAATTATAATTAATTTGTTGGTTAATCTGTTGGCCTATTGATTGATTAGGCTGATTATTTATATTATTTGTAGTGAGTAAATCAAATTTAGCTACTAATTTACTCGTACCAAATTTACTAAGTATAGTTGATGTGTTAAAACCATTTTTATTTTGATCAATAGTAATATCAGGCTTAGATTCAGTTATATTATCAACAATTGTGTGAGTAGCATCTTTTCTTTTATTCTTATATTTGCTTTTACCTCTAGCTAATATTTCTTGGTTACTACCAACAACAGCAACTCCAATAAAAAACAATAGTAACAATATTATTATCTGTCTCAAGTTAAGTAGCTTCATACCCAAACCTTTTATTGATTAAAAATAGAAATTAATAGTAGGGGTTCTGAGCAAAAACTATGCCAAAGGGATATTCCATACCATCTTGGCCTTTGGCACACATTTTGCTGTTATTAAAGGTACTTTAGAACAACTTAATCTGATGAAATCTTAATTAATCAGATAGTATTTTCCCTAAATATAATTACTGAAAAACGTATATTCTTGCTGCTTATCTATACTTAAGCAGTAATCAATATAAGTGTGTCTAGTAAGTTTTATCTATTAAATCATAGCCGTTAGAGGCTAGTTAAATTTATAAATTAAAGAGGTCTATGAATAATCTATGAAAAAAACTAACATTTTATTTTCTCTAGTCTTATTAGCATTAGTGGGAGCAGGTTATAAAGCTACAGCAATAGCCCAAACCCAAATAGCAAATCAAGGCAATCTATCAGCATCAGCATCTCAACAAACCCTACAAATAAGCTCTGCAATGGTTGTTCAGCCAGGAGACAATCCCCTAATTGAAATAGATGGAACCGGCTTTAGCAAAGATGCTAAAGTTATGGTCAATGACAATGGACTATTACTAGCACCTGAAAAGGTTAAACATAAGAAATTAATGGTTCAAATACCAAGTTCTAGTCTTTGTAGCGGAATGGTAATGGTTAGAGTAATTGTTGGGACTACATCTTCTAATACAGTTACTTTCAGTTATCAGAAATCAGCCCCTATTATCTATAGCTTAAGCCCACAACATGCCAAAGCTGGTAGTGTTGTTGAAATCAAAGCAGATAATCTTGCCTGTGATCCTAACAATAACTTGGTAACAGTTAATGATATGCCTGTATCAGTACTAGGGCTAGATATGGGTAAGCTAACTGTTCGTATACCTGATAATTTTATCTCAGGCAATGCCAACATTAGATTAACAGTATCTTCCCAATCAAGTTTGCCTAGTCCATTTACCATTGATCCTAAAGATAGCTTACCTGGAAGTGGTAACACTGACCCTAATAACCCTAAACTAAGCTTTCTAAGTACAGCCCCTCCAGGAACATCTTTCGCTCCAATGTTTAATATCCACCAGGATGTAAACTTTAATAATGCTACTGCTGACCTATGGAATGTTATGTTCTATGGAATGCACCAATGTATCATCGATTTACCAATCAAAGTTGATGGATTTAATCAAAAAGCTTTATTCACCATAAATGTCAGAGAAGTGAATGGAATATATGGAACTGCTATTGATCAAAAACAGAGATTTATTTACGGGTTAGTCCAATTTCCAAGAAATCCAGAGAAAATATATAACCCTGATACTAATCCCTTTTATTGGGGTGCTTGTGTTGCTGCAACAGAAAGCAATCCTAGTGGTGGATTTATCTTTAACTCCCTGGCTCGTAGTGGTGGTGGAATAGATAGTTTTGAGATAACCAAAGATGCTACTGCTAGTGGCAAAGCTACAATGACAATGACTCTAGTAGCACCTGACCTTGGCTACTATGAGGATTATGGAATCAATTATGCTAAAGCCGGTAATGGCCAAGTGAGGCTTCCTAAAGTAATGACTGTTACTATAGAAATGAGCCAAATAGACCCCAATCTTCCAGCAAGTAAGTTTGTTGTAGGTAAAGTTACAATCAATGATTTTACTAATGGCTCAATGGCCACTCAAAATCCTACTTTTGCTAACACATTTAGCATTACTGATGTTCCCGATTTTGGTTTAGGTGGAATTTTCAGATAAGAGTTTTTTCATATGGTCATATGGGCAACTCCTAGCTAATTTCGCATTGCCCTATTTGCTCCCACTTGCAAAGACCTCCATATGTAAGTGGGAGTATTTTTAATCAATAAAATTTTCTTAATAACAAAATACTTCATCATTAAAGGAAATACTTATGAATAGAACACATCAAGTAGACATAAAAGAAGTCGATACAAAAGAAAAACCTTACTCATTTTTCCAAACACAGTTCTCTTTATTAGAAGCTATAGCTGCTCATTATTCCACTCCAGAAAATCCTAGAGTAAGCCTCATAGAAAGTAAAAATATCCTTAATTTAAGTACTAATGAGCTAATCAAGGTGCTATCTAACTCACCTAATGCCATTGCTAGAGACTTTGCTGAATCTTTTTCTGCTTTTGATGATGAGCAACAGAACGCTATTTTTGCTTCATTAAAACAACAACTCCCATTGATTGGAGAAAAAGGAATAACCCTAGTTTTTGGTTTATCTTCACTTGCAGAGCTAGAGAGAGTTTATGGTGGTGGCAAAATAGAACTGACTCTTCCTAGTAACTCCTCAAAAATCTCTTTATCTAACTCTAAATAGTGATAACTAATTCTAAGTAAAAAGCTTTACAGCACTAACCATTTAATTAACCGTTCGCAAAAGGAGTAAATATGGCCACAGAATTAGAAAACCTTAAAATTCTATCTGAAAAACTGCCTACACGCTGCGAGGTATGCCACAAAACGGATCAATACTGCCCTGAAACTAATACTTGTTTAAGGTGTTTAGAGCTTAATTCAGAGTTTAATCATCAGACAAATTGCTCTATAAGTGAGGATGAGAACGATAACAACCACAATATTAATGAAAATAATACTGATGAAAATACAATTATAAATCAAAATACAATCTACTTACCTACCCAAGAAAATACACCAGAATATATTTCTCGTAATATTGCATATACAAGGAATAGGGTTTTCCCTTCTGCTCCCTATAACGTAAGGCTTATAGGGGCAATATCAGCTATATTACTAGTAACTCTACTATTGTTCTTTCCTGCTATTTATGTTACTGCTAAAAAATACTTACAAAGCCCTACTTCTCAGACATCTTCAGAAACTTCTCAAGGACAACTACCAGAGTTAGAACCTCCAATAGAAAGTAGCCCTGTAGAAGAAAAAACACCTCAACAAGTAGAGCTAGACTTGCAAAACCCCCAAGATAATCCACCCATTGTCTTAAGTGTAAATAATACAACAGTTGTTGAACTTCAAGATGAAATAGTAAGTGTTATTAATGGTAATGATAATGCCTTAAAAGTAGACTTTTCTCCATCTTCTAATAAGAGACTCTATTTTACTGGAAAAGAACCAATGTCGTCAGGAAATGTAATTTTGGAGTTTAAAAATAAGGTTTTTACTATTTCTTTTGGGGTTAGAGATACACATGACACTCAAGAAAAGGGGTTCAATGGCCTAGTTAAAATTAAGAAACAATCTTGATTAATCATAAACAATTTTGTTCTTTGATTGCTAGCATTGGGAAAATTTAGCTTAAATTCAGTTAAATAAGAATTAAGGATTAAGCCAATGAATGACAAACAAACACCATTACTTATTTTTGGACATCCATATAGCGAAGGCCAAACGGTTACTGTATTTGGCGAGAAAGCTAAAGACCTAACCTATGATTATTCTGATAGTTTAATGCTGTCTGACTATACTAAATGGGAAAACTCAGTCAAACAGGCAGAAGGCAAAGCACCCAAAAATAGTTGTAGTTGGTACGAGGCAATACTTTCCAATTACTATGATAAGTCCATCGTCATTGAACATATATTATTTGGTATGGATCAGCATAATGGCTATTCTTATCAAGTATTTGGCTATAAAGAAGCTATTGCCGAACAATCTGATATAAGCATATCTACTACTGATAAAACTAACAGTAACCTCAACAATGCTGATAAGAGCCAACGAATAGATTATAATCAAATAGCAAAGCCTTATGGACTAGCAAGACTCTTTAGAGCTTATTGCCCTGCATTGGGACAATTAATAGCAACACAACTATTAGTTCTTGTTGTAGCCAAAATTCCAGACTATCGAGAGTATTTAGAATATCCAGAATACTCTGATTACATGGATATAGGTAAGTTAGTTGCTATCTTTTTAGTCGGTCTACTGCTCTACTTAGTTATAGAATTTTTTTGGGCAACTATAATAACCAAACAACTATTTTGGAATAACAAATCTTTGGCTTTTGCTATAACGGTTGCTTTAATCAATTGTATTCCAATAACTTATCTAATCTTAACTTGTTATGGCAGCCTTACAGCATTAGTTTTCTTTGTCTTAATAACTGTTACTCAATCGATTAATTACTTGTTGCCGATTTTTGACCTTAAAAAAGACCTTTCAAAAATAATCAAATTAGAAAAAATGGCAACAAGTAACTAGAATGAGCTTGTAAGTACTGATAAATCAATAGAAAAATAATAATATTCATAGCAAATATATTTCAGTAGCTTAATTAAATTATTAGTAATTAATTATTTTATATAGTGATATTTTACTTGATTAAATATTCTAAATATGATATATGATATGGATATCTAGGTATCTAATCGTTAATAATCATAGTCTAGACTAAACTTAATCTTTTACTTAGATTTATTACGTAATGAACAGTGTCGAGGAACGATCTATGCAAAATACCCTACCTGATAGCGAGTTTTCTCCAGAACATCTAAATCATATTGCTTGGTATTTTAAACAAGCATTACATTCTGATAACTCCTTGAAAATAAATGAAATCCTTGAAAATCCTACACTTACTACTACTAAGAAAACTCTACTTAAATCTATGTTTTTAGCCTGGCAAGAGGATAAAAAATCCAAGAATTTATTAGAAGGTTTACTTAAAACATCTGAAATTATTGATAAAACTTGGATTGCTCTTACACTTTCAGAGGTTTATTTTTTCTGGGGTAGTAATGAAAATAGCTCTTACTATTCAAGCATCGCTTGTAGACAAATTGGCAAAGCTGAGGGTCAGTTCCCTTCTTATTTATCTGCATTAGTTAAACTTTGGGAAATTGAGCTTAGACTTTCCATTGACTCATTAGATAAATCTAGTGCTTCTACTCTTTCTTCTGAAATAAAACAACTGACTGATACCTCTACTTTTCAACTAATCAAAGGCTATGGTCATTACTTGCTTGGACTAATCGCACGACTTTCTAATGATACTCCTAGGGCGGTGGAATGTTTTCAACAGGCTATTAGCTTTCTAGAGCCTGTTGATAGTTATTACATTTCTCTTGCACAGATTGAGCTTGCGAAAATCAAAACTTTAGACCTCTCTGAAAGAAAAGTTTTACTTATCTCAGCACAAAAATCCCTTAAAACACTTAAGAAACTCTCCTGTTCGGCTAAAGCTGAAGCTATTTTAGGTGAACTTTCAAAAACTAAAATTGCTCAAGTTAGCCCTACTTCTGTTAGTTCCAACTACCAATCAATAGGTGAATGTTTATTTATTTCTCCTAGAATGCTGGAAATAAAACATACGCTGGAAGTAATTAGTAAACATGGCTCTAATGATCCTGTATTAGTTTTAGGCCCCAAAGGTTCAGGTAAAGAGCGTATTGCTTCTGCTATTCAAGATTTGACTGAATCTAAAATGCTAGTTATAAACTGTTCAAATCTATCCAAAGAGTTATTTGAAAGTATAATGTTTGGTCATAAAAAAGGTGCTTTTACTGGTGCTAATGAAGACAAAACTGGGATGTTTGAGCTTGTTGAAAATGGCCTACTGTTCCTAGATGAAGTTGGAGATATTCCTCTAGAATGCCAGGCTAAGTTTTTACGGGTACTTCAAACTAGGGATTTCTCTAGGGTTGGAGAGGAAAGCAAATCTCGTACATTTACAGGACGAGTCATTGCTGCTACAAATAAAGACCTTCAAACCTTAGTAACACAAGGGGCTTTTCGTGGAGATCTATTAGATAGGCTTAGTTTCTGGCAAATAGAGTTACCTCCACTAGATAAACGCAAAGAAGAAATAATCCCTTTAGCAGAGTTTTTTCTAAAACTGCATGGAAAAGATCAAACTTTTACTTTAGGTAAATCTGGTATAGATTTTCTATTGCAAAAAGAACACCCTGCTAATATTCGTGGATTAGAAATAGATATTAAACGTGCTATTGTAAATGCACTTTCTCAAAATATTAGGATCATTACTATGGAATTACTTAACCCACATTCTACCAATATAAATTCTACTCTCAGTAAAAAACAACTTCTTGAAACAATTAAACCTTATGATGAGCTTATGGATGGTTATGGTAAAAGGATTGTTCTAGAGGCATTAGAAATTTGTGAATTTAATAAATCATTAGCAATGAAGCATTTACAAGTTAGTGAAAGCAAACTTTATCGTTTGCTTAATAAGTATGGCATTAGAGGGTAGATGTTAATTAAAGCCAATTAGTTATAGGCTAATTAGCTTTTCAATGCAGGAATTTTCAGTAAATTGCATCTACTAACTATAGGTAAGATATAATGTTCTTAAACACAGGGAAAACAGAGAAACAGTAAACACAGGGAAAACAGCAAGAAAACTTCTAATAAGGGAGAAAGAGTCATGGAAAATACCAATTCAAACAATAGCAACCTTCAAAACAATAAAAAAGATGATCTAGAATTAGACAAGATAGAAAAAGCTTTTAGAGAAACTACCATTTCACGATTTAATAAGCTATTGGCTTTCTCTGTACAGGCCGAAGTAACTGATATTATATTGGCAGCAAATTATAGAACTTTTTGGCGTTATGGTGGTCAACTAAAAGAAATTACTAGCTCTATATGGACTCCTAATGAATTGCGTATTGTTGCTAATCATCTATTACAAGGAAAAGCTTTTACTGAAAATGAGTTTGAAGAGTTCTCCCTTTCTGCTGAATTAACCCATCAAATAGATATCCCTAACTTCTTGCCTTCTACTTCAGAAAAAGAAATTTCTGATTTTGATCATAATAGTAGTAATAATCCTAATGCCTATGATGCTTATGAAAATAATACTGTACTGGCTCAAGAGCTTAAGGTACAGCGTTTTAGGGCTAGTATTTGCAAAGAACAAGGTCTTTTTCGTATCTTCTTAAGGCTAATACCAACAGAAATGAGAAGTTTTATAGAGCTAAATCTACCAGAGCCTCAGCTAAACCAAATATCTAATTTATCAAAAGGTTTAGTCTTGGTAACTGGCTCAACAGGGCAAGGCAAGTCTACGAGTATTTCTGCAATACTAGAACATATTAATCAAAATCGTGTATGCCATATCCTAACATTAGAAGACCCAATAGAATTTGTATATCGTCGTAAAAAAAGCCTTTTTACCCAAAGAGAAATTATGTCTGGTAATAGATATTCAAGCGATGTAAAAGACTACCCAACAGCAATACGTGAAGCATTACGCCAAACCCCTGATGTTATTATGGTAGGAGAAATTAGAGATGGTAGAACTTTTGAGGCTGTGTTGACGGCTGCTGAAAGTGGTCACTTAGTGATAAGCGCAATCCATACTGCTGATGTGATGTCAACCTTAGAGAGAATAATTAGCTACTACCCAAAACAAGAATCTAAAATAATAACCAGTAGGCTTAGTAAAGCCTTAACCGCTATTATTAGCCAAAGATTATTACCAGCTAGTCCTACTGCAAATGTTGAAAGAATCCCTATTGTTGAAATACTTAGAGTTGTTCCTGGAGTATCTGAAAACCTTAGAGATCCTGAGAAAATAAAGGATATTTCTTCTAAGATGGCTAAAGGGTATCACCCTTACGGTATGCAAACCTTTGATCAACACATCATTAAGCTTGTTGATGAAGATTTAATTACTATTGATACTGCTCTTGCTTATGCCTCTAGCCCTGATGAAGTAAGTTCTATGCTTAGTAGAATGGGTAAGATTTAGTCTAGAAGAAAGCTAGTTTAGTTTATATTAAATACTTTGTCGTAAATATCATTAATTAGTAATCTGGAATTAATCAAAGGTAGTTCTATTATTTCGTTGAAGCCTGTGAAATTAACGCTAGCCCAACTGCTATCATCTTGTTTAGAAATTAAAGTAGCATTAGTTTCTGTTTGGCTAACCAATAAATAATATCTTAGGGAATCTATTTGCTGATATTCTCTGAATTTAGCATCTCTATCAAATCTAGCTGTACTAGGTGACAAAATTTCTACTACTAAAATAGGGTTAGTTAACGTTTGCAACCCATCAACTATTTCTAACCTGGGATTACAAGCTACCACAACATCTGGGTAGCGGTAAACTTGATCATTAATCTTTGTCCGCATATCTGCTATGTAGCCTTCGCACGTTGTATTTCTCAACTGTGGATGCAACAACCCGCTAATGTTAAAAGCTATTAAATTATGTCGCCTACTAGCACCTGTCATTAAAAAAACTTCACCATAAATAAACTCATGCTTGATATCTGATTTCTTTTCTATCTCAAAGTATTCTTTGAGTGAATACCGTTTTTGTGGGTTACTTGCCATTTTTTCTCCATATAATTCGCTTTTTGTTTTATTTAACCCAAATTTTTTATCCTAAAAAACAAAAAATTATTTCTACTTTTGTTGATCACAACAAGTTTTCTTTTCCTACTGCTCGCAAACAGTTAATTTTATCTCAAATAAAAGAGGTTTGTTAGTACTTTTTGATTGATTATCTTTAATTATTGCAAAATAAAAAACTAAGTCAATTTATATTTATATATTATATGAATGTATTTTTATAATAGTATTCTATCGTAATCTGAGTTTAAAATCAAAAATTAGACTCCCTCGAAATCGACGGATTTTTTGAACTTCCGGGTCGTTTTTCGCCGATTTCGAGGGAAAAGTCCGTCGATTTCGAGGGCTTTTCTTTACGGAAAAATATTTCCGGGTCATTTTCCGTCGATTTCGAGGGACTACATTATACACTTTAATTATGTTATTTTAAGTATATAAATATTATTATGTATTATACAGATTTTGACTTTGATTTTAAAATATGTATTTATAGTATAATTTATAACGGATAATAAAGTAAGAAATATATAATAAGTCCAAAACCATTTAATTTTACATATGTGTATTCTATATGTAGTATCATTAATTATAAAACATTCAATAATTAAGATTTTATTTTGTTTATATTTTATTCTTATTGAAGCTTTGCTGCTTTTATAGTATAATTTATGCTATTTATAATAAGCAATAAATCTTAAGTATGCTAAGTTAATAACCAAATCAGTTGCGTATATTTTGGTGAAATTATAACATAGTAATAATTGGAGCTAACATAAGCTGTTAGAAAATAATACATTATGCCGTTATGAGTACAAATAAACCAAAGCTTTTGACACCAAGCGAAGCAAAACAGAAAATCCTTGAGCTATTAGAAAGTGGTCAAGTTATACCTACACATCATTGCTTAAAAGATTCTATGCCTGATGCAAATGCTGATATTTTTGATGTTAGAGAAGTTCTGCGAAATGGTACTATTAACCGCCCTGCTGAATGGGATAACAGCTTTTCTAATTGGAAATATCGTGTTGATGGTAACGACCTTGATGGTGAGCAATTAACGGCTATTACTGTTATTATAGAAAAAGATGCGATTTTACGCATCATAACTGTATTTTAAGTAGTTGAACTAGGAGTAATACTAATGAAATGTAATATTTGTGGAGGGAATGTTGAGATATTAACAGAACAAACATATCACTACAACGAATGTGGTTTAGACAATATTTACCTCAATAATATAGAGACAGAAGTTTGCCAAAAATGTAGTGCTGTTTCTCCTCGCTTACCCTATTTTAATTTACTACATAAGCTCCTAGCTACTAAACTAATAGCTCAAAACTATCTATTATCAGGTAAAGAAATTCGCTTTTTACGCAAGGAAAGAGGACAGAAACTACAAGACTGGGCAGTATTGCTAGGGATTGACCCTAACACACTTTCTAAATTGGAAAATAGCGAACAACCAATAGATATAGCTTCTGATCGAGCCATTAGGCTTCTTTATTTGGCTATGTTCCAAATACAAGAAAAAGAACATTTCACTACACGTATATTGAATGTTTTGTGTAGGAATTTTGAGACTCGTATTGAGAAAACCATAGAACTTGATATAAAACAATTAGCAACTATATTCAGTGCTACAAATGACTTAGAACAATATGCTTTGACTGCTTAACAAATCAGTAAGGCCAAGACATGTTTTATGGTTTGTTAACTTTAACAGCTTGACTGTCTACTTTTGTTTCTAACATATAATTAGGACATGGATGACCATACAAATGACGTAACCTTTCTTTTCTCATCATTTGACGTTCATAATTATCTTCACTTTCATGATAAGAAGATTTATCTATGTCAGTAGGTTTTTGTACTACAACTTCATTTGTAAACTGAGTTTTTTGACTATCGCTAGTTTTTATAGTGAAATAATAGTAATAATATATACCTATTATTACTATTACTAAATATGTTATTTGAAAATTCCTATTTACTACAACCATAATTTTATGTTAAACCTTATGAAGTTTTTATAATTAGTTAAATTACTACATTAAAGTTAAATTAAGCAAGAAAATTTTTAATATATGCCTAAACATTTTAGCAATAAACCTAACCAATAAGTATGCTAATTTACCTATTTCATTTTGTTGAACTGTTTAATATCTTTGTGTCTTGATAAGTTTTAAGATTGCCTTACCTCGACTTTTATCAATTTAGGCAGCAAGAAAGCTGCGTAAGTTATTGAAAAAGCTATTATTTTTAATTTTAGAATAGTTTCTTAAAGCAAAGCCATCAAGGGAAAGCTCAAGAAATTGATGAGAATAAAGATCCAAAAATTTAGCTAGCCTACCAGCAGAAGGTTTAGCGTTCAAGTCCCAAGGACCAGTAGCAACGGCTTCACAGCTAGCAGCAATAGCATGTAGCAAAGAACTGGCTAAAAGACTAAGCCCAATTCTGCTAGAAATGGCATTTTCTGTCCAAGCCCTGGGACAGTCCATAGCACAAGAATCCTGTCCTACAAAAAACAAAGTTTCTATAGGCCAGCGCATTGGATAAGCTCTATAAAACTCTTCTGTAGTAAGTTCTCT
>JBDIBI010000061.1:0-23658 GCA_039812885.1 Blastocatellia bacterium
CTTTGTCACTTACGTCACTTGGATATTTTATTTTCCTTACCATACTTTACACCATTGTTACATACTTTTACTAGTCTTTTTTTTATAATATCATATCTTTCAATGAATTGAACACCCTCTAGTTGATTTTGGCATTTTCATAAAGTGGGAAGAACTTCTCCTTTTATCTAGTTCTAAAAATTGATATTATACTGATCAGATCAGAATTTCATATAAGTCGATTTTTCTTGAAAGATTTAATTTCCCCAGGTTTTCGGAAAATATGAAAATTAGCTGAGTGTTTTTTGCTTCTCATTACACTTATATATAGGGAGATTTTTTTCGTGACATTCTGGAAAAAAATTTTTCCTTCTGGAGTAGATATAGAAATAAGCTATTCTAGTCTAGAAGACCAAAAATTAATAGAATTATGGGTAGAAACTGGTGATAAAAGGGCACAAGCAGGAATATATAATCGTTATAAAAAGGAACTTGTTGGATTTGCCTATAATATTTTAAAAGATAAAAACCTGGCTGAGGATCTTTCTCAAGAAACATTTCTTAAACTACTTATAAGTCCAGGAAAATTGATAGGAGTAACTGATCTCAAAAAATACCTAATTAAATTTACTTATAATTTAATTAGAAATCAAAACAGACTAGAAAAAAGGACTGTTTCATATGAAGAAAACTTTGACGGTGTGGAAGCAGATATAGATTATTTTGAACAAACAGTTTCTAACATACATAAAAAGATGATAGATGAAATTGTGCTGGGTTTGAAGGCAGAGTATCGAGAAGCCATAGAGTTAACCTTTGCGGGTCTTAACGTGCAAGAGGTGGCGGACGAGATGAAAATTCCCAAAAAATGGGCAGAAAACTATATACGAAGAGCCTATAAAAAAATTATAGAAGAGTTTAGAAAAAGATTGGGAGAATGAATGTGAACAAAAAAGAAAAAAATACTGATGACAATGAAATAAAAGAACTCCGAGATATAAGTCCTAATTTTTTCAAGATAATGTCAAACAAGGACGATTTAGTAGAAATTTCTCCAGAAATGGATGAAAGAATGTTTAAACTCATCTATGGAAATGGAACAGTATTAAAAAAGAATGGAAAGTTAAATATTTCTGAGTGGCTGTCTTGGCTAAAGCCAATGGTTTTCCCAATGACACAACTAGCTGTTGCTTTAGTATTGGTTGTAGGTTTAGGCGGTTTGACATATTATTTCTTAAGTAAGAATAATGCTGGTAATAGTATTCCTGTTGAAGTTAGTAAAAATAATTATAGAGATGGAAACTCAAAAGATGACGTGATAGCCAACGCAACAAAGGTTCTTTTAGAAAAATCTGGTGATGAAAATACTAATAAGTTAATAAAGTCTCTATATTCAAAACTCTCTATGAGCACTAGCAAGGCTATTAAACTAGATGAAGATAATGCATATGATATTGTAATAAGTTTTAACAAAACTAGTGAAAGTGCTATGGTAATGAATATTACAGATGATGTTGGTACAGTTTTATATAGCAAACAGTACAATTTAGATAAAGATCTGGATCTAGAGAAATTAGCGGACAGTATCAATACAGATTTATTAATTAAATTCAAGACCAGTAGCACGCCAAAACAGTAGTGTAGCAGAAAAATTTTTACATTTTAGAGATAGAAAATGAAAAAAAACACATTTTTCTTGTTTGTCTTTTTGTTAATTGTAACCATAGCAGTAGCGATTAGTTGTAAGAATAATAAGGTAGAACAAACAACTGTCACCAGCCTAGACATGAATTACTTAGGCAAATCTATTATAAAAACTCTAAGTAGTGACCCTCATGTATATGAAATAAATATGAAACCAGATGAGTTTATATTTATTGAGTTTATCCAAGACGGAGTTGATATTCAAATAAAAATGGTTTCACCAACAGGTGAGGAATTTAATTATGATCACCAATTAGGCATAAAAGGATTAGAGAATTTCCTTTTTGTTTCAAAGCTTCCTGGAAGACATAAACTTATTGTTTCTCAAGCAAATCAGGAGGTTGAACCAGGGAAATATAATTTTAAATTGGTAGATTTTCGCTCTGCTACGAAGCAAGACATGGTTAGGTATGAGGGTGTTAAAGCCTTATGGGAAGGCAAAATTAAGATGGAATCTGAAAAAAGTGAGCTTTTGAAAAAAGGGTTAGAAGATTTAGAAAAAGCGAGTTTGCGATTAAAGGAAGCAAATGATCTATGGCATCTATCACTAGCAAAAAACTACACTGGTAATATTCTATATATTCTTGGAAATTATGCTGAAGCAAAAAAAGTTTATGATGAAGGGATGGCCATAACAAAACCATTAAAAGATGTTGACTTAGAATCTAATATTTTGGACTCATTATCACTAATAGCAGTTAGAGAATCCCGCATAGAAGATGGTATAAATTACGAAAATAAAGCTATAGATATGGTTGAGTTAGAAGGAGATGTATTAAAGAAAGCTTACCTATTAAACAATAAAGCTAATTTATTAAAAGATTTTTTTGAAGTTGATGAAGCAATTAAATGTTTAGAAGAAAGCGTTGAGATCCAAAAGCGATATGGGAAAAAACGTGAACTTGCCATTAGTTTGGTCAATTTAGGAAATGTAGAATCAGCCAAAACGAGTTATGAAAAAGCAATAAATACTTCACTTGAAGCTATAAAATTAGGTAAGAAATACAGTCCCGTAGCAGCAACTTACGGAAATATTGTTGCAGCTCGTACTTACAGTGCAATAAATGATAATGATACAGCACTAAAATACGCTTTAGATGCCCAAGCATTAGCCCAGGAAATAGGGGATGATAATGCAAAAAATGTAAATTCTCTCGAATTAGGAAATATATACAATTTTCAAGGCGATATTAACAAGGCTTTTGGCTTTTACAATGAGGTTATATCAAAAACTACTGTACCTATAACAAAATTAAAAGCACTCAATAGTCTTGGAAGTTTATATTTAAAAGAAGGTAATTTGACAGAAGCAAGAAAAGCTTTTGAGGAAGCTCTTAAAATAGCTCATGAGAAAAATCTTCAATATTTTGTAGGTCTTAGTCTATGCTCTCTAGGGAAACTCTCTTTATCTGAAAAAAAATATGTTGAATCAGAAAATCTTTTTCAAAAGTCATTAGCTATTTATGATCAAATAGGCATACCGGAACTCCAAACAGAAAATCTTTTTAGTCTTGCTAAGTTATTTTTAGAAGAAAATAAGTTAGAAGAAGCAGAAAAAACCATCCAAAAATGTATTAATTTAAGTGAATCCATTAGAAATAATTTTTTGGTAACAGATTTTAAGTTATATTATTTTAGTCAATTAAAAGATTATTATGATTTATACATACAAATTTTACTGAAGAAATATTCCCTAACTAAAAATGACAATGAGCTTAAATTAGCCTTCTTAACCAGCGAAAAATCTAAAGCTAGGTTGCTATCTGAGACTATAATTAGTAATCATGTTGAGTCAAAGCTAAGTAGTTTAGACTTTCAAAAAAATAAATTAAACCTAAGCATCGCGCAGTTTAGAAGAGAAAAGTTAGCACTAATTAGTAAAGGTAAGTATGAACCTGATGAACTAAAACGTATAGATACAAAATTAGCTGACTTAAAAGCTCAATATGAAACTTTGCAAAAAAATTTAAGTGCAGATATTAATTTGATAAATTTGGATTTTAATTTTTTGGAGACTCAAAGTAAGTTCTCTGAAACAACAGTATTAGAATATCAGGTAGGAACAAATGGGGCTTGGGTTTTTGTCTTAACAGATGGAAAAATAAATTATTTTTCCTTACCCAACTATCAAGATATTAATAAAAATATACGAGCAATACACCGCCTAGAGAAACAAGAGAAGGCTATTAATTTTTATAGAAATATTTCTGATATAGTGCTTAAACCAATAGATCCTAAACTTATAAAGTCTAACTTAATAATTATTCCAGATGGAGCACTAAGTTATCTTCCTTGGGCAGCCTTACCAGTAAATGATTCAGAAAAACCAAAGTTTTTAGTTGAAAATAATGAGATAGTACTTTTACCATCTTTATCATTATTAGCTATAAAAGATGCCAGTAAAAGGCTTAATAGTGAGAATGTTTTAGTAGTTTCCGATCCTGTTTTTAGTTTGGATGATGAACGTATGCAATCAGCAAATATAGTTGCTAAAAATAACAATCAAGAGGAATCTATACTGGAAATATCAGCACGAGCTTTGAACTTGAGATCTGGAGAGCAAAGATTACCTTTTACAAAAGTGGAATCTGATACAATAAAAACAATTTATCCAGAAGCCAGCGTCCTTACGGGTTTTGACGCTAATATGATAAACTTAACTGGTTACGCGGGAAAACACCTGCGTATTATTCACATGGCTACACATGGAATTATCAATACTCAGGCCCCGGAACTTAGTTCTTTGAGATTATCTAGTTTTACAAAAACAGGGGAAAGAATAAAAGGATTTCTTACATTATCAGATATCTATGATTTAGATCTATCTGCTGATATAATTATACTTAGTGCGTGCGAATCAGGGCTAGGCAAAGATATAAAAGGTGAAGGAGTGATGAGCTTCAGTCGTGCGTTTTTGGCAACCGGAAGTTCAAATGTAATATCAACTCTTTGGAAAATAGATGATCAGTTTGCTTCTATTTTCATGAAAGACTTTTATAAGAATTTAAAAGATAATCCAACAGATGTTGTTGGAGCTTTAAAAAGAACCCAAAATAAGTTCATTAATGATCCAACTTGGGGGAACCCCTTCTATTGGGGAGCATTTACAATTCAAACTATAAAGACAAATTTCTAGAAATACTATAAATAAGGGATACAATATGGGATTATTACCTGCTCCAAGAAAATGGTCGAATTTAGGTGTCGGATGTATAAATTGTTCTTCAATCGATGGAACAGTAGATTTTAGAGAATTAAGTTTATTAGAGCCAGGAAATAGATATGTAAAAGTACATAGACTTGTTTGCTTTCCTTGTTTTCAAGAACTTTGCGCAGAAACCCCTCAAGATATGGCACTCCCAAATCTACCATCTAATAATGGTACTTGTTATCATCGTTGTCGCTACTGTAAATATCCTTTTGACAGAGCTTCTTTTTGTGTAAGTTGTCGTAACTGTAGATATTGCTGTAGTTGTTCATCAGATAGGCCATTTACTAATGACGATGCACATTGTGTAATTTGCGGTGATAATGACTTTAATAAACCACAAAGAGACATTGATTTGCGCGAGCAAGCTCTTAGTAGGCATATAAAGACATTCAATTTCTTAGGTAAAGCTCTAAAGGAAGAAAGGAAAACAGGTTTTGTAGAAGTTCCTGGGGGAAAAATTTGGTATGAAACCTTTAAGACAGGTGACAATAAAAATGTTCCTTTACTAGTTTTGCCTGGCGGTCCCGGCAATCCGCATGGTTATTTACAATCACTTAAGTTTTTAGCGACAAATCGCAGTGTCATTTTTTATGATCCTCTGGGATGCGGTAATTCCTCAACCAACAATAAGAATGAAAAAATAAGAGATAAATCGCTCTGGACACTACAACGATTTTTAGAAGAAGTAGAGCTTTTGCTTTGGCATCTAGAAGTTAAGGAAGTTCACTTATTTGGTCACTCTTATGGTAGTTTACTCGCCACAGAATTTGCTTTAAAGCATCCTGATAAAGTAAAAAGCCTTATACTTGCGGGACCATGTTTAAGTGTCCCAAAATGGGTAAAAGATGCATGGAATTGTCGCAGGGAGATGCCTAAAGATGCACAAGAAAAATTAGCTCAATATGAGGTGTTAGGACACATTGAATGGCAGCAATATCACAAGCTCATATTTGAGTGTTATCAAAGATATATTTGTAGAATGGATCCCTGGCCTGAAGAAATGGCGCATGCAGTAGAAAAAATGAATGAGCAAGCTTACGAAACTATGTGGGGAGTCAACTCTTTCTTGGTAACAGGAAGCCTAGCAGATTATGACGCAACTAATCGTTTGGGCGAAATACAGTGTTCTACACTACTAACTCGTGGTGCTTACGACCTTGTAAGCTTAGAAACAGCAGAACTATACAAAAAGCTTATTCCAAATTCTAAACTAGTAAATTTTGACCACAGTGCACATGTTCCCCATATTGAGGAAAGAGTTGAGTATTTGGAAACTTTATCGGAGTTTTTGTTAAATTTAGATTAGCTAATTTATTTCTCTAGAAAATTAGCTAGAGCAACCATACTTACGGAAATGGTATGTAAGAAATCGAAATCTGTAAAACTTAAACCCTTATTTGTGAAGCCTTGTATTTCATCGCATAATAGATTTACAAGGCTTTTATATTCTTGAGTCTGGGTTTTTCCCGCTACACTTAAACAAATGCTTGCCTCAGCCGCTAAATCGATGTTTTTTAATTGGATTATCCAATTAGAAACTCCTAAAAGCTCACTAATTTCATTAGAAAAATCGCCTTGCAGGGGTTTGTGAAAATATTCAGTTTTTAAGAAAAATATATGAGTTAACCAATAAATATCATAAAGTTTATTTTTATTTTTATAAGGTCGCAAAGTGTGTTTAGTTGTAAGGGACCCTAAATTTGTGCCTAGCAAATTTAGTATTTCTCCTATTAACCAATAATACATAATATTACCATTTTCTAGTAAGTTTGCTAGGTAATCAATAACACTGGTTTCATTAAAACACAACAATCTTTTATAGTTGCCATTATTGTATTGCTTATGTACATAAAGAATATCCACTAACGCTAAAGCCTCATCACAAGAAAGTAGCGGGTCAAATTCAATTTCTGAAGGGATTTGATTTAGCATTTCTCTTAAAATATTATCCAATTTGTAAGAAAAAAAAGTTTTTGGAGCGTAACCAGTAAAACCGTGTAATGTGATTAAAGATAAACCACTTATTAAATTGCAAGGTTTGTCAACTTCAGTTATCAGATTTACCCAATATTTGATTAAATAGTCTGCTAAATAGTAGTATTTTTCATTAAAGGACACTTGATATGAAATTTCCATATATCTTTTGTGTTGAATAGTACTAGTACTTGTAACAACTGTTACTATTTTTTTGGAAATAAACTGATTTTAGTAGCTTTTTCTCGTAAATTTTTGACCGTTTCTAAAAATTTTGGATGTATTGTTCTTATAGTCTGAACATCTTTTTGACCATCGGCACTACTTTGGTTTTGATGATTTTCTAGTTCATTGGTTGTGCTAGAAATAGTGGCAAAAGGTTCTGATTTAATTTCTTTATTTTGAGTCTGTTCAGCAACATGCTGTGACAATTCTTTACGGAAGTTTTCTTGTTCTTCTTTACTAGCATGTTCCCAATTATAACGTAATTGCCCCCATAGAGCATTAGCTTGGCTGATTTGTTCTTGGTTTTCTCTAGAGTAACTGGGAAAATTTTTACTTAGATCGTTAATCAGTTCTTGTTTTTGCTTAGTTGTCAAAAATACTTTTCTGTTATCCACTATTTCATAAACAAAAGTTGACATTTCCACATAACTTTCTGCTGTTTGTTGGGAAAGAGGGGGATTACCCTTTACTAATATATTTCGCTTTGCATCATAAAGGCTGATGATAAGTTCTCCCAAGGCATCGTTTTTACCTTCAGTTTGAGCATAAATATAGAGTTGACGACCAAATTCTTGCCAAGCAAACGACTGTTTTTCTTTAGGTAAAAATGCTATTTCTCTCCTTATTTCATTAAACATTTTTTCAAAAGCTTTAATACCAGTACGACTATCTTGGCCTCCTTTATATTGGGTAACTACATATCTTTCAAATAAAGCCTTTTGTTCGTTTGTGAGATTTGTTTCAAGAGCCTTTTCGATACTATCTTTTAGAGAAGCTAAGTTTACTTTCTTAGAACCAGGTTTAGAATATTTACCCATATTTTATGTTTTTCTTGCTTTAATTGATGTAGTATTAATATATTATGTACAAAAGACTTATTAATCACAGGTGTAACACAAAATGATAGTGACAACAAGTAAAAATTTTTCGGTCGTATATTTGGTACTCTTAATTGCAGTAACTTTATTACATTATTCTATTTCCAATCAAGAACAGACAAATTTTCCAATAAGTACATCTATAACAAAAACTACTTACACAATTTCTAGGGAAGATGCTCGGAGCGATAGAATAGCTTTTCATAATCATCTCGATACAACTCGCAATTTTCGTTATTAACTAGGGCAACACCTTCAGTTGTTCTAGATAATCAATAGCCCTTGCTAATAAGCCGTTAACAAAAAAGATTTAGCTAATTTAAATTTAATAATTTTGAAAACTATTAAGAATAGAGTCTATTTCATAAGCCTAGAAATCTTTCTTTAAACCCGGAAAAATTTTCCGAAAAACAAAAATTTTTTCTCTCAAACTAGAAAAATATGAAAATTTCTACTTTTCGTATAAAAATTGACTTAAAAAAGTCCGTTTTTTTGGACTCTAGGAAAGTTTGCTAAGAATTAGCCTCACAGCAAGAGGTTAAAACCTGCCGGTTACATATTGGTTAATAATAGCTTAACTGGTAATAAGACAAGTTATTTTGATTGGAAAAAACAATAGAATTATCCATTTTTGACGATTTTATGCCTGATATTCCATTATAAAAACTGATTTTTAGAAGTATTTTTACTAAATAAATAAAGCAAATATGCACTACTTCTTTAGGAAAAGCCAATTTAAAAAGTCCGTTTTTTTGGACTCTAGGAAAGTTTGCTAGGCTATAAACTAATAAAAGCATAGTGTAAAACCACAATAATTCATTGAATCTCAACATATTAGAATCAAAAATTTAATTATTTTTTAATCTCAAAATTAAATGCCTAGACCTTATTTTGACTATATTCCATTCCAAAACTAATCAAAAAGCTAGTAATTTAACTGATAAAATAGTTTGAAATGACCCTAAGACCACGAATTTTCCATTAAAAGTTTAACTTAAAAAGTCCGCTTTTTTGGACTTTAGTAAACTTTGTTAGCTGTAAGGCTACAGATTAATTTATATGTAAATAATACGAATACCAAAAATAAACTTAATCAAAATTTAGAAAACGTCAAGTCGCCCTACAAAAACATGGCTAAATAGGTCTTCGCTAAACAAAATTTTATAACCAAGTCCAGTGAAAAAGCTAAAACCACAAAGAAAAAAAAATATTTATTCCCGGCATAACTCTTGCAGAAGCATTATCAGAGAAAGACTGAAGAATAAGCAAATTAAAACAGAAACTTTTATTTATATGGTTTATCAAACGCAAAACTATAATTATCGTAAACTATAACTATAAACATAACATTGGTTTAAAGGTAAGTAAGTTAATAATAATTAAACAAATAATACTAGTATAATTAATTAAAATAAACCTATATAGGTTAACTTAAAATAAATATGGAGAAGTTTATGAACAAGAAAAAAAACTTTATATTTAGCTTGTTATTGCTAGTAACAATGGCATTAACAGGCTCTTTGGGTATTGCTCAAACAATAGATAGTGCTGATCAAGCTAATTTAAATAATGCTTCATCACAATCATTACAACTAAGCTCTGCAACGGTTATTCAAGCAGGAGATAATCCTTTAATTGAAATAAATGGAACTGGGTTTACAAGACAAGCTAAGGTTATGGTTAATGACAATGGACTCCTACTTACTCCTCAAATAGCTAAACATAAGAAAATAACAGTTCAACTCCCTAGTGGTAATCTCTGTAGTGGAAATGTTTCTGTACGAGTAATTGTTGGAACTACATCATCTAATACTGTTACTTTCAGTTATCAGAAATCAGCACCTATTATCTATTCTCTTACACCACAACATGCTAAAGCAGGCTCAGTAATTCAAATCACAGCAGATAATCTTGCTTGTGACCCTACCAATAATCTAGTAACAGTTAATGATATGCCTGTACCAGTATTAGGGCTAGATATGGGTAAATTAACTGTTCGTATACCTGATAACTTTATTTCAGGTAAAGCCAACATCAGATTAAGTGTAGGTTCTCAATCTAGCCTACCTAGCCCATTTACCATTGATCCTAAAGACAATTTACCCGGAAGCGGTAACACTGACCCTAATAGCCCTAAACTAAGCTTTGTCAGTACTGCTCCTGCTGGAAGCAGCTTTGCCCCGATGTTTAATATCAGACAAGATGTAAATTTTAATAATGCTACTACTGACCTTTGGAATGTTATGTTTTATGGAACACATCAGACAATTATTGACCTACCTTGGAAAGCAGAAGGTGTAATACAAAAAGCTTTGCTAACAATCAATGTTAGGGAAGTAAATGGTATTTATGGAACAGCACCAGACCAAAAACAAAGATTTGTCTATGCCTTGATTCAATTCCCACGTAACCCAGAGAAAGTCTATAACCCAGATACTAATCCTTTTTATTGGGGAGCATGTAGCGCAGCCACAGAAAGCAACCCTAGTGGTGGGTTTATATTCAATTCACTAGCTAGAGCAACAGGTGGGGTAGACTCATTTGAAATAACCAAAGATGCTAGTAGTAATGGTAAAACTAGCATGACGTTTAAGTTAGTAGCACCAGACTTAGGTTATTATGAAGATTATGGAATAAACTACTCAAAAGCCGGTAATGGGCAAATTACTTTACCAAAATACATGACTGTTGGTGTGGAAATGCTGGATATTCAACCCAATGTACCTGCTTCTTATTTCCATTTAAGCAAAGTAACTTTTACAGATGAAGTTACCGGAAAAGGCTCTCAAGTTACTCAACAAGCTAGATTTTCTGATTTGTTTAGTGATACCGATACACCAAACTTTGGGTTAGGTATTTTCAGATAAATTAAAATACTTCTCTAGTTTCACTACTAATTTATTTAAAGTTTTTTGTCATACCATTCCCACTATCAAAATCGCTAATTGTTAGTGGGAGTATTTTTACTCGAAAATGCATTACGAAAATTACTTACGGCACTGTCACTTACCCACGGCTAAAGACCGTGGGTTTCCTTGCAGGAGATTTATGATTTACCACAAAGCCCGGAATTTTGGTGAGTATTTTTGTTCTTTGGTTACACTTATATATAAGCGTTTCTAAATGGCAGCAAAGTCAAAAATAAAAACTAATAATCAATAGGAGTAAAATTTATGTTTTCTATTCCTACCCCTTCAAGAGAAGCAGAAATCAACGATTTTCTACCAACAGATGAACCAGCTTGGCAAATGAGAGTTGCTCTCTGCAATGGCGACAACAAAATGGTAGAAATATTAAAATCTAATTCAAAATACAATTCTATACAAAGCCAACTTCTTGAGTATATGGTGTTGGCTTGGCAAGAAGACCCTTCGGCAAAAAAACAATTAACGAAATTTACTACTTCGTTTAAGAGTGAAACTCTTTCTACTTCTGATTTTTCTATTTATTCTAATTGCAAAGCTTGGGCTAATTTTTGTTTATCTGAACTTTATTTATCTGAAGGTTCTACTAGGCGCTCTCAATCATATTTAAATTACGCTCTTAGTTCTGCTACTACTTCACTGCATTCTCTATCTCAGTTATTAACACTTTACAATATTTACTTAAGAGTCCTAACTTCTAAAAATACTCCTGAAGATTCAGTAGAAATAGACCAAGTAATAAAACTTACCACAAAACGTTCTTTACTTGGTTATGCGTGGTACTTAAAAGGAAAAATATTAAAAAATCAGTTCAAGGCTAATAACACAAATCAAAATAATAAGTACAATAAAAGCTCTCAAGTAGTGTCTCTTACTGATCAAAATAATGAAATTGATCAAAGTAATGAAATTCAAGAGATTATAAACTGTTTTGATATAGCGTTAACTAAATTTTCACCTAAGGATATATACTCACAAGGTCTAGTTAAGTTAGAACTAGCTGAGTTAGAGAAAAATAAATTAAAAATTGCTGAACTTCTGGCCACAGCAGAAAATAACTTTACATCAGTAAAGAAAGAATCTTTTGCTGTAGAAGCAAAGAATCGCTTAATCCAAGTAAAAGAAGAAAGTCAACGAAGTGAACGAGGTTATCAAGGACAATCTTGTTATAAGTTAGGTAGCTGTGTTTTTTTCTCGCCAGTGATGAAATCAATTTATAAAAGAATTATAGATGTAATAGCCAATCGTAATGATTTTCCAGTATTAATTTTTGGTGAACGTGGAACAGGCAAAGATATGATTGCTAATGCCATTCATACAGCAACTAAGGGGGATTTCTGGGAAAATTAGACCGCTAAACTGTGCTGCCTTTGAGGATTCACTACTACAGGCAGATTTGTTTGGCTATAAGAAAGGAGCTTTTACTGGTGCAGAAAAAGACAAAGAAGGGCTTATCGAAGAAGCACAAGGTGGAACTTTATTTTTGGATGAGATTGCCGATCTTTCACTAGATTGTCAATCCAAGTTACTTAGGCTACTCCAGAGTGGTGAGTATAGAAGAATGGGGGATACTCAAGACCGTCGTTTTAAAGGCAGGGTAATTGGAGCAACGAATAAGGATTTAGAAGCCTTAATGGCTGAGAAAAAATTTCGTCAGGATCTTTATGATAGGTTAAATGGATGGATAATACATTTGCCACCACTGCGACAAAGAAAAGAAGAAATTTTGCCATTAACAGAATACTTTTTGCATTTATATGGGCAAGAAAGAAATTATGTTCTAACAAAAGGCGCGGAAAGATATTTGTTGAATTTAGAACATAAGGCTAATGTGAGAGGGCTACAAAGAACGGTTGAGAGGGCAATCCAAATAGCTATTTCTCAGTCAACTAATGTAATTAAAGAAAGCTTCCTTTTAGAAGATGGCCTATCACAACGTCCTATAGATGAGATAGACCCTTTTTATTTACACATGACTAAACGTGAAAAGGAATACCTCATAGAACTTCTTAAAGCCTGTGACGGTAACAGAGGATTGGCAATTGAGGTATCTGAGCTTTCGCGCAGTTCTTTTTTTAATGTTTTGCAAAAGCATGGAATTAGAAAAACGGAAGGGTAAAGACTAGGTTTAGAAAACCATAGCTAATTAAAACAATAACACAAACATAATCAACAAGTTAATCCAAAATACCCGAAAGAGGAGAAATATATGCCAAGAAAAGAAAAACTCCAAGAAGCAGAATTGGCGCATTACAGAAATGAGGTTATAGAAGAGTTTCACTATTTATTAAAAGAATCGATAAAAAACAAAGTCACCGATATAGTTTTAGCTACAGGTAAAGTACCCTACTGGCGTTCTAATGGAAAATTAAGACAGATACAAGGTGAGAGTTGGTCAGTTGAGCAAATGAAGACTCTTGTTGGGCATTTGTTAGGTGACGATTATGTAATTTATAACACTCCTAGAGCCTATAAAGCGTACTTAGATTCCCAAAATAGAACTAACTATCTTGATGAAGAATTAGTGAATTTTTATTCTGCCGAGCTTGGTTATGACTTAACCGTTTCTAAAGCAGAATACTGCCACTTGGAAGAAATAGATGAACAAACCATAGGTATGTTTAGTTATTTACGTAGCGTTCAAGAATTAACTTATAGATTCCGAGTAAGTGCTTTTAAGGAAAGAGGACAGTTTCGTTTAGTATTACGCTTAATTCCAACAGAAATGAGAGATTTTAAAAAGCTAAATCTTCCAGAACCTCAACTGGAGCAAATAGCTAATTTGCAAAGAGGATTAGTTTTAGTAACAGGTTCAACCGGACAAGGAAAATCAACTACCATTTCATCTGTCTTGGAGTATATAAACTCTAATAATACTGGCCATATAATTACTATAGAAGACCCTATAGAGTACATATATAGAGAAAAGAAGTCTTTAATAACACAAAGAGAGGTGTCTGGCAGAAATAGAATGGATAGTGATGCACTAGATTATCCAACAGCGATAAAAGAGGCACTTCGCCAAACTCCTGATGTGATAATGATAGGAGAAATAAGAGACGCAGCAACCTTTGAGGCTGTGCTAACGGCTGCTGAAAGTGGACACTTAGTAATAAGCGCGATGCATACAGCAAATGTAAGCGCAACATTACAAAGAATAATAAGCTACTATAAAGAAGATCGCACAGCAATATTAAGCAGGCTAAGTGTTTCACTTGCAGCAATAGTAAGCCAACGACTGCTGCCAGCACATGCTAATAGAATTTACACAACTCAAAGAGTCCCGGCAGTGGAAATATTAGTTAACTGTCCTGGTGTAAAGGAAAATTTAGCGGCAGGAGACATTCCAGCTATACAGAAAAGAATGGAAGAGGGAGAAGTACCATACAAGATGCAAACATTTGATCAAGCATTAGCTAGGCTCTTTGAAAAAGGCTTAATTACCCCGCAAACTGCTGTTGAATTTGCCTCTAGCCCTAGCGAGCTTAAAGCAAGGTTCATGCAAAGTGACATTCAGTTAGTGGATTAGAGGTAATTTATCAAAATCATAAGGATAGTTGGCAAATAACTATGGTAAATATCTTTAGTAATCATAATAATTGTTATGGCAGTAGTCTATTTACTGGCAATACGTCAAAAATTAATTATTATCTGTCGCAGGAAAATAGTCAAAAAAATGTGGTTACACTAAACAGTATTCACATGAGACAGATAATAATTATTAGTTTACTGTTTTGTATTATTTTTCTTACTATTGCCAATAAAAATACAGTATTTGCTCAGCAAACAACAAACTCTATTAATACAACCATAACTAGTAAATTAATTAATCAATTATCTACTCAGAAAACTAATCAACTAACAAATAATACTGATTCTAAGCAGGATTTACCTAAATCATCAAAGTTATCAAATTTATTGAATAATAAATAACAATTCTACCAACCCAAAAGAAAACAACTCATGGTTGGGAGTCCCAGAAGTTTCTATTGATCAGTCACAAGAACAAGAAAACCAAGTAAGGCAACCGATAGGAATAGGAAAAGAACTAGCAGAAATGGCACAACAACAAGATCAAATGATACAAGAAATGCAAGAGTCAATGGACAATTTAATAAAAACTCAGATTTTTACCATTAAAAAGATAGATGAAGTTGTAGAACTGAGAAAAAAGCTTAAATGCAAAGAAAAGTTGCTACTTGATTGGGAAGCAAGGCTTTTAGAAAGGCATCTAGAAATTGTCCAAACAGATATTAACCAGAGAGCAGATTTTGCCAGAATGCAAGAGAGCCTACGCAAACAGTCTATATCTCCAACAGTAGACCGGGCATTGAGCCAAACCTTAGTATCAGGCTCAATGCTTAGGCTTATTGTCGTGGCTTTGGTGATAGTAATAATAATTTTAATGAAACTATCTAATTGATTTAATTAACGAAAATTCACTACTGATAAATTCTAATACGATAGAAAATATTTCTTTAATCCTAGGAGAGTATTATTTTGTATCTTAAGTATAATTAATACATAATTATATATTATTTAACTATACTAATAATCAATTGATTAATTTTAACTGAAATAAAGGAGGACTTATGCTAAAGTTTTCTAAGAAAAAAGCTTATGCAGCAATAATAGCAATAGAAATGGCTGTTATTCTCTTAGCTTTATGCTCATTTAACAGTGTAAGCACAACTAGTAAAGCTTACACTTTGCAAAGCCAAAATAATCCTGACACTTTTTCCGCATATTCCAATGTAGTTTCTATAACAACAGGTTCTAATGGCGGTGGTGGAGGGGGGCCTTGTACTGGTGATTGTTGTGGTGTGCCTTGTATAAAAGCAAATCCTATCGATTACGGTACTTTCCTTAAAAGTAGTCAGACAACAAACTCAAACCTTGCAAACACACATATTTCTAATCTAGCAATAGATAAAGCAACAGGGGATATATACTTTCTTCTAGAAACGGATAATGGGTTAGCTATAGCAAAGAAAACTATTTCAGGTGTATTTACTATGGTTACTAAGCTTTCCAAAGAAGTTGCAACTTTAAAACCTTTTTCTTCTGTGGCTGTTAGTAATAACAATATTTATTTAGCTAGTTCTAAAAGCCAGATAATCAAAATAAGTGCTTCTGGTCAGATAGATATAAACTTTGCTGGAGGTGGTAGTCTAAATCCTTCTATTGGCAAATCAGCAAAAGATTGTCAGTTAGGTAAGCTGAACGCTTTAGATACTGATAGCTTAGGTAATTTGTACATAGCTACAGAAACAATTTTACGAGAAGGTAATTATTACAAGCTGTCTCCTAATGGTCAAATCATATACAATTATCAAGATGCTCATTCAGGTTTTAGGATTAGTGAAGCGACGGGTTTATGCATAGACTCATCTACTCATGAAGTGTTAGCTCCTAATGGGCAAGTCTTAATTGCCCAAGATCCCAGTTCAAATACTAAACTTGGTAAGTTGATAGGTTTAGCTGTAGACTCGTCTACCAATGATATTTATTTATGTGATGCCACTGATTATACAATTAAAAAGGTTGGTTCTACAGGTTCCATAAGCATTGTTCTTGGTGGTGGTAATGAGACTGAAAAGAAAACGGATGTATTGGCTACAAGCATAAAGCTAACTCATGCACCTAGTTCAATTTCGATTGGTGACGATGGTACAATTTACGTAGCAACAACTGGTAATCCTGGAACTATTTACCAAATTAACAATGGCATAGCAAAACTAATCGCTGGTTCTGGATTATCGTATCTAACAAAGGAATCTAAGGAAGTTTCTTTAGGAAAACTACAGTCAATGATTTGTGATTTAAATGGTAATCTTTACGTTATTGATAAAACCTCTAGCAATTTGCTCAAGTTCCAAACACAAGAAAATCGATCAACTTCATTACCCAATAAACTAAGCCAAAGCAAAACCCAAGCTCAACAATACTTGGCCCCACAAATTTCTCTAAAGGCTGGAAACAGCAACCAACCTATGAATGTCTCTATGCCATCTCCAACAGCACCAAGCAATTTGCGAGCAAATCTTTCTGGATGCTGCACAATTAATCTTGCTTGGATAAATAATGCTCAAGGACAATTAGGTTTTGTTATAGAACGCTCTACGAACAATGGGAATACTTTTTCGGCATTAGCAGAAGTACCAGCTAACCAAACTCAGTTTACAGATAGCGGAAATACACAAACTACATATTTTTATAGAGTTAGGTTAAAAGGCAGCATTTCATCAGTAACATTTGAACGTCCAGTAGGTGTTAGTTTTCCAATAGAAGATAATCACAATCCTACAGATGGGAAAATTATAGGGAAAAGAATTTTTCCAGACAAAGACAGCCCAAATGGACAGCCAAACAACAAAGTACTAGTCATAGCAAAAACCACTTTCCCAATCGGTACAATGATTAATTTTAAGTCTTTTGATATAGATGATCCTTCTACAGATGATCCCATCATAGATCCTAATGGAAAGATGGGAATGGATAATCGTGGAACTATGGCTAATGGTGGCATTCCACAGGAAGGAATGTTAGATAAAGTAGCTGTTCCTGTAACTGCTTGTTCTGATGGCAGGACAGATAATTGTGCTGAAGTAGAGTTTACTACAACTATGTTTGCTGGTGATAACTTTAAAGTGGTTGCTAGCGTAGATGATGATTATTTAACTAGTTTAATTTTAGCAGGTGATGGATTAACCATAACTGAGCCTAATGCGCCACTAGATAACACAAAGGCCAATGCAAGCCCAGAGTTAACAGTTTGGCGGCGGTTACACATAGAACTTGATTTTATGGGAAAAGTAAATGGTAATCAACAAAGTGCCAAGATACAAAACATAACACGAACACCAAACAGTGCCGTAGTAGTAGTTGATAAAGTACTAGATCTTAATCAATATGAGAATGGCAGCTTAATAATAGATAAGCGGCAATTTTCTATAATGACCAACAGTGGGAAAGCTGGAAATGAAATCCAAATTAGGGGACTTTTGCCAACGGATATAAAAGTTGGACAGCAAGTACTATTAGTGGATGATGATGATTTTAACTCCAATGATCGTGCCCCAAGAGGTGATGAAGGTGAAACAATAACTGCTATTCCAGGACTTCTTGATTTGATGAAAGAAAGTGATTCTCCACTAGATAATGTTTATGCAAATGCTTTTATTATCCCAATATTTGATGGTGGTGGTAGCTTAAGTAATAACACTCCTGATGTTAAGTTTCAGGTAAATGTTAACGATACAGATGAAGATGTAGCCAAACAAATAAATCAAGGCATACAAACCTCTGTTTTAGAATTAAATGGCAAAGGCCAACTCACAGATGTTCATTTTTCTGGAACAGACGATTACTGGATTGCTTACGTCCAAATAGCATATCAAGGAGATAAAACAAAAGATGACGATCCTGATAAAGAAAAAGGTGTAGAAGGAGTTTCTATAACATTTGAGCTTAGTGATAATCCAATTCTTAAGCCTAGTGATCATGTTCCATTTGGTGGTTTTGCTTCATTGATTTTTATAGAAGTAAGTAGGGAAAATAAGGATTTTACAGAAGTTAAAGGCTTAAGCACTGTTATTCCACATGAAATAGGTCATCAATTTGGTCTACAAGGTGATACCAGCACTGCCGATATTATGGGTAATGATGCTTCTACAAGAAAATTCTTGCCTAATCATTTAAGTATTATTAGAGCAAGAATGCACACATTAGGGCAATTTAAATAAGCCAAGGGCTTGAGAGGAGTAAATTTATGAGAAAAAATATATGTTATGGACTATTTCTAATAGCAACAATATTGGTGATCGCAACAACAGGGTTAAGCCAGCAAAATAGCCAAGATTTCAATCATCGCCAAACTCAAAGCTCAAGGGCTAATGAAATTGTAAATTTTCAAGACTTAACCTTTAAAATCACTACAGCTAAAGAGAATTACTTAAAATTAGAGCCAATTACTCTAAATATAGAAATGTCTAATGATAAAGACTACCCAATAACTGGGCATTTCTATGTAGAATTTTCTGAGCCAGGAACCAAACTCTTAATAGGAACAACCAAAGATAATTTGATTGATACTAAAAGAAGCTTTTCTATGAGAACCGCTTCAGGGAAAGGAACAAACCAGCTAATTAATCCTAAACAAAGGCAAACATCAACACAGACCCTTGATTTAAGGCTAGATGAATTATTCCCAGTAGAGGGTGAGTATTATTTACAACTAGCAGTAAAAGACTTCACTGGAACGCAAGAGCTTTTCTCTAATATCATCAAAATCAAAATAAATGAGCCAACAGGTAAAGATCTTGCTGCATATCAGTACATAAAAGGGTTTTCAGGTAATCAGTTCTCAAGATTATCTTTCTCTAAACAACAAGCTAAGTACTTTATAGATAATTTCCCTGACACAACTTATACAGACCAAATAATGTTTTTTCTAGCAGATAGCTTTTTTTCTGATAAAGAATATCAAACTGCTATTAAATACTTTAAGGTATTGCTAAATAAAAACTTTCCTCTCAATAATGAAGTGCTTGCAAAACTGGTAAAGGCAAACTTGGAAATGGATAATCAGAAGGAAGCAAAACAATACTTCAAAGTATTGCAAAGCAAATTTCCTGACAGCCAATATGCCAAAACTTTTGGCTGGCACAAAGCTTTTGACATAGACGGTGAAGAATAATAGGAAAGCAATATACATTAACTTATAAAAATTAAGTAATTCCCTAATTTTTATCTATAAAGATTAGGGAATTTTCTTAGTTAAAATAATATATAAAATTGGCAAACAGATCGGCAAAATACTTATATATAATAGCCTATTGTGTAATAATATAAAAAATATATAATTTAATTAAGATAAAGCATTATTGATCAATAAATTAGAGGAAAAAATAGATGCAATATCAAATTTTAGTAAAACAACAAAATAATAGTTTTTTAGCAACGGCGCTAGGTATTCCAGAATGCAGCGTTGAAGCGCAAACAAGGGAACAAGCAGTTATTAAAGCCAGAGAAGCTATAGAAAATTGGTTAGCACAAGGAGAAATAATAACTGTTGAAGTAGAGACAGCTAGTTCAAATCCTTGGCTAAAGCTACATGGGCAACTTAAAGATGAACCATTATTTGATGATTTTGTTGCAGAAGTAAATTCTTATAGAAAATCTGTTGATTAGTAGGAATCAAAATAATGTCACTATATGTACTAGATACAGATCACTTAAGCTTATTGCAACGTGGCAATGAAAACATACATAAGCACTTGCTTATAGTGTCGCCAACAGAAATAGCAATAACAGTGGTAAGTTTAGAAGAACAGTTACGAGGTTGGTTGGCAGTTATTAATAAGGTAAATAATAGTCAACAACGCATCAGAGCATATAAACAATTAAAAGAAATAACACTAGCGTTTTCTCAATTAAATATTTTGGACTACACCGAACAAGCGGATAACCTGTTTGAACAATTTAGAAAAGAAAAAGTTCGCATAGGAACTCAAGATTTGCGAATAGCTTCTATTACATTGGCTAATAATGCAACTCTCATTACACGAAATAATGTAGATTTTAACCAAATTTCTAGATTAAAAGTGGAAGATTGGTCAAAAAGTTAATAAAAAATGCAACCTAAAAACAAAAACTCAAAAATAGAAGAACTTGGCTATTTAGAAGAACAAATATTAGTAGTAATACTTATTTTACAAAAGTATAATGAGCAGGCTTTTGGGTTACTAGTTTTTAATAAGTTCAAAAACCTCTATAATATAGAGGTTGTAAATGGAACGGTTTATAATACTTTGCATAGATTAGAAAATAAAGGTTTGTTACGCTCAGAAACAACACAACCTATTTCTCAGAGAGGTGGGCGCGAGAAGCGTGTCTACTTTTTAGAAGAAAAAGGTTTGCAGCAACTCAAAGAATCCTATTCTCAGAAAAAAGCACAATTATCCAAGTTAGAAAATGTATTACAAAAAGCAGGGATATTACCTATTTAAAGCCAAAAATCTGATAATAAAGAAACAGTTTGTGGTAATTGTTGCTTTAACAAATTATCCAAATAGCGTTCTTTGGTTAGAGGAGGGTTTTTAAGGCGATTGTAAACAGTTTCAACGGCCTTGCACACTAAAGGAGTGTTTAGATTAAACAAATTAGCAATAAAATTATCAGGGTGTTGTGCTTCAATATTATAAGTGGCTAAAGCTGATTGAGGAAAATCCTTAAGATTGAAAGTAATTATGAAATTTGCACCACAAGTAATAGCTGCTGCAAGAACATGCCTATCATTAGCATCTGGTAGATATAGAGAATCTATTAAGTGTTGATAGCCATCTACCAAAGAATCTCTAACATGCAGATTCATCAAATTGCGAGTTCTTTCTAGACGTTCTGGTAATATTTCGGGTTGGTTAGCGAGACAGTTGCGAATCCACTCATCATGAATATCATTAGTCCATCTAGCTCTATAGAGATCAGTTAAGGCAAGCTGCATTAGTAAATCTCTTAATGGTGCTGGATACAAAACACAAGCATCGTAAATAACAGCAAAATCAAAGTTAGTAGACATTACTCATAACCCATATTAAGTTCTTGAGCTTCAGCAACTAATAGATCCAAGACCTTTTCACGTTCAGCATCAATTTTCTTTTTATAAAGCATTAAATCTTGGAAAAGGATTCTCCTATGAGTGCCAATTTTTCTACAAGGAAGTTGTTTAGATTCTATTAAATGGATGATAAAGGGACGAGAAACATTCAATAAAGTAGCAGCTTCTTGTGTAGAAAGCTCAGCATTAATAGGAATTAGAGAAATAGAATTACCTCTAGCCATTTGACTAAGTATATCAATGAGAAGCCTAAAAGCGTTGTTGGGAATAGAAATAACATCGCTGGTGTTAGTATCAGAGATGATTCTAATAGGCTGTGAGTTCTGGTCTTTTAAGTATTTTGATAAAAGACGGCTACTTTCTTCAGCTAATTTAGAATCATTTTCAGTAGGTTGAATTGGTTCAGAAGCCAAAGCTGTTCTTGACATAGCCTTTCTCCTCAGTTTTTACAATATTTAGTAGAATAATGATAAAACATAAATGCAATAAACGCAATAGACGCAATAAATGTATTTCATTATTCTAAGTAAAATAACTTTTTTCAACGCTCAAAGAGGTCGTCATCTCTATCGATATCATGTCTATCGTTATGCTCCCTATCATGTCTATCGTCTCTATCCTGATAATCATGTCTATCAGTGGTATCATAACTATCTTGATAATCATAACTATCCTGATAATCGTTATAATCATAATAATCGTTATGCTCCCTATCATAATTTCTCTCATCTGTATAATGTCTATCGTAATAATCGGTATCCTTTTGGTTAACGAGAATCTGATAATGTAGTTTTTGGATCTGATTATTTTGTTGAAGTTGTTGATATTTTTGCTGAAGTTGTTGATTTAAGTTCGATTGCTGTTGCTGGTATTTTCCTTGCTGTTGTTGATATTGCTGTTGGATATTTGATTGATTTGATTGAGATGATTGGCTAGATTGGTTAGTTGATAAGGGATCTGTATATCTAGATTGGGCAATTCGTTGTTGAGCCATTGAGTCAAGTAGATGAGGTAATCGCTCAGAGTGTTGAGTTGCATATTGGATGAATTGTTCTTTAAGAGCAAGTCCTTCTCTAAGTTGAGGGATTCTATTTGTTGATAAAGAGAGTTCTTTAGCTGATTTAAGTGTTTGTTCTCTGAAGATAGAGAGTTGTTTAGTTGAGTCAAGGCTTGGTTGTGAGAGCTTAGAGAGTTGTTGAGAAGAGAAAGTTCTTTGTTCTCTAAGGTTAGAGAGTTGATTAGTTGATTGGAAGCTTCTATCTCTAGAGTCAGAGATTCGTTTAGTTGATTGGAAGCTTCTATCTCTAGAGTCAGAGATTCGTTTAGTTGATTGGCTAAGTCGTTCTCCAGAGTCAGAGCCTTTATTTCTAGAGTCAGAGAGTTGATTAGTTGATTGAGCAAGTCGTTCTCTAAGGTTAGAGAGTCTGTCGTGTTGTTGAGATTGTTGTTGTTGAGATTGGTTGTTGAGCAAAGATTGGTCTGATTGCTTTGGTTGACTTGGCTGCTTTGATTGGTCTGGATGAGCTGGCAGGAGTGATTGGTGTTGGTGTTTTGCTGGTTGACCTGATTGACCTGGTTGGCTGCCTGCGCCTGGTTGAGAATGCTGATTTGGTTGAGATGGTGGATTTGAAGGGACTGATTTATGAGTAATAGAATTGAGTTCTCTAGAGCGACCTGGAGTAGGTGACAACGAGCTTGAGTAGGGCGAATGATTTGGGCAGAGTGAGTCGCTGCGGTTGATTGAGCTTGAAGAGAGGAATTGTTGGAAAGAATCAAAGACATAATGACCACCATTTCTACGGAAATCTTGTTCCATAAAGTAAAGCTTGTCTCTATTAGGAGAAGCAGAGTTAAAGGTTTTAGAATTAGCTGTATTAGCTAAAAATTCATCAGCCAAATCTTTGTTGGGTGAATCAATGCTAGAATTTCTACTAGCAAAATCCTTGCCAAAATCCATAGAAAACTCTCTATTAATAAGATTTTGCTGTAAATTTTGTTGTAGATCTTGTTGTAGTTGATGATGATGATTAGAGGGTGTTCAATTCATTGAAAAATCAAGGTTTAATAGGATAGCGAACTTCTCTAATAGGATTACCTTGCCTAGCTAGCCTTGAAGTCATAACCCTTAGCATAATAGCGTAGATA
>JBDIBI010000062.1:0-21565 GCA_039812885.1 Blastocatellia bacterium
TGTAAATGTAAGTTACTTGATAGGATAAGTTATAGAAATATCAGCGGTTTTCAGCGAATTATTTATTAAGAAAAAAGGATCCTTTTTGAAGCAAAAGCAGTTGAAATAGTCACATTTTATTTAATTAAATACCTAAACTAAATTTCTCAGCATAAGTATTTACTGATCAGGTAACTTACTATCTAATTTTGACTCAAGTGGACATATCCATGAAATACAATAAAATAAACCTAATAAAGGTCGAGGAATTTCCAAATTAACAGTGAAATAGTGATCATCTTTACTAACGCTTTGGTTCACTTGGTGTTGCAATAAATCAAGGCCATTAACCCCGTATAGAGGCAGATGCTCACTTATGCGCACTTGTCGTAGATTACGTATTTCAAAGCTTAAGGATCCAAGTATTTGGTTTTCTGTTAATCTTTTGCTTTTAATATCTTGCTCAAATAGCTTTTTATCTAACTTAAGTTGTATAGAGAATTGATCTGTTGGTTCTATAGGTGTAAATAAAATCCTGTCCCGTTCATGTGAAATCAAATTTTGGGAATATTTTGAATTGCGATTTACTTTAGTGGATAATGCGTATTTCAAAAATTTTCCATAGACATCAACATATAATATTGAACCTTTACTACGAGTAGGAAATCGTACAATTTTATATCCTCCTGTTTGTAGTTGATGAAAATCTCCTATTTTGCCTTTTAGAGTAATATTTTGCCCATCAAAATTATCTTTTATTAATATCTTAAAATCATCTTTATTTTTAGACCAAATACTTTTTGAGCCGCGTTTTTCCTTAATAAACTTTCTTACTTTATCTAAATTAAAGTCTATATGGCAGGCATATTCACCAGTATCTTTCAAAAGCAATAAGGTTTGTTGCGTTTGTAGAATAAAATCAAAATCTCTAGTAACTTCAACGATATTATGTTCCTTAAGAATAATGTACGGATGTAATTGTTGCCACTCAAGATTTTCTTCAATAAGATTAGTTACGTAATCTGTTAGAGTGAGATTATTTCTTTCAGCTTCGGCCAGGGCACTCCTTTTTAGATCGGGATCAAGTCTAATATGAAGTATATTATTAGATGCTTTTTTATTTTCCATGTCTATATGTGATGGTTTCCTCTAAGTTTGCATTTTACTCTAAATAAAACTGTTGGCTAGTTTATGCGTTTTAGCTCTAAAAATATTTTCTTTACTGGTTAATCAAAATTAACCTTTATTCATTCGACCATTGGATAAAATATTCTAAAATTTCTTTCAAATACTTTACGCTTTAAGTAAAATACCAAATTTTTAGAAAATACTGACTATCAACATTTATCTTATCAATGAAATGGTAACTAATTGATTTACGTGTAGTTAACAACATTAGCAAAATAACTTATGTTGTTTATTCTTTATTATAACTTTGTGGTTATTATATATATTTGGTATTACAATATTATATAATATATATACAAATAGTATATATATTTGTATATATATTTTGTATATATACATTACATTAAAGAATTGTATAGTTCTTGTTTGTACGAAATATGTACATAGCCCACAATCAATAAACCTAAATGAAAACAAATGGAAAAATCTAACCCAGTAGCAGATATCGAAGAAGTAGAAGTGAAAGAAAGTTTTGAAATGAATGATCTTAAAACCCTTCGTTCTCCCAATAACACTAAAATCATACCCACAAAAAACATAAAAAAACAACTTAGCCTAACGCCAGAAAGTTCTCGCAATGACCAAAAGAATAAGATGGGCGATGAGGATTGTGGTAGTAACAGTTTATGTTTAAATAATGAGTCCATAGGAAAAAAATATATAAATCGCCAAAGTGAAAATACGGTTATCGATGACTTTATAGAAGCACAAAAAGGTCTTACTGGAACACCAGAATTAGTGAAAAATTTTAGACAAAGACGTATAATTTTTAGTGAGGATCAACTCAAAACTCAAGCAGTGTTTGTTCTAGGTGTAAGCAATGATGAGAAACTACAAAAAAAGGGGATCAGTCCTATAGAATGCAAAAGGCGGGTAGTGAAACTTTTAGAGGACGTAGACCCAGACCAAAAACAAGAGGCTGTAGATTTACTAATGGATTATTTGTCTTATCATTTTTGTACTGACGGACGTATAAAAACATCAAGTAATCAGAATGGGCATAGCTATAAACTTGATAACTTAAACAGAGTAATTGAAAAAGGATTAGTTAATGACAATATCCATAAAGAAGAGTTAAATGCTGATGAGAAGCTTGATCGCAGTCCTATAAAAAGTGAAAATGTAAAATCTACAAAACGAAAGTATGTTACATCATTTAAGGTAAAGAAAAATAAAAGAATACAAGAGTTATGGCAAAGATTTACAGAAATTGATTTAAAAATAAAACAACTGCATGTGCAGCAAGTTCAAGTAAGTAATATCTCTTTTGTAGAAACTACTTTGTTGGAAAATACCCAAACTATACAAAAGCAACTGAATAGATTACATGAAGAACGGTTGGAAATAGGAAAAACTTTTCAGGAAATACTCAATTTGCCCAGTCCTGTACACAGTCTTCGAGTAGATAGTAGCAAAAAAAATCCATATCTTTTAGCCGAATATTTGAACCCTATAACAAATCGAAGTACCACTAAATCTCTTGGTTCAATAATTTAAATTTTATCCACCTGTAAATAAATCTGTGATAAATATATAAGCCTGGAATATGGTTTGTAACTTATTGAAAATAAAGCAAACCAAACAGACAATGATAAGCTCTATGCTTACACCAGTTTATTAAAAGCCAAATGCAAGATTGAAAACACAAGGCTTATGGTTATTCAAAAATCTTATTTATAAGTTTTCTGTGATTATTACCGTTTTATTTAATTGATATTTTTCTTGTGCCAAAAGCTGTGCCAAAATCAAAATGTCAAAATATTCTTAATTTGGTAGTTTTGGCACATACTTAAATTTTTGAATAACCTATTATTTATCTTATAATTAAACCTATATATTAAAAATACGTAATCTTTTTTTATTTCTTAACGTAGGTTCTTGTTCCGCTACTACTCACAGGCCTAATAGAGTACTCTGTGAGTTTTATGCTCGTCTCATTGCTTTAGTTATTTTTAATCGATTATTGAATGTTTTTCCTCAAAACTTGCTCCACCGCGTCAGTTATCCCAAATCTTGGCAAAAATTTAAGCTTGAAGCCGTTTCTTTCTTTAAATTCTTACTTTTCAATAAGTTTGTCCCTTTTATTCAAGACTTTCTTACTTATTTGCAAAAGCGGGCTAAAATTAATAAACGTATAAAAGATCCTTATACTATTGATTTACTTGCTTTTGCTTCCAAAAATCCTTTTTCTTGCTTTTTAACTAACCCTATAGCTCTTTTAACTTCTTTGGATCTTCACCCCATTGAACCTATATTTACTTACGATAATTCGTTTAACTTATATACCTTAGCTGCTTAAGTTGATGCGCATGGGGTTTTACCCATGGTTGCAGTTGCAGTATTGCGCCCAACGAGGCAGGCATCTGGCACGACAATCACTGTCGTCTCCTTATCTACACTAGGCCGACGTATCTTATGGTATCCTTCATATACACCTCCTTTGAGTTATCGACCACCTTGCGCTACTCTGATGATACTCAAGGGGCGGCTCTTTTAGATTATGTTGCAGCCGACCTTCGGCACACGAACAGATTCGGCTTAAAACCTGGCGCTTTTGGCATGTGTGCCGAAGGTGGGTGAATGCGGGGTTCGGCTTCTTCAGATAAGGGTGTGTGCTGTCCCTATTGGGCTGCGGTCCATGCGCTCATTTGACATGGACATTTTCCTACTCCATATTAGGGCTCCATGGCCTATCTGCGTCCCCTGGATGGTCAGCAGCTGGTTGTCTTGGGGTGAACAAGTGCACAGTATTTTGTCGTAATATCAGTCGTAATACCCAGCGATATTAGATATTGCGACGTATTTGTCGCTCAATAAGTTGTTCGTGTGTGAGATCTTGAGGTGCTGTATGAAAAAATATGACTCCGTCAATGAACTGCAAGAATTAGTAATAACTATCCTGTCAGCCAAGACTGAGATTGCTAGACAGGATAAGCAGGCAGGATGGTTTGATCTTGCCGCTTCACGAGTTAGGCGCATGAATTCCATTCATAAAGCTCAACTGCCAGAGAGTATTGAGGTCAGTCCTTTACTGGCCAGTTTTCTTGTCAGAGATGATAGACGACATCTACAACGGACGAAAGCACTGGATGAGAGTACTCATTCCATCAAAGAATATCTGAAATTGATAGGATACCTGAATCTTTTTATATTTAATCCTGCATCGGCAGTCAGTGGGACTGCCAAGCAAATAAAGGCGCTCAGCGAGATAAGTGACAAATACCAAGAATTGATTTCCTTAAGAGATGCCATTGCAGGACCAATATTGAACGAATACTTGTTGACTCAGGAGCCTGATGGAAAATACCTGCTGAAGCTAGCAGATTATACGGTTTTTCAGTTCTCAGTAGGGCAGAGCGTAGATAGAGCCCCTACTGGGGTGGATAAAAGCCTGGACACGAGCAAGCTGCCTCCCCTGCCTGATTCAATGCCTTCGGAGCTACCTTGAAAATTCGGCTCGGATGCGCTGAAGCGGAAAAAGGGGGCATCCAACCTAACGGCTCGAACCAACCACTCTAGCGGACGGGGCGGCCATGACGGCTTCAGGAGTGCAACGGCGGAAGAGTCCACGAGTTGGGGGGGGTTGCAGTGCGCCAAGAAAAGTTGGGTAAGATCCAACAAACGACACAAAAGTTCCACAGAAAAACTTGTAAATATATTAAAAAACAATAAATTACAAGTTTTTTAAGCTCCCAAAACCATAACCTTTTTTAACCTTAGTTTTGGGAGTTAACTTTTTTATAAAAAATATTTTTAATAAGTAGTGCGAGTGTTAAGCAAAAACGGGCATTATTATACATACCCTTTGTATATTATTTATATTGTAAATAGCTTATACATCTTATATACTTTTTCCCTGTTTTTCATATTAAGACATAACAACTAAATAATTATGGGAAAAATACTTGCTTACCTTCGTACTTCAACTGACAAACAAGATTTAAATAACCAGAAACTGGAGATTTTGGAGTTTGCTAGAAAAAGAAGCCTTAAAGTTGATGAATTTGTAGAAATTGCTATCTCATCTCGTAAAACTACTAAACAACGTCGCATTGATGAGGTTTTGACCAAACTAGTCGATTCTGATGTCCTGATTCTTACTGAGTTAAGTCGCTTAGGCAGAAGCACAGCAGAAGTCATTTCTATAGTTAATGAAATTTTGAGTCGTAATATTCGCCTTATTGTTATTAAACACAATCTAGATCTTTCTAAATCTGATATGAATTCCAAGATTGTTATCACTTTATTTTCTTTATTTGCCGAACTTGAGCGTGATTTGGTTTCTTTACGTACTAAAGAAGCTCTTGCTGCCAAAAGAAGCCAAGGCGTTATCCTTGGTAAGCCTAAGGGTACTATTCAAAACAGTAAATTTGATAAGGATTTGGATAGAATAAGAGAATTGTTGCTCTTGGGGTTATCTGTTAGAAAAATTGCAAAGGTTTTAGGCTATAAAAATCACCTTTCTTTGAATACTTACATCAACAAACGAAAACTGCGACATACATCTTCATAACTTATCCTCTATACAAGGCATTTCGCGCTTAATTTGTTGCCTAACAACTCAATATCTTTTCTGTGCAACTTTTCTGTCGTTTGTGGGGAAAACCCCATACTTCAACAAGAATTGTTTTAAGATTAAACTACAATAATCCCCATTTTATGATCGTCTCTTATTTCTCAAATAGTTAGCCTTTTATTGAGTGTAAAAGTAATTTCAATAATTCGCCTATACGCGAAAATTATTGAAATTACTTTTAGCACGCACTATAATGGAATGGTCGGTCTTTGCAAAGGTACAACTTACTAAGCCTTTTTCGTTATTGATACTTATTGATTATCAGGATGTCAGTATTTTCTTTTAAAAGCCAAAGTATTTGTTAGAGCTTTAGAAGTTAATAAAAAATAAGAGATGATTACTAATATCGAAAAGATTACAACCTTGTAATAAGACGACTCATTAAATCAACTCTGGCTAATGGAAAATCATTGTAATTAGTCCTAATCGAAAGATTAATGTATCTCTAGCCGCTACATATGATGGCACAAATATTATTTGTGTTTAGTTTGTATCTATATCTCATTTATAGCGAGGGTTTATGCTACGGAAACCTACTGAAATCGTTGATAATATTCTTGAAAACCAAGGGTTTAATGTAAATGAAAACTTATATAGGAAGAAAGAATTGCAGAGCAACTCTTACACTGAAGGCATTGGAACAGGAGTAACTGTTCTACTAGCCCTTCAAGCTATGGAGTATTTAACAGAAAATCCTGTAACAACTTATTACTTAGGTAAAACCGCATATTTTCTTACAAAAAATTGTAAGGAGATCATGCTTGTTTTAAATGCAATAAATTCAAATGCCGATTTTGAAAGTATCAAAACCGCTCTTCTAGATGTACATATAAGCTCCCCGGAAGAAATTATTAGTGTCCTCCGTAATGTGTTAGATCATATCAAAACTGCCACTGAATCATTAGATCCTGCTGATTTAGGTGACTTAGCAGACATTATTGGAGGATCTACAGAGGCTCTCAGTACTGTAAGTGATTTTGCTGAAGGCGTAGCAACTTTAGGGTTGTCTTTGGCTCTAAGTTACGGTGTTGGCAAACTTGCAAACTCTATAAACAAAAATAAAAAAGATGAACTAACACAACAAAAAATCTTCAAACTCGAAATTTGTAGATTGCACAGAATGCTTGAAAAACAACTACCTCCATCAGTTATTGCACAACAACTTAAACTGGTTCCTAGTTCTCAGTTAAAGGTTTAATTTAATTACTTACAAATAACTACCTTATTTGAATTAAGTTTTTCATTAAACATTTTATCTAATTTTATATTGGGAGAGTAAATTAATGTTTATTGGAGCAATTATTAAGCTCTTTAAAGGTGGCTACGATTATTTCACTTTACCGGGCAAAATTAAGGAGCTTGAAAGGGAAAATAGTATTCCTGTTATAAATAAATTTGGCGGACTAGAACGCTATAAGGTTAGAAATAAAATCATTGAAGGAACTCTTTACAACGATCTTGATAACGCTAGATTTAACCATTCAAAAATAAAATTAGTCAAGCAAAAGTATATTAAAAGTTTAAAGGAGAACTTTAATATGTCTCAGTATCTACTTAAATCAACTCCCGCAAATAAATCTGATGTAGAAAGCCTAGCAATAGGACTAAAAGAGTTAGCTGTTTGCTTAGAAGAAAATTGTAAGGATTTTGAAACAAAGCTTGGCGGCAAAGTTGAGGAAGTCAAAAGAGAAGTTAATAGACAAGAAGTAAAGCATATGCAGGATATCCAACAAGTAAATAATAATATCCACATTGTTTATCAAGAAAGTCAAAATGTAAAAAGAGGACTTTTTATTTTTTCAATAATTTCTTCGGTATTTAACCTTATAGTAATTATATATATGTTAAGACATTAATAAAAAGATGGGAAGAAATAAAATGTTAGAAGAAATATTTCAAAAAATTAAAAGGCTATGTTTGTCTTTAAAAACTTGGTATTTAACAAGATCTCCCGCTTTTCGTGCAGCTTTATGTGTATGGGCTGTTCATGCAGTTGCATTGCCCTGTTATCTGGGAACTGGAATGTTGGCAATGGTGATCATCTATCCTCTAAAAATTTTCATCATTTTCCCTGCCTTAGGCTTTTTTGCAGCTAAGTTTGCTTACCAACAAGATGCTTACAAGAAGTTTTATATACGTGAAGCTGCTAGAGCTGCTGTATTTTCTTGGCTATTTGCTGCTGTTATTTACTTTTTTGTTACATTAGTATTGGGGCTACTCACATTTGGTCTTTCTTTACTTCTTTATTGCATTTTCTTGCCAATTGATCTAATAGTCGAAATTAGTTGCGCAATAGTTGGAGCATGGATATTTAAATTTTTAACCTCTACTACTATTAATACGGATGCAGTATGAGCGTCAAAGCAAGTTTAGGGTTTTCTGATAATGGGAGTTATTTGGTTTTGCCTAGCAATGGCTTGCTTACACCACATAACTATAAAGGTAAAACATTTCTTCCTTTTTATATAAGAGTAAGCTCGTCTGGAATTGTGGTGCCAGACGAGCTTTTCGCTTTTTTAAATAATCAAAATGCTTCATTAGATATTGATGAGTACATTATTTCATTACCTTTAGGTTGCGCTGAAAAGGATTTACGCATAAAGCTCCAAGAAATTTTTCAACAGCATAATATAAAAGTTAGTTTCATTTCACAAGTTGAAGCAATATTGCAATATTATTCGCCAGAAATTAATTTAACTTCTATACGAGGAAAATATTTTGTTGGCCTTTCTGAACAAACTTTAGACGATATTATTTGGGCTTTGGTTGATATCAATACTACTACCCAAGTAATAAGCTTATTGGGTAGTGTTACTATATCAAAACAAGAAAACCAAACAATTACCCAGCTTTTAGAACAAGTTACTGATACCTTGGGAAAAGAATCTGTGTCAGGAGTTTTACTATTGGCCGAGTCTAAATTAAACAATCAACTCAAATCCCAAATTCCTAATCATATTTGCTTAATTCAATCCCCATCATCTCTAAGTCAAGAAGGAACCACTCTTTTATCTATAACTAAGGGAGTTCTTTCTACGCCAACCTTTAAAGTATCAGAAACTAAGACCACTACAAACCCCGAGGTAAAATTGCCAACTGGTACACCTACAGAAAAAACTCCCCAAATACCAACAACATTATCACTACCATCAACGGATTCGTCAGCTGGTAAAATTCCCACATCAATCCAAACCACGTATCCCACATGGATAAATTTGCCCCCAATTGACAAACCAAAAATTAAACGAGCTATATTAGTTGAAATGGTACTAGGTATAGTTTGGTGTTGGGGATCTGGTTGGTTTTTATATTCTGACTGTCAATTCCTAGCTATATTGTTTTTACTTTCTGGATGGTTAGTTTGTGGAGTTGGAGTGTTGTTGATATTGGTAGCATTGTGGTTTAAATATTGGCTCTGTTTGATAATCATTTTTATGATTTACTGCTTGATTTGGGTAAAAATCCCACTTATTTCGGCACAGTATCTCCAAAAACGTCTAACAGGCCTTCGCACTTGCGAGCAATTTTAGAAAGGAGAACATAGAAATGTTATTAGACTCAGACCTGAGTAAAACAATTTATAAATTACAACGAGGCCATTGGGATGCGTATAGCGATAAATTACCATCTTTAAAATATCTAAGTGATCATCAACTAGGTAAGCCCCATCTTTTCCAATTGCAAGAAACAAGCACCCCATTGCAATCTGCCAGTTATCAAAAACGCTTGTTAGAAACAACCGAAACCCATTTAAGTATACTTCATGATGAAAGTCATAGCATCATTCTAACTTACTGTACTAATGGGTTAGAAACCAGCATTAATTATGGCATTAAGCTATTTAATTTTAGTAAGTTAAAAAAGGCTGATCCAACATATTATCCTTCTCTTTTTAAAAACTCTTTTGTTACTAATTACCCAGGTTATAAGCTTTCTAATGAGATTAGTTCCAATGTAGCTGCTAATTTTGGGCGTAAGTTCATCAACTGTGACAACGTTTCTATATTGCTTGGTTCTCCTTCACTAAAAAGCGAAAAAGTAGAGCAACTTTTAATGCTAGACGGCCTAACCAGTGCATTAAGGGGCAGAGACTATTCGATGTTAATAGTTGCAGAGCCTATGTCTAGAGCAGATATCGAAGAGTTATTGAAAAATTGCCATCTACAAATGTCGGTGTTTCATCAAAATGTTCTTCAGAATGAAGCTAATGCCAAAGGAGAGAATGTAGGACAGCAAAAACACAGTAGCAGTTCCAAATCTGCCAGTCTAAGTTTAGGACTTGGACTTGGACTTGGCACAAATACGAGCCGGGAGACAAGTTTCAGTGAACAAAATACCGTTTTACAGACTAAAACCGTAACTACAGAATGGTTAAATCCAGAAGCTAAACATGGGTTCTCTTTATTTAACACTCATGCTGAGCAGTTCAAACAAGGGCTCAGCACAGGCATGTGGCAGCTAGGTATTTTTCTAGCTGCTGACGATCACGAGACTTTTATTCTTGCGGAACGAGTACTGATGGGTATGTTAAAGGGAGAACAAACTTTTCTCGAACCATTTCAGCCAATCCACTTAAAAGAAGGTGGGCTAGTTATTGATAACGGCCAACCAGCTTTAGGTTTGATTGAAAAATTTACAATTCCTGCTCTAGACCTTACAGGTGTAGATGCACACCCTTTGGGAGAAAACTTTCATAGTCTAGCGACAATAGTTACTACACAACAAGCATCCCTTCTTTTTAGCCCACCAGAATATGAAATACATAACATAGAACATCGACCTGTTGTTGATTTCAGCATTAATTCTCAACAAAAGCCGGATTTTACCATAGGTAATATTATTTATAGAAAAGAAAAACTTGACTACCGTTTTGGACTAACAATAAATAGTTTAAAACGCGGGGCTGGTTTGTTTGGTCTTCCTGGCCTAGGTAAAACTAATATATGCCTTCAGTTATTGATTAACCTTTATCAAACTTCAAAAATCCCTTTTATTGTTATTGACCCAGCTAAACATGAGTGGAGATTTTTGCTTAATAACCCAACATTAGCATCAGAGCTTTGGATATTTACTGCTGATCCTTTAACTTCACCTCTAAAAATCAATCCCTTGCATCCTGTTGAGGGTTTTCCACTTAGCACCCATATTGAACTATTGACATCAATTATTTCTAGTTGCTTCGTATTGTTACCACCATTGCCACAATTATTAACACAAGTAATCCAAGAGGTTTATACCTCTCGTGGTTGGGATTTAGCTACTTCCAAAAATATTTATGTAAAAGAGGGCGATGATCCAACTCCATTCATTCCAACTCTTGGCGATATGCTACCAATCATCGAAAATTTGGTCAAAAAGAAGGGCTATAGCGATAAAACACAAGTTGATATAGAAGCTGCATTAAAACTCCGCTTTGAGGATTTAAAAGCTGGCATCAAAGGTTCATTGTTAAACACACGTTATAATTCTGTACCTTATCAAGAATTGTTTACCAGGCCTGTTGTAGTTGAATTATGGCGTTTAGCTTCAGATGAGATACGTGCTTTCTTTATGGCTATGCTCTTTATGCTAATTTATGAGTATTGCAAAGTACAGGGCAGTAGCAGTAACCAGCTTCGTCATGTGGTGCTAATAGAAGAAAGCCATCGAATACTAGGACGTAAACAATCTTCGCGTAGTGCTTATGAGGCTGATCCAGAGTCTAAAACTAGTCAAATTTTCTCTAGTATGCTTGCAGAATTAAGAGAATTTGGTGAAAGCTTCTTTATTATTGACCAACACCCAGAAAACATTTCAAAAGATGTGATTAAAAATACTAACTTAAAAGTTGTCTATGGCTTACAGAGTCTAGAAGATAGGACGGCTATTGCCAATACTATGGGCCTTACAAATGACCAACGTGATTATCTTGTCTATTTAAGACCGGGAGAAGCTGTTGTTCAATCAAATGAGATTGGAACGGCAGTGTTAGTCCAATTCGACTTATTAAAGGATTATGGTAGTAATAAAGCTATTGTTACAGACAAACAAATTAATACCCATATGGAATTATTCTATACTCAATTCCCTCAATTAAAATTTGTTCCATTAATACCTCAAACACACTCTTGTAATATTAACTATATGCTTAAATTATTATCACAAAGTGTATCAGTTCGAGGTGAAGCAGCTAAACTTATAGGAAGCCTTGTTCGTAAGCACTTAAAGCCTTGCCAGCAACTAGCTAATCAGTTTGAAGCTCTTATTGAGCGGACAAATGAGCCTTTAGACAAACTACAAGCTCTTGTTATAAAGTTTTTCCAATTCACTCATTTGCCTCCTCATGATTTAGCTACTTTTTCATTATTTATTAAGATATGTATAGTCTTACGCCTAAGAAAATACCACACACATAAACTTACATTAAGTAATATCACTCGGTATCAACAAGCTTTAGATCTACTTAATGTTTACTCTAATAGCTAATATAAATGTGTAGTCTCGTATAAAGGAGGATAATTATGGCCCAAATTTCCACAGAAAGAGCGATGAACTTTATTCAACAATGGGAAGGAAAATCTGCAACTGTCTATACAGATACTCAAGGACATCCAACTGTTGGCATTGGGTTTAATATGGATCGTGAAGATGCTCGCGAGATTTTTACTGGACTAGGTATTAATTATGATCAGGTCAAAGCAGGTGAACTTGCCCTTTCTAATGAACAGATTAACTCATTATTTCAAAAAGATGTAGACACTGCTATTAGTGATGCACATGCGCTTGTAACAAATCTGGACAATTTACCAGAGAATGCCCAAGAAGTAGTTATTGATATGGCATTTAATCTTGGTTATTCCAAGTTTAGCGGATTTGAAAACGCTATAGAAGCTTTTAATAATGGAGATCTTAAGGAAGCAGCGGCAGAGATGCAAGATTCTAAGTGGTATGAGCAAGTAGGCGATCGGGCAATTCAACATGTTGAAACAATCCATGAACTTGGAGAAACCAATGAGAATAACGAAAAAGGATTTTTACCAGAAACAACTCCCGATAGTGGAACTATAAATGGTCAAGAATCTGTGGAAAGCATTCATGGTAGCGATGGAAAAGATGATTTACAATCAACACAGCTATTAGAAACTGATCAACCTACTTCTTATTTAAATGCTAATTCAGATACAAACAATGAGTATTTATTAGGTGAAGATAGCTTACCTGCCCCTGCAGAAGAACTTGAACCTGCTTTAACAGAGTCAACATCACCTACAGAAGATACAAATAATAGCGAACCTTTCGAGAATTTGTCTCCCATAACTGAGCAAAGTTCACCATACCAAGAACAATTACAAGGAACTGATCCATTAGAAAATGATGAACCTGCCGGAAATATTGAAGTAAATGAGCCTAATACTTTCTCCGAGGTGAGCTTATCAAGTATACCTGAGTCTGAGCCTACACTACCTATCTGGGAACAGGCAGAACAAGGAGGAAATCTTTTTGAGAACAGTACTGAAGCAGAAACAAACTCTTTTGCTCAATTTGAACCTGTAGCAAATGCTGATGAGCAAATTAGTGTTGCCTCACAAGATTTATTTAGTCAATCCAACCAATTTGATTTTACAAATGAAGCGAGTAGTGAAAGTTCAGACACTATCCAAACAACAGAAAATACCACATTTGTTGAACCAAGCGTCGAAGTTGTCTCTGAAGCTAATGATCAGGCTGACGCTTATGCTAGTTGGCAAGCAAATGAAATAGCAGGAAATGAAGTATCACAATTTGATGCCTCTGCAGTTGAGACAAGCAGTGTAGAAACTGCCCCAGATAGTGCTAGTGAAAATACTACAGATTTATCTGTAATAAGTGGTCAAAGTTCTGAGTCCCCTTCATTTGGTATTGATGATACTCCATCACAACTAACAGAAACCCTTTCTCAGCAAAATGAGTTAAGTAACCTTCAAATGGAAGACGTTAATATAAATTCTTCAATTGATGAACCGGCTTCAGCAAATATCATTAGTGGAGAAATGCAAACTGTGTTTGCAGATTCGGATAATGATACTAATCAAGTTTTTGACACAAGTTCCATTTCCTTAGATAGTTTTGATGAACCAACTAATGAACAAATATCCCTACCAGACAATGGTGATAGCAGTATTATTGCTACTGAAATGGAAACAGTATTCAACACACAAGATCTTCCTAATAGCTATAACTTTGAGATGGATAGCATTGATGTGGAGCACCCAGATATAAGCGCAAGCCCTCAATTGGATTCAGCAGATTTTTCTACACATGCTGATCATAATTTCAGTGATGTAACGACAGATACCACTTCTATTTCAGTCGATTCTATAAACAGTGGTTCTCCTAGCTCAAATTCTATAGATAGTATTGAATAATTCATCACGAAATAAATTTTGTTCTTTATAGAACAGCATTACTGCGGAATTACTTTGTAAAACGAGTAATATTACCTTGTAACTTATAGGCTTAATTAAAGGGGAATAAAATGGCAAACAGCAACAGCAGATCAAAGCTCTGGATAACTTTACCATGGGGATTGCTTGTTCTCAGTTTAGTGTTTATTTTTGCGAGCAACTGGAAAAATCCAGTATTTAATTTTCTCAATATTGAAAAGTTAAATAGTACAAAGCTAGACCAAGCTTTAGTAATAGAAAAAATTCAAAAGGTAGCTAAAATAGTCACAAGCGAGGTTACATTAAGAGATGTAATAACTTATGAGGATACTTGGTATGGTTCAACAAAACGTTCATTAGTTGTTGTTACAGGTAAAGTGCTAGCAGGAGTAAATCTTGAATCTGGTACGTCTGTGAATATTGACGACCATGTAAAAAAAATAATCATAACGTTACCACAAACTACCATTCTATCTACTGAAATTACTGACATAAAAACTTACGATGAAAAAAGTGGTTTGTGGAATCCTTTTACACCAGAAGATAAAGACAAAATATTCAAATCAGCTCGTGAAAAAATAAATAACACAGCAATGGAGTTGTCTTTAACAAAGAATTCGCAGCAAAACTTAACAGAATTACTTGAAAGTACGTTTAATGTAAATGGCTATACTATTGAGATCATTTATAAACAGCCTTCATTATTAAAAAATTAAATCTTTTCCCAAAATTTCATGGTAGGTGATTAGATCAAAGCTGTTTGGGAAGGTAAATCAGGTTATAGGCCTAACTATATTAATTACTTCTTTTACTCAAGCTTACTAAGTAAATAATATATAAAGCAGCGTCACTACAGAATTTGCTTTTCAAGCAAGTTCTATAGTGACGCTGCTTGCTAAGCAAGCAGCGTATCTTTAAATTTATTACTCTAAAACAATTTATAAAAAATTAAAAAATTTTTGCCCTCTTGCTATGGCGTGATTTCCCGCGTGATGGTAAAATTTCACCATTGTTCGATCCCAAAATTGCATTATTTAGCACGCGCGCAGAAGTTAAATAATGAATTGCATCGATTCCAGTGGCGGTAGGTCGATGTGAGCTAGTCCTAAAGATTAGTTGCACTTTGAGTCGCTCGCGCATAAGACTCTTAGCGAAGTCATTAAAGGCAGCGGAGTTACTTTTAATGGCGGTCATCGTGAGGTGGCTTGTATTAGTTCCACTCGCGCATAAGGGGCTAATAAAGTGGTTACAGGAAGCGGAGTACTTGTAATTGCTATCATCGTAAGGTGATTTTCATAGTGAAGCCTCCATCACTTTAATTTTTCGAGGTCTTTTGTTTTTACCATTTGCTATTTGTTGATGTTTGTAACTTCTCTAAATACTACAGTTAAATAGGAGTTTATTATGTCTAGTGATTCTGATGAAAAAGTTTTTCGCATTAAGTTAATTTCTGGTGCTACTGATATTTGTAAGTCTCTGCTTTCTGATGCTTCTGCTTTTATTACCTATGCTCCTGACATGCATTCTATTGTTAATGCTGCTCTTCTTACTGGTTCTTTTTCTGATTCTGCTGCCGCCAAACACATTAGCCAAGCTAATTCTAAAACTAAAAGTCCAGATTGTGATTTTTTTCATGCTCGTCTTTTCAATGATGCCTTAGATATTTGCAAGTCTCATCAAAAATCTATTGATAGGTTTTTCTTAAAGCATAAACCTGATATTCATGCTGTTGCTAGTGCTTTAATTATCACAGGCGATTTTGACGTTAATGCTATTGTTAACAATATTTTCCAGTCTTATGCTAGCGTTGATATTGATGCTATTGCTGCTCAAGATAATTCTGTTCGTAATTTAGCTTAAGATTTATTTTTATGTTTCTAAGTATTTGCTTAATTTTGAATTTTGCCTAATTTGCTAAAGTTCTTTGAAATAGCTAACTAAAGTTTTTACTTAGTTTAGTTACTAATAAATCAGCATTTTTCCACTGTCTTTTGGTTTGCAAGAGCTTAAAGATGGTTCCCAGTAAGGGAAAATATAAGATTGCTTGGGCGTTGAGCTAGCCCTTTCCTTTGGGATAAACCTTTATGGATGTTCTACTTCTCTAGGCTTTATGGAGTAATCCAGCTTCTTCCTAAGAAAAAGAAGTGCCAAGTTTCATTTACCTATGAATAGAGGCAATCTTCTTGTATGCGTGATTTAAATTATCAATTAAAAGGCATTTGTAACCGTAACAAAGATGGTTCTTTTGCCACTCAAGCCGCTCGTCAGCATTCTTTAGACTTGATGGCTAACCAACTTCATAGATTAGGCTATCGTCACCTATCTGCTACTGGCCTTAAGCCTAAGCATGTGGTGGCTTTGATTGAGCATTGGAAAAAAGAAAATATTTCTATTGCTACCATCAAAAATAGAATGGCTCATCTTAGGTGGTGGGCTGAAAAAGTCGGTAAAGCTGACATGATTGCAGAGAAAAACTCTGCCTATAACATTGATAAACGTACTTATGTTACCAATGTCAGTAAAGCTAAAGAGCTTCCTATTGATGCTCTAGAGAAAATTACAGATACCAATGTAAAGGTGTCTCTTCAACTACAAGCTGCTTTTGGCCTGAGGCGTGAGGAATGCCTTAAATTCCAGCCTTCTTTTGCTGATAAAGGCAATTCTATTGTCTTAAAAAGCTCTTGGTGTAAAGGCGGCAAACAGCGCGAAATTCCTATTACCAATGATTTCCAAAGGAATGTATTGGATCAGGCTCACCTAGTGGCTGGGAGGGGTTCTATGATACCTCCTAAGTTGTCTTACATTCAGCAAGTACATTACTATAGCGCAGAATGTCAAAAAGCAGGTTTATCCAAGATGCATGGATTACGTCATGCCTATGCTCAAACTCGATATGAAGAGTTAACTGGTTGGAAAGCTCCTGCTGTAGGTGGCCCCACTTCCAAAGAACTTACTCCTGAACAAAAGGCCAAAGATAAAGAGGTTCGGTTGATGATAAGTCAAGAACTAGGACACGAAAGAGAATCTATTACTGCTACTTATTTGGGTAGATGAGGATTTATGGCTAAAAATACTAGTAACCCTACTGATGAATTGCTTGAAAGATTAGAGACTTTATCTGGCAAGTTAGAAAAAACTAACTCTAACCTTGGAGCAAGAATAAGTGAAATAATAAAATCTCAAGCTTCTGCTACCACCACACAAACAGAGTTCAGACAACAATTGGAAGCAAACCAACAAGAAATAACTACACTGAGTAAAACGGTTAGTGAGTTAAAACGAACTATAGAGCAGCAAAAACAAGCAGTAGAAAGGTTAAAAGAGACTGTAACCACAAACACAAATACTCTGCCAGCAGGAATAAACGGCGTAAGTCAAATAATAGGAACATTGTTAACAAAACAACAAGCAATAGACAACAAATATAATCAGAATACAGAACAAACAAATAAACATATTGACGAAGACAGACTGGACAAGAGAATGTACATTGCAATTATAGCAATATTAGCGATGGGATTTTTAGCCCTACTTTATAAGTATCACACTCTAGAACAACAAGTAGAGGTAATTAGTGGTCAGTTACAGACTATCTATCTTGTCGTTAAAGGTGATAAAGAACCAGGAAGCAATCCTGAATCTAGTGCTACAGCTACACCTAACGATAAAACAAAATCTAATAGTAAAAAATAGTATGTATTATACATATACTATTATCTCTTATTAACTATATATTATTGATAATACAATAGTTAATTATATAAAAATAGTACTACCGGATTCTAGAGGTCGTTTCCCCCTGAAAGGGGGACGGAAGGGGGTTCTTCTGGTCTGTGCTAAGGTAAGGTAGCCCGAAAAAGCGTTAGCAAAAAATTTTCCCGTAATGTAATGAAGGGAAAAATTTTTGTAGCTTTTGAGGGAATTGACAGGATGATTAAAATGCTAAGAGCGAAGAAAAACGGTAGTAAATAAATTTACTACCGTTTTTCTTTCGGTCAAGCATTTGATCAAATCATTCTGTCAATGTCTACCGTGTTTGTTGCGTCGGATAACTCACAATAAATAGGCCTAACTATAGGGAAGCTGCGATAAGATGCCATAAGAAATTAACTAATTGATAAATAATGCTTTATAGTAAATGATAATTTATTTGGCTTTAGTCTCAAGAAACGTTCCTTTTTTGATACAAAAGAAATAATAGTAGATATTACCTATAAAACTAAGCTTTTTTTGTCTTATTTACTCATCTCAGAAAACAAAATCTCAAAAACTCATGTTTATAACAAGAAAATGAGATTCCAAAAACGTTTACTTTTTTCTTGTGGCACCGCATCGCAGCTTCCCTTTAGTTAGGCCAAATATAGCTTTTTCCTTACATTTTCTCTTCCAGGGTATTTTTGCAAGACCCGACAAAAAGGTATATTCCAGAAGAATAACCAAGCTAAATGGCATTAAACATTGATATTAGCCAAATAATGAAAATAAGGCTATTTAGAAGAGTACCAAAAAGTAGACTTTACGATACATCATTTTTTAGTGTCTCTTTTTATGTCCCATAATAGTTTTCTCATAAAGTCTTAGATGTTATGAAACATAAAAAGTAAGTAATTACCCTATATTAATTAGCTAAATATACCTTTGCTTTTTGAAATATACCTTTTTGTCGGGATATGTAAAAACACCCTTCCACGACTGAGCGTTAGCGAGGGCGGGGTTTGTCGAACAGAACACGAACTGAGCAAAGCGAAAGTGAAGTGTGGAGTGAGACTTTTTTAGTTAGTTGAGCGTAGCGAAACTAGCCTTGTTTTCTTCTTATTCTTGGTTAATTCTTAAGAGGTTAAGAGGTTAAGAAAGTGTCTTATTTTTTAAGTTGTTTATTAATCAATAGCTTATAGGCAAAAAGTTTAGAGAAGCGTGAACAGAAACTACTACCTTTAGAGAAGCGTGAACAGAAACTACTACTTTTAAGGACATGCGTGAACAGAAACTACTACATGCGTGAACAGAAACTACTACTTTTAAGGACATGCGTGAACAGAAACTACTACTTTTAAGGACATGCGTGAACAGAAACTACTACCTCGATTTGTGAAAAACCTTGAAGTGTGAACAGAAACTACTACCTTTGAGCGAGAAGCGTGAACAAAAACTACTACCCTACGGTAAACTATCGAGTAATTTACCGTAAGTGTAAATATTATGATTGATTAGTTTTATTTTTTACGTGAAATTATATTAGGCAAAACACTAGAAATACTGTTCCAGCCGTTTACATTGGATGAGGGTAATTGCTTAGATTGTATTGCTTTCTTAATAGTTTGTTTAATTTCTTTCTCTCTAGCATTAGCTTCCATCATTTGACCATTAAAATTACTATAGGTTTTTATCGTTATTAAAGCGTCCTCTATTTTGCGTTTATCTTTTGGATTAAATTTTTTTTCAATTTTATATTCAGCTATAATACCTACATCTTTTTTTAGTTTTCGTCCGTTTTCCTCAACTTCAATAGTTTTTACTAGCATTTCATCTAACGCTTCTTTTACTTCTCGTAAATTATATCGTAATTGTTCGTATACTCTTAAACCAAAATCACGAATTATGGTAGAAAGCAAAATTTGATATTTTTCCATCATGCTAGCTTGTGTGTAATGGTGAGAGAGCCGTTTATGAATCTGGCGGGCAATATATGACTTGTATTTCATTGTCGTTTCATAATCAATTTGCCGAAAACTTTTGTTTTTTATACTTCTTGTTACAAGTGGATTAAATCTTACAAAACATTTTGCGTCTTTAGCATGGCTCTCCCAATCCTGACGGTTTTGTAAGCCCAGAGCAGTAAAAATATGTGATATTACTACAGTTTCTCCATCATTAGTATAAACTTCTAGAGCAGTTTGGCTACAAATTAGCAAACTTTCCTTAATCTGATCTTTACTGTAAGTATGCCCCATATCGGCCAACTCTTCTTGCAGCTTACTCAAAGTAAAAAATACACCTGCTTCATCGTCAAGAAATACCCCTTGCCCTCCACAAATTAGCTTCCTCAAAGCATCTTCTACGAGCTCTTCTCTCTTTCCTGGAAAATAATCTCGCTCAACACCTCCTCTATCTTTTACCCGTGCAGGTTTAATCGTAACTTTGTAAGAAAGCCCTCTACATTCAAACTCTCTTTCTATAGAAAGCAAAAATTGTCCTTGTATGCGTTCAACTGAACCCCAAATGTACTTAGGCATAAAATCATATAATTCAATCGTATTAGAATATTTTTTTTCTTCAGGTGACAAAAGCTCAAATAACGTCAATTGCTCCGGTTTGCTTTGCTTATAATCTTCTAATCTTTTCTTCATCTCCAAATTCCTTTGCCACCAAACAAATTTTTGTCAGTCAATTCTACCCTTAAATTATCTTACATTACGAGGTTAAATCTAAATAAAATAGGTTATGATAATGTCACTTATCAATAGCTATTTTTCCTCTAAAGAAGCAACAAATAAATCGGGGGAAACCCCAAAAAACTCAGCTAGAGCTTTGGCTTGAGCTTTACTAGGTAAGCGTTTACCTCTAACAACTTCAGAAGTTACGCCACTAGAACCTAAAAATGGCATTAAATCTATTTGCTTAACTCCGCGTTCTTCCATCAATAGCTGTATGACGGCATATGGTGGGGCTGGAGGTATTGGATAAGCTTTTTGCTCATATACCTCTATCAATTCCGTAAGTAAATCTAGGAGTTTTTCTTCTTCTGGTAAAAGCGTATCTCCTTTTTTTAATAGCTTTTTAACTTCGCAAAGCATTCTTTCATTTTCTTCTTCTGTTTCTATTACAGTAGGTAATACTTTTGCTAGTAGTTTTCCATATCTAACTGGGTCTAATTTTCTTTCTTCAACAAGCACAGTCATCTTTCCACCTTCCTTTGTCATATTCCGCATGTGTTAGAACATGCAAAGTATAAACTGTTTGACTATGATATTTAATTGCAGTAATTAACCTATAAGTACCGCCTTTTATGTTAAATACTGTGCAGACTCCCACTAAGTCAGCATGAGAAAAATCTTTCTTGGTGTCCGCTAAACTTTTCCAACGCGCTTTCTCCGTTATTCTATACCAAGCTAGTAATGGGTCTTTTGCGTCTGGATGTTTTTCCCAAAACTCTCTTAATCTTTTTTTGCTAATTATTCTCAACTAGGTAGCTACCTTTGCTATATACTCTCAAAATTGAGAGTATATAGCAAAATGTTTTCTGGGTAAAGGTCTTTTAGTGTAACTCAAGGGATGTGAAGGCAGTATTTAATAAAAACCTGTAAATGTAAGTTACTTGATAGGATAAGTTATAGAAATATCAGCGGTTTTCAGCGAATTATTTATTAAGAAAAAAGGATCCTTTTTGAAGCAAAAGCAGTTGAAATAGTCACATTTTATT
>JBDIBI010000063.1:0-21196 GCA_039812885.1 Blastocatellia bacterium
TGATCCTCATTAAATTTGTAATCCCCAATAGAAATTGCTGGTAATTCACCAAGATCAACCCAAGCACAAGGTTTCACTTTTAAGGATTTCTTTAACTCTGAAATACCTGTTTTAAGCCAATTTGGACTGCTTTTTTCATCAAATGCAATATATTCTTTTTCTGTATAATCTATAACAGTAGTTTGCACTCGTTCCATTATTTCGTTTGTTTCAAGTTTAGCGAATTTACTAATTAAATCCTGATAACCTTTTTTCTTAAAACTACGAAGATAATTTATAGCAGTATCAGCTAATCGACCACGCTTAGTAGTTACTTTTATTAAACCTGCTATTGCATTAGCAGGATTTTCATATAACCATTTTTTTGCTGCTTGAGGTGCTTTGGAGAAGAGTGTTAGTTCAAGCATTTCTGGAGCAACTTCAGGTGCATTTACTAAACTTGAAAAACTATTTGTAAATGATTCAGCAAGATCTTTGTTAGCAATAACTGAAACACTCTCAGTAATATGACATAAAGCAGAATACTCAGTATGGGCTAACCAAGCTCTAAAATATTCATCTTTACTTTTATAATGCCAAATATTGAGTTTAAGTTTTAGTCTATACATATGCATTTCTACCAACTTAGGATCACGTAAGCCAAATATCATTTCCTGAGGTTTATGGTAAGTATCATTCCACTCTTCCATCAAATAAACCTTATCATGCCAACCTTCTATGAGTGGAAGCAAATAATCATGTAGTCCTAAATAAGCAGCAAAACGAAAAAATGAAGGAGGTAGATTATAGTAAATTCCCTGATATCTATTTGGATATTTAGGATGATTTGGATTTAACGGCCATTCACTAACATCCCAGGCTTCAATAACCTTTTTACGCCAAGTTTCTTTTTCTTTTTCTGAAAGATAAGGCCAATGATGTTTTCGATAACTAGTTACAATTTCATTCTGCCAAGAAACGCTGTAGCCAGCATCTATTTTTTCTAGGAGTAACTCTATTGTTTCTTCTAGAGATAATAGATAGGGAACAAAAATTCCCATTAAATAGATAGCAACTCCCCCTTGTTTTGTAACTAACTCTTTTATTTCTGAGAAGGTTATATTTTTTGTAAGTTTTTCTTCTAATGGTTTTAAAACATCTTTTTTGAAATCGATTTTTGTAGGATTTGAAACATTTTCAAGGTAAACACTTATTATTTTAGTTAAAGCAATTAGCCAAAAATGAGCTTCTTCTTGTGAAAATCTTAAAGATAAATCAAACTCTTTTTCCCAATCAATTGCCCAAAGGTTGTTTTTTACCAATCTACCAAAAATTTGTTCTAATAACTCAAGTGATTTCTTTTGATCAAATACTTGTACTTTAGGGCATTCTATAGATGGGCTGTTGCGCCAAGTTGCCCATAAGTAGTCTTCTGGTTTTAAACTTAAAGAACGACTAATCTCACTTACTTCATTATCGATTTGGCTATTTAATTGGGTAGAGTTTTTCATTTATTCTTGAAGCTCCTTTTTATATTTCTCTTATATTTCTTCTAGTATATGTTTATTTAAATTTTATTAAAAGGTTTTAGTGCAACTTAAGATTCTAGGTAGAGATAGAAAAAGTTAAATTTATGGTATTATGTGTCAAAATTTGATTGAATACCGAAATTATAAAAACAAAAATAACTAACCATAAGAAATGGTTAATAGGCTATAGAGGTAAATATTTTAATGTCTAGCTTAGAAGCAGCTTTTGAGCAATTATCTCAAAAAGCTGCCCAATGTCGTTTATGCCCAAGATTGCAAGATCGTGCTGCTGTGCTAAGCCATCGCAATGGAACATTACGTCCTTTAGCGATGTTTATAGGTGAAGCACCTGGTCAGCGTGGAGCAGATCGCACTCGTATTCCTCTAGTAGGAGATATGTCAGGGCGAAACTTTGATCTTTTTCTAACAGCTACAACTTTAACTCGTGCTGACATATTTATTACCAATGCAGTTTTGTGTAATCCTCGTGAAGGAGATTGTAATGTCAAACCTACTACACAAGAAATTAAAAACTGCCAGAACTTTTTACTTCAACAAATACAGTTACTTAATCCCCCAATAGTTGCAACTTTAGGAACTGTAGCTCTAAGTGCCTTAAAAGCCATAGAAAATCATAAACTTACGTTAAAAGATGTAGGGCAAGCTGTTGATTGGTATGGGCGAAAACTTATTCCTCTCTACCATCCTAGTCCACATGTGGTAAATGGGAGACGACGTAGTGATCAACAACTTATTGATTATAAACTAATTGCTCAAACACTTAATGAGCTAAAAATGTCAGAGGTTCTATGACTCCAGATCTGTTAGCTAAACGTAAACACCCTGAATTACCAGCAGAAACTAAATTACGTTTGATGATGGAGCTTACTCGCAAAATTAGCTCCTCCTTAGACTTAGATGATATCCTTAACCAAATCATTGATACAGTTCGCTCTTTTATCGACTATGATGCAGCAGGTATTTATATTATTGAGCGTAAAGATAAACATAAACACGTAGTAGCTCACACTGGTCGAGGTTATGATAAAGACCATGGTGAATCTTGTGTCTATATGAAGGTAGGTGATGGCATTGTAGGTTGGGTGGTAAAAACTGGTAACGCTATAATAGTACCTAATGTAAATACTGACCCACGTTATATTCCAGGGCGTGCTAATACTAAGTCAGAAATGGTGGTGCCAATTCGAGCTAATGGCAAAATAATAGGAGCATTTAATTTAGAATCAGACAAATTTGATGCCTATAAGAAATATGATTTAGAAATGTTAATGTTTTTTGCTAATGAAGCAGCTATTTCTATTGAAAAAGCTCGCTTACATGAGGCGTTATTAGAAAAAGAAAAATTAGAAGCAGAATTAGCCGTTGCTCGTCGTGTTCAACAAAGTTTATTACCTAGAATAAACCCTGTTTTAGGACACTATGAAATTGCTGGTTTAACTAACCCTATAGCAGAGGTTGGAGGCGATTATTTTGACTATATACAAGTTACGGAAAACCGCTTAGGTGTTGTAATTGCAGATGTTTCTGGTAAAGGAGTTCCAGCAGCTTTAATTATGGCTTCTTTCCGTGCTAGTTTGCGTGCTCAAGTTTGCAGTGAATGCTCTTTGTCTAAAACCTTCTATCAAATGAATGAATTACTAAGACAAAATAATTTTCTAGATCAATATGTTACTGCTTGCTATTTAGATTTAGATAAAACAAGCTATAGTTTTTCTTACGTAAATGCTGGTCATAATCGTCCTTTAATCTTACATAAAGATGGAAAATATGAATTACTGTCTGAAGCTAGCTTAATTCTTGGGCTTTTGCCAGGACAACAATATCAACAATATATCTATCAAATAGAGCCTGAGGATATTATCTTGCTTTACACAGATGGAATTACAGAAACTAATCCTCCAAACTCTTTAGAAGAAGAATTTGGGATTGAGCGTTTAGCTCTTACAGCAAATAAATATCGTAATTTACCTGCTAAAGAAATGGCTGAAGCAATATATAAAACAGTCCATGACTTTGCTGGCAATATTACTCCAAATGATGACTGTACTATTTTAGTAATAAAAATAACTTAGGATATATGCCTAGCTTATATATAACTAGTGATTTTCTTTTTATAATACTGACTTTTGACTTTTAATACACGAAAAGGTAAGATAAATTTTCTCCAAAAAAGAAAAATAGTCTTTGTATAGGAGATTCCATGGCGGAGACTTTAGGCCAAGACTTTAAACGTAAACGTGAAGAACGTGGTGTTTCACTAAAAGATGTAGCAGATGCTACTAGGGTGGGAGTTCGTTTCCTACAAGCTATTGAAGCAGATGATTTTACTGCTTTGCCAGGAGGGGTTTATACTCGTTCATTTATTCGTACCTATGCAAAATATTTGGGCATGGATGAAGAAGAAATTGTGGCTCGCTATCAAAAACAATTTGTGACAGAAGAACCTACCGAGCCAATGATGAGCTATAAAGATTATCCAACAGAATCTAGTCAAATTTCTCTCTGGATTGGATTACTCGTTTTACTAGGTTTAATAGGTGGAGGTACTTACGGTATTCTTCGTTATTTTGATCAAAAAAATGCAAATCAAACAGCTAACTTAACAAATAAAAATACGCCTAATCTTGTTTCTCCTAATCCAACAGCAACTCCTAGCCCTGAAACAACCCCTAGTCCTGAGGCAACTCCTAGCCCTGGCTTAACACCTGGAGCAACTCCTAGTCCTGGTTTAACACCTGGAGCAACTCCAACTCCTACATTACAAGAAGTAGTCCTAACCTTAAAAACCAAAGGTGAAGCTTGGGTAAGTATCCGCGCTGATGAAGAAGCTAACTCTCAAATGTTAACTATTCCTGCTAATAGCTCACGAGATTTTAAAGCTACTTCAAAAATGAAAGTAACTATAGGCAATTTGCCTGCCGTACAAATACAGATTAATGGTCAACCAGCCAAACTACCTAGTACTAATGGATTAGTAGTAAATGGAGCATTAATAACTAAAGAAAATTTCCTGGAGTATGTAGCTGCGGCTAATGCTCAAGCCTCGGCAACACCAGCACCTAATACTAAACGATTAGGAGCAAGCTCAACACCTAAACCTAACCTTACAACAGCAGGTGTAAGTAACCCTAATGCAACACCTAAACCTAAGAAAACACCTTTAGCAGCTACCCCTAATCCTAATGCTAGTCCAACAATTAAGCCTAAACCTAAAACTACACCAACAACTACTAACCCTAGTACAACTACAGCAACACCTAAACCTAAGACTACACCTAATGGTTTAACACCTAAGCCGAAGACTACACCTAATGTTACTGGCACTACCACAGCGACTGGTACGCCTAGACCTAAGCCAGCAACACCTAAGCCTAGTTCTACAGCAACACCTAAGCCTAATTCTACAGGGACACCTAAGCCTAAAATAACAACACCTAAGCCAAGTAACACGGCTCAACCAAATTAGAATTAGAAATTTATTTTTAGAAAGGATCTAGTTGTGATAATTGAAGCTTCTGCCCCAACACGAATTGATCTTGCTGGTGGAACAGTAGATATTTGGCCTCTTTATTTATTTCATCCTGGTGCTCAAACTGTAAATGTAGCTATTGATCTTACAGCTAATTGCAAACTAATCCCTAGAAATGATCGTGTTGTTCGTCTTCAATCTGAAGATACAAACACTACTCTAGAAACTTCTCTAGATAAGCTACTTGAAAGCAATGAGTTAGAGTTACTAGCTAGAATAGTACATTTCTTTCAACCTAATTCCGGTTTAGATTTAATTACTAATTGTAGTGCTCCTGCTGGTTCAGGTCTTGGAGGTTCATCTACTTTAGATATTGCTGTATGTGGAGCATTAAACCACTTTACTGGCCGTAACTATTCCCAAGAGGAAATACTTACTATTGCTAAAAACTTAGAAACTCAAGTTATACGTGTTCCTGCTGGAGTTCAAGACTATTACCCTGCAATGTATGGTGGGGCAAACTCTATTCATTTAGAAGTAGAAGGAGTTAAGAGAGAAGAAATAACAATAGATCTAGCTATGTTAGAACAACATTTAGTTCTTTGTTATACAGGAAAGCCCCATTTTAGCGGAACAAACAACTGGGAAATCACCAAACGCCATATTGATGGAGACAAAAAGATCTTTGATATTTTTGATCGTATTCGAGATATTACAGCTCAAATGCGACTTGCCTTAATGGCTGCGGATATAAGCAAAGTAGCAACTCTTTTAGATCAAGAATGGCAAGTGCGTAAGGAATTAGCCCCTGGTGTATCTACTGACACAATAGAAGAATTAATTGCCATTTCCAAACAATCAGGAGCAATGGCAGCTAAGGTTTGTGGAGCTGGAGGAGGAGGATGTGTGACTTTTATTACTTCAGCAGAAAAGAAAGCTAGTGTTTCTAAAGCGTTAAGTGAAGCTGGTGGACAGATTTTGCCTATCAAGCTAGTAAAACAAGGTTTAGTGGTAAAAGAAAGAGATTAAATTTTTAGGTTAAAAATCTTGACAACAAACCTTCTATCTCGCTACACTTACCGCTTGTCTCAGTGCAAAGCCAAAGTACTATTTCACACAATAAATTTGGCATAATTAGTAAATTTGCTAGCTTAGAGACGATAAGTTTCTTTTAATCATAATTTTAACAATAGTCAAAAAGGAGTTTTGTTTAGTACAATGCCAAATCATAAGTCTGCGGAAAAACGTGACCGTCAAATTAAACGCCGTACAGTTGTAAACCGTGCTAATCGTAGCCAAATGCGTACAGAATTAAAGAAATTACGTGTTGCTATTGAAAGCGGTAAAAAAGATGATGCAGTAGCTTTATTGCCAAAGATCATTTCTGTTATTGATCGCTCTATAAAGAAAGGCATTATTCATGATAATGCTGGTTCACGTTATAAATCTCGTTTAACTATAAGAGTTAACAAAATGGTAACAAAAGCAGCTTAGTCCTGCTCTTTAACTCATTTCTAGAGCCAAGTTATTAAGTTATTTTAACCTAGTAGCTTGGCTTTTAAGCTACTTCTCAACCCATCCAAATGATTGACAACACTAGTAATACAGGTTACTTAATAGAAGACCTAGTACTTTCATCTAGTGAATGTCATGAACTTATACATAGTTTCCTACCTCAAACAGCCAAACATGCAGGGATAAGACATTTAATGTCAAACCCTAAGGTTAGCAAGCTTGCTTATGATCCAAGATTAATAAAAATAGCTAAAAGATTTTTAGGCCATTGTGCTTATCCATTTCGGGCTACACTTTTTGACAAGTCAAAGACGGCCAATTGGTTAGTAACTTGGCATCAAGATACTGCATTACCATTAAAATCAGAATTTAATATGCTAGATTGGGGGCCTTGGTCAAAAAAAGAAGGCATAATTTATGCTCATGCACCAACTTGGGCGTTATCTCGTGTTATAGCGCTTAGAGTTCATTTTGATGACTCAACTAGCGAAAATGGCCCACTTAAGATAATCTCTGGTTCACATTTAGAAGGTGTATTAAGTGATCAAGAAATTCTAAGCTATAGAAAAATGCATAAATCCATTGAATGTTTAGTTAAACAAGGTGGAATTTTAGCTATGCGACCTTTACTTATACATTCTTCTTCAAAATCACTAATTGATAAGCCTAGACGGGTTCTACATATTGAATATGCTGATTCCCTAAAATTAGCTCCAAATATAGAACTAGCAATAGCTTAGCTTAAGTATATTTTGACTAAAACAAATTTTTAACTTTAAACTAACAAACTTTCTATAGATTCTTTACTTGTGCAAAGCTATTTGATGTTTTACTATACTGCTAGTATAAAATTTATTTTAAATTCAGTTGACTTAAGGTTGAAAAGCTACTTTTTGGTAGCTTTTTATTTTTAAGTCTGCTTAACTTGAGTGAGAACCCAAATTAAAGCACTCAGAAAGTTAATAAAATTTTCTGAGTGCTTTAGTATTATATATCCCTAACTTATTTTTATTATAGCATTTGGATCTTTTGTTCTGATCTTAGTTTCCATTTTTTCAACATCATTATCTATACTGGAAATAGTACCTGTTATAGTAATTTCATCGATAGGTATAAAGCTGCTGTTATTTGTCTTAGGGTTATTTAGCTTTGTAGTAACATTTGTTATATCTATTTCTTCATCAAAACTATCATTTAATGAAAAACTAAAAATACCACTTTCAGTAACATCTAGCTCTAGCTCAACAGCCTCAGCTAAAAGCTCTGCAAACTCTTTAGCATTAGGTCTAAGATTTTGATCTTTTTCTAAAGCTTTTAATAAAACCTTTTCTAGTGGCTCTGATATATTTACTTGGAAGTTTCGCAGAGCTTTTGGAGATTCAACTAAATGTTTAAGGATTATTGAAGAAAGATTTCCATCTGTTACAGAAAAAGGCAACTGTCCTGATAACATTTGATAAAACATAATACCTAAACTATAAACATCAGATCGCCCATCATAAGGTTGACCAGATAAACGTTCTGGAGACATATAAGCAGGTGTCCCTATTATTCCACCAGTATTTGTCAAAAGCCCTTCACCTTGCATTTCATCTCTTAGTTTGGCAATTCCAAAATCTACAACCTTAATGATTTCACCTTCTTCTGATTGATGAAGGAAAATATTATCAGGTTTAATATCTCGATGTATCACCCCTGCTCTATGAGCTTTCCAAAGCACATCACAGATGGGTAACAAAATCTTAATGCAACGTTTAATAGAAAGTCTCTTTTTATCAAGCAATTCTTCTTTAAGAGTTTTCCCTTTTAAAAGCTCCATCACTAAATAAGCTATACCATCTTCAGAAACTCCAGAATCTAAAACAGCAACAGAGTTGGGATGTTGAATTCTGCAAGAAGAAATTGCTTCTAATTGAAAGCGTTCTAATGCTTCTATAGAGTCATTTCCTGGTGTAGGGCGAAATATCTTCACAGCTACAGGGCGTTTCATAGCCAAGTGTGTAGCGCGGTAAACTGCTCCAAAACCACCGCTTCCAATCTTTTCATCTAATTTGTATTTCTCATCTAAAACTGTTCCTGGCAAGGCATCAGCTAAAGCTGAAAATATTCTATCAGCACGTTTATGTGAGTCTATTAACTCTAAATTCTTCTTAGCTAATTCTTCATTCTTTTGATCTAGTTCTTTATTTTTTTCTCCTAGTTGCTGATTTTTTTCTTCTGTTTGCTTTTGAGAAACTTTTATCTGTTCTAAGGCAAAAACTAATTCATTATTTTTTTGTGCTAATTCTTCAGTCCTTTCAAGTACTTTTGCTTCTAACTTGCGATTTTGCATAGCAAGCCGTTGCAATCGATAAGTATGTAACCAATATCCGCTACCGCTTAAAAGAAGCAAATAAATAGAATATGCCCACCAACTTTGCCAAGGAGCAGGTTGTATTCTAAAACTAACTGATAAAGGCCCTGAAACATTGCCTAAATAATCTTTTGCCCAAACTTTGAAAGTATAAAAACCTGGAGATAAATTGCTATATTCTTTCTTTGCCTCATCTGTCCAAATAGATAAATTTTTATCATAACCAATTAATTGAAATTGGTAGCGGTTATCAGATTCACGTATATAGTTTAATAATGAATATTCCAATTTTATATTATTTTGGTAATAAGGTAGATCTCCTAAGTCTAAGATAGTTTTATCAATCTTTTTTTCTTGTCCACTTGCAAGAAATTGGTCTATATAAAAAGGTTTAGAGGTGTTATCTATAAATTCTTTGTTAGGGTCAAAGAGAGCTGCTCCGCCAATGGTTCCTATCCAAATGCGATTTTTGCTATCAAAGAGTGTAGCTCCGCTATTACATTCATTACTAGGAAGACCATCTTTTGTAGTAAATTGGTAAATTTCATAATTGGAAGGATCTTGGCTATTCGAGTTTTTTCTAGTTAATCGGGTAATCCCTTTATTAGTTGAAAGATAGATACGATTTTTATTATCAGTGCGAATTTGGTAAATAGTATTATTGGCAATACTTGGATTAGTAACATCAGAAAGCCATCGCCAATTATTTAGTTCATCTTTTAGTTCTGTCCAAAAAACTCCGCCATCAGTACCAACCCAAAGCCATTGTTTTCCATCTTGTTCAACTTTTAGTAACCCTCTGATTAGGTTATTAGATAAACCTGAATTTTTGTAAGAAAGCCATTGATTAGACTTTAAACAAGCTAAGCCAGCCTCTGTACCTACCCAAATTCTTTGTCCTCCATTTGCATCCCTAGTTTCAAGTAAAGTTCTAACCACATTGCTAGGTAACTCAGAGTTATTTACAGTGTAGGTATACCAATTTCCAGACTCATAGCGTACAAGTCCTTCACGAGTTCCAACCCAAATAACTGTCTCATTTTTTTCATTTTTTGTTTTTAGTAAACAATAGATTCTATTGCTAGGTAGTCCAGAGTTAGTATCAAAAATCTTCCATTTATTCTTATTAATCTTTACTAAACCGCCCTCTGTACCCACCCAAATTATTTTTTCTTCTGCTTCTTGTGTTTCTAGTAAAGCTCTTACAGTATTATTAGGAAGTCCAGAATTAGTATTGTAGTTAGTCCAAGTGCCTTTTTCCCAATGAGCTAAACCTTCATCAGTACCTATCCAGAAAGAGCTAACATCATTTTCTTTTGTTTCCAAGAGGCTAAACACTACGCTATTAGGCAAACCTGATTCCTTATTAAAAGTAATCCACTTGCCTTGTTCAAGTTTGGCCAAGCCTCCACGACTAGCCAACCCAATCCACAATGTAGAAATTCCAGATAAAGTTTTAGTCTCTAACAAACTCCAAACAGAATTGTCTGGCAAACCTGATTTAGTAGTAAAAGTTGTCCATTTGTTGTCTTGAAAGCGAGCTAGACCAAACCCACCTGTTCCAACCCAAAGAGTTGCTTGACCATCCAGAGAAGTAGTTTCTAACAAACATCTGACTTCATTACTAGGTAACCCATTTTTATCATTGTAAATTGTCCATTTGTCTTGCTCAAAACGTGCTACACCTCCTTCTGTACCTACCCACAAAGCTTGATTAGCCGTTTTTGTTTGAGCTTTGGCTAAACCTCTAATTACATTGTTGGGAAGTCCAGAATTGGTAGTAAAAGTTGTCCATTTGTTGTCTTGAAAACAAACTAGTCCGCCTTCTGTACCTACCCAAAGTATTTGCTTACTATCATTAACTGTTGTAATTAATGATCTTACAACATTATTAGGTAAAACAGAATTGCTATCATAAATTGTCCATTTGTCATTGCTAAAACTAGCTAAGCCTTTAGAAGTACCAATCCAAAAAGTTTGAGTTTTATCAGAGTTTACAGTAGCAACAATGCTACGAACTTGATCATTAGGCAAGCCTGATTTTGTGTCGTAAGTAGTCCATTTACCATCAAAATAACGTGAAAGACCTGCTCCATTAGTTCCAAACCATAAAGCTCCATCTTCTGCAACAAATATAGTAAACACACCATTTGACTTGGTGCGGTTCGGCATATTTACTATTGTCCAATTACGGCCATTATAATAAGCAGCACCATCTTGTGTTCCTACCCAGATGTAACCTTTTTTATCTATTGCAACAGCATTTATAGTATTTTGTGGTAACCCATCGGCTTCATCAAAAAAGCGAGAAATAAGCTTTCCAGTATCAGCAATATCCAAAGAACTAGAAATTTTAGAATATTGCGTTTCTTTACTTTCAGAACTTGCAAAGCAACTAAAATCTCTATAAACATTATTGCTAAGCAAAATTAGCAGAATTGTTAAATTAAACAGTGCTCGTACTTTGCAAGAAAACATTGTAAACCTAAAACCTTAATAACATTTCTTTTGTATTAATCATAAAGTTTAATAAAAAAGAACTATATGGAGTAGAAACTTTTCCTGATAATGTATTAAATTTTAGTGTTTTTCTTTTAGAGTAAAATCCAAAAAACCTTCCCCAGTTGCCTTATCATAAGCAACAACAAGCGATTCTACATCTTTAAATAAAATATAATTATCCTCACAAACTTTTATAAGATAGGCTTGGCGATGTTCTGTTGGATAAGATAATACATCATGAAAAATACTTTCTAGTTTTTGCCAGTAAATCTTTCTGTTAATTTGTAGATCTTTACTCCTCAAGATTGCATACCTCCTTTTTTAGTTCTCGATGTAACCAAGCTTTAGCTAAAGCCCAATCTCGCTTAGCTGTTATTAAAGAAATATTCAAAACCTCAGCAGCTTCTTCAAAAGTTAATCCAGAAAAGAAACGTAGTTCTACAAGTTGGCTTTTTCTCTGATCTGTTTGCGCAAGTAATTCTAATGCATTATCTAAAGCTATGAGATCAACATTACGTTCTTCTGCCAGTAAAATAACCTTTTCTAGAGAAACTTTTTCTGCTCCGCCACCACGTTTTTCTGCTCTTCGATCCCTAGCATACTGTACTAAGATCCTTCTCATTATCCGTGCTGCAATACAAAAAAAGTGAATTCTATTTTGCCATTGAACTTGACATTGATCTATTAACCTTAAATAAGCTTCATTTACTAAGGCTGTTGCTTCAATAGTATGGCCTTGACGTTCATACTTTAAGAAATTTTTAGCAAGTTTGTGTAATTCATTGTAAACAATAGGCATTAGCTCTTCTAAAGCTGAGTGACTACCATTATTCCAAGCGACTAAAAGCTGAGTGATTTCTTTTTGAGTAGACATAAAATCCTCTTCAATTACCCAAAACTCTTTTGTTATAAAGCTTGTTTATTCTTTAATATAATAACGTGCAAAATATGAAAAAAAAGTATCTATTTACTTAGTGTTTGTTTCCTTAAAATTATATAAGAAAATAAATCTGCAAAAATTTGCAACTTTTAGACATTAGCAATTGTCTTACAGTAATAAATTCTTTATAATTTTTTATCTTCTTTTTTACAAAATCCATTTTATTCTTTTTGAGGGTAATCATGTTACGCATTTTTTGTGCTGCCTTAATTATTGCTTGTTTTGCTTTTCAAATAGTTGCAGATCAAAGCGTTTCTCTTAATGGCCCATTACAAGTTAGAGACGTCCAAGTTACTTTATCCGGCACAACTAAGGTTCAAGCTTCTATGGGTAGTATGGGCAGTATGGGCGGTATGGGCGGTGGCATGGGAAATATGACAGGAATGAGTGCTAATGATAATAATACTAGCCCTCTTTCATCAAATAATAATGAACAAAAATTGGTTTTTGTAATGAAATCTAAAAACCTTGCTCAGCAAGCTATTTCCAATATTTATTGGGAATCCTGCTATACCAACTCTAGTAAAGAAACTATAGTAAAAAAATTTAAGTCTGGCAAAAAAATCAAAGCTAATGCAGAAGAAACTATAAAAGAATCTGTAGCAATAGACACAAAATCTACCCCAGCAACAACTAAACTAGGAATTCATATATCAAAAATAGAATATGAAGACAAAACTGTTTGGCAAGATACTAATACAGCAGATAATTCATTTGTTTATGTAGACGTAAAGTTTGAGAAACAATAACTTTAAATCTCGACTAGCTTTATACTTAATAAAGTACAACTAGCTATTTTATAGTTTATCTTGTCAATTTCCCCTATTAAACTTATAAATCTAAACTATCTGTATGCTTATATTTGCACTAAAATTTGTGAGCACATATAAGGAATTTCCTTCCGTTAACTCCACTATTATATTTTAAGTTATTTTAATATTGTATTTTTTAGTTATTTAGTTATTTTTTCCTAAATCAAGAAATCTGGAAAATTTTTGTAACACTTTTACTCGTCAATGTGTCTATTACATCAATAAAACAAATTTAGATTAAAAGTAGATTCTATCTATGCAAATACAAGTAGAAGACTTAGTGGAACAAGCCCAAAATGGAGATAAACAAGCTTTAGAAGAGCTTATTTTAAGAATCCAAAACCCTCTTTATGGATTAAGTATGCGTATGCTTGGTCATCCTCAAGATGCTCAAGATGCTACTCAAGAAATTCTAATTAAAATTATTACTAGTTTAAGTAGTTTTCGCAGAGAAAGTAGTTTTCTAACTTGGGCTTATCAAATTGCAGCTAATCACTTACGCAATAGCCGTAAGCGCCGACAAGAGCTTAGTGCAATTACATTTGAACAAATGGCTGAATTTATTGATCTTGGTCTAACAATAACAGATCAATACCAACAAACTAATTTACCTGATATAAAACTACTAGCAAAAGAAATAGAAATAAGTTGTACACAAGCTATGCTTTTATGTTTAGATAGAGAACATAGATTGGTACTAATTTTAGGTGATTTTTTAGAAGTTAATAGCATAGAAGGTTCACAAATACTTGATATTACCCCTAACACTTTTCGGCAGCGCCTTTCTAGAGCTAGAAAAAGCTTACAATCATTTTTAGAAAATAAGTGTGGGTTAGTAAATGAACTAAACCCTTGTCGTTGTGAAAAACAAATTAATGCTTGTTTGCTAGTTGGTAAAATCAAACCTGAAAAATTGCTTTTTGCCTCTCACCCCATTTGTCCTGAAAATCATAAATACAATGAAGCCATCAAAATACGGCAAGGGCTAAAAAGCTTTAACAAAACAATATCTATTTTGCGTAATCAACCTGAGTATGCTGCTCCAAAAGCTTTTTCTGAACTGGTAAAACAGTTAATTAATTCAGGCAATTATCATTTTTAATACAGTAAAATATTGTAGGAGATAGTATGAAACAACTTCATTTTATTGAGAAAGGTAAATTATCCTGGGAAGAAACTCCTGAACCTACGTTACAAAATGAACAGGATGCTTTAGTTAAACCTATTGCTGTAGCAAGATGTGATTTAGATTTTGCAATAATTGCTGGAAAAGCACCATTTATTGGCCCTTTTCCTATAGGACATGAATTTGTAGGAGAAATTGTCAAACTAGGAAAAGAAGTAACAAATTTTTCTGTCGGACAACGTGTTGTAGTTCCCTTTCAAATTTCTTGTGGAGAATGCTTATTGTGTAGTCGGCATTTAACTTCTAGCTGTAAATCTGTTCCATATCGCTCCATGTATGGGTTAGGAGCTTTAGGTGGAGAATGGGGAGGTGCATTATCAGACCTAGTACGTGTACCATTTGCTCAAAATATGCTTATTGCAGTAGATAATGACCTTGATCCTAAAGCTTTAGCAAGTTTAAGTGATAATCTACCAGATGCTTGGCGTACAGTAGCACCTTATTTAGAAGAATCTCCAAATCAAAGTGTTTTAATTATGGGAGGAGGGGCTTGGAGCATTAGTTTATATACGGTAGCTATTGCCTTAGCCTTAGGAGCAAAACAAGTAGATTATGTAGACACAGACCCAGCTAGATTAGCTTTAGCAGAATCTCTAGGAGCAAAAGTAATTGCTGAAAATATTCCTAGACGTTTAGGAGAATATGATATTACTGTAGATGCCAGTGCAAATCCTAAAGCCCTAGCTTGTGCATTAAGGTCAACTACTAATGGGGGAGTATGTACCAGTGTAGGAATATATTACACAGACACAACACCAATACCTCTTTTAGATATGTACGATAAAGGAATAACTTTTAAGACAGGTCGTACAAATGCTCGTGGTTATATCCCTAAAATTCTTGATCTTATAAAAACAGGAAAGCTCCATCCAGAAAAAATTACATCTACAATTGCACCTTGGGAATCTGCGATAGAAGCTTGGTGTGAACCTTCTGTAAAGGTAATTATTTCCAGGTAATCAGTCTATCAGTCCAAGTTGCAATAATTAATATTTTAACCCGTTAGGTTAGCAACTTGGACAAGTTTAGAAAAACTTTTATCTTTATATATCTATTCCATCAACAAGTTGTCTTTTTTTTCCGCTAACTTTTATTAATGTAGATTGTTCTTGTTGCACAAGATTGTTGTTTCCATACCATTTTGCCCATTCAGTAGGAGCATCAAAAGTCTGACCTCCATGAGTTGTAAAGCGTTTTCTAACCTGACACATTACAGGAGTATTAATTCCTACACCAGAGACAATAACTTGGCCTTTGGTTAAGGCTGGAAGCTCTTCTAGCATTTTTCGTCCAACACTTTCAATACTAGAAGCAATGGTATTTTGATCAATAGGATTAACAATTCTCATTATAAATTGTGTTTGACATTGGCTAAGTACATCTTGATCTAATTTGCCAGGACGCTGAGAAATTAATCCTATCCCTACACCAAACTTGCGCCCTTCTGATAGAATCTGTTTTAGTACATTAGTTGAGACCACTGTAGTATTAGCAGGGGCAAAACGATGAGCTTCTTCTATTAAAGTGAATACAGGAAAAGGAAGTTGATCATCTGGATTTGGGTTTACATTTTTCTGACTGACCCAAGAAACTCTAGCCTCATTAATCCGGCGTAATAATGCACCAACAATAACTTGTTGTTCTTGTTGATCTATTTCATTTAACTGCAAAACAGTACATTGTCCAGGGCGAAATAGCTCGCTTAAAGTATTATGTTCAATATCAGAAAATATTTTGCTCTGCCCAAACCTAAAATCTAGTTTCCATAAAATTGCTTCTATTGTACTGATATTAGAATTTCCTTTAGAGTTCCCATCTTCATCATCAAATTTCATACTCAAAATAGCATCATAAAGATCTCGAAATCCATAAAAGCGCTGTTTTCCAACAGTTCTTTCCACTTCATAAAAACCTCTATTTAAGTAGTAATTCTGTTTATCTGTTATTTCTGGCAATAAATAACGAATATCAGCTAGTTTAAGAGTGTTAAAACGTACTCTAATTTTATCAGGTAGCAAGATTTTTACCTGTGGTTTATATCCTAAAGAATGAAACTCTGGTAAAGCCTCTATTTCGCGTAAAGTATTATATTCTCCATGTGGATCAACAATTAAAATTGCGGCTCTGTTATTAGGTTTTAGTAATTCTTCAATTAAAACACTAGCAGTATAACTTTTACCTGCACCAGTACTGGCTAAAATAGCCAAATGAGTTGCAATAACATCCTTAACTGAAAGAACTATTGGAACATCCCCTACTTGGCGAGTCAAAAGACTTCCCAAATGTGCAGCACCAATTTCTCCAGCTCGATAAGGGCTAAGCATTTTAGTTAAAGTTTCATTTGAAGCTAAATAAATTCCTTGTCCTGGTTTAGGAGCAATACGAGGATTAACAAAATCTTTTATAGATTCATCATAATAACCTATTGTAGCAACGGTAATTTCATAAAGTTCAGAAACAGCTTCTAATCCTATTAACTCAGCCATTTCTTGAGGAGAGACATTAGGATCAGCTAAAAAATCATCAGGCAGACTTTTAGCAAGTCTACGACCTGTAATATTACCAACAATTGAGCAGCTATCTATTTTGTAATAAACAAATTCCCCTACACGGGTGTGGTGATTATCTGTTGTAATAAAAAGATATTCTTGGGCTTTTTCACCAGGCCCTTTTACTGTGCCTACTAAGAGATCATCCATAAATCTACCTGAAAATTTACTTAGAGTCTATTTTTAGTTTAACGGATGATGATTTGGGAAAAAGCTTTTTGCAAGAAAGAAATGCAGAAAATTTCAAACAAAAATTAAAACTCCACCAGTCAAGATTTCTTAACTGATGGAGTTTTAGTTACTTTATTTAGCTTTTAGAAGCCACTAGCCTAGCTTGAAAAACTGTTACTTTATTTTGAAGCAACATAACCTTTTGGTGCAGTGACTTTAATATTAGAAAAATCCGTTGTTACTTTAACTCTTCTAAATCCTTTATCATCATTACTGCTTTTGTAAGTAATGACATATTGATTATCTAAAATTTCACGGAATTGTTTAAGAGGTGAATCAAATGTAACAAAACCGTCTAAACCTGATGTAAAGGCATAACCACCAGTTTCTTCAGATAAATAGCTTAGGTTATTTTGACCAATGAACGCACCTCTGCGAGAAGTACCGCCACCAGCAAACAAAGAATAAATACTAATATTTTCTTGTTGAGCAATCTTTATAGCTCTTTCTAAGTAAATATTAGAGCTAGGAGAAAATCCACTAAAACCTAAACCATCCACACCATTAGAGATAAACAAAATTTGGTTGCGACCTTTTTGCATACCATTAAATTGTTTCATAACGTCTATCAATGCAAGATAAGGGCTAGCAGGAGCATTTGAGCTAGTGCTTACAACATGTAAGCTTTTTCCTGCTTCACTTAAATTTGTGGTAAATGATTGCGCAGTTTGAACAAAGTTACCTCGCAAATAAGTTACCATTACTTGAGAGCCTGTAGGCAAGCTATTGATAAACTCTTTTATTGCATCAAGTTCACTATTAATTTGACTTGAGCCTTCTTCAACTACAACTGCTAAATTAATAGGTGCATTAGCACTAGTTGCAGGAGAAACAGAAAGAATTTCTTGTTTGGTTCCTTCTTCAGAAACTAGAAAATCATCACGGCCTAATTCTGGAACTGTTACTTTATTATTAGCCTTTACTGTTACTGTAACAACTTTAACTTGTTCAGGGCTAGCAGCCTTTGTTGTAGTGAAACCAAAACATAAAACTAATGCAAACAAAAGTGAAATCGATAAATATGATTTGATAGTCTTTAACATAAATTTTACCTCCGGCTATGGTTAAATTTTTCTACTTTGCCCTTTATCAAACACCGTGCCAGAAACCATCAAATCTTATATCTCTTTTGTTTATAGCTATTTGCCTAGCTTTGACAAATTCTTTTATTTATAATTAGTTTTATTTTATAAACCAGCATACCAAAACTAACACACACTACACTAAATCGTACAATTTTTGTTACAATACAAAATTAATTCAAAGAGTGACACTCTACACGAGCTGAAGCGCGATAGCTTCTATGGGCGAAGCTGAGGCTTCTGTGTAGTTACTAACGATCTTAGAACGAGCCGGTGTAGACGATAACGGCAGTCCTTGCCCCATGAGAGCAACCACATTGCTATCGTAATGGACTACGGCTAACTTGGGCGGTGCCACTTGCCCGCCACTTCTGTCCTGGCCTGCGCCGGTATAGAGAGAAGCAGCACCTAAGTTTTTCAACCTAGGCTTTTGGAGCGAAATTGTTTTATTGAAACGAGCAAATAAACGTAACCCTATGTTGTTAGAGGCATTGAGATCAGCATTTCCCCTATGTCCGCTTGGACAAGTGAAAAGCGGTGCTCCTGCACGATATTCTTTAGGCTCTTCATTTTGGTTGTGTCTTGCTACTAGACTACAGCAATAAGCACAATGGCGAGAAGTGTTGCGAGGACTAACCCTAGAGGTAAGAATGCCTAATTCATAAGCTTTGTAATGAGTGTAATGGTAAATTTTGCCTCTTAGCCAGTATGAGCGTTTTTCATTACCACGACGTGAGTATTTACCCTTTTGAGGCTTAAAATTACTTAAATGCTCAAATACTATTACTTTAGCTCCATACTCATAGGCAAATTCTACTATTCTACGGCTTACTCTATGAGCCTCATAATTATCTAAGTCCTGAATGTATTTCCACTTTTTCTTATTATCTTGCTCGTTTTCACGTAATTGAGAGGTTTTTCTCCTATTCTTTGCCACCCTACCTAAAGCACGCTTCCTACGGCCACTGCTAGCTTTTCCTCCCCCAATAAAGCGAGAGGCCAATAGTGTACCGTCGGCTTTGAGTATGCGGCAAACTGCTAAATTGTTGTTTATATTAAGGTCTACTGAGCATACTATTAGCTCATTACTACTATCTTTAGTTACTTGTTGCTTAATAGTTTGGACTTCTATTTTTTTCTCAAATGGAATGTGTAAGAGTATTTTCTTTCCTTTTAATACCAGCTTAGGGCTAGCTTGTTTAAAGTCTTCAGGAAAGTTTCTACCTTTCATTTGGTATTTTACCCATATCCAAGCCTGTCCTGTATAAAGTTTAAGGATAACTACTTCTTGGTTTACTATTTGGTACATTCCTAAGTAATAAACTGGATGTTGGTTAAACTCTTTTGGTGGCTGTGGTGGTCGCTCTGTAAATTTCTTTGCTCTGGCAATGGCCTTCTCTTTCTTTTTGTGCCATCCTTCTAAGTTAGAATGAAAAGAGCGTGTTTGTCCTATTGCTGTATTTATTACACTTCTACGAAACATTGCTGGCAATTGCCAAGGTAGAGGAAAGTCTGGACTTGGGTTTGACAGAGTTTCTACTGTAAGTTTCTCTAATTGTGTTAGCAATGGCTTTGTGGCTAATTCTAAAAGTGCTTGATGGCCTTGCAACAACTCAAAATAAAACTTTATTGCCTCATTGTAGAGCTTTTTAGTCTCAACTACTGCTTCTACTTTCTTATTCTCTAGTTGTTTTATTATCGTTTTTGAAGCTGGCATTCCTAGAACCTTTCTCTATCTTCATTATTATACTTACTAATGTTATATCTAGCAATATTTATTTGCTTATATTTTACGGCTAAAGCCTAAGAGAAACCGCCTATCTACACGCGTTAAAACGCGGTAGCTTGCGGCGGGTTTAAGAGCTGTCAAATTATTGCTTATTAAACTATAAGATCCACAATTAGATTATATACAGTAATTTAGATATTAATTATAGGTTAGAAAATCTGATTTAAATATTTTTTTGTAGAAAATAAAATGAGGTGAGACAAATTGCTTCAGTGAGACATTTTGCAAAGTTATTTAGCTTTGACTTTTAAGTAGTTTGCGTAATTTCATTCGTCCATTATGAAGTTTACTTTTTGAGACTTCTTCAGAACAACCAAGCCAACTTGCTATCTCAGAATGAGGCAACCCCATAACATCATGTAAGATTAAGACCGTACGATAGTTGGGAGGAAGTTTTGCGATTGCTTCATTTAATGTAATATGATCTAAAAAAGATAAACTATCAAAATTATCTCCTTGTTTACCTATAAGTCTATCTTCTCTATCATCTTGTGTTGTTGACTTCATTCTATTTACTCCCTTACTATTCCTAATAGATATCTAAGTATATAATATTATTTAAATATTTGTACACTAGAAAACCTGTGATTCTAGTAATTGTTCTATAACACTTTCTAAATTCAATAGATCTATAGGTTTAGTTAAGCAAATATCTGCCCCTGCATTAAAAACTGTGTCTCTAACATCTTTGCAATCAAGTAAAGCAGAAAGAGCTATAATTTTGCTATCAGGATTAACACTCTTGATTTTATGAATCAACTCTAACCCAGACACTTTAGGCATAGTTAAATCTGTTATAACTAAATCATATTGTTTATTAAAATAAAGTTTTAGCCCTTCATTTCCATCACCTGCAACAGTTATGGTGTGTGCTGTTTCCAAAATTGCAGTTAGAAGATTGCTAATACAATATTCATCTTCACAAATTAAAATTGACGCCACAGTTAATTCCTTGTCTACTGGATTTGTAGACTAATTAAACTATATTTTGAGGCTATGTAACGTAGCAAATTTGTCAATTTTTGTTAAGGATTTGTTAAGAAAATTTTAGCTAAATCAAATAAAAAAGCTATTAAACTTCACCATTTCTTTGGAAATTAATCAGTTAGACTAGCTTTACTTAGAGGGTGTTCAATTCATTGAAAGATATGATATTATAAAAAAAAGACTAGTAAAAGTATGTAACAATGGTGTAAAGTATGGTAAGGAAAATAAAATATCCAAGTGACGTAAGTGACA
>JBDIBI010000064.1:0-19560 GCA_039812885.1 Blastocatellia bacterium
TCATTTCCTTAATAGCCTTATTAATTATGTATTGCTTTTCAAATATAAGCTAATATTGCTCATGATAAAAATGCTTAAGCCTTCTTGGAAGTTTACAAGTATTTTGGGAGGATATCAACACGATAATCCGATTTTGTGTTCTACGGAAAAATTTAATCAATTTCAGATATCAACACGATAATCCGAATAGCCAATTTTTCTTGTACATTTTCTTTAGGTTGTTTTACATTTTGTTGAATAGTATTTTGATTATTATTTACATCTTTCCTTTCACTACAACTTAAGAAAATTAGCATAACAAAATTAAGTAGAGTAATGACTATACTTTTAAACTTTTTGATCCATTTACTTTTCATCAATTTTTGTTGCGTTTTAGGTGGAAAATCTATTACGACTTGTTAATTATTTTTCTGTTTATTTATATTGCTTACCAGATCGTTGATTACATGTTCAGCCATTAAGTTTGGCTTTTTTTGGTATCTAAAATTCTTGAATCTCCACAGCACTTTCCCTTTACGATTTATTAGGCACAAATCTTTTTCCTTTTCAGTTTGAAGAACAGCGTCTGACTGATCTTCTCTAAATTCCACTATATTTAGTATATTTACTATTTTATTTTTTAGTATTGCCTCAAATTCTTTGCTCCACTTATCTTTTTTTGCAATAGGATCAATATATATTTTTTTTACCAAAAATAAACTTTCTACATTCGGATGATTCTCGAAACATAACTGTTCTAGTTCTTCGGCTTTGCTCTTATATCGAAAACTATCGTAATAATCATCTCTTGCCGAAGAATTGTAAAAATCATCATGCTTACCACTTTTCACCAAATGGCATTTTTCTGCGATTAATCTATATACCTTTGCTTCCTCGAAATAAAGTTCTAGCTTATCAAAAACTTTTATTGCATGTTTATAAAATTCTATTGAGGAACCATCTGTTGGATTTTGTTCATCAAAGAGTTTTCCCATGTCAACACAAAGTATTGCATCTTTAGGGTTTTCACATCCCTTTAAAATTTCAAAGGCTTCTAATAACTTCTGGTAAGCAGCATGTTTTTTTTCTTTATCTGCTGTAACTGAACCATAATAAAGCTCTTTAGCTTGCCCTAATAATCTCTGCGCGTCAACTTCCTTCTTTTTGACCTCCTCTTCCACTTGCCCTAGCACAATAATTAAATTTATTAATACTAAAACTAAACTTATACATACCCTAAAAATATACCTAAATCCTTCTTGTCTTTTCCTCATAATAATGCCTCTATATAGAGTTATAATACTCAAGGATTAAAATTGTGGTAATATATCTTCTACATTTCCCCTTAGTACATAATCCATATCTTTAGTTAGGTTCGTTGCGCGAGGATTAATTTCTATTAATGTTGCCATTTTTTTGTCTTTTACCATTTGCAGGAAATTGGCAGCATGATGATTAACGCCTGAAGTACCAATACAGAAGTAAAAGGCACAGCTTATTCTCATTGCTTGATCATAAGCTTTTTGATCTACATAGTCGTTAAGTAAAGTTATATTAGGTTTGAGAATTTCACCACATTCACACCTTGGTGGTAACTCTTCCAGATTTAAGCTATTCATATCATAGCTTTTGCCACAACTTAAACATTTTGCTATATTTATATTGCCATGCAATTCATAAACTGGATCTACTCCAGCTTTTGAAAGTAATCCATCAAAATTGGATGTAATAATACAAAAAGAGTTAGGACGATTTTTATATTTACTTTGCCAATTAGCTAGGATTTTATGAACAGTTGAAGGCTCTGCCTCTTTTACTTCACTATAAAGATGTTTAAAAAATTCCCAACACACCTTAGGAGATTTTTTAAACATCTCCATTGTGCAGAGGTAAGTAGGCGGATAACCTTCAAAATAATCCATTTGATTTAGGCCACGGAAAGTCTTTATTCCACTAAGAACAGAAATTCCGGCCCCGGCGAAAATGCCGATTCCTCTTCCAACTAGTAAAGCTTTACCAATTTTTTCTTTTAACTCATCTGAAACACTAGTAAGTATTTGTTGACCATCCATATTACTTCTCTCCATTTTTCTTCATAACTAATGCAACCCACTCGCCTGTTTGTCTCTTTTCTACAAACTCCATGCCCAGTTCCGTGAATATCTTCTCAATATCAGCCGCATCCATCCCCTCTGATACCGTTGGAGTCCAATCAAAATAAGCAAAAGTTCGTCCATGGTGTTTTTCTGCGAACCCAGACAAAACAAGTAATCCACCAATTTTAACTTTATCAACAATTTGATTTTTTAGGACACTTAATAAATCTGGTAATAAATTAGCAATAACTACGTCGTAAATTTTTCCACCATAATCTTCTATAGTGCATTGCCGCAAATTAATATTACTAATACCATTAATTTTCATTTGTAAAGCAGCATGCTCCATTATATCTAGGGATATATCAAATGCATCTACCATCGCTTCTGGATGCAACATTCCAGCAACAATGGCTAATAATCCTGTGCCTGTGCCTATATCCAAAAGACTTCCGCCATTCCAATATTTTTCCATAGCTTCAATGCAAGTAAGAGTAGTAGGATGCACAGAGCCAAAACCAACACCTGGATCTATTGCTATGAATTTACGGCCTGAGTATTTGTTATTACTAAGTATGTCTTTGTCTTTTTTGTGCCATGAGCGGCAAATAACAAATTGTTCACCTGCCAAACTTGGTTCACCCACCATTTGCCATTGATCTAAATAGGGAGCTATTTTATTTTCTAAATATTCTAATTTTTTCCTTTTACGTTCTTCTATCTCTTCCTCTGTATCTTCTTTTAGTCCTAGTTCTTCCTGCCTTTTTTTTAGATGATTAACCAACTCTGATATTTTATCATCACTATTTTTAGAATTGTTATTATCGATTTCATTGTTTTTATCTTTATCGTCTTTTTTATCTGTCATTTAGTTTCTCCTTTATTTAATAGTTGCAATAAATATTATCAAGGTTAGTTTAATTATATTCGCCCTCAATGCTAAATGCTCCCCAAAAGAAAGGACTAGACCATTTTGGGTTCTTTTTCATTTGTAATTGTGCTAGACGCAAAGCTGAACTAGCGGACTTTTTACGCATAAAAATATTTTCATAAAAATATTTCATAAATTCCGCAGTAGCTTCATCATCAACTGCCCAAAGGCTTGTCACGACTCTTCTAGCTCCTGCGTATATGAAGCTTTTAGCGATTCCTACCGTACCTTCTCCCTCGAACTCTTCTCCTAGCCCACTTTCACAAGAACTGAGGACAACTAAATCAGCATTGATTTTCAAACTAGCGACTTTATTGTTTGATAGTATTCCATTTGTTTTAACTCCATTTTGGTCAATTAGTGAAAGAAGTATTCCCGAAAGCTCAGGAGAAAGTTTGTTTCTGACTCCATGAGTTGCAAAATGTAGCATTTTATAATACGAAATAATCGCTAACACATTTGGGACAGAAGCCTCTATTCCAGTAAGCTTTTTGTAATTACCATTTGGTACAATGGTACAAATCGCTTCTGCCTCAACGCCACTAAAAGGGATTCTATCTATTCCTGCTCTGTCTGATTCTTGTATTCCCCTTATAGCTGCTGTTTCTTTCTTTGAAATAAGAGAGCCTCTTAATCTTTCATCTGTTATGTCAAAAACGGGATCAGCAATTATTGCAATTAGTTTTTGGTTAGTTTGCTTTTTTGTAGCATTTTTCCTTAATAGATATAAACTGGAAGCGGAAGATAATGTGACAACATCAAAATTGTCTATGACGGATTCCGAAGAATCTACAATCAACAGGCCAAACGGAATATGTCTCAATTTGCCGTCAGGTACAACAATCAGCCTTTGTTTAGCATTTGTTGATTTCAATGCTGGTTTTAATATTATTTCACTTAATTTAACAATGCTTTCTTGGTACTTTCGATCAGCCTTAGTTATTTTTTCTTGCTTTTCTTTTTCTATATTAAATTTAAATTCAGCTTTCCGGCTCCTAAAAGTGATATTTTTATATACCTGCTCTACTACGTCTTCTATAATCTCTTTTTTAGGTAAAACATAGACTGCTAGTGATGATTTTGACGCTACCCATAGGTAGCTTTTTTCATTTCCCAAACAATATTGCAGCAAGACACTATCCGAATCAAGAAGCTCTTTTTGGATAGTTTTAAACTCTAGAGGTTGTGTTCTGTCGGCAACATCTTTAGTTATAGTACTTTTTATCTTAGATTCTGTTTGTTCTAATTTCATTCTAGCGTTTTTTATTTCCGCTTCTAAAACAAGTAAATCGTTTTCAGATTTATTTTGCCTTTTGAACATTACTAATTCATTCAATTTGTTGTCTAATACAGATTGTTGAGTACGTTCCTCAAGTAACAATTGAGGATCAACAGAGTTGTAGATATTTTCATTTGAATTAGCCAATACCTCTAATAATCCCCTTGAGCGCGATCGCTCATTGGCATTGAAGGCTTGCTCGTTATAGTCACCTCCCTTTTCTTCGTACAATTGCATTAATATATCTACATATAGCTCATAGAAAGATTGACTACGTTGTAAGTATGTATTACGCAACTTTTGCACCCTAACAGCTAGCCTAGAATCCTCCAATATATTTATTGCATTTTCAATCAGTTCTTTGCCTTTTTCTGTATGCCCTAAACCTATTTCTGATTTTGCCCAAAAATACAAGTTAGCAGTTTCACCCCTTTTATCACCTATTTCTCTATTAATTCTCATACTTTCTACATAATATTCAATAGCTTTCTTGAAATCTTTTCGACTAAGGAAAACATTACCAAGAAGGTGATTAGTATATGCTTCCCCATAAAAATCCTTAATAGATTTTCTTATTTCTAAACTATTAACCAGCAATGAAATTGCTTTTTCATAATTTTTAGTCGATAACTCTATAGAAGCTAGTTTTGTCAAGACAGAAGATTTGCCTTGTAGTTCGTTTTTGTTCTCAAAAATTTCAAAAGCTTCATTGTAATATTTAGTTGCTTCGGGCAGCTTACCACTCTTTTCGTAAATAACTCCTTTATTAACCAATGTTTTAGCTTTTCCTACTAAACTCTTTGCCATTTCAAAACATTTTATTGCTTCATCGTACGATTCTAATGCTCTCTGAGAATCCCCAAGAACGTCGTAGAGTGTTCCCATGTTTGATAAGACTACTCCTGTTGATTGATAATTATGGTTTTCTTTATTTAGTACTAAGGCATTATTGTAAGCATCTAGTGCTTTTTGAAAATCGTCTAAATCCCCCAGGGCTAGTCCTAGATTGCTATAGATTGTTGCTTTTGTTTGTTTATCGCCCACCAAGTCCACTAGACCAAGAGCTTTGGAGTAGTATTCTACAGAATTTCTTTTTTCACCCAGCGAATCAAATATGGATCCAAGGTTGTTATATGCTATCAGTTCACCCTTTTTATCTTTTGCACTTATGTAGAAAGATACTGATTCCAGATAGTATTTTTTTGCTTTGTCTTTATCATTTAATCCGTTGTACGCCTCTCCTAAACTAGCTAGAACTATGGCTTTGGCTTCGCTATAGTCGTTTTCTTGGGTGTCTTTTTTATAGATAGCTAAACACTTTTCATAAAAGTTTACTGCGCTTTCGTATTTTTTTGTTAGAAGCGAAATTTGACCCATTTGCCTTAAAATATACGTAAAATTCACACTAGAGAAATGATTTCCAATTTCGCTACCCCGATACTTTTCAGATGCACTCAAATCTTCATATAAAAGTAATGCTTCCCCATATTTAGCAAAAGCTAGGTCTAAAGTGGGTTTTCCACTTGCTGAATAATCGATCCAAAGCTGCTCCGCACTTTTAAATATTTCTTGAAATTTAAATAATTTTTCGTCTTCCTCATAAGAAGCCCTGAGTTCTTTTACTGTTATTTCATAAGTACCTAAAGCTGCGCTTTCATCCTCAGAACATACATCTAATCTATAATTACCTGAAGATTCTTCCGATTTCCAAAAAACTGGTTCTGGTCCCTCTGACCCATTCGCACTATCTATTTCAAAGACCTTTGTTCCACTAGGGTTAAATAGCCGAACTATTACATCAATGCCCTTTTGATCAACAAGAACAAACATAAACGATCTTTTAGGAATACTAATTTGGTAATTGGATGTTGCTTTTCCATTCATTTTAGCAGTTATTGTTTCTCTTAACTTTAATTCCTGGCCGCTTGTTTGAGCAAAAACCGCTAAAGGTATAACCACTAACAATATAATTATTAATCCTATATACCTGAATAACACGTTAGCAATATACATTGGCTCCCTCTTATATTTGTTCTGAAGATTTTTATTTATTGCAAATCAAATAAATAATGGGCTAGTCTTGTTTATTCTTTTTGAATTTGTCAAATAATTCTTTAACAACAATATTCGCAGCTTCTTTGGCATTGCCTTCTTTCAATTTAATTGAACCTGTCCACAAAGGATGATCTGGGTTATTTGCTGGAATTAATACAAGTTGTCCTTCTCTAACCTCAAAGGCTAAATTTGCTTCGGCTATGTTACTTTTATCTTCTACCACCCAATAATGTTGTTCTTTTATTTTTATTTTAAGTTCACTAGTAAATTCTACCATCCATGCATCTACATTATCTTCATCTATTAAATCTTCCAAGTAAACATTTTGTATTGAGGTAAAAGTTGGTTCAGTACCATTGTTTTCACTGGTATTTTCAGTTTCACTTTCGGCACTACGTATTTCACTATCATTTTTTTTTGCTATTTCAATATTGCTTTTGCTGGTATTTTCCTGTGTTTCTATTTGAAGAGTACGTGTTTTGCTGCTGTTCAAGCTTTTAGTGTTAGCCTTAGAGATTTCTTTAAGAGTTGATTCATTTTCATTAGGTTTATTAATGGCAACTTCATTTTTTTCAGTATTAGATTCCATTTTATTACTTTCAGTAATATTAGGATTATTGGTATCTGTAGAGGTAATTGTTGGTTTAGGTGTTGAATTTTTATTACTAGCCACCGAAGTTGAATCACTCTTTTCGCTAAAATAATAAAAACTTCCAATGCTTATTGTTATTAAAATTGCTACCGCAACAAGCACAGGTGTTTTGAACAACCAAGCCAATAGGTTTTCAACCATTGGAAAAATCATTGGTCTAGGCCAAGATAACCAATCTTGATTATTTAGTTTTTTGTCTGCTGCTATTTCTTGCTTATATGCTTCAGCTTGTTTCATCATACTCTTATGTAGTTCTGCGGATGCTTCTATTTGTTGTGACTGAAAATACTCTTTCATGATTTTTCCTAAAATAGGATCTTCCATTTTTAAGTTATTTTTTTCGTCTTCTTTCTTATTTTTCATAGAGTTTTCCATATTTTTCTAAAAATCTCTTTTTAATTTTTGCTTCCGTAAAATATATGATGTTTTGTACTTCTACAGGAGTTTTGCCCATTATTTTTGCTATCTCTTTAGGTGTTTTTTCTTCAAAACGTCGCAAGTAGTAACATTGCTTATGCTCGCTTGGTAATTCATCCATTATTGCTCTTATAATTTCGATACGTCGATCAATGTCTACTTTTTCCAGTATGTTTATATTACCAAGCTCAAAATTTTCTTCTTCCTCTTCTTCAATACTAGTTTCATTTAGCGTCGTATTGTATTCTTTACTTATGTATCTATTTGCTATTGTAAATAAGTACGAAAGAGTATTATTTTTCTCTTTAAAACTCTTTGGGTATTTTACAAGCATCATTAAAGCGTGCTGCACTGTCTCTTCTGAAATACTTTTATTTTTTGTTCTATTGAAAGCAAAGTTAAGAATTTTTTTTCCATATCGCTTATAAATCTCATTATAAGCTTCTTCATCCCTGTTATTGATCCACCTATCAATTAACTCCTTATCGTTTTCCTTTTTCCAGAACAATAATTTCATTTTAAAAGAAACCTATCTATATAGTAAGAGCGAATTTTTTTTAAATTCACTTAGTTAAATTTCCGAAAATATGGAAATTTACAATTTTAACAACTGTTTAGTGGTCAGATAAAAAATCCTTATTTGATCACCTAAAAGAAAAATTTTAAATTTTGTGTTTTCGATCAGTATAATAGTTTCAACAATTAAAATGCTTTTAGCAGTTTAACGCAATTTTAAGAATATTAACATAGTTTCTTATAAAACCTTATTTACCAATTAAATAATGAAGGAAAAATATCAACATGCCTAAACTTTCTTCAAAAGAATGGCGTAAAAGTCGCAAATATCTTTTTAATAACCAAATCCACTTTGTATTTTTAACTAAGCACAGAGGCAATATCTTAACCGAAGAAATTTTAACTAGATTGGAAGCCATTTTTAGAAATACTTGCAAAAAAATGAAATGTGAGGTACTAAAATTTGAAGGAAAGAGCGACTATGTTCACTTATTAGTATCTATCCATCCAACAGTATCAATTTCTGTTTTATCAGGAAAATTAAAAGGTACCAGTTCTCACTTACTCCTTAAACAATTTGAAACACAACTCAAAGATCATCTACTTAATAAACATTTCTGGGCATCCTCATACATGGCTGTCTCTGAAGGAAACATTATTTTGGAAAGTATTCAAGAATTTTTGACCCAAGACAAAGTTATGGATTAATATTTTTGTATGGAGTTGCACCATTTCTTACAAAGAATGATAAATACTCCTTATAGTTTATCAACCATAACTAGTTTATTAATGAATGAATTGGTAAAACCCTAATAAAAGTCTAACTAAAAAATGAAAATTTTCCGGAAAATTTTCATTTTTTTATAAGTGAATTTAAAAAAAGCTTGCTCTTACTATATTAGAGAAGAAAAATTTTTATCTTTCTACAAACTCTTAGATAATTAGAACTAAATACACCTAAAGAAGAATAAGTAATTATACTGAAATAATTAATTAGTAGTACAAAGAATTTTTGTCTCAAAAAATCGAATGCAATAAAATGTTAGGCAATAATACTAAAGAAAAAGGAAATATAACCAAAATGGCTAATCCAATTTTTGCAGCAATAAACTCTGGTACTACTATAAATGTAGCTACCATGACAACCATTGGAAAAGGCGATGAGCTTCAACCAGCTATAACTAATTTATTATCAACAAGATCACTAGATCAAGCTAAAAGTAAACTAGTAGAATCAAAAGTCAAAAACTTTAGCTACGTAGCAACACAAGCTGATTCTGAAAATACAACAGATTCAATAGTTTATGTAACAAATAAATTTAGCTTTAAAAGAGATATGGAGCAAATAAAGATAGATTTATCTATTACAGACGATTACCAAGTAGATCATTTTAGTTTTGAAGATACTGCTCTATTTTGTGCCTTACCAAAAACTACTGCTGAAAATATTACTAACACTCTTAAAGATCTTCATAAATCAAGTAGTAGTATTACTTCTCTAGAAGTAGTTACTGTTTTTTTATATCGACGAGTATATGACGCTAATAATTGTACGGCTATAGTCAATTTTACTGATGCTCAAGTATCTGTCGTTGTTGTTGAGAAAACATCACCGATTTGGACTGGCGCACTAAGCATTGTTGGTAATGATGACCCTGTATCAGTAGTACTAAAACTACTTAGTGAGTTTAAATCTTCAATCCCAAATGTTTCTATTGAAAGAGTTTTGTTGTGTGGTGATGCAACTAGAACCTATTTAGATTCACTTGTAGAAGCTTATCATACTAGATCTATATCAGTAGAGTTCTTCTACCCATTAGCTAATAATCTCATTAATGTTAGCTTACTACCACAAGTTCAATTAAACCTGTTAGAACGAGAGGGTCATAAATTTGTCCCTGTTATTGGTGCTAACTTGATGAGTTTAGAAGGTTCGGGAGCGGATTTATCTTCTAATCAACAACAACTTGTAAAAAGATTTTCTAATACTCCTGAATTAAATGTTCCATTTAACATTGTGGACACTCTAGTAGAAGTTAGTACTATGGCTAAACATAAAGTTGTTGCGGCAGCTACTAGCCAAAATAAAATGCTAGGACTAGCTTTAATAGTAGGCTTAGGTCTAGTTGGTTATAACTATTATGAAACTAACCAAAAAATAAACCAAATTGATTCTAGTATAGAAGTAGAAACAAAAATCGCCGCACAACTAAAACCATTTGAGGATAAATACAAACAATATCAGCAACGGCTTACAGTAAAAAACAACCAAATTAACCAAATTCGAGAAATACAAAAAAGTCAGCTTACAATTCCTACAATTTTAGGAGAACTACAAAATGTGCAATTTCCGTTGGCGCAATTAGTAAATTTCTCTGATATAGAAATTGAAGGGCGAAGCCTTAAAGTAGCTGGAAATGCAATAGATAAAGCTCAAACAATTGAACTGCTAGACAAATTACGTAGTTCTAATACTAGTAGGTTTCTGGATATAAATCCTACTTATAGTAGTACAGATTTTATTAGATGTAATTTTAGTTTCAGTGCTAGTTATGCTGGCCCCATTCAACCTAATAATACTAAACTACCTATTAGTACTACTACCATTAACCAAGTTGCTCAAATAGCTGCTAAATAAAGTAAATACATCAATTAGAACAATAAATACTCAGGAGTAATCATGGAAAACAACGATGTTATCGCTCAACAAAATAGGGAAAAATATCAAAATATTTTAATCGGATTAATACTATCAGTAGTATTAATAACTGGTATTAAATATGTTAGTGATTATTATTATTTTGATGACGTTCAAACAACTATAACAACCAAAGAAGGAAAGCTCGCTAATCTAAGAAACGAAAATCAGCATTCAATTGAAATAAAGGCCAATTTTCAAAAATTAGAAATTGATTCTGCTCAAATTGAAGAAGATTATAAGAAACTTTCACCTTTTATTCCTGAAGATGAAGAAGTTCAGGCCATTCTGAACGATATTTATAAGGCTGCTGTAGAACGTAACCTTCGAGTGACGCTTTTCTCACAAAGCGAAAAAATCTTGCATCAAGGAGCATTAAATGAAATCCCCTGTAAAGCTTCTATCTTAGGTAGCGAGGATCAGCTTAGACGTTACCTACAGGACTTTGCTAGATCCAAGCGAATTTTACAACTCCATAAAGTGAAAATTACTGAAGAAAAAGACCCTAGATATGCAGGCAATGTGGATGCTGACATTTTCTTTTCAGCCTACTCAAGTGCGAAAGCAGATACAACAACTAAACCAAGTAATACTAAGTAATTAGTAAAAACATGAACTTTAGATCTATAAAAAGAATAAATAGTAACTAATAGAATAAGTTACAAATAAAAAAGAAAGTTACTGTGAGGAGATATATATGCTAAACATGATCAACAAACTATTTGGACGAAATCAAACTGAAACACCAGCGCCAATACAAGCACAACAAAATCCACTACAACGAACAACAAAACCATTACAGCCTAGAAACCTACAATCTAATAAAAATACTCAACAACTAAAAGCTAGAGAAACTAATGAAAACCTCCCTATTTTTGATGTTAACGATTTTCAGCTAGATAATAGTGGTTCTCAACATATTAAAGCTCAAAGTAGTGTTGTATCTGCAAAAACATCCACAGCAGAATTAGCTGAAACAATGGAGGAACTAAACCAATTAAATCGCGCTTCAGCTATCTTTCATCAAGAGTCTGTGAATAACCCTTATTCAGTTAGTGATGATATTTTAAGGCTTGTCAATGGAAAATTTGCCTCCGAACATAGTATTTTACCTGTAGGTAAAGATGATGCCGCAAATACTATAACCTTATATTATAGTGCAGAGTCCCTAAAACAGAAGGCTAACTTGATTTTGATTAGGCAATTTCAAGGTAAAAAGTTAGATTGGGTTCCTTTTGATCAAGAAAGTTTAAAAGTTTTGATTCACGATTATTACTTTGGTAAAAACTCTAAGCTATTTCAAGAAGAAACTAGTAAAGTTGCACAGGAAAAATTCTCTCAAATTCGTCAAGATGAAGCGTTTAGTTCTAAAAAACAAAGTGTGGTAATTTTTGATTATGCATCAAAAATTCAAGGAAAAGAGCAAAATTATGTTTTTGATATAATTCAAAATATAATTTGTCGTGCTGACCGACTTGGTGCCACAGATATAAACATTTCAAATCGTTCAAAAATTAATCATTCTACTGGTGAGATTATTTCAATCCTTATGATCAGAGCGCGTGTAGATGGACGCATGGTTACTTTAGAAGAAGAGGAAAATATCGATCGCGCACTTTATAATGCTTTCCCTCAAGTTCTAAAAATTCTTGCTGGTGTCGATTTTGTGAGTCAAAAATCTGATTCTGGAAAAATCTCAGGAAAGATAGCCTATGGAAAAATGGTATCTCTTATTGAGATTAGGTGTCTCTTTAGGCGCTGTGGCAGTCATGGTCAAGCAATTAGCATGAGACTGCAAAAACAATATGATTTTGATTATAGTATTCATAATTTAGGGCTTACAAGATTTCAAATACCCATTTTCAAAGAAAATGTCCTTCATGCTAAAGAAGGGTTGAATGTATTTAATGGAAAAGTAAATAGAGGAAAAAACGTTACTCAAATAGCTAGTGTAAAAGAGATTGCAAAATTATATGACGATAAAGAAATTATTAGTGTAGAACGGCCTATAGAATTTATTGTCAAAGAGATTCAACAGGATGAGCTTGAAGCTGGTGAAGAATATTCGAGCAAAGAGGAAGAGCTTCTTAGATCTACTCCTGACATTGTGATCATAGGTGAAACCAGAAACGATGAAACAGCTAAAATGGTGATGAAGCTGGCTGACACTGGAGTACTAGTAAAAACTACTCTACATGCTAAAAATAGTTGTCATGTCCCTGATAGATTAGAGAAGTTCGGCATAGATCGCTACGATGTAGCACAGGCTTTAAACTTTGTTTCTCACCAAACACTTGTTAGAAAAATCTGTACTGAATGCGTTCGAGTAAGTGATACAAACCCAATAATAAGTGAGATTTCTGCATATGTAAAACATGTTGAAAAATTAGGATTCAAAAATAAAGGCTTCGTAAAGGCTACAGGATTATTACCAGATGGAACCAAATGTTCAAAATGCTTAGGAAGCGGCTATAGTGGCCGAACTGGGGTGTTTGAACTCCTAGCAATTTCACAAACTATTAGAGATATGATTCAAGCAAAAGCATCCCCTTTTGAGCTTCGTAGGCAGGCTCTAGCAGAAGGTATGCATACCCAGTTCGCCACTGGACTTGGCAAAGTTATTGAGGGTGAGACAACTCTAGAAGAATTACTTTATATGGTTAAACTGCCTACCCCTGAAGAAGAAGGTTTGGATATGGATTTAGTTATTGATGATCCAGAGCTAGATGTAGAAGCTTTTAGTAACTAATACTAATTTTAAGTAATAATCAAAGTGGCTCTAACCTATTAATATTGAATAGGTTAATTAGTTTACAAATACTGTAAGGAGAGTAGGGAAAATATGAGTGCAAATGTAGCCCCAAGAACAAGAGTAAAAGTTAATCCTTTCACAAAAACATCAATTGTGAAAGCAAAAGATAAAAAAATGAAAGGCGATGTTTTGCTCAATTTCACAATAAATTTTAGAGATGAATACGCAGCAGGACAGCCAACTCAAGAGATTTTAAAAAATAGTATACAAACAACAAGCAATAAAGACTTTAAAGCTATATTACAGAGTGTTTATGCATCCATAGAACAGGGTAAGACACTTCCTGATGCTTTGAATGAATACCCTATATGCTTTCCACTATTTGTTAGATCTCTTTTCTCTATTGCAAATGAGATAGGAAATTGGACAGAAAAAAAGGGGGAAAAAGCTACTAAAAGAGGGATGCTAGACTTAATTATCCAGCAGCTTGAGAGAGATGGAAATATTAGGAGTAAGCTCGTTTCTGCAATGGTTTATCCATCAATTATTTTAGGTTTTGTAGCTTTAGCACTAGTTCTTATTACTTATTTTGTACTACCACAGTTAAGAGATTTTTTCATAGGCATGAACATTAGTACAGATAAACTCAATTTTAGCACTAAAGCACTTTTACTTATGGGCGACTTTATTCAAAAATATTACTGGTCTATACCTATTGGATTAGCTGTTATTGTTTTAGCTGCAATAGGATTTTGGAGAACCACAGGAAAAACCATTTGGGAAGAAAATCAATTAAACTTTCGTGTGATAGGTAAAACATTACGTAAAATAACTTTAGCCGAAGTTTTCTCTTTATTGTCAATATTATTAGAAGCCGGCATACCTGCTAATCAGGCATTGGAGATACTAGGTAGCTCTTGTAGTAATAAACCTGTTAGTAGAGCCATTAAAAATGTACATGAAAAAACACTAATTGGAAAGAATTTTTCTGAATCCTTCAGAGATGCCCACGAGATATTTAAAGGTGAACCGTTTAACATCCTTTCATCAGCAGAGCGCAGTGGTACTTTAGATAGTAGACCCGCACTTTATGCAGAATCTCTTCTTAGAAAAGCTGAAACTGAAATCGAAAGACTTATTAGTGTATTCCCTTATATTTTATTAGGGCTAGTAGGTGGGGTGGTTGGGGTCATTGTAATAGGTTTTTATAGTTCATTTTTCAGCATTTTCCAAATAGTACAGTAATTTAATTGTTAAATAAGTATAACAAAAAGCAATAAATAATGAGGTAAATATGCAACATCTGGACACTAAAATAGGCTCAAATATCTTTCAAGAAAGTGAACATAATCCTTTCTCTATCAGTGAAGAGATACTAGACATTATAAGCGAGAAATTTGCATCGACATATAATGTTTTACCTGTTAGTAAAAATGATAATAGTATAACACTATATTACAGTAGGGCATCATTACAAGAAAAAGCTCAAATAGTTCTAAAAAAAGAATTTAATGGTAAGAAATTAAATTGGATATTTTTTGATGAAGAAACCTTAAGAGCATTGATACACGAGCATTACTTTGGTAGAAACACAAGTAAACCAACACAAGTAAACCAACACAAACAAACAGGTTTTTCTCTAATTGAGTTAGTCATAACAACAATAATTGCTGCAATACTTTTGTCAACAATTGCTTTTAGATTTAAAGGTTCTTATCTAAATATTGCACCTGAATCGGTAATAGCAGATATATCAACACAGCTATTGTCAGTTAGGCAAGAAGCTTTAACTGGTAATAGTGATAACACAAAAAGGACGTTTAGTATTAGCAAATCGTTAGTTAAACCTCACCTTGGCATTACCGTCACAAATACACCTATACCAAGTTTTGTTAATGCTAATTGCCAAGGCAGTTGTAGCGATGGACAGAGTAGTATTTGTGTGTCAGGCCAAAATTTCTGTTTTACAAATGAAGATACTTTTACCTTTGATATATTTTCTGGAAAAACCAGTAATCCTCATGTGATTTTTATAAACTCGGCAGATAGAAAACTAGCATTTTTAATTACTGAAAACGGTGAGTTTTATCTAGCAGAATTAATAAATGGAACTTGGTCATCACGTAGAGATCTACAGCATTTAGTCAGTAATACTACCATCAAAGGCTAATAAAACGTAATTATAAACAGAGGTAAAAATATGTTGATAAGTATTAATAAATATCTAAACAAAGTGAACAAAATCAATAAAACTACTGGCTTTACACTTCTTGAAGCAGTTATAGCCATAGCTATATCACTTTTAGTTTTTGGTGGATTAACAATACTAGCTGTTACGTCAGTAAAGAACGCTAAGTTCGAGGAACACGTTGTCAACTTAAACGCCCTCGTAGAGCAAAAATCGTCCACTTTATTTAACAATGTCTCCCAAGAACTTAATAAATTCCCAACAGGCGTTGGGCAGATGGGTTCGATTAATGCTGACACTCCATTAACAGGCTACTACGACTTACTCAATGAATCTGGCTGTGTTGTTAGCACAACTACCCTTGATGGTCTTGGCAATCGAGTTCTGGATTGTTCTGGCTCAATAACAGCCACTCCATCAAACAGTTTAGCCCCAAAATTTAGAAGACAATGGACTGTTAGAAAAGACTTTCCTTATCCTGGTGATGTGAGCGTCGGTGTAGTAGTCGTATATCAGCAAACAAACCAAATTATTAAAAGCACTTACGTTACTAAAAGTGACAATCTTACTAGTAAATAGTACTGCTTAATTATTATTAAACCATTTGATTAACTATAGAGGTTTTTATGCAGAAACAAACAATTAAAATAAAGAGAACAGGTAATTCTAATTCTATACTTATCAGCCAAAAAGGATTTTCATTAGTAGAATTAATGATTGTTGTAATACTTGGATTAATTCTAATAGGTGTATCAGCTTCTATGTATTCGGCGTTTGTAGCAAATAACCGCCGTCAAGAGCGTATTAATTTAGTCCAACGTTCAATAGATGAAACAAAAAACTCTTTAGAGAGCGCACTGACAACTTTGCCAGGCCAAGGATTGGCTACAACAAATGGCGAAATTTTTAGTATCCCATTACTGCCTGCTGCTGGCTCTATACCTGATCAAACGGGTAAAACAACACCTATTCAGCTAGGTATTATGACTCCATATAAATTAACTAATCCTGATGGTTCAACAACTGATGCAGTTACAATAGTATATTCAGATCCAACACTTCCCCGTTTTCCAGTAGGACTTAATACAAAAGTTGATTTGAATACAGGAAAAATACGAATAATATCGCCTATTTATATTCCTGCAAAATTACCACCTCCACCTAGAGGCGGAACAGGTTTATCTGGAAATCTTGGGGGCTTAACTGGTAGCAGTATTAAGAGTAATGGGGTTACTGGTACTAACGACGGTAATGAAAGCAATATCATTATTCCTCCACATACTCCTACACCAACTCCTACACCAACTCCTAGCCCTGTTGCTACACCTGCTCCCGCCGTACCTCCAAATGTGGCATATAACACAACCATGCTAAACCAAAATTGGATACCTACGGTTGATATGTTCCATATTGGTGACACAATGCTCTTAATAAGCGAGCCTGCATATGACGCTACTGACCCAACAACAACACAAACTAGGTCTAGATTAATTAATATCACTGGAGTAAGTTCATTTACACCAACTCTAGCTGCTGGTGGGACTGCTTATATAGAACTAACTTTTGACTATTGTAACTCTGGAGCTTGTGGGACTCAATTCCCAGGACTTAGCAATACAATTCTTGCTCCAAAAGCAGGGTCGGCTGTTATCCCACTAAGAATAGCTTCTTTTTACTTAAAAAAGACAAAATTTGGTAGCACCGTAATTAGAAATGATGGTGGAGTAATTCTACCAACTGGAAGTAGTTTTCAAATACAAGGTGGTAAAGAGGTTATTATAGGAGAATCTGATGATTTTACCCTTACATATCACCTTAGCGATGGAACAACACAACCCACTCCTGCTAATCCATTAGTATCTTGGCTTAATAACATTACGTCTGTAGATGTAGCCTTATCTGGAAGCCTTCCAACGGGTAAAGGCAATGAACAAATTAACCAAAAAGTGACTGTGAATTTTCCGATAAATGTTAGAAATCTTCAATAGATAATTTGTTATAGAAATTTAGGAGAAAGCGTATGAATAGCACAAATACCTTAAACGGAAATAGTTATAAACACACAACTTATTTAATAGATATTTCTGAAGCGAAAAAATCTATAAAGAGGTTCGGCAAAAAACTAATTAGTAGTTTACGCAAACGTAAAAAAGGACATGGAGAGTTAATCTTTATCGCGTTTCTGTATTTTGTTATAGGATATTTGCTAATAGCACCTCCTATCAGCAATACAGTCAGAAACCTAAAATCTACGTTGGTAAACTCTCAACTTAACACAGCAAATGCTATTGGCACAGCCCTAAACAGTCCTGTTAGGAACCGTATTGTTTACGAAGTATATAAAAGTGTTCAAGCTCAACTAGTTTCGCACTTACAACAAGCGGCTGGTTCTGCTCAATATGTTTGCCAAGGCCAATACGTTGACCCAACGAAAACTGACCCTGTAACGGGCGTTACAACTGGCGACTTATCTTACCAGTACGGCTTGTGTAGCCCCGAAACACTATTATCAAACCTTGGTGGTGATACAAATCAATCTCTAAATATAATGGCAGGGATGTATCCAGATTACCAAAAAGTGCTATCAACTCCTGAGAATGACAGGATTAGGCAAGGTGAGATTAAGGATGCTCAAAACGACTATAATTATACCTTACGTACGACTTATGTTGGAGAAGAGGTACTTTCACAAGGACCCAGTGCTACTCTTGGAAATAGATTTGAACAATATCATTACTTAGTCAGAGCCGACGTGGAGTATTTTACTTATAGATACACAAAAGTTCGTAGTCCACTTGTAATTTATTATGATGTATTTATAAGCAATAATTTTTATGTGGGGCCTTTTTATGGTGGTGGTGGTGCTTGTGACCAAACAACTACTTACACAAGTAGTTGTGGTACTGATGCTGCAACAGGGCAACCTATAAGCTGTATTCCTGCTATGGTACAACAACCAAATGGTTCCTGGGCTTTTGCAGTTCAATTTGGTGACGATGACCCACAATACCAACCTGTGCCAGGATCATGTAGGGAAGTTAATATTGGGGGGCTTAGTACTATTCAGTGTGATCTTACAAGTGGAGGCAGAAGTAGAGAGTTTAAACCGAGAGGTATTAGAATGCAAACTGGCTGCGCCTCAGCTAGCACAGGCGTTCTTGGCGTTACAAGCCCTGACAATAATGGATATGGTTTTGTAATAAGTGTTAGAACAGTAAGCTATGGAAAAAATTACAGTTAGAAAAATACTCTTATCTCTATTTTAAGATTTTGGAGAAAAGATTTATCTTTCAAGGTTTGCTGTTTGAAGATTAGTAGCCATTAAATGGTCAATGAAATTTGCTATGTCAATGTTACCTAATTCATCCTCAGTTTCTTTAATTTGTATCGCTTGTAGATACATAATAAATAAATTAACTGCTGCTTTTGCATTAGGATCAGATTTACCTTGTTCCCAACTCTGATAGGTAATAAGTGGAATATTAAGCTTTTTTGCCATTTCGGGTTGGGTAACTTTAAATTTTTCTCTTATGAACCTACAAATTAAAGAAAAAGAGAGTTTTTCTGAGCCATTGTTTGGTTCAAACAAAAGTTTTACAAAGTTAAGTTCATTAATAGGCTTTTTTACTCTCATACACTTTAATAAGGTAACAGAAATTATAGTTTTGATAAAACTTATCAACAAAAGTTGAAAAACTTAATATTTAAGTTTTTCATAGTTATCTAAGACCTAATTTAATTATATTATTTTTTTTTATAAAAAAAAGCAATTAAAAGCATTGACAAATTAAAACGGTTTAGTATGATTCTCATAGAAATATATGAGCTTATGTAGTTAATATATATGATAGAATATTTATTGTAAGGAAATACTTTTATGAAAAAACAAATTTTTGCGCTATTAACAATATTTTTCATTTTTATAATATATACAGACACACATGCTCAACAAAATAACAGTCCCACAATCTATAAAATTCAAGAAAGTTCTTTTGGT
>JBDIBI010000065.1:0-18852 GCA_039812885.1 Blastocatellia bacterium
AAAACAAAAACAATTTCTACACAAAAACTAAGTAATGGTGTAAAGTTCCTGTCAATTTTGGTTTAAAAAAATAAAGGGTCTGCTAGAAAATTCTGTCAGACACCAATTAATGTTTATTTTATATTTAAAATCGTTAAATAGAAATTTCAGAATAACAAAAGGATAGAGCAAAGTCAAGTAAGCAAAAGGTACAAAGCAGTAAGTAGCGGCAAGGTAAGAAGTTATCCTGAGATTTCGAGCAGTTTAAGCCAGAGTCAAAAGCAAAAAGAAATAGCAAGGGCAAGCGACAAAGGCAGATTAAATAACGTGATTTGGTGTCGGGCAGGTTCTAGCGGACTCTAGAGAGGCGCAAAGAACAATAATGCAACAACTAACCTTAGTAGGATTCAGCAAGCAGGATGCAGCCGTCTTTTGGCAAGCCAGGCCAGAACATATAAATCCGGTAGAATGGTTAACTCACCTAGACAACCCTAACCGATTAAGCCATAAAGAGATAGACTTCACAGGCTATGTAGATGACATAAATTACAAGAGTGGAGAAGCGACCTTTTTTCGCCAGGAAAGCTATGTAAGAAAGAGGTTTGACTGGGGAGTATCTACATTCCGTTATCATTTAAGGAAAGTGGAATTACTAGGGATAATACTGACAGGAAAAGGCTTTCACAATGGAAAGCTAATCAATCGCCACACAATCAACCCAGAATTTTCTAAATATAATCAAACAAAAGCGGATCACAGAACAAATCAAAATCGATCTCAAACACAGACAAAGAGCAAAGAAACAACTTGTTGGAGATGCCAAAAGTACTACTGTGCAGTAACGCTAGAAGAGGAGCTACGCGCAGAATATCAAAAGCAGATCGGCGATTATGAAAGAAGGCTAAAACATGCAGAAAATCTAGCCGAGGTTTATAAGAGCAAACTAGACAACCAAAAAGCTAAAGAACAATTAAAGCTACATAAAAGAAAGCTACATAAAGAGTCAAAACAAGAAAAGCGTAAAGAGTTTTTATCTAACTTACCATTAGAAAAACGATTAGCCCTAGAAACATTTGAAGCTGTAACCAGAACAAAGATAGATGTAGAAAGAGATCTAGAGTCTTGGGAAAAGCTATCAGAGTTAAACTCACTAGATATAATAATAGGTATAATAACTAGTGCAGTAAACTTTGAGCGTAGAGAAAACTTTAGCCAAGGAAAGCTTCAAGACTTAGGAACATCCACAATAAGACCAGAAAAAGCTTCAATCTACTCATTAAAATACTGTGTGCCGCAGTGTTTAGCAACCCAACTACAATGTCAAAAGCTAGGCAAACCTACACTTGCAGGATATTTAGGGAGATTGATAGCAGAACTAAACCCAGTAACAGCCCAAGAGGTATTAAGCATAATAGCCAAGCTACCAAAGCAAGAAATAGGGGAAAAAGGGTTAGAAGGGTTACTGGGACACTTTGCGGCTAAGATGGTAAGCAAGCAAGTAGTAGCAGGGGAAATAGAGCCAACAGAGAAAGAGCAAGCATTTAGAGAATACTATGAAGGGTTGCTAATGGAGTATAGCCCACCACTAAAAGCCTGAGCTAAAGCAGGTAAACAATAGACAATTTAATAAAAGAACACTCCAAAAACTAACATTGGGCGACTAAAAAAAAGGAAAATGGAGCCACACTAAAAAGAGAGGATTAAGCCTAAAAAGAATAGGTGTGTTTAAATTCAGAGCGAATTTTCTTATCAGACTCAATAATCTAGCCAAAACATTCAAAATCTCTCAAAAATCATCAATATTTAGTAATTATACTTAATTAAATAGCTTATAAGAAAATACGTACAAGAAGCAAATTGGCGGTCTGCATGGCGGACATAGTATTTAAAGGTAGGAGATCTATATATTAAATAACTATTATTATCCTTTTTAGTAGAGCCTTGCTCTACTAGAGGATAATGGTCTTTTCTTAGGATTAAGATTTCTTTTTCTTTTTAGCATTAACACTCAACCTGGGGTTGTTTGCCCAAATCCCCGAAAAGTTCTTCAGGCAAACAACGATTTTAATGTAAAAAGGTTATCTAACTGTAAAGCAAGAAATTAAAGCTACTATGTATTTGGGAGTGTCTATAAAGTTACAATTTATTAGACATCAAATTAGGTGGCAATATTACGTCTATTTAATCGTTTTTTGCCACTTTAATAGACTGTTCTTCTACTAATCGATTTAATAGACGTTTTTTTGTAGCTTGTTGAACTAGTTTTGGGTCATAAGTTAGGCTTTTCTCTATTTTCAAAAACTTGCTTTTAGCCCTGAAGAACTTTTCGGGGATTTGGGCAAACAACCCCAACCTAGGTTCAAGAGATTTCTCATCACTAAAAGAAACGCTCTGACCTGTACAGTAAAGTTTACAAACATACTCAGTCTTTGATTCTACGCTATCAACCTGGCCTGTAAATTCTTTGATTGTGCTAGAAGTAATATGTATAGGTAAGCCTACTAGGTGGGAAACATCTTTCTTAAAAGTTACCCAGGCATGAGATAGTTCATCTCCTTCACTATAAATAGAAACGGATTCTACTTCTTGGCTGCCATATGTTTTGTTATTTATTGTTACCTCAAACATTTAATCTCCGCATTTATTTCTATCTATAATAATTATGTATACACACAAGGTTATATAAAGTCTCTACATAAATAACTTATAAGTATATATATTATTTATGCAGAGTAATTGTAACCTAATAATAAAACATTTGATATTATACATATACATATTATTATTTTACTAACATTCATAATGTAAAATATTCGTATCATCTACATAATATATTTGAAAGGATAACTATTTACTATGGCAGATACTACAAATAATCTTGAAGATTTAATCAAAAAGATGCCTAAAGAAGAAAAAGATTCAAAGCTGTTTAAATTACTACAGCAAACAGAAAAAGCTAAACAACGTTCTAGAGATGCTGCTAAAGCTAAAAAAGAAGCTGGTATGAAACAACTAGCGATTTATCTTCCTCAGCAAGATATAGATAAATTTAAGAAATTTATGGATGATGAGAGATATAACAAAACAGAGTTTGTACAAAAGCTATTACAAATATATGAGAAATATCAACAGCAGCAACAACGTAACCAGCAACAGCAACAACAAAATCTACAACAAAATCAGCATCGTAAATAGTTCGTTTACTCTTCGTTATTTATTACAATAGTGGATAAAAATAATATATCTATATTATTTTTATCCACTATTTTTATTATAACTATACATATAACTATATTTATACCAATTAATAAATAATACATATTATCTACAAATATAATATATATCTAAAACATAAATATAATTATATATTTATATTCTATTAGTAAAAATAATCTATAATAAAATCATATATTTATTTAGTACATATTAAAGTAATACATACTATTATCACTATTAATTTATCTATAATATACATTTAATCAGTTTTAAGACTATATTAGTATAATCTATAGCACATAACATTACTAATATACTTCTGATACAGTTTCATAATACCACCGCTATAGCTTCACTTTTTCGCTATTACTCGCTCCTTGGGGTGGATCTTGATGGCGAGGGCACGTCACTGCCGCTTTCTTTGCGCGGTAGTGACGTGCCTGAGCAAAATACCTGTTATTTGTTGCAAATACTAATCTTATTTCTTTTTATAATTTTTTTATTGCGTTATCAAATACGTTATCTTATTATTCACCCTATCTTTATATTTTTGATGGCCTACGGTAGATCCCTTCAAAAATTTTTCACGATTCAACCGAGGTTACGTTCTAACCTTTATTTTGAACAAACCAAACTTCTGCCTTGCACTTTGTGCGGGAATCTGTCTAGCTTTGTAAGAATTGTTTTTGTTTTCTTATGAGTCTAGGGGGGTTGATTGAGTCGGTTTTTACTTACTCTTTCGATATGGGTCTGCTCATCTTAAAAAGATGGGAATCTTTAAACTATTTCTTTCTGGGTTTTAGTTTAAAGTGGTCGGCTTTCCACCAACCATAATTTATGGAACCGTTAAGCTTCCAGTTTATGTTTTTCATATAGCTTAACTTCTGAAATCATAGGATTAGTGATATTTATTTGTTCCGATTTAGGCTTTTGCTTATTCTGTTCTTATAAAATTTCTCACTTCTCTTCTACTTCTTGCTGATTCCTTTTCAGGTTTTCTCAAGAAGCTACTCAAGTGTTATCTAGGGGTTACTTTATGATTTCTATGGGATCAAAACCATTTCCTTTCTAACTTTTAGTTAGATAAACTTTCCTTTTTAGGTTAGGTTGGTTTTAGATTTTAACCGTTGGGTTGTTCTGGCCATGTGTCTTTTTTGTGTTCTAGCTTGTCTATTACACAATTAAAACAGCAGTGTTTTCTACGGAAACCTCTGCGCCAAGCTAACACTCACCATTTTGTTCTTTGGGTTTTATGCAAGATTTAAATTATCAACTAAAGAATATTTGTAACCGTAATAAAGACGGTTCTTACTCCACTCAAGCTGCTCGTCAGCGTAATTTAGACCTTATGGCTAACCAGTTACGTGAACTTGGTTTTCGTCATCTTAATGCTACTAGCCTAAAACCTAAACATGTTGTTGCCCTTGTTGCTCACTGGAAAACAGAAAACATTGCTGTTGGTACTATCAAAAATAGGATGGCTCATTTGCGCTGGTGGGCTGAAAAAATTGGTAAACCTAATATCATTCCTCCTAATAATCTTGCTCTCAATATTGATAACAGAGTCTATGTTACCAACAAAAGCAAAGCTATTTCTTTAGATTCTCAAGCTCTGGATTCTGTCAAAGATCCTAATATTAGAATATCTTTAGAACTCCAAGCTGCTTTTGGGCTTCGTAGAGAAGAAGCCCTTAAGTTTCAACCTTCTTGGGCTGATAGAGGCGACAAAATTGTTCTTAAAGGCTCTTGGTGCAAAGGTGGTCAAGAAAGACAAGTTCCCATTCTTAATGACTATCAAAGAGATGTTTTACAACGTGCTCATAAAATTGCTGGTCGGGGTTCTTTAATTCCTCCTTCTCTTAAATATATTCAACATCTCAAACGTTATGAACGTGCTTGTCAAAATGCCAATCTCTCTAAAGTTCATGGTCTACGTCATGCTTATGCTCAAGCTCGTTACCTTCAGCTTACTTCCTGGCCGGCTCCTGCTTGTGGTGGGCCCTCTTCTAAAGATCTTTCTCCTGAACAAAAAGCTATTGACCTTAAAGCTCGTCTTACCATCAGTGAAGAATTAGGTCATCATCGTGAATCTATTACTGCTGTTTATTTGGGGAGGTAATTATTAAGTAATGGCTAAAGAGGATTCTAATAACAAAGCTATTTCTAGCAACTCTAACTTAAACCTTCCTGCTTTAACCAAGCAACTTTCTGATCAATTATCCGATTTGGACAAGTTTTCTAATAACAGCCATAGGCAATTTCAAGATCTTCTTACCATTTCAAAAAATGTTTCTGATAGTTTGGCTAAGCTCAACTCTATTGTTCACAAATCTAATCTTGCCCTAGAAACTCTTTCTTCTCCTGATGGGGAGCTTTCTAAAATAAAAGCTGAATTCTTAGCTATTTCTACTAGCCTTGCCCCTGTTATAGGGCTTTTAACTAATGTATTTACAGAGATTAAGGAAAATATTGCTCACTTAATTGAGGTACATAATAATCTTGCTAGAATTGTTAATTATGAGAAAAAAGCTTTCAAAATCTCAAAAGACGATTTTAATAATTTGCTTTCCACTTCTCAAAACTTAGACAATTCTCTTCCATCTCATCTTAAACTCTTAGAAGAGATTAAATCTTCACTAACAGAGCTTTCTAAATCTAACTCTCAAGTTAGCGAAAAAGTTATCTCTATTGAAAGTACACTTTCTCAACGTGTAGAAAGCTATAATGAAAACCTTGCTCTTGTTGCTAGTAAACTTAAAGTTCTGCCTAATAATGAATTCAATACTAAAACTACTAGTTCTCGTGTCTTAATTTTACTTGTTGCTACTATTGTGTTGTTTATTCTTTCTAGTATTAGTCTCTATTTTAATTATTCTCTTTCTCATCAACTTGATAATTCTCTTGATTCTATAAGACAAGACATTCAGTCTTTGAAAGCTACTCCTACTCCTTCTCCTGAACCTACTCCTAAAAATCGTAAGTAATTAGATAGTTCTTTCATTAAAGTTAAGATCGAGTCTGATAAATATGTAAGTTGTAAGAAAATGCTTTTGTTAGCTTTTCTAACTTTCTGAAAAATAAAACTTAACTAGCTAATCCTGCCCAGTGCATTTTCTCTTTTATCTCTGTCAATAAACTAGTGGCTATTACCTCTATTTGTATTTTGATTATTTTTAGCTGTTGTATTTCATACTCTTTGGGTAAGTGGCAGTACAGTTGGTGTGTTTTTTGTTTTCGACTTGCGAATTTCTTTTGTACTTTTATTTGGTAAAATATCCTACTGATCTCTTCCGCTAATGAATCTACAAATAAATATGGGTTTACCCTCCCTAGTTCTTCTGGGCTTGGTACTTTGTAGATTATTAGATTTTCCTTTAGTTCTTTCATAGCTACTTCTTACTTAGTCTTTTTTGTTAGCTGGTTTTTGTACTTTAAATACCTTTCTCTTTGTATCTTCTACCTTATTTTCTGTTGCTGGTTGTGTTTGTATAGGTGTAGTTTCTCTAGGAACTTGCCCATGAGGTGGTCTTTGCTCTGTTTGATTTTGTTGTCCTTGGTTGTAAGGTGGCCTTTGATTGTAACTTCTTGTTTCTGTTTCATTTCTAGGTGTTAGTTTTTGATTATATTGCCTTGAATCTTGATAATTATTCTCTTGTTGTTCTCTACTTCTATATGAAGGTGGTCTTTGCTCTTGGCTGGAATAACTACTTCTGTCTTGCCTTGTGTTATTTTCCTTACTTTGTGTTCTATCGTATTCTTTATTAGTTCTTGGTGTATAGAGTCTTTGTTCTGTTGATTGTCTACTATTGTATTGACGTTGTGCTTGTTCTCCTTCTGCTCTAGGGCGAAATCCTTCTCTAGGCTTGAAGACTTTTTTAGGCTTCTTCTTTTCTATATAGGTGATTGCTTGCTTAAAAAGCATTTGGTCATTTCCATAACTCTCTACTGTTATTGTAAATTGGTCAAAGTCTTTTACTAATCCTGTCATGGTTATTTTTCCCATGTATATTACTATGGGCTGGCGTTCTTCCTTTGCCTTGCTCAGAAACACATCTTGTACATTTATATCTTTTCCCTTCAATACTACTTCTTGCTTGGGTTTTTCTTCTTTTTTTATTACTTCTTGTGTTTGAACTTTAGTTTCTGCCAGTTGAACTGCTGTATCGTCACTCATTATACTCCCCTTAAATACTTCTATTTATTCAAGCTATTGGCATTCTCTTGTTGATGCTAGGCTTAATAATATCTTATAGCTTTGATTTTTCTAAATACTTAAAGGGAAAACAGACAATTAGTTAGCCGGAGGCCACTTTTGTGCACCATGCAAAACTCTTAAGATTTCTATATTATCAGGCTTCAGTCTATAAATGATTAGATAAGCAGTACCTACAATGACCAATTCTCTAGTACCTTGGACTCTGCCAATTCTACCCATAGAGGGGTGTTTAGAAAGATTGGAAATAGCCACGCGTATTTTACTTACAAGTTGTCTGGCTTTTTGAGGATTATCTTCTGCTATGTAATCTGCAATATTTGAAAGATTATCAATAGCACTATCTAACCACTGAATTTTCATTTAGTTGCCCACTTATCAAAGAAGTTATTTACTTTCTCTTCACTTGCAAATTTTCCAGCATCAGCTTCCGCTATGGCTTTTTTGATTTCCTCTATCTGCCATTGGTGGACTTCTAAGTAATTTTCTATAGCTTCATTTATTACATAGGAACGATCCCTATCCAAGCTTTGTGCTATTGCATCCAAAGCTACTCTTTTATCTTCGTCCAGTCTAAAAGCTATTGTTTCTTTTGCCATTTCTTTTCCTTTCTTTCAAAGTTTAGCTTAGAGGTAAAGTTTACAATATCATACAGTGTATTGCAATATATTATATTGCAATACACAAGCTTTAGCAAAATTGTAATTAGATAGTCTATTTTACCTATGTAAGATAAGTATTATTTTCAAAAAATAGGTTATGATAATGTAGTTTATCAATACCTTTTTTGCCCAAATACCTTCTTCTAAGATTTTTCCCTCTTAGTTCTATTTTGTTTCAGTTACCTCTAACAACCCTAGAAATACCCTACTATATTAGTACTAGGTATTAAATTTCAGGTAAAACTTGCAATGGCCTGTATTATTTTGCTTCCAAAAAGTGTCTTTAGTAATTGTAGGGTTAAACAGGAAAAATTTTATTTATTTTTGACGGTTTTTTACCCAAAAAAGTGTCTATACATAGTTAAGAACACATCAACTAATATACTACATTATTACTTCATAACTATTCATTATTATTTATTACTTCCGCAATATATATAAATAATTTACTTGTAAGCATTTAGTAATCAGCAATAACATGCAGCAATAAACATGTAAGAAAGATCCTTAATATTTACTTGCATTTTATTTCTACCATTCTATAATTTTGATTTCATTTTATATTTTGTGAGCATCGGTATCATTATGAAGAATAACCACTATACGCCTAACTATGGTGATTGGGTTTTAGACAATATTAAGCTAGGTATAACTAGGATATTGCTCTTTACCTTATTATTGCAAATAACTACTTTGCCTCAAATTTTAGCTGCTACAACTGCCACTAAAGAGAAAACCACAGCTAAAAAGGATGAGAAAAGTGATTTAAAAAGCTCTGGGATAACTAAAACAAATGTAACAGAACCTATAAGTCTTCAACTCGCCGGAGATACAGTTGTGGTGCGTCACTCTCCTGGGCTAAATTCTGGGCGCATTGAAGGTTCTGTAAGGGTATTATTAGGTGAATCCTTGAATTTAAATTCAGGATTGGTTGTTACTAGTGACTTAATTGTTCCTGGTACTCCTAACCTAAATATCAATGGCTCTGCTACTTACAATGGTACTGTGGTTGGTTCTGGTAGTACTTCTCCTAGTGGTTACTCCATAAATGTTAATAGTGGAGTTTCTTTAAGGCATATTAATACTAGAGTAGATCCTATTACAATTAGCTCTGTTGGTGCGCCACCTAACCCATCAGGCAACACAAACTTAACTCTAAATCCTGGTCAAACAGTCACTAGTTTTACAGGTGTACGTGATATAATATTAAATTCTAATTATGGTCAACTTGTTGTTCCACCAGGTACTTATGGTAATTTTACAGCAAACACAAATTGTGGCTTTACCTTAGGCATTGATAATCAAAATACAGTATATAATCTATTGGGACTTACTCTAAATAGCTCTTCTCAGTTACAAATTAGAGGAAATGTAACCATCAATTTGGGTTCTACTTTTAATTTAGGTTCGCCTACTACTATTGGCAATGTATCTAATCCAGTTAGCTTAAACATTAACACCAACGCTAATAACATAAATCTAAATAGCAATGTAAAACTCTATGGAATGTTAAATGCTCCTCAAGCTAGCGTAAATGTAAATTCTGGTGCAGTTCTAAAAGGACTTTTAATTTCTGATAGGTTAAATCTCAATGGAGGCTTGATACAAGGACTTGCCAGTGATTCAACTGCACCAACTGTCAGCATTACTCAACCAACAGACGGTCAAGTATTAAATACTGCAACTACAACAGTTAGTGGAACTTTTGCAGATGATTCAGTAGTAAATTCCGTTAAGGTAAATGGTGTAAATGCTACTATAAGCGGAAATAATTTTACTGCTAATAACATAGCTTTAACTGTGGGCAACAATACAGTTACCGTTGTAGCCACAGATATTTTTGGTAATGCTGGTAATAGCTCTATAACAGTAGTAAGAAATAGCGCAGGAAACCAAGCTCCTAGTATCACTATAGGTAGTTCCCAGACAGTTACCTTACCAGCAACAGCTTCATTGAACGCTACTGTTACTGATGATGGACAACCTAATCCACCAGGGCAAGTCACCATAAATTGGAGTAAGATGTCAGGTAGCGGCACTGTAACTTTTTCTAACCCTACTTCTAGTACTACTACTGCTACATTTTCTAGTGCTGGTACTTATGTTGTTAGGATTAGTGCTAGTGACTCTATTTTAACAACTACAAAAGATGTAACAGTTACGGTAAATGCTCAACAAAATACTGCTCCTGTTGTGAGTGCTGGTAATAATCAAACCATTACCCTTCCATCTACTGCTAGTCTAGTCGCTACCGCTACTGATGATGGTCTGCCTAATCCTCCAGGCTCTCTTACCTACTTGTGGAGCAAAACAAGTGGCCCCGGAACGGTTACTTTTTCTTCAACAACTACTTTAGCAACCTCTGCTACTTTCTCAACTGCGGGTACTTATGTACTTGGTTTTACGGCCAACGATTCTCTATTAAGTACTACTAGTAGTGTAACTATAGTAGTTAACCCACAAGCAACACAAAACACTGCTCCTGTAGTTAGTGCTGGGCAAAATCAAACAATTCAGCTTCCTGCAAATGCAACCTTGAACGGCTCAGCCTCAGATGATGGTCTGCCTAATCCTCCATCTTCATTAAGTATTAGCTGGACTAAAGTTGGAGGCCCTGGAACTGTCACCTTTAGCAGTCCTAATACTGCTGTTACTCAGGCTAGCTTCTCTGTTGCTGGTACTTATACTCTCAGGCTTAGTGCTAATGACTCTGCTTTAACTTCTAGCAGCGATGTTACTGTAACTGTAACTGCTGCTGTAAATAATCTAGCTCCTGTTGTTAATGCTGGTGCTGACCAAGTAGTTATTTTGCCTGATACTATTAAGGTTACTGGCACTGTTACTGATGATGGCTTGCCTAATAACACTTTAACCTACTCTTGGTCTCAAGTATCTGGGCCTGGTATTGCTACTTTTCTAACTCCAACAGTAGCATCTTCTACTGTTGTATTTGACTTACCAGGAGTATATGTAGTTAGGCTTACAGCATCCGATGGACAACTTTCTACCAGTAGCGATGTAAAAATCACTCTAAAAATAAAACCAAAAATAATGATTTACTCAAATCCTGCTGGATTTGAGCCTAGTACATTGACTACTTCAGCCGGTGATAAAATACTAATGATTAGAAATCGTACCAATGCAGATATTACCTATGTTTTTACTCAAGGTACTCAAAGTGTAAGTGTTTTAACCCCTGGGGGCAAAAATACTTTCATCAATGTAAGCTTAGTAGCAGGAACAACAGCCACTCTTACAAGTGTTGAGTTTCCTAACTGGAATTTAACTATCACTGTAGTGCCTTAATGAGTTATTGAAACAAAGGGAATGATATGAATAAACGACAAATTGACTTATTAAATAGCAGGTTAAATAGTAAACAAATTATGTCAAAAGTAGCTTTGAAATTCACACTAGCATTAATTTTAATACTTAATTTAGTAAGTTTAAGCTTTGCTCAAGATCCGCCTTCTCAAAATAGTAACGTGTCAGTTTCTAGTAGTGTTAGTTCTTCTACTCCTACTGCTGCAACTAAAGGTGTTAACCCAACTATAGGTAGTTATGGTGGTAGCAATTTTGACAAGGTTAATTTGTTTAATGGCAATGTTTCTATGTCTTTTCCTTTGGCTAGTTTGACTAGTAGAGGGGGAATGAGTGCGGGTGTTGTTTTAAGTTATAACGCTAAATTATGGCACGTAGAAAAACATGAGGAAGATAGATCCTCTAAAATATTTGCTGAACCTCCAACAATAGCTATTAGTTATTATCCTGTCTACGATGAGTATGATTATGGTTTACCAGAACTGGCTGCAGGTTGGACTATTCATGCCGGTAGAATGACTGGTAGGCAAGTTGTTTTTGGTTATGGAAAGTCTACTACTTGCTTTTTTGATGATCCTACAGGTCATCGTCCTGTTGCTAAACCTACTACTACCTTGACTACATTTGTCTTTACTGCTCCTGATGGCACTGAGTACGATTTTAGAGATACTATCTATGATGGCCAACCTCAAGGTTTGGTTAACTGTGAAGGTGTTTCTAGAGGCAATACTTTTATTAGTAAAGATGGTACTAGTGCTACTTTTGTTAGTGATACCAATATCACAGATACAACAGATAATAATCAAATTACTAATATAAATGGTTATATATATTTACGCGATGGTACACGCTTCCGCATAGAACAAGGTAAGCCCGTTCAGCAACGTGATCATAATGGTAACATAGTTCGTTATCAGTATAATTTATTAGGCCAACTAATTTTAGTTACTGATAATATGGGTCGTACTATTACAGTAGCTTATAATACTGATTCCGCTACACTAGCTACTATCACGATTAAAGGTTTTAATGGTTCAGCCCGTGTTACCAAAGTAAAAAGTAGTAACTTAGATCAACGACTTCTTAATGCAACTTCAGTGGCAACTATAGGTCAACTTTTTCCAGTACAATCAGCAGATATAGGTAATGCAGATGGCGTATTTAATCCACAAATTATATCTGAGATAACATTACCTGACCAACATAAATGGTCTTTTAAGTACAATACTTATGGTGAAGTTGTACAGGTAATTACCCCTGCTAGAGGTGTGGTTGAATATAGTATGGGTACTGCTGCTACAGAAGCTGCCACGGGTGGTTATATTGAGCAAAAAAATGAAATATTTCGCCGTGTTATAGATAGGAAAACTTATCCTTCAAGCCAAGAATCAGTAAATGGTATTGTACCAGGACCAATAGAAGGTAAAGTTACTTATTCTGACCCTATGGATCCAGCCCGTCTAGATAATGGTAATCTTGTTGTTACAGAAAAAGAAGTTGATCCTAATAACTCAGATTCCACAGTAACAGAATCTCGTCACAAATTTTCAGGCAGTCCAAACACTGGAATTAAAGGAACAGGTGTTCCTCTTAACACAGGTTATAGACCTTGGTTAGAAGGCAAAGAAATAGAAACTAAAATTATCAACCCTGCTACTGGCAATCCTATGAGGACTATTACTAACCAGTATAAATTAAGAGCTGGGGTTAATTGGGTTAAAGATAATAATAATCAACCAGCAGGTGCTGATTTTTTAAGCCAACCAGAAAATGATCCTAGACTTGTTAATGTTACTACTACCTTACAAGATTCTTCGCAATCTAGTACAACTAAAACCAGCGTTGTTGATTATCAATATGACGATTTCAACAATGTTACTAGTGAACAACTTACTGGTTACAATAATGAAATTATTAGAAGAGTAGAACGCACCTATGTTACTAACCTTAATGGTTATAATTATACTGGCCTAAATAGAGATAAAGCTCCTGCAAATAACCCTAACCTCTATGATATTCATATGCGTTCTCTTATTGCTTCTGAGACTATCAAGAGTGTTTCTGGCCAAACACAAACTGTAGAAGCTCAAACCCTTTATGAGTACGATATTTATGGTGGAAATTTACACGCCGCCCTTGTTCCTCGTACTTTAACTTTTGACTCTCAAGCTACTAATTACATTAGCCCTGATAGGATTCTTAGAGGTAATGTTACTGCTATTACTCGTGGCTTGGATGGTAATCAAAATCCTGATCAAACTACTACTTACCCACAATATGATGTCTTAGGCAATGTTGTTGCTGTCGTTGGGCCACTTTCCAATCAGAAAACCACTACTACCTATAATCTAACTTCTCAATTTACTTTTCCTGAAGTTATAAACCAATATGTTAACAACAGTTTAACTGGTGATAGAATTCTTTCTTCTACTAAAGTTTATGACTTCGATACTGGTTTAGTTAAGTCTAGCATTGGCCTTAATGGTGAAGTTACTACTTTTCAATACGATGACATGCTAGATCGCTTAACTGCTGAAATCCGTCCTCAAAGTTCTGGTATTAGTCTCTATTCTAATGGTTTTGGTACTACTACTTATAGTTATAGTGCTCCTGGTGTTTATCCTAATAGTGTTACTGTTAAAACTACTTTAGATAATTCTGCTAATGGTAGATTCTTACAGTCTCAAAGTTTCTTTGATGGGTTCTTGCGTACAACTGAGCAACATCGCACTGATCCTGATGGCGAAGTTATCAGCCAAACTACTTATGATGCTACTGGTAGAGTTTCTAGTGTAACTAATCCTTTCCGTAATAACGATCCTAATGATACTAATGGTTATACTAAAGGTTATACTACTACTACCTATGACCCACTAGACAGAGTTCAAACTGTTGAAACTTTTGATAAAGATGGTCATTCTACTGGCAAAGTAATTACAGAATATAACAACAATCTTGTTACTGTTACTGACCAAGCTGACAAAAAACGAATGAGCGAAACTGATGCTGCTGGTCGTCTTATTAATGTCTACGAGCCTTCTAGCTCTGCTAATGTCTTGGATCAAGTTACTAGCTACACTTATGATGCTCGCTCTAACTTAAAGAAAGTTGTTCAAGGTACTGAATTACTTCAAGGCCCTCAACAACGTCTCTTTACTTATGATGCATTGTCTCGTTTGACCTCTGCTAGCAGTCCTGAAACTGGTGATTCTAGTGGTAATGGAATTACTACCTATGAATATGACCAAGCTTCTAATTTAATTCATCGCACTGACCCAAGAGGTATTATCACTACTTATTCTTATGACTCACTTAATCGCTTAAAAGAAAAGTTCTATAGTCCTACTCCTGATGGATACCAAACCCCTAAAGTTCAATATTTCTATGATGCTGTTCCTAGCAGTTTACCTCCAGGCGTAACTGCTCCAACAGGTTTTACTTTTCAATATCCTTTAGGTCGCGCTACAGCTATTGCTAGTTTTGCTACTAATAGGGATGCTGCTAGCGCTCTTTTCCATACTTATGATATTGGTGGAAGAATTGCTCAGTCTAGTCAATTTCTTGATGGTCAAAACTACGTTACTAAGAGTGCTTATAATGAAGCTAGCCTACCTACAAGTCATACTTATCCTTCTGGTAGAATAACAAATCATACTTACAACATCGCTGGCCAAATCACTAGTATTAACAGTAACTTAGCTGGTAATCAAGTTGTTTCTTCTGATACAAATGCCTATATGGCTAGTGGTGCTTTAGCTTCTCAACACCTTGGCAATGGCCTTTATCATCAGATGGCTTATAATTCTAGATTACAGCCTACTTCTATTTCTTTAGGCACGGATACTAGTAGTAATTCTGCTAGCCATTGGAAGTTAGATTATAACTATGGTTCTTATGCCTCTAGTGATTTAGCTAGTACCACTACTCCTAGTTTTTCTACTGTTACAAACAAGAACAATGGAAATATTGGTAGCATTCGTCTTACTCCTGGCTCTGGCTCATCCCCTATTGACCAATTCTTTGTTTATGATGAGCTTAATCGCCTTAAATTGGCTAAAGAATTTGCTACCCCTACCACAACTGCTACTACTTGCACTATACGCATTCCTGATGTTTTTGTTACAGGGGATGCAAATGTTGGTAATGCAGGTGCTTTTGTTCAAACTCTTTACCTAAACGCCTCAGAAAATGCTTCTGGTACTGTCAGTGTTCCCATAGATCTTACTAGTCCTGATTTAGTTGGTAGAAAAGTTCGCTTAACCATTGGTGGTAGTTTGGGTGGTGAAACTTCGGTTGCCCAAGCAGGCTATACTCGCTCTGAACTTAGTGGTTCAGTTAATGCTTCTATTAATGGTGTAGGTGTAATTTCTTTATCTGGCAGCTCTGTTGGTAATTCTCTAGCTTATGCCTTTAGCCAAACAACTTACTTTGATGCTACTCCTTATATTGGTCAAGTTATTACTCTTAGCGCACAAATTCAGGCTCAAGTTACTAAAGATTCTAATGGTTTCTTTAGTGGTGTTTCTGATGCTTCAGTAGCTATAACTGCTGCTGAATGCGATCCACCTCCACCTGATTTTACTCTAAGTGCAAGTCCTGATCATATAACTGTTAGTCCAGGACATGCTGTTTCATTAAATAGTAATATTTCTGTGGCATCTCTTGAAGGATTTAATCAAACAGTTGATTTAACAATAGATTCTGTAGCTTCTGGCTTAAGTGCTGCTCTGGATTCAAATTCTATAACTCCTAGTAGCGGAACAGTTTTACATATAACAGGCCCTGCTGGTTTAGCTAATGGTACTTATGTTGTTACTCTCACAGGTAAATCTACGGTTGATGGTCAACTTGTTAGTCACTCTATTAATTTGTCTATTAAGATTGGCAGCAGTGGAGGAGGAGGTTCTATAGCTCCTGAAAAGAAATCAGACTGTCCTACTTGTCCTAGAAGATTCTTAGCTTTATCTGCTCCTATTTCTAGCTGGAGTCAAGAGTACACTTATGACCGTTTTGGCAATCGCAGTGCTGTTATAGGTACTAATTCTCAAAACTTAATGATTGACCTCAAGAAGAACCGTATTATTGATAACGGCTATCAGTATGATTTAAGTGGTAATTTAATTGCTGATTCTTCTGGTAAGTTCTATCATTATGATGCTGAGAATAAATTGGTTATGGTTGCTAGTGATGCTGCCTTTACTAGCATACTTGCTCAGTACTTCTATGATGGCAATGGCTGGAGAATTAAGAAAGTTGCTGCTGATACTACTCGCTTTATTTATGACCAAGGTGGTAGATTGTTGGAAGAACTTGATGGAGAGCCTGTTCCAGCACAAAATACACCCACTCGTGAGCATATCTATGGTGCTAGTGGGATGCTTGCTACTGTTGAGCCTGACAAGATCAACTACCACACTCCTGACCATTTAGGTAGTCCTAGAGTTCTCACTGATGCCACTGGTGCAGTAATCTCACGTAGGGACAATTTACCATTCGGAGAACAACTTGATGCTACCTTTGGTGGTAGGGCTAATGTTACTGGTTATTCTCCTTCTAACGATAATGTTAAACAACATTTTACCGGCTACTTTAATGATCAAGAAACTGGCCTTGATTTTGCCCAAGCTAGATATTTTAATAGCGGTCTTGGTAGGTTTATGTCTCGTGATACTTTTAGGGGAGAGGAGCATCTTGAGAATCCCCAGAAATGGAACCAGTACGCCTATGTTATTAATAACCCACTAAGATATAGCGATCCTGATGGGCGTGATCCGCAGGATCCTACTGCCATTGTTACAGCTCCCGCTCCACCTACAGCACCCAATCCGACTCCAGCAGAAGTCGACCAAGTCTTAGCAAGGATGGAAGCTCTATCAACAGAAGGATCCCTGGCTGGTCCTATAGCAATTGTAGGAGCCGCTCTTATAGTTGGTACAGCTATAGTTACCGATCCTGGTCCAGCAAATGATCAATACCGTATACAAGCACAAATACAACCAAATAAAACAGCACAAGATCAAATAAAAGCAGCACAGGAAAAGCAAAAACAGCAGTGGCAGCAACAGCAACCATCTAATCAACCTCCTCCCGCACCAGAATTAAAAGGAAAAGGCAGTACTAAAAATGAACGTAAAATTAACCCTAAACGTAAGGAAGCGGCTGAAAAGAAATTAAAAGAGGCAAAAGATGCATATGATGCTTTATACTCAAAACCTAATAAAACTAAAGAAGATAATGAAGAATTAGAAAGACTTCAAAGAGCAGTAAATAAAGCAAAAGACGATCTAAAGAAATCTGAACCACATGCAAACACAACTACTCGACATTAATTATAGGACATATACTATAGATTTATGACTAGGCAAATAATTATTACCCCAGGAATTGGGTCAAATTTGATACATATAGGTCACACAGAAAAACAAGTGCGTTTGATTCTTGGAAAACCCAGCTATAGAGCAATATTTCCTAGACGTTCTTACTTCTACATTTATAGGAAACAAGGTATTGATATAGATTTTAGGAAACGTGGAGGAATAGTTAACGTAATCTTTTTTTATGCAGCTTCCAAGAAAAGGCGTACAGGAGCTTCTATAATTACAGATAAAGGAATACAACTAGGAGACTTGTATACAAAAGTTTTGGATATTTATGGTGAACCAGATAAAAGAGGTGGTGCTTACACGTACCGATCAGGTCGTAAACTTGGAGGATGGTTGTATTATAGTAATGGAATACAATTTGATTTTGATGATTTTGGAAAAATCTGTACTATTAGTATTTCCAAATCGGAATCAACAACCAATTTAGCTGAAAACCAATCATAACGAGAGATTTAGCTTAGTGCTGTAAAATAAGAGCTTTAATAACAGACTTAGCATTCCTTTAGCTAGCCCGTCGTTGTAAAGGCTTAAGAGCGGCTTCCATACGCTGTTTAGGCCTAAACCCAACACTCGTGTTACTAGGGGCAATGTAATTGTAATTTACTGTATATAAAGTATTTATTCGTTTTGTATAGCTAAAGACTAATAAAATGTTTCAAAACTCAGTAAGTAGTTTTAGTTATGAGATTTTGTTTTTGAGATGAGTTTTGGTGCATTTTTTTAGCCTATTTTAGGCTTTTTTGAGTAGTTTTAGTTGTTGTATCAAAAACAAGCGTTTTTAAGACTACTTTTTTAATGTTTGTTTGCGGCTGGTGACAGTATTGTTGGTTCTAGGCCTTGTTGGAGCTAGTTAGTAGGCAAAGTAGCAAGCACTTTAGCTTGGTGTTGTAAAATAAGAGCTTCAATAACAGACTTAGCAATTTTATTTTCTTCGGGGCTAAATTTAGAAATAGCAGTAAAACAAAAACAATTTCTACACAAAAACTAAGTAATGGTGTAAAGTTCCTGTCAATTTTGGTTTAAAAAAATAAAGGGTCTGCTAGAAAATTCTGTCAGACACCAATTAATGTTTATTTTA
>JBDIBI010000066.1:0-18554 GCA_039812885.1 Blastocatellia bacterium
CTTTTATAAAAATGCTCTACTTCTGTGAAATCGTTATAACTTCAAATATACCAACAAATTATCAGATGGTTTTCTTTATTTTGTTTTGCTGCTGTTTAGCAGCTTTTGTGAAAATTTACACTTAAATCTATCTTGCAGCAAAGAACTAATGGAAGGGTTTCCCTATCCAGCTTTATTGGTGTTTATTTAAGAATACTAAGTCTTTCAAATGATATACTTAAAGCTTTGGAAGAAGGTAGAATTACTTTACAGGAAGCTATTGCCTTATCCCGTTTAACTCCTGAAAAGCTCTCTGTATCACACCAAAAAGCTTTTGCCATTCGTAAAGAAGTAATGGATGCTCATATCAAAACCCAAGCTTCCCAAAATAGCTTAAGAGCTAAGATTAAGGAAATTCTTGGTGAAACTAATATTATTTCTTCTCAAACTTTAATGGCTAATGTTGAAATGGTAGACAATATGCTAGAACTTGACCCTAATGATAAACGTCATCTTTTTTATGAGCAGATAAAAAATCTTGTTTTTGCCATTCGTCAAATACAGCCAGAAGATGTAGATGATGAGCTTTTAGCTGAGTTCAACTTAGCTTCTGATGAACTTTTTAGGGTTATTAATTCTGTTAAAAACCGTCACAAACAGAAAGTGTCTTCTTTTTCTTTCTATTTATAAACAATATTATTTTGCTTCTTTCCCTTTTATTTAGTAGTTTTTATATGACATTATCGACAATGAATTAATACTAGGCAGCTTCTGATTTTTGTACGATAGCCAATTTAAGGCCCATAGCATCAAGCAAAGAATGCAAGCTAGAAAGCCTAGGATTACCTGTCTCTGATAGCATTTTATAGATGCCAGCACGGTCTAATCCTGTAAGTTCTGATAGTTGTGTAAATCCCCAAGCTTCTGCTACATTTTTCAATGCGCGAAGGAATAATGTAGGGTCTTCCGCTTCTTCCTCTAAAGCAGCATTAAGATATTCTACTGCTATTTGAGGATCTTTTAGTGTTTTCATTAAATGTTGCTGATAGTTATTAACCTTATTACTCATTAGATAAACTCCTTTCTTTATACTCTGACCAATACTTTTGTGCCCTAAGTATATCTTCCGATTGTTGCGATTTACTTTGTTTATCTCCTCCACAAAGCAATATGATTAATTTTTCATCTTTTACTCCAAAATATATTCTGTAGCCTTTACCATGAGGGACTCGCAATTCATAAGCGTCTTCCATTCCTATGCCTTTGTAATCTCCTGGATTGCCACCTTTTAATCTTTCCAATCTTACTAAAATACGTGCTTGGGCTGTCTTATCTGCTAAGTTATCAAACCATTCTTGAAATGGTATTTCTCCTTCTGGGGTTTGGTAATATTCTAATTCCCTAGTTATGCCTTTTTTCATTGTTTGAATGTAGAATATATTCTACGCTAAAGCAACACCTATTCACATTAGTTATTGAACTTATTGAATTTATCACTCTAAGTATTCAACTTACTCTGTTTCAAAATTATTAAGAATCAACGATAGGTTTACCAGAAAGCTCATTTAACACTTGAATGCAACGTGGCTTACGCTTGTTATCTTGCTGTAATTTAGCTAAATAGGTTTGCCATTCTTTTTCTCGCTTGTTACTAATTAAAGTATCTCTTACCTTTCGCAAAAAGTTTCCAGCCGTAACATATGCCTTAACATCAGTAAGCGCTATTTGCCCTTCTGCAATCTCCTTCCAAATGGCTATAGCTCTATCAGGATAGCTTTCTTTTACTGCTTCAGCCACTTCTACTGAGAGATTACCATAACCGTAGTAACGCCCTACGTTCTTTATATTTTTTTGTGATGAATGATCAAACCACTTTAATACTTCATCAGCCTTCTTTTCAGCTATTGCAATGCTTATTAGCGTAGAAATTAGAGGAAAGGTCTGTTGTCTTGCGGTTGAGACAGGTTTAAGCCCTGTTTCTGGCAATGGCCAAATAAAACTTCTTACTTTTTGTTGTTTTGCTGATTTTTTATTGTTTGCTTGAGGTTGTTCTCCTGTTTCCAAATAGTGTCGCGCCCATGCTTCTACAGCCTCTTTAACAGCAGCTTTTAGTGCAGACTCACAAAGTTTCTGGAAAGTTTCTAAATCAGGACTAACAAAAAATAGTTCTGCACTAATTGCAGCCGCGACAAGATAATTTCCTGTTTCTTCATTAATAGTGCGTAACATGTTACGTAAATTACCGGTTATACCTGCTTTATCTTCACTAGCTTCAATACCACGCCTACACCAGTCATCAGCCTCTTTCCATCTTTTATCGTTTATCAAATGGGCTACTAAACGCTGGTAGTTTCCTGTAATTGCTGCTTCATGTTCGCAAAGAGGGATAATTTCTTTTGTGCGTTCTGCTTTTTCAAGAACAGTAATTAATCGATTGGTCAATCTATCTCGCTTATAGGTACTAGAAAAATTACCTTCTTTGTCAAGGAGGCGTTTGAGTTCATTTGCTAACGTATTCCACTCTGTCTTTTTCCTTTCAGTTTGCCAAAAAGCTTCTATCCCAGAATCACAAGCGCCAAAATTATCTTCTGAAGTTATCTCATTAATCCATTGCAACTGCTTAACAAGCGATAGGCTGCATTTGGGCAACGCTTGAAAGACTATCTTCATACACTCGCTTAGTTCATCGCCTACTTCACCATCTTGATCGTACATTTCAACAGCTCTGTTACCTTCTTCTAAAATCTCTTGTCCTATATCAAGAACCTCATCTGCATGCCCAGATTGGAGTAAAGCTGTCAGTTGAGCCTTAATGCGTTCCCAATCTAGTGCATCATCAGACCAATTATCATAATTCCAACGAGGTTCTTCAATATTTGAGAGTTCATTTCTTATGGATTGGATTATTTTATCGGTTTTACCCGTTTTTGCATTTTGGGTATCTTCCAGAGCTTGTTTAACTGCTGGATGTTGAGATGCTATTTGTTCTAGAAGCTTTATTAGTTGTTTCTTAGTTTGTTTCTCTAAGTAAGATTTTAGCGAAATTTCCTCACTTTTTTTGGTTACTGGCTTTGACTTTGGCTTTTCATCTATTTCATCTTCATCATCTTCATCATCTTCGTCATCCTCAACCCATTCCTCTTCGTCGTAGTCATCATCTTCATCATCTGAATAGTAATCTTCGTAATCTTCGGACAAAATCTGTAAACGCTTATCATTTTGACCAACTTTAGGTAATGTTTTTTTATTCTTTAAGTAATCTAAGTATTCCAACACTACTGCAATTGCATGCTTACAAGTACCACCATAAGGACAACTACAGTCTGATGCCAGCTTACCGCTCTGCATTTCTACAGTTGTAGCATAACGCTCTGTTCCATCTACCCAAGCAATAAGTGCATTAGAAGGTGTAAAAGCAAGATCTCTCACATGGTTATTTTGCTTATAACTACGACCCCTATCCATAATAGTACTGCCTGCCCAACTGCTGAGATCATCCCAAGTTAGTTTAACAAAAGGGGTTTCATCTGCCTTGTCTACCTTTTTAGTTGCCATAATTACAATTACTCCTTCATTAAGTGTCTAGTTAGTCCATTAATTTGGCATCCTTAAAACGGGTAATTAGACTGGGTTTCCTGCTATTTTTTTGACAAAGTTCGTTAAAACGCGTTTGAAAGTCTTTCTCACTGTTAGTTTTAATACTAATATCGCGTAAATCAATTAGCTTTCCTGTAGCCTCGTCATAAGATTTAGGTTTTGAGGATGCTATTAGCTCTATAATCTCTTTCCAAACGCCTTCTTGTCGAGGAATCAAGCTTTCTAGATGTGCACTTCGCTTCTTTTCAGCCTCAGCTTTTTCTTTAGCTCGTTTTTCAGCAAGCCGTTTTTCTTCTTCCTTTTTCCTACGCTCTTTTCTTTGTTTAGCTTGTTCTAAAAGCTCTTTGACTGTTCGTTTTGGTATAGATGAATTAGTTTTTTGCTTACAGACTGTTTCTCTATGAAAACGTTGTAAAAGACGTGCAGCTAAATTAAGCTGCTGTGACTGAACTATTTCTAGTAAAAGAGAATTCTTTTCTGTTTCTGGGAGCGAGCTAATCCATTGAGCCAGTTTATGGCTTTGGTCTTGAGTTTGTGTTGGAGAGGTTGGACTATTTTCTGCTGCTACAGCTAACAAATCTTCATCTATGCGTAGGAATTCTACTAAAGATTTTAGAGAAGCTGAGAGGTTTTTTAATTCAGGAGGAATTTCAGGTTCTAAAATATCATCATTATCATCTAAATCCTTGTCGTAGTCGTCATCGTTGTCATAGTCATCATAGTCACCCTCCTCATCTAAATCGTTCTCATCTAAATCGTCTAATCCCTCGCTTTGGACAGAGAGTAACCAACCTAGATAAAATGCCCTAGTATCTCCTTGGCAGATTTCTGTTCTTACATTAGATAATACATCCATCCACTCACTACCTTCTTCCCACTCATGCTCTTCTGTGTTACTAGAAAAATCCAAGATAAGTCTACTTTTTCTTATCTCAAAAGAAAAACTGTCCCCAGCACAGCATTGTTTTATAAAATCCATGTCAACTATTTCTTTATCTAAGGCAAGCATAAATCTATGAGTTCCCCAATTGGCTACATAAACCATTACATCAAAATATTTTTCTAAGAATTCCTGTTCATCACCGCGAAAATCTCCATAGTTGTACTCATTGGTAAATCTTGTAGAACTTATTTCTGCTCTTGAAGAAACCTTTCTTATCTCTGTAATCTGATTTTTAGTAAGCTGGCGATCCAAGGCTAGAAATTCATAGTATTGATATTCACTCATTGTTTTCTTTTGACCTCATTTATTCTTCCATTGAGAAAACCTAGTAATGACACTTTGGCCTCAAAACATAGCCTCAAAAGTAATTCTAATGATGGAACTACTTTTCCTTGCTTCCAAAGATTAATTGTTGTTGTTGAAACTTGTAGTTGATTAGCAAGTGTTCTAGAGCAGCCTCCAGCAATTGAGTTTAAACACTTAGAAAATGCTCGCATCAATCTCTTTCGTGATGGTGAAGAAGACCTTTTTGAAGCAGAAACCAACAAGTTTCCTGTAGCTTTAGAAAACCAAAGTTGTTGCTCTGATTTATTTTCTACTAACGTACTTTTCCTTTTATTTGTTAAGCAACTACCCAACCACTTGCCACAACTCAAACAATACCCAGGACTTGAATACTTACAAGTTAATTTTTGTTTGTTACCACAATAATTACATTCAAAACATAACAAAACTTTGTGTTTTGGGCACACAGTAATAGGGGTCAAAAACCAAAGAAGTGGCTGGTAAATAACTTTTGCCTGTTCTTGCCACTCTTGGTAGCAATCGCCGCACCATGCTTCATATCCTCTTACCAGTTTTTGCTCAGATATTATTCCATACCAAGTGGTCATCGTTAAACTATGCAACTTTTTGAATTGTGTCAGCCTTTCTAACACTTCCATCCACATATCAGCTGCTCTATTTGCTCCATTAGCAGCACTTGCTAATGGAGGGGTTGAATATTGCAAGTTAGAATATTTTCTATTTTCTAACATCATTTTTTCAAGAGTAGGTATGATTGCCCAGTTAAAAAATCTTACCAATACTATACCATGTGCATTTGCTAGCCGCTTGATATAACTACTCATGCTTTCTACGTAAGGACTACCTATCCCTATTGGCTCAACATGGTAAAGTTCTTTATATTTGAATGTTTCCGTTTTTGCTAAATCCCATTCTTCGTAAACGGTAAAACCATCTTCTCTCACTTTATCCTACCTTGTCTCGTTTGGGCTTGCGCTTAGCAATAGGGCGATTCCTACGGTTATTATTTCGTAAGCGATTTATCAATTCTTCTGCTGTTTCATCTGTATAAGATTCGCTTGTTGACTGCTTTGTTTGTACTAATGGTGAGGACAAATCAACTGATTGTGGTTTAATATCCAACATTTTCTGTAATCGCTGTCGTTCTACTTGCGTGTCAGTGGCTGCTAATTCACCCTCCATTGCTTCTGTAGCTATTTTTATACACTGCGACACTGACAAAGCATGTTGTTCCAAATGCTTGAAAGTTAAGGTTTCCATCCCTTTTTCCAGTGCTGAAGCTAATGCACGTACTAACCAGTCTTTTAAGATGCCTACACAACCTACGCTTCTCTCATAGAAGAACCACCAGTTTTGTAATAGGTTAGGCTCTTCTTTTATAGGAATGTGGCGTTGAAATGTCCAGAGAATATTTTTGAATATAGCCATATCTTCTTCACTTTCTGATTGGTAGCGAGGAAAATGTATATCTATGCTTCGTCGGCTTAGTTGACCACTTAAATTACGGAATGCTAGTAATTCATACGTTCCTATTAATACGTGAACAACATTAGTAATACTTGCTATTGACTTTATGGCATCTAATTGATCTTGTATTCTTCTGCCACTAGACATTCTTGCCAAGTGTTGTGCTTCATCGATAAAGCAGGCCGAAGGCTTGCGTGTGCGTAATGTAAGTTCTAGAAAATATCTTAATTCTGCTGTTGATAATCTTAAGTTCTCAATTCTTTCACCTCCTGACCCAATAAGTGGAGATTTAAGTGCTAATAATGCTCGTCGATAATAATCTTTCCAGTCATAATAACCCGATTCTAATGCTACAGCTTCAATACTTACATATGGTGACACATCTGGGTTGATTTTTATTCTCTCTGCTGCAAGTTCCGTTAAACGTTTCTCTACATGTAGCCGCAGTGTAGTTTTTCCTACACCTGTTGAGCCATAAACTAGAATTAATGTTGCTCCTGCTGGCTCACGTATTGTTTGTATTAAGGTTTCATCAATGGATTTTAACTTTGGGTGAGCAATAGTGTAGCCTTTAAAATATGCTAACTTTTCAGATGCTGTACCTTCTAATAAATAACGAGGAAAACCACTTTGAGCCATAGTTAATAGTCCTCATATGTTTCCAATTCATCAGTATTTACTTCTTCAGTATTAATATTTGCTGACAATATTTCACTCTTTTTCCTTGGCTTATTAGGCTTAACTTCTACTTTGGGGGTTTCTTCTTTATTTTCCTTATCTGTTTTGCCTTCCATCAGTGCAATTACTTTCTTTGCTTCGTTATCTTGTAGCCTTTGTGATAGTAAAACTTCTTGAGTTTCTACCGAAGCAAGAAAATTTGCTAGTTTGTTCGCCGTTACTTGAAATTGTTTGGAGTGTCCTTGAATTCGCTTTCGTAATTCAGCAGTAGCCAGCATCAATTCCTTTTGTGAATGCCCTTGAAAGCGAGTGTATAGTTCTGAAATGCACCTAACCCACCTATTACGCACATAAGCATAAGCTACCCCTGCATCAAATGGATCATAACGTACGGCCACTTTTGTATTTTCAACTCCAGCGTGTCGGAAGGTTTCAGACCAGTAGTAAATGTGATTTATTACTACTCCTTTGCCAGCAATAACTTTTGCTTTTCCAATTTTTGTTGTGGGTAATGTTAGTATTAAAAATTCTTCATCATAAGCAATAAGTCGATGTTGCCTGTTACCACCACACGCAAGTCCCTTTATGAAAGTATCTCTAGGGCTTTGGCCAAGCGCGGGATGTTCTATTGTTTCATAAACCTCGTATGCCCACTTATGTAGCAACTCGTATAAGGAAGCTAATGTCCATTTAGCCAATTTGCTAGGATCTACTTGTGCTATTATTTGACGAACATTGCGTCTTATTTGCGTGTTGCCAGTAAGATTATGAATAAACTGAGTGTTTGTTGTTCCAAAAAGCCGTTCTATAACAGAACCAAAACGTGGTTTGCCTGATGGCCTAGTTTTTTTTGTACATTCATAACGAGCCAATAATGTTTCAAAGTAAACGCTCTCAAATTCCTTTCCACCATCCACAATTATGTTTTGTGGAAGTCTCTGATGCCTTCTCACACAATCTCGTAATACCATCATACAAGAACGATAGCTAGGCGGGTCAAAACCCAAGAAAAAAGCAAGTATTCTCCTTGAATATGCATCCATCATAAGTGATAGCCAGGGCCTACCAAGATTACGATTACTAGTAGAACAAATTAGCTCTATGTCTAATTCTGTATGATCAATATGTACTACTTCAAATGGTCGATCACCATGCCGACTTGTTGTTTGTTCCAACTCCCAATAAAAAGGCTCTACTTCATAAGCAACTTTATAGCCCTTGCGCTTGAAATAACTTTGATATTTTTGTCTATTGTTTATTTCTTGGGAGTAAGTCTTATAGCTTGGTACTTTGAGTTGTTTTTCCTCACATTTGCTAACAAGTGAAACCCAAGCTGCGTACTTACTTTTTTGATTAACATTCTCATAATCCTTGTTTATTGACTCATCCATCAAAGAAATTACTTCTTGAGGTAGTTTTCGGATTCGGTTGCCACGTTTCTTTTTTTCTGGCAGTAATCCAATATAACCACAGTTGAATAGTTCTTCTGCTTTTTTGTACTGACTTATCCAACGATAAATTGTACTTTTAGCAATTACTTTATCTTTTGAGTTTTCTCCACACAAGTAAGGTAAAATTGCCCCATAGCGGCGATTTGCTTCTTGTAGATCATCAACACTAGCTTGACAAATATGCTCAACCAAATTTTTACTTTCTGGTGGATTTACTTCACTATTTTGGACTTTTATTATCCCTTCTTCTATATATTGATCAAAGGTTTCTCTAAAAATATCAACTACTTTTCCTAGAACTGCTTTAAGCCATACCTTCTCATCTCCAATATTAATAACCTCATATAGCTTTCCATCCCAAAGAACTTGGCTACCAACAGTAAGTTGCTCAGAAAGCTTATCCTCAAATCTACTCTCGCTTTGCCGTTGAGATAAACTAAGTCTACTAGCTACATCCTTATTCAAATAAACTCTAACTCGTTCTGGCTCAGCCAAAATATCACTCCAAAGATCAACATAAAGTTCTCTTGTTGCAATCAGCATAAAAATATCGTCAAGTCTTGCTGTGCTGTTATTAGTTATTTGGGTAATCAAATCTGATAAGGCTAAACCCGGTGTAATTGTAACTATTGATTTGGCTAGTTCCCTTACTCTTTCATTAATTGTTGCATTTTGCACTCGACAATAGTCTTCTAAAAAAACCGTATTTCTTTGATAAGCCCAGTTGATTTTTCCAGATGATCGCACTCGGTAATATAGCCCCAATTCTTTTGCATAATCTTCCCCTGGTGGGCTAGTCCAGCCATCTTTTTCGCTATGTGAAAAACGATTTAGTTGCTTATCAAGCAAAGTAAGAAGTTCTTGTTGTGTTTTGCATTCTTCCCAACCAGCACTACTTGCTCGCAAAACAAAGAAATCTGCTGTATGCCTTACCAATAATTTTTTATCTGTTTTACTTTGATATTTAAGTGGAATTGGAGGAGACTGATCCCAGTACTCTATTACATCTCAAGGATAGCAGCTAGTTCATTATGGTGGCTCTCAAACTAAATTGTCCTACCCATTTTTTTGCTTGGATACCTTCCTGAAACATTTCCTGCTTTGCTTTGTACTGAACGAGAAGGATTACTTGTACGGATAGATTTTATTGTTGAGATCGCTTCTTTAGATAATTTTAGGTTAAGACACCATAAGTAGAAGTCTCTATCATCTTTGAACATAAATTTCCCATTTTATACTTCTAATTTCCCATTTTATGAGTAAATTGACATTTCTCAAACCTATAAAAGTGTTAAAATTTTTGTATAGATTATAACCTATTACTTCCTATATTTTTCTACACTATTTTTACATTAATAAAATATACGCAAGAACCTGATAATAAAACTGAATCTAGACAAAAGTTTCCAGCAGGTAGAAAAATCTACCAACAGAGAAACAACGCAAACTCATAGCAACCCGAGTTTCTCCAGAGAGTTTTCAATATTTGCAAAAAAGCAATATTCAACCAGGCTTGTTTATTGACCAGTCTGTTAGATTACGTAAAATGCTTAATCCTGAAATTGAAAAGAAAATCTTTAGGTCATCTAATATTGATTTTGATTTGGATGAGTTTCTTTCTAAAGAATTTGACCCCGTTCTCGAAATGGCTCGAGGACTTCTTGCTATGATAGTGGAGCGAGGTACTTCCCATATTTCTTCTGAACAAGTTGAAGGGTTAGAAAATAGCTTTTTGGTTCTCCTCAATAGTTATTTAGCTACATTTAAAAAAGAAAAAGACCTCAACTCTTTTTCTATATAATTAAATAATGAAGATAAATTGATAAAATATCAATTTCAAATTACTTTATATAAGCACAAAGTAATTTAAAAGAAACCAAATTTGATGAATAAGCCTGTTAAACTGACAAAGGAAGAAGCTACAAAAGCAGTAAAAGAAATAGTGCAATATGGAAAAGTAGAGTTTTCTGGTCACTGTAAAAGAGACTCTATGCCAAAACGCGATGTTAGGCCAACAGATATAATAAAAGTGTTATGGGATGGGGAGGTCAAAAGGGAAGCAGAATGGGATGAAACTTACAAAAACTGGAAGTATAGAGTAGAAGGTATTGATAATATTGGAGATGAGTTAACAGCAATAACTGTAATTTACGTAAGTGAACTTCATCTAATAGTTATCACTGTGTTCTAAAGGTAATTTAGTTAGGAGTAGACAAATAATATGTATTTTAACTGTGATTTGTGTGGAGGACAGACAGAAGTTTTGTCAAACCAAATTTATCATTACAAAGAATCTGGCTTAGACAATGTGTATTTAGAAAATATAGAGTTGAGAGAGTGTAAAGAGTGCAAGGAAAAATCGGCAATAATACCTCGAATAATGCAAGTACACAAATTAATAGCCTTAGCCATAAGTCTTTCAGATACTCCGCTAAATGCAAAAGAGGTACGATTTATTAGAACGGAACTTGGTTATAAGGTAAAAGATTGGGCAAAGCTATTAAAAGTTTCAGATGCAACAGTAGTGCGTTGGGAAAAAGGCTCACAGACTATAGGCGCACAATCTGATGCTTTGATTAGGTTATGTTTTATCCAAACCATTCAAGAAAGGGATAACCAGCTTTTCAAAGAATCTGTGATTAAACGCATTGCCTCTATCAAGGAAGGTCAAAAACCTGACATTTTTATTAATGTTTCTGAACCTTCTACTTACAGATATTTTATTGCTGCTTAAATCAGCAATTTATTTAACTATATTAGTTTCATATAATTAGGATTTCTAGTGTTATGGATAAGAAAATATCTGCTCAAACAGTTTCTAAAATTCGTAAATTAGCCGAATTAGTGATAGAAGTGCAAACAATGAAAGGGTTTGCTATTTCTATTACTAGGCTAACTACTCTCAAGAGTTTGTGTAGTGAGTTTAAAATAACGGCACAATTTGCTTTGCATATTGCTAAACTAATATACAATAAAATACTTAATAATCCTCAATTGATGCAATATAAAGACTTAGCAGTTAAAACCATTGAGCAGTTAGAAAAATATGTTGAGACCGGACTTGAAGAAGACAAATTAATACTAAGGCAACAACTCTCTGAGTTAAAAGCAATACAAAATAAACACAGGAACGCCTCTTGGGGTATCGTAGTACGTATTATAGAATATTGGGATCTTTTAATAATAGAAAATGCTTTAGAATGTGTATTAGCTAAAGGGGATTTTGGTTATTTAGCTTATCAATTAGCCAAAGACTATGCCGAAGGGTATGAGCCAAGATATGGAACAGGACTTATTCCATCTTCGGCTCCTATGCTGGAAAACATCGTTAATTTTTTCTGTCAATACTATTTTAGCCAGTCAATGAAGGAATGGCTAGAATCTATAAATCGTGAAAACGAAAAGAAAAAAGCAATCAAAGAAGAAAAAGCAAAAGCTCTAGTAAGTAATCTAGAAGAGTTGCCTAAAACTTACACAGCTAAACAAGGTCAATATCTGGCATTTATTTATTATTACACCAAAATACATAAGCAATCTCCCTCACAAGCTGATATACAAAAGTATTTTATTGCTACACCTTCATCAGTACATCAAATGTTAGCGACTTTGCAAAAACAAGGTTTGATTAAAACAATACCAGGAAAAGCACGTTCTATTACTTTGTTATTAACACGAGAAGAATTGCCTGATTTAGATTAATTTTGATAAGTTAAAGATTTTAAGTGTTATTGGCTATCGCAAAATATTACCAAAAGCTTTTATATCCTGTTATCAAAATGGTATGTGGCTTTCTCGCTATGGTGGTTGAGCGCAATAATTTAGACAACATTTAAATATTAAACTAACAAAGATAATACCCTCTTTATTACCCTCTTTTCAGGGTATTACCCTCTTTTTTGCCAACTTGCATTAGGGCCAAGCCCTAGACATTCAAAGTTACTTATCAAAAGCCTTATTAAAAGCTTTATTTGATAAGGCTTTATAGATTTCTGAAAAAACTTCTCTTAATTGTTTTTCTGCAATAGTTAGGTTTAAGGGTTCTAGCTGACGTATGATTGCATCTGGTACAGAAGTTTTTTCTGGTTGAAAAGAAAGCTCAGAAAAACTTGCTCTAGCTTGCCAAAAATTGCTCAAACTATCATTTAGGCTTGGTATTGGTATTTGTGGCATAGTTGAAATAGATTGTTCTTCAACTTTATCAACTTTAGAGCCACTATCCGCATTAACGCCTCTAAGCAGTCTTAGTTTTTCAATTAACTCTTCTTTGCTGCGACCTCTCCAAGTAAATAGTAAAAACGGGTCTTCATCAAATTGCTCTGCCAAAATATAGTAAACTGCTGCTATGTGTTTACAAGGGTTTGACCAATCTGGACAACTACATTCTGTATCAAGGTCTGACACACGACTAGGAAACAATGATAGTTTTACTTCCGTAAATGCTTCTTCAATATCTTTAGGCATATCTCCTGCTAGTAAACTTGCTAGAAATATTGCTCTTTCCACTAAGGCTTTTTCTACTTCTTCCCATTCCTTTTTGGATAGTGCTTTTAGTTTTATTTTGATTTTATAAGGGGTTGAGCGTGAGCCTTGCACTTTAGCTGAAACTATTCCTGCTTCTATGTCTATGTTTAAGACTTGTCCTCTACGTGCATAGCTGCGGCCTCTATCTAGTCTCGCTCCTATGTTAAATGAGTGCAGTACTTCTAGAAATCGCTTTGACCACCAAGTTTCACCTATTGCGCCTCTTTGTTTTTTAGCTTTTATACCATTTGCTTGACGCGGCCCAGAATATGAATTGTTCCAATCTCTACCCCACATAAATTTCTCCTAGTTTAGCTTGAGGCTTTTTTCTGTCTTGTTTTTTTAGTTGTTGCAGAAGTTTTAGCAGATTCCGAAACTGCATCTTTTGATAAAGCAACAAGTTGGCGTAAATCTGCGTTTGACAATTCTGTCAACCAACCTTCTCCAGTACCAACAATATTGTCTGCTAGTTCTTTCTTTTGTTCAATTAGCAAATCTATTTTTTCCTCAATCGTACCAATACAAACAAACTTTCTTACTTGGACATTTTTAGTTTGTCCAATACGAAAAGCACGGTCGGTTGCTTGTGCTTCTACAGCAGGATTCCACCACCTATCAAAATGAATGACGTGTTGTGCTGCTGTTAAGTTAAGCCCTACACCACCTGCTTTAAGTGAAAGGATAAAAATTGCTGGCCCGGTAGCTGATTGAAACCTAGTTACCATTTGGTCACGAGCTTTTTTGCTGGTAGAACCTTGTAAAAAGAGTATTTCACAGCCAAATTTTTCTTGTAGGTGAGATTTAAGCATCTTTCCCATTTCAGCAAACTGAGTAAAGCAAAGTACTCTATCCCCAGCAGCTAAAATTTCTTCCATAAGTTCTTCTAAACGAGCCAATTTACCAGAACGTTCTGCTATGCTTGAACCATCTTGGAGCATTTGCACAGGATGGTTACAAACTTGTTTTAGTTTCATCAAGGTAGCCAAAACCATGCCTTTACGTTCAATACTTTTTTCTTCACTTTTTTCAATCTTTTGCATCATTTCATCTACTACTGCTTGATATAGTGAAGCTTGTTCAGAAGTTAAATTGCAAAAGACTTTCATTTCTATTTTTTCAGGTAAATCTTGAATAATATTTTTATCCGTTTTTAGTCTACGCAAAACAAATGGCTGTGTTAGTTGCTTAAGTAAAGTAGCTTTTTCTTTGTCTCTATAGCGTTCTATTGGAGTAGAAAATTGTTTACCAAAGTTGCTGGCTGAGCCTAGTAATCCAGGGTTGAGAAATTCCATAATTGACCATAGTTCTGACAAACGGTTTTCCACAGGTGTACCAGTTAATGCAATTCTGCTTTGAACAGTAAAACTACGAATAGCTTTAGTTTGTTTGGTATCAGGGTTTTTAATGTTTTGTGCTTCGTCTAAAACTAATCTCCCCCAAGCTACTTCTGATAATAGATGTTGGTCTCTCGTAGCTAACCCATACGTAGTAATCACTATATCTGCTTTTTGTGCTTCCTCCACAAATTCTTTATCTGTCAAACGCTCTGCACCGTGATGAACTTGTACTTTTAAGCTTGGAGCAAAGCGTGTGGCTTCTCTTTGCCAGTTTCCTACTACTGACATTGGACAGACTAATAGTGTAGGTTTATGTTGTTGAGTAGATTTTTTACCTAAGCTTTGACGTTCTAACATAAGTAAAGCTAATAGTTGAACTGTTTTTCCTAAGCCCATATCATCAGCTAAACAAGCTCCCATCCCTAACTGATTTAAGAAGCTTAACCAAGATAAACCTCGTTCTTGATATGGCCGCAGTTTTCCTACAAAGCCTTTTGGAACTTTTTGTTCAATTAACTTTTGCTCGCCATTTTCAGCCAGTAAATCTTTTAACCAGCCAGAGGTTTCAAAACCAACTACGGGAACTCCTATTTTTTCGCCTTCTAAGCCTAAGCCTACACGCAGGACTTCATTAACAGTCATTTCTCCTGACAAGTGTTTCTTTTCAAAGAAGGCAATTGCAGATTGTATTTCCTCAGCTTTAAGCTCAACCCATTGTCCACGTATTTTAACTAATGGCACTTTTAATTTAGCTAATTTAAGAAAATCTTCGTAAGAGATTTCTTGATCTCCAATAGCAAGCTTCCATTGATAGTCACAAATTCCATCTAAGCCAAGTAAATTTGTACCAGTACCTTTACTTTTTTTAGGTTGAGCAGAAAGTTTTGCTCCTAGACGCATCAATGGACGATTCCACCAACTAGGCACTAATACGCCAAAACTAGATTGCTCAAGAAGCGGCATTACTTCCCGTAAAAACTTATAAGCTCCTGTTGTATCTAGGGATAGTGAAACTGGTCTAGCTGTTGTCAATGCTGATTCTAGCTCTGGATACAAACGAATTGATTTACCAAGGTCTGTTAGCAATCTTTCTTGTGGATTTTCAAACTCTCTAGAAGAAAATTTAAGTACTTTACCTTTGGTTTTCCAGACATTTTCAGCAGGTACTAATAAGCTTTTGTCGTCCATTGCCTGCAAGAGAAACTCTACTTTCCATTGGCCTTTATCTGTAACTTTATCAATGGGTTTATCAGTAGTTTTCTTGCGAATCTGTTTAGGTTCTGGAGTTTCATCGTCAGAAGGAGGCTCAGAAAGACGAAAACATGTGCGTAGTTGTCCTGTTGCAGCCTTAAAAGCAGAATGATGCCAATTAGTAATAGTTTTGTAGAATGTGTTTAGCTCTGCTTTATCGGCAGACATTTGAGGCTCTGAGAGTAAAGCCGTCAGCCACTCTTGATGAATTGATGAGTATTTTTTGTTGGTAGTGAAAAACTTATTTCCAGCTAAAGTTTGCCTAACTAGCCCATCCACTAGACTTTCTAAAGCTAGCTGAAAAATTGTTGTAATAGAAGTTGTTGGCTTTGGTGTTCCTCTCATCCAACAAAGACAAAGTGGCATTAATTCCATTAACTGTCTTGCTTGCAACAGTTCTACATCGCCATTAATCACGGGTTGCCAACTAGCAAAAAAGCTATCTTGTCTTTTTTCCAGTGTGGGAAGGATTTTCCCTTCAACTACTAATTTAAGCGCAAACTTGGCTAATTCACTAAAAAATAATAAAGAGTCGCTAAAAATAATTCCTGTTGGTGGTTTTGTAGGCAATGATAACAAAAGGTCTAAAACTAGAGGAGACTTTAATTCTAGTATTGGCACTCTCCAAGCGGATAATTCTTTTGGTTTATGTTCAGCTATCAAGTCCCTGAATAATGGATGAGAAGGCTGTGGTAAATTATCACTAGTTGGTAAAAATAAAGTAATTAACTCATCTTTATCCTTATTAGGCTTTTTGCTAGTAGAAACCTTACTGTCTATTTGTAAAAACAATCCTAATATCTCTGATATTGAATTTGTAGAGCAAACAAATGGATGTTCAGTCGTTTCAGGCTGTTTTTTTGTAGTTTTACTAGTAACTTTGTCTTTTAGCTTTCCTCTTTTAGCTAGAAATTGTTCAAAAAGCAGTAAGCTTTCAGCCCAAAGAGCTAAATTACCAGACTTTGACCAGACAGCATTTAGTATTATCATATAAGTGTTGTAGACTTGTTAAGAATCTATAGTTTAGCAGTTATGAGCCCACAATATTAATAACATAATATCTGAGAATATTACTAGCCCACCAAGCCACTAGATGAGGAAAGTTTTTAGCATAAAGACGAGCTTTAGGGCTATTAGCTTGCTGACAACAGAGCAAAACTATTGCACTGCTATCCCAAAAGGCAGGACTAGTTTTCATCTCTATCAGTCTTTATTGCTTGGATTAGCATTTCTGCTGATACTTCGCTAGTTTGAGGAGTATCCCAAAAGCTATCTGGTAAAAATTCTGTAGGTAAGCGTAATACACTGGTAGCAACTAATTGCATTTCTTCTGCTGTTGGTTCAACTACTGGATTGAAAGGGATTATTTTCGCAACAGGAGTATTACGATCCAAAATAACTATTTCTTTTCCAGTTTTCACTTTATTCAGGTGAGAGCTTAAGTTTGTTTTAAGATCTCTTATATTCTTAGCAAAGATAGAAAATGACATATGGACATAGATTTAATAGAAAAAAGGCTAAAAAAGGTAATCCAAAGGCACAATTTAAACTAGCATATTTTTTTGGCTTCTCAAAGTGATGCTCAAAAGCATAGAAAAAAGTGTGTAAAGTTACTCAAATCAGCATCAGAAAAGGGAAATAAAGATGCTCAATTCGCTCTTGGGAATTGGCATATTCACGGAATAGGAGTACGTAAGAGTTATAAAAAAGCTTTTGAATATTTTCTCAAGTCAGCTATTCAAGGACATCCTGTTGCTCAATACGAAGTAGGTGTTTGTTTGGCAAAAGGTCATAGAGCTAAAAAAGATATAGACGAAGCTATAAAATGGTATGAAAAAGCCGCACAGGCAGGCCAGTTAGACGCTCAAGAAGTATTGGCAGGGTATTATTTTTTTGGAGATGGAGTAGAAGTTAATTATAAGAAAGCAGTCTATTGGTATCGTAGAGCAGCTAGAAAGTGTATGCCAGAATCACAATATGCTTTAGCTTATTGCTACGAAAATGGCTTAGGTGTTAAGACTAATAGAAGAGTAGCAATGTTTTGGTACAAAAAAGCTGCTCTTCATGGTCATACCGATGCTCAAAAAGTATTAGAAGAAAGCTAGAGCAAAAAATGGGTGTTTTCTTCTTCGGTCTGGTTCTAATGCTCATCTTTCAAAAACTGTGACAGCCAGCCATATAGCCAGTAAGAAAATAAATGGGTTATGCTGTGCGTGTGGTGGTCTTTGTTGATGGATTGCGACAAATCGGAAGCAACTTATGCCCGGTTAACAGCTTTAAGGTTTTGGAGCCGTGGTCGGGACTCGAACCAGCAACCAAGGGACTCTGCAGCGCCCACGAGGCCAGAGATACCATTCTATCTCACCACGACAATTATTTTTATGGACTGACAGACTCTTTCAGCTTATCGAGAGCACTGCAAACAATCTCAGTAGCATTGGTATACTGCCCTGCGGCAATCTTTGTTTGGATATAGGGTGTTTTCCAACATAAGTACCAAATGTCCCATGAGCCTTACATAATACTTGGGTACGATCCCACAAACGTCACAAATGTCCCATAAGAAAAGTTATAATTACTTAATAAACAATAGGTTATAGATTTTTTAAGCTCCCAAAATCATAGCCTATATTATCCCTCATTTTTGGGAGCTAAGATTTTTAAGAAAACAGTGTTAAAGAAAAGGGTCATTTTTCCTATACAGAAATTGATATATAAATACCCTTTAAACTCTACAAAAACTGTATAATTTAACCCTAAAGATACGTTTTTTCTATACACTCTACGCAAAACCTTTAATCCATCTCTTAGTATCGATTCAATTCTTTGAGTAGCCTTAAACGTCGCCTAACAATTCATTATTATTTCTGTGGGACATTTGTGACGTTTGTGGGGTTTTACCCAAAATTCTATTTTGATTGTTAAGGTTTTATTGGGGCTAGGACGAGGGAAGCTGCGACTAAGCCTAAGAGGACAACCAAAAGTGTCTTAAAAATGAAGGCGGATGTAGATTTTCTGGGAGAG
>JBDIBI010000067.1:0-18241 GCA_039812885.1 Blastocatellia bacterium
CCCGGGGTTGCGCTTCGCTAAAACCCCGGGCTAATATGAGTTGGGCTAATATTAATTTGAGCCATTTCAAAAAATCTTACTTGGGTTGCGCTTCATTTCCCGGGTTGCGCTTCGCTAAAACCCCTTGAACCCGGGGTTGCGCTTCGCTAAAACCCCTTGAACCCGGGGTTGCGCTTCGCTAAAACCCCGGGCTAATATGAGTTGGGCTAATACAAATATTACGATCTCTTAAAAGCTCTATTTAATATGGGTTAACTATTGAAATAGCCCTAATTTCTATTGGCTCAACCCATATTAGCCCCAGGTTTTAGCAAGCCGCAGGCTTGCGCAACCTGGGGATCGTGTGTGCAACCCAGGTTGATATTATTTATTAATAAATTCTCCTGCTAAATATTTTTTCATTGCATCGGACTCGTAGCGGGGTCTAATGCCTAAACTGGCTGGCCGCCACAATTTTTGTTCATTTATTCCACCTTTTTCAGCTTTGCTAATTTTTACAACTGCTTCACGTGGTGCGCCTGTTGGACAATGGACATCAGGCAAAAAGCCTTTCCCAATTCCTTGACCAAAAAGACCTTTTCTGACTAATGAATCTGTCATCCAAGTAGGCTTTAACCAGCCACGTGTTGCCGATTGATGTGAGCCTGAGCGGAACATTGCTTGATAGTTAGTGCGAGGATTTTTAGCTAGTCCATCGGCACGCTCTTTTTGTCCTTGTTGTGAGCCTGGAGTTGTGCCGTACATATTGAACCACATTCTTGTTACTCCACGTGGTGTGCCAGGATAGTAACGAGCACGGCACAACAGCCTAGCAAAAGCATAGTCTCTAGCGTTATTTTGCCAACCTCGGAATGGGCGATCCTCTGGATCTGGGTCAATCCAAACATAATCCCCATCTTCAACTCCTAATTCACGAGCATCTGCTGGGTTAATGTCTACATAACCTTCTGTAACAAATGGACTACGCTTATCTCGGCGGTAAATATCCCCAAATGGGCCAAAGAGTACTGCTACCATATCGGTGTCAATTGGCGTTGTATGTGAGCCATGACGGTATTTAGGAGTGTGGAAAACAAACTTAAATCCGTCTTTGGCTAGTGGGTGCTTGGTGTTTTTAGTTTCAGCCCAAGTTAACACTACATTACGCCCGCACCGTACTTCACAAGATAAATTATCTCGTTTTACTCCATAGCCTTCTGGGCCTACGGCTCGAATAGCTTCATGTTTTGGTGCAACAATTACATTAGGCTCATAAAATGTTGAATCTACAGGTTCTCTATGAACTGGCAAGTTTTCGCCTGCTTCAATAAATTCATCTTCTTCCCTGTAGGATTCTAATCTTCCGCTCTTTGTATACCAAGGCCTGGAGTCTGTAACTTGTTCATATCCAACAACTTTTGGAGTTGTACGACTATTAAGTAACGCTGGAACACCTTCCTTGGCTTTTTCTTCTAAATCTGCAATTTGATAGCCTTTGGTATTAGTAGAGTTATCTAAAATTCTTTGCAGATAGACAGAAGTTTTTCCCTCTCTAACAAACTTCCAATAGTCATTAAATCGATTGTCTTTGGTTAGTTCTGCTAACTTAGATGCTACTAGAGCCAAAACTTCAATATCTCCCATGGTGTTAAATGCCCTTGGCAATGGGGTTCTAGGGAATACTTGAAGGAATGGATTAGTAACAGATGCTGTCATATCTGGATGTTTAAGCTCTGCCCAACAATCGACTCCAAAGACCACATCTGCCCATTCACAAGATGTAGACCACCACCATTCTTGTACTGCAATCATTTCAATTCTAGGCAAAACATTAACAACCGTGTTGTAGTGCCATTTGACATTGCCTAAAATGGAATTAGCATTTGCAAACCAAAGTGATTTGGTTGGTGTAGGAATATGAGTTTTACCTGTAAGTAACTTGTTTCCAACTCTTAATGGGTGATCTTCATGGTTGTAGTAGTGGGCTGATTCTGCCTTCCAGTATTGTTTTACTTTTGCTGGTTTGGTTTCGTCTAGCTCAATTTCAAAAGGGTTTTCATCAATATACTGAGGCGAACCATTAAAAAGAGAAACCCGGTAATTACCAGCATAAGAGCCAACATTACCAGCTATTTTCCCAACATTTCCTGTAAGTGCTGCAAGTAAGAAAATGTCTCGATCCTTGTTATCATTGTTAAAGAACTGATTTGGCCCCATTCCAATGGCAAAAAGTGTTGTGCCAGGCTCTTTAGCAAATAAACGAGCTAGAGATTCAATCGCAGCAGCAGGCGCCCAGGTTAGTTCTTCTGTTGTCTTTGGATCAAAGTGAGCAGCATATTCTTTTACTAGATCAAACACTGGACGACATCGGACTTTTTTACCATCCGCTAGAGTTACTTCTATAGTACCTTCTAGCTGTGCTTCGCCAACCTTAGATAATTTACCAACTTGGTCACGGGTAGTAAGTTTTGGGCTGTTACTAGCTTGATCCCACCAAACATAATCACCCCATTCTTGACGCATTTTTTCAGGAATTAATGTGTCAGTTTGTTGAACAGGAGGAGGTTCTTTTTCACCTTCTTTTAAGACTTTGGTCTGATTTGTTAGCTCGCTAGGCTTTTGTCCAAAAACTTCTTCAGCACGCAAATATTTTAGGCTGTCCATCCTGACCAAAATAGGCAGGTCAGTCCATTGGCGTACATACTCAAGGTCATAGAGTTTGTCACGCATAATCACATTGGCAAATCCTAGAGCTAGGGCTGGTGTGGTACCTGGGCGAACTACTAGCACTTCATCACCTTTGGTTGCAGTCGCTGAGTATTCACAAGCAATTACTACAATCTTAGTTCCTTTCATTCGTGCCTCTGTAAGCCAATGCGCATCAGGCATTTTGGTTGTAATCCAGTTCATGCCCCATACTACAAGGGTTTTAGCTTGCTCTACTGCACAGAGGTCAAACTCAACTGTCTGTTGCCCTGTTACCATTGGGTGTCCAGGAGGTAAATCAGTATGCCAGGAATAATTGTCAAATCCTTTTCCACCTAAAGCTTTGTCAGCACCTACTTTACGGATTGCAGAGTCAAGAAGCGCCATAGAATTAGCCATTCTATACATTCCAAATACACGAGTAATTCCTAACAATGGCATACCACCACGGAATTTTAGAACTTGTGTCCCAACTCCTTGTGTAGCTTCAATTGTAGCTTCATCATAGTGCTGAGCTTTTAAGCGTTGTTTACCTTCATCGCCAGTGTAAGTTTCAGCAATATTTTTTAATGCAGCCGCAACAATTTTTGCTGCATCATCATGAGGCACTCTAACCCACTCATCACGGGCGCGTTGGAAATACTCTCTTGGTGGCAATCCATCTTGGCCGCGAGGAAATCCAGCCTCAACCCAACGCTTAAAGCCAGCACGCACCATACATTGATTAACTCGGCGATCTCCATAAAACCTACGAGTTAGAGCAAGACCTTTTTGACAAACTCTAGGATCCCAACGATGAGTAGTTGAATTGCCTGACAAATCGGTTGCTTCTCCATAACGCATTGTTGGCCCTATACGGGTTACTACTCCAGAACGAACATAGGCATTTAAAATACAGTTGTGTGTATCATTTGGAGCGCACAGGAAAGTAAATTTTGAATCATATTTCCATAGATCACGGTAAACTCGCTCCCAATCTCGGTCTGGATAGACAGCTAGAGGGTTAGTGATTTTCTGTATTCCCCAAGCCGCTGCGCTTGATGCTACTAGAGCACCAAACCCTGCTGCTGTAACGGTTTTAAGAAAATCTCGGCGAGAAATTTCTTTCTTCATAAACTATTCTCCTTTCCAAGTGCGAATATGTGCAATGATTGACTCAATCTCTTTTTGCGAAAGCGCTGGGCGCACAGGTGAAGCTTGTTCAAAAGCAGCCATAGGTGTATTTGGACGGCCTTTGCTAATGGTTTGCAGTAAAAATGTATCTGTAGCAGTATTTAAGAATGTTTTGTTATTTAGTGCTGGCCCTTCGCCACCTTGTCCTTTTGCACCATGACAACCTGAACAACTTGCGCTGTAGAGTTTAGCGCCTAGGTTTGCATCTGCCTTAACCCATCTAGCTGGTGTAGTTTCTACATTGTAGTTTGTATTGCCACCTAACTGACGCAAGTAAGTGACTATAGCCTTGATTTCATCGGCCTTTAACCCACTAGACTTATCCCACCCTGGCATTAACCGACCAGCGCGGCCTTGGCGAATGGTTTCTGTTAAAAATTCATCTGAGGCTAAGCTTAGAAACTCTGGGCTAGAAATAGCTGGAAAAGATTGTGTTCCAGGATAGCGAACTCCTTGTCCTTTTTGTCCATGACAAGCTGCACAGAAGGTTCCATAAAGCGTTGCTCCATCTTTGGTAAACTCTCTTTCTCCAAACTGCATTGCTCTAGCACGGTCTTTAGGTAAAAAACTGCTAGGAATATCCTTGCGCCGCAATGATAAAACATATATTGTCAAAAGCTGTATTTGCTCTTCATTCAAGCCCATTGCAGGCATTTGAGAACCAGCGACTAAAGCACCAGGTGAGCGAAAATGTTCTGCTAGCCAGTTAGACAAGGTGTGAGCGCCAGGAATATGGCTAAAGTCAAGTTGTCCAGGGTCTTTGTATCCAGAACGGGAAAGATCTGTACCTGCATCCCCACCAACACCGCTTACTTTGTGACAACCTAGACAACCTAAAGAGTTAAACAAAGCTTTGGCCTCAACTAGCTTTGGTGCAGCCACACAAGTTGCAAGAAAAACATTGATATCTTTTTGATCGACTTCAGGAATACTACCAAAAGAATTTTTCCAAGGTTCGGATTCTGCTTGCTGATGTTTTTGGGCATGTTTTTCATACCAACCAATGTCATAGCCTTTAATTCCAACTTTAGAAAGGTCTGGGCCTTCCATTCCACCGCCATCAGGGCGAATTGTTGCACCTCGTCCATCCATTCTATGACAAGCTAGGCAATCATAACGCTCAAACAGAGTTTTGCCTTTTGCTAATACAGTTGAACTAGGTATAGCTAAAGGAGTATGACAACGACCACAACCAGCATAACTAGCTTGTAGTGGAAGCATTGGCTCAGGCCAAAATTCTGCTAGACCATGAGCATCTTCTTTTTTAGTTGCTTGACCTTGACCAGCATGACAAATTGTACAACCAAAAACAGACGGATCATGCACTACATTTTTATGAGCAACTAAAGCTCTATTGCCTGTAGTGCTTTGTTCTCCTGGTGCCATCGACACATGACAAGTTACACAACGATCTGTAGTGTTTAGCTCAGGAATGACTAGTTGCCGCAAATGGACATCAATAGAGCTACCATCTGCCCGAGCAGATTTTTGTATCTGTTGCCAGTCTTTCCAAAAACTTTCACTTAGAGCAGCAAACACAAGCATTATTAGTGCTGCAATGCTTGACCAAAAAAGCAGATGTTTATTTTTGTCCATAGCTTGTTGTCCTTACATCTACAAAACCATAATCAATAGTATTTTAGTAAATGTAGGGGCAGGGCTTGTCCCTGCCCATCTTCAATGAATTTCTAATGCTTTGGCCAATCTGACATAGACCAATAAAATGTCCAATTTGGCCCACGAAAATAAGTTCCTATAATTGTCAGTACTAAAAAACCACATAGAAAGCAGGTAAATAACCCTAGTGCACCTGCTCTAGTAGACTTGTAGCTTTTTACTAAATAAACTGAATAAAGTGCATAAACTAGAGTTAATATTGTGGCTGGATTAATAAAGGTAATGATTAGTTGTGGAGTTTTAGGAAACCATTCTCTAATCCAACCAAAATGAATAGCAAAAGATTCAATTAATAAAGGAGCAGCTAAGCCAAAAACTATTGACCAAGCAACTAATTTTTTCCCACCAGTCCCACCAAACCATTCACCAGTCCCGTTTGTTTCACGATCTAGAAAGGGAATTAGCCCAAGTCCGGCCATTACTATAGTTGGAACGCCTATTCCACCCATAAAAGCAGAAAATGAAACAAGCTCTTGTAAGCCTAAAAAATACCAAGGTGCTTTGGCTGGATTTTCTGGTACAGAAGGGTTAGCTAGCTCTTTTAGCGGTGCATCAGAAATTAGAGCTAATGCTACACAAATAAAAATGGTAAACATCAAAACTGCCAATTCAGCATAAAAAAGATGTGGCATTGATGGCACAGTTGCTTCTGGAGCACGGCCTACAACAGCAGTTTTTCCTTTTACAATAGCTGCTAATTGATAGGTTTTTGTTGGAGCTTGAGAAAAAACTGGATAGCTTGTAGTTGGCAAATTGCCAAGTCTAGCTTCTGCATCTACTGGACGTGCAAGACCTCCATCTTTGCGAATGCGCCAGAAATGAACGCCCATCAACATCCCTAAAGCTAGAGGTAAGAGCATAATATGCAATAGATAAAATCTAATTAGTGCTTCTGCTCCAACTGTATCTGACCCTAGTAGAATTAGCCTAATTAATCCACCAGGATCAAAATATTTAGTAATTCCTAACGCATCGGTTAACTCTCTAGGAGATTGAGCAATATTAGCTCCAATTGTAATTGCCCAATAAGCTAATTGATCCCAAGGCAGCAAATAACCTGTAAATGACAGACCTAGAGTAATAGCAAGTAATCCAATACCAAGTAGCCAGTTAAATTCTCTAGGAGCGCGATAAGCAGCAGTATAAAAAGCTCTGGCCATATGCAGGATGACAGTAACCACCATAACATTAGCTGCCCAGCGATGAATGTTGCGAATAAATTGTCCTGTTGGAACTACAAAATAAATATCTTTGATTGATTGATAAGCAACATCTGGATAGGGTTTGTAATAAAACATTAGCAATATGCCAGTAACCAAGGTGATTAAAAAGGCTGCGGTTGTAGCAATGCCTAAACCCATTGTGGTAGTCCACCTTAAACTCCAGAGATGTGTTCTAACAGAGTGCAGGTGCAAAAACAAATTTCCAAAAACAAATGTGGATCTAGTGCGGTCTGTATTAGGCTTACCGCTTCTAAAAGTAGCATTGCGCAGTTGTTCAGGCAAAGCCTGCAAGTTCTTAAGAATTTGCGCTAGTCCAGAATTTGCTTGATTTGGTGTTGTACTCATAATCTCACCTATGTTATATCACTTATGTTGCATTTGTGCCTTTGGGAACTGTAGTTGATTCGTCAACTACCCATTTGTCCCCGTTGTGAGAAACTTGTAACCAAGGTAATGGTTGGGGTGCTGGCCCTTTTGTAACAGAGCCATCTTTGGCAAACCTAGAACCATGGCAAGGACACTCAAACCCTTCATTATTAGCTTTGACTACACAGCCTAAATGAGTGCAAGTTGTAGAAATTGCATGTACTCCTTTTTCATCCTTAAAAAGCGCAACTGCTCGCCCTGCTGGGATAAAAGCTTCTCCAGGAGCAAGAGTTTCTGGTAAAACTACTGGAAATTTTTTTGTTGGAGATGACAAGACTGCTGTTTTAGGTAGACGTAGCATTCCTAGTAAAGCAAAAAATAACGTCGAACCAGCAGCAAATAATGCAGATAGCCCAAGAAAATCCCTTCTTGGCATTGGCTCAGGATCAAGACGAGATGGAACATTGTTATTTGGTTCAGGAGTTGATGTCATTGTGACCTCCAAATATTTAAGAAAGTTACTCTTTCCATAGTTATTGCATCTGCTGGACAGCGCATAGCGCATAAAGCACAGCGAATACAGCGATCTTCATCTTTTAAAATTGCTGAATTTTCACTAAGATCTTCTGTTTCATCTAAACTATTACTAATAGCCGTTTGTAGATCGGGACTAAGTTCTAAGTCTGATAAGGAAACAAGTTTTAAGCATTGAGTAGGGCAAACATCAGCACATCCACCGCACAAGACACAGCGATTACCATCAAAAACAGGAGTAACACCACAATCTAAGCAGCGAGAAGCTTCTCTCATAGCTTGCTCAGCGCTATAGCCAGTTTCTACAACGGTTTCAGGGTGATGGAGTCTTTCTTCAGCTTCAAGTACTGGCACAGCAACACGGCGAATAGTTTCATAGCCAGCTTCGCGGCAGTAGCGTTCTTGAACAATATGAGCGCTAGTTGCTTCAGGACTGAGAGTTCGGCCAGTTATATATTCATAAATTGAGCGAGCAGCTTTCTTGCCAGAGGCTACAGCATCAATTAACAAACGAGTACCATAAGCTAGATCGCCAGCAACAAAAACACCTTTAGCTGAAGTGGAAAGGGTTTCTTGATTTACTTTAGGCCAACCTGGGCGAAATTGTTCTACATCTGTGCCGCCATCATTAAGGAAATTTAGGTTAGGGGCTTGCCCTACGGCTAGTAGCACTGTGTCACAAGAAATAGTATGTTGAATGTTTTCATCAAAAGTAGGAGCAAAACGCTTATTTTCGTCATAGACTCTTAAACAGCGCTTAAAAAGAACTCCAGTCACTTCTCCATTGCTGTTACGCTGGATTTCAAGCGGCCCCCAGCCATTCATTCTAATAATGCCTTCTTCATCCCCTTCTAGAATTTCTAGAGTGTCGGCAGGCATTTCTTCTAGGCTTTCTAGAGAAACTAACCAAACTTGTGAAGTGGTAAGCAAGCGTTTGGCTGTACGGGCTGTGTCATAGGCAATTTGTCTAAGTACTGAACGAGCTACATCATAGGCTACATTACCACCTCCAATAACAACTACATCTCTGCCTATACTTAGAGGCTCAGACAAAGAAACAGCTCTAAGTAGATCTACACCACCATAAACTCTTGTTCCTTGTTCACCAGTGAGGTTTAAGCCGCGAGAAGTTTTAGCTCCAACAGCGATTAGCACTGCTGCAAAGTCTTTTCGTAAGTTTGCAAAGGAAATGTCTTTGCCTATTGTTGTATTACAGCGGATCTCAACTCCTAGGGCTTGAATTAGAGCAACTTCACGGGCAATTAGCTCACGAGGTAGGCGATAGGCTGGAACACCTACAGCTAGCATTCCTGCTGCAACAGGCTCAATTTCAAAAACTACTGGAGAAAATCCCAGTAAAGCCAAATCATGAGCGGCTGAAAGCCCTGCGGGGCCTGCTCCAATAATTGCAATTTTTTCTTTATTGGCTTTAATAAATTTTCCTGAAATGCTGGCTTGAAGTAAAGCTGCCATTTCTTCAATATTGCCAACTATTTTAGGAATGTAGGATTGAAGGTTTTTAAGAACTTCTTGTGTAGGACGAACATCTATTCCAGCTTGTTCACAAGCAAAACGCTTTAATGCTCTGATTGAAACAGGACGATCCCAAGCAACAAAGTTTCCATCAGGATCTAAGCGAGGAATTTGACCACGACGACAAGCAACTTCACAAGGAGCGCCACAAATACGGCCACAAATGGAGGCAAATGGATTAGGCCCACGTGCTATTAAATAGGCTTCCTCAAAACGACCTTCTGCAATTGCCCTAACATACCCACGAGCGTCTGTATGAACAGGACAAGCCACTTGGCAGGAAATCAAGTTTTCATGATATTTTTCTGTTGGAACTGCTGCTTTTAGCGTAGCCATATTTACCTGCTTAAACTCTTGGTTTAGCTTGTTTTGTGGGGGCAAATATAGCGAAATCTTTATAAGTTACTTTTTCTTTTCACCTTTTGCTAACAAGTGTATTTTCAACTAACTAATTAGTTGTTTTTAGCTAAGTTTGTTAAAGCTTTGTTCTCTAGTTCAATTGCTCTTGGGAAAAGAATGTTATTTTCAAGATGAATATGTTTATGTAAATCTTGCTCTAGGTTTTGAAGTTTTTGGTAAAGAGTTCTATAACTAGGGCAAACATTTTCTGGGACTCTATAATTGTTAGTAATTGAACGCAATATTGTTAGTAATTCACCAGCAGATTCATGTTCAAAATGCATTACTCTGATTGGGTTTTGAACAGTACCAAAACAAGTGTTGGGCATTTTGCCAGACTGCTCTAAGGCTATTACATAAGGAAAAAGTATTTGCTCTTCTTTCATTAGATGAGGGTGTAAATCGTCTATTAATGATTGAAAGGCTAATTCAAGGCTTTTAAGTTCTGGGTGATTATTTACATGTGCAATAATTACTTTAGTTAAAAGCTTTGGAATTTGTTCAAGTTCTTTTCTAGTGTAGACATGATGTGTAGCTAAAATATACTCAATTAAACTTGTAAGAGATTCTTTTGACCAATCAATAAAAATAGCTTTATCTTGTTTACTTGCTTCTATTTGGCTTAGCTTAGTAAGCACTTCATCAACTGTTAAGCCTTTTTCCTGACAAGCTTGATCTAGTAAACGTCCACCACCACAGCAGTAATCAAGTCCTAATTCTTCAAATAATTCTGCTGCACCGGGTACATTGCTAGCATAGTGACTTAAACTCTTGGATAATGCCGTAACCATAATTGCCTCCTAGAAATTATTTAAGAGTTATTTTTGTATGTTAGGTTGGAGATTAGAGTAATTTTTAAGAAATGGCAGTGACTTAAGTCACACTTGGAGAAAAGTGCAGAAGTTTATGGATAAAGTAAAAGCACTAAAGCAAACCCCCTTATTTGGTAGTTTGTCAGAAGATACATTAGTTAAATTAAGTGAAAAAACTTCAGAGAAGTTTCTAAAAACCGGTGAAATGGTCTTTTTAGAAGGCGAAGAAGCTAAGGGAATGTATGTAATTGTTAGTGGAACTATCAGAGCTATGCGTATAGGTGCTGATGGTCGTGAGCAAGTTATTCATACTGAAAGAGCAGGTGCAACATTTGGAGAAATTCCTGTTTTTGATGGAGGGCTTTATCCCTCGACTGTAGTAGCAGATGAGGATAGTTTCTTGCTTTTTATTGATAAAAAAGATATGCATCAGCTTTGTTATGAGTATCCAGAAATTGCTTTAGCTGCTTTAAAAGTTTTGTCAAAGAGATTGCGCTATTGTGCTTCATTAATAGAATCCTTATCACTAAAGGAAGTTAGTCAACGCATTGCTAGTTTGCTTCTAGAAGAGGCTCGGCAAAGAAAGCCAAATGAAAATAGTATTGAATTTAAGCTAACTCTTACTAATCAACAAATTGCTGCACGTGTTGGAACTGTTAGGGAAGTAGTTTCTCGTAGCTTTACTCGGCTACAACAAGATGGATTAATTAAGCTTCAAGGACGAAATGTTAAATTATTGAATATTGAAGCTTTGGCATCTTTTGAAAAATTTTATATAGTTTCACAAAATAAGTGAAATATCAGTAAAATATTACTTAATCAAGTCCAACTAATCTATGAGCAACTTGTTTAATTTCTTGTTCTTTTACTAGCAGATGAGCAAAATTTAAATAGTTTTGCATTAACAAACCATGCAGTACATTAACTAGTAATTGAGCCACTAGTGCAGGCCGCAAGCTATGAGAAAAGATTTTTTGTTCTTGACCTTTCTTAATTAGCGCTTCTAATTTGCTAATAAAAGTAAGATATTCTGAATCTAACATTGATTCTGGTAATAGTGATGGATTACGCATTTGAACAACAACTATGCGAAAGACTTTTGATTCAGCTAGCCAAGGACGAGAAGGATCATCTTCTGTAGATTGGATTAATGCACGCACCACGGCTTCAAAGAGTTGTAAGGTATCTTGAGTAATTTGCTCATAATGATTTAAGCGTAAATTTAATGGTGCCCAATAATACTCACTCATAATAAATAAAGCCGCTTGTTTAATGCTTGGAAAATATCTATAAAATGCTGGATCTGTTGTTCCTGCTAGTCTTGTTATTTCCGTTATTCTTGCACCTAAGACCCCTTTGCTAGCAAATTCTTCGACTGTTGCACTAACTATTTTTTTACCTAAATTGGTGATAGGAGGCTTTTTTATCCAAGAACTCCTCTCTAATGGACTTATTTCTAATGGTTGAACTTGTGCTTTTTGTTGACTCATTGTGAAGATAATGCTCCTAAAAGTTTAATCGCTCTTTTAATGGTTTCAGAGTAATTTGTTATAAAGAGTTTGTCAAGAATGTAAGTAGTACTTATATTCTTAGAAGGTTTCAAAGTGACTATTAAAAGATTTACATAGTTACTCTTTTTTATAATCAATATATTACAAATATACGACAAAATTAAATTGACTCTATAAAAATGATTTGGTATAAAGAACCTACTAAAAATGCAAGTATTACTTACATTTTTATATAAAGATACCTATCCTCTAAGACCAGTAAAATGGTTTTAGCTGCTAATTATTAAAAGCAAAATACTCAAAGGAAAATAGATAATGTTTGTAGACTCACAAGACCTTTTTGCCTTTTATTTTCTTAGCGGGGATAAAGACCTACTTTTTACTTTAGGTGTGATTTTTATTGCTGCTAAGGTAAGTGCAGAGATTTTTGAACGGTTAAAACAACCCGCTGTAGTTGGAGAAATTTTAGCGGGGGTTTTAATAGGTCCTAGTGTATTTGGATTAGTTAAACATACAGAGTTAACTCAAGCTTTGGCTGAAATTGGAATTATACTCTTACTTTTTACTGTTGGTTTGGAAATAAATGCTAAAGCTCTTTTTCAAGTTGGAGGACGAGCTTTACTAGTTGCAATATTAGGTGTTATAGCACCTTTTATTGCTGGTTGGGCATTATTGGCCATTTGGGGAAAACCTTCTATAGAGGGTGTTTTTCTAGGGGCAGCAATGGTTGCTACTAGTGTAGGGATTACTGCTCGTGTATTGGCATCAATAGGAATGCTTAGTAGTAAAGCTAGTCAAATAATTATGGGTGCTGCGGTGATTGACGATATTTTAAGTCTACTAATTCTTAGTATAGTAAGTAGTGCTGCAAAAGGATCTATTAATTATACAGAATTAATTACTACGTCACTTCTATCTATAGGTTTTACTTTGTTTATGATTTTTATTGGTACAAAATTAGTTAATAAAGTAAAACCATCTTTTGAAAAGTTAAAAATTGGTCATGCTCATTTAATCATTGGTTTAACACTATGTTTGGTACTTTCTTTACTCGCAACTTATGTAGGTGTAGCTGCTATAATAGGTGCATTTTTAGCAGGAATGGTACTGTCAGATGTTAGTGAAAGTACAGAGTTACATAATCAATCCTGTGCAGTAATGGAATTTCTACTACCTTTTTTTCTGGTAGGAATTGGTTTACAACTAGAATTATCTGTTTTTAAAGATAACCAAATAATAATACTTGCAATTATAACTACTATAGCTGCTGTCGCCACAAAGCTTGTAGCTTGTGGTTTGGCCGCTTTACCATTAGGTAAAAGAGCTGCGCTACAAATAGGAATGGGAATGGTGCCAAGAGGCGAAGTTGGAATAGTAGTGGCTCAAATAGGGCTTACTATAGGTGTGCTTTCTAATGCATTATATGGAGTTGTAGTTTTTATGGCTATAGCTACCACACTTATTGCACCTCCATTTTTAGTCAAATTATTTAAGCAAAGTGGCACCAAGTTATCGGAAAGCGAATTATCTATATAGGAATCAAGTGAGCAACTTTCCTTAAGTATATACACATGTTGGACTAATTCAAGTTACCATGACTATAGGAGCATTGATAGAAACTCGTGATTGTAAAATTGTAGCTTGGACTTAAGTTTTTACTCTGCAAAGCTTAAAGTCTATTAAACTCTATTCAACAGGATATCTTCTAGAGTAGACCAACTCCTAAATTAAGTACTTAAAAATTCAAAGAAGTTTTCAAAGATGAGGAGAACTGTAGATGAGTGTCTTTCACACAATAGCAATTTTGATTTCTCTAGCAGCATTAGCAAGCTATGTTAACTACCGATATATAAAACTTCCACAAACTATAGGATTAATGGCTATAGCTCTTTTTACTTCCATAATAGTAACTGTATTAGGAGAAATAGATGTAGTAAAAGTTCGTGAGTTAGCTGTTTTTGTAAGCTCGATTAATTTTGGGGATATTTTATTACATGGACTGTTGGCTTTTCTGCTTTTTGCTGGAGCAATGCAAGTTCAATTCTCTGATCTTAAAACTACTAAAGTGCCAGTTTCAATACTTGCTACTGTAGGAGTAGTCATAGCTTCTTTTCTTACAGGCGGGCTTTTCTGGTTTGGATTGAAACTAATTGGACTAGAAATCCCCTTTGTTTATGCTTTACTCTTTGGTGCTTTAATAGCTCCTACTGATCCGATTGCAGTATTAGGAATCATTAAAAAAGTTGGTGCTCCTCGCATTTTAGAAACTAAAATAGCAGGAGAATCTCTCTTCAATGATGGTACTGGAGTAGTAGTGTTTTTAACAGTTTTAGCGATAGTGACAGGACAAAGTTCTCCTGAACCTAAAGCAATAATTTTATTATTATTAAAAGAAGTTTTAGGTGGTTTGATATTAGGTTTAATTTTAGGCTATATAATTTATAGGTTATTACGAAGTGTTGATGCTTATTTAGTAGAAATTCCTCTTACGTTGGCTTTAGCAACGGGTGGATATACTTTAGCTGAGCTTATTCATGTTTCAGCACCTATTACCATTGTAGTTGCAGGCATTTTTATAGGTAATCATGGTCGTGAATATGGAATGTCAGAAAAAACTCGTGAACACTTAGACACATTTTGGGAGTTAGTAGATGAAATACTTAATGCAATTCTATTTATGCTTATTGGGTTAGAGGTAATTGTAATTGCGCTTAAACCTATATATTTTGTTGCTGGATTTATCGCTATTGTGGTTTCACTATTTGGTCGCTTGATTAGTGTTGCTCTGCCAATAAATGTAATGCAAGCAATAAATGTGATGAAAAACAATGAAAAATATATGAAAGGTACAATTCCACTACTGACTTGGGGTGGGCTTAGAGGAGGGCTTTCTATTGCTCTGGCCTTATCTTTACCTAATTCACAAGAGCGAGATTTAATTGTTACTACTACTTACGCTGTTGTTGTTTTTTCTATTTTAGTACAGGGGCTTACTTTCGGGAAACTTTTACAATTTTATATGAAAGAGGGAAATGTTGAGGAGATAAAATAGATGACGACTAAAACCAATCACAATCAAATAACTTCATTATTTGTTTTAACGTAAGGTAATATTCCAAAATTTACGAGCAATTGTCATGCAGAAAAGTTGTAGCAATACTACTAAAATTACACAAGCCCACCAGCCTCCAAGTTGCCAAAACCAGCCAAGGACAAGGCTTCCAGCACTTCCACCTAAATAGTAACAAGTCACATATAAACCAACTGCCATAGCTTGATGAGAGTTAACTACTTTTCCAATAAAGCTATTAGCTGTGGTTTGAGCAATAAATATTCCTGTGCAAAAGATTGCTAAACCTAAAATTATAAGTACTAGATTATTAGTTAATGTTAACAATAAACCTGAAATAGCTATTATAACGGCGGTTGATAGAGTGCTACGTTGTCCATAGCGATCAATCCACTTTCCAGAAAGAGGTGTAAATATTGCTCCAAATAGATAGACAAAAAATATAAAACCAAGTGAGGCTGTACTCAAATTAAAAGGTTTAGCTGCAAGGCGAAAAGTTAAATAGTTAAAAATGCCTAACAAAGAAAATAATACACAAAATCCTACAAAATATATTGAAACTAAAGGACGGTTTTTTAGATGATCACGCAAAATAGTTATGTAGTGGGTTGTGTTTTCTTGTTTAACATAGTTTTGTTCTGTGGGTAGTAATACTTTAATTACAATTGCTCCAAGAATGTTAATTAGTCCTAACATTAGAAAACATCCGCGCCATCCTAAGCGGCTTTCAGTTAATGCAACAAGTATTCGTCCTGAAAAGCCACCAAGTACTGTTCCTGTTATGTATGTAGCCATTGCGCTACCTGCACGTTTTGATCTCCATTCCTCATTAATATATGTAACAGCAATAACAAATATTGCTGGGGTAATGATACCTTGAATAAATCTCCAGAAAATTAATTGATTTAGAGTTTTTGAGCTTGCAGCAAGGAAAGTAGCTAAGCCTAATAACAAAGTTGATGTAACAATTAATTTTTTAAGCCCAAGTTTATTTGCAAATCGACCAACAAAAGGTGCTGCTAGTGCCACTCCGGCTGTAGATGTTGTTACTGTTAGACTTATCATCAACTTGCTAGCATGAAAGACTTCTGTAAGTAGTGGCAGAATAGGTTGAATTGCATAGAGGTTAATAAAAGCACAAATACCAATAATAATAATTGCTATAGTGTGAGTATTGATAAAGGTATTAGTTTTTACTTGGTGTGGTACTTGTGTAGATTTGAGCAACTCTGATTGCATAACATCATCCTTTAGCAATGATTCTCGCTTAAAAAGAAGATAATGTAAAACATATCAGCAAAACTTAAAGATAGTTTTGTATGTATATTATTTCAGCAATTCCCGGTTTAGAAGTGAAAATATTGCTGGTATTATTTTTAGTTGAAAGCATAAATTATTGTTATTACAGGTATTATCAAAAATAAATGATTATTTAGTAATTTTGATTAAGAAACTTAGAAAATTTCAAAATTAAGAGTTGACACATAATAGCTTTTTAACTAAACTGAAATGTCAAATTTTTTAGCATAGCGGTTCAAAATTAAGGGGAACTAAATACAATGTTACTCAGAAACCACCATAATTTTATAGCCACATTAACAACCGTTACTGAACGCGGCTGGGTTGGCAAAGGTGCGTCGTTGGGTAATATTTGTGCTAAATCATCAAGCTTTATGCCGATAACCAGCCCAAATAATCCAACAACAAGTACTGGAGTGATAGCAGGAAGCTATTTAGATTCACGGCTGGATCAAAGACAAGACTAACATCGCGGGAGCGGTTCTCCCGCTCCCAAATCTGAAAAAATCTAATCCAAAGACTTATTCAAGAGAAAGAAGGAGCGGGCTAACTGGTGTTTAGCGCGCTCCTTTTGCTGTTAGCAAAAAACTTTCTCTGTGTGGTTATTTTGATAACTGCACCTAGGTTTGAAGGTTATTAAAAATAATCTTTATAGGGGCAGTGTTGTCAAAAGATAACATATTGATTATAAAGAAAATGCCGGAAAAATTTTTCAAAAAATACTTGAAAATGTCAAATAAAATATGTTATAAAATAAATCAGAAAAGATTTGAAAAAGATAAATCAAAAAAATTCTAGTTCTTTGAATCACAGTTATATACATATTGATATAGACTAAATTTGTTATAGAAAATATGTATTTAATGAATAAAATGCTTGATTTATAAGTATTAGAAATACTTAGTTAAAGTAAATAGATAATATAGGGGTATGGTGTAATGGTAGCATACCGGTCTCCAAAACCGTTGGTCTGGGTTCAAATCCTAGTACCCCTGTCTGGAGGGTTCGCCTAATTAGGTATGGCAACAGTCTTGAAAACTGTCGTGTCTTTACGGCACATGAGAGTTCGAATCCCTCACCCTCCGTTTGTTAGGATTTTGTTAGTTAATATTAACTAAAGAGTTTATGGGGCTGTAGCTCAAGTGGCAAGAGCCTTGATGTTCAATCAAGTTGTTGCGGGTTCAAATCCCGTCGGCTCCTTCTTTTTTTCCAATTAGTTAGAGATATTAGATTTATTAGTAGTTTCTACAAAAGGACACATTGAAAAGAAATTTTTATTAAAAGGCTTCTGAGTTCTTGCACATCTCGAGAAACCCTTTGTTCTCAATATGATTCGATTAAAACTAATATAATAAAACTAAAAATAGGCTGTTTGTTTATTAAGTAGTTTTTGTTATAATGCCCCATCGGATTTATAACAAAGGTGCAACTCAATGACAGAACGGGAAATATTAGAACTATTATTAGCAAAGTTAACTAATGTAGAAATTGAGATAAAAGAACTAAAACAAGACCAAGCACGTTTGGAAAGCAAAGTAGATTCAAATTATGCTGAGCTAAAGCAAGACCAAGCACGTTTGGAAAGCAAAATGGATTCAAATTATGCTGAGCTAAAGCAAGGTCAAGCACGTTTGGAAAGCAAAATGGATTCAAATTATGCTGAGCTAAAGCAAGGTCAAGCACGTTTGGAAAACAAAATGGATTCAAATTATGCTGAGCTAAAGCAAGGTCAAGCACGTTTGGAAAACAAAATGGATTCAAATTATGCTGAGCTAAAGCAAGGTCAAGCACGTTTGGAAAGCAAAGTAGATTCAAATTATGCTGAGCTAAAGCAAGACCAAGCACGTTTGGAAAGCAAAATGGATTCAAATTATGCTGAGCTAAAGCAAGGTCAAGCACGTTTGGAAAACAAAATGGATTTAAATCATGCTGAAATGTTAGAAAGATTTGTTAATCAAC
>JBDIBI010000068.1:0-17080 GCA_039812885.1 Blastocatellia bacterium
GTGCCATTTAGAGAATGATCTTTAACTTCAATCTTATCTTTATAAACTGTAATAGTAGCGTGTAAACGAGAAATACAAGGGTTATCTATAAGAATATCATTATTAGGAAATCTACCAATTTTATTTTCTCCATAATAAAGCTCGTGAGTTTCGCCCTTAGTCTCGTCTTTACCCTTTAGGACAAAGGGAGATTTTTGTCTTTTCAGATACTTCTCATTAGTACTATTGCTAGTTTCGTAATAAGCTCTATCATTTCTATCATGGCTAATAGTGTTGTAATTTATTGTTTCACATAGGGTTACTATATCTTGGTTCTTATCAACTTCCAAGTTAAGACTATTATCATTATTAAGAGCATCTGGCAGGGTATTTCTGAATCTCTGAACTTGTTCGTTTTCTTTGTTCTTCTCTGACATAAATCCTCACTTAACTTTATTAATATAATTTCTTAAAATGAATCCAATAAGTATTAGTATTGGGGGCTATTTCTTTTAAGTAACAAGAAGCGTTCTTGGCAATTACCACTCTGCAATCATTACCAGAAGTTTCTTTATCATTATTCTTGAAACTATCTTCTGCTAAAGATTTATCATCTGCCGTTTTGCTATTTAACATATATGTGTTGTAGCTAAAGGATTATTAAAGTTTAGCTCTGGTACAAACCAAGAAGTATTCTTACTAAGAATCTCTAAGCCTATTCTGTATTTACCATCAGTATCTTTGGTACTATGTCTAACTACTGTTTTAACAATTACTTCACGGTTAAAATTGCTTACTTCTATTTCTGCCCCTTGTTCTAAATTCACATCAGAAACTATTAGTAGCCCATTAGCTGAAATGTTGATTGTTTCTACTGCTTTTTTATACATTTGAGAGTTAAAGAGTTTTCTAAGACATACTATTAAAGCTATTTGTACCCGTTTGTCTTGCCTTCTATCAAATATATTACTTACCGATATTATACTACTGTTTTGTACTGTATCATTAACCAAACTAACCATAACACCTCCAAACTAACAACCTAACTTTTTGTAGATTTTCTTTCTAAGGCACTCAGAACTTAAAAGTGAGAACTAGAGCTTAAAATTGAGCTTTAATCAAGTTACTGCTTTAGTGCTGTTTTAGTTGTCTTTCTCTATATCAAACGGTGTGCCACAAAAATAAAATCCTGGTACTCGAATTTTGGAGTTTTATTAAAAATATTAGCTAAAAATATTGATTAGACTCTGAGATTGAGATGTTTTTTAAGGTTTTAACTGAAAAAATAGTGAATTTCTATAATTTTAGGCTATAATTTGTCTTGATTTGCTAAGGAGTTTTCTTCATTTAAGCTTGTTGTTCTAAAGTTTATCTAAGTTTTCCAGTCAATTCTATCTAGTATTTATACTATCCGGCAGATTTTGGCCGCCACCCGGCAAAAATTGGCCGCCCTACTTACAACAAATTGAACAATTTACTTTTCGCTAATATCTCTTACATTATCAATTAATTAGAAATGTTAGAAAGTTGGAAATATTTCGTATAACTGGTTTTTACACTTTTATATCCGGCCAAAATTGTCCGGGTGAAATAACTGAAATACACTTTACTAAAATTTATGGGCGATTATTTGGAGTTTCAACAATTAAGCCTTCTAAGCTAGTGCCGTTATTTAATTTCTAGAGGATAGCTAGAAAAATCATTAAAAATATTATAAAATATAAGCAAAATCTGTAATATGAGATTTTTCTAACACTAAAAGGAGATTAGGCAATGGTTAGGAAATTTAACAAAGAGAAAGCTTTAGAAGTAATACTCTACCTTGCTCAAAAAGCTCCAATCCCAGACATTTATCATATTTGCAAAGTAATATATTTTGCAGATAGATATCACTTGGAAGAATATGGTCGCCAAATATGTAATGATACTTACTATGCAATGAAACATGGCCCCGTACCAAGTAATATATATCAAATGCTTAAAGATGCTCGTGATAAAGAAGATTCCGCCATTTCTACTACAGAAATACTTACTGTTGAGGGAAAGCCTTCTCATAAAGTTACAGTAGCAAGATCTAGTAACTTAAATAGTTTAAGTCTTTCTGATATTGAGGCATTAGATCAAGCCATTGCTAATTACGGAAAAATGAGCTTTGATGAGTTACAAAATTTAAGCCATGATAAGGCTTGGGAAAGTGCTGATATAAATGATGTTATTTCTCTTGAAGCAATAGCTGAAACTTTACCTTCTAATATAGACCTAATCCAACACCTGAAAGAACTTTATTAATTATTAGTAAATATATTCATATGAGTAAACCTATACCATTGACAGCAATAGAAGCTAAAGCCAAAATCAAAGATATTCTGGAAAATGGAACTGTCAAAATCAGTGACCATATCATCAAAGATAGGTTAAAATTAAGAAGTCTTTCTCGTAGAGATATTCGTTTTGCTTTAGCTAACGGGCAAGTCGTTGACAATATTTGGGATAGCGATTTCCAAAACTGGAAATATCAAGTAGATGGGGCTGATATAGATGGAGATGACCTTACTTCTATAATTGTTTTCTTTGATGCTGATTTTAGTTTATCAGTAATAACAGCTTATTAGCTTTGATTTTAGGAGACAAAACTGTGAAATGTGAATGTGGCAATGATTTACGTATAGAGAAACGCTCATTTACTCAAGACATAGAGCAAGAACTTGATAATTTATACTTCCTTAATTTAACGGTAGAGGTTTGCGATAAATGTGGTAATGAAATAAAGCATTATTACAAAATCAACCAAATATATCGTACTATAGCGCAAGCAATTGTTCTACAAACTTGGCTTCTAAGACCTCAAGATATCAAGTTTTTACGTACAGAACGGGCTATTAAAATCAATGATTGGGCTTCTATTCTAGCTATTGAACCTGACACTTTATTAGATTGGGAGTCTGGTAAACAACTTCTAACTGCTCAAGCTGATATGGCAATACGCTTACTTTACTGTAGAGTGTTTGAAGAACAAGAAGAATTACTATTTCCTCAACATATTACTACTAATCTTACTAGTAAAAACACAAGTCAAAATATCTTAGCTATTTGTATTGACATGGAAAACCCTACGAATTTTTTTTATCGTACTTTTAACGAATTAAAGCTAGCAAGTTAATAGTTAGTATTAACATAATAGCTTGTTGTTAATATCTCTTGTATTATCAATGAATTATAGGTACTAGAAGTTTGGAAGCATTTCCTATAAAGAGGTTTTAAACTTATCTGACCCTAAAAGCAAAAACAGAAGTCAACACAAGAAACAACTAGAAAAAATAATAAAGGAAGTTCAATTATCATACATTGGTGGTAAACCATCTATAAGCGATGTGTGAAAGCATAAAACGCAAATGTGCTAAAGATGGAGTATTATATGACAATAATTTGTTTAATAAAATTGTAGGATTTTGATAGTTAAGCAATGATAACAGGCAAAAACCTTAGCATATCCTACTTCAAAAATATTAACGACGATAAATATTTACGTATTAACTTGGATAGTGTCTATTTAAATCTTAATTGAAATAACACAGTTTCAGCACGGTCTTGTACAGCAAACTGGGATTCAATGGTTAAATGGGAACTAGTTGGATTAATTTCAACACACATGCAGTATGGCCCCGTATATAACATCATCTTTTTTGATTGTTCTTGAACCCCTGAGCTACCAATAACAAAATACAAATCTGCATTTTTAATAGTAGTTGCTGCATTATCATAAATTTCCTCTTTAACCGCCTCATCCAATAAAACTACATCTGGTTTAAAAAGACCACCACAAGCACAAGTAGGTATTTCTCCCTCTTTTAATTCTATTGTATCCATTTGTTCTTGCTTGTGACACTTAACACAAGAAGATGTATTTATGTTTCCATGCAGTTCTATAATAGATTTTACACCAGCTTTACTAAGCAAACCATCATAACATAAGGTTATTACACTTATTTTTTTCTTTTTTTCTTTTGCTTTTGCTTGAAGAAACGCTAATCTTTCATGTGCTTTATTAGGCTTAGCTTCTTTTACTAAATTATGCATATGTTTGAAAAATTCCCAACATATAGCAGTTCTTCTCTGAAACCCTTGTACCGAGGATAAATATGGAGGGTAAAACCCCTTAAAGTACTCCATTTGAGTTAATCCACGAAAAGTTGGTATTCCACTAGCAACAGAAATTCCAGAACCAACAAAGAAGACTATATTTTCAGCCTTTTGAAAGAGTTGTTCTACTTTTTTATCTACTACACGCATAATCTTGGTTTGCATATCTCACCTAATTTAATAAATTTGAGTAGGCTTAAAGCTTTGGTTGGTATTTTCTAGTTTAAACATACCTAACACAAATAAATGCAAAAATAAGCATTTGCTTTGAATATATTTATTGTGCATAAACCTGATGCTATATACTACGTGTTATTTCTTAAAAACTAATGCAGAATCTTCATCTAAGCAAAGATGCTCTAACAAACTTAATCCCATCTTTTCATAAAGAGTCGTCATCGCCCTCGCATCAGCCCCTTTTGTAAGAGTTGGAGTCCAATCAAAATAAGCTCCACCAGATCCTCTTTCTGTTGTTGGAAAGCCGGAAACAATCAAAATCCCACCTTCTTTAACTTTGTCAACGATTTGAGTACCTATATTTTCGTGAATTTCAGGCAATAAATTGGCTAGTACCATATCATAGTTTTTGGAAGAATAATCTTGTATTTTACCTAATTTAATATTGATTCGATCAGTTAAATTATTTAATTTTACAGTTCTTCTCGTTTCAAAGATAACATTTTCAGAAATGTCAAAAGCATCTATAATAGCATTTTCACTTAAAACTGTGGCAACAATAGATAATATTCCTGTTCCTGTTCCTACATCTAGAAGTCGTCCTCTCTTTTCCCAGTATTTTTCTAAGCCTTTAATCATAAGGTTTGTCGTAGAATGGCTGCTACCAAAAGAAATTCCTGGATCAACTAATATCACCTTTTTGCCTGCATAACGCCCATCTAGTTTGAAATCATCAACTTCCCAAGAATGTATTACAACAAAACTATCTCCCATCAAAAATGGATGGTATTCCATATTCCATATTCCATATAGCTTCTTATTAATTCGATTAGTTAAATTTTCCATTTTTTCTTGTATTTGTTTTACAACTTCTGATAAATTTTGACTCATTTTTCCCTCTCTTAATTTGGTTCTCCTTGAATGGTGAATGCTCCCCAAAAGTATGGATCACTATATTGAGTTTTTAACATATCAAGTTGTGCTTTTCTTAAAGCAGCACCAGGCGAAATCTTGGCTTTGAGTAAATAATAATAGAATTTTTCCATAAATTCGGCTGTAGCTTTATCGTCTATTTTCCAAGAAGTAGATAAAACACGACGGGCACCAGCGTAAGAGAAAGCTTGTCCAAATCCAATCAACCCTTCTCCTTTTACTTCTTTTCCTAGGGAAGTTTGACATCCACTTAAAACTACCAACTCAGCAGATAATTTAAGATTAAATATCTTTTGCAATGATAAAAAGCCATCTATGGTGTTTCCTTGTTTATCCAGCAAAGATAACACAATTCCAGTGAAAAGAGGGTTTTTGTTTACTAGGGCATGACTAGCAAGATGAATTATTTTAGCTTTCTCTAGATTTTCGTTGGCAAGAATATTTTTAATGCTAGCGTTAAAATCAAGAAACAAATAAGTTATTCCTCGTAAATTTAAGGATTTTATTTTCAGAACTTCTTCTCTAGTAAAAGGTAATCTTACTAATATATCAGACCGTGTACCTATTTCTGCTACAGCATTATCTATAACATTATCATTCTGGTGGTTAGAATCTCCTACTTCTTTTAGTCTTTCATCACTTTGATCAAATATGGGATCGCCAACTAAAAAAATGCCAGTTGAAACGCTATTATTTTTTGAATTCAATCTCTGATTAATTAGTGTGGTCACTGATACCAAATTTGTAATTTCATGATTAGATGTAAGCCAACTACCATTAGGATTTTGAAGTATGCAAAAAGGGAGCTTATAGATATTTTGATCTCCTACTACCAATAGTTTTTTCTTAGTTGCTAAAATATCTTTAGCTTGATTTAGTAGTAAATCACTAATTGATGAAATTAGGGCACTTCTTTCATCTAACTGTTTTTTTAGTCTCTGAACTTTGTCGGGTTCTCTTTCTAATTTTGGGTTTTTAAAGAAGTTAGCTATATTGTTGTGTAGATTTTGTATTTCAGAATTTATTTTATTCTTATCTGCTAGCTGAAAACTCTTTAGTTCTTTTTTAGTGATTACCCACATCCAACTATTTGTTCCAATAGAGTACTCCAATAATGCACTATCATCATCTAAAATATTTTGAACCTCGCTTACATTTGCTATTTTGGGATTAACAAGAGCAATGTATTTGTTGCTCTTAAGTTTTGCCTCACATAGCTGAAGTTTTAGTTCCAAATCTTTCAATTGATTTTCTATTGCAATTTTTTCTGTATTAGATTTTGTGGTGACTAATGATGCTGACAAGCTCTCTATATCAGCTTTCGTTTTCTGGTATTCTGAAACTAAATTTTCGTCTACACCACCACTGAAATCAAATTTATTTTCAAGTAATAACTCCAGAGTATTTCTAGCTCGGCTTTTTTCGCTAGCTTCAAATGCTAGAGCATCATAACCTTCATTAGGGTATTTACTATGTAGTGCCATTAATACATCAATATAAACTTTATAAGATTGATACACTTGTGAAAAATAGGATTCTTTGAGGTTTTGTATTAAAATACTTTGATGTAAGCTTTCTAGTATTTTTATAGAAGATTCTATAAAATTTTTAGCATCAATAAGTTTGCCTTGGTCATGATTTAAAATGGCCAGTCTATCGAGTGTTATCGACTCATACTTTCTAAGGTTTAGTTTTCTATGTAGTGCTAGTCCCTGCATATAAAAGTTTGACGCTTCATCAAATTTTCTTATTTGATAGTAACAATTCCCTAAAGTAGACAGTACAACACTTTCTGTTTCTGTATCTTGTTGCCCTCTGATAATAGGTAACGCTTCTAGACAAACATTTATAGCTTTTTCATAATTTCCTACTCTTTGGTGTAGCATACCTATATTAGCTAAACATCCTCCTTGTTCAAATAATGAATTTGTTCTTTTAGATATACTTAAGGCTTTTTCTAAGTACTCAAGACTTTTTTCGTAATTTTTTAGAAACCCGTAAGCAACAGCTATATTGGTATAACGACTGCTCATATCAAAGTTCAACATCTGCATATCTAAAACTAAAGATTTCTGACAATAATCTATCGCCTTCTCATATTCTCCCAAAGCAATATAAAATTCTCCTAATATGTTATTTGTTTCTGCCATAGTAATATAATCATGTGTTTGAGTACTTTTTTCCAATGCTTCCTGGCTACTCTTCAATGATTGGTCATAATTTCCCTCAAGTTGATATGCTGTAGCAAGAACGTATAAGCTTTTTGCCTGAAATCTACTACAATTAATTTTAGTACTTAAATCGATACACTTTCTTAAGTAGTGTTCTGAGTCTGGATCACTAGATTTTTGACATAACTCTCCTAGTTCGAATAGTATTTCCACTTGCTCTTTTTCTAGATTTAACTGTTGAGAGGTTTCCAAATATTGTTTATATTTACTCTTTTTTTCGTCAATTAACTTTTGATTTAATTCTACAGTATCAAAAAATTTCTTCTTTAATTTTATCTTCTGTTCATCATCTGGTGTAATACTGTGCATTTCAGATAGTTTTATTGCATATGTTCCCTCATCTTTTCTTGCAAGCTCGGGGGATGGGAAAATTTCTAAGTAATACGTGGTTTCGTTATCAGATTGGAGATAAATAGGAAAATCATTTAGAACTTTGTGAGTCGCAGCATAAATAGATTTTTTATTTTTATCTAAGATGTTTATATCTATAGGTATATTCCTCTGCTCAACCTCTATGGACAGAAAGCTATTTGCTGGAACCTCAAAAACGTAAATGTGTTTTTCTGTAGGATGAATTTCTTTAACAGTATAAACGCCTATTTTCAGAAAGTTATTTGCATTTATACTTTCTGTTGTTTGACGTGCATACACTAGGTTGAAATGCAAGAATATAAATACCAATACTAAAAAGTAAATTTTGATATAACTTAAAATATTCATAATTATTCTCCTATAGACTTTAACTTTGATAATCTATTAAAGATAGAATCAATCTATTTATTTTCTTTTTTTTCATTATTTAGAGAAAGTAATAAATCTTGCTGAAGTTTTTTTATAATGTTATTAGCCGTTGTTTCTGAGGTTTCGTCGAGATAGTTACCTAGTGCCATTTTCCAAATTTCTTCACCGTTAAGATTAACTAGAAAAATAGTTTTTTCTTTAATATCTACTTGTAAACCTGCTTCAGCTTCATCTTCTGTAACTGCTTCCCACTGATATTCACCCTTAATCTGATTAAGCTCTTTTGCTAAAAGACTGTTTAGATTTTCTAACCACTGTTTTTCTGTTTCATCTATCTTTGTATGTTGATTATTTATAGTTGCAAATAAGTTTACAGATATTTTCCTAATGTCGGCTAACTTTGTGTTTTCTTTACTATTTATATTATTAGTATCGTTATTATTTATTATTCCTCTATCATTAGACAATACAGGAAGTTTAATAGATTTAGGGTGGGTATTTTGAGCAATTTTATTTTCTAGTTCATTTGTGCCTTTAATTTCTTCTGGTTTTTTATTCTTTTTATCATTACTAATTTGAGTATTATGTTTCTGTACTTCATTATTTATACCAGTAGAATTATTATTTTCATCAATATTAGGGCTAAGACTAGGAGTTGCTGTTGGCATAATTGTCAGTTTAGGTGTTGATACTGAATTGTTGTTATTAGCTACAGGGTTTGGCTGATTTTTATTAGAATGATAAAAGAAATAATAAGTAATGATTCCTATAGTAAATAAAAATAAAATCATTCCTGTTGCAGCTATTGGTCTAAATAGGTCAGATTTTAACTCTAAATTTCCTGGTAAATGCTCATATAAGAAATCCTTTAAGTCTTGTAGTTTGATTTTGATTTTTCGCCAAAATATTCCATAACGATAATACTTTCTATAATCTGCCATAACATTTTTTTTGATGGACTTAGAAAAATCTGGTATATCTATCTTAATATCTTTAATAAGATTAAAGAGTTTTGGGTCTAATTCTTCTAAAGAGGAAAATTCTGGTATATTTTCCTCTTTTATTTCCTTATCATTTTCTAATTTATTTTTATCCATATTTTTCTTAAAGTTTTCTATCGACATTATAAAAATTTCCTTAGCCTTTTTCTTAAGGTTTCACGCGCTCTACAAATCCGGGCTTTAATTGTTCCAAGAGGAGTTTTTAGTGTTTCACTAATTTCACTAAGCTCTTTATCTTCTAGATGCTCTAGTAAAGTTATTCTCGTTTCTGGATCAAAATTTTTTAATTCTTCCAAAACCAAAGACTGAATTTGATCTATAATTACTTTTTCTTCTTGCGACGGTTTTTCTACCCTTTCATGGAAATTTTCAATGCTCTCCATTTTTATGTTCCTTTTATAGTTCCGAATATGACCATATGCAAAAGAAAACAATAAACCCTTAATTGGTTTACTAGTATCAACTGTATGCAATTTTCTCGACAGCGTAAAAAACGTGTTTTGAGTTATTTCTTCAGCGTCTTCACGATTCATTAAGTAAAAATACGCAAAACGAAAAACCCCTGGCTCATAAATTGTGTGTAACTCATCAAATCCGCCTTCGTCATAGTTTAATGCTCTTTCTATCAACTTGGCATCTCGCTCAATTTCATTTGTTGACATTTTATTGCGTTCCATTAATACTGTCTTGAAATCAGAAAAGGTTGCAGGAAAATTGTGAAAATTGTGAAAATTGTGAAAATTTTCCGGGCATCATGAATAGCAAACTTTACGCCAATATTATATCGGAAATTATACAAAGCTAGAATACATTATTTTTAATTATTACAAAGCTGATCGCAAAAAATGACCAAAACTCTTTTATTACCAATCAAAGAAGCTGCTAACAGATTAGGAGTTTCAATAATTACTCTTTACAGATGGGAAAAAGCCCAAAAAATTTCTGTAATACGTACTGTTGGAGGCCAAAGAAGAATATCTATAGAAGAAATAGATAGATTGCTAGGAAAACCTTCTACTTATCCAGTAGAAGAAATAGACACACCATTAGAAAACCCCTCTACCAATTCCAAAAAATGCTGTATATATATAAAAGTAAGATCCCAAAAGGATATAAATAAAGGTAAATTAGAATCAAAGAAATCTCAACTATCGCAGAAGGCTTTGGAACTTGGTTATGAAGTAAGTAATGTGATAGTTGAAAAAGGTTCATCATTAAAAAAAGTTCGTCCTGAATTTGATAGACTAATCGATTTAGCTATCAATAAAAGTTTTGAGACTTTAATAGTTGAGGAAAAAAATTGGTTATTACCTTTTAATTTCAACTATTTTGAAAAACTGCTTAATGCTTTAGATATAACTCTAATAGTCTTAAATGACTCAAATAGTGAGTATCAAAAAGAAATATCAAAAGATTTAATTAGTTATTTGTTTGCTACTGGCCAATTACTTAATCTCTCCCCAAAAGTCTTAATGAATTTTAAGAAAACTTCTCGCAAACTTCTTAAGTTTCTCATAAATCATCCTCAAATTTAAGCAAAATACCACTAATTTATTCAAAATATTAGTATTATACTATTTATTAGCAACTATTTTTTTTATATTTTTTTATCCCGGAAAATTTTCACAATTTTCCTGCAACCTTTTCTGATTTCAAGACAGTATATAGTGACAATACAAAAACGAAAACCACCACAAAAAAACTAAGGTAAATAAAATGCAAGCAACTTCTAAAATTTTTATAACATGCGTAAATTCTTTGTGTACTCAGCTAAAGGCGAATAGCCAACTCAGGATGATTCTTTTTGCTATTATTGGAACTTCTCAAAATGCTGAGACATTTGAGATTGCCCTTTCTGATATACAAAGATTATTATCAGTAAATATACGTGATAAACCTATGCAGGTAGACTACATAACAGAACAGCAATTATTAAAACTACTTGAGGAATTTTCACGATTTCAGGCTAAAGCTGGTGTTCAACTAATTAGTTCTAATTACAACCCTTACGAGAAAATTTTTTCATTTAGTTTACCAGTTCTTGCAATTGCAAATGAGATCATTTCAAATGCAAAAACTGATTCCTGTTACGATGAAAATCCTGTTAGAGCTATTATTTGCGCGACACAAGAATTTGTTTCAGAACTAGGTATTCTCCGTAATATACCTCGTGGCAGAAAAATTACAACCAAAACACTTTTTTCTAGACTTAATAATGTAGGAAAAACACTAAATAAATTAGTTGAACTTGCTGTAGATGAAGGGCTTAGTATTGATGAAATAAAGGCTAGCCTAGCTGACTTTGGGGCTTCTGTGGTTAGTGTAATTACTTCTAAATGTGAAGAACTAGATAAGTTGCAAAAGCACGAAGCTTTAGTTCAATCTGCTAATATTAAAGCCGCAACGGAAGCTATTAATATAAATGCTATGAATAGTAATTTTACCGATAACAGACTCGCTACTGAATTAATTACTAGTGAAATTCCTGAAAATATTAATAGTGAATATATAGCTAGCGAAACTATCAGCGATATATTTAATAGTGAAATTCAAACTACTGAATTAGCTTCTAGTGAAAAACCTCAAATATTAATACCAGCATCAATTAATAGCTATTTTGGTTCATCTGAGCATTTTTCAAATAAGCAAGATTTTGGCACGATACTTGCTATTACAAATGAATCAAAGCTTAATGATCATATATATCATTAACGATAATTTAACTAATTAATAAATGATAAATAAAAATACTATATACATTATTAGGCTAATACATTCTTATTTAGCGAGTGCAATTAATAGTTAGGCAAAAATACTAACTATAAAAATTAAAGAGGAAAACCCATATGCTTAAATACAAAGTTGGTAGTTTAGTAACGGAATCAAGGTATCAAGAGTTTGCGTTAGCCAGTGCGTTGGTTACTCCAAATGCCGGGCTTGAAATTAAACAAGTTATGGTTGAAAAAATATCTCACTGCCAGACAGCAGATGAATTGAAAACTGAACTAAACCGTGAAAAAACTTCTCTTATATGTTACGTGGCAAACTCAGCAGATGAAATTGTTGAAGTAGCTACAGAGCTTACATTATCTACATTACCAGATTACAAAGACAAACATCTAGGTACAAGTAATAATTATAATACTGATTTCTTTAACTTGAGTGATACATCCCTAGTATGTTCTATACCTAAAAGTACTAATAATAAATTAGTAAAAGGATTGGCGCAAATTTACAAAGGAAATTCTGTATTTTCTAATGCCCAGGTTTTGTTAACTAATTTATACTTCAGAGTTTATGATTCAACCGCAAGAACTGGAATACTAAACTTTACTAAAGACTACGTGTCATTAACTGTTACTTCAAATCATCGTGTTATATCTAGTGCCACTCTAAAAACCACTAATGCTGATATAATTCAGACTACAGTAAAGTTAATTAAATTAGCATTAAACCAAATCCAAAAAGAGGACAACAAATTTCGCTTTGATGTTTTGTTGTTGGCTGGAGAGTGTGAAGAATCATTTCTAAATGATCTAAAGATATTAGGTGCCGACACAAAAGTTGAGATGTTTGATGCTTTACGTAGTAACCTATTTGTTTTAGATAGTTTATCAGCAGAAGATAGAAATATTATTGAAACACAATCCTATAGGTTTGCTATAACTTTAGGAGCTTTATTAATGAGCCTAGAGTATACTGGTGTAGATTTATCTGAGAAATTATCACTAAGTAAATATTTTCTTCACGAGTTATACTTTTACACACCGCAAACATTAATAGGTAAAGTAATTGATTACGCCAAAGCAGGTGCTACAAAAGCCCAAGCTGCTGCTATGAGTCAATCTAGGGTTATTGCTGTTATTTTGTTAATTGCTTCTATCTATTTTGGTTATAGCTATTATAGTTTTAGCACAGAAGCTAGTACTTTAACTAGTAAAATCGCTCAAGAGAAAAAGATATTTGAATCTTTAAAAGATGTCCGTCAAAAAGTTCAAGATTATGAGTTAAAACTAAAAACCAAAAATGACCGGATAAAATCCATAGAAAATATTCAATTAAATCAAAATCTTGTTCCAACTATTCTCTATAGATTAGAAGAAGCTCAAAGCCCAGTCTATAATGTTATGATTATAGACTCACTAAAAGTCCAGGGCAAAACTGTGAGCTTAAATGCTGAATCAATTGATAAGGTTCAAACATTACAATTCCTAAAATCACTTGCTAATGCTGGTACATTTCTTGATGTAAATCCAATTTATGATAGTACTGACAATGTTAAATGTAAATATAGTTTAACCACTCAGTATAATGGACCCGTTGCTACTCATCAAATTAAATTACCTATATCTACACCAGAGGTAATCCCTGTATCTAACGTTAAAATCAAATAGTTAAAGTAATTAAAATAAATAATTTAGGAGAAGGAAAATGTCTACACAACCAAAAAGCACAACTCAAGATCTGTTAATCGCAGTCGTAATTTCTATAGTTTTAGTTTATTTAAGTAACTTAACTATTGAGTATTTTCTGTTTGAAGATTTTACTAAGGAAATTACTTCTAAAACAGAACAACTTTCAGGGCTTTCATCAGAAAATCAAAGGTTAGTTGTTATGCAAGGTAATTTAAACAGGTTAGAAAATAATGTTGATACATTAAGTACTGAATATAAAGAGCTTAATAACCTAATTCCAGAAGAAAAAGAACTTCCAGAGATTTTAGATTATCTGTATAAATCTGGTTTATCACGAAATTTGAAAATCTCTCACTTCTCACAAAGTCAAAAAATTGCTCGTGTAGGCGCACTTAATCAATTACCTATCACTGTAACTGTAACTGGAGCAAGCGATAATATTAGTCGGTATGTAAATGATTTTATTCGGTTTAATAGGATTTTGAGTGTGGATTCAGTAGAAATTACCAAGGTAGTTAATCAACGCCTTGAGGTTTCAAAAGATACCCAAAATACTGATCAAAATACTAGCCAAAATACTAATAAGAAAGCTGAAGAAGTTTATAACGGAGAAATTAGATTCTCTGCATATCTCAGTGATCCAAAATTTGACCAAAAAGTAGTTAAAAACTAAAAACTTTAAATTAATCAATTTGAAATTCATCAAGGAGAGATGTATGTTTAGCCAATTTATAGAAAAATTTCTAGGTAAGAAAACCATACCACCACCAGCACCTAATGCTAACACTACCAGTAATTTAAGTGTTTCTAGCACTAAAAGAGTTACTAGTTCTTTAAATACAGCAAATGTAGCTTCTACAAATTCACCAAGTTTTAGTTCATCAAATAAATTGGCTAAGGATAACGACTTACCAAATTTTGACCTCGATGGATTTGAAAAAGTTTTAGAAACTAGACAAACAAAAAGTGGCAAGAAAGAGAAGAGCATTGAAAACCTCAATAAAGAAAAAGTTTTAGCACCTAGCAATAGTACAAATTCTTTCTTTCTCTTTGTCAGCCAAGAGTTACTTGATCTTATTCCTGACACAATTGCTGTAAAATATGAGGTTATGCCAATTAGTCAAGAGAATAAAACAATTCATTTATATTTTGCTGACGATCTCAACAAAGAAACTGCTGAAAAACTTCTGAAAACCCAATTGCCAGGCTATAAATTTGATTGGCAAGAGTTCCCACGCGAGGATCTACTAAAATTAATTAAACAAAATTATGTAGATGCTAATGCTGTACAGGAAAAGGCAGTAAAAGCTGTTGAGGATAATATAAATGTTGTTAAAAAAGAGTTTATTGATAAACGCCATGCTCCTATTATCTTTGATTTTGCAGGTCGAGTTAGTGGTGAAGAGAATAACCATGTACTTAACACTATAGGTAGTTTTTTCTATCAGGGAATTGTAGAAAAAGTTAGTGACATCGATTTTGATAATCCTCAGACTAGGATGCCAGGTGGAAGAATTAAGAGTGAAATAAGAGTTTCTTTCCGCAAGGATAATGATGTAAGGGTTGTTTATCAGAAAGAGCTACCTAGATCTGGATATAATGCCTTCCCTGCCGTTATGAAACACATTTCCGGCATTAATAGCTTAAATCACAACACCCCTGAATGTGGTACAGCACCAATAAATGTTCGTATAGAAAATGAGAATGTTCCCTTAGAACTAAGATGTGAATTTATGCCTTGTGGCGAACGTCAAGGAATTTCCATATCTGTCAGAATACAAAAGCCTTTTGAGTTTGACTTTAATCTAAATAGCTTAGGTATTTTAGATAGTCAAATGCCTATTATTATTAAACATGTTATAAATGCTAAGAATGGTCTAATCGCTTTAACAGGAGCAATGAATAAAGGAAAAACCTGTAGTCTAGTAAGCTTTTTGAAAGAGGCAAAACGGGTACATCCAAATAAAAACTTTGCTCTATTTGAAGATAATTCTGAGGTTTCCGTTCCAGAGTTGCGGCAAGCTGAACTAGTCCATAATGGTAATTATGAAGAGCTTATTAAACATATGCTCCGGTTTAATTGTGATGCAATTGCTATTGGTGAGACTCGTGATAAAAATGTTATTAGAGCAGCAATAGAAATAGCTACCACCGGAACACCTTGTTTTTCAACCATTCATGCAAATAGTGCTTATGAACTTCCACAACGGTTATTACATTTAGGTGTACCTCGCTATGAAATTGCTAATCTCGTTAAAGTATCTATTTTTCAAATACTTGTGAAGAAAAACTGTGAAAACTGTGTGCGAGTTGAAGATGAAAGCTCTAACTCAGTAGAAAACTTTGGTGATTATTTAGAAGTTTTAGGTTATGCACCAAACACAAAACTTTACCGTGCTAGTGGAAAAATGGCAGATGGAAGTATTTGCCAGGAATGTATGGGCAGTGGTTTTAGGGGTAGAACTGGGGTGTTTGAGGTTCTACCTATGTCAGAAAAAATTAGAGAACTGATTTTAGAGCAACATGGCACTACTCCATTAAAAATCAAGCTCCAAGCTATCAAAGAAGGGTTTATCAGTCTTTGGATGGCCGGTCTTACAAAATGCCTTAATGGTGAAACTACAATTAGTGAAGTCCTTAATAAGATAGATTTACCCACTCTAGAATCTGAGGGAATCATGCCTTCTACAGTAAAAGAGATAGACGAATACGATTTTGACATGAGCAATTAAATTAATGCACCCGGACAAAAATTGCCGGGTGGCGGACAAAAATTGCCGGGTAGCGGCCAAATTTGACCGGCTAGTATAAGTCTTAGGTAATCAATTAACAGCATAAATACATAAGATGAGAGGTAATTATGGAGAAAATATTAAAAACTTCCGGATCCCAAAACACAGCAGTAGAAAAGGTTGAGGAGTTGGCTGAAGTAGCTAAAGTAGCTGAATTTTTCTTAAATCAGCTTGAGGTAGGACTACTTTTTAATGAAGTTAAGTAATTGATAATAAATAAGTTAATAATGGGAGTAAATTATGGAAACATTTATAGAATCCAATCCAAATAGGGTAGTAGAAAATCTAGGGATTAGTGCAGCCATTGATGGAGAAATTGGAATTGCAAATAGACAATTTTTTGTTGATACATTTATTGATGAAATTGATGCTGGTATTCCAGGTAATCAAACTATGTTTTCTCTAGCTAACAGTAAAAAAAATGCTAGCTCATTTGGGAAAACTCTAAAACGCTACATAATGTTCTGGAAAACACCAGAAGATGAAGTGTTTCAACGAGTTATGAGACATTTATATGACCAACTAGATAGAGGACATACCTTATCTGAATCTATAGATCAGCTACCTAAAGCTTTTGGGGCAGATTTTAGGTCATTGTTTATTGCTGCTGAGGCCACAGGGCGTTGGACATCATCTACTACATCTGATCGTAGTAAAGAGGGGATTTTAAA
>JBDIBI010000069.1:0-16719 GCA_039812885.1 Blastocatellia bacterium
TTAAATCTTTTATAAAGACTAAGAAAGTAGAGTTAAATCTGGGAGCTAATTATCTTCATCCACTGGCTTTAATAAAAGGTATTAGTAAGGATAAGTCTTTTGAATATAGCAAGGCATTGTTTGATAAATGCCCAATCGTAAGAGCTTTTTATCTCTATGATTTTACAACAGTACTTCTGTCTTCAATGTTTTTCACGTTTATCTGTCAACGCTCAATACATTACTACAATGATTTAGACTACGTTGAAACATCTATAGCGATGCGCTTAATATTGTTTTTCCTCTATATGTTTCCATTAGCGATATTATCGGTACAACCTTTTTATAGTGTCGGCACTATATTAGCCTATAAAAATGCGTGCAAAATAATAGGAGAAGGCGATTCAACAGTATTAGTTAACAATCATCAAAATACTAACTATTGGAAGATTTACAAAACAAGTTTCTTTAATTTTGCGGCAAACAATGGTTTAAGGATGCTATTAATCGTAGGAGCATTCCTTATAACATCTTTAACTTTTGGCATGTCCAATAGTCAGCATGATCTAATAAATGCCATTGCTGATAACAAAGTTGAACAGGTAAGTTCTCTAGTAAAACAAGAAGCAAAAGCAAACGAAAGAAATCTGTTTGGTGAACTTCCACTAGTTCGAGCAATAGCTAACAGGAATATCGCTATTATCAATGTACTGCTAGAAGCTGGAGCAGATCCTAATAATAGCGATGTAAGAGGTGAGACTCCAATAATAGCTGCTGCGAAAAATCAGGATCTAGAAATCGTTAGAATATTAGTTAAAGCTAAGGCTAACATTAACAGTAGAGATAAACACAAAAATACTGCCTTAATTTGGGCTGTGTGCAAAAACAATGTCCCAATCACTGAATTTTTACTTACTCTAAATCCTGATATAAATGTAAAAAATTCTTCTGGCAAAACTGCCTTGGACTACGCTAAAGAAAATAAGGATCCGGATATTCTGGCTCTTTTCCAGTTATCAGAAACTTGCAAAAATAATAATAATTAAGTAGGTAATCTAGTTAATTATTACGAAATTTTTCACTAGCATCGTTTTTTTATTCAATAGATTATGGTAAAGAAGGTAATAGTTATAGTTATGGATACTAAGACATCTACTCAAGCAGGTAATAACACGCTTGATTTTTTATCGCTAACGGATAAAGAAAGAATAGAGAAAATACATAGTCCAAGATGGATAGGCTATACAAAGGCTAAAAACATCCTAGATAAATTAGATGATTTATTAACACATCCTAAAACCCATAGAATGCCAAATATGCTGATTGTTGGGGAAACTAACAATGGGAAAACAATGATAGTTAACCGCTTTCGTAGCCAACACTTAGCTTATGATAACGCTAATGGAGAGGGAATCACTTTACCTGTTTTGCTCATTGAGGCCCCTTCAACATCACATGAAGGCCGCTTTTACAGCGTGATTCTAGACAAACTTTTTGCTAGTTATAAAGTAAATGATCGTATTAATAAAAAATGCCAACAAGTTATAAATTTGCTATCTCGCCTTAACGTAAAAATGTTAGTAATAGATGAAATCCATAATATGCTGGCAGGCAATCTAACTAAGCAACACCGTTTCCTCAATACAATAAAATACTTAGGCAATGAGTTACGAATACCAATAGTTGGTGTTGGTATTGACAAAGCGTTTAATGCAATATCAACAGATCCTCAATTAGCAAACAGATTTGAGCCTGTCTTGCTACCAAGATGGGAGTTAAATACAGAGTTTCTAAGGCTGCTTGCTAGTTTTGAAAAAATGTTGCCATTAAAAGAGGCTTCTAACTTGGTTGAAACGGACTTGGCAATAGAATTGTTTAATATGAGCGAGGGCATAATTGGCGAGTTAAACAGTGTTTTAATAAAGGCTGCTGTTAAAGCTGTTGACGATGGTGTGGAACATATTAATTTGAAAATATTGAAGTCAATTGACTGGATTCAGCCTTCGGAACGTAAGAGAAAATTCACTAAGGAAAAGACATTATAACACTTTACTTATATTTATAGTTATTGGTTATTTTTGATCAATGTTATAGTATATTGTGCTAAGGTTTAATATGTTATCATAATGATTAAATAATATGGGTAAGCTGAAGATTGAACAAGATTTTTCCAGGTTCTTATAAAACTTTACGGGCATTTCTAGCCTATTATCAATAAAACAAGTTATTACTTAGAGGAATTTGGTTTTAACCCAAACTTTTTGATTAAACGATAAAGTGTTCTTTCTGGCATTTGTAGTTTTTGGCTCAATAGATGGACGCTGTTATTGCAAGCTCCCAAGCCTTGTAATAACAGATTATAGCTGTAGTTATCTAGATGCTCTTGATAGCTTAAACCTTCTCTAAACACTTGTTCAGACATTATTTCCGTTTGTTTTGGTTGTTCTGTATGGTTTTTATCCACTCTGGAAATAGGTTTAGTAGTTTTTAGAAAAGATGTTACGAATTGTTTGGAGTCTGAATAGTACTTAGTTAATAAAGCTAAATTCTTTATCCTAGTTTTAATAAGAATCCGTTTTTTATAGGCTGTAACAGTATGAATGCTAAGATTTAACACTCTCCCAATTTCAACAGGAGAACATCCTTCTACTAACAAAGCTAACACCTCATTTTCTCTGTTAGTTAGTTCGTTTTTGTTGTCTCTCGTTTTCTTTTTGTGCATTGCTTGATTAATGGCCTATTTGCGATTCTTTTTGTTGTTATAACAAGCATTATAGGCTACCAGATTATTGCAAATTTGGCTATTTTAAGGATAAGCAAAAGCGATTTCCATCTCATCAATTAATTTTGCTAGAGTGGGATCATTTTTAGCTATAGCTAGTATTTGTGCTAGGGTACTAGTATCGTTTTCATCTAAGGCTGCAACATATTGATGTAACAGTTCTTCTCTCTTTATTATTTGTTCTTGAAATGGATAAATTAGGCTTTTCATCGGTATTTGACATAAATAAATATAATTTTAAGCAAAATAGTTTATAGGTAGAAATGCTAGTTGTCAACTTTTTCTATGGAAAGCTTTCTCCCAAGCTTTTTCTAAAAGACACTATTTGACTAGTAATTTCCTCATCAGACAAATCCCAAGAATTATGAATAAAAGGAGTTTTACGCCACTTCTTAATTGCATTTTCAATAAAAGCTTTAACTTTTTCAGGGTTATTAATGGCATCGTGATTGCTAACCCTAATGGTAATAATCTGATGACGAAAAAAAGCAATTTCTTTGGTTTTGTCTACTTCTTTGGCTTTTTTGGTAAGATGAGAATTTCCATCAACTTCCACAACTATTCTAAGTTGTTTTGAATAGAAATCAGCAATGTAGCCAGCAATGTTTATTTGTCTTTTAAATCTTTGGTGAAGGTCTAAACCTAATGAACCAAGAATTTGCCCCATTGCTTGCTCTGCTAGAGTAGGGTTAAACCTCATTTTATCAGCTAATAATGTTTTCCGTATTGGTAAAATATCGGATATATTAACATCAGTAACTCCTAGAGCTATAGAATTAGCCCTAATCCTCATGTATTTTTTTGCGAATGCAATAAGCTCCTTGTGGATTTTATCTATGTTTACAAAGCCAAAAGAGAATTTACTAGAATACTGTTCACCAGAAGGAAGTTGAGTTTGGCCTATACCAGTAACACCATATGGAATTATTTGGCTTAAGTCTTTATTTGTAGCAAACGCTGAGTTATTTAAAGATAGCTGTCTTGTAATACTAACTACTTTTCCTAATGAAAAAGGTTGAAAATCTTCTACTAAACTCAGTAAATTAATATGTTTAGCACTTGTATAGAAAGAAGATGTATAAGTCTGTTTAGTAGGTAATATTGTAGTAATGATAAATTCAGAAAAGTACTTATCGCCACCTAAGCCTTTCTTTTTGTCTGGCTTGTCTATAAATTGTAATGAATGGATAGGCTTATCTATGGAAAAACAACTATGTTTGATCAAAAAAGATTGTAAATCTTCTAGGCGAACATCGCTTCTTATACCTTTAAACTGGAAAGGAGCAATAGCAGAGCGTTGTTCATCTAGGCCAAAACCCATTACTTCTTTTGTAGAAACTAGTTTTTGGGTATTTTGGGCTAAAAAAGGATCAAGTTTAAGCCTGTTCAATTCTAAAACTACTAAGCCTAAGCTTACTACTCTATTAGCAGCAAAAATACTTAGTATATCTTGGCGGAACTCATCTTTGTTAAAGCTGGTTGCTCCAGGAGTGACAATATTGTTTCTAAAAACAGAGTGCTTCCCTTGCAGAGAAAAATGAATCCTTTCTCCATAAGGGTTTAAGTAATAAAGTGGTTGTTCAATGTGTTCAACCATAACATAATCTCTTTATGTTTAATACTAGCCAATTCAGTTATTTGGTTATACAAAACTAGTATTTTTGCATAGATAGTTAAGTTATCTCAAGTAGTTGTTTACACCTTGTAACATTTGCTAAAGCAAAGTTGAAGAAAATCTATAACTAATTGCTCTTGTTCTTGTGAGGATGTGTTTATTTGTACTTTTGTATAATCACTATTTTCTTCAGGTATTTCGAGTAAGGTTAATCCATATTGGTGTAAAGCAAGACGAAAAGCTTGCCAGTCATCAGGTGATTGTGTTTCGGGCGGTAAGGCTAACATTATCATTGGGTTACATTAGTTTGTAATATTTTTTTTGTTTGAGGGTGAATTTGAATTTGAAACTGTTTACGTTTTTCTATGATTTCTGCTGGTAGAAAGATTTTATAACATCTCCCATGATGATCTCCATGTTGGTCAATAAGTATAGATATAGAGTGTTTGGCTAGTAATCCACCAATAGCAGCAATTATAGTTCTACGGTTTTGAAAACCTGTTCTTCTAGAAAGTTGTTGAAAGCTAAAGTAAAGCTCTAAAGTTCCTTCTTTTTTAGCCTCAGAAATCATAGCTTTATAAACTTTTTGTTCTGCTTCTGTATGCCATTTAGCCATATCTTTTACTGTAGTTTCTGACAAGACCTTTACTTCTTTGAACTCATTATTTAAATAATTACTCTCAAATGTACTAGTGTGTTCTGTGTGTTCTTCAACCATAGGTAATGGTTGTGTTGACGTTAAGACCTGTGATAATGCATGCTCTGATGTAGTTGTTAGTGCATGTGATAATGCATGTGTTTGATTATTAGTATTTATTTTATTATCAATAAATTGCTGTTCTTGATTTCCTTTTACTGAAATTAAATTATTTACTATTGATTGTACATCTGATGTTTCTTGAGTATCCTCTAAACTAATATCCGCTACTTTACTAAAATCTAGCTTGCGTGGCATAAGTCCTCCGCAACCATTAGGTAATCTTGAGAGCCAGTAGATTGAGATTCATATTGAATTACAGGTTGGCGACTAATAGCTGCCTCTGCTATAGCGGTGTTTTTTCTAATTCCGTGTAAAACTTTTCCAGGAAATTTGTTTTTAAGCATTTCAATAATTTCTGAAGCAATTCTGGTGCGCTCAACAAAAGTTGGTAATGCATACATATTAAGCTTTCTATCATACTCTTCTTCTATACGCCGAACTGTTGCTAGTAGTCTTGGTATTGCCTCATAACTTTCAATACAGCAATCTACAGGTACAACAATTGCACTAGCAGCACAAAAAGCATTAATAGCAGCTAATCCAAGTCCAGGAGGGCAATCAATGAGTACATAATCATAGTTTTGGGAAACTTTAGCAAGAGCCTTAGATAATCTTTGATCACGATTAACTTCTTGGCTAAGTTCAACGTCAATTTTTGCAATAGCAGCGTTAGCAGGTAAAACATCAATAGCAAAAGGGCTAGTTACTACTTCATTAGCAAGTTCAAGGCGCAGTCCAAGTACTTGATAGATTCCGGTGCCATCTTTTGCCCGACTACCTGTTAGCCAGACAGAAGCACCAGCTTGAGCATCCATATCAACAACTAATACTCGCTTATTTGACTTTACTAATGCAGCCGCCAAATTTACTGCTGTTGTTGTTTTGCCTACACCACCTTTTTGATTAGCAATGGCTATAATAATCATAAAACCTCCCAGAATAAAAACCTGAATATTTTTGATAAAGGAGGATCTTAACACTACTATATACATTAGTCTAGAAATATATGTTTAGATATGCATTAAGACTAATATTAACACATGCATTATAAATAATTTAATTCTATGATTTTATGATAGATATAAAATAAATATATTAACAATAAAATTTTAAATATATTAACAATAAAATTTATTAATCAATAAAATAAAATTTATTATAAATAAACATAGTCATAGTAATTTTTTATTAGAATTAATACTGCTTTCTCATTATACTTATTGACTAACCTATTGGTAAGTACTAATCTACGCCAATGTCAAAGGAAAAATTAAAGCCAAAATTAAAATTAGTTGACCCTGAGCCAATGCCAAAGGTAGATGAGAAGGCAGATGACGAGCTAGCTAGGCTTATTAGGTCTATTAATGAGATGGGACGTAAGGCTAGAGCTAAGGCTAATGAAAACTCTAGGCAACCAGAACTAGAGCCAGAGCCACCGCTTGCCGCTTAATGTATCCTTGTTTATTTGGTTTTGATAAATAACAACAATAAAAACTGATGGCATAATTACTAGAACCAATTAGAACTGATTACGATTGATTAAAATAATATGAACGGAGAACCTACTTCTGATAATAATACTAAAATAGTTTATCAGATAAGCTTAAGTAGTAACACTTTAGGCTTAATCAGTCCATACCTTTTTGTTGAAAAGCTTAAAGAAAAGATTCTATTAAAACTACCTAATATTAAAGTTTCTGTTGTTTATCACACAAAGGGACAAGCAAAAGAGCAGCCGTTAGTTCAATTAAAGTGTTTTTCCTCTAAATCTATTCCTAATTACCAAATTGATAACATTAAAGAAGAAATTAGTTTTCTAGCTTTTACTTTAGAAAATGAGCTTAATAGCAAAATAGAAGATAATAAAAGCTCTGTTGCTTAGTTGAATATCGTTAATAAAGGTTACACAGTATAATATATTAATATTTTATATAAGTAGAGTTTTTGTTTTTAGAATAATCATATTGGTTAAGCTGTTGATTAAAATCATCATCTTGCCAGTTAGGTAAAAAAGGTTCATTGATACTACTAGATTTCTTAGCACCAAAAAAGTTATCCCAAAGTTTTTTGCCATCAATGATTTTCCAAACAAATAAACCGATTAAATAGAGCAAAAGTAAAGGAATAGCTACGCTTATTGCTACTGCTAATAATCCAAATGCTAATTTGATTGCTATTATTCCTAGTATTAATATTGCTGCTACTTTTAATAAGGTTTTCATATAAATTCTCCAAACCAAATCTTCACTTCTATTAGCCTAACGATTTGTTGGGTGGGTTATTTCGGACGATTTGTTAGCAAAACGGTTTTTATATTATTTTCTAGCTGTCATAATAAGTTATAGAAGAAAAAATAAATGGAGTGATAGTTATGGAAACAATTAAAATTGATGGGGAAAACCTAATTGAGAAAGTAAAAGAATTAATCCATGAAGGAAACGTTAGGCGTATTCGCATAATTCATGAAGGACATACCGTTATAGAAATACCTCTAACAGTAGGAGTTGTTGCGGCTGTGCTAGCACCAGCATTAGCGGCTGTAGGTGCAATTGCTGCGCTTATAACTCATTGCACAATCGAGGTTGAAAGAGATAACTCTTTGCCTCCAACAAAATAATATTAAAAATAACTTTAATTAAGCTATTTGTTTTAATGGGGCTTATAGATTTTATTGCTAAAGCTGTAAGCTTTGGGGCTAAGTAAAGTTTTGTATGTTAGGTTGATTTATACACATTTGACATAAGGTTGGCTAATATAAACTATCAAATACTGTTGATGATAAATGGATAGTAGCAAACGAGATAGCTAGGTAGAGTCTTTAGGGAAAAGAACCTTACCTAGCTATTATTTTAATCATTAAGCCTTACCGTTAATTAGTACACGGCAAAGCAATTAGCAATTAGCCAAAGAGCAATGAATCCTAATAAACAATGGGTTATTAGCGATCACCGCCACGACCACCACCACGACCGCCGCCATAACCACCGCCACGATTACCACCATAACCACTGCCAGGGTTGCCGCCATAACCACCGCGACCGCTACGATTGCCACTATAACCACTGCCACTGCGACCGCCACCACCACGACGATCTTCTTGAGGTTGGGCTTCATTGACTTTGAGCGCCCGACCATTAAGCATAGTTCCATTAAATTGAGAGATAGCAGCTTCGCCTTCACTACGGTCGGCTAATTCAATAAAGGCAAAGCCGCGAGATTGGCCAGTGTCTCTATCAGTCATAAGTTTTAATGATTGAATATTACCAACTTGGGAGAATAATGCTGATAAATCCCCTTCGGTAGTAGAAAAAGATAAATTGCCTACATAGAGTTTCATAATAAATTTATACCTTTCATAAGGTTAATAGGAACTGATAAATTGATTGCTTAGTGTAGATACCAAAGGGAATAGGATTAAGGTTACTTTTTCTTTCGCTATTGCGAAACATTGCCACTTTTCCAAGATATTCAACATCAGAAGTTTTTGATTGCAGTTCTCTAATGGGTTAATTGTTTAACTGGCCTATTTGATTACTTCACTTATTGACCAATTCGTTTTACTGAATAATCCTAACAAGCTTTACCATTAAAGGCAAATTTATTTAAATCTGATTATACATATCATATACTAATATAATAATAGGTAGTATTAAAACTAGATATATATGATTAAGCTAATTTAATCAATAGACTTACTTAATATCTAATAATTGTTTTTTTTAATAACGAAAATAATGTCAAATATTTAGGAACTTTGTTGGATTCGATGTTGTATTATACAATATAAGGACAAAACAAAAAGATTTTCAGGAGAAAGATTATGGCTGAAAACTTGTACTGTATGGTAAAAGGATGTAACAACAAAGATCACAAGAATTTACATATTTGCAAAAAACATTTCTATAAACTGCCTAAGGAGAAGAGAGAGCAACTTGAAACTATGAAAGTAGTTTCTTCTATGGGACAGATGCAACCAAGTTCTTCCTTTTTGCTAGGGAAGTTTGCCAATCACTTGAGCCTCAAATCCTTATCATTTGACATAAATTATAGTATCCCAAATAAAAGACACGAGAAGATGAATTAAGCAAACTACAATATTTTGAATCTTAAAAGGTTAATGAAATTCGTCTCTTTTTGTTTGAACACTATAATAGGTACTCGTAAGATTATGTCTAGGAATGTGTTAACTAGGGTTAATCCTAAGAAAAATACAAGGAGTTTGAGTAATTATTTAGCAGCTAATGACTGTTCAAGTGCGATAGACTGCCTGTATTCTTTTGCTTCTGCCAATCTGGTAAGTTCTATTTCTGCATTAAAGCGGTAGACTTCCTTAGCAATATCATCTATTGTTATTTTGAAAAATTCTTTTCTTTCATTAACTTTATTGAGCCGATAACTATCAAAAGTTCTATGTAGAGCGTTTTCAAGGGTTGGAGCATCCTCTGAAAAAATAATGGCATGTACATCGAATTGAAATGGGACAGAAGCACCTCCAAGCTCGTTAATACGTTCCATAGGCTCAAGGCGGCGAGTCATACCGATCTTAAAAACATTTTCACCAAATGATCCAATGTTCGACACAACATAGACATGCCCTGAACGGGTCATTTGAGCGCGGCTTTTTGCCCTTTCTTTATTAGTTTGGGCTTCTTCTAGTTTTTGCTGTAATTGTTGAATTTGATTAACTAACAGATCATGCTTTTCACCAGTTACCTTTTCCATTTCCTGCGTGGCTTTATTCAGGGCGGCTTGGTAGCGAGTTTCTTCTTGTTCAGCTTGTTGCAATGCTTTTTCTAATTCTCTCTGTGCCGCTTCTTCTTCTCTTATTTGTTCTCTAATTCTTTTTTGTTCTTCTTTTTCAAGCTGGAGCTTTTCTTGGTATTCATGAGTGAGATAGAGTTCTTGTAGTTTCAGATCAAGATAAGAAGGTGTAATAGTGCATTTTTGTACTTGGGCTAAATTATTGATTGCTTCCCAAGCTTTTTGGATTCTTGCTTCCATTACTTTTATATTGTTATATTTAACCTTTGCTATTGCTGCATCACATTCACCATTAAAAGCGCGTAACATAAGTTTAATGGTCTGGTTAGTTTGCTTTCTACCTTCAACAACGCTTCCGTTCACAGTCCACTCAATAGAGCAAACTGCTGCGGTTTTGTCTTTTATAAGCTGTTTCTGTTGTTCTTCAATGGTTTCTAACGTGGATTGATATGTACCAGAACGAGTAAAATCATAACGTTGTTTATAAAAACCAAATGATTGTAAATTAGCTTCTTCGTTTAATGGGTCTAGCTCTTTACGCAATTGGTTAATGGTTATATTAAGGGTTTCTATTTCAGTCTGTGCTTTTTTCTGTTGTTCTTGTTGAAGATTGAAAACTTCTCTACCCATCGCTTGTAGCTGTGCGTTTTGTTTTTCAATTGCTTCGCCTTCTATTTGCAATTCTCTAAGTATGCGCTGTTTTTCTTGTTCAGTATCTAAAACATCTCTGAATCGTTCTTTTAATGAAGATAATTCTTGGGAAAGCTTATCGTTTTCTAGTTTTTGCTCTTTTAATTGTTCTTCTAATTTGTTTTGGGTTTGTTTTGATTTAATTTCTAGCATTTGATATTGCTGAGATCTACTATCAAATTCTCTTGTAGTTTTATCTATTAATGCTAGATTTTCAGACCTTAAATTTGAATACAAATAGTAGGAATACCCCGCAACTCCCAGAAGAACAAAAAATGATACTAATAAAATGGTTGGTAGCATACTAGTAAGACTCCTTAATAGTCAGCGCAATAAATATTAGTAATAAGACAAAAGCTAGCATATATTTATCCTTTAATAGCTTACTTAAGTAAATTAACGGTTTAAATATCATATATGCCGTAAAGATATCTACGGAAAAGATAAGGAAAGTAAGAAAAATATGGAAAACCAATCACAGCCAACGCTTACCACTCTAAGACAGCAAATATAAGATAGTAAAGTCTAACTAGGCGAGCAAAGTTATCAGTCAATAATTAGATTTTCCAATGCAGTAGAATAGATTCCAATTATTTTTGATAACATTATAAGAACATTGTTTTTTGGCTTGGAATAATTGTTAGCTCAAGTGCATTCTTTTTTCTACCTTCGCATATAGGGAAGCCAGACTCATTTATAGACTGGTTATATCAGTTTCTACATTACCCATTGCCAGATTGGGATATTCTTATTTTTAGCATGAGTTGGCACAGATTTTTTATTACCCACTCTGCTTTATTACCTATATTACTATTGGTCAATAAAAAACACACAGTACAATTAGTATCAGTAGAACCATTGATAATAGGCATAGTTATTGGACTTGCTAGCCATTTATTCTGGGATGGTATTACAGGATCGCTAGCTACTCCTATAGTATTTATTCCTCATATATTTTCTGTAGCAAAGTATTGGGCAAAAGGATGGTTATTTGCTAATGGGTCGTTGTTATTTTTAGCTTTATATGTTCGCCAGCATCATAATTAAAATGTTTATTTAATGTTGCTTATGTGAATATTTATATAATTCACTGAGCTATAGCTATGAATCAAATACTGTAGAGTCAATAGGTTAGAAAATTATAATTTGTTAATAAAATACTAAATACTAAACAGTTAATAGAAAATAATTAGACATAAATATTAATTATTTTTACAACTTAACATACACTTAGTCAAAATAACTCCTATTTTAATAATTCCTTGTTGCGCTGGTAAAGTTTCTACACTATATTTAAAAGCGAAATAAAAGTAATAGAAAGATTTTAATAGGCAATTATGATGGGAAAAATTTTTGGTAAACATGGAGCTTCGTATAATCCTGATCGTAGCTATACACGACATGAATTAAAGAAATTCCTAAAGCAGTTTAAACTGAATGAAGCTCTAAGATTAATAGGAATGCTTTCATTAACGCTTCTTCATCAACATTTTAATAATCAACCAAAAAGAATTGAATATTATGGCGAGTTTCTACTTATTGATGATGAGAGATATTTCAAAGTTGGTAATGTTCCTATCAATATTAGTATCTTAGCATACTTGGCAATGGTTCTTATTGAAAGTGCAAAAGATTCAAATTCAACAATATTTGAACTTGCAGACTTAAGACAAGCTGCCAATATGTATTTTGGTCTTGGAGATCCTTTTTATGAGAATAATGACGCACAAGAATCTTTAATTAGATTAGGATCTTCTCAATTTGAGTATGATTTGGATTGGTTAAATTTTCTTTCAAGAACCTTATGTATTTATAGGGATATATGGCCTACTGTAGCACAATGTCAGACGATCGACATAGAAAGAGAATTGCGCGATCTGTCAGGTCTTTCTTTTGAAGAAATAGCGTTTTTGAGTTTTTGTTTTTCAGTAGGTGTTTGTACAAAAAATACTCCAATTGTAGATGATACTAGAGTAAGAATATTTCATAAAACTAATTTAGATAAATTTATAAATTGGTTATCTTGTGATTATGAGCAGTTTAGGAAAACTTCTAATGAAGAAAAAGTACAATATAAAAATGGCGAACTAGATATATATGAAAAATATCGGTTCAACCCACTACAAAAATTTCCTATAATAAAATCTGATAAGAATAACGGCTCAGTAGTTCCTTCTACTTATCTTCTTTACAAGCGTATTACTCAAGGTTTATACCATGAGTTAGCAGACAAATTTAAAGTTCCCAATGATCCTACAAACCCTTTTCGGAGTGCTTTTGGTTTTGCTTTTGAGGAATATATAGGCATTTTATTAAGAAACTCCAATCCAAACTTCACTGTCATTAAATCACCAGAATATGGTCATAAAAAGAAAGGACAACAAAAAACAGTTGATTGGATAGTTATAGAAGGTGATAAAGCCGTTCTTATAGAAGTAAAACAATCAGGCTTATTCTTAAAAGCAAAAACTACAGGAGAACGAGAAGCAGTTAAAGCATCACTAAAGAAAACCATTGCTGATGGAGTTAAACAGATAATTACTTTTGAAGAAAACGTAAAATCAGGTAAATTTTCTGAATTAAAGCAATTTCAGAATTTGAAGTTTTTTGAAAGGATCGTTGTAACATATGATCCAATCTTTACTACTGCAATTTTAAACAAAGAAATAGAAGCAATTTTGAAAAAAGAAGAAGTTTCCATACCCACATTTTTTTACTGGCATGTAATGTCAGTTGAGCAATTTGAACATATAGTAGGAAACATAAATCTAAGTTTGTATAGTTTTCTGCGAGCTAAAAGGATTTCAGCAGAGCATAAATTTCAAGACTTTAGAGAATATATTTCTTATACAAACACTCCTATCAATAATGAATATTTAGCAAACCTTTGGTTTAATTTATTTAGTTCTGAAAGCCTCAGACAAGACCTTGAGTTTTTAACAGGTAGGGCTTTACCTAATTTTCCATTGAGTGCATGAGGGGTATTAGTTACTTTTCTCTTTGTCCATTTTCTTTATAAAAGAGTTTTTATAAAATAGCTAGAATATATTCTAAGTAGCTAGAATATATTCTAGCTACTTAACTAATGGAATAATATAAATTAATAGAATCAATAGGTTAAATCTGGCACACTAGTTGTAATACATTTCTCAGTTTTAATTTATTATACTAGAGGATAAATTACGTTTCTCAACTTACAACAAAACCAATCACAAAAGTTTATATAACAGTGAATCATACTTAATTTCAAATTAATATAAAATATTAGGAGGGCGGAATGAATATTGAACAAGCTAACTCATTCGCAGATGGTTTTTATTCTGGTGTGCAGATAGTGTCTGATTATATGAAACAACAATCTGCTTTATTAAGTACAGTTATGGAGAGAACAACCACGATTCATCGAGATAACTGCTTAAAAGGTCTTTTCTTACGAGCATGTGCTTGGATAGAAAGTTTAGAGAGATTAAAGAGTGTGAAAGACTTTCAAGCTATTTCTGCTGGTAATCGCGCTCTATTAGAAATTACTGTAGATATACTATTGCTTCATCATAATAAAACAAATACTGATGGTTGGAAAATGTATTGGTGGTCTAAGTCTGAAAAAATACGTTCAGCAAAAATAATAATAGATTACTTTAAAGGGTTAAATATACCTATTCCAGATGAGTATAAACCTGTTGAGAAAGCGTATGATGACGAAGAAAGCATGGTTAATCAGATTAGAGCCAATCTTTGGCCTAGTAGAACTCCTGGTCGTGGAAGACATCCTAAGCGATGGACAGGCAAAGACAACCTATTTGATGATATCGAAGAAGTTGATAGACTATTTGGAAATTTTATTAAATCTGAATTAGGTTGTAGTTTAACTGAATATTACCGAACAGAATATTGCAAAATGAATTGGCAAATACATTCTGGTGTTACGGGTGTTTGGAATTTACCTCCTGAGGTCTTTCATCTAATTTGTGGAATAGGATTCAAATGGTGCGCTAATTTAAGTTTACTGTGTACGAAAGTTATGTTAATGGATTTTGAGTTTGACAAGGTTATTGATTTAGCGCGAGAGTGCGATAACATAAAACTTGAAATGGGTTTAGCATATATCGAAAAATGTTCTATAAATGCTTAAAACTACATACAGCTTATTTTAAATTTAGAAAAGTGAGTAAAGCATCAAGGTAGTATTAGTTACGTTTTTAGTATTAGTTATGTATAATAAACTCAGGGTAAACAAGAATGTCAAACAACTTACCTCATAAATTTCTGCGATACAATTATAGTTCATTGCAAATTCATGAAGCTAGAAAAATAGCTCAGTACGTTATTAATCATTATAAAGAGCCTGTTGGAAATACTTCTATCTCACAATACAATAAAATGAAATCTTTTAGGATAGATTGGAAAGATTCAAAGGGTACAAATCATACAGGGCAAGTACATTTCAACGAACTGGTAGACCATATCTGTTGTACACGTTCTTTAGATGTCAAAAGATTTAACTTTCCTACACTTCAGTGTAATTGGCTTGATTGTGCAGGGCTAGCAATCATGCGTAATTTTCATATACTTGAGCCACACAATGAACCTGTAAAACTTGCACTTCAAACGCCTTTTGGAGAAAGATTTCCTTTGAAACCAGGGCTGGATCGTGAAGGATTAGCCTATGCTTCTTTTCAAATACCCATACAAAAAAATCTAGTTTATTTACATAAACAGGTTGTAGGAGAAAGCGAACACTCAGTAACTGCTGATCCTAGATGGCTGAATAATCTCCGATTATTAATTAACGAATGTATTTCTATTGTTGACATAACCTTACACCAATTATATTCGGCTGCTGAGTATGGGATTAAATCAGCCTGGAAATTTGACTTAGGTAAGTTAAATAAAAAGCCAGGTATGAGAATAACAGATAAGTTTCACTGGGTTGGACAAATAACAGAAAGACCATTAGATAATGCAAAAAGTGAGATTGACAGCTTTAATATATTGCGAGGTATCAGAAATCACCTCAACCATTTTGAGCCTGCATGTTTTGCTGCAACAGCAGAAGACGTTATGGACTGGTTAAACAGAGTACCCAAAATAGGGTATTTACTCTGGAAAATAAGAGAAAAGCTAGAGGCTCAACTAACTCCAGAATTAATAGAAATTATGCTTTTGCCAGAAGTTGCATTTTACCAAAAAGATGCAACTCGATTACGGCTTTCTCAACCAGAAGATTCAGGTTATAGCAGTTGCATAGATTTAAAGAAGGCTCCAGCAGAAAAAGGAGAAAATATTAATAACTAGTGTCGTGATATAGAAGTTAGTTTAGACAAAAATGAACAAATAAAAAGTAAAAAATAAAGACTTATAGAATTAATAGTTTTTAGAATTAGGATATCTATTATGTTTTTCAGTTTTTGTAGTTACCAATAAGCGTTTTCTGTTACTTTCTAACTATAATATGTTCTTATAGTTATGGCTTAAGTTGAGACTAGTATTAATGTATTTGAGTATTAAAAATTTTAGCTAAAAATAAAGAAATTTTCTAAAACATAAGAATAATTCGCTACTTACTCATCTTACCAGCCTCAACAATTCTACTAAGCTCTTGAATATTCATATGTTTATTTTCCTGAATAAACTGCAAGATCCTATCGGTTTGTAGTAGTAAATTGTCTTTATCTAAATCCAATTTAGCCAAAGAATCAATGCCAGCAGCAATGGTTTCTCTACTGAGCTTGTTTATACCACATAAAGCTAAACTATACATCCATTTAATCAATTCACTTAAATCCAAAGACTTTTCCATATTAACGTATTCATCAACTCGGTCAGAGAACAGAACTATTTCTTTAATAAAATCCTCTGCGAAAAGGGGAAATCTTTGTTTTAAGGCTAAAAATTGCCTCAATATAGAAGGTTTTATCAAATTAATAACCTTACATCTTCTAAGTAAAGGGTGAGTCAAGGATTTTCTCATCTCATAGCCACCGGCATTAGAAGTAAATACAATCCTTACTCTTTCTCCAGAGACAGGTAAAATTTCTTCATTGGTTTCACTAATTGTTATCTTTCCTTCTTCTCCAACTTGTAGCATACCAGCCTCAAACTCAGCACCTACTTTATCTATTTCATCAAAGC
>JBDIBI010000070.1:0-14318 GCA_039812885.1 Blastocatellia bacterium
TCTTATCTACGCTATTATGCTAAGGGTTATGACTTCAAGGCTAGCTAGGCAAGGTAATCCTATTAGAGAAGTTCGCTATCCTATTAAACCTTGATTTTTCAATGAATTGAACACCCTCTAACAGAAGTACCTAAGGCGAAGTGTTTGGGAGTTAAACCAGCATATATTCCAACCTTTTTCTGTGAGCTTGATAGTTTACCTTCTCTAAGATAACTGTCAGCAAATAAAATACTTTTTCTACTTTTACTCTCAAACTTGGACATTATCACAAATGACTAAGTACTTCAATTATATCTAAATGCTGTCTTTTTTTCGGCTAGAAACATATGACATTGGAGTTTTTAAGCTTGAACTGGTGTTAACCACTGTATAATTTGTCTAGCTACTTCAGGACTGCTTAACATTTTCATATGGTTGATATGGTAGGCAATCCATTGAGCTGCAAAAACTAATTTACGATCTACATTATCATGTTCGCCTAGTGCGCTATGCAAAGGCACTAAACCATCACCAACTAAACGATCAGATATAACACTTCGTTTGCCCCCTAAAGTTGCAGCTATACTATAACAAGCTACCCCTTCAGGCAAAGCTACATGCTGACGGTTATCAGGTTTGCGGTGAAAACGATCATATCCCTGCCAGTCTTCATCCAATATATAACCATAACGCAGGTCAGTGATGCCAGCACTACGTAATTTACCAAGCTTGGAGAATGGAGCGCTATAGCGTGTGCTGCCCAAAACTGTATCTATCCAATTACCAACTCGCTCAAGTGGAGCACCATGGTGTGGTGTACCTAGAAATACAATATTTTTCAAATATTTTGTCCATTTCAAATTTTCTTGTTTAGCATAGTGGAAAGCACTACGAGCTAGTAATCCTCCCATACTGTGAGCTACTATTGTTAGGTCTTCCATTGCTAGAGGCCAGTGTGTAACTAGTTTTTCTAGATGTAATGATAGTTCGCGTCCGTTTTGTGATATATGTAAACCAGAATTATAACGCAAATAAACTGGAGTATAACTTAAGGCTGAAGCTAATGTTTCGCCATGATTAACTATTTGCTTTTTATGTTTGGCATTCCATTGTAAGTCATTCATACAAAGGCCATGAATTAGTAGTAATACTCTACTTGTTGCATTAGGTATCACGGATGTATTACCCCAATCAAGGTTTTTACCCTGATAGCGTAAGACCATAGGTATTGCCAAAGGATTATTACTTATAAATAGACGATCCCCTATAATGCCATTAATTATTGCAAGAACTGCTTCACGTTGTGGTGTTACAGCTTGGCTCTCTTCAGTAGATTCAATCAAAGGTTGCAGCTTGGCCAAGACAGTATCTATGCCATTACCCACTAATAAAGCAGTATTGCGCACACTTTTATAGATTAAACCAGTAATTCCACGAGTTTGCTTAAGCACTTCATTTTCGTAAATGCCTATTGTAGACAATACAGTCTGATGTAGATTTTCAACAATTCCAGTTAACTCTGCTGTAGCTTCTGTTGCTAATTGGGCAATGCCTCGAATATCTGAAGCGTGTAGATGTTTAACAGCTTTCTTAATCATTATTTTGCCCTCCATTTTACAGTAAAATAATATTGGCTAAGTTTTGATTTATCTCAGCTTATATTTTCAGGGCAGTCCTTGTCATACAACTATAAATCTATACACTTTTAGTTTAGTTAATTTATAGTAGTTCAGGCAAATAAACTTCGTAACCATTTGGAGTATTTTTCTCGATCTTGAAACTTGGTATTAGCTAACCATTAGTCTAAGTGCTAAGTTTTTGAGATTATAACAATAATAGATGCATTATTACTTTTTCCTCTTTAAAACCAAGTGTACTATTTTTTCTTCTTTAGATAAGTAAGTATAACTTTATACTTTACTTACCTTTAGCCCTAAGATTGGCGTCTATAGCAATTGCAGAATAAATTGGAGCATGATTAGGTATTCCTGTAGGTGCAATTGTTATTAATACTTCTGAAACTAACTTAGCTCTAAGCTTTATTTCTTGCTCTCCCATTACTATTTGCCCTAATTCTGAAAGTAGGTTTTTTACAGTAGTTTTTAAATCATGAGCTAATTTGATTATTGGATTTGGTGAAACTTCGATTACTTCATCATTATTGATATATTCAACTATACCAATGTGTTTGTAAACTTCTAGATCTAAATCTATTAGCGGAACTTTTGTGACAATGTCATCTTTGTAGATAAAACGATAGACCTCTACTATAGACAGTTTTTCAGTCAAAGCTTCAACAAAATCTCTATCTCCAACCCTAGGTGAGCCAAATGTGTATAAACCTTGAACATTGCCTTGATAACAACCTGCCGCTAAAGTTGCTAATGCTGCCCCTAAGCTATGTCCTGTAAACCATACAGGTTTACCTTTTTCTGAAAGTGTTTGAAATACTTTTGCTAAATTAACGTTTTTCCTAGAGCTTTTATTCCAAATAGAATTAAATGCTTTTCTAAATCCTTTATGTACTTTTCCGTTAAGATGAACAGGGAAATCTCCTGTAATATTAAAAGGAACTAAATCAAGATTACCATCTGTCATCCAATCTATAATAATATCTTGTAGGTTAGTTTTTACATTTTTAACTTGGCTTCCTCGAAATGCCACTATAACAAAGTCTTCTTTTTCTAAAATATAACATTGTGTACTAGTAGTTTTATTTTCAAGAAATTGAACAGTAAACCCTGCATTTTGAAATATTTCTTTAGCACTTCTAGTCCCATCATAAGCTAGTAATGATGCTTGTACCAACCACCAAGCATTAGATAATTCAAAAACCATTGCTTTAGGTTTAAAGGCCATTTTAGGTTTTTGCCAATCTATAAAATACTCATAATTCCTATTAGGTGGAGCAAGTTTTTTAAATGCATCATTCACATCTTTAAACTCAGAAAGATTTTTCTTTATCTTGTAATGCTCAAGCTGTTTTTTAACGATTTTTTTTACATTCTCTTCAAAAGTTTGGCTCATTTGTTTTCTCCTAAATTCCAAAATTAAGACTAATAATTTTAACAACTTGCTTAGTTAGGTTGGTTGTCTTGCAGGAAAGTTGATAATGTCACTTTAACTCTTTAACTATAGTTCTAAGCCTTTTACCAATTCTTTTGCAACATGACCATTTACGATAAAAGCCTATACCAAAAGTCCAAATGATGTAAAATCAAGTATTTAGAAAAATGTCTCAAAAGAATGGCCTCTTAGGTTTACCTATATCATTAAATGATTCTAAAAATTCAATCATCAAACACGATATTGCCATTGTACAAAACCCATGCTTATTTTCTCATTTTAAAGAAGCAATATAGCGTGTTCTGTAAATCGTTTTTTCCTTTATCTTTATTCTACTCACAAGGTTGTAAAAAACCAAGAGCTTAATTTACCAATAAGTATTTCTCAGAAATGTTAATGATGAAAATTACAAGTCTGTGTATTATATTAGTTAGGCATAATACAAAAATAAAGTGTGATATTAACATATTCCAAGGTGAAATATTAATCTTATAAAAGAGAAAACAACTAAAGCAACAGTGGGTAGTATTACAGCAAACAACATTTTTCTAAAAGATTTACGGTGCATTTTTTTATCTAAATCAGAAGCCATAACAACCCCACTAAAGAATAAGAGTAAAACAATTAAGCCCAAACTCAAACCTATAAGATTTTCAAGCTTACAATTACCCAAAACACATAAACCTACTAATAGAAATACCAAAGAACCCTTCAAAAAATTGTTAACTATTTGATCATAATCGTTTTTACAACTATCTTTTTCATTAGTTGACAAAACTAATAATTTTTTTTCTAAGTCAATCACTTTGGTGTTATTTTGAGTAAGATGAGATTCTTTACACCTCAGGCAGGCATTTGAACTTTGATCAAATAAATCATTTTTATGACATATTTCACATCTTTTCGCTTTGTATTCTGTTTTCATTACAAAATTATTCATTCCCTTCTTATATAATTTCATCACTATTGAATCTACTTGCCTTACTACACTTTCTTTACTGTCATATTTGTCTGTTTCTTTCAGTGCATCTGTCATTCCATTAAACCGAAGGCAAAACTTCACTGGCCAATTTCTGACAGGCTATAGCGAGTTAAACAAATGAATCCGTATAAGATATTTGTTATGCAGAGTCTAAAAACTACTGAACAACTACTTTAATATCAGGAAGTTGCAAATCTAAATAAGCTTCTACTTGGATTGAGTCAATTGGTTCAGCAGAAACATATCCCTTTATTGAACCTAAATCAACTATAACTTGTTTATTATTTCTTATTTCATTGATAAATAAAGTAGTTTGCAATTTGTTTAAAGCTACCCATTTACCAAACCAATAACAATCTTCAACATCTGGATTTTGCATGTAACCAACTAGCTCTTCATTCCAAACAATAGGAAGTTTACGAACAAGTGCAATAATTTTTGCCATTTTTGGGCTAGGAAAAACTCTCACTTTAACAAGATCATTTAAACGTATGACTTGAAGGCATCCCATTACTTCCCTGCTAACACTAACATCTATTTCTTTACCATTTTTCAATAACACACCAAATACTAGATTTTTCTTCTGTATCTTAATCTTTCCCCATATTATTTCTTTTTTATAACTTTCTTCCACTCCTACCCCCTTTCATTTATTTTCTTTAATTTAACCTAACCTTATTCTTTTATTCAAATTAAAATTTGTTATCTTTTCTGTTGTCTAGTATATATGTATTTTATATTAAGGCGCATAAAGCTCAAGTTCACCAATGAGCAGTTCCGAGAAGTGATAATAGTTTTCTAAAAATCTGCTTGCCTTGCTTTTTAACTTTTTTGGTGTTGTTCCTTTTGCCAGAGCTATCTTCTTTCACTTTATAACTTCTTCTTTTACTTCATTTAACTAACCTTTATCTTAATTCCATTTTTTGATTGGCATGTAATGATCGACTCCGCACTATTTACATTCGCAGTTTATTATTGCATTACAACCCGAATTACTATCAGTAATATAATGCTTGGTTTTACCGGGTCTTCCATTGATATTTTCAGTATGAAAAACTTCGACTCGAATTGGGACGGTAGTTTTTTTCAAATATTGGCCAATAATTATTGCCCAATATAACTCTTTATCCTTAGCTGTGCGGGATTTAGTCACCCGTTTCGCTGCCTCCAGTGCCCAATTGATTGTACCTTGCCTGAAGCCATAATAATTTCCCAAAATGGAACAGAGGTTTTTTCCATTATATCCTCCTTTAGCTTCCCCAATTACAAGAGTGCAGGTTTTACAATCAAAATAGACACCATCATACCCTTGTGGATAAGAACCCTCGCTTGGTGACAGAAGTGTTCGGTAACCAAGTTGTTTTGCCTCTCTTTGCATTCCTTTCTCACCGATATCTTCAGATGTTTGATTTAGAAGTTTTTCGATAAAGATCCGACTATTAGGCACAGGATAACCCTCAAAAGATTCCTGATCTATTTCTAGACAAGTCGCTGATTGGCGTGTTTGAATAGCATTTCCAAGGGCATCATAATTCTGTAGTTCATTGCAATTTGGATAATTACTATGATCCCCAATGAGATTCTTCAGAGAGACCTGACCTGAACAACCAGATATCTTTATAGTATTTCCATATTTCACATTCCAACCGAAAGATTCCATTGTACTAACAAGAGTGTCTCCGACAGCCTCAAATCTGATCGTATTCTGCTTAGCAATATCAACTCCTGGTTTATATAACCTCTCATGCTTATTGCCAAAGGCTCCAAAAGTAATAATCTTTATTGGTTTAAGACCCAATTCATAAAACTCCGGGTCGGTAATCAAATTTTGTGCTACTATCCCACCAAGACTATGTCCTGCAATAATTATATTCGCATTACGTATCCCATAGGAGCGCAGCGCCTTCATTACGGCTCTATGGTAGTAACTATTTTTTGATTCTCCTTCCAAATAATCTTCCATTAAGGATGTACCTTGGCGACTATTCTCGAGTTCAGTTCCTTGAAGCAACAGCAGATATGTAGGAGTATTAAAGTTCGATACTCTCAATATTCCTATGGGCAAGCCTGTGCCATAGCGTTCAAACACTAATCCGGCAACCTGTTTTGCATCACAGATAGTATTGGAATAATTAAGTCTCACTTCCTTGAAGGCATCTTCATCTAAACTCGGTATTTTACATTTATTTTTTTCACAGTCATCAGAAGCAGTCCACCATGGATTAGGGGTTGGATTGGGTGTTGGGGTAGGAGTTGGATTGGGTGTTGGGGTAGAAGTTGGATTAGGTGTTGGTTGGTTTTTATGACCATTGGTTCTCCTTTTGTGTTGATTAGCTGAAATCACCATTGCTTGAACACCAAACCAACAACGTAAAGCATTATTTGCCATTATAGCGGCTTGCTTTAACATATTGTTGGCTTGATCTAATTCACTTTTTGCTCTACGGCTATCAACCCTATTTCTTCTTAAATCATCGATTGTTTGCCATGCTTGTTTGATCATCCTTTGTGCCTCTGGAATTTCATTCATGCATGGACCTAGATTTTCAATCGTGCCGTTCTGTTTATTGCTAGAAGAAAATTGCTCCCACCTTTCCGCCTTCCCTTCTAATAGTTTTGCTCCGCCTTGGGCAGCATTTCTGGTTGCCAGAATCACATCAGAAGATAATTTTAAGGCTTCAGCATCAAGCTGATCTTGCGAAATCTGGCCTTGTAAAGGAGGATTATTCTGTTGATTTTGTGAAGCTACATTAGAGATAAAAAATGATATGGTTACAAATATTATCAACAGAACTGAAAAGATTTGATAGGATTGCCGATAAGATTTCATTTTTTAATTCCTCAAAGCTGTAATCAGAAAAATTTCTCCGCTCTTTCTTCTTTCATTAAGTATTGCAATGAATCAGAAGATTTATTCGTTTACTCGAAACAGATAAAATTAAATTTTATCGATAATCTGATTTTTATACTTTGCTCTTACACTTACACTTAAGTATCAAACGATGTGCCAGAAATATCCTACCTATCCATCAGTCTATCTAAACTATTAAGGCATAACCGTTAATAACTATATATTGATAGTGAAGAGTGCAAATTGATAGCAGGGATCATTGGGTCTAAATACCCAGATAAAAGCGTAGGGGGAAGTGAATTTTGCCACAAAGGCTACATTGTATTAAGTAAGTATGCATGCTGTTTTAGAGTTGGATTAAATTTGATTTTAAATACTGGCTTCATAGTTATTTCTACTATAACTTTTTTTGCACAATCAACACTTTTAAGCAATCAGCTTTTTTAATCCTGTTAGCTTGCTTTTGCGCTTATTCAATGGAACAGCTTCTATTAATGGCATAGGCTCTAATAGATTAAGATATTTGTCTTGTTTTATACAAATATTGCAGTAGAAACTATCATCAGTCTGAAATTCTATTTTATTTTTGTCTTTTAAACATTTTTTGCAAATCATTTTATCACTCCGTTGGTTGGAATTATTTCACTTTTTTCTTAATTTTGTTTCAACTGTGAAACAAAAGCGTATTAAAACTATAAACACTATTAACTTATTACTTTAAAAGCTTTTACATAAACCCTTATATTTATTCATCTTTTTAATTTGCTAATCAGTGTTTCAATTATGAAACATTGGTAATAAATCATTTATCTACAATTAATTTTATTTTGCTTAAAGCCTAAACAATAACTAACTAGTAGTATTATCAGGATAGCAAAATATTAACAAAAAATAAATAGAATTTAAGTGAAATAAATGAAGCTTTTTCCAATGAATATCGTATAGAATATTCATTGGATTCTTTTAAAACAAAATTCTTATAATGGATTTTATATGCAAGAAAAATTCTAGAACAATTCATTAAGGATTTGGGCAGTGAATCAGAAAAACATGCATACTAATCAAAACCTTTAAGCTTTGATAATAGAGAGATTTATCAACGTTCTAGTTTATAAATTAGCTTAAAAGTTCAAAGACAGTTAAGAAGGTTAACTTAAACTAAGGCATATTTAAAAAATTTTATATATTATACTTAAGAGAGTAAAGATTAAATTCATCAGCGAGATTAATGACGAGAAAAATGACTTCATGTTCAACGTTTGTTCGGTGTATAAATTTAAGCCAAAATCAGAAAACTTCAATAATGGGTAAGCTAATCTTTTCTGTGTAAAAAACAAAACCACAAACACAAGTAACAGTAAATGGCCTAACAATATTATTTTGAGTAGATTGTCTATTTATAGTATTACATCTAGGGCAAATAAGCTCAAAGCCAACTCTTGCCCAAGAAACAAGTATATTTGATTGCTTCTTGTATTTGACATCAAAAAATTCCATATAGCTATATTCTATTAAGTATTCTAATTCAACAACTTTATTGCTCTTTGTCAAAGTGATATTTTTCAAGTATGCAGGAAATAAATGACAATTCGGAGTACAAAAGGCTACTTCCTTTTCTTTATCACTAATCAATCCTTCCAAATCCTTAAAGTTCTTTTTAGGTATGTAACCAAAAAATTTGCGTGCAATTGCATTGAAATTTTTACCAATAACTATACTTCTTTTCAATGTTTTACATTCGTAACAATCTACTAATACTTCCACGTAGTCATTAGTATTTATCTCTATATTTTCTGTTACCTCAAAAAATACTTTTATTTTTATACTTATAAACATTTTTTCCTTTCTGTTTTAGACAACACACTATATTTGCCAAGCCCAAAGTTCATCGACAAATTTTTTAATGAGACTTAACGGGGGTAAGCATCAAGATTCTAGATGTGAACGCCGACGCTTCCAGTCGATTTGTACACTAATTCGTTCATCCAAAGAGCCACTCCACTCAACATTGAGGCCATTTTTTTTCAATGTACGAATCACAACAGTACCTATAGCTCGATCGGTGGGTTCTTGTCTTTCGATGCTGCCAAAACTCAAATAGAGATTGCCAGCCATGGCTGAGCCAATATCCTGTTCATGGTAGAAAACAAATCCTCGGATTTCTCGGCCTCCTCCCTCAGCTCGGCGAATTTCATCCCAGATCTCCACCAATGCATTAGAGAGATTGATGCTAAAATTCTCCCGGCATAAGATATTTTGACTTTCGAGTTCGGCGAAGGCTGCATCAAGTCGGCCACAATCAGTTAATGCTGGCCAAGTCTTCTGTGCTTCAGTTTGTCGAGCACAGCTTTTTCTCAACAACTCCTCCAAATAGGGGTGTAGATCTTCGGGCTTGATCTCTGGCCATACCGAATAGCGATAGGATAATTTGTCCAAGATTTGCTCTGGTGAAAAAAAACCTGCTACAATAGCTACTTCTACTGCTTGTTTTAGTTGTTTTAGGATTTCCGATAATCTTTCTTCCATTATGCTGATTTCCTTACACTTAACTCATTTCACTATACTTATAGCAACCGAATGCCTAACAAGTGAAGCAACAACGAGCAATAGTGAGTAAATTTAATACTATTAGTTTTTAGTAATCCTTGATTTGTATATTCTACATAGATAGTTTATGGACAATAAAGAAAAAATCTTTTTTGCAGCAGTAGGAGATGTGCATGGCCACATGGACATAATGGTTAGCTTATTGAAAAAAATGGAAGGCAGACTAGAAAAAGAGATAGAATTTGTGCTGCAAGTAGGAGATTTTGAGCCTCATAGAGATGAAGATGATTTATCAACAATGGCTGCACCTTCAAAGTATAGAAAACTAGGTGATTTCCCTAATTACTACAAAGAACAACTAATATTTCCCTGGTCTATATATTTTATCGGTGGTAATCATGAACCTTATGGTTTTCTTGAACAAATTACCAAAGGAGGAGAAGTTTGCAGTAATTGTTATTACATTGGTAGAGCTAATTATCAAGAAATCTCAAACCTACTTGTAGCTGGGTTATCTGGCATCTACAGAGAAGATTATTATTCTGTTCCAAGGCCAAGTTTTGAGGAAATTGATAGAAAATCAAATAAGCTATATTCTTACTTTAATAAAGATGATGTGGAGTTTTTACTTACTCTAAAACAAATAGATATTTTAATATTACATGAATGGCCTTCAAACATAATAAGAAATGAGGATGAGAAGGAAATAAATAGCCTATCTAAAACATTAAGCTATGATAGTGTGGGAAATGAATATAGCCGTTTAGTTATTGAATTTTTAGAACCTAAGCTTGTTTTATGTGGTCATATGCATAAGAAATATAGAAGTCAAATAGTTACAGAATCAGGAAAAACAGTTAATGTGTGTTGTCTTGCAAATGTTAAACAAGGGAGAGATTCTATTGCTTTATTTGAATATGATTGTGATAAACAAATTATTAAAGAAATTATACTTCCGTGATTTGTTAGTGCTGCAAAACATTTTCTAAAGTACTTTTAAAGTACTTTTATGCTTTCTATTTCAAACTTAACACAGTTTCATGGCAAACGTACCTGGCAACAAATAATAAGGTTGGCTTCAGGTTCATTGATACTATTGACATGACAACTTTTTCCCCTTTCTGTCTTTTCTATTTTTAGAAGTATCAGGTAAGGAAAAGAACATTTGGTTTAAAAGTGCGTATGTTTGGACACATAACACTACCTATAGATGAGGAGAATAGATTTTGTCTAAGTATTTTTTATATACGTTATTTGTATTAGTGTGTTTAACTTTATTAGTTTTGCCAAAACAACAAGCAAACATAACAGAACAACATCATGAAATTACTGCATTAGTAGGAGGAGTAATCTATGTATCTCCAGATGTTAAGCCAGTTTCAGACGGTGTGATAATAATCCAAGATGATAAAATTATGTCTGTTGGCACAAAAGTAACAGTAAAAATTCCTACTACTGCTAAGCTTGTAGATTGTAAAGGCTTATTTATCACAGCAGGGTTTCAAAACAGCCATGTCCATTTTACTGAACCAAAATGGGAAAATGCCACAAAACTCTCAGTAGCAAAAGCAGAAGAACAAATACAAGAAATGTTTACTCGTTATGGTTTCACCACTGTTATTGATACAGGTTCATATTTAGAAAATACAGTAGCCTTAAAAACACGCATTGAGACAGGCGAAATAGCTGGACCACGTATTTTAACGGCTGGTGCACCTCTATACCCACCTGAAGGTATTCCTTTTTATTTGCTCAATTCCCTACCACCAGAAATCATCAAATTACTTGATCAACCTGCCAATGCTGAACAAGCAAGTAATATAGTAAAAAGAAATATTACTAACGGTGCAGAAGTTATTAAATTATTTACTGGCTCACTGATTGGACCAACAAAAGTTAAACCGATGCCTATTGAAATTGCACGTGCAGCAGTAAAAACTGCACATCAACAAGGAAAATTGGTTTTTACTCACCCCTCTAATATTGAAGGAATCAAGCTTGCACTAGCCGCTGATGTTGATGTTTTGGCACATACCACTTCTATTGCTGCTGATTGGGATGCCTCTCTCATAGCAGAAATGAAACAACACCAAATTGCACTTATCCCTACATTAAAACTATGGAAATATGAAGCAAGTCAAAATAGTATAAATGCTGAAGGAACAAAAAAATTTGTTGATGCAGGTATAGAAAAGTTAGCAGTTTATTCCAAAGCCGGTGGGCAGATTTTATTTGGTACGGATGTAGGGTATATGATTGACTATGATCCAGCCGAAGAATATAAATATATGTCGCAAGCTGGGTTGACTCCTATGCAAATTTTGGCATCACTTACTACAGCTCCAGCAGAACGATTTAGAGAACAAAAAACACGGGGCAAGATTGCAATTGGAATGGATGCGGATCTAGTTTTACTTAGTGCTGATCCTGCACAAGATGCACAAAATCTTCTAAAAGTATATACAACAATTCGTCACGGAAAAACAATCTATTCTGTAAAAACGAACTAAGCATCCAAAATTTGTAAACTGAAAACTACCCAAAGCCCAAACTTTATTCCAAAGGTCGTGTTACAAAAAAATTGGTGATAGGTTTATTAGAGGTATGGTTAAAGAGTTAAAATGGTATCAACTTTCTTGCAACATGACCTTTACGAACTATTTTATATGCAAATAGTTATCAGCATAATTTTGCTACAGATAAGCATAATGTTATGGTAATTCTCCTGCTATAGGTCGCTTATTTTCATGAACCCACATAAGTAAATTATCAAATGCTGCACCTGTTTGCTGAGGGCTAATATTACAATGTCCTTTTGCAACTACAAATTTTGCAATAAATAAGTCTCCACTTCCAGAAATCTTACTTATAGAATCATAAACACTTACATCTTTTCCTAACACTAAAGGATCATAAGTAGTATGAATTGTAAGTACTGGGTCTGAAATACGTCCTGTTGGTGTATAGTATTGACGCATATATTCTGCGGCTTTAATATCTGCACTATAACGTTTTATACCTCGATTTACTGCTACATCATCCTCAAATCCACTATAAATTGTGTTGCGGTTATCAAAAGGATTTCCACCTGTTCTCTGTTGTAATTCTCTAAGTATTTCATGAAAAAAGGTTAAGACTCCTGCTAATTCAAAAACAGTGCTTATTTGATAGTGCTTAGCAAACATTGATGCTTTTTCAGGGTTAGCCGTAAGTGCAGCACGAATTTTCTCTCCTACATTAGCATTTAACTTATTATCTGTTACTAGTTTGGCAGGAGAATTTATTGTATCAGGAAAGAAATAATCAAATGCTACAAGCATATCAAAAACTCTTTCTTTAAGACCAACAATAGAGGGGTTAAGAGGGCCACACATAGGCATTGCACCATCGTAAACATCTGGATAACGTTCTATTGTAGAAATACTTATCACTGCACCCATAGAATGACCTGTTACATAAGTTTCTTTTGGCTGACCATATTTAGAAACAAAATAACGTCGCAAAGATTCAGTATCTTCAATAGCTTCTTTGACCGCCCAACCTTGAGTGCTGTATTCAGATTGAGCTACAGCAAATCCACGAGAAAGAAAGGTTTCAACTAGTGCTTTAGTTTGAGGATTATCCCAATTCCCTCTCGGCCTACCTGTAACCTCATAACCATGACAATACATTACTAACCCTTTATTCCAATTTTCAGGTAAATCAACTCTAAAATTAGCTCCATTGATTTGTCCTATTTCAACTTTGGATTCAACTTTAGCTGTAGTTTTAGTTTCTTGTGTGTAAGTTCCTACTGCTAGCATAACCAGTAAAACCCCAGCTAGTAAGAGTCTAGAAATTATTTTCATCAAACAGTCTCCATTAAGTAAATTTAAGAAATATAATTTTGTAGAGCAAAAGGCTACCTAATAAGCTATATAGATTACACATTAGCCTCTTAGATTCCTAGATAGATTGATTAGCTTTTGAATATTGCCATAAAGCACGATCTAAAGTTCTCATATCAATAGAATTACGTTTTGAAATCTCTCTACAAAAGAGAACATAGTCCCACCAAAATGAAAATGAGTATTGAGTAATATTTTCGCTCGTAATAGACCATAAAGCTCTTACATCTAATATTGGATAGCACTTAAGATCAAAAAAATGAAGAAGAACTGAGGCTGAAGGCCAAGAAACACCATTTAATAAGGTTAGAACTTCAATTTTTGAGCGTTCTTCTTTAGCACTAAAAGACCAAGAAGTAATTTCTCTCACATATTCATCAGAGTTTGATTCAACATGCTTTGTGCTTCTTGGTGACTTCCAATAAGCAATTCTCTTTAGTTGTGTTTTGTTAACATAACCTGTTTGCTGTATCTTTGATTTTAACCCAATAATATCCAATTCTTCTTGAGAACAATCATATTTGTTTGCCCAATTGAGGATATCTGATTCTAGAAATCGCAATTTCATTTTTTAACCCCTTATAATTGATTAGTTATCTTTGATAAGGCTCAATATTTTTATACTTTTCAAGAAGTTCTTTGAAATTTTCCCTATCAATTAGTTTAATCTGTTTTTCTGCCTTAGCTGGGTATTTTTCTAAGAGATTAGACGGTCTAGTAGGTCTTTTTTCTAAACCACCACCACAATTTGGGCAAACATTAAACAAAACATTTTCTACACAATCTCTACAAAATGTACATTCAAAAGTACATATCATTGCTTCTTTGCTATTGTTAGGTAAAGACTTTCCACAATTTTCACAAACAGGTCTTATTTCTAGCATAATTAGAGGGTGTTCAATTCATTGAAAAATCAAGGTTTAATAGGATAGCGAACTTCTCTAATAGGATTACCTTGCCTAGCTAGCCTTGAAGTCATAACCCTTAGCATAATAGCGTAGATAAG
>JBDIBI010000071.1:0-14289 GCA_039812885.1 Blastocatellia bacterium
TGCTGTAGCGAGCTATGTTTGGGAGAAAGCGCAAAATAACTGGAAATAGTTAGTTACTAGTAGAGAAGTAATTAATAGATGGCAACTTTGTATAAGTAAAATAATTCATTTAATAACTATTGGTTGCACCTCTTATTTAATTATTTGATTATTTTCTAAATCAGTAAGTGACCTACTTACTTAAGTTTAACTAAGTTAATAAAAATATGGCAAAAGGAGGCTATATGTCGTTTAATAAAATAATTATTGTTGGGAATTTAGGGAGAGATCCTGAACTTAAATATACTCCCCAGGGTCAGCAAGTTTGTGAATTTTCTATGGCTACAAACGAAAAGCGCAAAACTAATACTGGAGAACTAAAAGAAGAAAGTACATGGTTTAACGTGACGTTTTGGGGTCGGCAAGCAGAAATAGCGAGCCAATATTTAGCCAAAGGCCGTCAAGTTTATGTAGAAGGTCGATTACGCGCCCGCGAATGGACAGACAGAGATGGCCGCCAAAGAACAAGTTTAGAGGTATTTGGCACAGATTTAAGGTTAATAGGAAGTCGTTCTGATGATGCAGTAGCGATTGCTGCAACAGCAAGCACAAGCAAAAATACAAGTAATCGAAGTCCTTCTAAGTCTAAAAATGTTCCAGAGTATGATGAGACTGTGACGGAGGACGATATACCCTTCTGAGTGATTTCTTTTCCTGTAAATTATTGTTAATAAATAGTTTACAGGAAAATATTTATTAAGTCTAGTCGTAAAATTCTTTATGCTAATTTTACTACTAGCAAAACATCTCACTAAATAAAATTCTTTATTAATACGCTTAAGAGCTTAAAAGCTTTCTTAAAGCTTTAAAAAGTAAACCAAATAAAAAGGCCAGGGAAAAGTTATGCTAGCATCCTCATTAAGTGTTGTATTAGGAGTAGTGTATCTATTAGTAGGAATAATAACAGTACTTTTAATCTTTCAAGCTTCTACTAAATTAAAGGATAAAGGTGCAAATAGTTGGTTAGTACAAGGCCATCGGATAGGTGGCTATCTGTTTATGTTACTATTTTGTGTAATCAGCTATTTTATGATTATCAAAATAAAGGGTTTACCAGATGAGCTAGCATTACGTCCTATGCTCCATATGTTGCTAGCAATGCTCCTAGTCCCATTGCTGTTTATTAAAGTGTTAATTGCTCGTTACTACAAGACTTATTATTCAGTTTTAATGCCATTGGGTTTGATAATATTTAGCCTTTCTTTTGTAATAGTAGCGATGGCCGTAACACCTTATTTTCTACGTAAAGCCACACTTAAAGATGTTCCTTTAGAATCTGTTGATTTAGGTACTAACAAAATAGATGTAGAAGCTGCTCAAGCTTTAATGCAAAAGAAATGCTCAAAATGTCATGGCCTAGATAGAGTAGTTGGAGTACAAAAAGATCCTAGAGCTTGGTTAGCTAGTGTTAATAGAATGCGCTCCTTACCTGGGTCTGCAATTAATGAATCTGATGTTTCTACTATTGTTAGTTACCTAGTATCACAAAATCCCAATGTAGATGAAAAAGGTCAAATGTCAGCTAAAGGTATGATAGAAGCTGGCAAATCTCTTGTTGAGACACGCTGCAATAAATGCCACGACTTAGACCGCACATATAAAGCAACAAAGACACCTGAAGAATGGCAATCTACTGTAGAGAGAATGACTTCTTATGCTGAAGGTAATAATCTCTTTAAGCCAGGCGATGATCAAACCATCATTAAGTTTTTATCTACTACCCAAACACCACAAGCAGTAAAAGAAAAAACAGAGCTAGTTTCAAAAGCTTCTAGCTCTGCTAATGCTTCAATGAGTAGTGAGGTAAAACCACTTTCAAGCTCTAATAATAGAGATAAAGAAGCTAATTTTCCAATTAGCCCAAGTGGATTAATAGCAGTACTTTTTGGAGGCACTGTTTTTGGGTTTCTGATGTATAAAAGACCTGGAAAGCCAGCTTTGGATAATGATATTTCTTTGAAAGAGATATCTGACAGAATGATTAAAAATAGAAATGATGCGTTTGGACATCTCACAAACTCAGCAACCATATCCAGAAATAAAATATCTGATTCAGATAATAAAAAAGACTCTATAACTCTCAAGCTTTCAAGAGTTAAGGAGGAAACTCACAATACAAAAACATTACGTTTTGCTTTGCGACTAGGAGAAAGCTTCGCTGCTCGTCCAGGGCAATTTCTAACTTTTAATTGGATGATAGATGGCAAAAAAGTAGTTCGTTCTTACAGCATATCTAGCTCACCAACACAAATAGGCTATGTTGAAATTACGGTTAAGCGAGCAGATGAAGGTTATGTATCAGTATTTCTTAACGATGTAGCAGAAGTAGGTTTAACTGTTGATGCAAAAGGAGCATCAGGACAATTTTACTTTGATGAAACTAAACATAAAAAACTTGTTCTTATAGCTGCTGGTAGTGGTATTACTCCAATGATATCTATCTTACGCTATATTGAGGATAGAGGCTTAAGTACAGATGCAACCCTTATCTATACTGTAGCTACTTCCAAAGACATCATTTTTGAAACAGAATTTGTTAGATTAAAAGAAAACTTAAATAACTTCCATTCTACTGTAACAGTAACTAAACCAACTAATTCAGATAATCCAACAGATTCAAATAGTAGTTGGAATGGAACAACGGGACGAGTAAGCCGCGCCCTCATAGAAGCCAATGTAAAAGACTTATCAGGCTCAACATTCTTTATTTGTGGCCCCAATGACTTCACTAAATCAATAAAAGAAATCCTTTTATCTTTAGAAGTAGAACCAGAGCAAATCAAAATCGAAACCTTTGGTGGAAAAGCCTTAGCCTTAAATCCATCAAGCTTAGAGGTATCTACACCAGGAGCAGCCCTAGCAACTGAGTCAGAGTTATTAGAACTAGAAATTAGCTCTTGGAACAATACAAAAAATACTGTTGAATTTTCACGCTCTAATAAAACCTGCACTATCCCAAAAGATAAAACAATTCTAGAAATAGCAGAAATGAATGGAGTAGCAATTCCTTTTAGTTGTCGCCAAGGCCAATGTGGTACTTGTGTTACAAGGCTAATAAAGGGTCAAGTGTCTATGGAGACAGAAAATGGGTTAGATCCAGTGTTAAAACGAGAAGGCTATATCTTAACTTGTGTTACCCAAGCAGACACAGATATTAGTTTAGATGTATAGCTAATATTACTAGCAATTCTTTGTGAATCAATATTATAGGGGTATGTCAATTTATTAACTTAATGAACTTAAACTTAAATGTTTAACTTAAGGAGAATCAATATGAAAAATATAATAAAACAATTTAATCAAAAGACGTTCGCTATGGCAATAGGAACAGGGATATTTGGTGTTTTGGTAACAATGTTTGGCTTATCAGTAATGCTAATAAGAGTAAAACTAGCTGTAGTGTTCTTAGGTGCAAGAGTTCTATTTGATATGCCTTTTGATAACTCAGACGCAACAAAAATTGGGATAGCAACAGTAGTGGCATTAGGAATATTACTCTGGGGAATTGGGATGATTGCTACAGGCACAATTATTTCTCTAGCTCAATATTCTCGCAAACAAACAACACAAACAGCACAAACACAACCAACAGAACAAATAGTCTAAGTGATTTCACTAATTAATTAAACATAAGGAAAAGGAGATAAGGCAATGAGCAGCTATAATGATGGCAATAATAACAGCAATGATAGTTATCAGCAGTATCAACAATATCAACAACCTGCATCTGCACCAGGACAACAATACTACAACGAATATGGTTTTCCTGCTAATGGACAAGCGCAAGCTACAAGTAAACCCCAACAAGTAGTAGTTGTTAAATCACCTGATACATCAGGATTTGCAATATTAAGCTTAATCATTGGAATAATTGGTTTGTTAGGCTTGGATTTCTTTGGGATTTTTATTGTTGGGCTAATTTGTGGGCATATAGCACTTATCAAGATTAACTTTTCACAAGGGCAAATAGGTGGTAGAGGTATAGCTATTGCAGGATTAATTCTTAACTATATTCCTGTAGTAGTGATTGCTGGAATGATACTTTTGTATGTAATGCTTCACGGTGTAATGACTAGATAACTATACAAACAGGTAATGTTTTACCCAATTAGTTGCCAGATAGGAACCAATTAGTTACCACTTTATTTTTATATGTGGTTTTGGAATCAATTAATTGCCACATTAGAACCAATTAGTTGCCGCTAACAAATTTATGAGTAAAAGCAAAAGGAGATTTTATGGGGTACAAACTAGTAATTGCAGAGAAGCCTTCTGTTGGACGAGAAATAGCCAAAGTTCTAGGAGCAAACAACAAAAAAGATGGATATTTAGAGGGCAATGGTTATTTAGTAAGTTGGGCAATTGGACATTTAATAGAGCTAGCAGAACCTCATCACTACGATGAACGGCTTAAGGAATGGTCACTTTCAACACTTCCTTTTATTCCAGATAAATTTAAATATCAGGTAAATAAGTCTACAGCTAAACAATTTAATGTGTTAAAATCATTAATTAATAATAATGAAGTAAAAAGCCTAATAAATGCGGGCGACTGTGCTAGAGAAGGGCAGTTGATCCAAGATTTGATCTTTTTAGTTACTGGTTGCAAGAAACCTATCGAGAGGTTATGGATATCTTCTTTAACAGAAAAAGATATTAGAGAAGGGTTTAATAATTTAAAACCAAATAGTTATTACGATGGATTAACCCAAGCTGCTCATGCTAGACAAAAATCCGACTGGATCTGTGGTATTAATGCTAGTCGTATTTATACGATAAAAGCTAGTGCTAATGGTAGGAGAGATGTCTATTCTTTGGGCAGGGTTCAAACACCTACGTTGGCTTTGATTGTTGATAGAGAAGAAGAAATAACCAATTTTGTGCCACAGCAATACTATCAAGTATTAGGAACATTTAATACTGGTAATATTGCTACTAATAGCAATGGCGATAATAGTTATAATGGCATCTGGACAAGTAATGATGGCAAAATAAACCGACTAGACAAACAAGAAGAAGCTAATCGTATTGTTAGTAAAGTACAAGCCCAAAAAGGTGTTATTGATAAGCTAGAAAAGAAGCTTGTTAAAGAAAAACCACCATTACTTTATGACTTAACATCCTTACAAAGAGCAGCTAATACAAAATATGGATTAACAGCTAACCAGACATTAGAAATTGCTCAGTCTCTCTATGAAATGCAGGTTTTAAGCTATCCTAGAACCTCATCTCAATATCTTTCTACCAACTTAGCCCAACAAATACAAGAAAACCTTAATGCTTGTAATGTTGCTCCATATAAACCATTTGTAGCTCAAATATTAAGTAGCCAAATCAGGTTAACAACTAGGCACGTTAACGATTCTAAAGTTACAGATCATTATGCAATTATACCAACTAATAAATCACTAGATTTTAATACTTTAGATGATAAGCAACAAAAAGTCTATGATCTTGTTGTTAGAAGGTTTTTAAGCATTTTTTATCCTGATGCAGAAATAGAACATACTACTGTTACAACAAAAGTTTTAGATGAAATTTTTATCACAAAAGGTAAAGTCATTATCAAACCAGGTTGGCAAGTTGTTGAAAGTGTTTCTAACAGTAAAGATGCTAAAGAAGCCAAAGATCCTAAAGATGAAACAACAAAAGCTGAAGCCGATGAACTCCAAGAAGCTAATCTACCACAACTACAAGAAAAACAAACTGTTAAAACAATAAAGGCTGAAGTACTTTCTAAATGGACAAAACCACCATCACGTTACACAGAAGCCGCAATTTTGGGCGCAATGGAGTGTGCTGGGAAAGAGATAGAAGATGAGAAATTACGCCAAGCAATGAAGGATTGTGGTTTAGGTACACCAGCAACAAGAGCGTCGATAATAGAAACGCTTCTAAAACACGATTACATTTTTAGAGAGAAGAAAAGCTTAAAGCCTAGTGCAAAAGGGATTTCTCTCATTAAGCTACTACCTTGTGAGCTACTTAAATCAGCAGAATTAACGGCTAGTTGGGAGCAAAAACTTAATGCCATAGAAAAAGGCAACTACTCTAGTGCTACTTTTCTTGCTGAAATTGGCACAATGATTAAGCAAGTAGTGGCAGAAATATCTAAGACTGATATTGCCAGCAAGTTAGAAAATATATATGAAGCTTCTGGAGAAAACATCCCTTGCCCTAAGTGCTTGATAGAGAAAAGAAAAGGCATACTTCTTGAAAGAAAAGGCCAATATGGAACGTTTTTAGCTTGTTCGCTTAATAAAGATACTTGCGGTTATTTATCTAATATACCTAAAACTCAAAAACAGCAAAAAGCTTTGTTAGAAAGCAGATGCCCTAATTGTAATGGAGCTATGAAGCTTTACCTGCCAAAAGAGAAAGACAAATCACCAGCTTTGTTTTGCATTAAAGAAGGTTGCAAAGGTGCATTGTGGTTCAATGAGAAGGGCGGCCTAAATGCTCCTAGTGCTAATGCTAGCAATGGTAATGGTAGCAATGCAAATCCAAAACCTACACAAGAAACCGGACAACCTTGCGTCAAATGTGGGGCTCCAACAGTTAAACGCTCTTTTGTAAGCAAACAAGGTAAAAAAGGCCAGTTTTGGTCTTGCAGCAATTGGAAAAGAGAAGGTGGCTGCGATGCTTCACCAGTTTGGATTAACTAAGCTTACATTATTGGAATTAGGAGATAGAAAATGTCTACTTTAGAAGATTTAGAAAAATCAAAATTAAATACTGAGTTATTTACGATAGATGGCTGTTATGTCTTTAGAAACCAAGGTGATAAAACGCCAGTAAAAATATCTGATTTGTGTTCTGGAATAAGAGAAAAAAGTTCTCTAACAAGGCAAGAAGTTGCCATATTAATTGGTACTGAAGCAAAAACTTACAAACTATGGGAACAAGCAACAACCCAACCAAAAAAACATTTCATAGAAAAACTTTTGGCTTTTGACGATTTTCTAAACTCAGAAAGAAACTCTTTAATCAAATTAATACAACAATTTAAGGAAAATGCAAGTTTTCCCAACTTAATTAAAAAACATTCAGCCATTGATCAATATTTTGGTTTAGATAATGACCAAGAAAATACTAATAGTTATTCTACTGATTTCTATAGCCATGATAATAGTCAGAACTGGGATGTAATATCTATACTCCCTATGGTTGCTATAAATAGTAGGTATATAGGCATAGAAGAACAAAAAATTGCTCTAAAAAACACCTTCATTGAAATTCTAAAAGATTTTCAAGTTAAACAAGATTTTCTAAAAACTAAAGAAAATGCGCTTAATGCTAAGGAAAACAAGCTTGATAGCAAAGAAAAAACAATTAAATTGTTAGCAAATAAACTTAATCAAGACAAACAGCATATAGAAATTAGGGAATTTAAGTTAAAAGTTCAAACAGGAGAAATTGTTAAAAAGAACAAATCTACCCGTATAAGTACTAAAAAAGATATAAAAGAAACTATTTGTGAGAAGCCAGATAAAACATATTTCTCACATCTCTTAGATTAGCTTAAAGATTAAGGAGAAACAGGTTATGGAAAATATCAATAATAAATTATCTCTAGATGAAAAAAAATATAATAGTGAGTCATTAAAAGCGATAACACATGAAGAATTAGCCGTAATTTTGCACAAACATAAATGTTGGGTTGAAAGCGAGGGAAAAGAAGGAGAACAAGCAGAATTAATGAGGTTTAACTTGGGGGGTAGAAACCTTTCCAATGTTAACTTAGAAAAAGCAAAGCTTAATGGTTCTAATTTCTGTAAGACAAATTTACGACACGCAAACTTAAAAAATGCTGCCTTAAAAGGAGCTTTTTTAAATGAAGCCGACCTACGAGATACTGATTTAAGAGGTGCTGTGTTGAGGTTTGCAGAGTTAAAAAAAGCTAATTGTATGTGGACAAACTTTGAGAAAGCTGATCTTTTCAGAACAAACTTTGAGCTAGCAGAAATTCATGCTGCAAATTTTGTTGATGTGAAAACAGGTGATAAGCCATTAGAAAAAATACTAAAACTAGCCAAAGTCAGTAGTATTTATACAAATAATTTACCTACTCAAACTAATATGGTTCAAATTATCGATGATGAAGATGGAGATGAGCCATTTAATGTTTTGGAAACATTTTCATATCATAAAGAACAAAATCTTAATGATGAAGATATTGAGCCAATAGGTAAAAACCAAGATCTTCATGATAAAGAAAGATTCCCAGAAAATACTACATCTACAATAGATTACGGTAGTATTTTTAAGCCTACAAACCATTTTAATCTAAGATTAATAGTTGTTGGTCTAATTTTACTAAGCTTTATAACAGGGATTTTCTTTAATAATGTGTGGCAAACAAAAGCTATTGCTAAAGAATTAAATAATAATGAGTTAGGAGTAGCTAACATAAAAAAAGAAAATGTTGCTGACGGTGAGACTGCTAAAATTGACTCTAATGATGAAGAAATACCTTATGTATTAGAAATAGATTCAGATCCAGAGAAACTAGTAGAAAATCCTCCAGCAATATTAGGAGTTGCAAATGTAACTACCCTAGACCTAGAGGAGCAACCAAAAGAAATAATTGTTGGAGATAAAGAAGTAGTAGAAATAAGGAAATCTCGTAATAATCCGAAAAAATTTTATTTGGTTGGTAAAACTGCTACGAGTGGTAGCAATCTCATTATTGAAACTAAGTCTGGCAAGACAATAACTATATTTTTTAAGGTTATAGAAAATGCAAGCCGTGGAGATTTTAATGGGCTTATTAAAACTGGTAAGAAAGAGCAAAATGATGAATAAGTGTTTATACTATATTTATAAATGCAAACCTAACCTTCTTCGGTATTCTAACTGGTAGCGAATAAAGAAATTTGCTAATAAATAAAGTAATAGACTTGGAGCAATTGCAATAGGATGAGTGATACCAGAATCGGCACAGAAGTAATTGGTCATAACAATGAAAAATATAAAATTGTAGATCACATAGGTAGTGGCTCATTAGGTGAGGTTTATAAAGCACAAGGTACACAATCAGGGAAAATTGTGGCTGTCAAATTAATGATCGAAACACCTCATCCAAGCTCCAAATCGATGCAATCCGAAAGATCCTTGCTCAACGAGATTGATGTATTACAAACACAATTACAAACCCAAAATGTCCATCCTAATATTGTACAAATTTTATACGTTGATCGGGGTTCTGATCTAGAAGTTGGGCCCTATATAATAATGGAGTTTGTTGAGGGAGAGACATTACAAGCATTATTGGAACGCAGACAACAAGAGTCAAAATTATTTACAATTCAAGAATCTTTAGATCTAATGCGTGGAATAGCTAGAGGAGCGCAAGCCATCAACGCCAACATAATACATAGAGATATGAAACCAGATAATGTGCTTCTCGACCATTCAGTAAAACCTATTCGTCCTAGAATCACTGATTTGGGCATTGCAAAGATAGGAGGACAGTCAACAAGACCAGGTACCTTCAAACAGACTCAATCTTTGTGGTATAGGGCACCTGAAGCTTGGCATGGGGAACAACATACATATAAAATGGATGTATACTCTACAGGCTTATTGTTTTACCAAATACTTACGCTAAATCATCCTTTTATCGTTTCTGGAAGCTATATTGATGATGTTGAATGGAGAAATATACACTTATATAGATTACTTCCTGACATTAGAAAAATTCGCAATGATGTTCCAGTTCCGATTATAGATCTGATAGTGAAAATGACTCAGAAATCCCCAGGGGATCGGCCTGATTGGAATTACGTTCTTGCGGTTCTTGAGCCTGTTGCTGAGTTACCTCAAGTGTCACCAATCCTATCTCCTTCGTTAGTTGCTGCTCTTGAGCAACGAAATGAAGAAATAAGACAAGAAAATGATCAGCAAATGGCCGCACGTCTTTTAGAGCGACAAAATTCAGAGTGCCTTCAATCTCGGAGTAAAGAGTATCAAAGATCTGCTATTCGCTTACTGGAGAACTTTGACTTAATTATTAATGAACTTAATAAAGTTGGGAATGCTTCTCAAATACAAATTAAGAAAGACTCAGACGTATCTCGAAGTTATATTCTTCCAAAGGGGAGATTGGTTATTTGTAAAGCCTTTGGCTATCGAGGAGGTGCTTCAGCAACATCTAGTAATGGAATTTTGGGAGGTGGGTATGTAGGAGTTGAAGGGGGGTTAAGTGCTAATTTCTTGCTAACAGGGAATGCAGATAATATTTCATATGCGCAATGGTCTACAGTTGAATTTAATGTGAATGCTATATATCATGGTAATACAAGGTTAAGGCTATATAGAGAAGCAAAATTGTCAGATCGAGAAATACGTTTTTTAGAGTTTGAAGATGGTAATCAACCTTGGAGACGGAATTTTACATCCTACTTTGGGTTTAAGGATGAAGAGTTGTTTTATAGGCATTGGGGTTTTAATAGATCAGTTCATACTTATAGTTGTCAGCAAAGAAATGGATCATCACAGGTATTTGAAGATATTTTGAAATTGGGTTTTAGTATGCCTTAGGATTTTGCTGTCGATTTGAGTTTTTTAAAAAGATTTTCTAACGGTTCTAACCTTTTAATTTTATAGCTAATTGAATGGCTTAATTTTTAAGTTATCGCAAATTGATTTAGACTTAGCTTTCATCGATTTGGCTTCTTCAAGCTTGCCTAATTTCTCGTAAACCAAAGCTAAATTGGCACAAGCTAGAGCAACAGGACGGTTATTTAATCCTAAGTATTTTTCTCTTATAGCTAAACATTCTTCAAGTAACTTACTTGCTTCACTATAATTTTTTTTCTGAATATAGTAACTGCTTGCTAAATTCTCTCTAACATCAGCTAAACGTAGTGGTTCAGGATTTTTTAAATTTATCATTAAGTTGTATGCTCTTTTAGCAAAATTTTCTGCTTTAGAAATATATTCTAAATTAAATTTTCTATCTGGGTTTTTAACTTCGATATTATTAGATAGTTTAATAACTTTTGGAGTACTTAAACATATTGCAATGTATAACTGAGCTAAATTGGTAAGGACTTCCAAAAGTATAGGTTGGCTATCTGTATTATCTATGTTATTTGGTTCTTCTAGAATTTCTAGAGAACGGGTATAAAAGTCTTTTGCTTTAATATAGTTAGAAATGTCATATGAAATTAGCCCTAATGCATTTAATGGTTCTGCTACAAGAAAGTGTTTTTCTCCAAGTAAGGTTTTTCTAATATTGAGAGAACGATAAAGATATGTTTCAGCCACTTTATAGTTTTTTTTGTGACAATAGAATAATCCAATGTAAAACAAAGTAGTGGCTGTCTCTATATGTTGAGAACCGTAAGTATTTCTTTGAATTAGAAGCAAGCGTTGCCACATTTTTTCGGCTTCATCAACTTTTCCAGCCTCGGAGTATACTTTTGCTAAATTAAACAAATTAGGAAAAGTTTTTATACTGTCTTTTCCATAAATTTGTTCGTTAATCGATAAAGCTTTTTCAGCATAGGGTGTTGCTTCTATATACTGTTTCTTGTTGAACAAACAAAATCCTATATGTTTATAAATTGTTTCTAAATCGGGGTGATGAGGATTTAAGGTTTTTTCGATAGAACATAATATACTTTTCCAGTCAGGTATTAAGTCAATGGGTTCATTGTTTTCATAGAAAAATATAAGTATATGTATGAAATCTGAAGTAGTTGCAAGAACATTAAAATCTTGTAAACTAGCAAGTTTTGAAAAGCTTGTTATTAGCAAAGGTATGGCTTCTTTTACAAATCCTTGCTTATATTTAGTTGCTGCTAAATTATAGTCAACAGTAATAATTCGTTTATGCTCTAAGTCGAAATGTTGAATATAGATTTCTTTTGCTTTAGTAAAATAATCAGCAGCATCATCCAGAGAATTTATATTATAGAAAAATTGACCAACTGCAAGATAACTATCTGCTAGTTTAGTACTGTTACTAGGTAATAAGGTTACTCTGATTTCTAAAGCTTCAAGCAGATTTCGTTTAGCTTCCTCGTAATTTTCTTTAAGACGTAAAATATCCGCCAAACAGTATAGTGATTCTGCTACATCAAGGTGATTTTCACCAAAAAAGTTTTTTAGTAAACTTAAAGCTTCGATTATTAATGATTCTGCTTCATCAAGTCGGTTACATCTAATATATATGGTTGCTAATCTTTCCAAACTAGTTGCAGTATCGGGATGTCCATATAAATATATAGTTTTTCTGATATTTAAAGCCTGTTTACAGTTTTTTTCTGCTTCATCAAAATCAGCTTCAGAAATATTTAAGGCACTTAGTCCATTAAGAACATGAGCAACTTCAAGAGAGTCTTTCCCAAAAGATTTTTCTGACGTTGATAAAGCTTTTAAGAAAAATTCTTTGGCTTTTTTATATTCTCCAACACTATAGTAAATAGAAGCTAAGTTATGAAACGTAGAGGCAATACTAGAGCTTTCTTCTATAATTTCTTTTTCTATGGTCATAGATTTACTTAAAAGCTCTTCGGCTTCTTTGAAGTTATGAACTTCTGCGTAACAAACAGCTAGGTTATGCATGTTTTTTAAGACTAAATCATGGTTTATCCCATATGTTTTCTGGCTGACTTCTAGGTTTTGTTGAAATAGAGTTATGGCCTCTGAAAATTTATTTTGCTTAAGATATAACATGCCAAGGTAAAGATTAGACTCTATTATTAAAACACTTTCTGGTTCTACAATTTTATTTGCAATTTCCATTGCTTTTGTTAAATAGTTTTCTGATTGTGAATAATCTGCTTGTTGGTAAAAATAAAGACCTAACTTGACTAATAAATCTGATGCAGCCACAGACTCGATGTTGTAGCTTTTGATATAAAAGACAAGTAAAGTTGCATGTGGTATTAGCCGTTGGCAACTGAGCCAATTTTTGTAATCTATAAATGGAAAAACACTAGCAATAGATTGTATGATTCTCTCAATCCATAGGAGTTTTAATTCATTTCCCATAGAAAATTTAAGGACATCTTGAACAAGCTTGTGAATTTCAATTGTATTAGTCTTAGAATTTCTTTTAATTAGAGAAAACCTACAAATTAACCCTAAGGTTTCAGCTAGCTTATGCTTACTACTTGATATAGGACTTATATGATCTCCTAAGTAACGTGCGCCATCATAGAAAATCTCTAATGGAATTGAGTTTTCTGAAAGTAATGCAAGGACTTGAAGTATATCGATAGCAATAGCGTTATGTTTAATTTTCTCAACTGTTACTAAAAAAGTACGTGCTACACACTCATGATCTAGAGCAAAATCTCCACGTCTTCCAAGAAGTTCTAAAGGCTCTTCTTTATAAATAGATATACAGTCATTTAGTGAGACATGCAACTCTTCGATATATGCGCCAACTTGGTCTATAGCGAGAGGAAGCCCACCAAAATTAACAGCAATTTTTTGAGCTACCCGAATATCTTCGGGAGAAATAGATTTATTGTCTGAAGCAATTCTTGCGCGGTATAGTAAAAACTTGACGCTTTCTTCCTCGCTCATTTCGATTAGTTCAATGGGGAATACAATATTACCAAAGGCTTGTAGAGTGGTAGTAACCAAAATATTGCCAGATGCTTCTTTTGGGTTGATATACTTAATTAAATGCAAATCAGAGATATTATCTATTATTAACAACCATTTTTGGTTGGTTCTCAGCCATTGCTTGAATGAGTCTATTATTAGGCCAATACCTTGTTGTACATCAATGGAAATATCTAAATTTTTACATATAGGAATTATAGAATTTTCCAGAATTGGTTGGGATTCTCCTGAGAGAAAAAGAACTGTATCGTATTCTTCAGAGGAATAATACTTATAAGCATATTGTACTGCCGTCTGTGTTTTACCTACTCCTTGTAAACCAAAAAGGGCAACAGGTTGAATTGGCTTTACTTGGTTGTTATTAACTAATGCTTGGTGTATATCAGTTAGAATTTTCTCACGACCTATAAAAAACCAATTAGGTTCTTCAGGGTCATAAGGTACATGCCATAGCCTCCTCAGTGATGTACCATTCTTATCTGGGGAGGCATCTAAAAATTTTCAGTTGTTGGTTTTATCAAACTAGTGATATTTTTTTTAGAGATAGAAGAAGTAAGAGATTTAGAAAAGATGTTAGAAATTTTAATAGGGTCGATAGGTTTAACAGAGTTACCAAAGAAAAAAGGGTCATCAAGGCAAAAATGTAAGAAGCTAACGGAAGTAGAG
>JBDIBI010000072.1:0-13450 GCA_039812885.1 Blastocatellia bacterium
ATGTAGCAGAAGTAGGTTTAACTGTTGATGCAAAAGGAGCATCAGGACAATTTTACTTTGATGAAACTAAACATAAAAAACTTGTTCTTATAGCTGCTGGTAGTGGTATTACTCCAATGATGGCTATCTTACGCTACGTAGAAGATAGAGGCTTAACTACAGATATAACGCTTATCTACAGTGTGCGAACGTCTAAAGATATTATTTTTGAGAAAGAAATAGAGAGGCTAGCCCAAACATTACCTAACTTTCAACCCATCATTACCTTAACTAATTCAGATGATAGTAGCAATTGGGCAGGAACAACAGGCCGAGTAAGCAAGAGCCTTATAGAAACTAAGGTAGAAGACTTATCAGGAGCAACATTCTTTGTTTGTGGCTCTAAAAATTTTAGTCAGTCAGTAAAGGATATCTTAGAGTCTTTATCCATACCATCAGAACAAATCAAAATAGAAAGTTTTGGAGGAAAAGGCTTAAATTCCCTAAATCCATCAAGCTTAGAAGAAACTACACCAGGAGCAGCCGTAGAAGCAGAAAACCTAGAACTAGAACTTAACTCTAATAACAGTACAAAAAATACTGTTGAGTTTTCGCGCTCCAATAAAACCTGCACTATCCCAAAAGACAAAACAATTCTAGAAATGGCGGAAATGAATGGAGTAGCTATTCCTTTTAGTTGTCGTCAAGGTCAATGTGGGACTTGCGCTATAAGGGTAACAAAAGGCGAAGTGTCTATGGAAACTGAGAATGGGCTAGATCCTGTCTTAAAACGAGAAGGTTATGCCTTAACTTGTGTTGGGCAAGCTAATACAGATGTTGCTCTAGATATATAGATTGTCAATATTAAACCTTTTAATCAATAAGATACAGTTTGCAACTTTTAATTTCATTAACTTTATTAACTTAAGGAGAAAATAGGATGGAAAAGATTAATAAACATTTTAATCAAAAGATGTTCGCTATAGGAATAGGAGGTGCAATATCGGGAGTGGTAATAGCAATAGTTGGATTATTAGTAATGATGGTACGTATTAGGCTAGCTGTAGTCTTCTTAAACGCAAGGGTTTTGTTTGACATGCCATTCAATCAGAGCGATGCAGTAAAAATTGGAATGGTATCGCTAGCAGCAATAATAATACTTCTGTCTGGAGTCGGTATTTTTGCTAGTGGAACTATTGTTTCTCTAGCGCAATATTCTCGAAAACAAGCTAACTAACGATATTAAAAATAAGGGTTTGAGTATTTATGGAAAATAATTTTATAGGTTACAAGTTAATAATAGCTGAGAAGCCTTCTGTTGCAAGGGACATAGCCAGAGTAATAGGAGCTAATAACAAAAAAGATGGCTATTTGGAAGGAAATGGCTATTTGGTGAGTTCTGCATTTGGACATCTAATAGAACTGGCAGAACCTCACCATTATGATGAAAAACTTAAAGAATGGTCAATGTCAACATTGCCTTTTCTTCCAGATAAATTTCAATATCAGGTAAATAAGTCTAGTGCTAAACAATTTTATCTGTTAAAATCATTAATGAATAGAAATGACGTATTATCACTAATAAACGCGGGAGATGCTGGCCGTGAAGGTGAATTGATTCAACATCTTATACTAATGCTTAGTGGTTGTAAAAAGCCTGTAGAACGATTATGGATTTCTTGTTTTACAGATAAGGACATAAAAGAAGGTTTTAAGAACCTAAAACCTAGTAGTGATTACCAAAATCTTAGAGAGGCGGCTCATGCTCGTCAAAAAAGCGATTGGATGGTTGGAATCAACTGTAGTCGCGCTTATACTGTAAAAGCCAATAGTAATGGTAGAAGAGATGTGTTTTCCATTGGTCGGGTACAGACTCCGACACTTGCTCTAATTGTTAGAAGGGGAGATGAAATAGATAAATTTGTTCCACAACAGTACTACCAAATAATAGCAACATTTAATACTCATAATGGTACTTATAATGGCACTTGGACAAGTGAAGATGGAAAAACAAATCGACTAGACAAAAAAGAAAAAGCTGATGCTATTGTTAGCAAGGTAATAAATAAACAAGGTATTATCCAGAAACTAGACAAAAAACTTGTTAGAGAAAGGCCACCGCTATTATACGACTTAACACTATTACAAAGAGAAGCTAATCATAAATATGGTCTTACTGCTAGAGAAACTTTAGAAGCAGCACAATCGCTTTATGAAGCAGGGTTTTTAAGCTATCCAAGAACGTCATCTCAACATTTATCTACCTCTCTAGCTTTGGAAATCAAAGATAACCTTAGAGCTTGTAATATTGAACCATATAAGAAATTTGTTACAGAAATATTAAGTAAGCAAATTAAGCTAACTACTAGACACGTTGATGATAAAAAAATTAGTGACCACCATGCGCTATTACCTACTAGTAAATCAGCAGATATGAGTACTTTAAGTGATAAAGAGAAAAAGATATATGATTTAGTAGTGCGAAGATTCTTAAGTATTTTTTATCCTGATGCTGAAATAGAAGAAACGACAATAACCACGAAAGTTATGGACGAAATTTTTCTTACAAAAGGGAAAGTGACTCTTAACCCAGGATGGAAAGTCGTTGAGGTTTCTGTTAGTAAAGAACAAAAAGCAGAGGCTAACCATAATGAAGATCCTGAAAATGAACAAATTAATTTACCACAAGTTCAAGGAAATCAAATAGTTGAAACAATTCAAGCTAAGAACTTAGAGAAATGGACAAAACCACCTTCCTATTACACGGAAGCTACTTTATTAGCGGCAATGGAGGGGGCTGGAAAAGAAATAGAAGATGAGAAACTAAGGCTTGTAATGAAAGAGTGTGGTCTGGGCAGACCTGCAATAAGAGATTCTATAATAGAAACATTAATTAAACAAGAATACATTGTTAGAGAAAAGAAAAATTTAAAAGCTACTGCCAAAGGGGTTTCGCTTATTAAGCTATTACCTTGTGAATTACTCAAATCGCCAGAAATGACAGCTAATTGGGAGCAAAAGCTTAATGCAATAGAAAAAGGTAATTACTCTAGTAGTACTTTTTTGTTAGAAATTAAAACAATGGTTAAGGAAGTAGTAGGAGAAATATCTAAGTCTGATATTGCTAGTAAATTAGAAAGTATTTATGAAGCTTCTGGAGAAGACATTGCTTGCCCTAAGTGCTTGATAGAGAAAAGAAAAGGCGTACTTCTTGAGAGAAAAGGCCAATATGGAGCATTTTTAGGTTGTTCTCTTGGTAAAGATACTTGCGGTTATTTATCTAATATACCTAAAACTCAAAAACAGCAAAAAGCTTTGTTAGAAAGCAGATGCCCTAATTGTAATGGAGCTATGAAGCTTTACCTGCCAAAAGAGAAAGACAAATCACCAGCTTTGTTTTGCATTAAAGAAGGTTGCAAAGGTGCATTGTGGTTCAATGAGAAGGGCGGCCTAAATGCTCCTAGTGCTAATGCTAGCAATGGTAATGGTAGCAATGCAAATCCAAAACCTACACAAGAAACCGGACAACCTTGCGTCAAATGTGGGGCTCCAACAGTTAAACGCTCTTTTGTAAGCAAACAAGGTAAAAAAGGCCAGTTTTGGTCTTGCAGCAATTGGAAAAGAGAAGGTGGCTGCGATGCTTCACCAGTTTGGATTAACTAATAAGCTTGTTAAGCTTCTATTAAAAATTTTTCTTGAAGCTTAGAAAATAAATTATTTAATGGTGAAAACCAAAGAAAAAGGTAAGTCCTTATGAGAAATAAAAAAAATCATCCAAGTTCCATATCAAATATTATTGACACAGAAGTTAATCGGCCAATAGATCATAGATTAACAAAATTTGAAATATCTTTTGAGGGTGAAGAAAGATATAAAAAAGCAGAAATAATTCTCCAATATATTAAAACAATAATTCGTAGTTACAAAGAAATACTACACAAAGATACTTATATAATTTCACCATTTCAGCTAACTTGGCTAAATTTAGAAAGTAAAACTATTATTAAAGTACATTTAATCAAAGAAACTAAACAATCCACAATTTTAGAACCTTTGATTGTTTTTGAGTACCATATTATAAAACCTAATGAACTTTACTTAAATGAATTATTAGTGTGTTTTAGAGAAGGGATATGGGTTAATAAGCTCAAAGTTCTTTCGGATAAATTAAAAAATCAGACTATAGATAAGTTAAAAATTCACAGCAGAGAACTAGAATGCTTTGCTGCGATTGATGACAAAGAATTTTTCACTAAAGAGTTATTGATTGATGTTTAAGCTATTTTAAATATGAGTATCATCTTGCAAAAAATGTGCAGCTTTAACTGTTATGAACCTATTTGGATTAACTAAGCTTAAATGACTTTTAGATTAGGAGATAGAAAATGTCTACTTTAGAAGATTTAGAAAAATCAAAATTACATACTGAGTTATTCACGATAGATGGCTGTTATGTCTTTAGAAACCAAGGTGATAAAACGCCAGTAAAAATATCTGATTTGTGTTCTGGAATAAGAGAAAAAAGTTCTCTAACAAGGCAAGAAGTTGCCATATTAATTGGTACTGAAGCAAAAACTTACAAACTATGGGAACAAGCAACAACCCAACCAAAAAAACATTTCATAGAAAAACTTTTGGCTTTTGACGATTTTCTAAACTCAGAAAGAAACTCTTTAATCAAATTAATACAACAATTTAAGGAAAATGCAAGTTTTCCCAACTTAATTAAAAAACATTCAGCCATTGATCAATATTTTGGTTTAGATAATGACCAAGAAAATACTAATAGTTATTCTACTGATTTCTATAGCCATGATAATAGTCAGAACTGGGATGTAATATCTATACTCCCTATGGTTGCTATAAATAGTAGGTATATAGGCATAGAAGAACAAAAAATTGCTCTAAAAAACACCTTCATTGAAATTCTAAAAGATTTTCAAGTTAAACAAGATTTTCTAAAAACTAAAGAAAATGCGCTTAATGCTAAGGAAAACAAGCTTGATAGCAAAGAAAAAACAATTAAATTGTTAGCAAATAAACTTAATCAAGACAAACAGCATATAGAAATTAGGGAATTTAAGTTAAAAGTTCAAACAGGAGAAATTGTTAAAAAGAACAAATCTACCCGTATAAGTACTAAAAAAGATATAAAAGAAACTATTTGTGAGAAGCCAGATAAAACATATTTCTCACATCTCTTAGATTAGCTTAAAGATTAAGGAGAAACAGGTTATGGAAAATATCAATAATAAATTATCTCTAGATGAAAAAAAATATAATAGTGAGTCATTAAAAGCGATAACACATGAAGAATTAGCCGTAATTTTGCACAAACATAAATGTTGGGTTGAAAGCGAGGGAAAAGAAGGAGAACAAGCAGAATTAATGAGGTTTAACTTGGGGGGTAGAAACCTTTCCAATGTTAACTTAGAAAAAGCAAAGCTTAATGGTTCTAATTTCTGTAAGACAAATTTACGACACGCAAACTTAAAAAATGCTGCCTTAAAAGGAGCTTTTTTAAATGAAGCCGACCTACGAGATACTGATTTAAGAGGTGCTGTGTTGAGGTTTGCAGAGTTAAAAAAAGCTAATTGTATGTGGACAAACTTTGAGAAAGCTGATCTTTTCAGAACAAACTTTGAGCTAGCAGAAATTCATGCTGCAAATTTTGTTGATGTGAAAACAGGTGATAAGCCATTAGAAAAAATACTAAAACTAGCCAAAGTCAGTAGTATTTATACAAATAATTTACCTACTCAAACTAATATGGTTCAAATTATCGATGATGAAGATGGAGATGAGCCATTTTGTCAAAAATCGTGAGAAACTGATCCACTAACGAGCGTGAAGAAGTGATCCACCCAACCACAAAACAGTCAGAAAAGAAGACTGAAAGAGTGGAAAGAATAACCCTCAAATGCGAGTTAACATCTTCCAAAGAAATAATGGAAGGAGTCGCATGATAAAAGCGGAGGATTGGATGGACATTAAAATGATGTACAAAGAAGGCTATTCAATAAGAGCAATAGCAAAGATAAGTGGATTAAGTCGTAATACAGTAAGAAGAGTAGTGCTAGAAAAAGTGCCGAAAGAATTTAAGAAAGTAAAGAGAGGCTCAAAACTAGATGAGTACAAAGGATATATAGAAAAAAGATACAAAGAAAGCGAGTTGTCGGCAATAAGAATAAAGCAAGAGATAGAAAAGATGGGCTATGACGGGTCAGCAACAATATTAAGGAGGTACATAAGAAGTCTAGGGAGCAAAGAAATAGAATATAAGAAAATGACAGTGAGATTTGAAACGCCCCCAGGACAACAAGCACAAGCAGATTGGGCATATGCAGGAAGGTTTAAGAATAAAGAAGGAAAAGAAGTAAGTATCTACATATTTGTAATGGTGTTGGGTTATTCACGCTATATGTATACAGAATTCACAACCAGCATGAAAACAGAGCAATTAATAGAGTGCCACTTAAATGCATTTCAATATTTTGGAGGGTGGCCCAATTGTGTCCTCTATGACAATATGAAACAAGTGAAAATAAGCCTAGAAGAAATTAACCCACTATTTTTGGACTTTGCCAAGTATTATGGGCTAATAATAAAGACCCATCAAATCCGTAGACCAAGAACTAAAGGCAAAGTAGAGAGAATGGTAGATTATGTTAAGGATAATTTTCTTAATGGGCGAGAATTCGCTTCTTTAGAAGAACTTAACAGGGAAAACAAAATTTGGTTAGAAAACACAGCAAATTCTAGGATTCATTCAACAACCAAAGAAAAACCTGCCAGTTTGTTGGGAAAAGAAAATTTAACAAGTCTTCTAACAAAGCCAGTGTACCAATTAAGTGTAAAAGAAAGTAGAAAAGTAACTAAAGAAGGATTTGTGCATTATCAAGGAAGTCAATATTCAGTACCACCAAAATATGTAGGCAAAATAGTGGTAGTGGAAGATAGCCAACAAAAAATCCAAGTAAAATCACAAGATTTGATAATAGCTCAACACCAAAAAGCTAGCACTGGTGGCTTATCTATAGCAGACAAAAGGCATATAGATGAAATGTGGCAAATTACAGTAGGAAAAAATAGTCAACAAGCAGAAAAATTACCTTCTTGGCAAATCAAGTTTGAGCAAGTAGTGGAAAACAGAAAACTGAGTGTTTATGAGGAGGTAATTTAAGGTGAGCAAAATATATGAAGAAAAAGCCAATGCAGCAATGATGAGTTTAGCCTTAAACACAGCTTTATTGCACTTAGACACAGTAAGCCAGCAAGCAGCAGCAGAAAATTGGAGTTACAGCCATTTTCTAGGGTACTTGCTAGAAACAGAAATTCAGGCTCGTCATAAAAGGATTGTAGAGACCTGTTTGAAGTTTGCAAAGTTTCCATATATGAAAAATTTGAGCCAATTTGATTACAGTGCACAACCTGGCTTAGATAAAAGATTGATAGAGGAGTTAGCAGTAGGAAGATTTCTATATGATGCAAGAAGTGTGGTATTTTTGGGACCCCCAGGAGTGGGAAAGACGCATTTAGCAATAGGCTTAGGAGTAATGACAGCAGAGTTGGGGCATAAAGTATATTTCACAACAGCAATAGATATGGCACGTCGTCTAACAAAAGCAGTAGCAGAAAATAGATTGCACAGAGAAATGAATATGTTGACTCACCCAAAGCTATTAATAATAGATGAAGTAGGATACTTGACCTTGGATTCAACCCAAGCAAGTTTACTTTTTCAAGTAATATGCAAACGTTATGATTCAGACAAGGCAATAATACTAACTTCCAACAAGGCATTTAGTGATTGGGGACAAGTTTTTGCTGGAGATTCAGTTATGGCAGCCGCAGCTTTAGACCGCTTACTTCATCGTTGCACAGTTATAAACATTCGTGGCGAAAGCTATAGGATGAGGGAAAAACTTAAGACTTCAAAAAATGCTTTGGCTAAAGAGGTAAGTTTAGCTACCCAACAATAGAGTATTTATACAATGGGTCAATTTTATAAGACTGTTTTTGAACTAAAGTTAGACAGTCGCCAAATTTTGACCCACGTATCTTAGCTTAAGCTTTATTTTTAGTAAGCTGATAGTAAAGAAATTTCCAAGCACAACACTAGGCCATAAGTAGCAACTTGGTTGCGCACATGGCTGGGTTTTGAGGCAAGTATGCAAATTTCTTTAGCTCTGTTTCTTTCTGGAGGCTCGCGCCGAAGGCGCTTCTTGAGCGAGACGAAGGGAACAATTTTTTAGCTTTGGAAAAAATTTTCCCGTAGTGAAGTACTTTGAAGCGATAGGTATAATTGGAGTAGAGACAGGGGAAATCAGCTTTATCTGTTTCCCCCTGTCGGCACGACAATTTTACCCTAGCGAAAAAGTTCCTCGCTTGTTGTTTACGTTTTACTTTTTATTGTTTCTCAACTAAGTAATTTATGCTTAGTTTTTGTAGGATGGATCACTTTTCACGCTCGAAAATGGATCACTTTTAAACGCTCATTGACAATTTAATGTTTTGGAAACATTTTCATATCATAAAGAACAAAATCTTAATGATGAAGATATTGAGCCAATAGGTAAAAGCCAAGATCTTAATGATAAAGAAAGATTCCCAGAAAATACTAAATCTACAATAGATTACGGAAGTATGTTTAAGCTCACAAACCATCTTAACCTAAGATTCATAGTTGTTGGTCTAACTTTAGCATGTTTAATAACAGGTGTGTTTTTAAGTAATATGTGGCAATCAAAAGCTACTGCTAAAGAATTAAATAATAATGAGTTAGGAGCAAGTAACTTAAAAACAGAAAATGCTGTCGCTAGCAATAAGGTTACTACAACTGAAAACTCTAATGATGAAGAAATACCCTATGTATTAGAGCTAGATTCAGATCCAGAGCAAGTGGTAGAAAACCCTACAGCAATATTAGGAATCGGAAATGTAACTACCCTAGACCTGGAAGAACAGCCAAAAGAAATAATTGTTGGAGATAAAGAAGTAGTAGAAATAAGCAAATCTCGTAGTAATCCGAAAAGATTTTATTTAGTTGGGAAGGCTGTTACTAGTGGAAGCAATATTGTGATTGAAACCAAGTCTGGCAAAACTCTAACCATATTTTTCAAGGTAGTTGAACATGCTAACGTTGGGGATTTTAATGGACAAATCAAAATTAGTGCTAAGAAAAAGGAAGCAATATAAGAACTATATGCAATGGTGACAAGTCGTGCTGTCAGATTTCTTATAAATTGCGAGTATTTCTCAAAGTTTGCGAATGAAAATAAAAAATTTCTTAAAGTTTGCGAATGAAAATAAAAAAATAGCCTAATTAACCCGTTTTTATTTAGTATTTTTACGAGTTATTTGTAGATTCGTGGTGTATTCGCAAATTCAAAGAAAATTCTATAAATAAAACAACTAGGTTAACTTATTTAAAACAAAAGATTTACTAGGTTAAAGCCTGTTATGTTTGCAAATTTTGTGGTATATTCGCAAATTCAGGTACTCCTGAACTTTTGGTGGTGGGTAGCTATAAATATCTTGTTTTCAAATACTTGCTTCGTTAGTTGCTTAACAGTGTTAAGCGTTTGTATTTGCTTGGTACGTAACCACATAAGCTTATTTTGCACCACCAAAATTGCGGGAGAACCAAATTCAAAGAAAATTAACACGTGCTTTTTGACTAACAATTATTGCAATGCCAAAATTAAAAATTTGCCTGAGTTGCTGCGTTGAGATAAGTCCTTGAATTTTCTGGTATTTTAATAGTTAATGCATCGCTTGCAGCAAGCAAAATCTTAGCAGATGCAGATACAGAACTCTTATCTATAATATTGAAGATATCTCTAAATAATTTAGGAGTATTAAGTACAAAAGATTGAGTATTTAAGACATTTATCCAATATTGATAAATATAGCAAGCAAAGTTTTCTAGCATTAATTTAGTAGAAGGAAGATAGTAAAAAAGTAAGCTAAATGCTGATATTTGTGAATTGCAACACTCTTGTAAATTTGTAGGTGAGTTAATTGATACCGATAAATAAAGAAAAACTCTAAAATAATGTTCATCCTGAGGTAAAGAATACAAATGCTTAGTAAGAGCATTTTTACTAATAGATGGACTAAAAATTTGTTGAAGTTTCTCAATGATTGATACCCAATAGTCGCTATTGGCTAAAGCTTCATTATTTGCAGTAAATAATGCTTGAAACTCCTTCAACAATGGTTCGTATCGGTCGATAGTAGCTTTATTTGACATTAAGTTAGTAATACCTACACCAATAGTAGTCCAAAATAATTTAAGTTGGTTATTGTGTTGAGCTTCTTTTGATAAATTACACCATAGGTTTTGTACATAGTGATAAGTAATAGGTGATCTTAGTTTGCGTTTCTTGAAATCTGTTGTTGATTCTTCTATAAGTTGAATAGTTAAAAGAGTAATAGAAAAAGCTTTTCTATAATCTTTTTGTCCTGCAATAGTTAAAGGTGTTTGTTTAAGAGTGTTTTCAATAAAAGGAGCAATATCAGGGTTCAACCTCTGAGCAAACTGGTTTGCTTTGCTAAATTTATAACAAGCCAACTCATATAAACCAAGGCAAATACCGATTCTACCAAGTAAAAAACTTAAATAGGGAAAAAGTTTTGGTTGAAAAATTTGAGTCATTTGAGGATAGTCATTTACAAAAAGACCTGTAAATGGCTCATAAGGTTGACCATCAGTGTCAATGGCAGGTTTACCTGTACGAATTATAGAATCCATCCAGGCAAGAGTACGACCTGTTTTGGCTACTAATTCTTGGAAATGTGGATTTTTAAAATCTACTTTTTCCATAAGCTTATTAACTAACCCAGACATTATAGCCCAAGCTTTTTTCTTATCATTTAGTACCCAATAAACCCAAGCCAATTCTCCAAGCATTCTAAGTTTATAATAAATGCAATGAGACTCCATTAGTTGTTCATCAGGAGTTAGAGTCTTAGACTTTTCTGCTCTCATGGCTTTAAGGGTTTCTTTGTTTTCATTAACAGTTGTGAATAACAAAAATATTGTTTGGAAAGATTTAAATATCAACTTCTTTACTGTTTCCCACTGGCTAAGTTGTGCTGCTGACTGTATAGCGCACCTTATACAATCATATTCTAATAAAAGAGGTAGATTAGAGATTATTAGGGGTTGTTGTAAATATTTTAGAGCTTTTTCATGCTCATTATGTTTAAACAGAATAAATCCTAATGTATAATTCAGAATGGATTTTTCGTTAGTGTTAACATCTTTAAGAGCTTCATTAATAAGTTTAATAGAATCACCAAATTTTCCAGATTCCTCTTCCATAGTAATTGCTTTGGCGCGAACTACTAAAGTTTTAATGATTTCTGCACCTGGAAGGTTAGCAATTGTTTCTAAGTCGTCAATTAAACGGAGTACTTCTTTCCATTTTCGTTTTTCTACAGGTTTTTCCAATTCAAGCATCCAAGAACTATCTATAAATAATCTTGGTATATCTTCAAATGGCTTATACGAAAAAGCTCTCTTTCGCTGATCTTCTGTCATTTTAGCCAACACACTAAAAGTTCCTCTTATATCCTCAAGGTTATTTATATTGTGTACTCCCATCCAAATATTGGATTCGGATGTTTCCTCAACTTCAATAGCTTGGAAATCTGGTGGGAGAGTGGAAAAGAGATTGATACTTTTTAGTGTATTTTCTGCTGCTTCGGTCGGTCGCAGTGAAGGATTTAACGTCGATCTTATTAAATGTGTAAGAAATAGAAGCATTTTAGTGTTTGGATTTTCTTTGTTTTCAAGACTTCCAATTATATCATCTAGCTCTTTAACATATTTAGACTCATCCTCGCCCAAAAAACCCAACACCCGGACTTGGCAACCCCTAAATAACATCCTAAGTTCAGTCTCCATATCGTTTGGCCAAGCGTCTGAGAAATAAAATTTAATTATGAAAAATAGCTCAGCTTCAAATTTAGTATGTATATTTAAGCAAATCCGACATACAAAAAATGTTAAATCAGACCAATGGCCGCTTGCAGAAAGATGGGTAATAATTAAAAAAGCTTCTTGTGGAGTAATATTTCGCTTCTTTGTGTGAGTTTTTGCAATAACATAATGGATAAGTTTTTGTAAATCTGGGTCAAGAATGTCTCTACCGATTCCCTTGATAAGAGGAGAAATCTCATAGCTTGTTTTTGAAACTTTACTTATCCAGGGACCAGTAAGTTCTCTTAATAATTCTACAGGGGAATCTATCGGCTTATGGATTTTGGCGATAGCAGTAACAAAAGATACATCAAAGGTAGAAAATATTAAGGATAAACGATAGAGTAAGTTTCGTAGATCATCAGATTCCAGCAACTCAAATAGCTTTCTTTGTAAATCTTCTTTAACATTTGATGTTGCATTACCTTCAAGTATTGAATAAAGAAATGTTTCGTTTATTACCCAATTATTATTACGAATATACAACAAAGTTGCGTGAGCTAGTTGTGGGTGTCCATTAGTGATTTTTTGAATCAAAGCCGAATAAGGCTTAGTGTTTAAGAAATGGCTAGGGGCATTCAAGATTTTAGCGAAATCTAATATTTCTTCTTCAGTTAAATATGGTAGCGATTGCTCAACAGTAAAGCTAGAAACGTTGTTATATAGAGTAGAAGGTAAATTCCTTTGAGAAGTTGTGAGCAGTTTTGTTCCAACATTTCCTAATGCAATACTTAGTTGGATTAAATAGCCTGAAAGCCTTTTAAAACGTTGTTTAAGCAAATCTGGTATATCATCTATTACTAATAAATTTCCTTTTCCTATGCGGTTTGCAACTAACTTGGCGATATCTGAAAAAGTCAAACTGCCACTAACGTAACGATATATTAAGTCTGGTATATAAGGCGTGTTTGCTATTCTAAGTAAGTGAAGCTCAAAAGTATGATCAATATTTGTTGATAAATCTTCATCTATACCTACTTCGCCCATACTTAAAGAAATCCACTCTTTCTTATTAAATGCAGGTAACTCACTGATTAATTTAGCTATATAGGTTTTTCCTAGACCTGTCTGACCATTAATATGTAACCAGTTCTTATCTAGAAATATTTCTTTTAGATTATTTACAAGCTCCTCGCGCTTTATAAATCCTTCAATTGAAGGTGCAGGTTCATTTGGTAAGGGTAGTTGAATCGAAAAAGACGCATTCTCTAGATTTGAGACACGGCTAGTTAGGTGTTGTACTTCAGGGTCGTAAGGCACATGCCATAGCCTCCTCAGTGATGTACCATTCTTATCTGAGGAGGCATCTAAAAATTTTCAATTGTTGGTTTTAGTAGGCTATTAATATTTTTTTTAGAGGAAGAAGAAGTAAGAGATTTAGAAAAGATGTTAGAAATTTTAATAGGGTCGATAGGTTTAACAGAGTTACCAAAGAAAAAAGGGTCATCAAGGCAAAAATGTAAGAAGCTAACGGAAGTAGAG
>JBDIBI010000073.1:0-12797 GCA_039812885.1 Blastocatellia bacterium
AACTACTATCCTTGATGACTCTAACCAAACTACTTTTCTTAACTAACTTTCAACTAACTTTTTACAAATCAACTAAAAACCTAACTAATAGAAGGGTAAGCTTTTGCTTACCCTTTTCAACTACAAAACTAATAACTATATTAAGCATTAAATATAGAGAAATTTAATTATTTCTTTATACTTCGGCATTATCTTTGATACTTAGCCAATTTATAAACAAAAGTTTTCCTCAATAAAGCCTATTAGCCCCAGAGTTTTATACTCTCGCGCTAACTTGGAAGTTTATAGAAACGCTGCTTGCAGCCTTTCTTTAAGCGGTAAACATTACTTTTATTTAGTAATGATTTACTTGTTCGCTCAAATCCCAATGCCAATAATAAATCAATCCCAGAGCTTAGACTCTCGCATTGATTTAACTGGTATTGTTTTGATTAATAGTTCTTAAACTAAAAAATAGACTAAATATCCCCAGAGCTTAGACTCTCGCGCTGTTTACTATTTTGGATGTTTATGGGACTTTCCATTTAATCAGTTAACACTTTTATGCAAGTGATTTTCTGATAGAAATTTAACCCTATATTCTACATTTCCTAAATCTAAAACATCTAATTTTTAACTTTCTACTAGGAGGCTTTATGGTAATAAACTGGCCTGCATTAGAAGAACTTGGCAAAGCGGTTGCTGCTAACTATTGTGTTAAAGCTAAAGAACGAATACAGGTTTTAAGCATGGAGTTAGTAGTAAAAAAAGATTTGGAAATATTAAACGTGTTTATCCTCTTTGATGGTAAGCCGGATATTATTCCCATCTACTACCCTTCTGCTTCTCTGTAGTTTGCTCTTATAAGCTACAAAACCTACATTTCTTACCTCTACTCATCACTTTTACTATTCTAAATAAAACCTAAGGAGAAAATCAAATGAAAGCAAAAGATATCTCTGTCGGCCAAACCTATTTGGTCAAAGTTTCTGGCAAGATTCAAAAAGTTCGTATTTCTAGTACATCTGTTTATGGTGGTTGGGTTGGTATAAACCTAGCTACTGGCAGAGAAATCCGTCTTAGAACGGGCGCTAGAGTTCGCCCTTTACCTACTACTAAATAGCTTATTGATTAAAATCTTAATCAATATAACAACCTACTAATTCTAATTACCTTCAATCAACCTAAATTAAATCTAATCAGGAGAAAACCTATGTCTAATTTACTAATAGACCTTTCATCTAATTCATCTAATCAATTAATCGAACCAGCATCTAACCTAATAATGTATCCTTCATCAACATTAATGGCTTGTAGTGGCACAACTAGAATTAATCGTCACCAACTATCACTTATTGAAACTCCAAGTGGTACTAGAACACATAGACCTATTGCTCATATAGATATCGTTAATGCTCTAATAGAAACTCTTGGGTTTCGTAAAATAGATGTCATTGGCGACGAATACGCTATCTCTCATGATGGGATGCGTATGTTTGGGTTGTTAAATCTGTCTCTTGGGTTTGATGGATGTCATTTCGCTATTGGCTTACGCAATGGTAATGATAAGTCTATGCGTTTAGCATTGACTGTTGGTTATAAAGTCCACGTTTGCAGTAATATGGCGTTTGATGGTGATTTTACTCCAGTATTAGCTAAACATAGTGCAAAGTTCAGCATTGAGGATGCTCTAGCTATTGGAGTGGACAAAATACAACGCAATTTTGAACCACTAAGAAATCAAATAGAGATGTGGAGAAATATACAACTTTCTGATTTAGAAGCTAAGAATGTAATTTATACAGCTTTTATTCAGGGAGAATTGGAAGCTCCTAAATCTCTTATTAATATGGTTCATAGTTTGTACTTTGACCCAATCTATCCAGAATTTATGCCTAGGACTTTTTGGAGTCTTTCAAATGCGTTTACGAGCGCATTTAAAGACCTTAATCCTAGCTCACAATTCCAAGCTACTGCCAAACTTGGAGACTTCTTAAACAAATTCTTCCCTAAACCTAAAAAATAACTTTTCAACTTATAATCAGGATAACTACTATTGATAGTTATCCTGATATACATATAAATGTAACAAACCTATGCAAAATACACCTAATCAATCTAGTGATGAAATAATGAAATACAGTACGGCTAGAGCAGTAGCAACTCGTAAAAATAATGAACTCAAAAAAGCTTTTCCTCTATTTTTTGATCAGATAGAACAAATAACGCCTGAGCAAGTAATTGATAGAAAAAAGCGTTATAGGGAACTTTCTGAGCAACGTCGAGAGGAATGGCGAAAAGAAGAACTGATTGAGATTGCAACAGCGCGTAATGAGCTAAAGCAATTAGTTAGTGATGAAAATGAGTTCTTATTGTTAGAAGAAAAGGTTATAGAGCGTCAAACTCGCTACAGTGGCCTTTATAATAGCTACTCATGCTTGACCCGTAACTTAAGAAAACGCTTACTCCCATGCCCAAATCTAGCTTTAAGCTTATTACTCTATCTAGAGTTACAATCAGGTAAAGAGTTTACTCATAATGAACTGAGTAGAACTTTTAACACTGATAGAAGGCTTATTGCAAACGAATTGGAATGGCTTTATGACTGTGAATTAGTTGATACTAGCCTTAATGGACTAACACCTTGTAGTATTACTGGCTACGATTGTGTTCATTGGTTAGCCCGTTATTAAATATTAGCTACTTTTACAGCATCCCTTACCTAATAGCTTCTAATTAAATATACCTAATTTTTACCTAACCTACAAAACAAATCAAAGATTAATCAATTACTAATTTTTGATTTGAAAGGAGAATCTATGTCTACTCTAGATACTTCCCAAACTTACTCTGACCAAATTACAGAATTGCTTGATGGGTGCTATAAAAGAAACCCTTTTATGCGCCTTAACCAATTAAAAGTAACACGTAATCAAGTAATAAAGGATATTAACTCTGTTATTGCTCAATTCTTTGAGCTTGAAGAAACATTCTTTTCTCTGGCTGGTTCTTTGAAAAAAGAAGCTACTGAGTTAAATCTGTCAATAGAAATTCTTAGTGAAATAGCTATAAATCAACAACAAATAGATACGTTAGCAACTTTGGCAACAATAGATACAAACTTGTCAGCTATTTATGAAGCTTATTACCAAGAATTAGTTGATATCGATTTAGAAATAACTTCTCTTGAAACTCAAAGCCAATCAATGACAGTAACAGCTTAATTCCCTTACCTGTAATGTCTCTATTTACCTTCTACTACTATAACTAACTAGGAGAAACCTATGTATAAATATAATAAAGTTAAGACTGGACATTATTTTGTCAAATGCGCTGGCTGTAAGGACAAATGGTTAGAAAATGAAAACCCCAATGGTACTTACGGTAGAAACCATTCTTGCGTTAAATTGAGAGATTTAATTGCTAAGAAAGACCATTCCTTTGAGGTTTTTACACTCCCAAGATTGGCTCACTTAACTAAAGAGCAGCAAGATAAAGAACGCCATTACAAAACTGTTATGGCAGCTTACTCTATAGCCATTAGTGCTGAACCCGTTCTTTGGAAAAAGCCTTTTGGTGAGCCAACAGCCTGTAATGGCAAGTGCCTTAATGCAAAAAATGGCGATTGCGAATGTAAATGCAATGGCCTTAATCATGGTCTTAACCACCTACGATAACTTTCAAAACATCTAACCCTAGTCAACTCACTCATTCTACATATGTTATAGACATACAAGCTTATAACCCATTGCTTACTATTACGCTAATTTACTAATTATTGGTTAGCTAGTAATTTGCAGTATGTTTTTAGCTTTATGTTTATAACTACAACTATCTCTATTAATTAACCTTAAACCTAATATCTAATAAAGGAAACACTATGGATAACCTAATTATTTCTACTTTTGATGAAGTAGAATCTTGTGATTCTACTGACTCTACTGATTCTATTGAAACTACTGAAGTTACTGAAACTATTGAAACCACTGAGAACATTAGTACTGAAGAAACTAGTGTAGATGTGCAACAACCTCTTTCTACAAGTGCAAGTGCTGATTATACCCTTGAGGAGCATAAAAGCTTTGATAACAAGTTAGATCTTGGACAAGTAACGGCTCAAGAAGTTAAAGAAACCTTTGAACGTGCTGTTGCTTCAGAAGAAGTTATCAAAGCACAGTTAAGAAAGCTTAAAGTTATCGACCTAAAAAAACTTCTTAGAGGTTATTTTTATCATAGCGATAAGAAAGAGTATTTGGTTACTAAAGTTTACGATAATGTCTTAATGGCATTTATAGTTTCAGAAAGTTTTGTATATCAACCTTTTAGTGAAAGCTATAAAGATGCATTACGTCGAGAAGTTTCAACAGTAACCGATGAAAAAATCCAAGAAAGAGCCAAAAAACTTAAAGAGCGTAAAGAGTCCTTCAAGAAAGCATTAATGAACCCCGAAACAAAGGAAGAGTTTGAAACCTTTATTCGTTATCGTGGTGAAGGCAAGCTTTCTTCTGAACAAAAGATTGCTTGGGATGAAATTCAAGCTGGCCGTTCTCTAGCCAAGAAAGAGCAAGAATTAGCTAAAAAAGCTCTAATTGCTCAAGTTGACTTAGGAGATGTTAAGTTTGAATTAGTCAAACACTTTCATACTCATAGAAACCATGATGTGTTTATTGTGACTATGAGTGAAAGAGTTAGGCCAGAAGTCTTTGAAGATTTATGCCAAAAGGCTCGCAAGCTTGGTGGTGACTATGAAAGAACTTGGCGCAATAAGCAAACTGGTTCTATTTCACCTGCTGGCTTTATGTTCAACCAAGAAGAACAAGCTCAAAAATTTATGCAACTTAAAGATGGTGATGTTTCTCGCCTTGATGAGATAAAAGAACATCAAGAAGAGGTTAGAGAAAATGCTGTTGAAAGGTTGCAAGAAACCGCAGAACGATTGGAAGAAAATGCCAAGGAATCGATTAATCGTCCTAGACTAGTTAATACCATTAGACGTGCTGGAATGGCTGCTAGTGCTGAGAAAGAAGCAACTAAGAACTTAGCTTTAGCACAAACCATTAAAAATCTGACTGAAGGTATTAGCGAAGGTAAACTCAAATTTTTGAACAAAATAAAATATAAAACACAGTTTGAACTCTTAGAACACTTGTTGATAAGAGCTAAATATAACTGTGGTAGATATAAAAATGAGAGATGGGACGAGTTAAACGAACGTGAAATAGTCCTGCAAGATATAGAACATGCTGTTTTTCCTTACCCTAGAATAGATTTCTCTTTGTTTAAATCAGCAATTGAAGTAGCACTTAAAGTAACTGGGGCTAATCTTTTAGCAAAACGGTTAAAGAAATGGTACTTAAGAGAATCTAAAGATGCTATTACCCTTTACACAAGTGAAAATATTCCTCCATTAAAACAATTAATCAGTAAACTAAAAAATAGTCGTGTTCGTGATGCAGCTTGTTATGCTGAAAGGCTTTCAGCAACATTAGTTGATTATGACAGGCTTGAAGCAATGGGTATTACTGATGATTTTGTTTTACGTGCTGCTCTCAGAGAATATCTAGAATATAGAAAAGCTCATATTAAACCTAATCCTATCAAACAAATGGAAAGGGATTTAATAGGGCGAAATATACCTGGGTATTTTCCGACCCCAAGACCTGTAGTAGAAAGAATGTTGGAACTAGCTCAAATAGAAGCTGAAAGAAAGGTTTTAGAGGGGAGTGCGGGAAAAGGTAATATAGCAGATCTAATTAGGGAACAACATCCTGGGTGTTATTTGTCAGTAATAGAAATAAACCAATCTCTACGAGAAATCCTTATAGCTAAAGGTCATGAATTGATAGGAAACGACTTCTTACAACATCAGGAAAAGTACTCATACATAGTAATAAATCCTCCATTTGAAAATGGGCAAGACATAGAGCATGTACTCCATGCTTACAACTTGCTTTACCCAGGTGGAAGATTAGTTTCTATTATGTGTGAAGGTACTTTTTTCAGAAATGACAAAAAAGCTATTGAGTTTCGTAACTGGTTTGAATCTGTTAATGGCTATGAAGAAAAGGTTACTGCTGGTTCTTTCCTCCAAAGCGAAAGAAGCACAGGAGTTGCCACAAGGATAGTTGTAATAGATAAGCGCGGTTCATCTGTTTATTCAAAGCCTGATGATTCAAATACTGATAGCACTGATAACACCAACCTTAAATTATTATCCGACGGTAACGAAATATTTTCTTTAGAACCAAAAGATGAAGCTTTAGTAAGTGAAATAAAAGAAGTTTTAGAAACCTTTGAATCTAAGGAAACTATACAAGAACCCGTTGTAGAAGAATTTGGGCTATTACAATATCTATCTGCCTGCATTGGCCAAGACTTCCTAGACCATCAAGGAACATATTCCAAGATGATTATTGAAGGATATAACATTAAGCATATTTATCATGCTTATACCTTACTAGCAATTGGTGGAACAATACGTGCTATTGTTGATAAAACAGCTTTTACCTCTATGGACAAAGACTCTGTTTTGTTTAGAAAGTGGTTAAAAACTGTTGATAGCACTAGAGAGGAACATCCTAAAAATACTTACTTTGTTCTAATCACCAAAAATACACTATTCTAATCTAGCAAGTAATCTTATAGTTTCTTATCCACCTAATATAACTTACTACATACTACTTCAAATCAAAGTTAAACTTTATAACTAATAGTTATAAAGCTAATTTGATTCAAAATACCATTGCTTTATTTGAAGTAGGTTAACCCCCTTAATCTAACTTAATTTAACCTACAAGGAGAATCCTATGTCTACTGAAAATAAAAATCTTCAGCTAATTGATAGCTACTCTCGCAAACAAGCCATTGAAGATGGCTTGCTTGTAGATGTGGAAAAATATTTCTCAGATTTTACCGTTGAATCCATTGGTTTTAACTTTCCAATAGCAATGACTTCAGCAGTTTTTAACCGTTATGTAAAACTTAATCCAACTGCACGAAAAGCTCTTGAGAGCGAGAAAGGCAGAATGCTAGATATTCTGTCTATGTTAAGTTTAAAGATTAAGCTAACGGCAAAGAAAGCACCAACCGATACTCTTAGCTTTTGGGTTATTTGTACAACACCAATAGAGCGCGAAGCTTATGCTGTTGAGTTGCTAGAAAACGATGGTGATTTTGATGAAGATGAAGAGGATTTTGATTTGGAAACTTTCTTAAACAGTCTCAAAGCAAGAAGAAAAAAATGCTGGCTTAAGGCTGTTGTTGGAGGTAACGACGATCTTAGTCCTTGCATAACGATCATGTTTCCTACTCAAGATTAGCTAGTTTCATTTTTCAGTATTTCCTACTACCTACAAAACCTATCTATTTACCCTACAAGGAGAATCTATGAACCATCTAACAATAAAAGAAGGCTCTTTTAAACTTGAGATAAACCAATCTCAGCCTAATAAAAACTTTTATGTTGTAGTATTTAAGCTTACAGAAATCCTTTACACACAAGAGTTTGATGGCTTAGAAATAGCTACCCAAACAGGGAAAGTGATATTTAAAGCTATAGTCATGCTAGGCAAATACCGTGACTTGGCCGACAAAGCACAACAAGAAGCTTTATTTGCAAAAAAAGACAAAGACTTTGTAAGAGAAGCTCTGTTTTTACAGCAAGTAACCTTGTACGAACAAAAATACCTAGAGTGTAAAGCAAGTCCTGTATTTGATAGCAAAGGAGAATCTTTATGTTAACAGTACTACACTTAAAAGATTTAGATCTTGTTGCTAAGTCTGATTCTTGCAATAGAAAAATATCATTACAACCCAATATTATTTATGTTGGAAAATCATTTTCTAATGTAGAAAGCAGCTTATTCTATCGCAATTTACCAATAGAAAAGTACAAGCCTTGGCTTAAATCACAGATAGACAATAAAACAGATGTTTATCAAATGCTACTAGGAATAAAGCAACGATTGATAACCAACCCTGATATTAGACTCATCTTACTTTGTGATTGTCATAAGCCTGGAATCAATTGCCAAGCAACTACCGTTAAAAGAGCCGTAGGGTATCTTGTGGCAGAAGAATTGGCTTTTGGTTTGTACTAACCCAACCAAAAGTTAACATCTCAAACTTAAACCTTTCTAATCTAATTATAAGGAGTTTATGAAAGTATTAGTTAACTTTAATAATGGTTATATCTACTGTATATCTTGCGCTAACCAATTAAACCTAACAGAAAATCAAAATCAAAAATTCGTTGAAACCTGGAATAAACTAGATTTTCAGTATACATACTGCAAAAAATGTGAAGTAGAAGTTTATGAAGGAAACGTAAGAAACGGTCAACATTTGGCTATGTTTGTTGATTTTGATTACTAATCTAAACCTACTAAATAGGAAGAAATTATGTGTACCAATTTACCTTCTATTACCATCGAACCAATTTGTGAAGATGAAAAAATAGAGATTAATGCAGTATTTGTTTGTTGGGGTGTGGCAAATAAAAAGTTCTCGCATTACGAAGTAGTAAGCTTTGGTAAAGAAGTTTATGCCTTCTATCATGGTGTGAGTAGACATTTTATTAATGCTGATACTCTGACACGCTTGCTTTACTTAGGCTATAACCTAAAAATAAATACTGTTCTATCTGAGGTTTGTTTATTAGAGTATGTAGAGTTCACTCCTAGTAAACAATTCAGGTAAAAACCTTTCATCTCCATTTTCAAATACTTTTCTAAAATTAAATCTACACCTATAACCTACAACTTTCTCAAATCCCTATAAACAAAGCTAATTAAGTTAATCAACTTAATTGTATATTGCAGACAATTGTTTGGCAAGTTATAGCTTTGTTTGTAGGTGGTTTGGTTAACCTACAAGGAGAAAACCTATGTCTACAACACTATCTACTTTATCTACAACAAATTACCAAATTCAAATTAGAAAAGATATCGCTAAAGCAGGCAATTTCCTTTATGTTAGTATTCCTACTAATAAAGGTACAGTGCGAGTATTGAATGAGTCTTATCAATGGCTACTAATAAACCTAAGCGGTAAGCCTCTTACAAAAGCTTGTACAGACATAACGCCCTTTTCTGAAAGACGGGCAAAAGTTCGAGAAGCCTTAGATCCCCGCCAATATTTTATTGACGAAGTTGGCAATAAAATTCTTGACCTTCCTTTGCACATTTATGGGGATAGCGTTTTTTCAGAAGGGCTTGCTACAGTAATTTCAACTATTGGCGAAAATAGAAGAAAAGTAGGCTATGTCAACAAAAAAGGAAAACTAGTGATTCCCTGTTCTTTCCATTACGCTACAGAGTTTTCAGACTCAGTAGCTTGGGTTAGTTTCCAACATCCTTCTCCTATAGGAACTTTGTTTTACCTTATAAATAAAGAAGGTAATCAAAAAATTCCCTACCCATTTCAAGCAGTTAACCGCTTTGTTAATGGAGTGGCAGGAGTAGAGTTAGTTGGACATTATTTTGATCCCAAAATGCGTCCTAAAGAACTTACCCCTAGCTATGTTGTTATCGATAAAGAAGGTAATCACTTGAGCGATAGATTTTTCTACATAGAAGAATTTTCTGATGATTTAGCTGTAGCGAGCTTTGATGGAACCAAGCAAATCCTTATAAACAACCGAGGTAAACAAGTAACTAGAAAATCTTATGAAACCTTGGGCTTTGTTCATGAAGGAATTTGTTGGGTTATTTCAGAAAACAAATTTTTCTATATGGATAAAGAAAAAAACCAAATTTCTCCCTTTTGTGACAAAGCAACCAACTTTTCAGAAAGTCTTGGTTGCGTTCAGCACAAAGGAAAATTCTTTTTTATCGACAAGTGCGCTAGGCAAGTATTTTCTCAAACTTTCGATAAGGCTGAACCTTTTGATGAAGGTGTTGCTAGAGTCGAAAAAGATCGACAAGTTTTCTACATAGACCATGCTGGAGAACCAATATTTAAAGTCCTTAACTACTAGCCTTTTTTAATCTCTACAAAATAAACCTAATCAAATCTACTACTCAAACCACCTAAGACAGCAACACTAACCTAACTTTGCTTATCAAAAAGCATTAATAGGAAAACTTTGTCTTATGGTGGTTTGCCTAATCTACAAGGAAAAACCTATGAAAACTAAAGACTTACCCTTATTTACTGATATTGATATTTCTAATTCTGAACTCACAAATGCCTATGAAAATCAGAATAGCTGGTTAATAGAAATAGTAATCAATGCTGCTGAAAATTATGGGTTTGGCAAGATGGCAGAATATGAGAAAAAGATTCTTTTGCTTAAAAATAACTCTCTACAAGGCTTATCTCGAAAAGATCTACTCTGGCTAGCAGACAAATTTGCTAGAGTTTTTGCTAGAGTAAAATATAGGTATGATTACCTTTACTATTATAGATACTTTTTCGGCATCTACTTTGGTAAAGAAAAGAAAAAATATCCTGATAATCTTTTTTGGCACAATGCCCCTTCTGCAATGAGGTTAGAAAAGAGAGCATTAGAAAGACCGAACCCTGAGCATCCTATCTTCTTCCATAGCGGAAACTCTGCCGTAAATGACTTTCGAGGCTATTTAATGGCTAAGAAATCCATCGGTGTTCAGATTCAGCTGTGTTCTGAGCATGTTAGAAAATTAATGCTCGACTATAATTCTCAAAATGGCCGCTTATTTGTAGACTCAGGAAGCTTTTCATGTTTTAGAAAAGGTCAGCAAGTAGATTTTAACAAAGTACTTAAAGCTTATCTTAACTTGACAGAACAGGCCGAAAAACCTCACCTTCTTAGTATAGTTGCACCTGATGTTGTTGGAAATCAGCAAGCTAGTTTGGAACTCTTAAAGCAGTACAAAAAACAGCTTTTTAAGCTTATCTGCCTAGGAGTGGATCTTATTGTTCCAATCCAATTGGGCAATCTTTCTTTAGAACAAACTTATAAAGAAGCCACAACAATTCTACAAACAAAGGCTTTTAGAATAGGCATCCCATCAAACGAAAAAGCTGTTAAGCTAGAACAACTTCTAGAGTTTGTATCAACACTACAACCCAAAAGACTACATCTTTTAGGGCTACGTTGCACCAAGTTTGATGAAGTAGTTGCTCAGATAAAAGCTGTTGCTCCACAAGCTCACACTAGCGCAGATGCTACTACTTTAAGAGCAAAGCTGAAAAAAGGTAGCAAATTAGCTAGTCTGATAGAAGCAAAAACCAAGAAAGCTGTAGAAGAAGCTTTATCAACAAACACAAATCCTTATTCCTATCAGGCTTTGTTTAATGGAATTTTCCATAAGCCCAGTTTTCTTTCAGAGAACCAAGCAAAACACCTAGCCAAATTACTTTCCCCAATACAACAAGAACAAGAACGAATAGTTTCTGTTGCTTTAAGCGGAATAACTGGCTTGTATAACGGAAGTAGATTAGGTGATTTGCTTGAGAAATATTATGGAACAAAGCTAATTAATGAAGCTATAGAAATCTTAGCAGAAGCTCTTGCTAAACGTGCTATTTCTGGAGAAATTAGAGCAGCCGCAATTGCTCAAATCCAACAACTTTCTGCTTAATATCTAATTATTACTACTACCTAAAATACTCTATATATCACCTACAAAGGAGAAAACCTTATGCCAGAAAACTCTAATTCTTTAACCAAAATAACTGAACTAGAAGATCTACTTAGCATTAACCAAGCAATTGTTGATGGAATATTAATAGATTTAAGTTTAGTTTTTAGCGGTCATAGCCAAACGATGGATAACCATAAACTTACAGGATGGAAAGTTTTAGTAACCAAAACTGTTTTTGATAGATATATTGCCGATCCAGAAATATTTGGGTTTGAGAGGAAATACCCAAAAGAAAAGCGTTACACTGAACTGATTTTCTATATTTACTGTAAGTTTAAACAGTCCAAAGTCTTAGCTAGTTCTGAAAATATGATTAACTTTGAGATGCCTGTTGTTGTTAGTCCATACAAGGAAGCTTGCTCTGAAGCAATAGAAAAAGTAGAACCAGGTGAGCTTGAACGTGATTGCACGCTTAAAGTCCTCATTAAGAGGCAAACGGCTCATCTCATCATTACGCTTTCTGGGGAAAACTAACCTACTGTTTCTTATTTATTGTTACTGCTTGTCTTTTAACCTTAAATTACCTCTATTAGTTTAATTTACCAGACCATCTAAAGAAATCCTTTTGATCAAAGCTTTCTCTTTGCTTTTAGCAAAAGCTTTTGTCTTTGGGTGGTTTGTCTTTTTTTTTATGGCTTAATTCTTAAAAGAAAAAGCTTAGAGCTTTAAAGCTTTTATCTTATTGATTTTTAATCGATTTATAACGTGCAATTATAAATAATTAAACGATTTATACACAAAAGTTTTCCTCAATAAAGCCCATTAGCCCCAGAGTAATACACTCTCGCGTTAAATTGGGAAGTTTAAAGAAACGCTACTCATAACAGTCTTTCTTTAAGCGGTAAACATTACTTTAATTTAGTGATGATTTACTTGTTTGATTAAATATCAATAACAAACCAGCCCCAGATTTTTATCTCGCGCTGATTTTATTGGTATTAGTTTGATTAAACTGACAAATAGACTAAATATCCCCAGAGTTTAGACTCTCGCGCTATTTGCTATTTAGGAGTTTTGCAAAGTTTCTCATTCAACAACTACTCTTTAATCAAGTGATAGTTGTTATTTACTATCTATAAACCTACAACTCTATCAACACCTATAAATTAGCCAAAGTTAAAAACCAAGGCTAACTTACCAATTTACATCTAGTAGCAGCAATGCTACATTTTATTATCTATGGAGGATAAA
>JBDIBI010000074.1:0-12716 GCA_039812885.1 Blastocatellia bacterium
AGCAGTGTTAAATCAGCAATTATGTATGCTGTAAAAATGCTACATTCTTTCATTGGAAGTTGCATTGTTAGTTCTGATAATAATACTTCTATCCCTAAAACTACTAAGCTAAACACTCAACATGAACAAGAGGAAATGTACTTAGACTTAGAGTGTCTTGAAGTAGTTAAGCCTAAATCGGCTTATAACACTACTCCCCTTAAACACACTAATAGTACTAAGGTTCTTGATGAAAGTAATAAGACTAACATTCTTGATCAAGCAAACACTTCCTTCATCAACTAACAAATCATAACCTAACAATCTAACAATCTAATACAGAAGGGTAAGCAATCGCTTGCCCTTTTCAACCACTCTAGCATTTCTACCTACAAATACTAACCAACAAAATCTAAAAATTCTAAGGAGAAACACTATGATTAACAATATAATTTCTAAGCTAGTTATCTTTTTTTTACTGAACAATTTAACCTCATTTTTTGCAATGAGATTTATCGGTGCAAGAGAGGTAACACTTTCTAAAAGAGTTCCATTTGCTGAACTTACTCCACTTCATCATCTACTCTTGGAAATCCGAGACTCTTTGTACTGTCAATTCGACATAGTACAAGACTTCAAGGACTCTAAGTACTTCATACAATTGGACCCAGTTAAATATCACCAATATTTAATGGCTTCAAGAAAATGTAAACAAATGTATCCAAATCCATATCCAGATTCTTCTCTCAGAACAGTAGAAATTCCATCTATTTCTTTTCTACTCAACTTGGTGCTTTCTAAGAAGTGTAGAAAAGTGATGAGAGAAATCGATGATAGCGCAAATCAATGCACTTTCTACCAAATAATGGATTTCGGATCCTACTAACAACCTAACCTAATTAACCCAATAAATTATATTACTTAATAGAAATATGGTTAAGTAATATAATTTATTGTTAACAAATTACACCAAATCAACTATTTCTAATACAACATTTTATCTATATCACCCCATCTACATATTTACTCTACTTACCTATCTTTATCACACTTACACCTAACAAATTACATCAAATCAACTATTTATCTATTACTTTATATTAATTAAATGTAATTAAATCAATTCAATTTAATTAATATTACTCTATTTATTTTCTTTATTTTAATTAATTAAGGTAAATTGAATTTAACTATTTTACTTTAATTAATTTACCTAATTAATTTACTTTTTCTTGTTCGCAAACGACTATAAATTATTTTCCCAACAATAGTTCCTTACACATTTATGGTTTTCCTTTCTCGCGGTTTGGTTCTTTAAGGTTCGTAGTTTGCGAACAATTAATGGTTGGGCAAATGCCCAATCATTATAAATACTTTCCTCAACCCAAACCAATTAACAAACTGGGCAAGCCCTTGCTTGCCCACCTAACACAACCCTTTTATTTCCAGAAATTAGAAATAATATTTTATTTTTATTTTATTCATAAATCACGTTTTCCTCAATAAAAGCCCATTAGCCCCGGAATTAATTTTCTCGCGCTAATTTGGGAAGTTTTTAGAAACGCTGCTCATAACAGCCTTTCTTTAAGCGGTAAACATTACTTTAATTTAGTGATGATTTACTTGTTCGCTCAAATCCCAGTGCCAATGATAAATCAATCCCAGAGCTAGACTCTCGCATTGATTTGATTGGTATTGTTTTGATTAATAGTTCCTTAAACCTAAAAATAGACTAAATATCCCCAGAGTTAGACTCTCGCGCTATTTACTATTTATGATGTTTATAGAACTTTTTGCTTAATCAACTATTACTTTTATGTAAGTAATAGTTTCATATTTAAACTTAATCCTACAACCTACTTTTAACTAACCTAAAACATCTAAACCTCTAGTTGGGAGGCTCTTATGACAATCAACTGGGCTGAATTAGAAGAAATAGCTTATGGAGTAGCTAATAACTACTGTGTTAGAGCTAAGGAAAGAATCAAGGTTCTTAGTATTGAGCTTTTTGCTAAAAAAGATAACGAAACTCTTAAAGTTTCAATCTTATTTGATGGTAAGCCAGATACTATTTTGATCGTTCTTTAGTTTGTTTAACTTATATCTAATTCAACTAAACATTAAGTTTAATCCCTTCTCTACCTATTTATTTTCTACCAATAATTAACTGTAATACTTTTTAATTCTAAGGAGAAATCTATGCAAGCAAAAAATATCTCTATAGGTGAAGTGTACCTAGTCAAAATCTCAGGCGAGCTTAGAAAAGTCAAAATCACTAAAGCTTGTAATAATGGTGGTTGGGTTGGAATCAACTTAGCTACTGGCCGTGAGATTCGTTTTAGAACTGGTGCTAGACTTAGACCATTACCTACTAATAAATAACTTATTTCTTAAACAAATTCTTTCCTAAGCCTAAAAAAACTTTTCTATTTATATTAGGATAACTATTATTAGCAATTATTCTAATATAAATATAAAGTATTACAAACCTATGCAAAATACACCTAATCAACCTACTGATGAAATAATGAAATATTCTACAGCTAGAGCAGTAGCTACTCGCAAAAATAATGAACTCAAAAAAGCTTTTCCTCTCTTTTTTGATCAGATAGAACAACTAACGCCTGAGCAAGTGATCGATAGAAAAAAGCGTTATGTTGAATTTTCTGAACAACGTAGAGAGCAACGGCAAAAAGAAGAACTGATTGAAATTGCAGCAGCGCGTGAAGAACTAAAGGAGTTAGTTAGTGACGAAAATGAGTTCTTATTCTTGGAAGAAACAGTTATAGAACGACAAAACCGCTATGGAGGTCTTAAGAATAGCTATTCTATTATGGCTAAACACTTAAGAAAACGCCTAGAGCCATGTTCAAAGTTAGCTCTAGGTTTACTCTTATATCTTGAACTAAATAAAGGTAAAGAGCTTACTCCTAATGAGTTAAGCAAAGTTTTTAATGTCCATAGAAATTTGATTTCTGAACAATTAGAATGGCTTTATGACTGCGAGCTAGTTGATACAAGTGTTAATGGATTAACCCCTTGTAGTATTACTGGCTATGATTGCGTTCATTGGCTAGCTCGTTATTAACTGTTAGCTACTTTAAAGTATCCTTTACTTAATCACTTCTAATTAAATCTACCTAATTTTATATCTAACCTACAAAACAAATCAAAGATTAACCAATTACTAATTTTTGATTTGAAAGGAGAATCTATGTCTACTCTAGATACTTTCCAAACTTACTCTGACCAAATTACAGAATTGCTTGATGGGTGCTATAAAAGAAACCCTTTTATGCGCCTTAAGCAATTAAAAGCAACACGCAATCAAGTAATAAAGGATATTAACTCTGTTATTGCTCAATTCTTTGAGCTTGAAGAAACATGCTTTTCTCTAGCCGATTCTTTGAAAAAAGAAGTTACTGAGTTAAATCTGTCAATAGAAATTCTTGATGAAATAGCTATAAATCAACAACAAATAGATACGTTGGCAACTTTGGCAACAATAGATACAAACTTGTCAGCTATTTATGAAGCTTATTACCAAGAATTAGTTGATATTGATTTAGAAATAACTTCTCTTGAAACTCAAAGTCAATCTATGACAGTAACAGCTTAATTCCCTTACCTGTAATATCTCCATTTACCTTCTACTAATATAATTAACCTAGGAGAAACCTATGTATAAACACAATCAAGTTCGAGTTAAGACGGGACACTATCTTGTCAAATGCCTTGGCTGTAAGGATAAATGGCTGGAGAATGAAAACCCCAATGGTACTTATGGTAGAACCCATTCTTGCGATAAATTAAAAGATTTAATTGCCAAGAAAGACCATTCTTTTGAGGTTTTTACACTCCCAAGACTAGCTCACTTAACTAAAGAACAACAAGATAAAGAACGCCATTACAAAACCGTTGTGGCAGCTTACTCTATAGCCATTAGTGCTGAACCTGTTCTTTGGAGAAAAAAGCCTTTTGGCGAGCCAACAGCCTGTAATGGCAAGTGCCTTAATGCAAAAAATGGCGATTGCGAATGTAAATGCAATGGCTTTAATCATGGTCTTAACCATCTACGATAACTCACTCATTTTAGCCTTATGAAGGCTAACCTACTACTCTACCTACTTTTACATCTTTATAACATTCAGCAAGAAGGAGCATTCATGCATCCTAATTCTAAAAAATTTTCTTTTGGTTTGCCATTTAACAACTATTCAGCAAGGAAAAGAAACGGTTTAACAACTTTTGATTTTCCTTTTCACAATATCCCAAAAGGGTTTAATCCTTACATCAGAATTGCTCGCTTTGATGATATATGGAAAGCAGCAAAGCACTGGTGTCAAGAGAATGGATTTTTATGGGATCCTAGTGTAGTCCAACACATTGCACCAGTTTGAGGGTTTCATCTAAACACTTGGTTCAAGTGTTTTGGTATGAACTTTGTTGAGGGCAGTCTTGACAATATAACTAACCTTAAAGGCGATTGGTGGGCGGTCTTTACTTTGCAAAATAAATACTATTGGTGTTTCAGCAAATCAGAAAATAACTCTCACATCTTAGGGTTTCATAAAAATCCTATCAAATCTGCCTAACCTTAATCTAAACATTCTTAAACCTAAATCATTTCTATAAGGAGAACTCTATGTCTACTGAATTAACTACCAATTCTGATTATATTGATGCTTACACTCGCTCAGATGCTATTGCAGATGGGGTTTTAGTGGATCTAATGCAACCAAGTCTTGTTGATTTAGTTAAACAAGCAGGCTTTCGCTACCAACTAGCAATGACAAAAACTGCTTTTAACCGTTATGTTGAGCTTGATTTGCTCACTGAAACACATGGTCAAGACTTAACCGGCAGACTTTGGGATATCCTTTTTATGTTGAGCTTTGTAATAAAGTCTAACAGAAAAGAATCAGAAATATTCTTTATATTCACTTGTTTACCTAACAAAAAACAAGAAACTGATGATGAATATGATGATTTTCTAGAGGTTAATGCAGAAAAGGACTTTCCGTCTGCATTTAGACTTTGCCAGCTAAAAGCTGTTTGTGGAGCAGGTGACAATGGTGAGCCTTGTATTACCATTATGTTGCCTAGCGAAGACTAGTTTTACTTTCAGTTTTCGCACCCACAAGTCTTAGGTCATCTTCTTATTATACCTTTTCCAACTTACACCTTTACTACATATATAAAGCTTACTAACTACATATTATGAATAATTATTAGTACTAATTAATAATTGTTAGTATTTGTATTAATAAGCTTTATTTCTATCTACCTAATCTACAACTAATTACCTAAATCTAAAGGAGACTCTATCTATGTTATCTACACAACCTACTTCTGTTAACCAATATACCAACACTTCAGTCAATTTTCCTAAAGTAGCGTCTACTACAAAAGAAAAACCCATCAATCTTAGTTCTTTAGAGAAAACAGCTAAAACCCTTGAAGCCAAGGCAACAAAAATATTATCTGTTAAACGACAAAGTAACACTCCAAGAAGGGCGGGAATGGCTGCAAATGTTGAATCCAATGCAACTAAAGAGTTGGAGTTAGCTAGAACTATGTTTCGTTTAATAGAAGGTATTAAATCTGGTGAAACTACTTTGCTTTCTAATATCAGAACTAAAACTCAAGTAGAATCGCTAGAATACCTTATTAGACGTGCTAAAAACCGTAGATCTGACAAGCTAAGACAACCTGAATCGCAGTCTAAGGATAGACCTATAGAGCTAGAAGATACTGAATATGTTGAATATCCTTACCCTTGGATTTACAGAACTACTCTAAACAAATTATCTAATCTATCTGCAAGTGTTATGGGGCTTGGTAGACTTGTAGAAAAACTCTCAATACTACTTGCTCCACAACTTAATCTAGGCAGTGACCATGTTCTTCTGAACACTGAGGAAATGCTTGATTTAGCAACCAACATCATCAACCAGCTTAAAACTAGTAGAAACACTAATGCTAGTTCTATAGCTGAAAGCCTTTGTTCTAGCCTTGAAGATCACCTAAAGCTTTCTCAAATAGGTATTACAGGGTTGCCCTCTTTAATCAACGCTTTGAAAGAATATTTCTTTTATCGTGGCGAAGTAAAAGCTGATCCTGTCAAGAAACTAGAAAGAGAATTAGTTGGAGTTAAAATACGAAACTACTTCCCTACTCCAAAACACTTGATAGAGAAAATGCTATCTTTGGCTGATATTGAGCCAAAAATGAGTGTAATTGAGCCTAGTGCTGGTGGTGGACATATAGCTGATGAGATAAGAAAGCAATCACCTCAATGCTATTTATCTGTTATAGAAATTAACTACAGCTTGCAAGAAATACTAAAAGCAAAAGGATACAATCTAGTTGCTACAGATTTTCTTGAGCATAAGGAAAAGTACTCTAGGGTCATAATGAACCCACCTTTTGATAAGGATATAGAGCATGTTCAACATGCCTATAGCTTACTTTATCCAAAAGGCAAGATAGTTTCTATTATGTCTGAAGGTGCTTTTTTTAGGACAGATAAAAAATCTATTCAATTTCGTGAATGGCTTGAATCTGTTGGTGGCTACAGTGAAAAGTTACCTGATGGTAGCTTTCTTAGTGGCGATAGACCAACAGGGGTTGCTACTCGCTTAATCATAATAGATAAACCTAGCACTAGTAACAATACAGATGGATTGGTTATGGATGCTCTAAATACTACTACCTGTTCTACTGAAAACTTATCTGAAAATCTTGCTAATGAAGTAGAAGAAAGCATTTCAGAGCCATCAAAATATCTTTTACCTCAAGAATCTGAATCTGATGTTGTTGATGAAGTAATAAATCAAACAACAGAAAATTTGGACAAAGAAATAAAAGATATAAATGCTATAGATGTTATAGATATAAGTGTTGCAATACCTGAAGTTAAACAAGAAACGCAACGTAGCTTAGCTTTAGAAACTCACCAATATCTAGTAATTAGAACAAATTTTCTTGAGCATCAAGAAAACTACGATAGGATAATGATGGATTTTTTACATGCTGGATTAGTAGGCAGCGAATGTATTGCTCATGTTTATCATGGGTATAGTTTGCTTAACCCTAATGGAAGCTTAGTGGCAGTTGCAGCAGAAGGCAATTTTGCCTTTTTGCATAGAGAATTTGCTAAGTTCCGCAATTGGATTAAAAGTATTAATGGAACTACCGACAAATCACCTGAAGGCATTTATACTTTTGTTCTCTCCAAAAATACCTTGTTCTAACAAACTCTTCATTATCAAGTCTACCAATCCTTTTATCAACTAGTTACACTTTTCTACATTCTATTACTCATAAAAGCTCATAGCTTATTAGGAGTAATTCAACCTACTTAATTTATCTATACCTATTTCTAAATCTAAGGAGAAAATCTATGTTTAACTCTAAATCTACATCTGCGTCTACATCCACATCCAATGATATCTATAGCAAAATAACAGAGCAAATCATTGCCAAAATTCAAGCAGGAGCAGGTGAGTTTGAAATGCCTTGGCATAAGACTAAAACTGGTACTTTAATAACTCCTATAAATGCTGTAACTGGAAACAATTACAAAGGAGTAAATATTGTATCATTATGGGCAAGTGCTATGTCTGCAAACTATAGTAGTGGCGTTTGGGCTACCTACAAACAATGGAGCGATCTTGGCGCACAAGTTCGCAAAGGAGAAAAGGCAAGTTTAATTGTCTTTTATAAATCATTGAAAATAGTAGGTAAACATAATGATTCAGATGAAGGAGAACAACAAGAGCCTTCATCAAACTCAAAACAAATGCTATATGCTAGAACCTCATTTGTGTTCAATTCTGATCAAGTGGATGGCTATAAACCACCACCTGAGCCTACTTTTAATCTAGAACAACCCATTGAAAATGCTGAAAAGTTCTTTGGTTACTTAGGTGCAACTATTGAACATGGAGGCAATAAAGCTTGTTATTTTCCGGGCTTTGACAAAATACAAATGCCAAAGTTTGAAGCTTTTAATGATAGTAATAGCTACTACGCTATACTAGCTCATGAGGTAACACATTGGACTGGTCATGCTAGCAGATGTAATAGAGATCTTAGTGGTAGATTTAAGACCCGTAGTTATGCGGCTGAAGAACTAATAGCAGAGTTGGGAGCAGCGTTTCTTTGCTCCTTGCTAGGCTTAAGTAATGAACCTAGACAAGATCATGCTGCTTATATAGCTTCGTGGTTAGAATTGCTTAAAGATGACAATAGAGCAATCTTTACAGCAGCAAGCAAGGCACAGCAAGCTATTGATTGGCTGCAAGCAAAACAACCTCAAATCCAACTTCTATCAGCTTAATCTACTACAAATTTCTAAAACCTACACCAATCTAACCAAATCAAAGGAGAACCTATGAAAAACAATCAAGAAACTAATACTAATCAACTAGTAATACTTTCTCTATTAAATACCATTAAAGGGTTAAAAGCAGAGTTAGAAAGCTCCCACATTGATTATATAGTGTTGGGTGACATTCATAATTCTGAAGAATGCTCTCGTTGCCAAGCAATTGCTGAAGCAAAAACAATGTTAGCTATTCACAAAAGCTAATAAGGAGAATTTATGAAAGTATTAGTCAATTTCAATAATGGCTCAGTCTATTGTCTTGATTGTGCCAAAAAATTAAATATACAACCCAAGAAAAACTTAGAAATTGTTGAAACTTGGAACAAGCCAGACTTTGAATATGTCGATTGTTTTAAATGTGGTAGTCCAGTCTATGAAGGCAACATAGTTAATGGCCAACATCTAGCTATGTTTATCTAACTTAGCCACATCATCTACACCTACTTACTTAATCTACATTTTTAATACTACTCCTAAGAAAAACTGAAAGCTTGGTTTGATAAGCTGATCAACAGTTTTCAATACCTCTTTGTTTAAGAAGTTTATGTTTTCTTAGGAGTGGTTTCACCTAAATAATCTAATTAAATCTAAAATTAAATCTAATAGGAGAAGCACTATGAGTAACAATATTAATAAACCCTATACTTTACAAGAATATAAGCGGTTTATGAGAAACTTAAAGCAAAGAAAAATTTCTAGCCAAAAGCTTAAAATTACTTTTGAGCGTGCTGCTAAAAGCCTAAAGGTAGACTTAGATAAATTGACAGTAAAACAACTACTTAGGAGATGCCATTTTACACCTACTCGCTATGACTTTTTTCAACAGGCATATGAGTTGTGTTTGATGAAGCTTGCCCTTGGAAGAGTGATTTGCCAGGAAATCTACCGTGGAGAAAGCTTTGTTGAGGCAGTTCGTCGTCAAGTCTATAATATTGATGATAAAGAGCTTCAGCAAAGAATAGAAATATTTCTTTGATTACTAAACAGTAAGAAATACTCATAACTAATCTATATACCTACCCACAAACCACTATAAATAAATTTATTAAAGCTGAAGTAGCTTTGTTTGTAAGTGGTTTGGTTAACCTACAAGGAGAAAACCTATGTCTACAACATTATCTACTTTATCTACAACAGATTATCAAATTGGATTAAGAAAGCAAATTGCTCAATCAGGCAATTTTGTGTATGTTGGAATGCCTACCAGCAAAGGAACAGTCCGAGCCTTAGATGAATCTTATCAATGGCTACTGATAGACTTAAACGGAAAACCTCTAATAAAGCCATGTACAGGCATATCTCGTTTTTCTGAAGGACGAGCAAAAGTCCTAGATACTTTTACTCCTTACCTATATTTTATTGACGAACTTGGAAATAAAATTCTTGGCTCATCTTTGCGTATTTATAGAGATAGCTTTTTTTCTGAAGGTCTTGCAACTGTTGTTGAAAGTAGTGGCGAAGATAAAGGAAAAGTTGGCTACATTAACAAAAAAGGAAAACTAGTGATTCCTTGTTCGTTCCATTACGCAACTGAGTTTTCAGATTCAGTAGCTTGGGTTAGTTTCCAACATCCTTCTATAGGAACCTTGTTTTACTTAATAAACAATGAAGGTAATCAAAAAATTCCCTACCCATTTCAAGCAGTTAACCGCTTTGTTAATGGTGTAGCAGGAGTAGAGTTAGTTGGACACTATTTTGATCCTAGAATGCGTCCTAAAAACCTTTATCCTAGCTATGTTGTTATTGATAAAGAAGGTAATCACTTGAGCGATAGATTTTTCTATATAGAAGAATTTCATGAAGATTTGGCTGTTGCTTGTTTTGATGGAACTACACAAATCTTTATAAATAAACGTGGTAAACAAGCGACTAGAAAGTCTTATGAAACCTTAGGTGATGTTTGTGATGGGATTTGTTGGGCGATTTCGGAAAAAAGGTTCTTCTATATGGATAAAGAAGAAAATCAAATTTCCCCTTTCTGTGACAAAGCAACCAACTTTTCAGAGGGTCTTGGTTGCGTCCAACATAAAGGAAAATACTTTTTTATCGACAAGTGTGGCAGACAAGTATTTTCTCAAACTTTTGACAATGCTGAACCTTTTGACGAAGGTGTGGCTGAAGTTCAAAAAGACAGAGAAGTCTTCTACATAGACCATACAGGGGAACCAATATTTAAGGCTACCTACTATTAAACTTTTTTAAATCTACAAAAACTCTACTAACCTACTAACCTATTAACCAAACCACCTAAGAGAATTACCTATTTTTGCTTATAAAAGCATTGATAGGAAACCTTTATCTTATGGTGGTTTGCCCAACCTAAAGGAAACCTATGAAACCTAAAGACTTACCACTACTAAACAATATTTCTTCTGATTCTGAATCCACAAATGCATACGAAAATCAGAATAGTTGGTTAATAGAAATAATAATCAATGCTGCTGAAAATTATGGATTTGGCAAGATGGCAGAATATGAGAAAAAGATTCTTTTGCTTAAAAATAACTCTCTACAAGGCTTATCTCGAAAAGATTTACTCTGGCTAGCAGACAAATTTGCAAGAGTTTTCGCCAGGGTGCAATACAGGTGCGATTATCACTATTACTTCAGATATTTTTTTGCAATTTATTTCGGTAAAGAAAAGAAAAAATATCCTGATAATCTTTTTTGGCACAATGCCCCTTCTGCAATGAGGTTAGAAAAGAGAGCATCAGAACAACCTAACCCTGAGCATCCTACTTTCTTTCATAGCGGAAACTCTGCCCTAAGCGACTTTCTAGGTTATTCAATGGCCAAGAAGTCAATCGGTGTTCAGATTCAGCTATGTTCTGAGCATGTTAGAAAATTAATGCTCGGCTATAATTCTCAAGATGGCCGCTTATTTGTTGATAATGGAAGCTTTTCATGTTTTAGAAAAGATAAGCAAGTAGACTTTGACAAAGTTCTTAGAGCTTATCTTGAATTGGTAGAAAATGCCCAAAAACCCGAACTTCTTAGCTTAGTTGCACCTGATGTTGTTGGAAATCAGCAAGCTAGTTTAGAACTCTTAAAGCAATATAAAAAACAGCTTTTTAAGCTTGTTTGTCTAGGTGTAGATCTTATAGTTCCTATCCAGTTAGGCAATCTTTCATTAGAACAAGCTTATAAAGAAGTGGTGGCAATATTAGGCACAAAGGCATTTTGTGTTGGCATACCATCAAATGAAAAAGCTGTTAAGCTAGAGCAGCTTCTACAGTTTGTATCAACAGTACAACCTAACAGACTACATCTTTTAGGGCTACGTTGCACCAAGTTTGATGAAGTAGTTGCTAAAATAAAAGCTATTGCTCCAAACAGTCATGTTAGCGCAGATGCCACCACTTTAAGAGCAAAGCTGAAAAAAGGTAGCAACCTGGTAAACCTAATAGAAGCAAAGACTAAGCAAGCTGTAGAAGAAACCTTATCCACAAGCACAAGTATTTATTCTTATCAAGCTTTGGTTAATGGAATTTTTCATCAACCTAATTTCTTGACGGAAAACCAAGTAAGACACCTAGCTAAACTAATCTCCCAATCACAAGAAGAACAAGAACGAATAATTTCTGTTGCACTAAGCGGGATTTGTGGAATCTACAACGGTAGTAGATTGGGTGATTTACTTGCTAAATACTATGAAAAAGAAGTAATTAGCCAAGCCTTAAAACAGTTTGCAGAAACTCTTGCTAGACGTGCTGTTTCTGGAGAGATTAGAGCAGCCGCAATCGCTCAGATCCAAAACAAAATATCTGCTTAATATCTAACCATACCTAACCAATATGTAACTATTTCTAATTATTTCTAACTACTTAAACCTACAAAGGAGAAAACCCTATGCCAGAAAACTCTAATTCTTTAGTGAAAATAACTGAAATGGTGGACGTACTTAATATCAATCAAGCAATTGTTGATGGAATATTAGTAGACCTAAGCGTAGCTTTTTCAGAATATTATAAGCCTAATATGGAGATGCTTAAGATTAGTGCTTGGAAACTTCTAATAACCAAAAAAGCCTTTGATCGTTACATCAATGTAGAAAATAATTTTATGGCTGGTTTTCTACATGAAACCAAATCCAAACGATTTTGTGAGATTATTTTCTATTTGTATGCAAAGTTTAAATCAACAAAAATTCTTGCTTCTGATGAGGCTATATTTCTGTTAGAAATGCCTATAAGCATCCCACAATGTGATTGTCCTGAAGCACTCGAAAGAAATGATGAGGTTTCGTTTGGCGATCATCCACTTTGCACCCTAAAAGTGTTAGTGAACTACTTGTCCATAAAGGGAACAAGTTTCGCGCTTCTTTCTGCTAGTAGGAGTACTAACA
>JBDIBI010000075.1:0-12694 GCA_039812885.1 Blastocatellia bacterium
AACAAAACTTTCTTAAGGTAAAAGTATGCTTTAGAAAAATTTTGTTCTTTTTGATAACGTAAACACTTCTTGTAATAGTGCTTAAGTGAAAGCAAATATTCTTCAGTGATTACAAAGTTTTCAATCATAGCAAAACCTTTGTCCGTAGCTACTTGGATAGAAGGACAAATACCTTTTTGCGTCCATAATACTTCTCCTTTAATGTTTGTAATCAGAGCTATAAAACTTCCTTCAACCAAACATATTTTCAGGATAAAACTCCCTTTTTGGCATATAGTTAAATCAAACATAGATTTCTCCTTATAAGCTGTTTGATTAAGCATAAGTGATGTAAAAACAAACCACTTATGGACAAAGGCATTTTGTGCTAGGTATTCTATTGAAAATAAAATGCTTAGTTGCTCAAAATACTTGTATTTAGTGTAAAGTGGTTTGTTTTGTAGATTAAGTTAAGTAGGTAAACTGGACAGAGTAGGTATGAGTATTATAAGCGGAAAGAACTACGTTTAAATGATACTCTAGAAAGCTTTTCAGTAGCCCAACAGATACAACCATCACGAATTGCACTACTAAGGCTAGCAGCATCAGCAAACGCCCTTTTACCAATAATCCTATAACAAGAATCTGAAAAGCTTTGGTCAATCTGATATTTAGAGAGATAAAATTTCCATACTTTTCTCTTGATAAGTAGAGCGATTAAAGGTTTTAGCTTTGCGTCTAGTTCGATAGGAGTTAAAGGTTTTGGAAATAGTTTTATGTCTAACATAGCTAGCACTCTAAGAATGAGTTCTCCTAGAGAGCCACAAACTATAGGATCATTATTATCCAAACCGATTACTATATCTATTTTAGGTGGACTATCAAACTTACTAATAAGCTTTGAATCTAGTTCTAGGCCAAAGTAAGTATTAGTTCTTTCTGCATCCCAGTATTCTTTTGTATAGACAATTTGAGCTAGTAAAAATATCCAAGGTGATGATAGTACCCAGTTCATAATTTGCTCTGGTGTAGGTTGACTACTAGAAAGATCTAATGGGTTTTCCCAGTTACCAGAAAGGACACTAGTAGCACTTTCATCTTCAGGATTATTATTTAATGGCTTAATGCCGGGTAAAAGCAATAATCTTCCTCTGCGCCAATGTTGCGCTCTATTGCTAGAGCTTACATCTGGTACTGAAAGGTCGCCATAGATCCTTTTGAAACGGGCAATATCTTCTTGGATATCCTCAGGAATAGTAGATGGATTTTCTATGTACTCAATAACAGTTGACAAAACTTCTTTTTGAGAAGGTAGTTCAGCTAAGAGTTTTAACAATAAGTTGTCAGCGACATAGCGTTGTCCATCTTGAGAGGTGTGAAATAACTCTATTTCAGAACCATAAGATAAAGCCGATAATTTAGCTTTATCTGCTTCTCCATGAATTAATAATTTCTTTAGCTCATTAATAGAGTATTTCTTACTAGATTTAGAAGTAGTGTTTAACATAGGTAGCTCCTTTTAAGGTTAGAAATGGTGTATTTACAGAAGTTAATCAGAATTAATTAGGTTAAAGTTGTAGGTTGTTAATAGAGATTTAAAGAGTTGATTGATTAGGTTTTGGCTTAAGTAGTTAGATTATTGATAAGCTTTGGAGTACTTGTATCCTAATAAGAAGCTTAGTTACAACACTTTCCTCTATAATAATCCACTGTCCTTCTGGCAGGATTTTGCCAGCCAAACGTACTTCTCCAGGTAATTTTCTAAGGAATTTAAGCTTACCAGAAAACATTTCTACTGTTTCCTTGAGAATAACAAAAGTGCCAATTTGATCCTTTTGAAACTTAGGAGAGGTAACAAAATCCAAATCATCTCTTTTAAGTAAACTAACTATTGTAGATGTTGTTACAAACATAGGTTTATTCCTTTATAGAAAAATAAACCACCTTAAAGACAAAGCTTTCCCTTCAATGCTTTTGTTAGAAGCAAAAGAAAACTTTATTGATTAAAAGTCTTGGATTTACTAGCTTTAAGATGGTTTGTTAGAGGTTATTTAGGAGAAAAATGAGCATTTAGGTGGACAACTAGTTTTTAATTTCTAGCTTAGATTCAATCTTTTCAAGACGTTCTTCTATAGAAATAATATCTTTGGCTAATTGGGCGTTGTCTACTATGGCATATTTGCGATATAGGCTAACGTCTTTTCCCAACTGATGAAAACGATTTACTACTTCTTGGCGAAATTCTTCAGCAATCTTATCAGATTTTTGTTGATTTTCTTTAATGGTAGCTATATCGCTTTCTATAGAGTCAAGGCGCTTGAGAACTACTTCCCAGATTGGTCTGGTATCGTGTAAACGGCTTTCTACTTTTTCGTCCAAACTACTTAGCTCAGTAGCAAAATCAACAATCTTGTTTTCCATGTTGGCTAAACGATTGTCTGTTACTCTTGACCAAGATTTAAGGTCTTGAACATCACTTTTTACTACTTGCATGTCAGAAGAAACAGTTTTTACTTCAGTTAAAACTAATTTCAATAATGCTAGAACTTCAGAATTAGGGTTATTAGCTGACATAAGGATTTATCCTCCATAGATAATAAAATGTAGCATTGCTGCTACTAGATGTAAATTGGTAAGTTAGCCTTGGTTTTTAACTTTGGCTAATTTATAGGTGTTGATAGAGTTGTAGGTTTATAGATACTAAATAACAACTATCACTTGATTAAAGAGTAGTTGTTAGTAGTTGTTGAATAAGAAGCTTTGCAAAACTTCTAAATAGTAAATAGCGCGAGAGTCTAACTCTGGGGATATTTAGTCTATTTAGAAGTTTAATCAGTGTAATACCAATAAAATCAGCGCGAGATAAAAATCTGGGGCTGGTTTGTTATTGATATTTAATCAAACAAGTAAATCACTGCTACAAGAGCAATGTTTACCGCTTAAAGAAAGGCTGTTATGAGCAGCGTTTCTAAAAACTTCCCAAATTAGCGCGAGATAAAAATCTGGGGCTAATGGGCATACTTAAGGAAAACTTTTGGGTATAAATTGTTTATTTATTAATAATTACACTATTAACTGGTTAAAAATCAATAAGATAAAAGCTTTCCTATAGCTTAAAAAAAGCTTTAAGCTATAGGAAAGAAGACAAACCACCCAAAGACACAAGTTTTTCTTCTCAGAGCTTTTGCTGAAAGCAAAGAAAAGCTTTTAATCAAAAGGGTTCTTTAGGTGGTTTAGTAGGTTTAACTAATAGAGGTGATTTAAGACTATAGAATATAAGAATAATAGATAAGAAATAGTAGGTTAGTTTTCGCCGGGAAGCATAATTATTAAATGGTTTGTTTGCCTTTTGATTAACACTTTTAAGATACAAAGCGGATGATCGCCAAACGAAACCTCATCATTTCTTTCCAGTGCTTCAGGACAATCACATTGTGGTACGCTTATAGGCATTTCTAACAGAAATGTAGTCTCATCAGAAGCAAGAATTTTTGTTGATTTAAACTTTGCGTACAAATAGAAAATAATCTCACAAAATCGTTTAGATTTGGTTTCGCGTAGCACTCCAGCCATAAAATTATTTTCTACATTTATGTAACGATCAAAGGCTTTTTTGGTTATTAGAAGCTTCCAAGCACTAAGCTTAAGCATCTCCATATTAGGCTTGTAATATTCTGAAAAAGCTACACTTAAGTCTACTAATATTCCATCAACAATTGCTTGATTGATATTAAGTAGGTCTACCGTTTCAGTTATTTTGATCAGGGAATTAGAGTTTTCTGGCATAGGGTTTTCTCCTTTGTAGGTTTAGGTAGTTAGATATTGATTAGGTATTAGTTAGATATTAAGCAGGTATTTTGTTTTGGATCTGAGCGATTGCGGCTGCTCTAATCTCTCCAGAAACAGCACGTCTAGCAAGAGTTTCTGCGAACTGTGTTAGGGCTTGGCTAACCACTTCTTTTTCATAGTACTTCTCAAGCAAATCACCCAATCTACTGCCGTTATAAACTCCACAAATTCCACTTAGTGCAACAGAAATTATTCGTTCTTGCTCTTCTTGTGATTGGGAGATTAGTTTGGCCAAGTGTTTTGCTTGGTTTTCTGTCAAGAAATTTAGCTGATGAAAAATGCCATTAACCAAAGCTTCATAAGAATAAACACTTGTGTTTGCACATAAGATTTCTGCTACTGCTTGCTTAGTCTTTGTTTCTATCAGGGTTACTAGTTGGCTACCTTTTTTCAGCTTAGACCTTAAAGTGGTGGCATCTGCGCTAACATGGGTGTTTGGAGCAATAGCTTTTATCTGAGCAACTACTTCATCAAACTTGGTGCAACGTAGCCCTAAAAGATGTAGTCTGTTAGGTTGTACTGTTGATACAAACTGTAGAAGCTGCTCTAGCTTAACAGCTTTTTCATTTGATGGGATGCCTACTCTAAAAGCCTTTGTGCCTAGGGTTGTTACCGCTTCCTTATAGGTTTCTTCTAATGAAAGATTGCCTAGTTGGATGGGAACTATAAGATCTACACCTAGACAAATAAGCTTAAAAAGCTGTTTTTTATATTGCTTTAGAAGTTTAAGAGTAGCCTGTTGGGAGCCGACGAAATCTGGTGCAACTAAACTAAGTAGGTCTGGCTTTTGAGCTTTTTCTACCAAATCAAAGTAAGCTTTAAGTACTTTATCAAAATCAACATTTTGACCACCTTTTCTAAAGCATGAAAAGCTGCCTGTATCAACAAATACGCGGCCACCTTTAGCATTGTATTTGAGCATTAGTTCTTTAACACGCTGAGAGCATAATTGGATTTGTACGCCCACAGGCAATGGGTTGTTGCCCGATGTGTAGCCTACAAAATCACTATATGCGCTTGCACCGCTATTAAAGAAAATTGGTTGGTTAGGATTAACTCTTTCTAAAGCTTTCTTTTCCAGTCGCTTAGAAGTAGAAGCACTCCAAAATAGATTATTAGGGATGCTTTTCTTTTCTTTCCCAAAAAAGATTAGAAAAAACTGGGTGTGATAATAGTAATAATCGTATCTATATTTAACCCTAGCAAAAACTCTAGCAAACTTGTCAGCTAGCCAGAATAAATCCTGTTTGGATAAGCCATAGATAGGGTTATTTTGAAGTAGAATGATTTTTTCCTGATATTCTGAACCATTACTAAACCCATAATTCTCAGCAGCAATAGTTATTATTTCTATTAACCAACTATTCTGATTTTCATAAGGATTTGTGGGTTCAGAATCAGGAAAAACATCTTTTAATAGAGATAATTCTTTAGGTTTCATAGGTTTTTCCTTGTAGGTTAGGCAAACCACCATCAGACAAAGTTTTCTCATCATTGCTTTCATAAGCAAAATTAGGTAAGTATCTTAGGTGGTTTGATTAGTAGATTTTTTAGATTTTTGATAGGTTGAGAAAGGGAAGCTTTAATAGCTAGTTATTCTAAAGGCTATTTCTCCATCGTGGTCTATATAGAAAATTTGGCGACCTTTTTGAACTCTGGCAACTCCTTCATTAAAAGGTTTAGCCTCGTCAAAAACTTCTGAAAATACTTCCTTACCATTATAATCAATGAAAAAATATTTTCCTTTGTTTTCAGCACAACCAAGACCTTCTGAGAAGTTTTTAGCAGAATCATAGATAGGAGAGATTTGGTTTTCTTCCTTATCCATGTAATAGACTTTATTTTCAACAGAAACACAACAAACTCCATCATGAAAGAAACCTAAACCTTCATAAGCTTTTTTACTTATTTGCTTACCTTGTTTATCTATGAAGATTTGTTTGTATTCTTTGGTGCCCGCAATAGTGATATCATCAGAAAATTCTTCGATATGCAAAAATCTCTCACTCAATCTGTTACCCTCTTTATCAATAACAACATAGCTAGGATAACAATACTTAGGGCGCATTTTAGGCTCAAAATAGTTTTCAAACAATTTTACCCCCGCAACCCCATTAACAAAGTTGTTAACGGCTGAGAAAGGATAAGGGATTATTTGATTACCTTTTTTGTCGATTAGATAGAACAAAGTTCTTATTGGAGCAAGGTGTTCAACTTTAACCCAAGCAACTGAATCAGAAAACTCACAGGCATAATCAAACAGACAAGGAATAACTACTTTGCCTTGTTTGTTAACATAGCCAGACTTGTTTTTTCTACGGCCAAGCTTTCAGAATAAGGACTATAAGGATAAAAAGGCGGATTAGTAATTCTATTGCCTTCTTCATCAATAAAGTAGGTATCGCAATTATGGTACTCTTTTCCATCTTCAATAATTGCTCGGCCTTCAGAAAAGGGGGTTAGTCGTTCAACTTTCTTAGTAATAGGTTTCCCATTTAAGTCTATAAGTAGCCAGTAACCAAATTCATTTAAGGCTCTTACTGTACCTTTACTAGTTGGTATCCCAACATAAGAAAAATTGCCAGCTTTGGCTATTTCTTTTCTTAGTTGAATTTGGTAGTTTTTTGTAGATTTAGGTGTAGACATAGATATTCTCCTTGTAGGTTAGGCAAATCACCTATAAACAAAGCTATTGCTAGCCAAACAACTGTTTGCAATATAGAGCCAAGTTGATTAACTTAATTAGCTTTGTTTATAGGGGTTTGAGGAAATTGTAGGTTTAAGATGTAGGTTTAAGTTAGAGAAATATTTGAAAAATGGAGATGAAAGGTTTTTACCTGAACTGTTTGCTAGGAGTAAACTCTACATAGTCTAATAAACAAACCTCAGATAAAACAGTATTTATTTTTAGGTTATACCCCAGATACAGTAAGTGTGTCAGAGTATCAGCATCAATAAAATGTGTGTCTACACCATGATAGAAGGCATAAACTTCTTTACCGTAGCTCACAACTTCATAATGCGAGAACTTTTTATTTACTATATTCCAGCAAACAAATACTGCATTAACTTCTATTTTTTCATCTTCAAAAATTGGTTCACAGATAGTAATTGAAGGTAGATTAGTACACATAATTTATCCCTGTAGGTTTAGTAGAGTTGTAATAGAAATAAAGGTTAGAGTAGGTGCTTGTGTAAGACTAACATAACTTCTGCTGAATGAATGGCTTGGCAGCGTGAACACTCTTCAGGGTTATGAGCTTTTTCGCCTAGTGCTATAAGGTTTGCATGGGAGCTTTCTAGCTGTCTTTTTAATTTCTTAATAAGGTCTAATAAGGAAGCTGCTACTAGATTACTAGTGTTACTACTATTAGTTTCTTGATTGTTTCTCATAGGTTCTCCTTGATTTGGTTAGATTAGGGTAGGTTTAAAAGATTTGTAGATGTTAATTAGAAAGAAGGCTTATAAGTGTTAGAAGTAGCCAAAAGCCCATTCTTCTACCACAAGATACATTATTGCTCTTTTGACAGTAGTTGCTTGGCAATCTATTTCAGCCTTATGGCAATCACAGACTAAAAAAATACTGGCATCAGGATTATTTATTAGTTGCTGCTTTATTGCTGCTAGGTTTTCATAGACATCTGTTTTGGCCTCTATTTCTGATTTAAGCCAATGTTTATACTTTTTTATTGGTAAATTGCTATAAAGTATACTGCTTGCTATATCAGAAATTGCTTTTCCTAGATAAATAACATTGTGTTGCAATGATACTTTTCTATTGCTGAAATCAGGGATATTTAAATCCCTTAGGTGTACTACTACTAACATAAGCTTTTTCTCCTTTTAGATTTAATTTAGATTTAGTTGAAATTATGTAGCTTAACTTACTCCTAATAGAACTTAAGCTTTTAGACAAATAGCTATTGCAAGCTATTAATCAATCAGCTTATTAGCTTATGAAATCAAAGCTTTAGTTTTTTTTAGGAGTAGTTAGATTTAGAAATATTTAAGTAGGTAGGTGAATGTTGGGGTTCAGATTTAGAACAAAGTGTTTTTGGAAATGACAATCAGATAGTTACCTTCTGATTTCTCAGCAGTTCCATTAATACTCTTTACCCAGTTGCGAAACTTGGTAAATTCTTTGTTCATATAGCCAAATGTAGCTTCTGCTATAACTGCTACTAATGTTCCGTTAGGGATAAGTAGACTATAACCATGATAAATATGGTCAAGGCATTTCCTCCCATCTAATGGAGAATCAATCAGGTTCAGGTTCATCATTATGGAGTTGTAGTTTTGTTCATGCTGAAGAAAAGTTTGTTTTATAGCTTGGTATTGGTCAACTGTTAAGGTTTGACTAATATCCTGCTTAAGTTCACTTTCTACAGCACTTACAGTTACTATAGCAATATCTTCTATATCTTTCTCTAAACTTTCTATTGTTTGATTTATTACTTCAATAACAACATCAAATTTAGATTCTTGAGATAAAAGATCCTTTGATGGCTCTGAAATGGTTTCTTTTACTTCATTAATAGAGTTTTCAGATAGTTCTTTGGTAGTATTCATAGAGTTACTGTTCGTAATATCAATGCACAAATCAGTAATATTGATATTAACAACAGACTTACTTATTACCACTAGACGAGTAGTTACTGCTGTTGGTCTATCGCCACTAAGAAAACTCCCATCAGGTAATTTTTCACTATAGCCACCAACAGATTCAAGCCATTCACGAAATTGAATAGATTTTTTATCTGTCCTAAAAAAAGCACCTTCAGACATAATAGAAACCATCTTACCTTTTGGATAAAGTAGGCTATAGGCATGTTGAACATGCTCTATGTCCTGATCAAAAGGTGGGTTCATTATGATCCTAGAGTAATTTTCCCTATGCTCAAGAAAATCTGTAGCAACTAGATTATATCTTTTTGCTTTTAGTATTTCTTGCAAGCTGTAGTTGATTTCTATAACAGATAAATAGCATTGAGGTGATTGCTTTTTTATTTCATCAGCTATATGGCCACCACCAGCACTAGGCTCAAGAACGCTCATCTTTGGCTCAATATCAGCCAAAGATAACATTTTCTCTATTAAGTGTTTTGGAGTGGGGAAATAGTTCCGAATTTTAACTCCAACTAATTCTCTCTCTAGCTTTTTGACAGGATCAGCTTTTACTTCGCCGCGATAAAAGAAATATTCTTTCAAAGCATCGATGAGAGAAGGCAAGTCAGTCACACCTATTTGAGAAAGCTTTAGATAGTCTTGCATTTTAGAGCAAATAGTTTCAGCTACAGAATGAGCATTACTTTTGAAACTAGACTTAAGCTGCTCTACAATGGCTTTTACTAAACTAAGTAGTTCTTTGCTATTCAAATAAGCGTAATCAGTACCTAGCTTGAGTTGTGGGCTAAGTAGAGTATTAAGTTCTGTTAAAGAACGACTAAACCCTACAATACCTTCAGATAAAGCAGATAGTTCTTTTAGAGTATATCTATCAATCCAAGGATAAGGATATTCAGCATAATCAATATCCTCTATCTCTATAGCTCTATTTTTAGATTCCCACTCAGGTTGCCTTAACTTACTGGATCTATTATTTTTAGCACGCCTAATAAGGTACTCAAGTAACTCTACTTGAGTTTTGCTTCTAATATTAGAAAGATAAGTAGTTTCACCTGATTTAATAGCTTCCACAAGTCGAAAAATGCTTTTAGATAGTTCTAAATCTCTAATTGCATTGCCTTCCGTGTTTTCAGCCATTGCAGCCCTTCTTGCTGTATTAGTTTGGCGATTGACAGACAATACCCTTGTAGCATTAGCTTCAAGCGTTTTAGCTGCTTTCTCTAAAGAAGCAAGGTTAATAGGCTTTACTTTTGCACTAGATAGCAGTTTAGTTTCTTGTACAGCAGCTTCTAAAATCGTTTCATCTTGTGTATCTTCTTGAGTTTCTGTTATTGCTTCAGATATTATTTCAGCAGCAGCAACAGGTTCGGATTCTTGGGATGAAAGATTGTTAGGAGATTCTGGAAAGTTTCCTTCTGCTTCATTAGGCAAAAATTCAGAATCCTTGTCTGGTAGAATTGAAGTTTCAGTAGAATAATCAGTAGAAATAGAACTAGGTTTATTGATTGTCACCAAACGAGTAGCAACGCCTGTGCTTCTTTCGCTATCAAGGAAAGAACCTTGAGGTAGCTTCTCGCTAGTTCCATCAAGAGATTCAAGCCATTCACGAAATGAGATTGATTCTTTATCCATACGGAAAAAAGCACCTTCTCCCATTATTGCAACTACTTTTCCCCCTGGATTGAGTAGAGAAAACGCATATTTAACGTGGATGGCATCTTGATGATCCTCAAACGGCGGGTTCATCAACACGCGATCATAGGTTTGCTGATGTTCAAGAAAGTTCCATCCTACTAGGTTATGTCCTTTAGCTACCAAGATTTCTCTCAAACGAGAATTAATCTCAATAACTGAAAGCCTAGCTTCTGGATAATATTCTCTAATCAAATCAGCTATGTTTCCTTTACCAGCGTTAGGCTCAAGGACACTCATATCTGCTTTAATATCAGCAATTTCTAGCATCTGTTCTACGATAGGTCTAGGAGTCGGAAAATATCCATCTATTTTAGCTCCTATTAAAGCTCGTTCCATTTCTTTGATAGGATCAAGCTTTTTCTGATTACCACGATAGGATAGGTATTCTCTTAATGCTGTACGTAAGGTTGGCAAGTTGGCTAATCCCATTACTTGCAATCTTTCGTAGTGAGTATATCTATCAGCCATGTATTCAGCTAAAGTCTTATCAAAGGGTTTAATTTTAGAAACTAGCTTTTTAATATCATCAATCAAGTAAGTATTTTTAATAGTAATATAACCTTTGTCTTTATCTTCTTGCTTAAAGAGTTTGGCTAATCGTTTTACTATTAAAGTAGTACCTTTGACTTTTTTGATATTAGAGACTTCTCTAAGGTGGCTGTAATGCAAAGTAGGATAAGGATATTCAACAAGTTCAACGTCATCAGCTATTGGATCGTCATCTTTTATATCTTCATATCTCTTATTTTCCTTTTTTGCCTTTTGCCATTTAGTACACCCAAATAAATGTTCTAGAGTTTCAATATGAGTTTTAGCTCTAACATTGCTAAGGTACTTAATCTCTTTGTTAGAAATAGCTTCAGCAATATTTTGCAATGTTTCAGCTATAAGTAGATTCTCATAAGCTTCTTTTTCTGCATTACGAGCAAATCTAGCACGTCTTTCTGTGTTTACCTTGCGGTCAATACTTTGAGACTCTTTAGCTTCTTGAGTAAGGCTTTCAGCCATTTCTTGAAGATGTTCAACAGCATTTTGTTTAACTTCTTCTTGATGAGCTTTGAAATCATCCAAGCGAGAAACATTGCCATCTTTAAGCTGGATGAATTTCTCACCATCTTGCTTGTCATTAAACATAAAGCCGCCAGGAGAGACAGAGCCAGTACTTTTATCTCGCCAGGGCTTTGAATAGTTACCACCTAATTGACGAGCCTTTTTACAAAGCTCCTCATAGACTTCTCTCTCCACTCTCTCACTCATAGTCACAATGAAAACATTGTGGCCCCTATGGGTGTGAAAATGTTCAATTAGTTCAAGTTTTACATCTCCTAGATTTACCTTAGAAACAATAGCTTTTTGAGCTAATTCTTGTTCCTTGTTAGATAAAGTGGCATCAGCATTGAGCTTATCCAATAGAATCTTTTGTTCAGTAGAAAGTTTATCTATTCCGTTATAACCAATAAAGATTTTAAATTCTTCTTTGGTTTCGGGCTTAGTCAAAGCCTTCTCAAAGAACTCTTGACGCTCAAGGATTTTTTTAGCTCTTTGTTGAATCTGCTCATCAGTAACTTTGAGGACTTGGCGACGCATCGCGTCAGTATATGTCTCAGAAAAAGGCTGATGGCTAAAGACTTCTGAGAGCGAAAAGTCCATTAAAATATGGTTATAGGCTTTTTCAATTAAGTAATCTTTTTTCTCACTACGATAAAAAGAGCCACTAAGCATATCTTTTAATTGGGTTACTTTTAGAGCCGTTAACTCAGCTTTAAGATTAAGTTCACAACCAACAACTCTTTCAAAAATCTCTTTAAGTTCTTCAGCAGTAACTTGACCTAAATCAAGCTTTTCAACAAACTCCTTATGCTCTGCTAAAGTATAAGCATTGTTTTTTGCAAAAAGAGGAGTGTGTTTGGGAATTGTTTTGTTAGCTATTGCTGCCATTATTCCCATTGGTTTTGGTTCTGTAAGTTTTGGTTGTGTAGATGTAGATATATTTGTAGACATAGTAGTAGATTCACTAGTTTCTAGTGTTAGCATAAGTAGGATCTCCTTGAATTGGTTAGATTTAAATTAGGTTTAAGTTAGGTTTACTTGGTAGAAATAGTTCTAGTTATAAACACAAGAGCTAATAAAAACACTTTGATATAATGGCTAGCTAATGATTATTAGTCATTAACTTAGCGTAATATTCTTAGTGATTAATAAGCTCTTGCGTCTATAAAAGAAGTAGAATAAATAGTGTAATTGGAATGAGTTAGGCTGTCTTGAAGGTTAATAAGTAGGTTAAGCTGCGGCTGATAAGTCTTGATGTGTTTGTGAACTGTGAGTTTCAAGTAGAATAATTTCTAACTCTAGCTCAACGAGTTCTTTTTCATAAGCTTCATAGCTTTCTGACAAATAAGCATCTTTTTCTGCTATTTCTGCCATAAAGTCAATTTGTGCTTGATTTATAGGTAATTCATCAAGAACATCAACTGACAAATTAATATCTGCTACTTGATTTTTAATGATTTTAATTTCAGAAAAAATAGCTTCTTCTAGCTCAACA
>JBDIBI010000076.1:0-12212 GCA_039812885.1 Blastocatellia bacterium
TTGCTATAATGAGTACGCTTAAACTTAGTTATGTAGTTGACGGTCAATTAAAAGAGTTTTTCGTTTCTATGGATGAAAGCGACATAAATTTCTTGATAGAAGTTTTTGAGCAAACCAGGAAAGAGATAGACGGCTTAAAAGTAGCATTTAAAGATGCCAGATTACCTTGTGTAGATGTGGAGTAAAATAATGACCATAAGTTTTACAAATCAAGAAACGATGGAAAAAGGGGCAGAGCTATCTTCAGTAATCCCCAAACGAACTTTTATTCCTAAACCTACTAACGGAAGTTTTAGAACTGTGGGATTAGAAAATAGACTTTCTGATGTTTATATTTCAAAAAAACATTCACTTTTGCCAATTAAAAAGCCAGTAGTATTGCCCAAAAACGTGAGTGGTAATAATATAAATAATGTACCTGTTGCATTACAACCTTCTTATAATTGGAAGTACGTTTTGCATAAACTGTACCAACCCAACCTTGAATTGACTGAGTGCGTTAATAAGATAGACAATATTAGTGAATGGAAATTGTCTAATAAAAATGTAAGTTGCAATTTTAAACAAGGGGTTTTGGAAACAATTTTTTCTGTTACTCCGGTGAATGACAAGGAACATATCGCAAATGGGTTAAGTCTTCTTTTGATGAAAAATCCCCGGAAAACTTCTTACTATAATATTGCAACAAGTAGCGATTTTGCTGGAATATTTGGGATGGAATATCCTAACAGAACAGCAATCCAAAGTGAAAAGTTTGATCTTCCTCTTTGGCAACAAATAGGAGCACAAACCGTCCTTGCTGGCGAAATAAATAAAATATCTAATTGTCCGTTTCGCAAGAACGAACCTATGGTTAGTTACCTAAGTCAAATGCAGCATTTGACTAGCTGGATCGTTGCAAAATGCTGTTTTTTTATGTTTAATTCCGTAGATTCCAACCTACCCATGCTTACGGCACAGGCATCACTTATAGGATTAGTAGCAGAATTTTTAGCCTCTAAAAATAAGGAGAATGTATATAAAATAGTTAAGTCATTTAGAAATTTAGATATAAATAATGCACAGAATAACTACAAACAGTTTATTGGTATTGATAAAGCGAAAAATGTACTAAGTAAACTCTTTTTATTAAAAAATCCAGAAGGGGAAATATTCCACCCTACCAAATATGCCTATAATGTAGCGTTAAGATTATTAGGTTATGCTTATAATGCTTTTGGAAAGCAAATACCTGAATGTTTCGTAACATCTGATGGCGAGGCAGGGATTATTATTGATTGGAGATTAAATAATAAGTTATTGAGGTTGGATATCCCATCATCTGAAAAAAACAAAATTTATATCTATCATAAACAAGGGAAAAACAGTGATATAGTATATAATATAACGGAAGTTACATTAATAAAATGGTTAGATTGGCTAATTAAAAATGGATAATCTCGCTACATTTGAGCCTTTGTTTCTTCCTTTGTTAAAGATAAATGATATTCTTTATAGACTCATTGTTTATGACGATTGGATAGATAAACAAACAAAAAAAATTCAATCTCAAGCGTTTCTGCGTAGGGATAAGGATCGAAATGGTTTATCTGTTTGTATCGCGGAATATTACTCTCTAGAAAAATGTAAAACCGATTCACGCTTTAATTTTATTTTTGGAGTAGGTGGCTTGCAAGTTCATCATATAAAATCGTTAGGCTTAGGTATTGAGCCTGATACTATGGAACATGCAAACATAAAAGGATTGCCACTTCGTGGCGAAGACGATAAGAGACGTAATGATTTAGCTGAAGATTTAGCTGAGTTTTGCAATAGCTATTATGCCTGGATAAATGAAAATAAGCTACCTAATTGAGAACATTTCATGAATGAGAGCTAATCATAAATAAAGAAGTTTAGTGGTAGAAAATTACGCTATATAATTTCTTAGAAATAATGAATATTTTGCTAGTGTCTAGTTATTTTACTAAAGAAATGGGGCTGTCAAGCAATTTGTTGATTTTACTTTGTTTGATTTTAAAATCACAATTTAGCGCCAATTTTGTTTTCTGTTAGTAAAAATTTTCTATATATCATTTATGCTTACTGGTAATTTGTAAGGTGATTCTAGTTAGGGTATAGACTACCAATTGTAAAATGCTTAATTTTATAATACAAAAGGGATAATGCTTTGTCACACACATTCATCTTATTGTGTTTCTATATAGATATCAGTGTTCAACAAATAATCGATGTTGTGGTAGCTGTTTTGGCAGGAGGAGGAGTTTCTGTTGGTGTCGTCACCTTTTTGAGTAAAAAATTGGTTGAGCACCGTTTAGCTAAAGACCTTGAAGATAAGAAAAGAGAGCTCTTAGGTTCACTTGAAGATAAGAAAGGTGACTTAGCCAAAGAACTTGAACGAGAGAAAAACCAGTTACAGATATCGCTTGAAGATAAGAAAAGAGAGCACTTAGGTTCGCTTGAAGATAAGAAAAGAGAGCACTTAGGTTCGCTTGAAGATAAGAAAGGTGACTTAGCCAAAGAACTTGAACGAGAGAAAAACCGGTTACAGATATCCCTTGAGACAAAAAAGGGCGATCTGCAACAAATACTTGAGAAGAATAAAATTGAATGGAAAGCAGATGCAGATAAAATATTACAAGAATATCTAGGAGCAAAATCTGCTGAACGTGAGTATGAATTGGAAGCGCGTAAGCGTCTTTACCATTCTATAGGATCTCTTAGATTTGAGTTGTTAGTTGCTTGTAAGGAGATTGCAGAACGCATTAATAATTATGGTGATTATGGTTGGAAAAAATATACTGTGGGTTTGGGTGGATACTATGGACGAAACACTTTATACAAAATACTTCACCCAATAGCTATTGCAGAATTAATTGAAAGACAAATCGCGTATGCTGATTTTTTTGTTGATGAACAAGGAGTACAAATTTTGAAATTTCAAAAAGCTTCATTTACAGCTTTTACAGATGGAGGCCCAATTTTAAATCATCCAAATATTGATTGGGATAACCAAATAGAGCATTTATACTCTGGTACGTTAAAAAAATTGGCGAATAAACTAGTAATCTCAGATGAAAAAGTAGCCTCTAAAGAACGACCTATGCGCTTTCACGAGTTTGATGAATTTGTCAAAAACCCTCAAAGTGTGGGAGCCTTTTCACCGATTAGTGATATTCTTGAAAAATTCCAAGTAAGCAAGCATACAATTTTTTGGGTGCGTCTGGTTTGTTTTGGGTATATTTGTAATGAGTATGTAGGAATTTTAGGAAGTAAGGTTGGTTTTGAAAAGGTCTTGTTTGATACAAGGAAATTACTGAAGCTTTCTCCTGATTCGCACATACTTTCAAATATAGACCAATACACAAAGAAGTTTGAGGATCTAATAAAGGTAACTCTGTGAAACGGTGTTGACAAGGGCGAAGGAAGTTGGGATATACAGAAAACGTCCAAAAGTTCGCCAAATAAGTATAAGCTTGCACAAGCCAAACAGATCGCATTCATTATCTAATGCATGTGATGTCTCTGACCAGCACATATAAGCTCTCGAACCCATTAAGTTTAAAAGATCCTTTTTTTTGCTCTATAGATTCGTTAAAATACATTGATTATTTTTAATAAAATAGTAATCTAAAACTACTATTTTATATATTTTTATTAAACAAAATCAAAATGACTAAAAAAGCGACCAACAAAACCCCTAAAATCACACAAACACCAATATCAAAAGTAGTAGCCTACTTAAGAGTAAGTACTGTAGACCAAGATGTAGAAAAAGATAAAGCTTCAATACTATTTTTAGCTAATGATTTGAAGTTAGGGAATGTAGAATTTGTAGAAGAAAAAGTATCAGGCAAAGTTTCCTGGAGGAAAAGAAAGCTTGCAGATATTTTGGAAAGCTTAAAAGAAGGAGATACTCTTATTGTTTCAGAACTATCTCGCTTAGGACGCTCAATGATGGAGTGTATGGAAGTATTAAGTATTGCTTCTACTAAAGGAATAAAAGTCTATGCTGTAAAAGGAAATTGGAGATTAGATGATACTTTGCAAAGTAAAATAGTGGCTATGGCTTTTGCTATTGCTTCTGAAATAGAAAGAGATTTAATTTCCATTAGGACAAAAGAAGCTCTAAGACATAGAAAAGCAAGTGGTAAGCCTATGGGAAGACCTAAAGGTAGTGGTAAAAGCCGCCTTGACCCTTATAAACTAGAAATTGAAGCCTTACTTAAAAACGGCACTACCAAGACTTTTATTGCTAAACGTTACAAAGTTAGCAAATCTAATTTGCATCAATGGTTAAAGAAGCATGAATTAAAATCTGCTTATGAATAAACTATTGTGAAGTAAAGTAAATAGGTGAAATATGTCAAAGAGATTAGATGAACTTATTGAAGAAGCAGGAAAACTCTCTATGGTTGAGAAGCAAGTTCTTGCAAACCATTTATTAGAAGAGGTTAAGCAAGTAGAAGATTTGTTTAAGCAAAAAAACTCCATTGCTATAACAACTAAGGAAGGTGAAGTACAAAGACGTAAGCAACATATACAATGGGTAAAAGATCATCAAGCAGAGTATGCAGGTAAATATGTCGCCTTAAATGGTTATTGTTTAGTAGCAGAGGGAGATTCTTACCCTGAAGTATATGAAGCTGTAAGAAAAATTGGTATAGAGAAACCTTTTATAACACAAGTATTTGCTCCAGACAGTGTAGTTTTTGGAGGATGGTAATGTCGTATCATCTTTCTTTTAGTAAAACTTTAGTCTATGACAGTAAGAAAAAAGGAATAACTGTACCAATAAGCCTAAAGTTAGCAGAGCAACAGATATTTTTGGATGCAAAAATAGATACAGGGGCAAGTTGCTGTATTTTTGAGAGAAGATATGGAGAAGATTTGGGAATAGATATAGAAAGTGGTATACCTCAAAGAGTTGAGACAGCAACAGGAATATTTACTGCTTATGGGCATGATGTAACTATATCAATGATGGACTACGAGTTTGATAGTACTGTTTATTTTGCAGCCCAAGATACTTTTGCAAGAAATGTTCTTGGTAGGGTTGGTTGGCTTGATAGAGTTAAATTAGCCATTATTGATTATGATTGTAAACTTTACCTTAGTTCTTATAATGAGATGTAGGTTTATAACTTCTTTTATTTTATTTTAGTTGCACATTACCTATGTAGTTTTTTCAGCAATTATCATAAACGAACAACAATATATTATTGTGATTTTGTTTTGATATCAAAAATATATTATTATACTATAATTTTAATGTCAAAATGTTATAAAGGGTGAAATTAATTAATTTGAGGTAACAATGATTATATTGGCAGGAGGCATAAAAGGTGGCTCAGGCAAAACTACTATAGCAACACATCTTGCAATTATACGTTCTCAGCAAGGAAAGGATGTTTTATTAATAGATGCTGATGACCAGGAGACATCTAGTGATTTTACTGTTCTGCGTAATGAGAAAATGGGAGGTAATGCTGGATATACATGTATAAAACTTACAGGTTCAGCAGTAAGAACTGAAGTTTTGCGGCTCTCTACAAAATACGATGATATTATTATTGATACAGGAGGACGTGATACCACAAGCCAACGTGCAGCTATTAGTATTGCCCACAAAATGATAATCCCATTTATCCCAAGGTCATTTGACATTTGGACAATAGAGAAAGTCAGTGCTTTAGTAGAAGAGATGCAACAAGCTAACCCTACCATTCAACCTTGTACTTTCCTCAACCGGGTTGATGCGCGAGGCATAGACAACAAAGAAGCCGAAGATATTCTAAAAGAAAATTCTATAATCAAATTTATGGATACTCCAATTGGTACACGCAAAGCTTTTGGTAATGCAGCAGCACAAGGCTTAAGTGTTACAGAACTTAAACCTCAAGATGAAAAAGCTAGTGTAGAAATAATGACATTATATAAATATATATTTGATATAAAATCATAATTAAAAATATACCAACTGCATATTAATATGATATATATTTAATATATAGAAAAGAGGTAAAGTATGGTTATTTCTAGTAGACCAAAACAAAAGGATAATAATGACTCAACAGTAGATATGCTTATCAACAAAGGAGGAAGCGTTGCTGCAAAAGACAAAGATGCTTCTGCTAAAAAAGATTGTCCTATTCTTGTCCGTGTTCCACCAGACGTTTTAGAGCAGATTGACCTGATAGTATCCAAACGACGTATCAAGACTGCTCGTCACACTTGGCTACTGGAAGCAATTTACGAAAAATTAGACAAAGAAAGTAAATAACCCGGAACCAAATAGTATAAAGTAAAGTGTATTAGGTTAATGAGAGAACAAACAAAATGACCAAGAAACTTAACGATTATGAACAGACCAAACCAGAACAGTTAACTTTATTTGAGCTTTTATCGCCTGAAGATAAAAAATATTCTAACACCATAGAGTTATATGATTTTATACCTAAGTATGTTTGGGGGCGAGTTGAGCGAATAAATGGACAGTTTCTAAATACTTTGGAGCGATATTTTGAATGTAGAGGTATTCAATACAAAGTAAAAATTCGTCCAGCAAGAATGGATGATTCAGATGGCAGTGAACGGGATTATTATCCTGGCAAGAGGGAAGAACTAGTAGAAGATGCTCTACGAAAGCTCATTTGCGAAGGACAAGGGATTTTTTTGGATGACGAAGCAGGGGCATTTTTTACTTTGACAAAATTGCAAGAAGAACTAATGAACATGGGGCACTCCTATAGCAAGGATCAAATTAAAGAAGCCTTACTTGTTTGCAACAAAACAACCTTGGAAGTTTATAGTATTGATGGCGGAACAATTGTTTCTGCTAGTATTTTTACAACTCTTGGCATTACATCTCGCGACGACTGGAAGAACCATACTAAAGATGCTAAATGTTTTGTTAGATTTAATCCTCTTGTTACGACCAGCATAAAGAACAAAACATTTCGTCAAATTGATTATGCAGTAACAATGGCGTATAAATCAGTCATTGCCCGACAATTACACAAACGGCTTTCCCATCATTACACTCAAGCTAGTATATTAGAGAAATATCAAATTCTCCTTTCTACGATAATCCGTGATTTTGGCTTAAGTATATATGATGATATACGTAATAATTTACGCGATGTCAAACTTGCATTAGATGAAATGTCAGTAAAAGAAATTGAAATTGAAGAAAACGGGCAAAAAACGAAAAAGGAAGTAGGCATTATAGCAAGCTACAAAATAGAAAAAAAATTTGATCCTACCAATAAACGCAAAATGGTAGATGCTTTAATCACCATAGCAACTTATCAGAATTTTAATGGAGAAATGAAAAAAGCAAACGCTAAACAATCAGAAATTAAAAATCCACCTAAGCAGCCACAGCAAAATAAAAAAATAGTTTCTTCTACTCAATCAGATGGATGGAGTAGTCTTTCTAGTATTCTTCCAAAAATAACTCCTAAAAAATAGATGATTATTAGTACATAATATTAATATCAAAAAAAATGTGTAGAATGGTAGTTCTGACTCCCGGATCTCTAAAAAAGGTAGTAGTTCTGACTCCCGGATACCACTTTTTTGGAATTAAGGGTAGTAGTTCTGACTCCCGGATCTCCAAAAAGGTAGTAGTTCTGACTCCCGGATCTTTAAAAAGGTAGTAGTTCTGACTCCCGGAAGTGGTAGTTCTGACTCCCGGATCTCCAAAAAGGTAGTAGTTCTGACTCCCGGATCTGGTCAAGGTAGTAGTTCTGACTCCCGGATCTTGACATTTTTTTTGCAATAACTATTTCATTATCAGATAGTTAAAGTTTTGCTTCGTCGTCTTAACCTCTTAACCCTTTAAAGAATTAATCATAAGAAGAAAAAGGATAGTTTCGCTATGCTCAACTAACTAATAAAAAATCTCACTCCACACTGCACTTCGCGTTGCTCAGTTTGTGTTCTGTTCGATAAACCCGTCCTCACTATGTTCGGTCGTGAAAAAAAATATAGAAAAAACTTATATTGCAGCTTATCCGACTCAACACTATAGACATTAACACTTATTAAAAAGAGATAAAGAAATAAGGACAAAGTAGGTCTTGACATGGATTGCTGGTCGAATGCCGACCGAAGACGGACGGCAATGCAACGCAATGCCTAACCGTCTCGGTCTAGGCATTCTAGCAATCCGTCAAGACAACCATAAGAAAAATATTCCCTTCATTACATTACGGGAAATTTGTTCTTATGGCTACTTTGGCTAAAGAAAAAAGAAATACCCCTCCCGTCCCCTTTCAGGGGAAGCGACCTCAGACCCCAGCAATACTTTTTTGTTATAGGTATACTACCGAAGTAGTAGATGATAATTAACCTGTTGATGCCTAGTAATTTTAATAGACTATTTTTTACTATTAGATTTTGATTTATCGCCAGGTGTAGGTGTAGGTGTAGGTGTAGCACTAGGTTCAGCTTTGCCATCTATATCTTTATCACCTTTAACGGCAGAATAGATAGTTTCTAACTGACCACTAATTACCTCTACTTGTTGTTCTAGGGTGTGATACTTATAAAGTAGGGCTAAAAATCCCATCGCTAATATTGCTATAATTGCAATGTACATTCTCTTGTCCAGTCTGTCTTCATCAATATGTTTATTTGTTTGTTCTGTATTCTGATTATATTTGTTGTCTATTATTTGTTGTTTTGTTAACAATGTTCCTATTGTTTGACTTACGCCGTTTATTCCCGCTGGCAGAGTATTTGTGTTTGTATTTACAGTCTCTTTTAACCTTTCTACTGCTTGTTTTTGCTGCTCTATAGTTCGTTTTAACTCACTAACCGCCTTACTTAGTGTAGTTATTTCTTGTTGGTTTGCTGTTAATTGTTCTCTGAACTCTGTTTGTGTGGTGGAAACAGAGGCTTGAGATTTTATTATCTCACTTATTCTTGCTGCAAGGTTGGAGTTAGTTTTTTCTAACTTGTCAGATAAAGCCTCTAATCTTTCAAGCAATTCATCAGTAGGGTTACTAGTATTTTTAGCCATAAATCCTCATCTGCCTAAGTAAGTAGCAGTAATAGACTCTCTTTCATGTCCTAGTTCTTGGCTTATCATCAAACGAACTTCTTTATCTTTAGCTTTTTGTTCAGCAGTAAGTTCTTTAGAAGTGGGGCCACCTACAGCAGGAGCTTTCCAACCAGTTAACTCTTCATATCGAGTTTGAGCATATGCATGACGCAATCCATGCATTTTAGACAAACCTGCTTTTTGACATTCAGAACTGTAGCGATGTACTTGCTGAATATAAGATAGCTTTCCTGGAATCATAGAGCCTCTTCCAGCCACTAGGTGAGCCTGATCCAATACATTCCTTTGGAAATCATTTGTGAGAGGAATTTCGCGCTGTTTGCCGCCTTTACACCAAGAGCTTTTTAAGACTATAGAATTTCCCTTGTCTGCAAAAGAAGGTTGGAATTTTAGGCACTCTTCTCGCCTTAATCCAAAAGCAGCTTGTAGTTGAAGAGACACCTTTATATTGGCATCTGTGATTTTTTCCAGAGCATCAGTAGGAAGCTCTTTAGCTTTGCTGACATTGGTAACATAAGTACGTTTATCTATGTTATAGGCAGAGTTTTTATCTGCAATCATGTCAGCTTTACCGACTTTTTCAGCCCACCACCTAAGATGAGCCATTCTATTTTTTATAGTAGCAGTAGTAATACTCTCTTTTTTCCAATGCTCAATCAAAGCCACCACATGCTTAGGCTTTAGGCCAGTAGCAGAAAGGTGACGATAACCTAGCTTATGGAGTTGGTTAGCCATCAAGTCTAGAGAATGTTGACGAGCGGCTTGAGTGGCAAAAGAACCATCTTTATTACGGTTACAAATGCCTTTTAATTGATAATTTAAATCACGCATATAGGAAGATTGCCTCTATAAAAAGGTAAATGAAACTTGGCACTTCTTTTTCTTAGGAAAGAAGCAGGATTACTCCATAAAGCCGGGAAAAGTAGAACATCCATAAAGGTTTATCCCAAAGGAAAGGGCTAGCTCCACGCCCAAGCAATCTTATATTTTCCCTTACTGGGAACCATCTTTAAGCCCTTGCAAACCAAAAGATAGTGGAAAAATGCTGATTTATTAGTAACTAAACTAAGAAAAAGCTTTAGTTATTTCAAAGACCTAAAATTAACGAAAAGTTAAACAAAGACCTAAAATAAAACTTAATCTTAAGCTGAAGTACGAGCAGAGTCATCTTGAGAATCTTGAGCAGCAATAGCATCAATATCAACACTAGCGTAAGCTTGGCAAATATTGTCAACAATAGCTTTAACATCAAATTGACCAGTGAGAAGTAGAGCATTAGCAACAGCATGAATATCAGGTTTATACTGTAGGAAAAAACGATCGATAAATTTTTGGTGATCACGACAAATGCTTAAGGCATCATTGAAAAGACGAGCATGAAAAAAATCATAGTCTGGACTTTTAGGTTTAGAGTTAGCTTCACGAAGGTGTTTAGCAGCAACAACATCAGAAAAAGAACCAGTAATAAGCGCAGCATTAACAATGGAATGAAGGTCAGGAGCATAGGTAATAAAAGCAGAAGCATCAGAAAGCAAAGACTTGCAAACAGCAGTAGCACTAGAAATTAACTTAATGCGAAAAAGCTTTTCTTCAGAATCATTAGACATAAATAAACTCCTATGTAACTGTAGTATTTAGAAAGAATTAAAAGAAATTTGATTAACAGAAACTCAAGCAATAACCCTCAAATTTATCGAAGTAAAAATACTTTGAAGTGATAGAGGTTTCACTTATAAAAATCACCTCACGATGATAGCAACTATAAGTATCTCTGCTTCCTATAGTCACTTTGGCAGTTCCTTATGCACGAGATGGAACTGACACAAATCACCTCACGATGATAGCAATTACAAGTACTCCGCTTCCTGTAACCACTTTATTAGCTCCTTATGCGCGAGTGGAACTAATACAAGCCACCTCACGATGACCGCCATTAAAAGTAACTCCGCTGCTTCTAATGACTTCGCTAAGAGTCTTATGCGCGAGCGACTCAAAGTGCGACTAATCTTTTGGACTAGCTCACATCAACCTACCACCGCTGGATTGATGCAAAATTCGTTATAAAACTTCTGCTCGTGTGTCTTATAACGTAAACTGAGGATCGAACAATGCCTAAATTTTAGCATCATGTAGAAAATCACGCCATAGGCGAGGGTAAAATTTTTTTAATTTTTTAATAAATTATTTAAAACTAATAAATTTAAAGATACGCCGCCTGCTTAGGCAGGCAGCGTCACTATGGAAACTCGTTCTACGAACTCGCCCATAGTGACGCTGCTACGTAATTATTATTTCTTATACCTATATGGTACTGGTTTTGTGAATTTTTGTTTTTGAGGTGAGTAAATGGAACAAAAGCTTTAATTTTCAAGCAGCGAAGTTTTTGTTAAGTGTCATTGCAAGATTTCTCTTATTATCATAATTTGTACGTAGAGAAATATTATTGAGGTATTTTTAGTTCTTAATGTATTATGTTGTTTGCAAAATTGATATTAACATATTGGGAGAGCTAAATGAGTATAATAAGAGACATTGATATATTGGAAAGATATAAGAAACCTTTTGAGATAATTTGTGAGTTTACAGAAAACACTTTTAACCAATTTGTGAATGCTCTTATAGAAATTACTAAAGTAAATCCTGTTTTAAGTTTAGAAGCTTTATCTGCTCGCATAGCTGAGCAATTAAACAATGATGTAAAGCGTGAAGAGATTTTGGACATTATAATAACTCTAACAAATCTTTACTCTTTATTGCCTTATACTCCAAATAAAACAGATCTTATAGAAAATATTAGCCAGTCACTAGAAGATGAGAAGGATAACAGATCTGAAATCATTAAGAATAAATTTGCAATTTTCAAAGATAGATTGAAAAAATTACTGGATATAAATTCACTTGCAGTCATTATTAAAGCTATAACTATACTTCGTGAGAGTACTAATCTATTTTCTAACGCACGTGTTCTAACAGATGTTAGACCTATTTTTGATGTAGAGGTAACAAACAAACCTGTTCTCTTTGCTATAATGAGTACGCTTAAACTTAGTTATGTAGTTGACGGTCAATTAAAAGAGTTTTTCGTTTCTATGGATGAAAGCGACATAAATTTCTTGATAGAAGTTTTTGAGCAAACCAGGAA
>JBDIBI010000077.1:0-12069 GCA_039812885.1 Blastocatellia bacterium
AAAGCTAAGCTTAAGCTTTTCTTTTCTTTTTCTTTTAGATCATGATCTAGATCTAAGAAAGAAGAAAGCTTTAAAGCTTTAAAAGGAGTAGTGGTAGGTATAGGAGCAGGAGTAGTAGTTGTATTGGTACTACTAGTAGGAATAGTTGTAGGGCAAATACTTGGTAATAGTAAGCTTATAGAACTAACCCCACTATTATTATCAGTAGTAGCATTACCACTAAGACTAGTACTAGGGTTGTAGTTAGCTGTTTGAGCTAGGTTAGTAAATTCGTTACTGGCATTTGTAACACTTTGGACAGTCTTGACCAAATCATTTTGGCTAAAAGTGTCCAAACTTAGTTGAATGCCTTGGTTGGTACTTTGGTCGCTATTGTCCAAAGTTGATTCTTTAGGTTGATTGTTAAGATTTAAATCAACAAAATGGTTATTAGCTGTAGTTTGGACAGTTGTTTCCAAAGTTTGGCTGGCTGAGTTTTGATCATTTTGGCTCATAGCACTTTGGTTAAAATTGTCCAAAGTTAGATTTTCTGTAATTGTGTTTAGTTTGATTTCGCTTTGGGCACTGTTGTCCAAACTAGATCTAGATATTTCTGGTGTAGTAGAAACAATATCTTGAATACTGGGTTTGATAATAATATCAGAGTTAATATTAACTTGTGCTGTTATCACTTCATCTATCGTAGCTTCCCATTTTTCTAATAGGGAATAAACTGCTAGTTCTCTGGCATTTTCTTCTGTGTTTGTAGTGATGAAATTTAAATATTCTTTTGTATAAAGGAGTTTACTTTCGTTAGTTAAAGCGTCATCCAGAAACCCATCAAAAGAGATATTTGCCCTAGAACTTTTCCATTTCTTTTCTATTTCAACTAACTTATTAGTTTGTTTCCAATCTTTATAGATTAGATCCTCTATACCTGATACTAAATCCTGTTGTTTTTCTGTTAATTCATAGAAAAGTTCTTCTGCCTGTTCTAGTTGTTCTTGAAGTAGGGTAGCTTCTTTTTGAGCTATCAATACATTTCCAAATGTGGCTGTTCTGGCCACTCCTATAAAGTTGTTATTAGGTTTAGCAGATATATAAGATGTGGGTTTAGCAGATTTAATTGAGCTTATAGAGCTTATAGAAGCTATATTGGGTTGATTATTTGCTATAGCTGAACTTGGTTCTGTTTGACTTTCTGATTGCGATAGCTGCTCTAAGATTTTGTCTGTTGGCAGTGGAGTTGATGAGCTAATTAATAATTGCATCAATGGGGTTAGGTTTTGTCCTATGCTATCAACTTGTCCTAGTGCTGGTAGTGCTAAATGTGGAGTAGTTGCTGTTGGAGTAGAGCTTGGAGCTTCTAAGGGGGATATGGGAGTTTGATTATTTATTTGATTAATGATTGTGCTTTCATCACTAGCTTTGGCTTTAGGCTTACGACCACGAGTACTGATTGGCTTTGTTGGGCAAAGTGAAGTATCAATTTTTGTTGTCAAGTGTTGGTTTTCTGATAAGTTTGTAAGGAAGTTATGCAGAAATCTAATACAATATTTCCCTGTACCATAGTCTATTATATGCCTAGAGATTTTGCCCAGTGCTATAGACCTCGTTATCCACCTTCTAACAGTCCTAGGATTTCTGTTACACTTTGCTGCTATTTCAATATCGTCAGTAATTATTTCAGATGTGCCGCGCTCTATTCCAATATTTGCAACCGTAGTCAGAAAACTTTTGTTTGTTGGTGTTAAGCTATGGTCATTAGCTATTAGATTTAGACAATAAGAAAATTGGCTAGGATCTTTTATTATTTCCATTAGATTTACTATCTCTAGTAATTCTAATGAGCTTTTTCTTTCTACTGCTTCTATTGGCTCTTTTGGTTCACTAGATTCTGTTGCTTCTACCATTTCTATTGGTAGTCTTGCTACTACTGTTCCTGGTTCTATTGTCTGTGTTAGTTGAAACATAGTATTTTTTTAACTTTTAGGAACAAGCTTGCGCTTACATAACCAAATTTACTATTTTGACTAAGTAGAGTTTCTAGATTATTTTAGTTAATTATGTTTAACAGCTATAGGCTTATTTTTCTAAAAGTTTCTTCCTCCTGCTACTCCGAAAATCTGAAAACTGAAAAAAATATAAGAATTAAATAAAACTGTTTTAAATATTTTTAATAATAATAAGTAAAATTTCTAAAAGTATAATTATTTATATAGACGCTATATTGTTGATATTAAATAAGTTAATAACTTAGGATTTTGACAGGATGAACGCAGAACTTTCCTATTGCACGAAAGAGAGGTTTTTTGTAATATACAAAACACCTACCACTCTAGTGTGTAGGGACAAAAATACCCTATACATTATTTAAAAGGGTAGTTAACTTTAAGTACTATTAACTACGGATATAAGAAGAAGCCTGAGTGGTTTGGTCGCCTGTATCAGGCTTTTATCTTTTTAAATCAATTTAAATCACTGTTTCAAATATTTTTAATATTCAATTGTCTTACTGTCTATCTATTAAAATTAAGTTATTAATGATCCTTTCACGTAAAAATTGCCAAACAATATAACAAAGTAAACCTTAAAAAGCTATTAATAGGTTGATCAAAAGTTACCAAGTTTTGATCAATTTAATTAGTGTTGCCATGTATTGTCAGAAAATGACCAATTGGTTTCACAAAATTTTATAAATTTTAAAAGTTTTTCCGGCTTTTTAAAATCATTTCTTATAACTTTTGAATTTTCTTATAGTTATATGAATTTTGACAATTTTTAATTTAATCATAAATTTTTACTCTTGCTCTTGCTTTTGCTCTTTCGTGTTGTTGCCCAAGATCTCAAAAAATTTAGTTGCTGATTCAGGACTACCTACTCGTAATGGTGGATATTTGTTTTTAGAGCTTTTTGCCAGTTCTTTTGCTAAAGAAAAATTCCTGTTATTTGCCACATCTGTTAAGAGGTTTGTTCCTAGGAAAAGCTTTTCTTCTAAGCTTAAACTTTTGCTTTCTTCTATTAGCTTTTTTAAGTGATTTTCTAGCATTTTGTTCTCTATTAAAAGAAAACTTATAGTAGAAAGTAGTAATAACACTTTCTACTATAAGAGTTATCCAAAAACCCAATCTCCCACCAAAAGGAGAAAGGAACCCATTTTGCAATTACCAATCGTAGAAAACTTTTTATCAAGAAAATTAAACTTCAAAGAACTTAAAACTTAATCAATTACCCAAAATGTGCTGACATTAACAAATACTATTTCTTCTAGCTTTAGCCCTGGTTTGCCCCCACAAACCAAAGCTAACCAATCTTTTAGTTAGAGCTACTAATATCTTTCCAGTGCTTTGCCTCGACATAACGCGACAAATGGCCAACGTTTTCTGTTATAACAATAGCATTAATGCTTAGAGCTTGTGCTGCTAACACCACATCGCAATCCAGTTCTTTGGTGTCAGCAGTGGGTATTCCTTTTTTACGTGCATCTGCCCATAAATCACAAGCTAGCCGCATTACTTTTGTATTAAGTGGCAAATACGTATGAGCAATAGCCAGTCTATCCAAGACATTAATAGACTTTACTAACCCACGAAGTATAAATTCTCGCCTAACTTCGTAATCAGCTATTTCAGCAATAATGACTTCTGTTCCAACTAGCAATAGCTGTTCATGCCAAAGCTTAATTTCAGGGCTTCTCTTTGGATGAGCTAACTTACCTAATGGTGTTGCATCTAGCATGATAGGTCTAAACATTTCCAATATATCCTTTTACTTTCTGATAGTTGCTGCTATTGCTTCGTCTATTAAAGTGGAATTTTCTTCTTCATAGCCAGAATCGTCTTCCATAAGTTCTTTCATTAAGGCTAAAGCCGCTTGGTTCTTAATTTTTTGTTTCTCGCGCTGCTCTTGTTCTGAAACTTCAGCTAATAGGCGTTCTCCCAAAGTTTTTTTATCTTCAAGGCTTAGGCTAGCTGCTTGCTCTATTATTTTGTCTATAGGTTGTGCTGACATTTTTAATCCTTTCTTTACAATTAAAACGAAAAGGTAAAATCATTGCTCATAACACCATCAATAACTAATTTTACAGTGTTACTACCTTTAAGAATACCAAGCTTTTTCTTATTACCTTTTAAGCTGAAAGAACTATTAGAAACATTACTTGGTGGCAAAGTTACTTCTTTATCATTAACAAAGAGCTTAACTGTGTTATTCACATTAGACATAAAACCAATGCCTATGATTGAAAGTGTTTTAGCTTGATAGCTACCCATTGTGATAGCTGGTGAAATAGTGAAAAGGGAATTGGCTTCACCCTTATTACCTGTGCCGTCCATGGCTGTTATTTTAACCATTGCTTGTGGAGTTGTTAAATTAAGCTTATCTAAACCACTTAATACAAAACTATTATCAGTACCACCAAACCCCATTATTTGAGTAAAGGTTTTACCATTATCAAATGAAAGTGATAAAGCTTGAGAAACAACAGCGCGATTATCAGTACTTTGCCATTTTACCTGGATAGGCTGGCCTGCAATGATGCTCTGAGATTGATTAGGCTCTGAAATAACTACTGTTGGTGGAATAGTGTCAGCACCTAACACAATGCTAAAATTATTTGCAGTAATGGCTTGACTACTATTACCAGCAGCATCTCTTACAACGAGCCTTAACCTAGTTTGGTCTGATTGCAACAGCATTGGTAGTTGATAAGTAAAGTTTTGAGTAGCACCTGATAAACCACTTCCAAGAGTCACTGGGAAACTAGAACCTCCATCAGTTGAAAGGGTTAAGTCTTGTGATGTTACGCCCACGTTGTCTGAAGATGTCCATGTGATTTGTAGAGTATCACCACTGTTGAATTTCTCTCCACCTTTAGGAGAAAGGAAACTAACGCTAGGTGCTTGTGTATCACCAGAGTTGCCATTTCTAGAGATAGAAAAATTACCCGTTGTTGAAAAACCTGTTCTTGCTCCAATATCTAAAGCTGATATTTTTATTTGAGCTTTAGTAGTTTCAATATCTGGTACTTGCCAAGTAAAGCTTTGTGCATCTGCTTTTAATTGTTCTGCTCCTGGTATTACATTAAAAGTCATTCCACCATCTGTAGAAATCTCTATTTTATGGCTTGCGATAGAAAAACTTTGTGGTTGAACTACTGTTTGCCAGCTTATAGTAAATGGCTGATTTGTCATTACTTGTTGACTGGCTGTTGGCATTGTTGTTTGTAGTGAAGGCGGTTCACCTATGCTAAAGTCACCTGCTAGCGCAATATCATTACCAAGGCTATCCTCTCTAACAGAGACAATTAGTTTATTAGTTTTGCTATCAAGAATATATCTACCTCTAGAATGACCTACGTAAATTAATGACCCATCTGACGTAAATTGCAAATTATCTATAGCTGTAAAGGGATCAGTACTAAATATATTGTTAGGTATTTTAGTTGTAATATCGCATGAATATAGATTTCGACCAATTTCAGCAATATAAAGCGTATTTCCGTCGGGGGAAAAAAATAATTGTGCTAAGTCGAAAACGCCTTGATTTGGAAAATCAAAACTTCCAGTCATATTTAATGATTTAGTATCGATAAAGGTAACTGTTTTTTTAGTTACTATACATAAGATATTTCCATCAGGAGAAATCGCCAGTTCCTTAGGTCTTTGAATGACAGAAGAAGTTGGGGGCAATGGATTGAAACCACCAATCAGAGCTAAACTTTTAGTATCAAATACACCAATACTTACAATAATATTTGAAAAAGTAAGAGTGCTTTCTGAGACATAGGCTTTACTACCATCAGGACTAAATACTATATCTGTAGGTCTTTCAACATTATTTATTATATTAATTGGTGTTAAGTTGTCTGGATTTAGAAGAACGATTTTATTTTCATTCCCTAATAAAACCCACAATATATTGTCTGGAGATAGTTTGGCTCTATAAACTGCTTCCCCATTAAAAGTGCCTTTAATATTTCCCTGTCGCAAATCTAACATAACTAGCCCTGGAGCATTGCTGTTGGTAGTGCCTAATATAGCATTAATGAAAGCCTTATTCTTATCTTTAGATAATTCTATTTTGTTGCCATTAAGGGGTAATGAAAAAGAAGTTACTGCTGTATTAGTTAAAGCATCTGTTACAGAAAGTGATGATACCCCTGTTATATTACTTTGGATCTTATATATAATAGGAGGAGTTTTATTTTCTTCTTGTCCAAAAGCCGAATGTGACAAGAAAGCGACTATGAACGCTAAAAATATAAAATTCTTTATCATGCTTACTCCTCAAAATAACTGATTTTTAACAAAACATAATAGTCTTTATATAAAACTATAATAGTTATTACGCTTAATGTACCACAATAGTTTTTTTTTCGTCAATACTTCTAATTGCTTTTTTTCATAAAAAAAAATAATATAAGCTTATGAGAGTAAAAAAAACTTCTGAAAATATTAAAGTCCTAAAGCTTTTTTTTGATCCCGAACAGCACTCGGAAGAATTGACTTTTCCCAGAATATGTAAGTTTATTAGGGAAACGTTTAAAGCAACTCAAGTAGAAATGGCTGAAAAACTTGGTGTAACTCCTACAGGTTACAGATATTGGGAAACTGGTATTTCTGAGCCAAGTTCAAAAACTGCATTTAATCTGTGTTTGCTCTACTTACAAGCATTAGAATTTACAAAAATCAAACATGATGTAGATAAACTCGATTTATTACCTCAACTTGATAAAAATAACCCCTTTAACGAAGTAACATCATCAATTTCAAAGACTGAAGAGCCTTCTATTAATGCTGCTTAGTTTTTTGTCTTTTTTATCTACCCTATATTAATAATAAGTATGTTCTACACTAACTGTTCTAACGGTTATGCCAAATCCATATCCATTTTTATCAGGCCCCGAAACTCCTTGAACACCGCTACTTGCAGAAGCACAACCTGTTTGTATTCTTGTGTTTCTAGGTTTAAATGCTATGCTTACCCTTCCACCACTAAGAGGGCATTCGGTAGCAGCAACACCTCCAACATTAACAGTTGGACATGGTGTGCCTGGTGGATAGGGCTGATAATTAGGATCATCTAGCCCATATTGCACGGCAAATCCCCAACTGCCATCGGGGTTTTGCACCATAACAGGCGCACAGTTGACAGCTTCACCTGTAGCTGGATCAGTACCACAAGTATTGGTATAGCTAGTAGTTTGGCTACAGTTATTGCCACCACCATAGAAATTACCTACATAAAATCCGTTTGTGATGAAAACCTCATAGTTTATTACAAGACCTGTGCGAGCTTCTGTGTATGTGTGTGTAAAAAGCTCAACATCAGCACGAACATTATATCTATACTGCTCTAACCTGTTGGCACCAGTAGAACTTGATGATCCTTGTGATAAAGCGGTTTCACCAACATAAGTGCTACGAATAGTGTAGTTGTATTCGTTTATATTGTTCTTTATTAAAGCCTGACGTATATGTTCATCGCTAGGATTAGAAAGGGGTATTTTATAGTTAGGGTAAAGGCCAGACAATAAATCCATAGTTTTATTAGTGTCACCAGCAATCCCATCAAGTAGTGTTTCAGGAGAACAAAGGCCATATTGATATGTTAAATCTCCAACAGTAACACCAGTTACCGGATCTGTAGAATTTGGCTGCACATACTGACCTTGACAAACATATTGGCTACTACCAAGAGATTGTTGTAAATGTTGAATTAATTGGGCTTGTACCTTTGAATAGACTTGGCTTACAAGTGTGTTCCTAATAGGGCTATTGGTAGTTAATATTGTAGCTTCTGCTGATTCTATTTGGCTATTATGTAATTGGTATTGTATTCCTCGTACTGTAAGCATAGCGGGGCCAGCTACTAGCGATGAGCCAACAATAAAGAAGAAAAATACCAAGAAAATTAATACATATCCTGATTTATTATTAAGCTTTTTCACAGCTTTTTTTAATGCCCTTTTTACAGCCTTTTTAATGCTGCTAAAATCTACCAAATAATTCTCATATTTATTGTTACTATTTAAGTTACTCATATTTTTACTCCTTCAATATTGTTAAGTATTACTAAGGCTGTTTTTAGTTATTTATTGCAGTTGTCTTACATTTAATGGAAAATTTACAGTTGATTGTTGGCTAATTATTTCCTTACCTTTAGCATTAGGTACACTACCAGATATGGCTATATCTACAGATGCAATTTTATTGAGCCAGCTAACAGCAGGGGTATTAGGAGTTGGTTGAGTCGTCCCATCGTCGAGATGATAGGTAACAACTAAACTATCAGTTTGGCCTACCATACTTTCTTTGCCACCCTGAACTTGGAATGTTCCATTGCCTGTAGGTAAAATAACTCCATTGTCATTTCTTACTAACTTCTTTCCAATTGGAGTTTCATTGATATAAAAACTAGTTAAGCGTAGTGGAACCAAATTAGTTCCTACTAAACCAAATTTACCTAATCCATTTGTCAATCCTTGAAATGCTCCACATCCTTGAGAACAAATGGTTAAACCTAGTTGTACATAAGGACTCCCACCCTGAGCCAAGGTTGGAGTATATGAACTTACACTAGTTACTTGTACTAGTGTTGAATAAGTTTGTGTTGTCGTTGGATCTGTAGCATCATAAGCAGGTGAAGTTACTAATAAAAACGCATCTCCAACATGAAACATACTTGTACTAGGAATCCAGCTTTGGCCTAATACTGTAGAATTATAATCTACATTTGGTGGCACTGGATTTGGTGGAGGTGTTATTACTGGGCTAGGAGTAGGTGTTGGTGTTGGAGTATGAGGTGGAATAATAATGTTGGTAGTTTGACCATCATTACTACTGCTAAATCCACTACTTTTAATGGTATTTCCAGTTATATCTCCAAGAGTTCCTGTTAATCCGCCTCCTCTTGGTGGAGGTGGTAGTTTTGGAGGAATGTAGCCAGGTACAGCTATTTTTATTGAGATATTACTTAAGTCAATTTTTGTAAGTTCTTTTATAGATAGGCGTGGAATTGTTGGATCAGCATAAGCTATTGTAAAAGCGTCATAACCATTGACTTTATAAGGAGTGAAAATTCCTAATTTTATAGGAACACTTTTTCCTGTTATATCAGTAGTGGTTCCAGCATTAGGTAGTGTTGGAATACAAAAGATTTCTCCGTTACTTGTGCCAAGACCTTGACCTGGTAGAACTGATACTGATTGTCTCAATGCATTGCCTGTTTCGCTTAGAGTTCTTTCTACTAAAAGGACGCGCTCTTGCCGATTATGAGAATCAAGATAGTGGTTATACATGCCTACTATTGCAAGTAACATAGTTAAACCAATTATTGTTACCACTACCATCTCAAATAAAGAAAATCCTTTATTTTCCTCAACCCTGTTTTGTAGCTTTGAATTATTCTTAGTCATATCTACTCCTAATAGCTAAATTAAACCATATTATTAAATAATAATTACTTATTGTTATTTACTTGTAAGCCCATCTGTTTTAGCTCTAACGAGAGTTCTTACAATTTCATTTGATTGAATATAAATTATTGTTACACCAATAGTTACATCCCCTGTTAATGGATAATCTTTTTTTATCGTCCACTGCCGCCTGAATTTAGGGGTAGTAGATTGAATAGGATTAGGGCTAGTACTTGCCGAGCAATCTAGATTATTTATTAATGTGCCACCAGTTTGAATTACACAACCAGAATCATTAAGTAAATCATAGTAACCAGCAACAAATTGTTGTGGATCTATAGAACCCACTTGAGTAGCATTTACTGGAAACTTACTTAGCTCAGTAGCTAAATTAGTTAAAAGCAGTGATGATTTATTGCTAAGTAGATTTTGGCTATCTATATCATGACGACTAAAACTAGCATTTTTTACTGAGCTAACAGCTACTCCTACTATTGTAGTGAGTGCAATAACTAAAATAGCTGCTGCTACTAAAAGTTCTAATACTGTGAAACCTCTGTTTGATTGTCTCTTATACATCATTTTCTCCAATTAATAATTAATAATACTTAGCCTTTAGTATTAGATTGATTGTTTACATTTTGTAATTCACGCCGCCAATGCCAGTAGCCATTTACCATTTCACAAACATAAAAATTTCCATCTTCAGGTATAACTAGAGCCATTTTTCGGTTTGATGAAGCAATGAAAATCACATCTGTAGTTAACTTTTTTCCTGAAAAGACATTAAAGGTAAAAGTGCTTTGCCCTGAGAAACAAATGGGTTCGTTTGAAATGCACATTGTAGCCTGACCATTACAAGTGGTAGCTACACAAGCTGAACTTGAAAAGCTTGCAATGATGCTTGATGTAACTGTAATACCTCTATGTGGCCTAGAAATGGCACTCGCTACATCAAAAGTTCGCTTAGTTGCATCACTAACACCTAATCTGGCATTTTCACGAGCTTGGTGGAGTTTTATTGAAACATCAGCAATAGTTTCATCCATTCCCATACTAGAGTAGAACCCTTTATAGCCAACTGCAACAGTACCTAATAGTGTAATTGAAATGACTGTTACTACTAGTAACTCAATAACACTAAAACCCTTATTATTTTTAGTTTTATGTTTAGTATTCTTACCCATACAGCATTCTCCTAATGTTTCAACTTGAGATGTAAACTTTTTCTTGCACCGGACTCATAAACTTGTATTTCTCTAAAGTATGTATAACTTTCAGTAACGTAATAGCTTTTAATTTTTGTGATTAATGGCTAGAATCGCTTTTAGTCTAAAATCTATTGCAAACAGAATGCCAAAAACCAAATCTTACCTAAAATTTGGCTAATCTCTTAAGTAAATCATCCGTAATAGCTTTATCCTCTGGCAGAGCATTTTCTAAGCAGCTAATTACATCATTAAGTGTTGGTAGTTTATCCATTAGCCTACTATATGTTTCATTAATATACTTTACCAGCGTATAATGTTTTTGACTTTCTAACGCTGCTTCTCCAGGTTTAAGACACAAAAATTCTAAGATTCTTTCTGCTGCTAATCTGTTTGGTGGCAACATATCATATAGACTAACAGGTATTTTGTTGTGTTTTAGCTTTAACATAATTGAGTTTGGTTTCTCGATTTCAAAATGTGTTTACATGTATTGTCTGAAAAACCGAAAAGGTTCCCTAAAAAAATGACTTTTTTGCAAAAATTTTCCGGTTTTAGCCTTTTATTAATGCGCACCTGAAAACTGTCCTATAGCACCAAACATTGCACTATAAAAACCTATTACTAAAAACCCAATTACTGCTCCAACTACTATAATCATAATAGGTTGAATAAGGCCAATAAGCCTATCAATGTCTTTTTCTGCTGTCTTAAATAGCTTTTCAGCATGCTTTAATGGACGAGTAGAAATAGTTCCTGACTTTTCGGCACTGACTAGTAGATTAAACTCTGTGGCTTCAAAGGCTTGATGACATTTGCCTAGCGTTTCTGAGAAGCTTTTTCCACGTAGTATTTGATCTCTTGCCTTTTCTATAGACTCACGTAAAAATATATTAGTACTTACCTTAGCAAGTATTTCTAGGTTTTTAGCTGGTATGATGCCAGCATCTTGTAATGTAGAAAGTAGACAAAAGATTTGTGCAACAGTTAGGTCACGAACAACTTTACCTAACAATGGAAAACCAAATTGATATTTTTGCCACAAAACTTTCCCTTCTGTTTTCCACAATAACCCTAGTAGTGCAACTGTAATTACTGTAATAAATAGGCTTACTAGGTAGTAGTTATTTATAAAATCTCCAGCAGCTAACATCGTTGTTGCAGCAAAATTAAGATTTTTGATGTCTAAACCATCAAAAAAATCTTTCAGCTTTGGTAGCACTGCAAATGCAAATACTAGTACCATTACAAAAGTAAATCCTAGTATAAATATTGGATAACCCATTGCACCTTTAACCTTTGACTCTACAGCAGCTTGGCGTTCTAGTTGCCGTGATAAGAGGTTTAAAATCCCCTCTTTACTACGATCAGATGTAGTAGATGATGTCCAACGCCCTGTGGCCTCAGCAGCAATAAACAATGACCTAAAATCTGCCCCAAAAGCTTTAGGTAGCTGATCTATAG
>JBDIBI010000078.1:0-11889 GCA_039812885.1 Blastocatellia bacterium
TATCACACTACTACAGTTAATCTAAACCGTTGGATAAAGAAGCATAATTTATCCATTCAAAAACCTAGCAATTAATTATCTTTTCTGTGGGACATTTGTGACGTTTGTGGGGTTTTACCCAATTTTTCTAACACGCAAATTTCATAATATTTTCGGTTTACCTTTTGTTCCTGACTTACTTGTTCTAAAACTGTTTTTTCCCAACCTCTTGAAACCACACCTTTTAGTGGCACATCTTCTGGAAAATGCTGGTAGTTTGTTCCTAAATAACGTTTTATTACCGCTAAAGCTTCAATTATTGGCTGAAATCTATTGTCACTACGAAATGTTATGTTATCCAAAATTAAAGGCAACATTTGGCGGTAATGATGGACATATTTATTTTTCATCAGGGATTGATGCAAATTTGTATATTGTGGGCCAGTTGTTTGATACTCAGCTACAAGATTTTGAAAGACTTCTTCCTTAATCTCAGGAAAAATCACTTCTTTTATGCTCCCATTAGGATTTTTGATTACTGCTTCTGCAATTCGGTATAGTATTTGTACTTTACCTTCAACTTTTTTGATATCAGATAACAACCTGGTATTGAGCTGTGTTTGGCTGTTTGTATCTACTTTTTGAATTAAATCTATAGTCATATTTACTATATCATCAATTATTTCTGAGGTTCTAATGTAGATAAAACAAGCTAATAAGGCATAACGAATTTGTTCAGGGTGTTCTCTCATTTCACTAGCGGTTTCATTTCTAGCTCGCAGTTTTAATATTTTTATAGCTTTGATAGGTATATCTGAAAAGGATTCTTTATTGATGGCTATATCCTTTGATAGCTGTAATTTCCATATCTCTTTTTCCAGGTTGTTTATACCAGCTTGTCGTGCTTCTGCTTTGAGCTTATCGAAATCAGAAAATGTATCTGATTCTATATTAAGTAATTTATCTAGTTTTCGTTTACTTTGCTCTGAAAGTCTTTCTGTTACTTTTTGATTAATTTTTTGGAAGAACTTATTTAATGCAGCATTGATTATTCGTTCTAGTTCCTTTTTTGAAGGAAGTTCTACTTTTATTGAACGAAATCGTTCTATAGCACACTGCATAAAGCTTTCTTGTGTGTAGGTTTGAACAATAGCTTCAGATTCTAACCAGTTCTCTAGTAATTGTTTATCTTCTTTGGTAGCAAATCTATACCCTGTAAACTTACGTATCATTGCAAAGTGGTCATCCCGACTGCCCGAAAGCCAAGAATATTGTTGGGTTAAATCTAAAAGTAAACTAAGCTGTTGAGCAATAAATAGTTTCACATCTTCTGCTATTTCTGTTAATGATGCTGGAAAGTAACCAAGATATTTTAGGGTTTTTAACAAAACTGCTACTGTTTGCCTATTTACATCTCCTCTAAACTGTTGAATAAATTGGTATTCTTCTTTATCCAACAGAAAATCTTCTGTTAACTCATCGTTTGTATAGGATTGTTTAAATTGCGGATAATCTCCTCTCATACAATCTCCTCCTTAATTTTTATTGGGATTGAAGATTGTATCTTGTATAAATTATTGTTGTTAGTAAAATTACTAGATTTATTCTAATATTTCCTTGTCGTGCCTTATCGCAGCTTCCCTTTAGTTAGGCCTAATAAGGAAATTTTTACAAAAAATAAAAGTATATGTCGATTTTAGGATGTCTCATTCGACGTACTTATAAAGCTAGGTTAATCTAGAATGAATTAACAAAAAACTAGCTCCAAAATTTAGTATAGGAGATAAGAAAATGAGAGTAATGGTTATAATCAAAGCTAATGAAGATAGTGAAGCAGGTAAATATCCAGACGAACAACTTCTTGCTGACATGGATAAATTCAACGAAGAATTGGTCAAAGCAGGTGTTTGGCTTATTGGTGAAGGCTTACATCCTAGTTCAAAGGGCAAGCGTGTTAAGTTCTCTGGCAAAAATCGTACTATTATTGATGGCCCTTTTACTGAGGCTAAAGAATTAATTGCTGGTTTCTGGTTATGGCAAGTTAAATCTATGGAAGAGGCTATTGAATGGGTTAAACGCTGTCCTAATCCTATGCAAGGAGAGAGTGAGGTTGAGATTCGTCAAGTATTTGATGCAGATGAGTTTGCAGAAAATTTAAGTCCTGAGCTTAGAGAACGATTTAAAGAACAAGAAGAACGTCTCCGCGCTCAAATAGTTATAAATAATAGTCAAAAATAACTTAATTCTTACTAATGGTTTGATGCGCTATTTATTATGATATCTGAAATTCACAAAGTGATAGATGCTGTTTGGCGAATAGAGTCTGCCAAGCTTATTGCTAGTCTTGCAAGAATGGTAAGGGATATTGGTTTAGCAGAAGATCTAGCACAAGACGCACTTGTCATTGCACTTGAAAAGTGGCCTGAGTCAGGTATTCCAGACAATCCTGGTGCTTGGCTTATGGCCACTGCTAAACACCGTGCTTTTGATAAATTACGCCGAAACATTATGCTTGAGCGTAAACATGAAGAATTAGGTCGCCAAATTGAAATAGAGCAACAACTTACTCATGAACAGTTAGATTCTGTGATAGATGATTACATAAGTGATGACCTGTTACGCCTTATATTTACAGCTTGTCATCCCGTGCTTTCAGCCGAAGCTCGTGTAGCACTTACTCTACGCCTTCTTGGTGGTTTGAAAACAGAAGAGATAGCAAGAGCTTTTCTTATCTCTGAACCAACTGTAGCTCAGCGCATTGTTCGGGCTAAAAGGACACTCACTGAAGCACATGTTCCTTTTGAAGTTCCATATGGAGATGAGCGTGTAGCTCGTTTGTCATCAGTGTTGGAAGTAATATACCTAATATTTAATGAAGGTTACGCAGCAACTTCTGGTGAGGATTGGATAAGACCTGCACTATGTGAGGAAGCTCTTCGTCTTGGACGAATACTGGCCGAACTTGCACCAAAAGAGCCAGAAGTTCATGGGCTAGTTGCCTTAATGGAAATCCAAGCATCACGTATGAGAGCAAGAGTTAGCCCGTCTGGAGAGCCAATACTACTTTTAGACCAAAATCGTGCAAAATGGGATCAACTTCTTATTAGGAGAGGACTTGCAGCACTTGAACGAGCAGAGAAACTAGGAGCAATGTTTGGAACATACACCTTGCAAGCAGCAATAGCAGCCTGTCATGCAAGAGCACTCAGTGCAAAAGAAACGGATTGGGAGCGTATTTTAGCCTTATATGATGCACTCGCCCAACTTGCTCCATCACCAATAGTAGAGCTTAATCGCGCAGTTGTGCTTTCAATGGTGTATGGCCCAGAAGCAGGGCTTGAGTTAGTTGATGAGTTAATGGATGAGCCATTGCTAAAGACTTACCACCTTCTACCAAGTGTAAGAGGTGACTTTCTGGCAAAACTTGGTCGTTTTCAAGAAGCAAGTCAAGAGTTTAGGCGAGCTTCAATGCTTACACACAACGGGCGCGAGCGTAAACTTCTTATGGATCGTGCCCAAGAAGTTCTTAAAAAAGATAAGCTGCTATAGAGTTTACTAAGGGTTTTTGTAAAAGAAGTAATGTTTATTATAAGCATCTAGCTTAATTGATTGATTTGAAAAGTAAGAATACTTGAGACAGATAAAGATAATACCTCTTTATTACCCTCTTAACAGGATATTACCCTCTTTCCCACCAAATTATTGTAAAATAATTTCGCTCTTAGATCATATTAGTAAGCTTTTCCAAGCTTTTGGAGTAATAATAAGCCTAACCTAACTACTAACTAGCCTTGTTTATAAGTCCTTCAGTAGTGTCCATAGGATTTTTCGGAATTTAGACACTTTACTAATAACTTGATTACTATTACGCTCATAATATGTATTAGATTAATTGATATTTCCTTATTTGAAACGAAAGGCATAAGCTGTGACAGAAAATAAAGAGCAAATAGCACCAAGTGATTATGCTGAGGTGTTAAAGCAATTAAAAGAGAAAATTCGGGCTGCTCAAGTTAAGGCAGCACTTGCCGTCAATGCTGAGTTAGTACATCTTTATTGGGATATTGGTAACACTATTCTAAATCGTCAAAATCAAGAAGGTTGGGGAAAGAAAGTTATTGAGAGGCTGGCGCGAGATTTGAAATCTGCTTTTCCTGATATGAAGGAGTTCTCTATCCAATCTTTACTATATACGTTTATTTGCAGCAACTTACCCAGAGTTTGAAATTCTCCAACAAGTTGTTGGACAAATTCCCTGGGCCATAACGTCATCTTGCTTGATAAAGTAGATAATACAGAAAAGAGGCTTTGGTATGCTCAAAAAGCTATAGAGTACGGTTGGTCGCGCAATATTTTAACTATCCAAATTGAAACAAAACTCTATGAACGGCAAGCTAAGAGCGAAAAAATAAGTAACTTCAGCAAAAACTTGCCTGCTCCACAATCGGACTTAGCACAACAAATTTTGAAGGATCCTTATAATTTTGATTTCCTTTCAGTAGTAAGGAAGCACATGAGCGAGAAATTGAGCGAGAATTAGTAAAGCATATTACTAAATTTTTGCTTGAATTAGGAACAGGATTTGCCTTTGTTGGTCAACAATACCGATTAGAGGTTGGAGAGGAAGATTTTTTCATAGACCTACTTTTTTACCATTTGAAATTACGCTGTTATGTTGTAATAGAGTTGAAAAGCACTGGCTTTAAGCCTGATGAAGAACTAGAAGCTGAGCTTGAAGGTATAAAAGATTTATCAGAAAATAATAAAACATATTAAGTTATTATTTTCTAATACAATCACTAGAACTGCTAGCAATGTAATTTTGAGCTAAAGTCTTAACAGGTAAAGATGTATCTTGACTAGCCTTTTCTAAAAGACCAATAAAAGATTTTTCACAAGAACCTTCCCAAGTATATAAATTAATGGATGTTTGTAGTGCTCTTAACCTAACTTCAGGATTTACACTATCAAATTCTTTTATCGCAGTTTCTCCATAAAGCCAGATATAATAATCCATAGCAGCATTTCCACATCGGCCTCTATAATTATTATATAAGTTTAAATACTCCATAGGATACTGATAAGAATAAGCGCTATTACGAATGTATTTTCTTAACTGGTATTTAGAACATTCTATCATTAAGTTATCGTAGGCAATTACGCTTACTAGAAAAAAGACAAAACTCATCAGCGGTGCATATCTTAAGTGCAATAACAATTTGGATCTTAGTGGTGTTACTAGAAAAATGGCTAACACGTAACTGCTTACCCATAAACAAAATAAAAATGTTCGTAAGCTTATTGGGCTATTATTTAACCAAGACAGTAGCTCAAAGTAATTGTCATAATTGTTGGTATATTCTGCTACCCAGAATAACGGTGTATAAATATTTCTATTTACTATCTCTGCAAAAATAAAAGCTGATAAACATACAGGAACAATTTGCCAACCAAGTCTTTTCAGTATCATTACCATAACTTTTCCTTTGAATTTTACTGGTTATACAGGTTATGACACCTATATCTTAAAAATTGTTCCTCTTATTTTTAGTTTTATTAAATTTCAAAATTTGCTATAGTTTAATAAAATATCATATTGCGGTAAATATCACCGTATTATAATTATTAAGTAAACTAAATATGAGATACCAAAATAACTTTGATCCTCTACAACTTGTACCCTATGGGCTATTAGCTACAACATCATGGCTCAAGTCCAAAGGAGTGGGACGACATACATTAGACAATTGGGTGAAAAGTGGCAAGTTAGCCTCAGTGGTTAAAGGTGTTCTTGGTCGCCCTGACAACAAAAAGATAACTTGGCAGGCTGTTGTATGTTCTCTACAACGAATGGAGTTTAATCTTACCCCAGGTGGAATAACTGCTTTAGAACTACAAGGATTTAGTCACTACCTATCATTTTCTCAAAACAAGACTATCCATTTATATGGAAAAGATAAACTTCCTACTTGGGCAAATAAGGTTTTGTCAGATGCTTATTTTCTACGATATGGCTCACAACAACTTTTTGATACAAATAGCCCGAAAAATGATTTGTATGATATAAAGCAAGCCACCAATCAAGCTATTTTTACCAATACTATAACTTGGGGAATAGATGAGTGGCCACTAATAATTTCTACACCAGAAAGAGCTTTTTTTGAAGTATTATTGGATGTTCCGGAACATTTATCTTTTGAGCATGCTGACCAATTGATGCAGGGATTAACTAGTTTATCCCCACGCCGTCTCAACAAATTACTTGAGTTATGCACAAACATAAAAGTTAAACGATTATTTTTATGGTTTGCCGAAAAACACAAACATCCTTGGTTTCAAAAGTTAGAATTAGAGCGTTTTTCTATGGAAAGTGGAGCGTTAGGTTCTGGCAAACGTGTTCTGGCAAAAAATGGAAAGCTAGATAACAAATATCTTATAACTGTACCAAGAGAGTTTAATGGATAGTAATAGCCCTTATTTTCACCAAGTCCAACTGCTTATTCGAATACTACCACTAATAGCAAAAGAAAAATGTTTTGCTCTAAAAGGTGGAACAGCTATTAATCTGTTTGTGCGTGATTTACCAAGATTATCTGTTGATATTGATTTAGTATATATGCCTATAGATGATAGAGAAACTGCTATCAAGAATGTTAAGGCTGCTTTAAACAGAATTGCAGAAGATATAAAAGCTACCTTACCAAAAAGCAAAACTTTGGCAACTTACAACAATTCTGATGCGCTTAGGCTTATTGTCGAGCAAAAGGGTGTAAAGATAAAAATAGAGTTGTCTCCTGTTTTGCGTAGTAGTGTTTTTCCTGCTGTTGAAATGGAAGTTAAAGCTCAAGTTGAAGAAAAATTTGGCTATGCGGCAATTTCTGTTCTTGCCTTGCCTGATCTTTATGCTGGAAAAATATGTGCAGCACTTGATAGACAACATCCAAGGGATTTGTTTGATATTAAGCTTTTACTAGAAAATGAAGGGGTAGGAGATGAACTAAGAAAAACCTTCTTAGTATACTTAATAAGTCATAACCGTCCGATATCAGAAGTAATAGTCCCTTCACGCATTGATATAAGAGGCATTTTCGAAGGCGAATTTCTACAAATGACACAAATACCTGTTACAGTTGAAGAGCTAGAAGATGTGAGAGAATGCTTAATCAAAATTATTCAAACTAGCTTAACTTCTGAAGAAAAGCAATTCCTCCTGTCTTTCAAAGCTAAAGAACCAGATTGGACATTATTAGGTCTTGAAGGAGTAGACAAGCTTCCAGCAATAAAATGGAAGATGATGAACCTAGCAAGAATGCCTAAGGATAAGCATAAAAAAGCCTTACAAGTGTTAGAGAATGTTTTGTCTTTTAGACTTAAATAAGGGTCGAGCCTTGTTGCCAACAGTCGAAAAGAAGAGAAATAGTTACATTAAGCAATCTTGTAAACTAGTAGTTCACATATTAGAATATGATTAAAGGTTTTAGGTACAAAGGGCTAAAAGAGTATTAGGAAACAGGAAACACTAAAGATATACCTGCCAAGTTAGCTAAAAAAATAGATTCCAGGTTAGCGGCGATTGATGAGGTTAAAGATAGAATACATAAATTACCCAATTTGATTTGCATGAATTAAAAGAGGATAGAAAAGGGACTTAGGCAGTAAAAGTAAGTGGTAATTGGTACATTATTTTTAAGTTTATAGAAGGTGATGATTATGAAGTAAACTTAGAAGATTATCACTAAAGAGTAAATAAAAATGGAAGAAACAATTATCCAAAAACGTAGACCACCGCATCCAGGTTCAGTTTTAGCAGAAATTTTGGCAGATAATGAAATAACTTTAACTGAATTTGGTAAGAGAATAGGTGTTTCTCGTAGAACTGTAAGTTTAATAATTAATGGTCATCGCCCTATCATGGTTGAATTAGCTATCAGAATTGCTACTTTCTTTGGTAAATCTCCTGATCTTTGGCTTAACCTACAAAGAAAAGTAGACTTCTGGGATGCAATACAAACCAACCAGTCTATTTATCAGCAGATTAAACCCATTGATTCTAACAAAGCTGCTTAAGCATCCTGTTTACTGGGTTTGCTAATTTTCCTGAACAGGAAGTGTTCTCCAAGACTTAAGAATCTGCTCAAATTTCTTTACATCTTCAGAATAGTTGGACTTCTTAGTACTTAGATAAAGTTGATAGTTAATATCTCTATAGTTAATGCCATCTTCTTCAAAATCCGTATTCTTAGATTTTCTTATAGCAATAACTTTGTCGCTTATTATCGGCTCAGGAGATTGATTAATAGTATATTCTATTACTAGATGAAGAGCTGGTATTTTACCTAGCAAACATTCTTCTTGCTTTAGAACCTGAACATTAGTAGCTTTACCTTCTTTCAAATTGTTTAATGTGAACTTAACCCCATCACCCAACCCTTTCCATTCAATGGCATTATAGGAAGCCATAATATCTATGTACGAGTCTTGTGTTAGTAAAATAAGTGGCCCATCATCGGCTGTTTCTGTATTAAGTTTAAACTTTAAATTGGATGGAATATCTATAGCAAATCCATATTCTTTATTTTGGTAGTGATGAAATGGTTTTTTACTTTTTTTATTTATCTTTCTAGCTCTCTTAGATGTTTGAGCCATTACATTAAAGTTGTTAGTTACCATTAATGTGTTTGGCAATAAGCTTGAAAAAATAGATAAAGAGAAAATTATTATAATAACAGCTTTACTAACTAAGTGTAGTTTTACGTTCATATTACTCCTTATTAAAATTAAAATTAAGGCATAACAATTATATTATGGCAAAAGGTAAGCCTGTTTTTGTTAGGCTTACCTTTAGAAAAACTACTTATGCTTTTGCTCATCAACATAAGACTGTTTGTAACCATCAATTAAAGCATTAGTTACTTTCTCTTTATCTGCTTTGCTCCATCAGAATATTGAGGATGCGCATTATATTTGTAACCAGATTTTCCGGATACTAAATCGTTAATAAATGATTCTGCATCATGAGTTCCTTTTGCATGAGGAAATCGGTTTTCAATAATATTGCCAAAAACTTGATAGGATTTTTCAAGGCTGGAATAGTTTAATACTTTCTCTTTACCTGTGCTTAGACCAAAAGCATTTCCATGTTGAAATTTGGAACTTTTGCCATATTGAGATTCTGTAGCACTAATAGTGAATACTCCACTAGGAGAAATATCATGGTCAATAGCTATTTTAAGAAATGGCTCTAGCTCTTCTTTGACAAATTTCTCTTTTTGAGGAGGAATTTTTGGCGGCTAATACTCAACGTTATAAGAAGATTGTTAATGTAAAATAATTTCGCTCTTAAATCATATTAGTAAACTTTTCCAAGCTTTTGGAGTAAGAATAAGTCTAGCCTAACTACTAACTAGCCTTGTTTATCAATTCTTCAGTAGTGTCCATAGGGTTTTTCGGAATTTAGGTACTTTACTAATAACTTGATTGCTGTTACGCTCATAATATGTATTAGATTAATTGATATTTCCTTGTTTGAAACGAAAGGCATAAGCTGTGACAGAAAACAAAGAGCAAATAGCACCAAGTGGTTATGCTGAGTTACTAAAGCAATTAAAAGAGAGAATTCGCACTGCCCAAGTTAAAGCAGCACTTGCTGTTAATGCTGAGTTAGTAGGTCTTTATTGGGAGATTGGCAACACTATTCTAAATAGGCAGAATCAAGAGGGATGGGGAACAAAAGTTGTTGACCGTTTAGCACATGACTTAAAAACTGCTTTTCCAGATATGTCTGGATTTTCGCCACGAAATCTCAAATATATGAGGAAATTTGCTGAAACTTATCCAGATAAAACAATTGTGCAGCAACTTGCTGCACAAATTCCTTGGTGGCATAACGTCATCTTACTTGATAAAGTAAATAACACAGAAAAAAGGCTCTGGTATGCTCAAAAAGCGATAGAATACGGTTGGTCGCGTAGTGTCTTAACTATCCAAATAGAAACTAAGCTTTACGAACGACAGGCCATAAACGAAAAAGTAAGTAATTTCCAACAAAATTTGCCTGCTCCACAATCAGATCTAGCTCAACAACTCTTGAAAGATCCTTATGTTTTTGACTTTCTTTCAGTAAGTAAAGAAGCACATGAGCGAGAATTAGTAAAGCATATTACTAAATTTTTGCTTGAATTAGGAACAGGATTTGCCTTCGTTGGCCAACAATACCCATTAGAGGTTGGAGGGGAAGATTTTTTCATAGACCTACTATTTTACCATTTAAAATTACGTTGTTATGTTGTAATAGAGTTGAAAAGCACTGGCTTTAAGCCTGAATATGCAGGAAAGCTCAATTTTTATCTTTCTGTTGTTGATGATTTAGTGAGACACCCTTCTGATAATCCCTCTATAGGAATTCTTTTGTGCAAGGATAAAAACAAAGCTGTTGCTGAGTACGCGCTCAAGGACATTAATAAACCAATAGGTGTTTCTGCTTATGAACTTACCGAAGCTATACCAGACAATCTAAAAACTAGTTTACCTACCATTGAAGAACTAGAAGCAGAACTTGAAGGTATAAAAGATTTATCAGAGAATAATAAAACATAAATAGTTATACTTATAAATGGAGCCGAAACTATGGATAAAATGCTTAAGCTTGAGACTGGGCCAAAAAATGAGAACTTTAGATTGCCTTATTCCATTGATATATTTTTACCACTATTCTATAAACAAGTTATTGATAAGAGGTTAAGCGGATGAATAGAACATCGAATAATAAGGAATTTACCTTACCTTGCTCGGTGGATATATTTCTTCCACCACTACGAGAAAGTTATTTCTGAGCTTGCTGGTAGCGGGGAAGATGAACTTCCGCCCATCCTTGTTATTCACGATGCCCTTTGGCAGATGAGAGCAACCGAGATGACCAAGGAAGAACGCATCGCAGAATTGAGAGCCAAAATTCAAGTAGGTCTTGACCAGGTGAAGAGAGGCGAAGGCATCGAAGTCACCGAGGAATTTTGGGAAGAGTTCGAACGCAAATGTAAAGCGAAACACGAATGGCTCAAAACACAGAATCTTGGCAACACGTTACTGCCGGACGAGCTTTACGAGTATATCGGGTATTTTCCAACATAAGTACCAAATGTCCCATGAAGTTTTTGATAATACGTTGGAAGTGAAAAAGTTATAGAGAAAACCTTACTCCTAAAAGCTAACCAGCGAAAAGCAAAAAATTTTAGGAGTAACTCTTTGTTAAGTATTTACCCCATAAAATAGAATAGTGTTTGAAAAAATGGGACAGTTTAACCAAACACATATGCACGGTTTTAACGCCTTTTATTTGACCTATATGCGTCCAAATTTATCCTTTTTAAGGGTTTTATTAGACTAGTTTCATAAATTTGCAAATTTACCTAAGTATGGGTAAAACCCCACAAACGTCACAAATGTCCCACAGAAATAATAATGAATTGTTAGGCGACGTTTAAGGCTACTCAAAGAATTGAATCGATACTAAGAGATGGATTAAAGGTTTTGCGTAGAGTGTATAGAAAAAACGTATCTTTAGGGTTAAATTATACAGTTTTTGTAGAGTTTAAAGGGTATTTATATATCAATTTCTGTATAGGAAAAATGACCCTTTTCTTTAACACTGTTTTCTTAAAAATCTTAGCTCCCAAAAATGAGGGATAATATAGGCTATGATTTTGGGAGCTTAAAAAATCTATAACCTATTGTTTATTAAGTAATTATAACTTTTCTTATGGGACATTTGTGACGTTTGTGGGATCGTACCCAAAGGTGGTCGGCCTCGTTCTGTTCCTGTCTTGAAAAGTCTAGAAAGTAGAGTTCTAGAAATTGCTTCTGGTAAAGATTTGGATAGTCAAGTTATAGAAAAGATTCCTGTTAGGGCAGATA
>JBDIBI010000079.1:0-11771 GCA_039812885.1 Blastocatellia bacterium
TTTTAGTAGATAGACAGTAGTAGACAATTGAATAGTAAAAATATTTGAAACATTCATTTAAATTGATTTAAAAAGATAAAAGCCTGATAAAGGCGACCAAACCACTCAGGCTTCTTCTTGACATATGTAGTTAATGATACTTAACGTTAACTACCCTTTTAAATAATGTATAGGGTATTTTTGTCCCTACACACTAGAGTGGTAGGTGTTTTGTATATTACAAAAAACTCCACTTTCGTGCAATAGAAAAGTTCTGTCTTCATCCTGTTAAAATTCCAAGTTATTAAATTATTTCGTATCAATAATATAGCCTGTATATCAATAGTTATACTTTTAGAAATTTTACTTATTATTATTTAAAATATTTAAAACAGTTTTATTTAATTCTTATATTTTTTTCAGTTTTCAGATTTTCGGAGCAGCAGGAGGAAGAAACTTTTAGAAAAATAAGCCTATAGCTCTTAAACATAATTAACTAAAATAATTTAGAAACTCTACCTAGTCAAAATAGTAAAACTTGGTTATGTGGGCGCAAGCTTTTTCTAAAAGTTAAAAAAATACTATGTTTCAACTAACACAGACAATAGAACCAGAAACAGTAGTAGCAAGACAACCAATAGAAATGGTAGAAGCAACAGAATCTAGTGAACCAAAAGAGCCAATAGAAGCAGTAGAAAGAAAAAGCTCATTAGAATTACTAGAGATAGTAAATCTAATGGAAATAATAAAAGATCCTAGCCAATTTTCTTATTGTCTAAATCTAATAGCTAATGACCATAGCTTAACACCAACAAACAAAAGTTTTCTGACTACGGTTGCAAATATTGGAATAGAGCGCGGCACATCTGAAATAATTACTGACGATATTGAAATAGCAGCAAAGTGTAACAGAAATCCTAGGACTGTTAGAAGGTGGATAACGAGGTCTATAGCACTGGGCAAAATCTCTAGGCATATAATAGACTATGGTACAGGGAAATATTGTATTAGATTTCTGCATAACTTCCTTACAAACTTATCAGAAAACCAACACTTGACAACAAAAATTGATACTTCACTTTGCCCAACAAAGCCAATCAGTACTCGTGGTCGTAAGCCTAAAGCCAAAGCTAGTGATGAAAGCACAATCATTAATCAAATAAATAATCAAACTCCCATATCCCCCTTAGAAGCTCCAAGCTCTACTCCAACAGCAACTACTCCACATTTAGCACTACCAGCACTAGGACAAGTTGATAGCATAGGACAAAACCTAACCCCATTGATGCAATTATTAATTAGCTCATCAACTCCACTGCCAACAGACAAAATCTTAGAGCAGCTATCGCAATCAGAAAGTCAAACAGAACCAAGTTCAGCTATAGCAAATAATCAACCCAATATAGCTTCTATAAGCTCTATAAGCTCAATTAAATCTGCTAAACCCACATCTTATATATCTGCTAAACCTAATAACAACTTTATAGGAGTGGCCAGAACAGCCACATTTGGAAATGTATTGATAGCTCAAAAAGAAGCTACCCTACTTCAAGAACAACTAGAAGAAGCAGAAAATTTGTTTGATGAGTTAATAGACGAGCAACAAGATCTCATATTAAGTATAACTGGCTCTATCCAAACATACTGGGACAAGATTAATAAAATAACTCAGTTAGAAACTAAATGGAAAAAGTCTAAATCACAAACATCATTTGATGATTTCCTAAATGAACAATCCATAAGTGAAAGCAAGCTTCTTTATAGAAAACAATATTTAAATTTTATCACCACAAACTCACAAGAAAATGCTATAGAACTGGCTATTGCTTCCCTTCTAGAAAAATGGGAAAGTATCATACTTCCACCAGTAACAACACCTCCAACAATTCCATCACTAAGACAACTAACAACAGTACAATCACCTATTCAACCAACTACAGTACAACCTAACACTAATTCTGATATTATTATCAAACCTAGCATTCAAGATATTATTTCTACTTCACCAGAAATTACATCAGAAATATCTACATCTAGTTTGCCCAAAAGTGTCCAAAGCGAAATCAAGCTAAACACAATGACAGAAAACCTAACTTTGGACACTTTTAACCAAAGTGCTATCAGCCAAAATAACCAAAATGCAGCCAGCCAAACTTTGGAAACAACTGTCCAAACTACCAAACCAGTACTAGAAAAAGCAGAACAACCTAATTCAGCAACTTTGGACACTTTTAACATACCTACCAATCAGGACAATTTACCAATTATCAACTCAGCCAGCGAAAACACTTTAGCCAATAGTGTCCAAAGTGATAAAAAAGCCGATAATGAAGCTAGTAACGGATCTCAAAACGTAATATTGGACAGTGTTTTTCCCAAAAGCTTAAAAGGTGATTGCTTTGGCCAACACTGTCCAACCATTAACGACACATTACTCGCTAGTAGTATTACGCCTAATATTATATTTAATACTGGTACTGATAATAATACTGGCTTTAGTCCTATAAGCGCAGTATTAGCAAGTACTTGTAGTTCAACTAACATACAAGATACTAATAACACTACCACTATAGAGACTGGTAATAGTAACCTGTGTAGTGACCTTGCACCTACTACTACACCTACAAGTAATGATACTAGTACTTGTTTTAAAGCTTTAAAGCTCTCTTCTCTTGTAGATTTAAATCATGATCTAGAAGAAAAAGAAGAAGAAAAGAAAAGCTTAAGCTTAGCTTTGGAGCCTAGTAGTGGAACCAATAACAGTAGTAGTACTATTACAACTACAGGTACTAGCAGCACAGATACAAGTACTAGCAACACAAATACCTCTACCAATAACAAGGATACTAGTACCAATAGTTCTATTAACAGTAGTGCTAGTAGTAGCTCAGATACACGGAAAGCTAAACTGTTATCTGACCTAAAAACAAATTTTGGCTACGACCCATCTCAAGTTGAAACCGTAACTCGTGGTGATGAGAGTTGTGTTTATTGTGAAGGAGCAGGAAAGCTTTATGATATATTAACCGTAACTATTTCAACAACTAAAGGAGAAAAGCAGGAAAGCTTTAGGGATCAACGGTTTATCCCCTGCATATGTGCAAAGCTCTATAATATGTTAGAATTTGCCGTAGGAAATGTTATTGTGTTAGGTGTACCTACAATGACTCAAGCTCAACTGGCAACACAACAAAAATTAATTTCTCATATAGATGAAAAACTTAAAGCTAAAGTTATCCTTAATCAACAAGATAGCTCTAATTCTGTACAAACACAGTCCAATAAACAACCTGCTCAACAAGCTAAAACCGAAGTTAAAAGTCAAACCAAAGCTCAAGTTAAAGTACAAATACAACCACAACAACCAAAATCTCAGGCTAAGAGTAGTGTAAATTCTAGTAGACAGATAAAACACAACACAGCTTCAAATGCCATTTCAGGTAGCAATTCAGATACTCTGAATGCTGAAAATAACAACAAAACTGATGATGATAAAACCAAAAAAGCTGCTAAAAATTATAATGTAGAAAAATTAGCTTTAAGTCCAAGAATGCTGGCAATGATTCAACATCTAAACTCAACAGCACATACTAGGTTGGATGATAAGGGCAAGCCAGACTTAGTAATTTTAACTACTAACGATAAAAAATATTGTATTGTCCCAAATCCTTACGACCAATTCAGAAAATCAGAATTTAGCTTTTTAGAATGGTTACTCTATGCAGCAAGAGAACCCAATAGAGCGTTACCCGTAAGAATGGCTTGTCAACGATACTATGTTGGAAAAAAAGATGCTGAGATGATTACCTGGAAAAAACAACAAGCAGAACTAAACGTAGGCGGTTCTACTACTAGTTATGAGAATAATCAAGATGATGATTATAGTGATAATAGTAATTATTACAATGATTTAGAGGCTGAATCAGATAATAATGCTAATTGTTGATTAAACGAAAGATTTTAATCAATTGAATGTTTCTTGTCTGGTAGATCTGCTAGCAAAATATGGACAAATAGGTAAGAAGCTTATAAACTTATGGGTTAAAGGCTATTAGAAGAAAACAATTTAATAGTTTGACAAATTGCTCTCAAAATGCGAACATTAGAAAGTAGGATTAATGAATGCACATAATCAGTAGGAAAGCTTTGCTAGACTTTGCTAAACAACACCCTGCATCCTACCAATTCTTGGATGATTGGTACAGGATTGCAAAGAAAGCAAATTGGCAAAGTATTGCTGATGTGAAAGCAATTTTTCCTCATGCAGATGTGGTTGGAGATTGCACTGTTTTTAACATAGGTGGAAATAAATATAGACTTGTTACCAGGATTAGCTACGAAAAACAGGTAATCTTTATTCGTTTTGTATTAACCCATTCTGAGTATGACAAAGGAACTTGGAAAAATGAGTGCTAAAAGAGCAATAGATTCAACAAAATACGCACAACTATTAACAGAAACCTTGCCTCTAGTTATAGAAACAGAAGAGGAAAATGAGCATTTTCTTGAAATTATTAAATCTATGATGAGAAAAGAATTAAGCCCAGAAGAAAATTTACTGTTTAATTTATTGGTTACACTAGTAGAGAAGTTTGAAGATGAACATTATCCAATGCCAATTAAGCCAGAGGAAATTAGCCCTGATAGAATGATTCGGTTTTTGATGGAGCAGCGCGATTTAGAGCTAAAGGATCTTTATCATATTTTTAGTAATTCAAGAGGGCTTACTTCGGATGTAGTTAATGGTAAACGTAAACCTAGCAAAGCCCAAATTAAAGCATTAGCTGAGTTTTTTCATGTATCAGCAGACCTTTTTCTTTAGCTTTGTTAAATAATTTCAAGTCAAAACACTATAGAAATAGAAATAGAAATAGAAATAGAAATAGTAATGGTAATGGTAATAATGGTAAACCTAATCAAAACAGGAGTTTAGTGATGGAGCAAATAAAAATAATAAATCAAACGACTCCAAGAAGGTGTGAAATCTGTCATCAGTCAGATGAATTTGACCCCAACACTGGAAGATGTTTAAGATGCAATAATATTAGCCTTCCTTTACAAGTTCAACAACCTACTTATTACCCTAAAACAGCTTATACTCCTTTTCCTGTAGGAATTTGGAGAAATAACGATATTCTTATGATGCATAAAAATGCAACTTTGCCAGACATATGTATTAAGTGCGGTGAACATGCTGGTGGTGTTAGGTTGAGAAGAAAATTAAGGTGGCATAGCCCTTACTATTATTTGCTTTTGTTAGTAAACTTGATTGTTTATATTATTGTTGCATCAGTTGCAAGCAAGAGAGCTATCATTGATTTTCCAATATGTTCAAAACACCTTGAATCAAGAAAGAAGGCTATGTTGATATCATGGACTGTAACGGGAACGGGTTTTTTACTTATGTTTTTAACCAAATATAGTCCAGCATTTTTATTTTTTGGTTTATTGATATTATTTATTGGCCTTGTTTTTATAGCAATCACTTCAACAGTAGTAAAAGTAAAAAAGATGGATGATAACTATGTTTGGCTCAAAGGTGTTAATAAAACTCTCCTTGAGCAATTTATAAGTACAAATAGTTAACAATAAAGATTAGAGTAGAATGGTTTCACATTGATAGAAATAGGACTAAACGAGTTTAATTATAGTTTATCTAAATATATCGCTATATAAAAACCATAAGAAAAGTTACTACATAATATGTTAAAAAGTATAAGACCAAAAACAATTAATCACCCAACAGCAGAGAACACATCAACTAAAAGCCAACAAGATGTTAGTGTTAAAATCTCTGAACTTCCTTTAGAAATTAATATCAACCCTAAAGGCGAGAAAGAGTTTTTTGTTTTATCAGGTAATCGCCAAGTATTTATTACTCTTGAGCCTAAGCAGTTCACCAAACTTGTACAAGCAAAACGAACATGGAAAAGTTGGTTAGGTGTTATATCTGGTAAGTTAGGTGATTTAACTGAGAATGGTTTTATTTTAGAGAAGCCTTCTGTTGAAGTTGCTGAGAACCATGCCCCAAAAGCTATTAATAACAGTACTAGTCAATCTACTGCAAAGGTAGTTAAGAATAATCCTGCCAGTAATCCTACTAGAATTATTGAACAAAAGAATGCTATTAATCAAAAAAGTGTTGCTAGTCAAAGAAATATCGCTACTCAGCCAAACATTGTTACCCAAAAGAGTATTGTTAATCAAAAATCCTTTATTGATCAAAAAAATCTTACCAATCAAAAAAGTATTTCTGGTCAACAAAGTACTATCAACCAAAAGAATTTTATTGATCAAAAAAATATTGTTACTCAACAGGCTAGTAATACTGCTAGTGTTACTGGTGCAAAGGTTGCTACTGCTAATGTAAACCATTCACCTGTTAATGCTACTCCTGCTAGTAATATTCCCTCTATAGCAAAAGCTGATCAACCTACTAACATAGAAATAAACAAAGCAGATAAGACAAACAAAACAGATAAAGCAAACAAGCAAGATAAAACACATAAAGCGGATAAAGTAGATAAAGCAAATAAGGCAGATAAGGTAAATAACTTAGATAAGCCAAACCAATCAAATAAGCCAAATGATTCAAATAAACCAGATAAAAACAATGGTTTACCGTTAAGTAATGAAGATTACAACACAGTAGTTAACCTATTTGATCCATATCTAGTAAAAGGAAATTTGCCACCTCAAGAAGAAATAGAGAAAATTCTATCACCCTATCAATTAACCCAAGAAGTAAAAGAACAAATCTTAAACAAACTATTGCAGCGTAATAAGTTAGAAAGAGAGGTAAACGCTTCAATAGAAAAAGCCTACTTTAAATTACTAGACACTTGGCAACAAGGATTCTACAAATTAACAGATAAAATTGCTAATGATTTAGGCTTACATCCTGTTATAGTAAGAACTTGGATAAATTTTATTCATTGCTCAGATTATTACTTAAATAAAGTTGTTCTACCAGAATTAGAATTACAAGAGAAAATAGTTGAGCTATACAAAGAATACCTTAATGCTGAGGGCTTACCAGAAAAAGGTCTACATGCTTGGATTGCTAACTTATTGGAGAAAAAAGTTAACAAAAATCAAGTTCATAAAGTTTTACTCAATTATCGTTTAAGCTTGAGACAAGAATTTTTACATAGACAAAGGCTTCAAAAAGAAAAAGTTAACCAAGAAAGGCTTGATCAACAAAAGCTTAATTTACAAGAATGGGAAAAACAACAAGCGATATTTTTTGCTGAAAATCAGAAAATCGCTTCATCAATAGAAAAGGCGTACTTTGCCCTAATAGAAAGTTGGGATGAAAGGCTTGTGAGCCTGATAGACAAAATAGCCGTTAAATTATCTCTGAAGTTTGCTACTGTAAAATACTGGATAAAACAGCTTTATTTATCAACACTTAACTCAAATGAAATTGTTTTACCAGAGTTGCAATTACAAGAAAAAGTAGTTGAGCTATACAAAAAATATCTTAATGATGATGGTAGTGATGGTGATGTTTTAACAGGACTAGATCTATATACTTGGGTTGCTCAATCTGTAGGAGAAGGCTTAACTAATAATCAAGTTCATCAAATTATAGTAACATATAGAGTTAACTTAAGAGAGCAATATTATCATAGGCAAAGAACTAGAGAGCAACTAGAGGCATTACCTTTAGAAACATCACTTAATGATGATGGGAAATAAAAAGAGGTCTTTTAACTTAGTCAGCTAAAAGACCTCTTTTATCTGAATTATCGCCTAACATAGAGTTTAATCTAAATTGGTATTTTTTGATCAGAATGATCTTTATCTATACTAGTAAATTTATGTTGTAAAGCATACTTAACTAGTCCTGCGAGCGTATGAATATTTAGTCTCAACATAATTCTAGCCCTATGTGATTCTACTGTGCGAGTGGAAATACTTAATGTTTGCGCTACTTCCTGATTTGTAAGTCCATCTACTAATAATGAAAGAACTTTAATTTCTTTAGCTGTCAATTGTCCAGCAGATTTCTTGTTTGCCACGGAATACTCCATAATAAAAATAATAAAAAATACTCTATTAATAATAAGCCTAATAATATAACACAACTTGTACTTGCTAGTAAAATATAGCTAGTCTTATTATTTAGATTGTTAATTATCAATGGTGTATTTAATTGTTAGGTTTACCTACAAGACCATCAACATAAACACTTCTACAGAATATCTTTTAAGTGATTTAAGCGATATTGTAGTTGTTCTAGTCCACTATAAACTCTAGTTTTTGCTGTAGTTATTGGGATATTAAGAATTTTAGCCATTTCACGAAATTTTAACTCTTGGTATTCTTTCATTATTATTGCTTGTCGCATTTCTGAAGGCAGCCCATCTAATGCTTTTTTTAATAGATGGGCAACTTGCTTGCGCTGTAAGCTATCATCAAAATGCTCAATATTTGTTGCTGGTTCAAACTCTTTATCTTTAAATAATTGTTCTAAAGAGAGGAGATTGTTTGGTTTTGAACGTAAGCGACTATGGCAACAATTGAGTGCAATACGATGTAGCCAAGAAGAAAATTTTGCTGTTCCACGAAATTTACTTAAATTGCAGTAAGCTAATAAAAAAGTTTCCTGACAAATATCATGAGCATCTTCATCTCGTTCTAGCATCCTAAAAGCTAGAGTATAAATTTGACGCTCCCAACGGCGAACTAAGATGTTAAAAGCTTCAGGCTCTCCATTAAGTGTTTGTTCAATAATACTGTTATCAGTTAGTTCCATCTCGTTTTTCAGGTTTTATATTATGAAATTTGTAACTTTAGGTCTTTAATTAATCGATACTTAACTGTTAAATAATAATATAAACCTAACAAAATAAATAAGCAAAATATATGAAGATAAGGAAAAAGGATGAGCTAGGCAGAAAGGTTGGCTTGGTTCCTTTATAAAATACCTGCCTAGCTTTTGATTATGCCGAAAAGGAATTAAATATTCGGATTATTCAATAACCTGATAATAAACAACCAACCCTAATTTCACAAGTAAATATGTAGTAACACTTAGGTAAATAACATGTAACATTTTTGTGAATCTAATGTAAAGCCTTTACTGATCTCTGAGACAAGCTTTCCCATAATAAAAATTGATACCTCTAACTTATTGATATTAAAATATTAACTACAAATTCTCAATCCTTCAATAATTAAAAGTTAGAAATTTGCTTTTATACAAGATATAGTAATAATGAATTTCATATGATTTACTTAATAGCTGATTTTTCAATTAGTTATGAATAGATTTCTATTGTCTAAAATTAATATTTGTCTACTAATAGTAGATGCGGATTAATAATACTTTTAATCAATATGTTTAACGTAAAAAACATAACTTTCAAGGAGAAAAAAATATGAAAAAAATGTTTGTGTTAATGATGTTTGTAACGATGTGTATTTATGTAAGTTCTGTAATAGGAAACACTAGTAACAATACTTGTACAGTCAAATTTGATTTTGATGGATTGCAAGCACTTGCTTTTGGGGATTCTGTAAAGGTTACTGATGGAATATTAAATGTTGCACATCATACACCCAATATTGATATAAAAAAGGTTGAAGATGGAAAAGAGACAATGCTTTATACAATAAAGTCTGAAGAGCTAAAGAACCATATTATAAATATTAGTGTTCCCAACAAACAGGTTAGTCCAACACGCTATTTCTCAACAGATATGACTAAAGACAGTAGCGATTTTAAGTGGTGTTTAGACATAGAAAACGACCTTTTCCAAAAACAACTCTACCTTAAAAATGATAAATTTTTCTGTAAAATTCATTTTTTAACGGGAGAGTTTATTACTGATCGCATTACAGAGGACAAGTACCAATTTGCTTCTGATACATCAATACTGCCATTTAATCGCCAAATCGGTGAGCCTGGGGCAAGAATAGATTTAACAGAAGGGAGTAATTTGCTTATCACGGGTTTGGATAAAGATATAACTCTTCCTTACACTGTTGGCGTTTCTTATAAGGTTAGTGTAACTAATTTGCCACCAAAAAATATGATGAACATCGATCACTTTGCTTTCTATTATGACTTTATAAAAACTGATGTCACCAAATTCATGCCAGTTGTTGTTAAAAAAGCAGCTTTTGTTCCTAGACCTTTGTTGTGTGGAGCAAGTGTTTTTGGCAAGTCGAGCATAGAATAACTACTATTATTTCCCTATGTAACAAGCTGATGGCAAATATGATAGTAGACAATTTGATTGTTCATGTTTAGATATTGCCAATGTTTTGTAATGGCTAGCGAGTGCAAAATGCTCTTGAGATTCTTTATTTAGCTGGATTTTTTGTAGTGCAATCGCTAGCCCTTCATTTAATTGAGAAGCTTCTAAATTGCTTTTAATTCCTAATTTTTCAATAATACTTAAAGTTTCACGGTATAAATTAGCAGTTTGTTGAAAATCCCCTTCTAGAAGTTTAGCTTTTGCTTGATAGCCTAAGACTATTGATAAGGCATCAAGCCTGGTGTCTTCTTCTTGTATTTGTAACACTGCTGTTTGAGCTTTTGAATAAGCTTCTTGTGATTGAACAAAGTTTTTTGTTTCAGCAAGGGTTAACCCTAAAAATGTGTAGGAAGTAGCTATCAAATAAGGGTTTTTACTTTTTTCAGATAGTTCAATAGCATCATGCAAATAACTATCAGCCAGATCAGAGAAACCTAACTTAAAGGCAGCTAATCCAGCCATTTGTTTTAACCCTATTATTAACTCAATATTTGTGTCAGATTGGTTTAAATTAGGTAGAACAGATTGTGCAGTTTCTAGAGCTTTTTGGTCTTCATCTCGCATTTGGTAAAGGCCAGTAAGAGTCATAGCAGGATTAACTACTAATTCATTTATCCCTATTCTCTGCCCTATGTTTATAACAGATTTAAATGTTTGTTCTGTGTCAGGAAAATTATCTGTTAAGCTTGTATTTTTGGCTTTCCACAACAAAAAATATCCTTGCAACATTAAATAAAAATTTGAGGTAATCCACCACTTCAAGTGGTGAGACTAGAAAAGCTTTGAGCGATGAGGGAGTAAAGTAATCTCCTAGGTGGTTTGATGAGTAAACACACCAAGGAGATAAAAATGACTGAATCATATAAAAGCTTGTCACATAGTAGATGGAATTGTAAGTACCATGTAGTATTCATTCCCAAAAAGCGAAAAAAAGCATTGTTTGGGAGTTTGAGAAAGAGTTTAGGAGAGATCTTTCACGATTTAGCACGACAAAAGGAGTGCAGAATCGTGGAAGGGCATTTGATGCCCGATCATGTACACATGTGCATAGAAATACCACCAAAACACGCAGTAGCATCAATAATCGGGTTTATCAAAGGCAAAAGTGCAATAGCAATAGCACGGCTTGGAGGTAAAGAAAGAAACCTTAATGGAGAACACTTTTGGGCTAAGGGTTATTGTGTATCTACAGTTGGCTTTGAGCTTGAACAAATTAAAAAGTACATTCGGGAGCAAGAAGCCGAGGACGAAGATGGCCGCTTCTAATTAACGGTTGGTTGTGAGGCGTGCATCAGCGTTTTTCTGATGCCGCCGAGCTTTCGCCATAACTATTAACATTTGCCGTCTTTGAGACGGCATTGCTCATCAAACCACTCGCTCTGCGAGTGGTACGCTGATTAAGGTTAAATCTTTTATAAAGACTAAGAAAGTAGAGTTAAATCTGGGAGCTAATTATCTTCATCCACTGGCTTTAATAAAAGGTATTAGTAAGGATAAGTCTTTTGAATATAGCAAGGCATTGTT
>JBDIBI010000080.1:0-11667 GCA_039812885.1 Blastocatellia bacterium
CTTTAGGTGTTGGTATAGGTGAACGGTTAGTTAGTAACACTGATGTTCAACAATTAAATCAAAAATTTGAAGAGATTGCTAAGAAAAAACAAGATGAGAATGGAGCAAATAGTGATCAAGCAACTGGTTACTTAGAAATGGCAGGTCTATTTTTAGCAGGATTTGCGGCTGATAGAACGCTTAATTTAGTAACAGGTTTAGCTAGTATTGCTTTCTTTGTAGCAACTCTAGTAATGACAAACCTCTGGCGTATTTTTGCTATTATTTTATTTGTAATTTCACCTCTAACAGTAGTATTAGGCATAATTCCAGGTATAGGCACTAAAATAACAGCTAATTGGTTTGGAGCATTAGTACAAATCTCATTTTGGCAGATATGGTTTACTATTTGTGCTTGGTTTGTAAACCATGCAGAAAGCATTTTTACAGCATCAGATTTTCACTCTCGCTCTGCCGTACCTAACCACGCAGAAGCCACAGCGTTTGCAGTTGTATTTACAGTACTCTACCTAGCAACCCCTTTTATTGTTAGTGCAATAGTCCCGCTTTCAATCTTTTCTAGCATTGGTGTAACTAGTTTACTCAGTGTTACTAACTTAGTTATTGGTAGTGCTACCAAATTAGCCTCAGCAGCAGGCGGTGGTGAGTAAATACTAGTAATCATATGCCTAATAAATAGCAATATACACAACACGTTAGAGATATTTTAGGAGCAAATTATGTCAATCTTACAAAAGAAACTAGGTTCTGCCAATACTAATAAAATCAATAATGTAGCTAATGCTGCTAATACAACTAAGACATCAAATGCAGCAAATATGTCAAGTGTGCCAAACTCGAATATAAATCAATCACAACGGCAATTACCTGAGTGGACTACACCTAATACAGCTTCATCAACACCTGAGCAAGTACAGCGAATAGCTGAAAAAGATAGTATTAAAAATAAACCCAATTTCTTTTGGGGTAGAGCTTACTCTGGCACAGCTATGGTACAGCACAATAATTTAGTATTAAAAGTGCTTATTTGTTTGATTCTGGCTCATGATTTCTGGAACAGTTATCAGTGGAGACTCTATTCCACAGAATTAAGTAATAAACAATGGGTAGTATTTCATGAAAAAGAGGGTTTCACCACAGCTAAAGATGCTCGCCTATTTCAAACAGGTGCAGATGATGAAGAAATAAAAGCAGTGGCTTGGAATATGGTTCGCTTAGTGATAGCTGCTGGCTCTAGTAATGTAGAAAGCTCATACGCCGAAGCACGGCAATTGATGACTCCTGAGATGATGTTAGAATTTGACAATAGTTTTGGGCAAAAAGTCAAAGACCTCAAAGAATTAGGTATCTATCGCAAAATTGAGGGTGCTTCTGTAAGACAAATGACAGAGAAAGACTTACCACCTGGCTCACCCGTTAAACCTACTCGCTATGATGTGATTGTTTCGGGACAACTACATACTTATCGTGACAATGATAAAGATGAACTAGCACAGGGACCATTTGCTTATAGATTACGCCTTGTTCCACTTAAAACACGCACTATTTCTAATCCTAATGCTTTACTTGTTAACTCTTTAGAAGAAATTGATTATCAATCAAGTGTAAATAAAGAAAATAAAGAAAATAAACAAGATAAAGATAATAAAGACAACAAAAAGTAATTACTAACACTAATAATACAAGCTAACTAGCTAAGTAGATTAAGTAAATCATGTAAGTAGAAATTATAGATCTTTCAGATAGGAGGGACGCTTAAATTGAACAAAAAGCTTTATTTCTAATGTTTAACATAAGCGTTTATTAACATGGGCAAAAGAGTTTATTTATTACTAACAATTATAGTTTCTTTACTGGTATTAGGGACAGCCAAAGAAAGTCTTGCACTAGATAATTCTAAAAGGAAAGTTAAAGCTGTTGAAGCTAATGCTAGTAATAATGTAACAACAATAGCTAAAAAAGTCCCTTATAGTATAGAGATTACAGAACAAAGCGCACCCCTTGGGTCAGTAATTACCCTAGCTACTAATGCTATTACCATTATTAAATGCCCAGAAGAACCTGTTAACTTTCATCTTGGTAGTACTATTGGTATTGATGCTTACCAAGCGGCAGAGTTTGATAAATCTGTAGGTAGAAATGAAATTTATGTTCGCCCTAGAGTAGATGCGGCAGGCATCAACACTAATCTAGTAATAGAATTTCAGTCGGGTCCTATTGCTATATACTTTCATGTTATTGAACTAAAAAATGGTAATAATGCTGGTGATTTTACTGGTGAGGTAGTAATTAAAAACTCTCATTATAAAGATGAGCTAACACAAGCAAATCAAAAGCTTTTAGCTGCTAATACAGAAAATGAAAAGCTTTTAGCTCATACCAAAGAACTAGAAAAACAACTTCAAGATAAAATTACTTCTGCTTGTGATGAAGATAAGTTAACCATCTTAAGAATAGTAGAAGACAACGTAATTTTCACTACAAGAAAAAACACTATAGAACAAGCTAATATCAAAATCAGCCAACTTGGTAGACTACAAAAAACCAAAAATGGCTGGATAATTAGCTTTGTATTAGAGAATCGTACTAAAGATTTTGTCTCACTAAATAAGATAGAAAGCCTTTCAAATAAGGTAATAACTACTTGGGAGTTACCTAAAAAACTTTCACCTAAAGCAGAAACTAAACTTTCACTTTTAATAGATGCTGACCTTAAAGAGATGCCTACAGAAGTAACCTTTTTTATTGGTAGTACACCATTAAAAGTTAAAACTTCTTACTAAGCTTTAATTAACAACAACTATAATAATAACAAGTACTTAGGAGTCATGTTATGGAAAACACAAATACTGTAAATAACACAAATAGCTCAAACCCAATAGAGGAAGAAATGCAACAGTTAGAATTGATGATGGGTAGTGGAGTTAACACAACAAATACTCTAAGCAATGCTAGCAATAATACGAATAGCTCTATAATGATATTAAGTGATGAAGATGAGGAGCAACAAGAAGATGTTGATAATTTAATAGGAGCATTTGATAAAGCTAAAAAACCATTTGTACTTTCAGAAGAAGAAGCTTTGTTATTAGTAGATCCTAATAATAGCCATATCAGTAGTAATAGCAATAGTAACAATAACAGTCATACTAATAATGAAAATTCTAATAGTATAACTCCTAGTAATCCTAATGATAATTTGGTTAGTTTAAATAACACTACTGCCCAAGATACACAATTTAGGCAAGTAAATAGCCCTTCAGATCCTACTATTAATACAGATAATACTCCTATAACAGAAAATTTAGCTTCTAGTGAAATAGCTAATAATGTAGGAGCAACAATTAAACCTGAAGGAGCTTGGAATAAAAGACTTGTTGTTATAGGTGCTTGTTTTTTGATTATTGTTGCAAGTTTAGTTTTTCATAATAACTCTGTGGCTAAACCTAGTCCTGCAACAAGTAATGAATTAGCTCATTCATTGCCACCTTCTGAAGTTACCCCTCGTATAGCTGATCCTGGACTACATAGCTATGAGCTAGGTAAGCCTGATGGCAGATTACCCAACAACAGAGCTAAACAAGAAGAACCCATGCCAAAGCTTACTATTCCAGCAGAAGTTCCCCCTGCTCCTACAAATCAACCTACTCCTGTTGCCACTGTAGCTCCTACAAAAGATGAGCCTGAAGATGAGCCAGAGGATTTTACTATTAAGTTTAGGGCAGCTAATAAACTAGCAGCACAAAGCCTTATTCCAAAAAATGACCCCAAACAGGCTAAAGAAGAAAAAAGTCCTTTAGAGGGTTTACGTATTCCAATGCAACTAGTAGATCCTCTACGCTCAGGTATTCCCACAAAAGTTAGTGCAGTAGTGATTGCTGATGTAACAGACTCATTAGGTAATACTGTTATTCCTAAAGGTAGCAGAGCGCAAATCCCATTTTTGCCATTTGAAGTACAAGGACGTGTTACTAATGATATTAACTCTAATACAGTTATTGTTTTACCTAATAACCAAAAATTGACAATTAAAGGGACAGTTAAAGGAACAGACGGGTTCGCTGGTTTGAGTGGAAAAGTCAAAAAACAAAGCAAGGGCAATATCTTAGCTAGAACAGGTAAAACAATAGGCAGAATAGGAGCGCGTATTGTTGGAGTAGAAACAGGTGGTATCGGTGGAGTCATTATAGAAGATAGTATTAACCAAAGTGTTAACACCAGTTTACCTTTTATTCCTAGTGATAGAGTAGTTGAAATAATGGCGGGAACCCCATTTACTTTTAATGTCAATTAAAAAATAACCCTTAAAAATTAGGCTAGCTATTTATCTGAATTAGCTTCTCTAGGATTAGTTTAATTATATTTGGCTTGTTTTATTTGTTAGGTAATTAAGAAATTTTCTCTAAATGAAGGCGGTTGTTATGTTAAGGAATAAACAAAATAAGCAAAAGAATGTTTTAGCTAGGTTTTACTCATTTCAGTTTAAGTCTTTATCTTGGATTAAAACTAATAACGTTAGTAAAGCTTTAGGTGCTAGTACTCGTACAGTTACTAATAAAGAATCGGGCTTTATTGTAATAGCCATAATAGTAGGAATAGTTTTTCTTTTAGTTTTCTTTCTATCCATTTTAAGTTTTCTTACCAATAACAATGGTGGTGATGGTACAGGTATCAAGAAAGCAGCTAACGAAACTAATAATAAACCTGACAAGGTAGCTGAAACCAACAATAAACCTGATAAACAATCTCCAACCAATAACAAGCCACAAAAAGAGGATACCACTCAAGACTTAGGAAGTGGTTTCTTAGTGTGTGTAGAGCTTAATGGAGTAAACCTTCCTAGAACACCCGCTTTAGATAGGCGTGTAGCTGGATACTGGATAGAAACCAAGCAAGATCTTGATGCTCATGGAATACCACCTCTGAGATTTAGTTGGGGGTTTAGAACTAATTGCCAACAGGTAAATGTTGATTCTGGTGGTAACAGTAAAGCCACTCCTGGAACTAGCCCGCACGAAGCCGGACGCGCTCTTGATGTTAGAGATATGACTAGGCGCAAAGATGCGGATTTGATAGTGGCTATTTTTCATCGTCATGGTTGGCGTTGGTTGGGTCCAGTTAATGATCCACCTCATTTTGATATTGAACCTTTTAGAGTAGGTGAACCTAGCCCTGCTGCCTGGATTAGAAAAGCCCAAGCTGATTATGAGCGAGGGGGGCCGCGTGAAGGCTGTAGGGGGCCAAGATGTGGCAGCTAAACCATAACAAGCTTTTGTCACCATTGCATATAGACACTTATTTATAGATAACTAGAACAATGTGTAAGTAGTAGAAATCAAAAGGCTAAAGGAGATTTTATATGTTAGGAGTAAACAAAAATATACTACTAAAAGTAATAGCAATAATTTGCATAGTAATTTGGCTATCTTATTCAATACACAGCCTTTGGAAAGGAAATACTAAAACTAATGATACTCCAACGGAAATCACTATAAGCCAACAAATTAACACTGATAATTGGGAAGTAGTAAGTGGTGGATTACTTCCAGATATACGCACTATGGCCTTTGATACTAGTGGAAAAAGAGGTGTAGCTATAAGCCTAGATGGTAATTTGATTAGTAGCGAAACAGGTGGTCTAACTTGGGATTTAGCTGGAAAACTAACTTTAGAAGATGGCGACATCATTAACTGCCTAACAATTAATGATAAAGGCTTATTTGTAGGCACAGCAATGGATGAGTCTATGCATGGAGCAATCTACCATCTAGATAGTAGTGGTAAATGGCAAGTGCAAGGCGGTCAATATGGAGGTCTTTTTGCTTCTCCTAGCTCTAATAACTCTAGTTTCTTAATGGTTGGTAGTAATGGATTAATGATTACTCAAACTAATTCAAGCGGTTCAAATAGTTCAAATGCTCCAAGTCCAACTAATTCAAGTAATTCAAGTAAGGAAAAGGCTGAGAATAAGCAAAGTAATCAAGCTTTTGAGTTTCATCAATTACCACTTTGGGCGCAAATAAATCTCTATGCAGTAGATAAAAATAATGAAAGAACCATTATTGCTGGAGATTATGGACTAGTTTGCAACTCTAGCAACGAAGGCATCATATGGAAAAATATCTCACCTGATAGCTCTAATAAATTCCCCTTTTATGCTGTAAGCCTAAATAATGAAATAGCCCTGCTGGGTGGTGGCGGTGCAAGCTTTTGGAAACTTAATCAAAAAACAAATACTTGGCAAAAGATTACTGGATTAAAAAAGAACCTTACTGTCTTTGCTACCTATACAGATAAAGAAGGAAATTGCCTTGCAGGTGGTGGTAATGACATAGGTGATTCACCTTTTATCCTCTACTCACCCAATAACGGCGATTCTTGGCAACAAGAATTAATCCCTGAAAAGTATGGTCGCATTGTCTCTATTGCTAAAAGTGTCAATGGAATATTTGCCGCTACAATTGATGGCCATATTTTAATCCGTAAAAGTAGTAGTAAGTAACAGTTGGTAATAGTTAGATATAAAATTACTTACGTAATTTTATAAAGTTAAGTTAATTAAGTTTATTTTATTTTTAGTAAAAATTAGTAGTTAATAAAACTTAAAAGAAGGATAAAAAGTAAATACAATAGTGGTTGTGCCAAGAAACACCCTTTTGTGGGTATCACCAAACCCAAGTTATTAGCTCAGATATTGATGATAGGTAGACACAACCAAAATTATATTTATATAAACAACATTAACTAGTCAAGTTAGGAACGTAGAAAAAGTTAAGAATACTTAATAATAGAAAGAGGTAAATTATGGATAAAGAAGATGTTAGAACTGATACAAACGATTTTAATGAACAGATTACAAATAATGATTTGGGTCTAAGTGATAATAGAAATAGCGATAACGAAAAGCCCCACCAGGAGCAAGATAGCCTCTCAGGTTTGTTTGATTCTTTAGACTTCTTGGACTTTGAAATCCCTGAAAATCTTGTAAACGAAATAGATTCTATACAGATAGACTCTACAAGCACAAATCTTAGCTTGGATAACCCTCAAGAAACGGCTCAAGCTGCTGAAGTTGCTCCAACAAACATAATAGCTGATGCTTCTATTGCCTCTAAAAGCGACTCTGAAAGCACTACAGAAAGTATAACTGCTCAAAAGTTTAATCAACTAGAAAGCCATTTAAGAGCAAAAGTTAATAGTCTTAGTGATGGTAAAAGAAAGCTCCTTGGCTACTCTATGATAGGTGTAGGAGTGATTTTATCTATATTGTTAATAGTGACTACCTTTGCTCAAGTGAACTTTAATAGCTTCTTTACTCAAGCAAGCCCAAAAGACAGTTTTGATAGCTTATTTAGCAAAGTTCATATTACAAGCTCTCAATCTAAAGAACCTAACTCTGCTAATTCTAATGGTAAAGATAATCAACAAGAACTTTTACCAGAAAATGATTCTAGAAATATTTCTCTAGAAGCTAACACAAATACAACTAGCATAAACAATTTATCTGACCCTAGTTCTGATTCTAATTCTAATTCTCAGGTTAAATTAGAAGAATGGCAACCAATCAGTTCCCTTCTAGCTAGTACTCCTAAAAGAAGAAAGATGGCTGCTAAAGAATTAGGCATTGATAAAGGCGAATGGATATTAGCTTGTTTGTCTGTTAGCTGTGGAGACTGTGATAAGGCGGCTCTTAAACTTAATAAGCTTAATAGTAAGAATATTCTCGCTATTACCACTGCTAATGCCACTGAAACAACCCTTTGGAAAGAACGCCTTGGATTAAAGTTTGAAGTAAAGGCTGTCTCTGACCAAACCTTTGACGATACTGGGGCGGTTCTACTTCCTACTATTATCAAACTCAAAGATGGTATTAGTATTGCGGCTAGAGAGAATTTTAATTCTAGTAAATAGCTGTATTTATTCATATTACCTAATTATCAATAACAATATTAAACAAAGTAACAATACTAAAGAAAGTGTAAGGTAAATAACTATGTTATTAAGAGCTAAAGAAGTAAGAGAGTGGAGAGAGTTACTAGCTAAAGAAAAGCACTTTGTTGATGATGAAGTGGCCTTAACCGTTGCTAATTGGTGGGATTATAACCAAGGGCAGTTAACACTTGAGGGGCCACCAGGAGGTGGTAAAACTCAATTAGCTCTTAAGATTGCTAAAGCTAAAAACCCTAATAACCCAATTCAAATTCATAGACTACAATGCTTTAGAGACTTGGGCAAAAGGCAAGCCTTATATGATTGGGATCCTAATATTCAAAATGTAATTACCCAAACTAACATTAAAAATGGTCAAGTACCAGATGATATAAACGAAATTATTTATACACAAAAAGCGATGGTTAAAGGCGTATTAACCAGAGTTTTATTAGATCCTAATCCTAATAAAGTGCTGTTGATAGATGAGTTAGATAAAATCCCACAAGATCAAGCATTTGAAGCCTTGCTACTTGAATACTTAGAAGAAAATGCTGTATCAATACCAGAAACGGGAGAAAGAATAGTAAGCGCATCAGGACAACCACCTCGCACTATAATCACGAGCAACGCTGGTAATGGTGGTCTGGTCGCTTCCCTTTCTCAACCAGTACTAAGACGTGGTGCTTATCTCTATGTTCCTGAACCAAGTCTATCTCTAAGACAGATAATTCTAGAAAATAATGCTCCTAGACTAAATAAGGACTTTATTAGATGCTGTGTTCTATTTACTGAACAAATTAATAGAACTGTAAGACTTGTAAAACGTATTGCCATTTCAGAAATCATTATGTGGGTTGGTAAACTTCAATTAGCTGATGAGTTACATAACGTTAAAGACCTTAATAATGATATTATTTCTCTTACTATTTATGAACTAGTTAAAAATACTGGCGATAGAAAAAGGGCTTTGGATGCCACTAAACGCGCCTTAACCTGGATTCAAACACAAAAGCACAAAGAATTAGTTCAACTTGATAAAGAACTTGGCTACAGTGTTGATGATATTGGAATAGATGCAGATACTAATCAGGCAGCTTAAAATAGCTATCTTGATATCAAACAGTTAGCAACTATATTTACTGTTACAAACGATTTAGGACAATATGCTTTAACTGCTTAACAAACCATGAAGGCCAAGACATCTTTTATGGTTTGTTAACTTTAACAGCTTGACTGTCTACTTTTGTTTCTAACATATAATTGGGACACGGATGGCCATACAAATGACGCAATCTTTCTTTTCTCATCATTTGACGTTGATAGTTATCCTGACTTTCATGATAAGAAGGTTTTTCTACTACAATTTCATTTGTAAGCTGAGTTTTTTGACTATTGCTAGTTTTTATACTGAAATAATAGCAATAACATATACCTACTATTATTAACAGTGCTAAATACATTATTTGAAAATTTTTGTTTGCTGCAATCATAATTTTGTAGTAAACCTTGTAAAGTTTTTATAACTAGTTAAATTACTATATTAGAGTTAAATTAAGCAAGAAAATTTTTTAATTTAGTAATGGCTAAAAGATATGCAATTATAAATTAATGATGCTAGGTGCAACAGCAATCCATCAAAAAGCAAAAGCTGTTTACAGTTAACATTTTGTTTTCAATTGGTTACAATTTTGCACAAACTAATTTTCTCTAATAGTAAATTAATATTCCTTTTTTGCTAATTGTGTTTTATTGTTAAGAAAATTTTTCTAAAAGTATTACACTACGTTTCTTTCCCTGTAAACTACTAAAATTTCATTTGTAAGTTTTTCTGGGATAGATACTTTTTCTAATTCGCACATTTTTACCTTAATAATATTTTTTAATCTATTATCATTAGGTAAATATTCATCGTCTTCATTATAAGTTATATTCTCCAGCTTATAATCGGTTCCGAGAACGTACTCTACTCTTTTTCTCATTCTCTCAAACTGATCAATTACGGTATTGCGATTTACCCCTAGCAAGTTACTTATTTCATCAATGCTAAAAGATTGGACGTAATAATATGGAAATTTTCCAAGTGTTTCCTCTAAAACATCTGCTGCTTCTTTAATAGCTATTTTTAGAAAAGTCTCCTCCTTTAATTTTTCTATTACTTCATCAATTCTAGTTCTATATTCAACTAAATCTGTCTCTTCTAGTGAATTTGGGGCATACATTTCCCATTGCCACCAACTTTTTAGTACATTTCGTACTTCACTATTGAAATCAAGAAGTTTTCTTTCTCTTTTACCTTTTTTCTTATTTTCTAATATTTTTTTCTCTCTACTTTCAGCAAATTTATCTACATAATATTCGTAATTTTTATTTATTTCTTCTTTGGAGACGTAATCACTTTCTTGTTTGTCCTTCAAAAACTCATACAAAAGATTCAACATAATTTTTTCATCTTCAATAATTGCCTCTTTATTATCGAAATAAACCCCAAAAGGTATATATAAATCCATTAGTATTTCATCTATATGATTTTTCACTTCTTCCTCATTTATACCCATAACAAAACTAGTGCTTTTTATATTAAGTTGTTGTACTAAATGTAAGGCTAAGACTTGTTTTTCTCTTACACTTAGCCTTTCAATACTGCTTAACAACTCATCTGTTTTTTTGTTCATATTCCTCCAAAATTTTACTTTCCCTTAATATCTCCAATCTTACTCACTCTTTCAACGGTTAATCCTTCTACTTAGACTTTTTATTTGGTGTACTAGTTTTTCTACTGCCCGACTAGGCACATGTTTCTCTTAGAGTCATTAATTACTTTAACTATAAAAATCAATTAATTTACTGTAAAAAATAACACTTATAGACTTTATTTACTAGAATTCTCTGAGCGAAACTATTGTCGATGTTTTTCTCTCTGCATTGTACTCTCCCAGCCTACCACCTAATCAACGGCTAACACATACCAATCTTCTAATAAAATCAAAAGTTAAAATACATCAAGTATAATATAATCAATTATTTATCCTATTTAAGTTGTCTTAATATTTTTGCTTTTTGGTAAACTTGACCAACATTACGTTCTTTTAAGATTAGTTCGTTTAGTTCTTTCGTCATTTCCCGTGGAGTTTCTTTAAGATCCAAGCTTTTATATAAATCTTGTAAATCATCAACATTTTCTACATAAGTTTGTATTTCTTCATCAAGATACTCTTCTTTTGCACTATTAAACACATAATGTTTCATATGTATAGTTTCGTGGTTAATAGTTACTATAAGCCTCACAAAACTGGCAAAAACTTCTTTGTCTAGAACAGTAAAATACTGCACACTGCCATCATCTTTAGATTTCAGATCAAAAGAAAAAGAATCTACTTTTATAATTCCTGGCACCATTGTTAGTGGAGCATGGAATTTGTCTGCAACTCTTTTAATATTAGAAGTTATAACAAACTGCATTTGTGCCTCTTGATAAACCTTTGCCAAACCTTCTTTATTTGAGATAATTATTTTTACTGCATCTAACGACATATCTTTAATCTCATCTTTTTGGCTTTCAGTAAAATTATCATCATCATCCCAAAAAAAATTTATGGGTTTAAATTGTTTTTTGGATTTACTTTCTTTCTCTTTAACTAGTTGATTTAATTGGTTCTGTTTCTTAGTATTTTGATTAGAATCTTGTTGGTTATTTAGTTGGTTATTCTGATGATTCTCTTTTTCTGTTAATTTTTC
>JBDIBI010000081.1:0-11587 GCA_039812885.1 Blastocatellia bacterium
GCTGTTTGGTAATGGGTTTTGGTTAAAAGTGTCCAAACTTGGTTGAGAGATTTGATTGGTGGTTTGGTCGCTATTGTCCAAAGTCGGTTGTTGAGATGGTTTATTTAGATTTAAATCAATCAAATGGTCATTAATTGTAGTTTGGTCGGTTGTGTCCAAACTTTGGCTGGCTGAGTTTTGGTGATGTTGGCTTATAGCACTTTGGTTAAAACTGTCCAAAGTTGGTTGGTTGGTCAAAGCATCACTTACAACATTTTCATTGATTATATTCTTAATAGAATCCGGCAAAGCTGGATTGTTGGATTGGCCAACATTCTCTAAAAAACTACTTTGGTCAGTAGTGTCCAAAGCTAAACTTTCTGTAACTGGTTTTAGGTTAATTTCACTTTGGCTAAAACTGTCCAAACTAGATGTAATTATTTCTGGTGTAATTTCTGGTATAACACAAATAATATCTTGAATGCTGGGTTTGATAATAATATTAGGGCTAGTGTTAGCTTGCGTCCTTAGTGGAATGGTTGGAGGTGTCGTGACCTCTGGGAGTATGATACTTTCCCATTTCTCTAGAAGGGAAGCCAAGCTTAGTTCTATAGCATTTTCTTTTGTGTTTGTGGTGGTAAAATTTAAATATTGCTCTCTATATAATAAGTTGGCTTCGATTATGGATTGTTCATTCAAAAAATCGTCAAAAGATGTTTTTGATTTAGAGCCTTTCCATTTGGTTTCTAATTCATTTATTTTGTTGGTTTTCTGCCAATATTTTTGGATTGAACCCGTTATACTTAATATTAGATCTTCTTGCTCGTCTGTAAGCTCGCAAACCAAATTTTCTGCTTCTTCTATTTGTTGTTCTAGCTCTTGTTCTATTTGTGGTTCTGATACAGGGGCTTCTTTCTGAGCTATTAGTAGGTTTCCAAATGTAGCTGTTCTAGGCACTCCTATAAAGTTCTTATTAGGAGAGGTAGAAGCTATAGACTTAGTAGATTTGATTGAATTTATAGAAGTTACTTTGGTTTGATTATTCAGAGTAGCTAAATTTGGTTCTATTTTGTTACTTGCTTGTGATAGCTGCTCTAGCATTTTATCTGTTGGTAGTGGAGTTGATGAGCTAATGAATGATTGCATCAATGGGGTTAGGTTTTGGCTTGTTGAACTTTCTGCTTGTCCTGGTGCTGCTAGTGCTAGATGTGGAGTTGTTATAGTAGTTGGTGGTTGTAGAGAAGTTGCTGGTGTAGCTGCTGGAGCTTCTAGGCTAGCTGATGTGTTTTGATTATTTATTTGATCAATGATTGTATTCTCATTATTAGCTATAGTTTTAGGCTTACGGCCACGAGTATTGGTTGGCTTTGTTGGGCAAAGAGAAGTATCAACTTTTGCTGTCAAGTATTGGCTTTCTGATAAGTTTGTAAGGAAGTTGTGTAAAAATCTAATGCAATATTTTCCTGTGCCATAATCTATTATATGCCTAGAGATTTTGCCCAGTGCTATAGACCTTGTTATCCACCTTCTAACAGTTCTAGGGTTTCTATTGAACTTTGCTGCTATCTCAATATCATCAGTAACTATTTCAGATGTGCCGCGCTCTATTCCAATATTAGCAACCATAGTTAGGAAACTTTTGTTTGTTGGAGTTAGGCTGTCATCATCAGCTATTATTTTTAGACAATAAGAAAACTGAGTACGATCTTTTATTAGCTCCATTAAATTTACTATCTTTAGTACTTCTACTGGGTTTGCTGTTTCAGTAGCTTGTGTTGCTTCCACTACTTCTATAGGTTCTGCTACTTCTGCTTCTGTTTCTAGTTCTATTGTGTTTGTTAATTGAACCATCGTATTTTTCCTGATTTTAGACAAACCTTGCGGTAACTTTAGCCAAATTTCTTTTTTAATAACTAAAATTTTTAATAACCTATGTGTTTAGTGCAAATTACAAGCATTAAAGCTTAGTTTGTCTAAAAGTGCGGAACCTCCCATTTTTGGAAAAAGTCTCAAAAATCTCAAAAATTTGCATAAAAATCTCGGAATTAAATAAAAATCTAATAAATATTTTTGGTAAATAGATAAATAATCAATAAACAACTAATAAAATTATGTTCTTAATAATCAATAAAATATAGTAATTTTAGGTGTATTAAATGAAAGGTTTTTACTGTAAGAGAGAAGAAAAAAAACGAGCAATATTATCTTGCCCAACAAAACAGGTTTTAGTATAATTAGCCTGTCACTGGGGACAAAAATAACACTGGGTGCTGTTACCGTCTTTAAGACATATGATAAGCCTGAGATTCTGCCAAGAATATTAATCAGGCTTTTCGCATTTTAAAGGGATAAAACGAGCGAACCCAAAATTTTCTTAATTTACAGAGTTACAAACCTCCAAAATACCAATCTAAAAAATCTACTTATAGCATCGCGTGATTGTACCATTGTTCATAAGGTTAATCTAGTATTCTACCTTTAAAACATTTTTATTTTAACGGCTTGATTGAAAAGTTGTAGTAGAGAATTTTGGCAGTATTCTCTACTACATAATTAATCTACGTCTAATTTAACCTAAATTAACCTGCCTAATTCTAAGAAGAAAAAGGAACCTACGTACAATCGAAATCTACTACGAAAATTGTTACTCATATACTAGATAAAAATTGTAGTAGAAAGCTTTGGCAGGCTTTCTACTACACTATTCTATGGTTCAATGAAACTTAAGTATAACTGCTAAAATAATTAAAATTTCAAATAACAAAAAACTTAAATAAAATCATTACCCAAAACTTTTTTGAAAATACCTATTGCTATTGTTTTTCCTAACATTAGATCTGACTTGCCCCCGCAAGCCAAGCTTTTTATATGTATTCTTACGTTATTAATCTTATGTGATTCATATCAAAGAGTTCTTGGGAAGGCTCTTAAAACTTGAGATACAATTCTGCATCTCTGCCTTGTCCATTCATAAAAACTGACATTTCTCTTTCTGGTAAAAGTACAACAATTGGGCAAGCAAATTCTCTAGCCAAAAAAAGTACACTTAAGTTAGCAATTTCGTTTTCGTATCCCTTAACTATTAATAGTTCAGGCTCTTTTGTGGGAGACAAAACTTTAATAAGTTGTTCTACGTCCATAAAATTATTAGAAGGTTGTTTGCTATTAATCTCTATTATATTTAGAGTTTTGAACTTATTTCTTAGGTCTGTGGTAAGTTCATTTAATATGTTTATGTTTTGGTACTGAATCAATGATACAGAGCCTTTATTTCCCTGGCTCAAATCGATAAAATTACATAAAACTTCAAAAGGGGTAAGCGGTCTAGGTTTTGGTTGACTCATAATTTTTCCTTTCGCTAAATATTTAGTTGTCTGAATTTTTAAGATAAAAACTCAACTATTGATTAAAACTTGTTATTGGCATACTGTCGCCCAGGATTGCTTATCAAATAGATCTCACCAAAATCGGTAAGCTTATAAAGCCTTCTCGGTTTTTGCCCTTCAGTCTTATTCTCTAGGTGTTCTAACCGGGAAATGATTAAACATTTCTTTTCTAAACGTGCCAAATAAACGTAAACACTTCCCATTTTTAAGAACCCTTTAGACTGTTCTATAATATCCAGTCCGTACATTTCTCCATTTTTTGAAAGAAGTTCTAATATCGTTTGATATTTCCTATCTGGAGAGATATTACGTAGTGCATTTGCAATAACTTCTTTTACTTTATTTACTAAATTTGGTTTCATTCCTTAATCTCCTAGTTACAATAGGTTAAGAAAAAAGCTTTACGCTATAACTTGTAAATATTGCATCATTAGTTACTACAGTTAAATCTTCTACATTAGCTTGAGCAATTATTAACCGATCAAAAGGATCTTTGTGATGTGATGGCATTGTTTCTAGTCCAAAAATATGTTCCAACTTAACAGGTAAGATTTCTAGCTTATTCCTATTAATGTTAGTTTTTACAATTTCTGCTAATGGAGCAGGCAATGACATTTTTCCTATTTGGCTTTTGATTTGGATTTCCCAAACGCTGACAACACTTAAAACTAAATCGTTGCTTGTCGTTTCCAAAGCATCTACTACGTTTTTGGACAATTTAGTTGGTTCAGTATTTAGCCAAAAGAAGATATGTGTATCTAGCAACAATCTCATAGCTGCTCTCCTTGGCCTAACCAAAACTCATCTGGTAAAGGTTCGTTGAAATCATCGCTAATCCATCCACCAGGATACAAACCAAATACTCTTTTTTCTTCTTTGTTCTTGCTCTCTATCTCGTTTTCTAAAGGGTTCTTAGACATTAGTTGAGTTTCTTGGCTCAATAAGTATTGAACTAAAGCAGCTTTTTCACTAGCTGTTAACTGCTTTATGTTTTCTTTTACTTGATCAAATATTTCAGTAGACATAACTGCTCCTTTTACCAATTAAAACGAAAAGTTAAAGTTATTACTGCTAACACCATCTACAACCAATTTGACAGTGTTGCTACCTTTAACAACACTCAGCTTTTTCTTATTGCCTTTTACGGTAAAAGAGCTATTAGCAGCATTACTTGGTGATAGTGTAACTTCTTTTTCATTAACAAATAGCTTGATAGTGTTATTAACATTAGACATAAAGCCTATGCCAGTAATTGTAAGCACTTTGGTTTGATAGGTAGCATTGGTTATTGCTGGCGAAATGGTAAAAGTAGAATTGGCTTCACCCTTGTTACCTGTTGTATCTGTTGCTGTTATCTTAACCATAGCTTGAGGTGTTGTGAAATTAAGCTTATCTAGATTGCTCAATACAAAACTATTCTCAGTACCACCAAAGCTCATTATTGGGGTAAATGTTTTGCCTCCATCAAATGAGAGCAATAAGGCTTGAGAAACTACAGCGCGATTATCAGTACTTTGCCATTTAACTTGGATAGGCTGGCCTGCAATTATTGGCTTAGATTGGTTAGGCTCTGAAATAATAACAGTTGGAGCAATAGTGTCAGCACCTAATGAAATACTAAAGTTATTAGCAGTAATGGCTTGGGCGCTGTTTCCTGCGCCGTCACGAACTAGAAGCTTTAATCTAGTTTGATCAGACTGTAGTAGATCTGGTATTTGATATGTAAAGTTTTGAGTAGCACCTGATAACCCACTTGCAAGAGTAACGGGGAAAGTAGAACCACCATCGGTTGATAATGACAAATCTTGTGATGTTACTCCTACATTGTCACTAGATGTCCATGTGATTTGCAAAGTGTCGCCACTATTAAACTTTTCACCACCTTTAGGAGATAGAAAATTAACTGTAGGTGGTTGAGTATCGCCACTTGAAGCACCTTTGGAAATAGAGAAATTGCTAGTAGTAGAGCTAGCCCTTCTTGCTCCCAAGTCAACAGTAGAAACTCTGATTTGTGCTTTAGGAGCTTCTATGTCTGGTACATTCCAGGTAAACGATTGGGCATCTGGTTTTAGCTGTTCTGCGCCAGGAATAATATTGAAGGTTACTCCACCATCTGTTGAAAGCTCTATTTTATGGCTTGCAATCGAAAAACTTTGTGGTGCAACTGTTGTTTGCCAGCTAATAGTAGATAACCTGTTAGCCATTATTTGTTGATTTGCTACTGGTGAAGTTGTTTGCAGTGTTGGTGCTTGGCCTATAGTGAAATCGCCTGTTAGTGCGATGCCAGCAAAATTTTGTATGTTAAATCCACTATCTACAGCAGTAAATATTACTGATTGAGCTTTAGTATCAACAATGATCCTACCGCCGAAATCGCTTACGTAAAGTAAACGACCATCAGGAGTGATGGTTAAGTCTTGTATAAAATTACCCAAATCTATATTCTCTGTGTCGAAAATCTGCGTTAATTTAACGCTAGATATTTCATAGCTATATAGCCTAGTACTTTCAGCAATATAAATAATATTTCCATTTGGGTGAAATAGAAGTTTAAGTTGAGTTTTATCAACGAGAAACGGCGGAAGTGTTATCTCAAAGTTATTGATACTAAAAGAAACAGTATCAATAAAACTAATAATATTTTTACTACCAATGGATAACATTTTACCGTCAGACGAAATTGCTAGCTCTTTGGCTTTTTCGATCTTGTTGTTTTGCGGAGGTAAACCCGTGATTGTGTTTATAACAGTCCGTGTTTTAGTATCATATACAAGAATAGTGTTGTCAAATAAAGCTACATAAGCTTTATTACCATCAGGGCTAAACACTATATCAACAGGAAGTGCAACATTATTTATTGGTTGAATTACTTTTAGACTGTCAGGATCCAATAATAAAATTTGGTTGTCGTCGCCCATCAATGCCCAAAGTAGTCCTTGGGAGTCTTCAGAATTTGGAGCTAGCTTTAATCTGTAGATAACCTTGCCTTGAAGAAAAGGTAATACTGGATTGCTATTATTTTCATTAAAATCTACTAAAATTGCTCCTAAACCTGTTGAACCAATTGGGATTCTAGCAGCAATATAAGCTTTTGTTTGATTGCGAGTAAGTTCTATACTGAGGGATCTTATAGGCAAAGGAATTTCTCTTATTTGTTTAGATGTGAGTGGATCTGTTATAACAACTCTTCCTGTGCCTGTGGGCTGAAGGCCATCATTAGACACTCTATATATAAGAGGTGAATTATTTAGTTGTTGTGCATAAGCGAAATATGTGCATAATATGAATATCAAAACTACAAATATAGAATGTTTTATTGTATTTTTCATTTTGTTACTCCTTAAAAAAAACGGTAGTTTGGTATAAATATTATTTCACCTATATTTCGTTCGTGTCAATACTTAATCTGATGTTTTCCCGGAAAATATTTTGCTACTTACAAAACCTTAAAAAAAATTCGTCTATATTTTAGTTGTAAGGATTCCCAATAGAGACTATTCTTACTGCTAGTGAAAATCCGTAACCTCCGTTATCTGGTGCTGTAACACCTGAAAGACCTGTGCTTGCTGAAGCGCACCCGGTTTGTTGGCGAACCCCATGTGAAGGAAATTCAATAGTAACTCTATTACCGGAAACTGGGCATTCATAAAGCCTTTGGCCTCCTACAGTATCATAGCCACAAGTGTCAACAGGCTTATAATTAGGGTCATCCTGTCCATACTGTACAGCAAAACCCCATGATCCGTCTGGTTGCTGCACCATTACTGGCGCACAATTAATAGCGTTTCCCAGTTCATCAGTACCACAAGGGCTTGTGTAACTGGCTTTTTCATCGCAAGCTGAACCTCCACCATAGAAATTACCCGGATAATATCCATTAGTTAAATATACGTCATAATAAATAACCATCCCTCCGGTTATTTCTCGGTATGTATGACTTTCAATATCAGCGCGTACAACCCAATGGTATAATTCTAGCCTGCTTGCAGGTATGCTACCAGATGCTCCTTGAGAAAGCACTTCTTTTCCTACGTAAGTAGGTCTAAGTGTATAACTATAATCATTCTGGTATTTTCTAATCATCATTTGGCGTACATTATCGACATCTTTATCAGGTATGGGGGTTTTATAGTTAGGGTATGCTGTACTAAGAAAATCTATACTTTTATTGGTGTCACCTTGTAAACCATAGAGTGCTGTCTCTGGAAAACACAAGCCAAACTGATTCTCTAGGCTACCCCCTACAGGATCAACAGATGTAGGTTGAACAGTTTGGCCATTGCAGGTATAAGGTGCGCTACCTGCTGCTGCATTTATATGAGAAATAAGTAAATCCTGAATGTTCTTATACATTTGGTCAATAATTTGGTGACGAATAGGACTACTAAAAGCAATGTTTATATGCTCGTTCATATCCAGCGCAATTTCCTGTTGTGTATGTTCTAGAGCTATAGATGATGTAGCAATTGGCTCTAACAACAAAGATACTCCAACCATGAAGAAACAAAAAACTAGAAATAGTAACAAGCCATAGCCTTTTTTAGAATCTAGTCTAAATAGTTTTTTAAGTATTTTCCTGAGCTTTTTATTTGTTAAAAAGTTACCACTTCCATTTATATTATTAGTAGAGACATTAACATTATAATCAATGTTATTTACGTCTAGGTTTGTGTTTGTGTCAGTATTGCTATTCATAATTTTCCTCTTAACTTATCAATTTATGGTTTGTCAGTTCGTTTGTTTTAGTTGTTTACAGTTTTTGTTTTGTTACTTATTCCAAACTTTTCATTATAGTTGGAAAGCTAATGTTTACCCTGTGATTTATTCGCTCAGTACCTTTTGTAGCAGGGACTTCGCTACTTATGCTTACATCTGTAGAAATGACATTATTTAACCAAGATACAGCAGGATTAATAGGAGTAGGTTGAGTTGTACCATCCTTTAAGTGATAGGTAACATTAAAGTTTGCAGTAACACCTAAATTGCCTAAAAGCTCGCCTTGTGTGTCTTCACTACCACCTTGAATAGTGGCATTTCCACTGGCATCAATTGTAACGATACCACCATTATTCCTAATAATACGGATTCCCATTGAATCAGATTTTACATAGAAACTGGTTAGTTTTAATGGGATTAGTGCTGCGCCTATGGTTGGAGCATCAAAAGTGTTTGTTAGGCCAGGAAATTGTGTCCCACAATCCCCAACTTTACAGTAATCAAATGTTAGTTCTATAAAAAACTGTCCCCCTTGGCTTAGTGTTGGGGTAATTGCTCTTACACCTGTTATCTGTATAAGTCTTGATTTAGTTTGGGTTGTAGTAGATTGGGTATCGCTGTATTGTGGTCTATCAACCATCATCATCACATCCCCAACATGAAATGTGTTTGTAGTGGGTATCCAACTATCACCTAAGAGGGTGCTATCAAAAGGAACATTTGGTGGTACGGGAGCAGGGGCTGGTGTTGCAACTGGGCTTGGAGTAGGAGTTGGCGTTGGTATATTTATTGGAACAATAATATTGCTAGTACCATCCCCTGTACCACTATTACTAATACCATTACCACTCTTAATGCTACTACCTGTCAACCCTCCTATTGTTGTGCCACCTGGAGTACCTATAGGTGTAATAATGCCCCCTCTTGGTACTATTGGTGGTCTGCCAGGAAACGCTTGAGGTAAAGCAATAGTAATTTTCCCAGTATTAAGGTCAACTTTTGTGTTACTTGCAATTGCTAGTCTAGGGATTTTTGAATCAGCATAAGCTATAGTAAAAGCGTCGTATCCATTTAATTTATAAGGAGTTACTACACCTAATCTAACAGGAACAACTTTTCCTGATGAATCCTTTGCAGAACCAATAGAAGGTAATAATGGAAGCGAGAAAGCCTGACCGTTTGTTGTAGCTAATCCTCTACCTGGCAAGGTAGTAAGAGATTTTTTTAGGTTTGCTTGAGTTGCCAACAATGAGCGTTGCACTAGAAGTAATCTTTCTTCTCTTCTTTGCACTTCGGTAAACCTGACATACATTCTAGCTGATGTAGCTAAAATACTTAGTCCTACAACAGATACTATAATTAATTCTAGTAGCGAATAACCTTTAGTATTAGTTAATTCAGCTATAATTAGCTTCAGTAGTGAATAGCTTTTATTATTTATTTCTTGTCTTTTGCTATTTGTTTTTTTTCTTATGTACATAAAATCCCCTTAAACTATTGATTAAGCAATTAAAAGAATCTGTTTACTAAGTTATTTAGTATTACTACCATCAGTTTTTGTAATAATTGAAGTATCAGCAACTTGATTAGTCTGTTGATAAACTATTGTTACAACCATACTTACATCCCCATTTAGAGGAAAATCCTTAATCATCATCCATTGACGACGATATCTTGCTACTGTTGAAGTACTAGGATTAGCTACTGTAGAGTTAGAACAGTCTATGGTGTTTAATGCACCACCAATTGCACCTGTATCTGTTGACCCTAAACCCGTAGTTTTACCTCCACCTGTACCCCCTGATTGGCTAACTAATAAACACCCTGACTCATTAAGAAAATCGTAATAGCCAGTCATAGGAACAGTAGGATCAACAGACCCTATTTTTGTTTGACCAACAGGAATTTTAGCTACTTGGTTAGGTAAATCTTTGAATAAATCAGTGTTCTTTTGTGCGATAAATACTTTAGAGTCAGCAACTTTTTGATCAAATGTGGTGTTTTTAATTACAGCAAAAACCAACTTCATCAATGAGCCTAGAGCAATAGTGACAAGAATTGCAGCTATGGCGCATTCGAGTAGGGTAAAGCCTTTAATATTATTTTTAGTATTATGAGTATTAGTTCTATTAGTTTGATTAAATTTAAACATCCTTATTTACCTCCTATTTGCTGATCTAAATTCTGTAATTGACTTTTTGAATACCAATTTCCTTTAATTTGCTCTGCAACATAAAAATCACCTGATCCAGTAATTAGCAATGCTAACTTTCTGTTACTACTAGTGATAAATACTACATCAGGATTTTGCGTATTTCCTGAAAATCGATCAAAAGTTATTGTATTTGAAGGAGTAAAACAGAAACTTTGACCAGAAATACAAATTGAATTTTGCGGGTAACAGTTACTATTAGAGCAATTATTAGTACCTAGTATTGGAGTAGTACTAATGGTAACACCATAATGGGGTTTAATTACGGCTGTTGTTACATCAACAGTACGAATGCTTACATTTGTAGCACCACTAGTAGCTCTCTGCTTAACCTTATAGATTTGTAATGCTAAATCTGTTGCTACTGTATCAGGCGAAACATTTGATATAGAACCCCTAAGTTGATATAGCGTTGCGCTTAAGAGTAAGCTAATTAATGTAACTACTATGATTAATTCTACGAGGGAATAGCCTCTAGATAATCTATATTTAATGTTTCTACTATGTTGCAGCATAAATTTTTCCTATAAAATTTCTATAAAATTTTTAATATCGTTTATTTTTAGTTTTACTGATTTTCTTAACTAACTAATTACATAAGCGAGTCAACAAACAAAACTTGAAGCCCAAGCCCCCTTGTTTTGCTGGTTAGGTTCTAACTGTTCTGCAAACTCCAAATAATCATTAAAGTTTTCTTCTGAAGGAAACTCTAATCCCTCAACAAATAAAAATAAATTCTCAGCACTTTCTAAAGCCCTAGCTAAATTCGTTTTTGACCCTGTGTTTTGTATGGTTGCAGTGTCCATCATTTTCCTTGCAGCTTTTCTAAGATTTTCTAACTTTCCGAAATTATTAGAACAAAAAATTTCTTCTATATATTAATATCCAAAGCAAAAGACCAAAAAGTTTCAAATTTCAGGAAATATTTTTTTATTTTTTCCAGTTTTAGAAACCTCTATTAGAACAAAAAAAGTGTTCTATATATTATCCCCTCTCAAACAGCCAAATATTTTTAAAAACTGGAAATATTTTTTTATTTTTTCCGGGTCAGCTTAATAGTTACCTAAAACCAAATAGAACAGAAAACTTGTTCTATAACTATTATCCCTCTCGAAAACTAAAAACGTTTTAAATTCTCGGAAAATATTTAAAGATTTTTCCAGATAATTTGCAAAACCTGAAAACCATTTAAATTACCAAAAAAGTTGTCGTTCAGTAGCAACTATCGTGCCAGAAACCATTAGTTTTTCAATGATCAAAATCTGCTACTTATTACTACAAATACTATGCCAAA
>JBDIBI010000082.1:0-10969 GCA_039812885.1 Blastocatellia bacterium
TCTCTGGCAGTAGTTCCTACTACAAGAGGCTTTTTATACTTTGGGTCATCTACTCTGAGTACATCAAGCTTTATTTCTGGATACTCTTGAAAATGTAACTTGTTGTATCTTCTTATCGTTATTTCCCCTTCTGGTGACTCTAAAGTTATTTTTTCATCTTCTAGAATTTCTACTGCACTTGCTCCTGGATGCATTATTTGCCCATGTATTGGCGGCCTTCCTCTGGAGTTCTTTTTTATTGGTTGTGTTCTTAGTTTTTGATTTATCCTTAAGCGTCCAAGCAATGCTTCTTTTTCTGTAGCTTTAGAAAACTCTTCTTTTGTAGCTATGCCTGCATCTACTATTATCAATTTGTTAGAGTTTGTTTTCCTTAACTCTTCAAAGACTTCTTCTATTGCACTTTCTGCACTTTCTTTGATTTTCACTTTTTGCACTAGCCCTAGACGTATCTCTTTTATCATCACTATTTTACTAGCTACTGCCACTACATTGCACTTGACTGCTTTGCCTACTTTTGTACAATATTCTTTGGCTGCTAAAGCCAACTTTTTTCCACTTCTTATTCTTGCTATTACTGATGTATCTAGGGCTATTACTTCTCTTTGGCGTAAGCCTAACTTTATTTCTTCTACTTCTAAATTACTCATACACCAAAGGTTTGCTTGCTCTAGCATCTCTTCTATTTGCACATGACCTCTTTCTAAGCTTCTGTGTGCTCGGTGCCATCCCCATTTTACCCTCCACACTAATGGTTGTATTGCTCGCGCTAGACTTCCTTTGTTTGCTACTAATCTGCCTGTCATCATTGTTACTAGTATTATTATTACCCAGTAGCCTGTTGCGTTACTTAGTGGTTTTACCACTCTTTTCAATGCGCTTGCTGCCAGGTATACTGCTTGTGTTTTTGGTTCTCGGTTTGCTTGATTTTTCATTCAACTAGTATTCTGAGAACCTTTAGTTTTTTCTACATTCTTTTCCTATAATTGGTAAAACTCGAACTTACTCTTTCAAGATTAATTCCTTTAGTTCTTTTAGTTTTGTTGCCATTAATGGTGCTTTCTTGTGAAGGGTCCAGGGTAAAAGCATTATAAAATATTAAAGTTTAAGTACTTTAAGGAAATAATCGAGATCCCAACCAGCTTTAAGGCGTTTAGCTTTAATACCTTTTTTAAGGGAAGCTTCATGTTTAAGTAAATTAAGGGAGATATGGCGAAGAATAGCAAAATTTTCGGCACCAAAATCTTTACGGATACGAGAAATATCTTCACGAAAAGCAACATCCAAAACCCAATGCAAACTATTCTCAACACCCCAATGGGAACGAACCGCTCCAGCCAACAACTTAGCATCAGGTTGTAAAGAAGAAATATAATATTTTAATACATTATCATTTCACTAGTTGTAAATTATATTACTTATAATATTATCTAGCCAGGAAAAATAGATTAAAGTTAACTTTGTCGTTAAGCTTAGTTTATTGAGTTGAAACGCTTAGCCAAAATAACGATCCTAAGTTACTGTAGCTAAAAATCATTTAGATTATGAGGAATTAATAGATAAAGCTTTCCAGGAAAGGGCTATGGTAAAATGCATCTTAATAGATGCACAAGCTAGAGTTCATGAAATATCTACCAAAGTCGGGATTAGAGCTATGATACTTGATCAAAATCCTCTTTTCTTAATCAATTTTTCTGCAACACGACCAGCACGTGGAGAGTCAACTCTTTCTTTATTTATTTCAGCCATCAAACTATTAATTAGTCTTTTGACTACTAAATTTGGGGGTTTCTTTTTATCTCTAAAATTTTCGACCTCCCAAAATATTTTCCCCTTACTATTTACCAAAATTAAATCTTTTTCTACTTCAACTTTTTTAACCTTCAATATAGCGTCTGCTTGCTCTCTAAATTCTACTATCTCTAGTATATTTACTATTTTATTTTTTAGCATTACCTCAAATTCTTTGCTCCAGTCGTCCTCTCCAAGTGGATCAATATATATTTTTTTGACCAAACCCAAACTTTCTACAGCAGGAAGATCATCAATATGTTGGTGTTCTAGTCTGTTAGCTCTCCTTATGTAGTCAAGGCTATCATAGTGATCGTTTCGCACTTTCTCGCATTTTTCTGCCATTAATCTATAAACCTTTGCTTCCTCGAAATACAATTCTAATTTGCCAAATACTTCTGCTGCATGTTGATAAAATTCCATTGAGGAACCATCCTTTGGTTCTTGCTGATCAAACATTTTTCCCATTTCTACGCAAATTATAGCCTCCTTGGAATTACCACCGCATTCCTTTAACAGCTTAAAGGCTTCTCTCAGTTTCAGAAAACCATCATACTTTTTATGTTGATCTATACTGGCTAAATCGAAAAGCTGTTTAGCTTCTGCTACCAGCTTTTCCGCCGCAACTTCTTTCTCTTTCACTTCTTCAGTTTGTCCTAGTACAACAATCAAATTTACCAATACTAAAATCACACTTAAGTATACTCCAACAATATACCTATATTGTCTTTCTGTCCTGACCATAATTAGTGCCTCTAAGATAACTATTAAATTTCTGTGTAATAAGTTAATAGAAATTATATCTAATAAACATAATTACTTATAGCTATTATTTGAATTTGGGGTTTTTAAATAACGAAGTATATGTAAGGAATACTACATTGTAATTTACAAGTACATTGTAATTTACAATTAGTAAAAATGCTGTGTTTCATAAAACTCCGTATTCAAACTGAGGTAAAATCTCTTCTGCTGTGCCACGCAAAACATAATCCATATCTCTAGTTAAATGGGATGGGGTACAATTAATTTCAATTAAAGTTGTATTAGGGCGCATTCTAACACTTTTCATGAAACCAAATACGTGAGCATTTACACCTGACGTACCTACAGCTATATACAAGGAACACCCTCTCGTTGCATTTACACCTATATCGTAATTGTCTTTACTAATAAAACCATCCAAAAGAACAATATTCGGTAATAATATGTTACCACACTCACATAATGGTGGCATTTGCTTTGAATTGATTTCTGACATTGGTTTAGTAACTTTACAACTAGAACAGTACACATTATTGATATTTCCATGTAATTCTATTGGCTGCCCGCCTACTTTACTGATTAAACCATCATAATTAGTTGTAAACATATTCATTTTTATTATAACTCGTTTCTTGGCCTCTTTTTGCCAAGCAGCTAGGACTTTATGAGCCACATTTGGTTGAGCATCTTTACAAAGATTATAAATATAATAGGAGTATTCCCAGGCAAGTTTGGGAAATACAGCAAACCCTTCTCTCGATAAAAGGTATATTGGGTTTTGCTCACGAAAAAATTTACCAATTCCTGCACTGCGAAATGTTGGTATTCCACTGCTCACAGAAATGCCAGCACCAACAAATACCATTATTGATTTGGCATTCGCAATTTTTTCTTTAAGTTCTTGATTTACCGTATTTAATATCTGTGGCTCTTTCATCTTAACTTCTCCTATTTTGATTTTATTACTGGACTTCTGGGCGTTGCATAACTAACCCTAGCCATTGCTTATTTCTTTTTTCTTCAACCAATTTAAGACCTAAATTTTCAAACATAGCTAACACATTAGTATCTTCAATATTAGAAACTTGACTAACAGTGGGAGTCCAATCAAATGCTGCTATTGTACGTAGTTCTGGTTCATGAGAAAATCCAGATAAAATTATTTTTCCACCAGGTTTCAATTTCTTAACTAACTCCTCTTTAATTAGTAAAAAAACGTTTGGCAGCAAGTTAGCAGTTATTAGATCATAGAAATCATCTTGATAGTCTATTATATCTCCTGTTTTAAGATTAATTTTATCTAAGACATGATTAACTTCTGCACAAAAAGACGCATTATTTATTATGTCTATCGAAATGTCATAAGCATCTATATGAGCTTCTGGATGTAGCATTGCAGCAGCGATAGCTAATATTCCTGTACCAGTACCAACATCTAAGAAATTTCCTCCTTGCCACTGTTCTTCTAGACATTGTAAGCTTACAGATGTTGTAGGATGGGCCCAACCAAATGCAATGCCTGGATCAATTGTAATTATGTGTCTTTTTTTATACTTAGGATCTTGTTTGACTTTTTCCTTCTGCCAAGAACGAACAACAGCAAAATTTTTACCTACACAAATTGGATCTCCTGCCATCGCCCATTGTGCTAATAAATGAGGTGCTATTCTGTTACATAAAAGGTCTTGGTCTGTTTTTCGCGATTGCTCCTGAAATTCTTTTTCATCTTCTATTTTGAAAGCTTGCAAAGTTTTGTTGATAAATTCTTGTAATAATTCCTGATTTTCTATTTTAAGTAATAATTCTTGATTCTGAGCTTTAAGCTCTTCATTTTCTTTCATTTATATTACCTCCTATTTGGAATGCTCCCCAAAAATAAGGTGAGCATGTTTTTGGGTTTTTTAAAGCGTTTAATTGGGCGGCTCGCAACGCAGCACTTGGAGACATGCCATTTTTTATAGATTTATATAAATCTATCATCAAATCTGCTGTGGCACTATCACTAACACTCCAGAGGCTCGAAATGACTTGGTTTGCCCCAGACTGTAAGAATGCTGATGACAATCCAACAACACCTGCACCTTTGACTTCTTTTCCTAATGATGTTTGACATGCGCTTAGGACAACAAGCCCTGCTCCTACATTCAACTGTTTTATTTCATTGACGGTGAGAAACCCTTGTAAACTATTTCCATTAGGGTCAACTAGTGAAAGTACTACACAATTAAGATCGGGGTAAGTAGTATCCTGAAATGCATGTGTTGCTATGTGTATGCTCTTAAAGTTATTTGCAAAATGCAGAAAATTATCTTTCGTTGCTCGAGAATCTGTAAGTATTTTTGCACCTTTCCCGTAAACTGTTGAGATGAAAGCTGCTTCACGTTTTGATGAAGGTAATCTTTCTATTTCTCCATCTCGCAATTCGCGCAGTGCTATCTGGGGTAGTTCATTTTTAGAATTGTTGGAAATGGATTTTGACTTTGTGATTCTTTCATCATCATTTCCAAATACAGGATCTGCGAAAACCAAAATCTCATTTTCTGGATTTACTAATAGTTGTTTGTTTCGTTCGTCTATCAATTGAGTGGTCGATATAGATGGAACCGAAATTATTTCGTGATCAACAATTATTGGTTTCCCATTTTTTTTCATTAATGTAGCAAATGGAATGACGTTTAATTCTCCAATAGTTGAAACTAGTATTCGGCGTTTCTCTAATTGTTCCTCAAACGGTAAAATCATAGAGGACAAAACTTTTGCTTTTTCACTATATAATGAGTCCGCTAGCTGAAGCCTTCTATATTTTTGAGTTTTATTTTCATATTTTACGGTTTTATTTCTTTCAGTTAAGTTCTCATAAAGATTTTTACTAGCGGTTTCTATTAGGTCTTTTGCTGGTAATTGATAAGAATGAAATGCGTCTTTTGTGACTGTCCAAACATAATTAGCTTTATCGCTTAGCATGTACTCGACTAAAATATCGTTTTTTTCTATTAGATTTTGGATTTGCTGCAAATTCAAAACCTTGAAATTATTTCGTCTATTGTTCACTTTACCTTCTAAAACTTCGACCTCAATTTTCACGCTTCTAAAACTTTCCTCAAGGTTATGTGTTTGTTGTTCTGTAACTTTTAAAGCTTTTAATTTTATTATTTGTTGGCCTAAGAAATCTAATTGATTTTGTAGTTCCTCATACCGCTTAAGTGTCATTAAATCAACATTTAAATATCTGGCTTTTTGAGTATTCGTAGAAGTGTCTAAAAAATTTCTTGCTCTAGAAATTTCACTAACCATCAACCCTTTTATATCATAACCAGCATTAGGGTTTTGCTTATGCATCTCCATTAAGGTACTTATATATAGTTCGTAAAATCTTTGATTATCTGCAAAAAAAGTAGATTGAAAAGACTTAGTTTTTATTCCTAATATAGTTGATTCTACGATATTTATACCCAATTCTAGCCAATTAAGAGCTTCTCCTAGATTATTATTCTCTTTTGCAATTGATGCTAAATTATAAATTGTGATCATTTTTGCGCGCTGATCAAAAAAACTATCACTAATTTTTAATGCTCTAGTAAAAATATCTAAGGCACTAGCTTTCTGATTAGTTGCAAAATGAACAAAGCCTAGCAAGTTCAAAGTATAGACTTCACCAATTTGGTCATTCGTTTGGCGGCGCAATTCAAGTGCTTCGGTTAGTAGTGAAAGTGCTTCGGTGTATTTTTGATTTTTTATTTCTAAATCAGCAACTTTAGTCATTACCACCGCTTGACTTCTTTTGGCACCAGCTTTCTTAAGTATTTTTAGTGCCGATGCAAAACAGTCTCTAGCATTAGGAAAATCGCTTAATGCTAAATATATACTACCTAAATTGCTTAATGTAATCCCTTCGTTATATTCTCGTTTAAGTTTTTTGAATATTTCAAGGGCGTTATAGTTATATTCTTTGGCTGTAGTGTAATTCCCTATATCAGCATAGGTTGATGCTACATTTGACTGTATTACCCCAGTCTGAAATAGAAAATTTTCATCATTTTCTATACTTTGTGAGATAGACAGGGATTGATAAAAATTCAAAAAAGCTTCTTCATAGTCTCTTGTTGACGATAAGGATAATCCTAAATTATTTAAAATTAAAGCTTTTAAGTATTTATTGTTTTCTTCGCAAAGAGTCAAAGCTTTTTTGTATTTTTCTATTGCTTTATAGGTTTCACCATACAAGTCATATAAAGAACCAATATTATTGAGTTCTGTAGCTTGACTATTTTTATCACCTATTTCTTCAAATAATACATAACTATTTTCATAAGCTTTTAGAGCATTTTCTTTATCCCAAATTTCCTTTAAGAAATCTGCTTTATCACTAAGTACAATGGCAGCTTCTTTTATATTTTTTGCGTTAGAAAAATATTCTACTTGTAAATCATAAATTTCTAATGTTTTTTGGTAATTATTGTTTCGTTTGTAAATACCAACTACTTTTCTTGATAAATACCCACATAAATTAGAAAAACCTTTTTTTTCAAGTACATTGATAGCACATGTATAATAATTTAATGCCATGTCAGGTTTATTTTGTGCTTCAAATAATGCACCTAAGTTATATGTTGTAAAAGCTTCTTCGTAATCATCATTTAGAATTTCTTTACAAATACTGATAGTTTGTTCATAATATTCTAATGATTTTTTATAATCATTTTTCAGTTTATAAACATAACCAAGATTGTTTAATAAATTACTTTTTCCATAATAATCTGCAATTTTTTCATACAAATCTAACGATTGTGAATAATAAAATATTGCACTATCCAAATCATTTTCTCTTAAGTATTTATCTCCTAATATCGCTATTATGTCAGCAGAGCGGCGAATTTCACCCAGAGATGAGTAAATTACAGCAGATTTTAAGTATGTATTTACTATTAGTTTCCCTTCTTTTTCTAATTCATCCAACTGTTTAGCTTGTATAAATAATTGCCGGGCATTAGTATATTGCTCTTTCGCAGTTGTAGATATAGTTGTTGACTCTAAGGTATAATGACCAAAAGGTGCATTCGACTCTACTGAACTGACTGCTAGTGTATAGCTACCAGCATCCAAACAATCATTAATTTCTTCATAACTATTTATATTTGTCGATCCATTGGAGTAATTTACAAGTGTACCATCAGCAGAAAAAATTTCTAACTTTAAATCAATACCATACTCTTTTACTTTTACGTGGAAACATGTATTTTTTGAGAGTTTGAGATTGTATTTGTCAGTCTGGCCTGGTTTTATTTGCTTTTGATCCAAAGTTTTATCATCTAGAGTTATTTCTTGCCCATAGACTAAACTACTAAATAATAACATAGTAAATAATATAATGGCTAATTTCATTAATTCTCCTATCGTTTGGCCGAACTACCCGGTTAATATTTTGAATATAAATGAGTTATACTTACTTATTTTATCGTCAGAATAAATTTATGTGCTATATTTATTTACTAATAATTTAATAACTAATTTAACATAATTAGGGTTTTTCTTATGTTTATTGTACTTTTCATCATCGAACAAAATATAACCTTTTTTGGTAGTTAACTCTAATGAATTATCGTCAAGAATAAATCTTCCATCAGGTTCATTTTTAGTTATAGTCCATTTTCCATTGGCAAGTATTTCTTGTTTGAATTGTTCTTCTATTTTTGGATCGTTAATATCAATATCTATTGTAGTAATTTTAACTTTCGCATCATTACTTGCCTTTCTTTTTATTTCATTTTCTCCAGTGTTTATAATTTGAGCAATTTTATTTTCAAGTTCTACTATATCATTAACTTCTTCAATCTTTTTTTTGGGTTCAGTGTTATTGGGAACTAATTTATCTTTTTTAGTTTCATTTTCCTTGTTATCTATAGATTCATGCCTATTTAATTTATCTTTTTGCGTATTTGCATTTTTGTTCATGGTGATAATACCAGGGGGGGGTGGCTTTGTTGTAGAAGTTGGTGTAATAGTTGGTTTAGTGGTTGAAGCGTTATTAGCTATTGGTTTTGAATCTACTTTATTTCCAGAATAAAAAGAATAATAGATAATTGCACTTATAGTAACCAAAAATAAAATCATCCCTGTTGCAGCTATTGGTTTAAATAGGTCAGATTTCAATTCTAAATTTCCTGGCAAGTGTTCAAGTATGAAATCTTTTAGTTGTTGTACTTTGATTCTTATTTTTCGCCTAAGTATTTTATAGCGATAATGCTTGCTATAACCTTTCATAACATTTTTTTCAATGGATTCCGGCACATCGGGGGATTCTATTGTTTTTAAAAATTCCAAAAACTCTGTATCTTCTTCTAAATTACTATCTTGGGTATCTAAGGGGTTTTCAGGATACTCTATTTTTTCATAAATCAAGTTTGTAGAGGGTTTTACTTTATTTTTCATAAAAATACCCCGCTTTAGTAAATTTTTCTCGTAACTCTTTAATAGCACGACTACTACTGCATTTTACTGCTGTATATGTACTATCCAATAAAGAAGGAATATCACTCAGTTCTATTCCAGCCATCCTTAAACTGAGAACTTGTCTGTCTTTTACAGCTAATTCTTTTAGTCCATCATCAAAAATTTTTGCCATTTCTTTCAACTCAACTTTTTGGTGTGCGTTTTTTTTAGTATCTGTAATATTGTTTTCTTTCTCAGAAATTTGGTTCGGCGTTTTTTTAATACGTTGGAAATAGTCATATAGCTTATAGCTCACTATCCGAAACATAAAAGTTTTAAATTTTGACTTTTGAGAGCTGTAGCTTGAAGCATTTTGATAGATATATATCATAACTTCTTGAGTTATGTCTTCAGCCTCAGCTTCATTTCTAACACAACGATACACATGAGTATAAACTCCTTTTTTATACCTATTCACTATTTCTTGCATTGCCATTTTGCATCCCAAAGCCAATTCATGCATAAGTTGTTCATCTGTCATTTTTTCATAGGGCATTCAGCTACCTCTATATCCGCATATATAAATATATGGAGAAATTATAAAACGGTCACATAAATTCTTCCGAGTTTTGGAAAATACTTGCTATTTTGAGAATTTGGCAGGGTTATGCACAAAAGCTAAGTATAAACCAGCAAGACGAAATGCTACCTCTGCTCCAGGTTTTATCTTGCCTATTTCATATCGGTCATAGGTACGTATTGTTACACCAAGGTATTTTGCCATTTGCTCTCTGGTAAAATTACTATTTTGCCTTATATCTTTACAAACCTGTGCAAAATTCACACCACTAGTTTTTTTCTGTTTAGGTTTCTCGTTCATAAGAAAAGATTATAAATAAAATCTTTTCTTATTTCTGCTAAAAATAGGTTAATCATATCATTTTGGACGTATATGATACAATATTAATGTATAATTATTTGATAATAATGGCTTATATAATATTAAAGTGACATATAAGCCCCACAAGAATAAACATTTTTCTGATTATGAAAAAAAACTGAAAAACTCGGAAGAATTTATGTGACCGTTTTATAATTTCTCCATATATTTATTATGTAAGTTAAATTTCAAATTTTAGCTCTTGACTCAAACAGATAAAATTTTTTCAGAAACATTGCAGTATTTTTAGTACCATATAGATTAATTGACATAAATTATGAAAATTGAACAAATTACAAAATGTGAATATGCAATAATTCAAAAAATCTATAATGTACTGAACCATAGGTTGTTCAAAGGTGAATTGAGAGACTGTCTAATTACTCTACAATGCCGTCAAAATAGCCCTAGCTCATTCTCACCTGAGAAATTTTCTAGTAGAGGCTCAAAGGTAAAAGTAGATGAAATCTCTCTAAATCCAGATACATTTGGGGCATCTGACGAAATTATAATCTCAAATCTCGCTCACGAAATGGTGCATCTTTGGAATTATCACAATGGTACTATTAGTACTACTACTCCTAGATACCATAACCAAGCTTGGGTTGAAAAAATGCTTAGTATTGGGCTGAAACCTATTTCCCACGATACCCCATCTATGTGTGGGCAGAAAGTTTCTCATGAAATAATACCTAGCGGGAAATTTCAAACTGTAGTTCGTTCATTGATTGAAAAAGATATAAAACTTAACTGGAAATCAAAAGACTTTTTTTCTGATGGTGAATTTGGTTCTTTAGAATTAGAAAAACCAAAGCCTGTGAGTAAGGTTAAATTTCATTGTACAAAATGTGGGCAAAATGCTTGGGCAAAAGAAACTGCTTCTCTCATTTGTGGGATCTGTTTCATAAATATGGCAATAGACTACTCCTAAATATCGATTTTAAGCTATTTCTGGCATAGCATTTGCTATATAAAATTATAGAAAAATCAAAAATTTAATTAATCAAAAATGGGTTTTAATAGGCTTAGGGAAGTTTTTGCTAATTG
>JBDIBI010000083.1:0-10674 GCA_039812885.1 Blastocatellia bacterium
TTATGTATAGTTCATTAGGAAATTTACTATATTCTATATTTTCCTCAAGCTGTTTTATAAACTTACTCGCTAAATCAAATTTTTCTTCTTGGCTTACAACAGCTTCAATGCAGCTAAAAATTGTCTTGGTAGCAACACCTAAATCTTTTTTCTCTAAGTAGGGCAAAAAGCTTACTAAAGCTAATCCTTTTGTTAAGTTATTTTCTACTGACATTAACATTGCAAATGCTTCAGCTAGTTTTTTGCTTTTTAGCTTAGGTGCTGCTATACCAAGTAATTCTGCTTTATTGCTATCACTAAAGTCACTGATATGTGATAAAACTTTTCCCTCTAAATCAAAGCCTTCTGCTTTAATACTAAGTTGAGGTATTAATCCTTGTTGCATTGATGATACTGCTATCATAAAAACTCCTATGGTGAATAACAAATAAGATGGAGAGGTTGCTGGTAGTTACTAGCAACCTTGATTAATAACTATTTCCAGCTACTTTGCGATTTCTCCCAAACATAGTTGTAGAGTAGGGGCGGTGTTTCCTTTGCAGGAGTACCCTACCCCCCTCTCCGAACCGTGCTTACACCTTTCAATGTACACGGCTCTCCTTCCTATTATCCTTAAATCTCCAATCGGGTAATTTACCAGAATGAAGTAAATGATGGCATTCAACACATAGAACAAGAGTCTTTCTTTTTCTTGCTATCATAAGTTTTTGCCATCTTTGCTTGCCTTCCTTGATGTCCTTTAGCTTTCGGATATGATGTATTTCAAAGTAGCCTTCATCTTTTCCACATATATCACATTCTTGCGCGTACCATCTTCTTAATAGCTCTGTACCGTTGGAATATGCATCTGTTTTTGGGATGTTGTCCACTTCTCTATACTTTCTCGGAATTGTTTTGAGTTCTAGCAATTTAAATATTTTCAGTTCTTTTACCTTTCCTTTATTCTGATATCCTAGGCGTAATGTCCCATTACGTTTGAGTTTTGAGAATATAGTCGTAGGTTTAGTTTTATGCTTATTTGCTAATGTCTTTACTAAACTATTATGTGCTATGTGAAATAGCCTATTTAGCTTTGTTTTGACATCCTTAGCCATAGCATAATAATTCGCTAACCCTCTTAACTCTGCGTTATAGGTGCTAATGATTTCTGCATCACTTAGATGTAGTAGTTTTGGTCTATGGAAAATTTCCATTGTTTCCCATTGACCATACCCCTTACTTTTACAGAATTTTCCAATCTTTTCCTTTGGTACGCATAGCATAGGAGTTCCTTTTGTGCTTCTTCTTGTGCAGTAACTTCCGCCTATTTTTTGTTTTACCAGCTTTTCATCATCACGTATTTTTACTTCATAACCAAGAAAGGTTGTCCCTTCTGATTTTGCGTGTTTTATACTTGTCTTTTCTGCCGAGAGTTCAAGATTGAGATTACACTTTAGAAATTCTTCTATCTTGTCTTTTATCAGCTCAGCTTCTTGCTTTGGGGCAATTAACCCAACCAGCCAGTCATCTGCGTAACGGCAGTACCACAATCTTCTATAATTGGGGTCATCAAGTTTTTGACTAGGAATTGATCTTTGTTTTCTGCTCAACTCAGTTAACTTTTCTTGTTCTAATAAAACAATAGGAGTATTTGCCTGTTGTCCTACTAGATTCTTGATTCGTTTTCTGACCTTTGCTTTCTGTTTAATGATGCGGTCATATTCAGGGTCTACGGCTCGTCTTTTACCTTTGTTATAATCAAGGCTTCGGACAAACTCATCAAGCTCGTTTAGGTAGATATTAGCTAAAATTGGGCTTACGATAGAACCTTGTGGCACACCAGAGTAAGTACTATTGTACTTCCATTGTTCCAAGTAACCTGCTCTTAGCATTCTATTGATGAGTTGAATAAATTTCACGTCATCAATTTTCTTTTGCAGTATTTTTACTAGAATTTTGTGGTCAATACTGTTGAAGAAATCCTTTATATCAAACTCGATATACCATATAGTACCATTCCAGATATTGATAGTTTCTAAAGCAGTATGACAAGAATGCTCCGGTCTAAATCCGTGAGAATCCCTTGAAAAGACTGGCTCATAAATTGTTTCCAGAATCATTCTTACTACTTCTTGCACTAGTTTATCATTTCCGGACTGGCTTGAAATTGGCCGCATTTTACCATTAGCTTTTGGTATCAAGGTTCTTCTGCTTGGTTTAGGAAAGTATCTTCCTTCTTTGAGTAATTTGATGAGGTTTTTAATCCTCTCATCTGAAAACCCATCTTGCGTAACATTGTCTATACCTTTTGTTGTAGCTCCATCATTAGAGTAGATATTGGCATAGGCTTGCATCCACAAATCTAGGTGTTTCACCATTATTTCAAAGAGATCTTTTACTTTTCTCTTACCATTAATTGAACATTTACGGATTCCATCTAACACTTTATTCGTTCTTTCTGATAGCATTTCGCTACTCCCTTTCAACTGTTAGTTGGCAATAAGATTGTTTTAGCCCACTTCCCCCTTCTCCCATCAGGCTTTCGTTGTCATTACTGCCAACTTATACCTTTTGGATAGCCACGATTGGTTACGTGGTGCTGTACCCATTACAGGCCAACCTTGAGTACTATTGGGTTTCCGTCACCATACAGGTAGTTGAGCTAACCAACTTACCAGTTTAGGCGATCCCACGTTTTCAGTAGAGTAAAGATACGGTTAACTTAGGTGGTCTTTTCGTTCTTTTACCTGCATTCATTTCAGGTGTGCTAGAAGTATCAATTACATCAATCGTAGCGCATACTGATGTAACTTCTAGGATGGCTCGTTAAAATATCGTGAACCACCATCGACGCATTATCACTAGAACTAGACTTCAGACAATCCTGCTTTCACCATATTAACCTTACACTTACAGCCTTCTAGGGTAGATATTTTCCCCATCAACTGCATTTTCAACACATGCTATTTTTGGCTCTCCATTTCTGGATTTCAGCTATTACTAGCAAACCTTAGTGTTGTGTGTACAGAACCCATTGACAGTTCTGGTTATTCCCTTAACACTTCTCTCTACCGCCTACGCGGCGCACAGCTACAGCCTCAATTTCTTCTGCCTTTAGCTGGCCTTTGAAAACTGGCATTACGCCTTTGCCTTCTTCTACTCGCGTCTTGACATCAGCAACAGAACTAAAACCATTTTCCTTTAGAGCAGCCGCTTTAAGAGTCTTTGTCGCTTCAACAGTGTTGTTGCCTCCTTCATGACAAGGCGAGCAATTGGCTTCAAACACCTTTGCTCCAAGCTTATTGGTTGTCTGGACTGTTGCTGATGAGATACCTGCTAAACAAGTTGCTGCAATAAAAGTAGATAAAACTATTAATTTGCATTACGCATAAAATTTTCTCCTTTTTAATCAATGTAAGTACTTATAAATAAGTTAGTTAGTTAGTTCCTTAATAGATAGCCTGCGCCACCTATCACGATAAACCCTGGCCTAGCTTCTTGCTCGTTTTCTGGATAAACAAAGAAATTAAAGCTTTGTTGTCTACCATTGGAATTAAGGATTAGAGTATTACCTTGGATTTGGTAAGTGCCTTGCCCACTTATAGAACTACTAGAAGTTCCCCCTGCAACTGAACCACTACCAGTAAAACCAAGAAAGTTGTTAGCTAAAAATCTGTCATCGGAAGTAAAACTAATGGTTCTTTCACCTGACACACCACCACTTATAGCACCAGACCCGCCACTCAAATTGGCAAAGGATCTGAAGGAATATGTGCCATTTAGCCTTAACCCATCAAATGAGTGAACTGGATAAAAGGACGTGTTACCGAGTTTAAAGCCATTACTTTTTGGTTCTATAGTAAAAGACTGTTGTTGGCCTTGGCGATTTAATTGGAGTTGATTACCTGATAAAGCATACTGGCCGCAGTTGCTAGGATCTTGCTGGCAAGCTGAGTCTACATCTCTAATATCGCCGCCTTTTGGTAAGCCAAAATAGACGCGCCCATCTGAACCAAATAAATAGTATTGTTGGCGTACTATATAATCATATAAATGAGTATTAGGGTTAAACTGCTGTCTAGATATGGTGCCCACGAACAAGCCATTAAAACCATTACCATTGCTACTACCACTACTTTTAGTAGAAGGAGAGACATTGTTATTATCTGACTTAGAATTACTATTACTGTTTTTCAGATTGGCAAAATCCAAGCTCTCTATAAACTTTTCAAATACTGATTTGTATTGTTGGAAAGAATTTTGATCAGTAGAAATTAAAGCTGCAACTTCAGCCCTATCTCCTGGATGTGTGGCTACATACAAGCGATAAGAAACACCACCATCCCCTTCTTTAAGTACAAGTTGTGAGTAATACACCTCATAACCTTCATCAGATGTACCTTTGTTAATTTGCCCACCTGCTATCACTGTCGCGTTCGATTGATTATTATCTAAAAACTGCTTGAAATAGCTTTGTAAATCACCGCTAAAATCTTCTCCTGGCAAAATAGCAATAACAGTGTTTTGATTGCCATCAGGCGCGATGAATAACAGTTTTCCATTTATTTCTGTTTTCTGCCAATTCTTGGGAGCAACAAATAGCACATTTCCTATTTGTTCTTTATTGCTACTGTTTGTAGTTGTTACATTAGAGCTAGTCTTATGGTTTGTACTAGTTCTGGTTTGAGCGCATCCTGTTATTGACAATAAATTAAGGACAATTATTAGTAAAATCGCTAATGTTTTGATATTCATAATTTTCTTTTCTATATAACCTATTATAACTATTGATAGTTATTGATAGTTACTGGTAGTTATTGGTTCATTTTTAATGGCCTTGAACTACAAGGCATTGCTCTAAGGCTGTTTTTACCTGTTGTTGACTATAAAGCTTTTCTAATTCTCCTAATGAAGATATACCCAAAACTACTCCCTTTTTACACCATTTTATTGGGGAATGACTTGCGAACAAATCCTGCATATATCCAACATTGCTAAGGTCATCTATAAAGAAATGATTTGTATTTTCAGAGTTATCATCCTTTAGCTGATAAAAAACATAATTACAAAATAAGGCACTTAAGCTAAAGATTTCTTTAGGATCTTTTTTTGTCAAATCTAGGCAAAGACAGACGTTTTGCTCTGTTAACTTGTTAAAATCAGGTTGTTGTAAATTAGTACAAGTAAGCCATTTAAAGTCGCTATCATTAAGCCAAGAAAGTTTACGCTTAATATGCTCTATTATCTGACCTCTAAGTTTGAAGTCTGCGTTTCTAAATAATCCTGCCAATTGGCTAGCTATCTTGTTAGGTGAGTTAACTAGCTCATTAACTTCTGGCGATAAGGTGTTAAGAACCTCATAAGCTGTTGCTGGTCTAGGGTTTTCAAGGGTAGATGTATGAGCAAATAGAGCAGCTACACAAAATCCTGCCGTATCTAACCAAAACCTATATTCTTCTCTCCAAAATGAGCTATAAATCACAGCTTGCCCTAGTATAATTGCTAGCTCCTTATTATTCCCACATAAAGGTATCCAATTAAAAGAGCTAACAAATCCCTTATTTGATTTTTGATTGATGCAATCTAAGGTTTCTTTCTTTGTAGCAACGCATATAAGGCTAGAACCACAACTTGATAATTTATTAAGAAAATGGCCTTTATCTATTCTTAAATCCCCTATTACAAGCTCTGGCTTAAGAGCATTAGTTCTTGTACTTGGTAATAATTTTTCCTTAATTGTTGTTAGTTCGTTTCTGATATTGCTTACAAAACCTTTGATTAACATAAAGCTCTCCTGAATTTGACTAGCTGTTTGAGCGTATCTTTTGTATTTATATCTAGGCCATATTATTTAATAATATTCTCAGATAGTACTTACCTACATCAGTAACTTGATAAAGTGGTTTTGGTTCTACTGTTTGAAAAGTAGGTTCTTTTGAGTGAGAAATAATTAGATTTTCATCTTCTAAGTCTTTGAGATACAAAGGTAAAGTTTCTATGTCTATTAAACCATTAGATCTGTTAACCATTTCTATCTGGTTTATTGCTACACTACTCATTGCTAGGATTTCTAAGATCCTCTTTTGTCTTACTTTAATTAGATATTCTGACTCTAGAGTATTTTTGCTGAGTTGAGTTAACTTTTTACTTAGACTTAGGCTTTTTGCAGTTAGGCAATTTGCTAGAATAGAGCTTGTTTGCCAGCCACATTTATTATCTTCCGTTCTCCCATAGACTTTTTCTAGTTCTTGCATAGATGGAGCAAATAACACTAGCCCTATATTGCAAGCTCTTATAATCTGCACCTCTAATGCTAGATTGAGCATATGACCAACTTTAGTTATATCATCAATAAAGAAATAGACAGTTTTGCCATTTCTAGCCTTCTTTAATTGTTCAATTGCTAAGTTACAAAATAGGCTGCTTAAACCTCTCTTTTCTGCAAGGTGGTACTCATCCAAGCTTAAAGAAACGCATAGGTTTTCTTTTCTTAGTTTTGCAAAATCAGGTGCTTGTGTTGAATCTGATGTAAAGTCTCTTGTCTCTTGACGAAAAAGAAAGTATAAAGCAGCAGATACTCTACTCATTAGACCAAAGCAAGTTTCCTCATCTAAGGTTGTAAAAAGTGTAATTAATTCTTTAATACGCTTATTTTCAGAGTTAGCCAAAATGTCTAAAAGTTGCTTTTTGTTATGGTTATCAAGAAAATTATTTAGGTAGTCATAAGCTTTAACTGGTGTAGGGTTTGGCATTTGTTCGGCAACATAGCGAAATAAAGCTTGTAGAAAATATCCTCCATGATCCACATAAAGTTGCTCTTCTTTTTCTCCAAAACCAAGAGTAAATATTTGTTTAAGCTCAGTAATACCATAATGATAGATGGCTAGGCTGTAGTTATATTTATAATCAGCATTGATTATGGTTCGGGCTAAATGAGATAACAAGAACTCTGAAGCGTTATTGTTATCTTTGTATAAGGGCATCCAGTTAAAAGACTGGCTCTTTTCTGGCTCTCCTGGAATGTAGCATACAAGTTCTTTTTCTTTGGGCTTTTTTCGCCTAACAACATTTAAGCTATCTTGCATTGTTGAAACGCAAATTACACTATTCTCTGATTCTATAGCACTCTCAAGCTTCTCAAGGAAAGCTTCTCTACTTTCTTCCCCAATAAGAATTTCTGGAATACCAGACTTGTGTGGTTTTTGTTTTTCTACTTCTACCGTTTCTAATAACATACATTTAACTCCTTGATTATTTTAATTTCTTGATTCTATTAAGGATTACTACTAACTACTCAATACTATTTGAGATTTCTGTATTGTCTGTATTTCTTTCCTAACTGTTTCTTGTCTTTCGCATATCTCCTTATAGGCTAGATCCGCCTCAATATCAGGTTTCATTGAAACTTTTCGTTCTAAATGGTGCTTTTCTCTTACTAAGTTGTTGTGTTCTATGTTTAAGTAATCCAGATAATGATTTACACCTTTGGGAGTAATAGAGTAGATCACCTTAGCTTCTAGAAGCTGACCTTCTAGATAATTGCTAACTATTTCTGTCTTGAGCAATGGAGTTACATGTTGGTAGAAGTCCTCTATTTCTAATTTTCCATTTGAAGCTTCTATTATCTGCTCGCTAGTACCACTATTACTATTTAGTATACTTAATAGTATATATCTATTTATTATTACTTTATCCAATACCATGTTTTTGATTGTTAAGGTAATAGCACCTAGAAAAATTACTGCCATTTCTGCACTAAAGAATTTGCTAGACATAAATAATTCCCGCAGAAAATAACAAGCAAATAGAAATACAATTAAAGTGGCTAAATCAAAGTCTGTTAACTTAAAGAATGTTCTTATAACTTTGTACCCCTTATCTACTACCTTACACTCTCTAACATTTTTCACTACTTGTATTTGCATTTTAATAAGCTTAATCATCACGAACCCTGTCATTAAACCGGATGCTATGCGTAACAATGGTTCTAACTCAGATATAAAGTTGTTGGATAATTCGTTTAACATATTTGTAAGTATATGAGTTACCATACACTTGTCTCCTTGGTTATCTCTGCAATATCCAAATAACTTACTTCGTTTCCTACGTAACTGACTGGAACTTTGCAAGGTGGCATCTGTGATAGTTTGTGTAGTTTCTTATTTTGGCTCAAACTTGGTAGCGCAATTAGAGTACTTTCTTTAATATCAATAACATTCCCGCTATCTCTCACATTGTAAATAACTACATTTGCGTCACTATACTGGGCTGGTATTTCTGATAAAGTTAATATGCGTTTTGCTATTAAAGCATCCTTAGAATTCTTGATTTTTTCAGTTTCTATATTTTTGTAAGAAGCTAAATCATCTAGAAATAATTGATAACCAAAATTACTTAATAGTCTATTCAATGAGTATTTACCGGAATATATCCCCGCTAGGCATTCAAAGTTATTTACTAATAAAGAAACATAACAATTCTTTTGAGCAAGTTTGTGTAACCAAATATTAAAAGCTTCAATCTCATTGCCTTCTCTATCAACATTAGGAAAGCTCTTAACTATTTCTAAACTGTCTATAAAATAGTAAACACCTTCTTTGGTATTTAAGCTTTGTTCAAAACAACTGATTAATAACAAATTGATTAATGGAGCAAAATAAGTCAATCTATCTTCTGGTACAATTACATAAAGGGCTGTAGGCTTATTTTTATCTTTTATCTCAAGCTCATTTGTTGGGCTGGATGTTAAATTTATAGCATCTAAGCCACCCCAGAGGTTCAGAGCCAAGAGGGAAGTTCTTAAAATTACTTGATAATAAGCTTCATGTCTTTGTCGCATACCTAAGAACCATTCCCAATGAATCAATTCTTCATCTGAGGTTAAATTTGTCTCCATGAATTTGTTCACACCATATGGTCTAAGATCCTCATCTAGATTTGATAAATTAGATAAATAATCTAAAAAGAATCTAATATTAGCCAAATGTAACTCTTCTGGTTTATTAGCTTTATCTGAATAGCTTTTTATCGCTGAAAACAAACTTCTAATCAAAATTTCGCACGCTTTTTTTACTCGATATGTCCATATCTTCTGCAAGTTACGCTTAAGGCTAAAAGCGTCCGTTGCTTCTGCTTGTTCAATATAGCTAAATCGTTCTGGATCTAACTCTTTGGTAATTTCCAGCGTTTCTTCTAAAGTTATTTCTTTTATATGGCTTACTAATACCCTAGCCAAAAACTCATAATCGTTTTTGTGAGTAATATTTACCAGAGGATTAAACCTTAAACTTTGATTAGAATCTTCTAAATTGAGAACTTTAACTTTATAGCCTTTTGAGTTAAAGCAGCCACTAGTAACTTGATATAACCCTTTGGTATCAATAACTACAACATTTTGTTTATCAAGGTGAAGCAAGGCTGGAATTAGAAATTTGGATACTTTATCTGAACTATTAGCACCTACAACTAATAGATGATCATAAATGGTTTCTTGGGTTAACCTACAGTCTCCTATATATAAGCCATTAGCATTAACTCTTTCTTTCTTGTCTTGGAAAGAGATAATGGATAAGAAATCTTCTACAGTCTCCCATATTTGTTTTCCTAGACTAACCTGTTGAATGCCCGAATTAAACATAATTTCTATCCTTACTTAAGTTGGCTACTGTTTGTATTTGTATTTGCATTTGCATTTAACTCCTGCACTAGTTTTTGTGCTGAACAAGAGCAATCTATACTCGTAGTCAGATGTGCCAACTTTCCCACTGTTTTTTGTTGCTGTAACCAAATTAAGCGAAACTTATTGAAAAAGCCTGACACTCCAATTGACTGTATTTGTTGTGCATTCGTTTTTTCTGCTAACATTAGCTTGACCTCGTTTGTAACCTTAATTACTATTACTACCTAAGTTATGTTAGCTAACTTACTTAAAAATCTAAAGTTAGCTAACATAAACATCCTACAATTAACTCTGGCTCCCAATATTCGGGGTCGCAACACTTACATCACTACAAGGTGTACTTGCTGGCACTGTTACAGATACATTTCCATTTGAATCTGTTAGAGCAGAAGTGGAAGGATTATTACCAACAGTTACAACAGCAGCCACTCCCCCTTGCTCTGCTGCATGAAATACACAAACATGCGGTGGTGGTTGTTGAGGTGGGTTGTCAAAGATACAAGCTGTTGAAAATATAGTTAATGCTAGATATCCTATAAATATTACTTTTTTCATAAAACTGACTCCTTTTGCTTTCATTTTTTATTTAATTTTTTTGTGCTTTTATTTTGCTTATCTACTTTATTTACTCTGACTTAAAGTATTTAAGAGTTGAAGTTGTTCTTTTTCTCCAAAGAAAATATCTACAGGAGAGCGAAACAAATACCCATTGCTTCCATAAGCTGAGTAGTTTTGTGGTATAGGATAATTACCATATTTTTTGCTATAAAATTGGTAAATGCCATTTTTTTGCTTGTCGAGATTTTCCCTATTGTTGGAAAGAAGATCCCCTGTTACCAATGAGTAAGTTACAAATAAACATTGCATTGGAGTTAAGCCACTGGCTGGTTTATCCTCTCTAAGATTCCAAACACTACCAAATTTATCTGGACTAGCTTTAGCCAAAGCACTTAAGGTATTTTTTACTTCTGTTTGCACTTCACTACGAATACTACCTTTTACAACTAATTGGGTTT
>JBDIBI010000084.1:0-10459 GCA_039812885.1 Blastocatellia bacterium
CGCATTTAAGAGGCTCTGAGCAAAACAGCAATAGCCCAAAAGTTATTGAACAAAGCCAAACTCACAACAATATAAGACATTCTATTGATCAAAATAATAATCATAGCAATAGCAACAATGGGAATAACAATAATGCTCCTGGACAAAAAGCTATTGAACGCTCATTTGATCAAACTAATAACTCTAACAAGCAAGCCCAAGTTCAAATTCAAGCTCAAGATAGTCTCAAGCCTATAGAATCAGGTAATAGCAACCACAAAGACACCAATTCTACAGTATTAGCAGACGCAAATAATCAAAAAAATACTTCTTTGCCACTAGAAAAGTCCTTGGATAAAAGCCCTCTGGCAGTTGGTGATAATAATGCCAATGGTAATGATTTTAGTACCATTGAACATACTGCCAAAGACTCAGAAGAAAGCTTAAATGCCAGTAAAAAGGCAAGAAGACCAAAAACTACAACTAGTAGTAGTACTAGTAAATCAGAGACAGAGCAATCAACTATTTCTTTCTCTATTTCTACCAAAGAGAAAAAACAAATAGAAGCTGTTGCAACACTCCTGGATTATGAAAGTAGCGATGATTTCCTTAAAGAACTTATTTCTCAAGGGTTAAAAAAATATTTAGATGCTACTACTCAAGCGCTGAAAACAGCTTAGATGTAAATGGTAGTGCAACTGCTTAATTGTAAGTATTGATGTTTAATACTGAAGATTTAATCATATAGAATGAAATATAAGGGAGGTGGCGTTTGTTGTTAGGCAATTATAGAGAGACTTATCAGTGATTAATCTTAATTAAAATGACTCATAAAACCTATAAAGCCTAATAGCAAAGTCAATAAAGCAATGAAACAAGTAGACTTAACAGATTCTTCACCTAACGATAAAACAACTTTAATTGATAAAATAAAAACTTTTTCTCCTCAACAAACAGTTGAGAAAACAGAAAACTATCTAGCTAACTTAGGTGATACCAAACGCAAACTTTTAGGGGTTACTTTGATTGTAATAGGTGTTTTATTCACCTCTTATAGTTTTATGCACGCTCATCACAATACTAAGACTTATCTAAAGCAATGGAAAGATAATCAAGCTAAGGTAAATAAAGAAAATTGGTTTAAAGATAAGCTTATTGCTGAAGCCAACCTAACTAATCAAACTAACCAGGCCAATCAACCTAGTGAATCTGTACCCTGGAGAGAAGTTAGCTATATGTTGGCAAGCACCCCTGGGCGCAGAACGAAAGTTTTGGAAAAGCTAGCTTTTTCTCAAAAAGAAAGCGTGATTCTTGCCATATCTTTAACCTGTCCTGAATGTATTAAGTTGGCCGTTGAGCTTAATTCAAATCCACAAAAAGAAAAGCTTTTAGCTGTTGCCATTGGGACAGATTTAGAAGTTAAAGAATGGAAAGAAAAGCTTGGAATTAGTTATGAAGTAAAAGCTATTTCTGAGGATGATATGGGGGATCTTGGAGTAGCCCTATTTCCTACCCTAATCAAAGTCTCTAAAACAGTAAATCCAAAGAACCCTAAATCTCTTAAATCTCAATATCAAATAACTGCGACTAGTGACGATGGTAGAGTTTTAGCCAATGATAGTAATAATCATCAATAATTAATAATTAATTAAATATAAGTAGTAAAGGAAATTCTTATGGTAGCCACAACTCAAAACCTTAGCTCAACACATATAGTAAGCGGCAACAATTTTGCGTTTTATCAAGGATTTGGCAACCCAAATCCAGTAATGCAGAAAAACCTAGAAAACGTTAAAGCTTTGCAAAAAAAGCTTGCTGATGCTGATTACCATATTGACGCTAGAATTACTTATAGTGTGTATACCTGGCTTGAGCTAAACATTGAACCATTGGTTTTACAGGGTGGCCCCGGAACAGGTAAGAGTAAGCTCGCTGCTTTATTAGCTCAAATCTACAATCTAAACTACTATAACTTCCAGTGTTATGATGGAATTAAACCTAGAGATGTTCTTTATAAGTGGAATAGTTCTTTACAAGACTTACTAACAAAAGTAATAGCAGGACAGAATTTTGAAAACATCTCTAAAATCAAAGAGATAATCTATAGTTCTGATTGTCGCATTGATGGAGTGCTACTAAAAGCATTACTAGATCCTAAGCCTTCATTAGTTCGCTTTGATGAAATAGATAAAGTAGGTGCTGAATTTGAAGCAGGGCTATTGCAAGTATCAGAAGAAGGTAAAATAACTATCAGTGAAACTAACGAAGAAATATATCCTGTTTGTGGGCAAAGAATAAGAATTATCGCTACTTCTAATGCTGGTGGTTATGGGATGAGAGAATCGCTATCCTATCCTTTTTTGAGAAGATGCAAGGTAATTAACCTACAGAAACCTTCTCTACTCAGACAATTTCTGGTGTTAAAAGAGAGGTTTCCTGAATTTGACGCTGATTTTATCAAAGAAATAGTCATGTTTTCAGATAGGGTTGACGAATATGTTGAAATGATTAAACCTCTTGATTTAAGTGAGTTAATCAAATGGATGTACGGATTGAGACTTTCTGGTATCACCAAGCTTACCAGAGAATCTATTGCTGCTAATATAGATAGTTTAGCTAAACTTGATTTTGATAAAGATAACCTACTTCTACAAATTAATAGGATCTTGGACTTTATTGATGAGAATAAACACGTTGATATTAAAGAACTTAGTAGAATTGTTGAGGCTGGTAAGATGAATAAGTAACCTTAAGTTCCTATTAAAGTTAATTGAGCAAGAAACTATTAGAGTTTTTCATCAACATCATCAAGCTCAAAAGCTTTTTCCATCCTAACCAACAAAGAACTATCGTCTATGCCCATGTGTGAATGGGATTTGTACATATCCAAAGCTCGCTTTAGTATAGAAACCCACTGGCCAGGATGATAAGTTGCAATTTGCACCTCATTGAAATTAGTCTTGAAATTTACATTATAAGCTTGAAGAACAGTTGTTTTATTCTCAGAATTATCAAAACCCAATCTAACAGTAAGTGCGCTGGAAACTGTGTTAGGGAACCATTCAATGTAAATAGGAGGACGGTATAAAATGGTTTTCCCTGAATCAGTTAGATGATTTGCATACCATAGTAAATCTTTTATTAAAACAATAACAGGTTCAGCCATTTCTCTAGCTACTACGTGTATATCTTCTTGTGTTCCTATTTCAGTTAGTACTTTTTTAGCGACTTCAGTTGGAGTGGTAAATTTGATTGAATCACTCTTTCTTTCACGTAAATAATCTTTAAGTAGAAAAATTTTAGCTGCAAACTCACCACTAGGCTCGCTATGTCCCGTTTCCCATCGTTGATAAACTTTCTGTGAAGTACCAAGCAGTTTTGCTATTTCTTCCTGTGTTAAATCTGCCTCTTGTCTCACTTGTTTGAATAATCTAGCTAAGTATTCAGAAAAATTTTGTGGAAATATATCAGCATTCATAGAATTAATTTAAATTAAGGTATAGAGCTATAAATATAGATGTAGTATACTATTAATCAGTTGTGTTTTACAAGAAAAATGTTTTTTATTGATTTTTGAGATGGTAATATCATAAAAATAATTAGTAGTACCATAAAATAGTAGTAGTATATATACTATTTTCTTAAAAAATAACACAATTAAGGGGTATTTTTTCAATTACATTTATTATAAATATGAGAGGTTAACAATGGCAAATTTAAAAAAACTTAATGAGGAATGTGTGCGTTGTGGTTTATCTTTTAATGGAGCTAATTGCCCTAGATGTAAAGATAAGGAGCCACCTTCCCTTCAGATTTCTAACGCTAAAACATGTGTAAGGTGTGGTCTTGAGTTTGCTGGTCATTATTGTCCTAGGTGTAAGTACGGTTATAAAAAATTTACTACTAAAATTCTTGAAATGAAAATTACTCCTACAATGGTGAAATGGTTTTTTATTATTATTTTTACATTAAGTTTTATGCTATATTTTTTTAATCTTTTGTTAAAAGCATTTGAGTTTAGTAGTAAAACTGCTAGATAATGTATTGCAAATCAATGATAGCTGATTACTAATTAAAACTAGTTAATATTAATAATCATTTCTCTTCTTTGGCAAGCAACCCATAAGGATTCCCAAAGTATACCTAATTCATTATCATATATTTTGTTATCTATTACAGAACCTTGCTTTTCAGGGCTTTGGCGGCTATCTATAGCACTTCGTAATTCTGAGATTATTGCATTAATTTGATCTATTTTTATGTTGTATGTGATATTTTCACATAATTGCTTAAGGTAAATAGCAGCAGTTGCTTGTTTTTTGGGTTCTCTTAAAATTGGAATTAAGATATAAAGGGCTTCATCAAATTTACTATATTTTAACTTTACTAACGCACCTGCGGCAGACAACTTTATATCTGAATTTGAGCCTTCTAGCAAACCAGTAAGCGCATCAATAATTTTTGGTTCCTTATAACTTTTTATGCTAATCACATTGATAGCAGTAGCACATAATTTATTACTTTCATCTTTAATTGCATCTAAGCACAATCCAATTAGAGTTTCATTTGGAATTGCTGTGTTTCTAAGTGCGCCTAAAGCACTTGAGCGTACTTCTAGCGGCTGGTTAGTATCTTTCAATATATAAATTAGTCGTTCAAGTACTTTTGAAGATGAGCCTCCTATTTTTGACAAATATTCTATAGCTTGTGTTTGCACTTGCAAATCACTATCTCCACTCATTTCAAGGAGTATTGTTATTATTTTGTCAGATGGACGGCAATGACTCAAGGCTTCTGGTATACAAATTCTACTATGGTTATTACCATCATTAAGTAACTTTAAGATACTATCTTCTAAATCAGGTATAATAATCCTATACCACCTCAAAGCACTTATTACACCACTTCTTTTATCATTATTAGTCAATGCATCTTTGAAAAACTCTACCATTTCAGGAGATTTAATTTTTAGCCAATTTAAAATAGGTGTAATACCATCTATTCTCCAGTGTTTTTCGTTCAAATATTTTTTAAGAAGTGAAAATAATAAATCTTGAATTTTTTGTGAAACTATTTTGATAGAAAAGAACGCATGTCTTGCTTTGTGCTGTACTTCCCAATCATCATCCAAGCAAGCTTTACCTAATAGATCAACTGCTTTAGACGTTTCTATATCAAGCCTTAATAGAGTAATCGCTGCATCTAAACATATAAGAATATTTTGGTCACTCAATGTTAAGAGTAAGGCTTCTTTTACTTCATCATCAATAATATTTAAATGACCTAAACCATATATCGCATAACTTCTGATATCTTGATTTTCATTTTGCAACGAAGCCAAAAAACGTTTTTTAATATAATTACCTATTTCACTGCTTGACAAATAGTACAAAAATTCGTTAAGCGGTTGTCTTAAAGCACTGTATTTACCTTCACCATCTATATTAAAGTATATTCTCAAAAATCTTTGAACAATGTATTCTTGAAGTTTTGTATCTACTTCAATAGCCTCTGCTACACACTGAGTAGCAAGAAATAAATCACGATGCAAAATATCTTCATGCAAACTTGATTGGTATGGGCTATCAATAGCAAGAATAGCTGAATTAATCCATTCGCTAGCGTCACCTGGATGGTCGGTACTTTCATATGCTACAGCTAATAAAATAGGTTCTTGCCATCTAGGATCATGACGGTATTTATTGATACGCTCCATCGCATTTTTACGGTTTCTAATAATTTCTCTGGCAATAAAATATTCTTGAAAAGTTAAATGTAAAAAACCGTATTTACGTATAGCTTTTTCAACAAATATGCCAGAATTTTCCCTCACTCTTAGCAGAAAATCATCAACTGCATCTAAAATGTCTTGGCTGTCTAAAGAAAGATTTCTAGAGGTTGATAACAATTCTGCTAGCTTATCTTTAAGATCTGGCTCATTTACAAGTCCAGAAGGTCTTGACTCATGTAACCAAAACGCAATAGGAGCTAATAGTCTCATAGCTTCGGTTTCTTTAACAATTTTTGCAGACGGAATATTTGCTAAACGCCAATCAGAAAGTAACGTTTTTGTTGCTAAATTATATAATTCAACTCTGTGATGCGGTAAGCTAGCCCCATTCCGATATATCAAACAAAGAATTGTCAGCATTAATGGATTCTTTGCTAAACGCAATACGCCTTGATTATTTCTTATGGCATCCACTATTCCTTTTGCTTCTTTTTCTGTTTCGATTATTCTCTCTTCTTCTATTAGCTCTGGATATAAAACTCTACTAGTTGCTCTAAACCAATCATTTACAAAAAGTGTAACTTTCTCAAAAGTTAATTCCTCTAGTACAAAATGCTCTACATTTATTCCAATTGAAGCTGAACGATAACCTGCTATCCTACTAGTTATTATTATCTTATTGTTTTCATTTATTGAAGCAATGAACTTTTCGACTTGGTTAATAACGTTTAATCTGTTAGTTGTGCTGCTAACTTCATCAAGGCCATCAAGTAATATTAGACTTTTGCCTTTTGTTAAATAGGAGTCAAGTAGTTTTTTAATAACATCAACAGATTCACCAATAGTTGAAAATGCCTTAGGTAAATATTCCCGTATGCTTTTGCCAGGGCTTTCTCTAATATACTCATCATATTCTGAAAGTTTAATTATAATTGGAAAAAGGACATTTCCATAATTTAGCTCTCTTTTATCTTTAACTGCTGAATCTAAAGCTGGAAACTGTAATACCGCTTTCGCAAATAGAAAGGCTAAAAATCGAAGTATTGTTGATTTTCCCGAACCTGGATCACCTAAAATAACAATTCGAGTGTTTTCTTTTATTATATCAGGTAAGCCTATATGAGTATTTTGGTAAACAATATTCCTTTTCACTTCTTGATGCTCGAAATTGTTATCCTCAAAGTGTTCTTTTTCAGTCACCAAGTCATTTTCTAAGAAGCTATCAACAACTAAAAAATCTTCTTTTTTTTGCCCAACAAGCGAAATATAAACATCATCTAAGAATATTGACATCCATTGCTTTGTTTGCATTATTCCACGAGCGTTAATATAAGTATTAGTTTTAATTACATAACCTAAATATTTAGCTTTAACTTTTTCTAAAACGCTTTTTTTAATCTTAAGTGAACCCTTAAGATCAGTCTCGGTACCTAACTCTTTTTTGATAAACTTGTGTATTTCTTCCAGCTTATCTATTTCTAATGATTGTATGTTTTTCAAAATAATATTTATATCAATTATATCTTCTGAGGGAGTAAAGTTTATATTATGAGGGTTTTTAAACTTTTGTTTCCTTAAATTAGCAGCATCTTTTGAAATCGAAATAAACTTAAATCGGTAAGTTTTGTAATTTTTTATGCTGTCTTTTTTCAATGAAGATTCTATTTTTTGTTTTGTACTAGTAGCCGAAACCTGAATAATAAGTTTTTTTACATTATCAATTAAATCAATTGCTTCTACATTTTGGGAAACCTGATTTAAATTAGTAAAGTTACAGTCATATAGTTTATTAAAAAAATGAACATAAAAATTTTCAGAATGAATATGAAGATCCAGAATATTTAATTTTCCTCTAGCATTAATCCTTATAGCGAGAAGATTTAGCTTTTTTTCAATGTAATTCCAATATTTAGAACGGTTCATTCTAACTAATATCTTTCTGAGTAGATTTTAAACAGTTTTGATAGATTATTACAAAAAATAAGCATCTAAGTGTTTATAAATTAACAAAAATTATTTCTAAGAGCTTTCTTAAACCCTTATTCCCAATAACGTGTTTTGCAACTGTCCTTTTACTTTTACAATGTTAGTACTATAGCACTAATGCTCAGATGAGTTGGGGTCAGTCAATTTTACTAGCTCCACAACATCATTTAACTGCCACATGTTTACCAAATCCTTTATCACTATTTGATACTGAGTTGGGCTAAATAAATCATGGTGCAAAATTAGGCGTTGAACTTCTAAAGCTGTTTTATACTCTGATGGGTATGCTTTTGGAAATATTCCAAGAAAACTTGCCAGTAAGCCTCTCATCTCTTTGTTTGGTGAGCTATACTTCAACGATCCCCAAGCTAAAATATAGCGAAATACAATAAATCGACTTTTAAATGTCAGATCGCTATTAAATTGCTCATAAAAATCTTGTTTATTTTTTGCCCCGCTAATTTCATTGCGAAGCACCATTGGGTAATTATTACCAAAAGCTTTAAATCCAGCTTTATGGATTAAATTATTAACCACCAAATCATCAATCATGGTAGATAAAAGACCAACTGTATTAGCCTCTAAGCTACTTAGATTTCTTTTTGGCTTTAGCCTAACATAACCCTTCCCATAAGCTAATAAGCCGTGAGTAATCTCATGAGCAATAGTATTTTCTATGTCGGGGTCATTCGTATTCCAATTGCTTAGTACAAGAACTCTAATATCTGTTGGGTGTTCTATAAACGCAGCATTCATACCTGGTACACCTAAGGTATCCCTTTCTTCAATAGAAACTCTACGCTTTGTAATTCTTTCAACCTTATTTATATAGGATTTAAGCTTTAAAGAAAGTCTAATGTCTTTAATCTCTGATAAATATATACTTGTTTCTTGTTTTTGGTAAAAAGCATATGTTGAAAAAGGTAACACTGCAATTAAAAAGGCGATTAACAATAATTTTATAATCATAATATTTTACTAGTTATAATCTAAAAAATAATCAAGATTATTACTCAGGATCATCACTTGAGTAATATTCAATAGATTGTATAGTATTACTAACTTTTTATAACTCCAGCCATTAATAATAAACTATTTATTGAAATCAACAAATGGTGCTATGCCTAATTTTATTTCCTTAAGTACATATCACTTTTAATAGTTTTTCAACTCTTTGTCGAATACAGTAAATATACTGAACAACAAATTTTGCTTATTGTAGTAAGAGCATGTATTTATGCTAAATATGTTTAGTTACTACAATAAAGACTCTTTTTTAACTTGATGAAAAGTTTTTCCACGAAAAGATAAGCTTAATATACTAATCTCCTAATATTCTTGCGATGAACCACTTAAGGTATATCGCAATGCTCTATATAGATTTGAATATTTCGATAAAGTAATGGCTAAAAGCCTTATAAACTAACAGTTTCCAACGATTGAAAATTGAAATATTTTTCTTGGCTTCTATGGAACTATGTAAAGAGTTTTTTGCATATCAGCATCTTAAGCGGCGGAGGACCTATTCCCTTCTATCTTATCATCCAAATCACTACGTAAAGTAGCAGCCATAAAGTCAATTTCTTCTTTAATGTTATTAACTTTATAAACAGGGATATTTTTAGATGAGAAACATTTCAATTGAACTAAAGAGTGTTCTGGCGTTTCCCCTTTTGTATGATAAGTGACTGACACTTTAATATTAGGTAGTTTTAACAAAATCTTCTCTTTAAGCTTTTCAACAAAAAGATAAGGATTGATCAAGCCTAAAGTGTTACTACTTAAGCTTATCTGATAAACTAATTTGGTATTATTATCAGAACTAAGTTCTCCATTCATATTCTTTTTTAATCAAATGTAATCAGTTCTAATTGGTTCTAGGAATTATGCCATCAATTTATTGTTGTTATTTATAAAGCCAAATTAAACAGGCGCGGTTAAGCAGCAATTGGTGGTTCTGGCTCTAGTTCTGGTTGCTTAGAGCTTTCATTAGCTCTAGCTTTAGCCTTGCGCCCCATCTCATTAATTGACCTAATAAGCCTAGCTAGCTCATCATCTGCCTTCTCATCTATTGTTGGCATTGGCTCAGGTTCAACTAATTTTAAGTTTGGCTTTAATTTTTCCTTTGACATTGGCGTAGATTAGTACTTAGCAATAGGTTAGTCAATAAGTATCATGAAAAAGCAGTATTAATTCTAATGAACAACTATTATAACTATATTTATTTATAATAATTTTTAATTTATTGAGTCATAAAGAAGATTTTAATATATTAAAAATATTATTTTAAATATATTAATTCTATATCTCTCATAAAATCATAAAATTAAATTACTTATAATGCATGTGTTAATATTGGTCTTAATGCATATCTAAACACGTATTTCTAGACTAATGTATATAGTAGTGTTAAGATTGTCCTTTATCAAAAATATTCAGATTTTTATTCTAGGAGATTTTATGATTATTATAGCCATTGCTAATCAAAAAGGTGGAGTTGGTAAAACAACAACAGCAGTAAATTTGGCGGCTGCACTAGTAAAGTCAAATAAGCGAGTATTAGTTGTTGATATGGATGCTCAAGCTGGTGCTTCTGTGTGGCTAACCGGTAGTCGGGCAAAAGATGGCACTGGAATCTATCAACTCGATGATCAAGTTTTTTAAAGGAAAAGAAGCCAAAGGATGTAAAATAGTAGCCTAAAAAGAAAGGCTAAAAAATGCTAATAGGAAAGCCATTGCCATTTGTAGAAGAATATGTGGAAG
>JBDIBI010000085.1:0-10279 GCA_039812885.1 Blastocatellia bacterium
TGTTTTCGGAAAAATAAAAAATTTATATAGATCATTGTTAATCAAGTTTGATCGTTGATCTAAACTTGATCTAATTACTATCAGACGCAATTATTTACTGGGGTGGTGGCGACGAGTGGCTGGGGTGGTGGCGACGAGTGGCTGGGGTGGTGGCGACGAGTGGCTGGGGTGGTGGCGACGAGTGGCTGGGGTGGTGGCGACGAGTGGCTTTCTTGCAACCTCTTTTTTAAGAAGTGGTTAAACTGTGCAAAAAAAACCCTACACTATTCTTAAATACTCTTTTAAACACTTCTTTAAACACACAATGCGAAATTTGGTTTTTTTACAAAAAAAACTCGATCAAAAATGATTGTGTGTCTTTTTAATAAATTCTGATCAACCAAAAAAACAATAGAAGAAAATAAGAAAGAAGATTCCTTTAACAGTGAAAGATAAAAATAACCCTTTTACCAAAAAACCAATTTTACTGAAAACAATCTTTAAGCTCTAAAAAGGAACAATAAAATCCTTTTTTAGAAAAATTCAGCTAAAAGAGTAAAGATTAAACTTTGCTTAATCTGATTTTCTTGTCTTTTTCCTAGAGAGCCATAAAATGAGCTTGATTACATCGCACCCACTGAAAGGACTTTATGACCAACCAAACTGCTTTAATTCAACAAAAACAAGACATTTCTCTTACAATCATTAGGCCAGAACTAAACCTAGAGAAATGGCCGGGAATTTTTACCCCCACTCAATCAAGAGCAAAAGCAAAAACTAGAACTTTTGAAAGAGAAAAAATTTTAGAAAATGGAAATACCATATTGTGTAAAGTAACAATTAAACCATCTGCTGATTTTGGAAGCTTAACTACTGAAGATCAAAAGGTTTGGTATGGTTTGCTTGAGCTTTGGGAGAGAGCAGGAAGGCCGGAAATACTTTTCTTTTCATTGCGAGAACTTGCTGATGTTTTAGGAAAATCTTGGGGAAAAGACATAAGAGAAGGCTTGAAAAAATCTCTATTTAGACTTAACGAAGTCTCCTTTCATTGGATTAATTCTTATTTTGACAGTACAAGCAAAAAGACTTTAGAATTTTTGAATGCCTTTCATATCATTTCTGACCTTCAAGTTGTTCAGCTTAGTAATAACCATACAATTAATAAAGAACAATGTTCTTGTCGTTTCGGTCACTTGCTCTATCAAAATTTGCTAAATAACTACACGAAGCCAACTTTCTTAAACATTGTTTTAGGCTTCAAAAGCGGTGTTGCACAACTTTTATACAAATACCTTGAACTAGTGATGCACAACAAAACGAGCTATGAACGCAATAGTAAAGACCTTTTACCAGATTTAGGTTTAGAGGGTGAAGAGTATAAATACCCGTTTAGTAGAAAAAGACTTTTAGAAATAGCTATAAAAGAATTAAATGCAATACTCAAGGATTTAGATAATAAAGATAAAGGCTTTCCAATCCAAAGTGGGATTCTTTTTCTAAAACTTCAAAAGACTAAAGATGATTCTGACTGGAAAGTTGTTGTTACCAAATCGCCCCAGATGTCATTCTATGAGGGCAGAGAAAAAGTAGCATCAGAACAATTAACAACCTTACTTTCCAATGAATCAAAACCAACTCCCCATCCACCACTAAGTTTAGCTGAAGAAATAATTGTATTTTTCCTTCAAAAATTCCATATCAAACGAAAAACGCCACTTAAAAAAGAGCTTTTAACAGCCAAACAATGGATAGATAAGTACAATTTAGACATAGAGAAAGCGCAAGTATTTATTAGCAGATGTAAAGTTTGGGCAGCAGAAACCGACTTTGACGTACAAAACTTTGCAGGTTTACAGCAATATCTGGATAGAACTACAGAAATATTTCAACAGATGGAAATCAATAGAGCCATAAAAATTTGTACCTTATGTAATGATAATGGTTATGTAGAAGGTAAAGAGCAAAATGGACGTGAATTTTCTCTTAAGTGTATGCACGATGTGAACCACTTACAAACATATGCCAATAAGCACAAAGTACAAGTTATGCTCAAAGACCGAAGTATTATTCAAGGTGAATAATTTTTCTATTTAATGGCCTAACTATGTAGTAACTACATATTATATTTATTTATAAACTCCTCAAAATATAATATTTTTACATTAAATATCAGTATATCTATTGATTAAAATAAATTCTATCTTTAGTATAAATGTAAAGTTATTTCATATTACAAATATATTATATTTGAAAGGATACTTTACTAAATATGACAGATACACCAAATATACTTGAAGATTTAATCAAAAAAATGCCTAAAGAAGAAAAAGATTCAAAACTGTTTAAATTACTACAACAAGAAGAAAAAGCTAGAAAAAGATCTAAAGATGCTGCCATAGCTAAAAAAGAAGCTGGTATGAAACAATTTTCGGCATATCTTCCAGAGCAAGATATAAATAAATTTAAAGAATTAATGGGAAAAACTAGGTTAAATAAAACGGAATTTCTTCAAAAGTTAATACAGATATATGAAAGATCATTACAGCAGCAACAACAGAATCAACAACAAAGCCAACAACAAAATCAACAGAATCAACAACGTAGATAACTCATTTATTCTATATACTTAGATATTACAGGCTATAAAAATAATATGAATATATTATTTTTATAGCCTGTAATATCTAAGTAATTTTTTCATATATAAAGTGTACCATTTATATTAATTTTATATATACAATATGTTATATAAAAGCATATAGATTAAAAATCTATATATCATATACAAGTTTATAATAAATCAAACTTATATACTAAATATAAATTAATTAAATATTTATCATATAAAATACAAAATATTATTTAATGCATATATATATATTACATAATTATTATAAATTACTTTCTATAGTATATTCGATATTCTTCTCTTTTCCCTTCTTAGCTAGCTGGCCATCGCTCTTGCCTCGCCTGGGGGCACGTCACTGCCGCCTCTCCTCAGGCGGTAGTGACGTGCCCCTAGATATTGTTTGTAATTATTGCAAATACTATTCTTATAAAATTATAGACATTTTTTATTGCGTTATCCATTACGTTATTTTATTATTTTTCCATATAAATAGTTTTTGAGGTTTGGAGCAAGAGACTTCCTAAACTTTTTCCATCTGCCGGGTTCGTCCTTACCTTTTCTTGGACAAAACAAAATGCCTTCGGGAACTGGTCATAACTTCCTTGTGAAGCTGATTGGGTTGAGTACGCGGCTTTACCCCCCAATTTATTTGCGCGGTTTTAGCTCCCTACTCATTTAGGTCTGCTCATCTTAAAAAGATGGGAATTTCTAGGGAAACTTAGAAAAGTGTTTCTCTCACTATAAATTGAGTTTTTCTTGTCTGGCTTGTGTTACCTTTTTGGTTTCCTCTTCAGACATTTGAGAAATCACCCTTTAGCGTTCTTTGATTTTATCCTTACAGATACTTTCTCTTCTTCGCTAAAGTCTCTACTTCTTGCTAGCTCCTTTTCAGGTCGCTTCTTGGAGTTGCTCATTGGGCTTTTTGATTTCTCTCTTGGGAGTCCTTATGCCTTGCTCCCTCTGGGTTTCCAGTCAACTATCATCTTTCTTAGATAGATAGGCTTCCGTTGGGTGTTTCGTGACCTCGTGGCTTCTATGTACGTCCTTTGGTTCGTCTTGAAGCCAGCTTCGTTTTCTGCGGAAATCAAAGCGTCCAGTTAACACTTACCAATAGTTATTTTTATATTTTTGCCTTGTACTTTTTATGCGAGATTTGAATTTTCAGTTAAAGAATATTTGTAAGCATAACAAAGATGGTTCTTTTTCTACTCAAGCTGCTCGTCAGCGTAGCCTAGATTTAATGGCTAATCAGCTTCATGAAATGGGCTTTCATCACTTGAATGCTACTAGCTTAAAACCTAAGCATGTCCTTAGTCTTGTCTCTCATTGGAAGAGTCAGTCTATCTCTACTGGCACCATAAAAAATAGATTGGCTCACTTGCGCTGGTGGGCTGAGAAGATTGGCAAACCCAATATTATTCCATCTTCTAATACTGCTCTGAATATTGAAGATCGTGTTTATGTTACTAACATCAGCAAAGCTGTTTCTTTGGATCCTTCTTCTTTAGACAAAATTAAAGATCCCTACATCAAAATTTCTTTAGAGCTTCAAGCCGCTTTTGGCCTTCGTAGAGAAGAGGCTTTAAAATTCCAGCCTTCTTTTGCTGATCAGGGTGACAAAATTCTTCTTAAGTCTTCCTGGTGTAAAGGTGGCCAGCAAAGATTTGTTCCTGTTCGTAATGACCTCCAAAAAGATGTCATTCTTCGCGCTCACAGGCTCGCTGGTAGGGGTTCTTTGATTCCTCCTACCCTTTCCTATGTCCAACACCTTAAACGCTACGAGAAAGCCTGCCAGCTAGCTAATCTTTCTAAGCTTCATGGTCTTCGTCATGCTTATGCTCAAACTCGCTACAAAGAAATTACTGGTTGGGATTCTCCTGCTTCTGGTGGCCCCACTTCCAAAGAGCTTTCTCCTGAGCAAAAACAACTAGATCTTCATGCTCGCCTCACCATCAGCGAGGAGCTTGGTCATCATCGTGAATCTATCACTGCTGTTTATCTAGGTAGGTGAATATCGTGTCTGATAATGATAAAAATAGTAAACCTTCTCAACAACCCTTAAATCTTCCTGCTATTTCTAAATCTCTGTCTGAGTCTCTAAAGCAGCTTGATACTCTTTCTCATAATTCTCATAAACAATTTCAAGATTCCATTTCTATTGGCGATACTCTTTCCAAAAACTTATCTAGGTTAAACAATATGATTTTTAACCTCAATAAAACTCTTGAAAGCTTTTCTTCCTCCCAAGAAGACTTTTCTCTTCTAAAAGACTCTATCTCTGCTGATATGTCTCTGTTTCAGCTAGTTGTTGGTGATGTAAAAGAACAGGTTATTTTCTTAAGCAATATTAATACTGAATTAGAAAAATTCCTTAATTCTGAAAGCAAAACCTCTGATTTAGTCAGAAAATGGTTGTTAAACTTCCAAAAAAGCTTGGGGAATATTCTTGGTGAACATTACAAACTTTCGGAACAAATTAAATCTCTTTTAGAAGCACTTCCTGATAAACATTCTCAACTTCTTAGCTCTCAAACTGACCTTCTTGACTCCAAATTCAAAGCTTTAGAGCTTCTCTTAAATCAAAATATTGCTAAGTCTAATGATAGTTTTTCCTCTTTTACTAAAAATTCTACTTTTTTTCTTCGCTTTCTTTTGCTTACTTCTCTAGTGTTATTTCTTTTATGTTCTTATAGTATCTATCTGAATTTTTCTTTATCCAAACAACTTAGTAATTCTATTGACTCTATTAATCATCAACTTGAGTCTTTGAAACCTACTCCTACTCCTACTCCTTCCCCTAGCCCTACTTCTACTCCTAAAAACAATAAAAAACCTTAATTCTTTTCTAGATTTAGGTTGCACTAAGTCGCAATAAGTAATACTATTTTACTTTGGAGGATATATTTATGGCAGCAACCCAAGGCATCAAATTAGACGAAAACACCCGCGCTCGCCTCAAGGCGTTAGGCGAAAAGCGCAATCGCTCGCCTCATTGGTTGATGCGAACAGCTATCCAGACTTACCTTGAGAGGGAAGAACAGTATGAGAAGGAAAAGCAGGAAGATAAAGAACGCTGGGAACGCTATCAGCTAACCGGCCAAGCTATATCTCACGACACTGCCGCCGAGTGGCTAAATAATCTGGCGGAGGGTAAAGATACACCGTGTCCAAAATAAAATGGCTTCCTGAAGCTCTTGCAGATGTTGAACGACTTCATGCTTTTTTGAAGGATAAGAACCCCCAAGCTGCTGCTCGTGCTGCTCGTGCTATTTTGGAGGGAGCAGAATTACTTAAAACCTCGCCTGATATTGGCCGCCCTATGCAGGATGATACCCAGAGGCGTGAATTATTTATCCCATTTGCTGCTGGTTCTTATGTGTTGCGCTATAAGCGGGAAGATGAGGACACTGCAGTTATTATCCGTGTATGGCATAGCCGTGAGAATAGAGACTAGCAATAAGGGTTAAGCAGATAGCCATCAAAGGCTCTTAAACCAAGAAAATAGGTTATGATAATAGAATTTATCGATACCTATTTTGCCTTAAAAGTATAGTCGTTCTTCAACAAAAAGGTTAAGAAACAATAAAATAGAAATCTAAGTTAGAACAAAAAGCTTTTTCAGCCTAATTAAAAAGGCATTGTTAAAATATCTTTTTAATTAGGCCATTTATAAAAATTATCCTACATTACTTGTCAGACGAATCAGATGAGTTATTTTTCTTTTCCGGAGATTTCTCTAAACTTTTAAATATAAGCTTACTTGCTTCTGGGTCTAATGGCGCGTCTGTTTTTTCTTTTTCGAGCAAGTTTTCAGTATCTTGGCTTTTTAGTGTAAGGTACAAATCTTCTTCATCTTTACCTAAGGATGAATCCCTCTTTCTTCTATCTAAAAGTGGTAGTTGGGATCGTCTTAGGATAGAGGTATAGAAACTAGTTGGATAATTTTTTGCTAAGAAAATCGATTTACCAATTGCGCCATTGTAATCGTCGATCCAATCTTCTTGAATTAAACGAGCTATTAGTTCATCAGAATAGTATTTTATCGATCTATCCTCTTGATTGAAATTCTCAACTTTGATTACTAATACATTAGACTCAGTTATATTGTTCTTATCGTCTATATCTTGGTAGACAGCTTTTAGTTCATATTCCCCCGGTTCGCTTAACATGAAAATTTCTTGGCTAGTGTCATAAAGCATGATAAATGAAATAACTCGTTTATCATTAGGCATAAGCTCACAAGCTATTGCTCTTCCATGATCATATGAAAAATTGTAGCGTTGAAACTCTCCATTTATTTTTCGGTAGTATATTTTTAAAGCTGCACCAAGTTGTCTGACAGGCAAAAGCATATTAACTGGTGTCAAACTTTTGTTTGTGCATGAAACTGTCATTTGAAGTGGTTCTTTTAGGTTGTAAATGCCTTTATCTGAAGATACTTGCAGCAAAATACTTTGTGACAAATTTATAGTTGGAGCAGATTGCCCTCTAACACAAGTAAATGACATAAGCATACAAGAAAAAAAGATTATAAATTTTAGCATAATTACCTCACTGGTTTTATTCGTGTACGAATTATTTTTTGATCATCATCATTAAAAAAAGCATAAGTACTTAATTGGCCAGTTCTAGGATCACTAATAGGAAATGATGCCATTATTCCCCCTGCGCTTGGGTCACGGTCTGGTAAATTAAATTGATGACCACACTCATGTACTGTTGTTGTTTTAGTTATCAATGTCATTGTTAAGTAAGAATACTTTGATTTGTAATTAACCACCAAATCTCTTATCGTTTCCACAGCAATAACCGAACCATTAACAAGACTTTGATTTGGAGTTTGACCTAAAGTAGCTCCTCTTGTAAGAACCTCATCATTTGGATCCATATCATTAGCTGTTGCTGGCTGCCAACCTGCTTGGACATAAAGCACCCAAAAATTATTAGTAGGAAAATAATCTTGGCCATCTGTTATTTGTGCATCCAAATCTGAGCCATTGCTTATGTTTCTTCTAAAATGAGGTGTTTTCACATTAGTTAAATCGAAAACAGGTTTAATGTAAGTTTTAGCAAACAGGTTTTCTGTAGGTAAGTCGCTGTTTGTCATCAATGCAAAATCGTCTGGGTACTTCAGTACTGATGCTACAGTTTGATCATCATCAAATAAAACAAATGGTAACATAAAAGAGGGTTGTCTAACCTTGCTATCAAGATCAACCATATCATCTTTTACTTTATCTATAATAAAAGTACTACCAGCAACAACTATGGATCCCCCATTAAACTGACCAGGTGGAGTTAAATTTGTAGACACTCGAAAAGACCCTGGAGGTATCATTTCTAAAATACCAGTATTTATTACATTTCCTTTTTTGTCAATAACTTGACAAGAAATAGGAGTCAATTGTGCTTCTGTAGTTGCTGCAGCAACTGGCCTTGTAGAAAAATTACCTATAAGAGGTATTGTAGAACTGCCTATTATAAGGCTACCGTTTTCAAACCTACCATTTCCAACAGGTGATGATCCCATATCATAAGAACTATCTCGTAGTGATTGATCTGTTAGAAATTCTTGCGTAAATCTAAGAGGGTTTATGTCTTGTTTAATATTTATTTGCGAAATATTTCCTTTAACATAATTGATGTCTCCTGTGCTTGTTGATGAGGGTAATGGAGGTGCAGGCATTGCATCATATTCAACATGAACTTTACGCCAGACAGTTAGTAAATCTGAGGCAAGTGTATCAACAGCAACAGCAACATTATTTTCCATCAGAAGCATATTATTGGTTGAATTAAGAATTTTCTGACCAGAAACCATTAAATTAGTGCTAATAACAGATGGTCTTGTACTAGCAACTATTTTGAAATTATCTCCAGGCTGCATAGTAGTGTTAAACTTAATCTTAGCTACCCCACTGTTGTCTGTCATAGCTGATGGTGTTGTACCAGCAGGAACTCCATCAAAGGATCCTTCTAAAGGAATTCCATCATTGCGTACTGTCGGCCCCTTGTTATCTTGTCCGTTGTGAGCAGTATTGGTAAATAAACCACTAGAATCATCAACGTCAAAAGAACGAAAATAGATTGTTACATTTGGGGTTGGAGGCATTGTTGTTACTCTCACATTCAATTGCTGTGGTTGTCCAAGCGGAGAAGTAGCATCTGGGAAAAAGCGTACTCCTCCACCATAGGTTTGACCATTGAAAGTTATTTCGTTTCCTAGTACAGGATTTGCATCTAGGGCATTACCATCTAACGTTTCTAGCGATACAGACTGGATTATTGTTGTGTTTAAGCGAACCTGATAACAGTAATTAGTAGTTTGACTAGTGTTAGAATCAATATATGAAGTTACATTAGGAGGTACTGCGGCTATTTGAGTAAAATCGGCGTTATTAGTGGAGCGTTCTATAGCAAATCCAAGTTGGCCTTGGGCATTGTCAGTCCAAGATAGATTTACACCACAACAACCTGACAAATTTGCGGTTAGCATGGAAGGTGGCAATGGATCTTGAGGATCAACATTAGTTCTTATTGGTTGAGCTTTTATGCAAGCCTGGTGACAACATTCATTACTTGGATCACAGTCACCTCCACCTCCACTAGAACCAGTTCTTATGCAAACCTGATTAGAAAAATCACTAGCACCTTGGAAAGTAGCTGCAGATAAGGTGTAACTGCTGACAGTGTGAGTTAAAAGGCTAGCAAATATTAGAGCTAGAGTTAGAAGAATGGATGCGCTAAGTGTAAATTTTTTTAGCGTGGTACTTTGTTTAAGAGTCATGTTGGAAATACTCCTTGTAGTTCATAGCTATGAATTTATAGACACTAAAACAAAAAATCTTTTGTCACAAAAACAAAATTTTTTCTTATAAAGATTCCTTTTCTATTCCGAACAACCTACTTATTTTCTTCATTATTATAGATCATACTACTCATAATAATCCTTATATATAACTTACTAGGTCAATTAAATTTCAATGTTTGTGTTAATTGTTAGGCCAAAGCACTAATTATAGATAATAAGAATTATCACGCAAGGTTTTTTTTTACTGATATTTAATAATTTATTATTATTTAATTAATATATATTATGTATTTATTAGTAATTTATATAGCGTATTTTCATGAAGAAGGTCGTTACATATAAAGACACTTTTTTTTGTTGAAATAATACAGAACCACTAAAATATTTTATTATTTTTATCAGATTATTTGTAACTTGTTGAAAAATAGGTAAATCGCTTTTATTATTTTTAGTTTGATTGATTAGCAAAAATACTATTGCCGGAGTCTGAGGTCGCTCCCCTGAAAGGGGACGGGAGGAGTTATTTTCTTTATCTTTAGCCAAAGTAGCCGCAAGAAAAAATTTCCCGTAACAAAGTGAAGGGAATATTTTTTCTTGAAGGGAAGACTTGACGGATTGCTAGAATGCCAAGACCGAGATGGTAAGGCTATACAAAGTATTGCCGTCCGTCTTCGGTCGGCATTCGACTTGAGCAATCCTAGTCAAGTTCTACTTTGTCCTATTATTCTTGTCTCTTTTCTGTTTTCGGAAAAATAAAAAATTTATATAGATCATTGTTAATCAAGTTTGATCGTTGATCTAAACTTGATCTAATTACTATCAGACGCAATTATTTACTGGGGTGGTGGCGACGAGTGGCT
>JBDIBI010000086.1:0-9980 GCA_039812885.1 Blastocatellia bacterium
TTCAAAGACTATAGATTTAGAAGCTGGTTTTGACGCTAGATTGAATCATATTCAAAATACTTTCAATCAACTTCTTGCTCCTCAAATTAAGCTTGCTATACGCGATTGGAAACCTTCTGTAAGTTTCTGGGAACAAGGGAAGGTATTTTTAAATAAGCAGGCTGGCCAAGAAAAAATAAAAGAACGCTGGGAAGTAGAAATAAGAAGTCTGTTGAGAGAGAAAGTCAAATTTGACAATGTTGAAAGGTTCATAGAAAGCGAAGCCCACGCTTTATCTTCTATGGTCGCGGCAAAATTTAGAATTGAGTTTTCGAAGGCTAACCCTAGATTGCGAGATAAGATAGCAGAAATGATTTCGGGTAAGTCTAGCAACAAGTCGCTTGACGCGAATAGTGCTGATGACTTAATCAAGAGTGGACTCGAAAATGCTGTAAGATGTGTCGAAAACGAAATACTTAATGACATTATTAATTTAGTAACTACAGATGCTATATTAGCAGTGTTGTTAGGAGTTATTTTAAATCCTATAGGCTCTATTTTATTAATCATAGGTAGACGGTTATGGCGAGACAAAAAGAAGAAAGAAGAAATAAAAAATGAGATAGATGAAGCTATTAATGTTGCTGTCAACGATGCTGCTCTGGAGGTAAGAAGGAAGTTGGCCGAACGTTTGCGCTCGGGGATTGATGAAATTAGTCAAAAATTTCGTGAAGTTCTCAAACAAGAAGAACACGAAATAACTGAACCCAAAAGGCTTATAGATTCAGCCATTGCAAATATGCAAGACTTGGCTTCTCAGTTAAATTCTTTACAAGTGACAGAGGAAATTTAGTAACAAATTTTTTAGTCTAAAATTTAAATGATGGTAGCATCACAAAGATATGGGTAGACGGCTTTTGAAATGGCTGTTTACCTATAAAATTTTTCTCAATAATAGATGCTGGCACAAATTACCCAAAAATGATCCTTTTTTATATATCAATAATTCACTGAAAATCATTGATATTTCTATACTTATTCCTACAACCTAAAGTAAGTTTTTGGCCTTTTTAGTGAAAACCGTAAAATTTGTCAAATAAATAATATATAATTTTTAAGTTAAATCACCCAATTTTCTACTTGAAATGAAGATGGAAGATATTTAAAAACAGCATCATTAGTGACTAGAATGCAATCATAGGCTTTAGCAATACAAGCAATAAGTAAGTCAAAATCCTCTATGACTATTCCAGTTTTTCTGAGTAGAGCTTTGGTATTAGCAAATAATAGCCAAGCTTCTTTGTTGGCCATCAGCACAACAACACTATTAGTAGTAAATTCATCTATAAGATTATAAAGTTGAGCAGTAGTTGGTCTTAACTCAGCACCAAAGTACATTTCACCTACAACAACGTCACAGGTATAAATAGGCTCTGTAGCCTTTCTAAATGCTTCAGTAGCTTTTATTTCTTCTGGTTTGTGGTATTTTGGGTTTTTCCGAGTAGCATTGATTATGTAAGAACAATGATTAGTATCAAGTAAATATGGCATAGTTAGTCGAACTTAACCACCTTATTAGAACTTGTGCGGGCGGCCTTAATTTCTTCGATCGGAATATCTCCACTATCATCTTCGGCATTCCCTTGAAGTTTATCCAAAAGACGATTGCGTTCTTCTTTTGATGGAGCAGGAGGCAAATCATTTTTCAGGTTCTGCCAAGAAATAAAGTTGGATTGTTGTTTGGGTTGCTGTGAGGGGTGAGCATCTACAAGCCTTTTTAGTTTAACTACATAATCATTATCTTGTTTAACAAATTCAATATAATCACCAATGTGGGCATCCATCTCTTTAAATATATCTTCAGGTATAACTACCTGTCTTTTATGGCTAATTTTGCTAAGAGACATAGTTATTTCCTTGGTAGTTTAATAATTTGATTCATAAGACTAAAATATAGTAAGATAATCTTACTATATTACGAAATATTATCCAATACTTTTTAGATAGTTTGCAAACAACGAACTCAAAATGAAAATCAAAATAACTTTTGATAAGACCAATTATCATAATCTATTACGATGTACTATACTGTACGTAATTTTATATAGAATTTAGGGAAAATAATAAACTTTAGGGGGAGCTATGAGGGATACAAGAGATATTAACTATTACAAAATCAAAGCTAAAGAACTAACGAAAAAACGATTTGATGAAATTCTCTTTACCGCAAAGCTTCATAATGCTGAACCTGGAACACAACTAACTTATGTAGCTTCTTTTCTTCAGCATGAAGCTAGGACAAAGATTCAACTAAAGGCAAAAAATTTTAATTTTGTCCCGCCAACTCAAGTAAGAGACTACCTATTCAATGATATAAATTTTGCTTTATGGTGTATGCCACAGGAAAACCCTATTCCAGTAGATATTTATAAGAAGATGATGGAGTTAAAAAGTCTTCAATATAATGGATTATCCGTAAAACCAACTGATGAACTAACAGGAGAGGAAAAGATAAGACTAGTAGATTCACTTAGTTGGAAAAGAGGCACTGAGAAGTTTGGAGTAGAGATAACAGGTAGTTTGAGGAGTGGTATTCCTTTTGGACAGGATCGATTGATGCTAATTTGGGTCATATCCCAAGCCTTAAAAGCTGGAGAACCTAATGTTATAGGTTTTTTTGTGAAAGAATTTCTAGACTATTTCAAAATTAATACTGGTGGTAGAGCATATGATGAGGTTCAAGAAAGATGTGATCGACTACAGGAAGCAAACATTAGAGTTTGGTGGACTGCCAATGAGAAAAAATATGAGCTTAAATGTAATTATTTTGATAGTGCTTTGATTGTTAGGCCAAAGAAAACATCATCTAAAGAACAAGACGCTGTTAATGTAATAACTTTACACTTAAGCCTTTGGGCGCATCTTGCTAAAGAAAATTATGTTTGGTTGCATCCTGATGTGATAAGAGAATTGAAAGATAGTCCTGGAGCTTTAGATTTATACCAGTGGGCGTGTGTATACGCATTCAAAGGAAAAATGAAATCTATTCCTATCACAGATTTATTTCTACAATTAGGTATGAAAGAAAACCAACCATTTAAGAATAAAAAAACATCACTGAAAAGATGGATAGCTCAGGTTAATAGTGCTGTTTCTAAAGATAATTTACAAGGAGCAGGCACTAATTTCACTTTGGTACTGCAAGAAGAAAAAATGAAACACCAATTAGACAGCTTAATTTTACACCCAACTTCTAAAAAACTTTTAAGTGAAACTGCTATTAATATACGTAATAATACAATCGAAAATTAATATATCTATTTCCTTTTAGTAATAATACGGTCAATTAAGGATTGAAAATTTTTTTAATCGGCTTGGGGATTTTTAAAAATCAAGTTGTTGAAAATAAAAAAGTTTTCCACAGGCCATCGTGCATTGAGCAGCCCTCCATCGTGCATTGAGCAGCCCTCCATCGTGCATTGAGCAGCCTTCATCGTGCATTGAGCAGCCTTCATCGTGCATTGAGCAGCCTTCATCGTGCATTGAGCAGCCCGAAAGTCTGCAATCCTAACAATCTAAAAAGATTATGGCCCCCTCAAGTAATAAAGAAATAAAGTATATAAGAAAGAGACAAGTAATTTGGCTACAGAGCCTGTGGAAAACTGGCAAATTACAAACAAAAGAACAGGGACAAGAAAATCGGATTACATCTTATCAGACGTAAACTATAAAAAAACCTCACTCACAATTAAAAAGCTGCGCTTTAACAATAAAACTACTATAAATCTTCACTAACTTTAAGGTTGCTAATCAAGATACTTGATTTTTGTGTCTAATAATTAAAGCACACGAGGAATACCTTTCTTATGCAACACAATTCACACTCTTAAAAATCACAAGAGTTGTAAGAAAAAGAAATGCTCGGCCTTTTTCGCTTACGTTAACCTGTCGTGCCGACAGGGGGAAACAGAAGAGAAGAAAAAAGAAGTTTCCCCCTGTCGTCTCTCCATTTTAACTCCAGCTTCAAAGGCATCGTTACGGGAATAATTTTTTCCAAGGCTAAAAAATTATTCGCCTTCACTCGAGCTTAAGAATGCCTTCGGCGAGCCTCAAGAAAGAAACAGATTTAAGATTTGGTGTTGTACTTGATTTTGGGTTTTACGTATTTTAGGTGTTGTGTTGTTAGTATTATTGGCTATAATGTAAACATCCAATTTTTATTAATTTTTCTCGCAAAAATTAATAGGTTCCTAGCACTTTAGTTTAGGAAGTTTGCTAGCTTATTAAAACTAGCAGTTTTTTTGGTTTCTCTAAAAACTAAGAGTTTACTGCTTTACATAAAGTAGTAGTTTTACTTAGCTTTCTCTAAAAAGTTAGGAGTTTATAGGTTTACATAAACCTATTGATTTGCACAGTTTTAAGAAATTGCGAGTTGCCAATTTCTCCAAATTGGCGGTTTTAGGTTGTTTTGCCAGAAAAATCATCGGCTCGTAGTTTCCCACTTTGCTCTAATAAGTGGCAGACGAGTGGAATCAGGCTAATGTATGATTTCGACTTGTCGAACCTACCGAAGTGTTTTTGTAACTATTTGACACTAATAAAGTTACAAGTTTGTCTAATTTAGAAGAAATTAGAACAAGGGTTTTAGCACTCTACCTATAGAGGCTGCTTTTACAAGTTTTCAGTAGAAAATTTGGTTGGTTATTGAATGTTTTTGATATTTGGTAACTGTAGAAAAAGTTTTAGTGTCTTTTCATAAAGCGCAACAGTTTTTGTATTCTGTAAAAATGCAATAGGTGGGCAATACAACGGAAGTAATTCCATCAACAAGGCTACATTTTGTAGCTCCTCTCTTTAGCTCTCCAGCTACAGAGAGACCCAATAAGGTTTTACCCCTGGCTGTCTGATGTGAATTTTGCTGGTGTCAGGTAGCTTACAACAAGACATTTTTAGCCACTTAAGAGTTAGATTTTCTTAAGTGAAGGATGCTCCTTTGGCTAAAAATTTCTGAAATCCAGAGTGGATTGGGTCTCTTTTTTTGAGATTTTACTTTTAACCCTTTTAACATTTCAGGTTTTATCCTGTTCTTAGCCTTTGGCTTGGTTGCTGAAATCTAGCTTGGGCGAAATTTGCAGGAAAGGACGAGCAATGCGAGGACTCTTTCCTGCAAATTCTTATATTACAAGCTTTAAGGCTTGTGTTACTGGCTCCATTTCATGCCAGTGTTTGAATTGTAGTTTTTAGGTATACGGTAGCCTTATAAAGTACCGTGTTTTAGCCCTTAGAGGGCTGCTGTTTCGGTCTTAAGGTAGTTTTTGATGTTTTGGTATGGAAATTTAAGGAGGGTGCTATGGCGAGCTTAAAAGGTCGTCTTACGGCGGAGCTTTACCATCTATTCAAGAAAATGGATGCTAACGGACAATCAAAACGTGAGGATAAGGTAAAGGGGTTGAATGAGGGAAAACCGTTTAATCATTACTATAAGGGAAAAATCTATAGTTTTTCTACTAGAGAAACTTACAAGCCTATTGTAAAAAACTTTGTGCATTGGTGTGCTGATAAATACCAAATACAAAATATTAGAGACATTAAGCATGGAATGTTTAGAGATTATGTCCAAAAAGAATTTGGACATCTTAAAGCTAACACTATAAAAACTCGTCTTGCTGCTATCTCAAAGTTTGGTGAAGGAATAGGTAAATCAGAATCCTTTCATAGGATTTCTAAACAAGTCCAACAAACACTACCCACAGATGAGGTATCCAGACCTACTTACAAAAATTTAGCTCAGGTTTTACAGGTTTCAGAAAAGGTAGCTGAAAATAATCCTCGTTATGGATTAGCTTTCAGTTTTCAACTAGAGACAGCTTGTAGAGTTTGCGAGCTTGAAAGACTAAGGCTAGATAATTTACAAGGGATCGTTCAAGAGAATAGTCAAACAGTTGGATTAGTTAAACTTGATGGAAAAGGAGGCCGTGAACGTGTTGTTAGAGTTTCTGAGGAAACTTACTGGAAGTTAGATAAGGCTTTAAGCGAAAAAGCAAAGCTTATTGAGTATGATTCCTATAGATCTAGTGTGTATCAGGCTTCAAAACAAGTAGGTTTAAGGTCTGGTGGTACTCATAAGGCTAGACGTTTTTCTGTTCAAGCATTAACCAAGAATGGCTATAAAGAGTTGCGTAAGATGGGTTTGTCTTCTCATGAGGCTAGCAAAGAAATCCTTCATGAAGCTAACCGTCAGCTTGGACATTCTCCTCAAAGAACTTCTACAACTAGGGTTTATTTGCGAGGCTAGTGATGACGTGAGTCCGATAAAATTTCAAAATATTCGGGTTATGGCCTTACTTGGGTAAGAAATAGGTTATGATAATAGAATTTTTAGAAAGATATTAGGAGTATTAGCCACATTCGTCGGAAAACCACCCTTTTCTTTACTTTTATAAACTAAATGAGTGGTTTATTTATTTTCAATAACTTAGCTGGTAAAGAAATCCGGTTAATAAATCAAAGTAAAGTTATTTTATTAAAATAGAGTTTCTTTACTAAAATATCTAATTAAAATACTACCTGATAACTACTCTTTTATTAAATTTATTAGGTCTAGTCTCAGCTTCCCTACCAGGCCATCCATATTTAATTCTATTTTTATGGCCTTTTGGTTTACTTTGTTAGGTCTTATCGTAGCGTCCCTTTAGTTAGGCTAGTTTGCGCCCTAACGTAGGTTTTCTTACAAATGTGGCTAATATCCTATTAGGCAAAAATAGAAAATAGCCTTTAACTTATATAGAATCTGTATAAATTAATACTTTTTTTCAATGTATGCTTTTTATTACTTAGCGTTGTGTACGAATTTTTCCTAGACTATCAGAATTTCATCTAAAAGTTTTTGCAAGACAATATTTAACTTTTGTGCCTTGTTGCTCGTTTTTGGGATAAATAGAATTTATGTAACTTCTATGTTTATAAATAAATACAAAGTACTTATAGTTTTTTACGTACAAAATCTCCTTATTGTTTTCCATGATATTACTTAGGGTTATTTCTGTTATTGAAAATTACTCAATGGACTATTTATACAGCTGCAATTAATGATCGCTTGACTGCTTTCTGGCATTTGTGCTAGAAATAGAAGATTTATTTTTGAAAATAAAATAAAGGAAGGGCTACCCAGCCCCATTTTTTAGAAAGGGAGGGTGGCATATGATGGTTATATCGTTACCTGAATTGTTACTAGTATTGCTCGCAACAATAGTAGTAACTGACTACTTTAGAAAAAATAAATAGTCTTCTCAAGCATGGGGCAGTTACAAAGCTGCCTCATTTTTTATCGTATAGCTTTACTTTTATGTAAAAGCTAAAATAGTATTGCATAAGTATAAATACATTACACAAAAAGCAAAACTAAACAATACCTCATATTTCTGATATTAGAAACATAATTCAATGTCAAGTTTATACTGCACTTTTGAGATTTTAACTGAGTGTTTGTATACCGTCAATAGTTTTAAAATTGTGTAAGATTTAATACAACCTCCCAAAAATACATAACACCTTTCCAAAGATATATATAGACACATGAGATACGTCTTCGGATATTCCGAAAAAGTTCCGTTTAAAGGAGATTTTTTGTGAGTATATTCTTTCGAAAGGGATATTGTAAGTAATGAGTTCTTTCGAAAAAGGATATTGTAAGTAATGAGTTCTTTCGAAAAGGATATTGTGAGTAATGAGTTCTTTCGAAAAAGGATATTGTAAGTAATGAGTTCTTTCGAAAAGGGATATTGTGAGTAATGAGTTCTTTCGAAAAGGGATATTGTGAGTAATGAGTTCTTTCGAAAAAGGATATTGTAAGTAATGAGTTCTTTCGAAAAGGGATATTGTGAGTAATGAGTTCTTTCGAAAAGGGATATTGTGAGTAATGAGTTCTTTCGAAAAAGGATATTGCAAGTAATGAGTTCTTTCGAAAAAGGATATTGTGAGTAATGAGTTCTCTTGAAAGGGGATATTGAGTACAACCCAACAAATGTCCTATAGGAAAAGTTATAATTACTTAATAAATAATAGGTTGGCGTTTGTGGGTTTGGCCTAATTTTATTTGTTTTCCTTATGGCGTTTTTTTTTCGTTACTATCACCACATCGTCATGGTACACATACAACTGATATAATAAAAACACCAAAATACCAGAAACATGAGGACAGGCAATACTTATTCCATCGAATAAACCGCCTACTATTACGGCATACAAGATGTAAAAGGCTTAAATTCCATAATTTAGTTAACTACTTTAGATATAATAATTATCAAGCTTTATATATAAAAGACATAAGATACGAAAAAATACATAAAATTTTTGTATCTTTTTTATTTAAAACTTCGTTTACGATTAATAATATCTTCACCTAAATAATATTTTCACCTTACTAACTAAATATAGGTTTAAGGCAATTTCCGCCTACAACCTAAACTAACAAAACAAGAGGTGAAAGTATGCACAAGAATCAAGACTTTTTTTCAAAACTTGAATATTGGATACTAAGAACAATATTGTTGATTCTCTTAATATTAGCAGGTATTGCTGTAATCAAAGCAGCTTGGCAACACATATAAACAAAAATAAGGTTGGTAAATGGTCTTCGACAGAAAGCAAAGGCAATCTATTCGAAAAGCCAAAGCGAGATAGGTAGTGACATGTGACTCATATACATTTTGTTTACAAATGTGTGGAAGGACTTTTCAAAAATTCTTTTTTTGCTACTGGGTTGTAACATTGGGAGAGAGAAGGCAGGAAGCTAGAGAAGAAATGCTTCATGAAGCTAATCGCCAGCTTGGACATTCTCCTCAAAGAACTTCTACCACTAGGGTTTATTTGCGAGGCTAGTCAGGTTTTGAGTCCGATAAAATCTGGAAAAGGTATCGAGCAAATATAAATTTATTTGTCACTCAATGTATCACGCAATAAGTTCCTTAGAAATATTGTGAGTAATATGTATTTTCAATAAGTTATAATGCCTGTTTAGCAGCACTACTATAGAAATTCGTTCTACGAACTCGCTCCCATAGTGACTATGCTCTCCACTTGTACTTAGTGAAAAGTTTTCTAAGTAGCTGGGAGTTTTATAGCTTTGTTATAGGTAGCTAGTTACTTAGTTACCGCAAATAGGTATTTAGAGTTTAGTTGGCAAAGACAAAGAATTTAATTGGCAGGCTAAATCTTGCACATCTGCGATAGCTAAATCAATAAGTCTTATAGGTTCATTAAGATTATATTCTTCTTGCTGAAGTACTTCACGAAACTTTTGACTAATTTCGTCAATTCCTAAGCGTAAGCGTTCAGCTAGTTTTTGCCTTACTTCCAGAGCAGCATCATTAACAGCAACGTTAATAGCCTCGTCTATTTCATTTTTTATTTCTTCTTTCTTCTTTTTGTCTCGCCATAGCCGTTTGACTAGAATTAGCATTACACTCCCAATAGGACTTAGAACAATTCCTAGAAAATTTGCTAATATGGCATCTGTGGTTACTAAACTGATTATATCGTTCAGTATCTCATTTTCAATGCATTTAACAGCATTCTCAAGTCTGATTTTGAGTAAATCCTTGTGGTTATTTTTATCAAGTGATTGGCGGTTAGATTTATTTGAGATTACTGCTATTTTATCAAGTAATTTAAAGCTTGATCTTGAAAACTCAACTCTAAATGTTACTGTAATTCTAGTAAATAATATTTGGGATTCATGCTCTATAAAGCTTGCAAGAGCATTAAAATCAACTCTTTCTTGAAATAAAAGTTTTAGTTCTCTACTCCATTGTTCTTTTAATTCTTGCCCAATTTCTTCTTTACCACCTAATGACAACATTCTCAATTGTTTTTCAAAGTCTACAGAAGGTTTCCAATCGCGTATAGCAAGCTTAATTTGAGGAGCAAGAAGTTGATTGAAAGTATTTTGAATATGATTCAATCTAGCGTCAAAACCAGCTTCTAAATCTATAGTCTTTGAA
>JBDIBI010000087.1:0-9134 GCA_039812885.1 Blastocatellia bacterium
TTTTTTTTTTTCGTGGGGTTAGGTGCTGTTGCAAAATAGAAACCCTTCTGTTATTTTGAAGTTGCTTAGACAACAAATAATAGAAGGGGGTTTTTTCACCGCTTGCGCGGTAGAATTATTATTCCGTTGAAAAGAATACCACACAATAAAGTGGTTTGTGAAGCCTCAGGCGAAATATTAGAAGATAAAAAAAAGTCTGGTAAAGTTCGCCCTTGGCCTACATACCGTAAAGATACTGAATTAATGGCTCGTGCTTTTAAAGCAGGTGGTTATGAGCGTCATGGTGAGCGTTGTGCTGACTGTGGGACAAGATTAAGATTTGCAGAGTGTGAGAATGATAATAGCCATTTTCGCAAGTTGGTTGGAGCAAATTTTTGTAAAGTGAGGTTGTGTCCCATGTGTATTTCTCGCCGCGCTCTTAAGTTAGCTGTGCAAGCACACGGAATAACTCATGAAGCTCTTAGGCGGCGATCTGGGCTGCGATTTATTTTTCTTACTCTGACTGTGCCTAATGTTATTGGAGATAAGTTGTGTGAATCTGTAACAAGGATTTTTGGAGCTTGGCAAAGGTTGATGCAACGTTCTGAAGTAAGTAAGGTTTTGTTAGGTTCGTTTCGGGCTTTAGAAGTAACATATAATGCTGAACGCAAGGATTTTCATCCACATATACATGCTTTGTTAGTAGTTCCTTCAACGTATTTTGCGGGTGGTTATATAACTCAATCTCGTTGGTTAGAATTATGGCGAGAGTCTACACGTGATCAATCAATTGTTTCTGTGGATATAAGAGCAGTTAAACCTAAGTCCCAACCTAAAGAGGGTGAAAATCCTATTGCATCTGTTGTTACTGAAATCTGTAAATACCCAATTAAATCAAGTGATATTTTACACCCGACGGTTTTAGAACGTGATAAGAATGGGCAAATTGTGAAGGGTAAAGATGGAAAGCCTTTACGTAAGTCTTTGCCTCAACCAACTGTAGAACAAACTGCTGAGGTTGTAGTGGCCTTGCACAAAGCTTTGCATGGTCGTCGTCTTGTACAGTTTGCGGGTTTGCTAGCTGAAATCCATAAAGAGTTAAAGATGGATAATATGGATTCTAGCTCTGATTTAATTGCTTTGGGTGGTGAGCATGAGGGTAGTTGTCCAGTATGCCAAGCTGGTTTATTAGAGCATGTTTATAAGTGGGTTGCTGGTGTTGGTGAATATGTTGGTTGAAGAGTGTTTATTGTGAGTCATGGGTTATATTGTTATGGTAAGTTGGTATTTTCAATAATGATGGTTGTGTTGATTAGATTGGTGACAGCTTCGTAGGATACTGCCCCAGGCAGTCTTTTGATTTCTTTTCCATCTTTATATAGGATAAGTGTTGGTGATAAGTATGTTTTTAATTTTTTTGCAAGTTGTTCATTAACGTCCCAATCTAGTTTTAGTATTTTGATTTTGGTGGCATATTGTTTTGCTATATCTTTTATAACAAAGATATTTTTCTGACAGGTTTGTGTATAGTTTGCACATACCCAAAGAAGTATTGGAGTTTTTGAAGCGATTACTTTGTTGTTGTAATCGCTTTCTACTAGTTCTTCTATAGAGCTTTCTAGGTTTTCTTTATTTTGTTCAGTTTCCATTTTTTCTGTTGTATTTGTTTTAATGTTAGAACTTGTGTTTATTAGGTTAACAACGGCTTCGTAAGATACTGCTCCAGGTAGTCTTTTGATTTCTTTTCCATCTTTGTAAAAGATAAGTGTTGGTGATAGGGATGTTTTTAATTTATCTGTAAGTTCTTTGTTGATTTCTCTGTCTAATTTTAGGACTTTGATTTTATTAGCGTAATTTCTGGCTATACTCTTTACAATGGGATCATTTCTCTCGCAAATTTCTTCATAATCTGTACATACCCAAAGAAGTATTGGGGTCTTTGAGGTGATTACTTTACTGTTGTAATCGCTTTCTATTAGTTCTTCTATAGGTGTTTCTGTGCTTTCTTTGTTTTGCTGAGAGCTTGTTTTTTCTGGTGAGGATTGGGTGCTTTTGTTAATTAGATTTGTGACGGCTTGGTAAGATACTGCTCCAGGTAATCGGTTAATTTCTTTTCCGTCTTTATAAAGGATAAGCGTGGGTGATAACTCTGCGTTCAGTTTTTTTGCAAGTGTCGAGTTGACTCTCCAGTCTAGTTTTAGTACTTTAATTTTGTTTGCATAGTATCTAGTGATATTCTGTATAACAAGATTGTTTTTTGTGCATGTTTCTTCGTAGTCTGCGCATATCCAGAGAAGTACTGGAATTTTTGAATCAATCACTTCTTCGTTGTAGTCACTTTCTATTAGTTCTTCTATAGATGCCTGTGGGCTTTCTTTTTCTTGTTGGGATTCGTCTTGGTTTGCTAATCGGTTTGCTAATCGGTTTGCTAATGGCCAAATTGGTCTGAGAATAATTAATGCAATTATCAATGTTACTAATAGTATACCTATTTTTGTAGGTGAGACTTTTTGTAGTTGGTTTTTTATATAGTTTGTTTTTTTGGTGACTATTGGGTTGTAGCCATTGTTGGTATTTACTAAGTTGTTTTTGATATTTAGTGAAGTATCGTTGTTCGTATTTGCTAAGGTATTATTATTAAGTGATTGGTTTGGAAATAGTCTATATGTTGTTGCTAGGTCAGCCTCAGGTTGGTAGGGGGAATGTACTTCCGGTCTAACTATGTTATCAGGAAAATTTTGTTGAATTAGTATTTCTACTTCGTCTCTGATTTCAGATAGTGTTAGTTTTTCAGGTTTTCCGACTATGCCTTTTTTAAGGACTTCTATTAAACAGCTTGTGAACATAGTATATATGTTGTTGGGGGGAGAAATTGCAGCGTTGTCTTTGGATGATGCTAGCAGAAGGGCGGTGCCAGTTTTAGGGTTTAGTATAGTTTCTATTTTCTTCTGAGTGACTGTGTGAAGTTCGGACTGAAATACAGGAACTGCTTCTCCTGCGAAACAGCAATCTAGCAGTATAAACTTTCTGATGGAAGTGTTTTTGCGTAGGGCATCAGCAAGGGATTTAATTCTTATTCCAGTATCTGATTTAATTTCTTCATCTGTACAACGACAGGCGAGGCAGTATTCTTGGTTAGCGTCGTAATACCCATGGCCAACGTAGTAAAATATTAGGTCTGTGGCCTCGGTGTGTGTAGATAGGAAACTGATTATTTTTTTGTATTGATTCGCGGGTAATTCTTCTGTTTCGAATAGGTCAAGTATGTTTTTTGCTTGGACGTTTAGCCCAGTAGGTTCGAGGCAATATTCTTTTATTTTGAGGTAAGAATTTTTGAAGGCTTCATTTGAAAACCTTTTAAATTTTGGGAAGGTACTTGCGCCCAAAAGAATAGTTATAGCGTTTGACATTGTACGTTGTTTTTTATTTTTTTCGCTTTATTTCTTTAATAACTTTTTCAATATCTATTTGTGTAGCAGCAGTACCTATTGCTTCTATTTGATCTCCTTCAGGTGTTTTGATTGTGACTCTATCGCCAGACTTTTCAAGGAAGCGTTTTATTCCTCTTGCTAGTAAATTTGTTGCTGATATACCAATTACGATAACTAGTGTGGCCCCGCCGTCTTGTGTTGAAGGGTTTTCTTTTATAGTTTCTATAGAAATGTCTTGGCTACTTTCTTTGTAAATTTCTTGTTCTAGTAGTTGGGCATTTTTGTTTGCTTGTGCAGCTGTAAGTTCTGGGAAACATAGCTTTATCTTGAATTTTTCTTCAGGGATTTTTTCCATATAATCCTACGAGTATAAATTAAGTAATATTTGTGTTGTATTTTAGTATTCCAAAAAAATGAGTATTTTGCTAGTGGGAAAAGCATAAGATTTTTTGGAGATAGCAAAGCTGTTTTTTTAAGTGTGCTGAAACTTGCGAAAAAAGGATAATTTTGTGGAACAATTTACTTGATAATACGTCATAGTGTATGAAGTACACCATTACGTGTATATTACTTGAATGAATAGAAATGGATGTAGAGCAAATGGTTAAGTAAATATTCTGTTTAATGAAGTTAGAAACATTTCCGGTTTGTATAAAACTTGGTACGTAAGTTGCCTAAACTATAATTAATTAGATTATTTAATCTATTTTTGCAGGTAGTATCTTATTGCGTTTCCTTTAATTAGCCTGGGTAGAGAGAGAAGATTGGGCGTTTATTGATTTGGAAGCTAACTAAGTAAGCTTATATAAAACTAGATTAGTTTTTATGTGGTATAAAAAAATATTTTACTATTAAGTTATACAGAGATTGCATAATTTAATAGTGTTTTGTCACTCTAAATGTATGGAGGCAGAAGCTGTGAAAACATTACAATTAATAAAGCGAGTAAGTTGTTGCATTTTGCTATCAGGAGTTGTGTCTATTTTGTTTGGTATGCACACTTCTGTAAAAGCACAAGATATGATGAAACAAATTCAAAGGTCTGAATCTTCTGTAAAAGCACAAGATGTAATGAAACAAGTTCAAAGGTCTGAATTTTCTGGGAGGTTAAAAGATTCTAAGGTTGTGCCATGGCAAGTAGGGACATCGCCAAAATTTCCAGGAAGACCAGGTAGTGGATTTGCTCAAGATGTAACATTGGTTCCTTTTCCTTTGCCACCCCATGCACAAGATCTAGATGATTTAGATAAGGCAACTCACCCTAAGAAAAACCCTACTAATCCTAATCCTAATCCTAGTCCTAGTCCTAGTAATAGGAGTATTGAAGAGGAGATTGAACAACAGTCTGGTTATGAAAGGGTACCTAGTGGGGGCTAAGAACATAAAGCGAAGTTGTTATAAACTAAGCTAACCTATATTACTTGGGATAAATATATTTAAAAATAATAATAATCTTTAATGGAGGTCATATGAATACATTACAAGTACAGAAGAAATATTCTTATGTTAAGAATACTTTTATTGTTATAGGTTTATTAGTATGTATCTCTATTGAGATTCGTTTAGCGTTCGCTCAAACTCAAAGTCCAGCGGTGCCAGAGATAGCTGACTATTCTTTGGCATCAGCTGCTAGAGCTGTGTTGTTAAGTAATGGTCAGCCAGCAGTTCTATATAATCCTAATATTACTAGAAACATGTCTCTAGAGTTACAGAGGTTTTTTCGGGCACATGAGTATGGGCATATAGTGTTACAACATATATATAATCCGAACGTTGATCAACAAACATCAAGATTATGTGAACTTGCAGCGGATCGATATGCAGTACAAATGCTTTACCAAACTGACCCTACGGCCATTAATGCTGTATTAGTGTTTTATAAAGCTAATTGGTATACAGATGATCCTTGGCACCCATCGGGTGCAGTTATGTATGAGAATATTCAACATACTCTAAGAATGCTAGAAAGATAAGATATTTTTCTTAGTGCAGTGAAGTAAATGTTTTTAGCAGAATAAGTCCTTCACAAAAATCCTCTTCATTTTGAAAGAGACTGTATTTTTTCTTCTAAAATTTCTTGTGTAATTAATTTTTTACCTATCAGAGGCTGAAGGCCATAAGTAGGAGCGAAGCGACGAACATGGCCGGTAGAGAAGGGAACAGAGCAAGAGTCTATAAGGCTGTTTCTTTCTGGAGGCTCTTGCCGAAGGCATTCTTAAGCGAGATGAAGGGAATTAATTTTTTAGCCTTGGAAAAAATTATTCCCGTAATGAAGTACTTTGAAGCGAAAGGTACAATCGAGGGGCGACAGGGGGAAACTTCTTAAGTCTTCTGTTTCCCCCTGTCGGCACGAAGTGCAGTACCGAAAGCGAAAAAGTGCCGAGCGATCTTAAATATTCTTTTAATATTCTTAAGGTTGTTAGAGCTAGTAATTTTAAGAGTTTTTTGGTTGCGTCGAGGGAAATTGATAGCTAGAATCTAAATATGTTTGATTTATTTTTTGCACCCTTGATTTTGTCAATGGTGAGGATGGGAAAAAGCCCCTCCAAAAATAGGTTTTTGTGGAGTTCGTAAACCACTAAACAGGTTTGTTGGAGTTCGTAAACCAACAAAAATTGCAATGTTAATGGTCAATAATTTGATCAAAATGTTAACCCGTCTTTTTAGACATAGCCAAGTAACGTAAAGCCGTTACCCCAAAACCAATATAACCAAAACCAAATTGTTCTTTGAACAAATCTACAAAGTTACTAAATCTACATTAGTTTATCTAATCAGTACTCTAAATTAGCTGTGGCTAATATACCTAACCAAGAAAATTTTTACTCAGGTGAAAACTAACAACAAGACTAAAGTTTTTTCTAATAAATTTCTAAGTATCTAGTAAATATACTTATAATCTACAGAAATACTTAAACCTAAAAAAGTTACAATCAATCTACCAATACCGTCTAATAAACGGTTTACAACTAAGGAGAAATAGAAAGTTAGAAATAAAAGATTAATTAGAGGAAGTAGTTTTAATGTCGTGGAAGTTCGTACAATTAAATACTTACTCAGCTTTGGTGAATGCCAGAGTAATAAACTTTTTTTCTCAAAAACAATCTAGTTCTCACCAATCCTACCAATCTAAGAAAATTCTAAGTAATATTACTAATCAATCTCAAAATCTAGAATATTTCTTATCAATCTACCAAGAAAAGGAACTAGTTTCCTTCAATCCAACAAAATTAGACCTAAATGGTCAATCTATCCCCAAAAGGGAAATTCCCAAAAAACCAAGAAAGATACCTGGCTTGCTAGGTGTTGAATCTATTGCATTCCTAGAACCAATGATGAGTGATTCATTCTAGCTAATTGCTTGCTGCGGTTCTGTATAACTGAATATTTTTGGGCTATCTAGCTCTTGCTTTGCTTTGCCTTGTGTGGGCATCGACCAAGTTAGTTGGATAACCGGACACCAAAGGGGTGAGCGTAGCGAACCCCTTTGGTGGTAAGTATAAGTAAATTAAGTAGTTGTAGAAACTAGCTACTTGGTTTGAAATTTCGATAGTTTCTGAAGCTTTGCGGTGGGCTATATCACTGTTTAAGTTCCTTAGGGAGCTTCTTAAGGTCTTTCGGGACTAGGATTTAAGGCGGTTTTTGGTAGTTAAATTTAATATTAAGGAGACTAAGACATGGCTAGTGTTAGAAAACGCCTTATTGGCGAGACTTCGTTTATTTTCAAGGGTATGGTGGCTTTTGGTGAGAAAAAGGGTTCTGATAAAGCGAAGGCTTTAGAAGAGAAAAAACCTTTTTTTCATTACTACAAAGGGAAAATCTACTCTTTCTCTACTTATAACAATTACTACAAGGAAGCTAAAGAGTTTGTTGTCTGGTGTAGTGAGAGGTATGGAATTAAATCTACTTACCGAATTGCTCCAGAAATGATGGTTTCTTACGTCAAAGAGCAAATGGCTAATGGGGTTAGTAACAACACAATCAAGACTAGAATTGCGGCAATAGCGAAGTTAAGTGAAGGTATAGAACTAAAAACAGGTAAAGACAGATCTACTGCATTTCATTTGGCTTCTAGGCAATTACAGAGCAGCTTACCTAAACAGGCTCCTAGCCGTCCAGTTTACTCTAACCAACAAATCACAAGCCTTGAGGAAAAGTTAAATCAAACTAACTCTCATTATGGGTTGGTGTTTAGAGTACATGTTGAAACGGGTTGCAGGTTAAGGGAACTCTCAAAACTGACAAGGAAAGATTTATTGGGATTAGTTGATAATCAGACTCAAGGGGTTTTGTCCATAAGAGGTAAAGGGGGCAGGGTAAGAGAATTAAGCGTTTCTAGTGAAACTTATATGAAAGTGGTTAATAGCCTAGAGAAACGGGATGTTTTTTGCAGCTATGACGGTTACAGACAAGCTTTGAGAAGGGCATCAGAAAGTTTATCGCTGGGAGTAGCTGCCACACATGCTGTCAGAAGGTTTGTAGCTCAACAGGTAATGAGGGAGCGACTAGGAGAGTATTTGGCTAAAGGGATGGATAGGGATGAGGCAAACAATATGGCTGTGGGTGATGTTAACGCAATGTTGGGGCATTCAAGGGATAGAATGAGTACTACTCATATTTACCTAAATGCTAGGGGTTAAATAATTATTTATGAGCTATTTGGAGGTACATATGAGTAAAGATTTAGCATTAGTGAAAGCAAGTGATAAAGGTAATGTAGCTAATGGTTCATTGCGTAGTTTAGTTAGTAAGAACGAAGAAGCAATGCATCAAGTCGCTAGTAGGCTAGGTGAAGTTACTACTGTGAGAAAAAATATAGATGCTCTCAAAGAAGATTTGGAAGGTCAAATTGGTTGCTTGTTTGAAAGAGTAGAAACTCTAACTTCAGGAAATGTTGAAGTTAGTAAGTCAATGAATCAAATTAAAGATTTGTTTAAGCAAGGATTGTTTAAGGTTGAGAAAGAAGTTGGAAATGTGAAGTATGTAGTTGAGTGTGAGTCTGTAGGGAGAAAAGGTTTAGAGAAGAAATTTGAGGATTTATCTACAAAGCTTATTGAACGTTCTAAGTGGCATAAACGCTATTGGGTGGCTGTAGGAGTGTTTCTTTTAGTTCTAGTAGGATGTTTGGGTTATCTTGACTATAAACTAGGCGCAATGAGCGTTGTAGGGCAAAAGCAAAAGATTCAAGAAGAAACTCAAACTCCATCAACACTAAAATCATTCAACGTTAAAAAAGACAGTGCCTTATTACCTAGTTTATCTAAGCCAGTTGTGAAAGGTAGACAAAAACACAGAAATAAACATTTAGATAGATTGAGATTTTATAAGGGCTAGATGAATTGTTTTGGGACATGTGGAAGCGTGAATTTCGTATGTCCCTTTTCTATCTTTACTAGTAAAAAATAGACGAAAAATAAAATGGCCTAAAATTGAACAATGAAAAATTTTCTCGTTTATAAAGATAAAATTGGTGTATTAGGAGAAGTACGGTACGATAATTTTTCGATACAGTACTATTCACTAGGTATCGACCGCGCCGCGAGACGGTTCTGGCTTTACTTGATACTATAGACAACAACTCTGATGCTATTTTTATGGTTAAGTTTTTTTTTTTCGTGGGGTTAGGTGCTGTTGCAAAATAGAAACCCTTCTGTTATTTTGAAGTTGCTTAGACAACAAATAATAGAAGGGGGTTTTTTCACCGCTTGCGCGGTAGAATTATTA
>JBDIBI010000088.1:0-7840 GCA_039812885.1 Blastocatellia bacterium
AGTTGTTCAAATGAATTAACTATTGGCTGCTTTGCTTTTCTTTTTTCTTGGATTTCTGGGGTTTTACTCTTTTTTTCTTGCTTTTGTTCAAACAGACAATATTTTTATAGGTTTCTATTAGATTTATCCCTGAAATCGACCTCATCAGCTTGAGGATGATTTTCTACTACGGGGATAGTAATAACTCTAAAAGCGAAAAGTTGTTTTGTAGGAAGCTTCTCGCTCCAAAGTAGTCCTATTAAAAGATCCCAAAGTCTTTCAACTTCGCTATCTTGACGCGAAATTCTTTGAGGAACCCTAACATATTGTTCAAAAACAGCTTTTGTTAAAGCTATTTTTGTTTCCCCAAGTTGTAATCCCAAAGATTTTAATTTCTTAATAATATTTGGATACGAGTTAGGATAGTTCTTGGATGGGTCTACTAGGTAGCCATCTGTGATGGCTTGTTGTATGTTAATTTCGGAAGCTAATAGAATTGGCATAGGTTTTCTCCTTATAAGGATTAGGTAGTTTTAGATTTTAAGAGGTTTTTAGAAAATAGTCTGAGAATTAACGGTTAGGCTCTAGTTAGATCTATGTACCCCTTAGTTTTCCAGCTATGGAAAGGGTTCTCTACTTGGTAATTATCAAACCAATAAACCGTGAATGGTCTACTAGTTATACTACCTGTATCATCTATTTCTACATCATCTGATAGAATTAAATCACAGCTTGTTAATGCACCTAATTCTTTAGGTGATAGCCAGTCCCAACCATTGCTAACGTGCCATTCCAACAAGTCAGCAAGTCTATAGATATAAGGTTTATCCTCGCTTTCTTCTATATACTCTAGTCCTGTTGGTGTTATGGCGAGCCTTAAAGTATTGTTATTGTTGATTTTGCTAAAATCCAACATATAGTCTTTCATAAATTCTCCTTAGAAAAGTGAAACCAAACCATTAATAGAATTGCTTATAGAGCCTAGTAGATTAGTTACAAGGTTCTAGATAAAGCTTTTGCTAATAATGGTTTGGAGTAGATTAATATTAGTAATTTTGTAGGGTTAGAAGCTGTAGGTTTTGGAATGTTTATTTTACAAAGTCAGAAATAAAAGGAAGTTTCATCATTTGAGCTAAACCTTGAATAGAAAAGTTTTCTATCTTTTTATTGCGCTTATCGCATTCAAGTTTGATTAGCTCAATGATTTCTTGATTAGAGATTAGCTTGCAAGGCCAAGCGTCTAGAGAATCCCACATACTGCCAAATTCAGTTCTGAGTCCAGCAGCAAAGAAAATTCCATGACGAAAAGTACCTTGCCATAATAGAGAGCCAGGGATAGGGCGAGGTGCGTTAACCACTTCCCATTCTAGTAGTATCAAACTAGAGTCAATGCCAAAACCTTCTTTGCAGTTAAATAGAAGTGTTTTCATAATATTCCTCCTATTAATTAGCGAAATTTAGAAGGTCGATTAATTCTTGACACTGTTTAGTAGTAAACTTACTAATATGAGCATCTTCTTCTGATAAACCCATAATGTATTGAAGATAACCATAAGCTTCTTCTCGGCTCATAATAGGGCTTTCACCTTGATAGAGCTTATCAAAGACATCATGAGCTTTCATTCTCCATGATCTAGTTTCTGCATTGGCTGGTACTCCTAGCGGTTTTCCGTCGGGGTGTGCGCCATGCGCTGCTTTACAGATTGGATAATTGCTACAGCCATAAAACAAGCCATAGCGGGACAATCTTAGTACAAGTTTACCCTCACATTCAGGACAGTCCAATTTAGGTGCTTTGGCTAGTTCTGCTATTGATGGTGTAGATACTCTTTGGCCTTCCACAGTGCAAGCAAAGAAGGCAGTTAAAGGCTTGGTTGATTGTATTTGATATGTTGACATTGTTATCTCCTTAGGTTTTAAATAGATTTAAGGTAGTTTAATTCGTTGGTAAAAAGACAAAACCTATTAAATAGATACACTTGTCCACTATGGTTGATAGTTAGGGGATATTTCTTTATTGATTGGTTTTATCTTTGGCTAGATGGATTAGGGTAGGTTTTGATTGATGTAGGTTTTAAAGTTGGAGCTAGTGGCCAAACTTCAACTATTATCGTATTAGGTTCGTTAAATAACTCTCTTTCCTTAATACGGCCAAAAGAAATACCAATAGATAGCATAAACATTACTGCTGATGGATCTTTGGATTTGATTGCTTTAGCCATAAGAGGGATTAGAACATTTAAAGTTTCTGCATCTGTAATAAACTGTTGATTAAATGCAGTAAAACCATATTTTGTTTCTTTTTCCATCGTATCCTCCTTTAAGCTACTTGTCTTAAAGAAACAAATAAAGAGTGAGATTTAACTTGATTAACTATTAGCTCTAGTTGCTGTATTGATAAGGTAGAAAGGCTAATGGTTTTGTATTCTTGCTTTAACCAAAAAAGAAAAGACTTTTTCTGTTTAAGGCTCATTACAATTTTCCATATTTGATTAGTTAAATCTTTTCTATTGGCAAGTTCTAATTCTTGCCAATAAGGGTTTCCTAAGCAAATAAACCTTTTCTTCTGTGAATCCCACTGAGCAGATTCACACCTTTTAGCGTATGGTCTACCATTGTGATAAATGGTTCTAACGCCACTACCAAGGCAACTAGGGCAAACCTTAGAGCTATTTTTAGCGATGAATTTGGCTGATGGGTTGCTAGCTTTTGCTAACATCTTCTCAGCAAATTCTAGAGCTTTATTCTTAGCGATTTCTGTAGAAATAGATGTAGTAATGGACATAGTAACTCCTTCAATTAGGTATAGTTATTAGATTGTTGTTAGATTGTTAGATTAAATGAATAGTAGGTGGTAGATTTACTTGTTACTTGCTATATTTACTGATTAAAATTTAAATTTTTAATCAATAGGCAATTAAGCTATAGCAATCATTAGCTGTTGTAGTTGGATTCATAGGTAAGTAGTTGTTAGGAATAAGGCCAAAACCAATGAACTGAGATTTAATAGCTTCTAAACCATCAGTTAATAAAACCTCATTCCAGTCTTTCCTACTAGGCAGAAGCCTTTGAGCTTTAGCTCCAAGACCAGAAAGTTGAGCAGTTAGCTTAATGCTAGCTTTTTCTCCAGCTTTATCTTTATCGTTGTCAAAAGCGATAAAAACAAGCTTTTTGCTAGCCATTTCAACCAACCAATCAGGCCAGCTTGTTCCTATTGTTGCAACAGCAGGAAACCCCGCAGTTGCTAGTGATAAGGCATCAATAGGAGCTTCTGTTATGATTAAAGTATCACTGTCTAATGCTCCAGGAGTAGAAAATACTCCCAATGACTTTTGACCTTTAACTGTATGCTTAGGATCAAGATAGAAATCATCAATAGCTCTAGCGGACAGGGCTACTAGTTTTCCCTCTTGATTATTAATAGGAAATACTACTCTCCTATCTTTCTTTAGAGAGTAAGAACCATTTTCGTTTTGGAGCCAATGTTTCCAGTATCCAAAACCAACTCCATTAGAAATAGCTAATTCTTTATCAATTCCTCTACCAAGAAGATATTGCTGTCCTGGTGAGTAGTTAAAAGCTCTAAGATAGGATTGATAATCAGTAGCTATTTCTTTTAACTTCTTTTCATCTATAGCTTTAACAGTAGATGATTGATAGCTAGTGGGTTGGCATTGGTTAGATTGGATAGAATTAGATTGATTAAAAGGTGATTTGCTAGCATAGGTCTTACTGCTAGCATTATTGGCAGAAAGGTATTTCACTTGCCACCATTCAAAAAGTAATCCTTTTTCTAGGCAGCGATGGCAATTCCAACCACCAGTTATACGGTCAACCCAAAGTGAGCGATGTTTAACATCTTTAGGTTTATCACTTCCACACATAGGGCAGCAAAACCTATAACCTCTTTTTGTAGATGTGTACTTTGGGTCAAAACCTTTTAACTCTGTTAGTACCAGCATAGTTTCTCCTTATGGTTACGTAAGTTTTCTTAGATTTAGTTAGGTTGTTAGGTTAGATTTAGTTAGAATTTAGGTAGAATTGAAATAGATAACCTGGGACAGATAATCTATTATTAGGTGTTTGATTATTTAAGGTCGTAGACAGTAACAGAAACTCTTTTGTTAATAAGAGTTTTGTCAATGATAGTAGAGATATTTTGCCAGTTACCACCAGCTAGACCACAGCCAATTCTAGGCATGTGAATAGAGGCGTTGTTAATAAGAGCAAAGCTAGCAACTTGTTCTAACCCTTGCTCAATGGCATCATATCGTATAGGAACAAGGTTAGATTTGCTTCTAATGCCATTTTGTCCTATGAGATTAGCTATCCAAATGTCTTGTTCTACTTGGACAAGTTGAACAGAGCCTAAAGCAAAATCATTGTTAGCCCTATTTTTGTACCAATCACGATAAGCTAATTCGGCTTTTGGCCATCTTTTAGAGATTGCTAAGACAAAACCTTTTCCCCAAGCACCAATATCATTGCAGCAATGCACAACTACTTTGTTGCCTAGAGTTTTTAGATTTGTAGCATCTCCTACTAGATATTTTATAGACATATAGAAACTCCTTTAGAATTGATTAACAGTTGATTTGGACAAACTCTATCCAAAGCTCACTATAGTTAAGTTGTTCTTCTAGGTAGTTATTAGAGTAAAGCCAACAACAAAAATTATGTAAGCTGTCCTCATTAACAGAATTAATAGAAGGTTTAGCAACAAATTCTACCCAAGTAAGCTTATTACTATTACTACTATCAGATCCTCTATCTTGTTGGATAAGATAGGCTAAAGCTTTTCTTATAGTAGTAGAGTAATGACAAGAACTAGGTGAATTACATGAACAAACTAAAATCACATTATTACTACTGATTAAAGCTTGTTTGATAGCCATTAGTTCTTGATAAACATTACTCTTAGCCTTGATTTGTTTCCAAATCCAACATTTATATTGGCATTCTTCTGAAGCCAAGGCGTTATAGAGAGGGCTTTGGGATAGATTAACTACCCCTGAGCCAATATAAAAAGCATTATTTGGCATAGAGATATTCCTATCCAAATCAGTAGGTAGATGGATTAGTCTCATAGATATACCTCATTTTATTGATTATTAAAGGTTTGTAGTTAGGTTGTGTAGGCCGTTTAGGTGAGTGGCTAGTAGTTTATGTACTTAGAAGAAATTAATCAAAAAGTATTATTTATTGGGCTACTTTTCATCAACCCACAAGTTCATAGCTCTGCGAGCGTAGAAGCGTTTCCTGAAGAAAAAAGCTCTTTTTAGAAGTAGAGCAGCTTCTTTTAGCTCACCTTCTTCTTGAGCATAAAGAGCGTCTTTATAGGATTTCTCAGCTAAATCCAGCATCTTTTCAGTCAAACAGAGAGCTTTAAGCATAGCGCTACCTTCCTTAATGGCTAGGTTTGAGCAAGTAAAGTCTTTTGACCAGATTATATGTGGATTACTGATTACTCTTGCGCGATAACAATCTCTATTTACTTGAGTTTGAGACACTTCTAGTACAAAACTAGCAGTTTCGCCATATATTGTAGATATAACTATCATGGGTTTTCTCCTTGTAGGGTTGGTTAGAAACGTAAAATTAGGTTTTATTAGAAGTAATTAGGAGTTAAAGAGTTATAAGTTTTGTTTATTGGGAATGAAGTACCAAAAGCCAAATAATCGACGGATTAGAAATCTTCTGATACAAAACAAAACTTTTTGTAGATAAAAGTAAGCTTTAGGGTAATCTTGCTCTTTTTGATAATGTAAGTATTCTTTGTAGTACTGTTTAAGTAATAATAAATACTTATCAGTAATAGCAAAGTTTTTAACCATTGATAGACCTTTTTCTTTGGCTATTTGGATGGAAGTACAGTTATCTTCTTGTGTCCAAAGTACCTCATTCTGAAGGTCAGTTATTAGAGCAACATAACTTTTTTGAAACAAAGATACTTTTAATATGAAGTTTCCCTCTTTAACTCTAAATAGAATTAAATCAGACTCAGACATAGGTTCTCCTTATAGATTTAGTAAAAATCTGTAAGTGTTGTAGAAGAACAAACCACTCTTTAACATAGCTTTTCCTTACTAAATATTCTGTTAAAAACAAAATATTCGTTAGTTAAAGTATTTGTTATTTGTTATATGTTATTTAGAGTGGTTTGTAGGTTAGTGAATATTTAGATTTAATTTAGGTAGTTATAGGCAATGAAGCATAAATTAGTAGACTCACACACGGAAAGAACTACGCTTAAAAGATACTCTACGAAGATGCTCAGTCGCCCAATAAATACAACTATCACGAATAGCACTACTAAGGCTACTACCAGCATCAGCAAAGGCTCTTTTGCCAATAATCCTATAACAAGAATCTGAAAAGTTTTGGTCGATTTGATACTTACATCGATAGAAATTCCATACTTTTCTCTTGATAAGTAGAGCGATTAAAGGTTTTAGCTTTGCGTCTAGTTCGATAGCAGTTAAAGGTTTTGGAAATAGTTTTATCTCTAGCATAGCTAGCACTCTGAGAATGAGTTCTCCTAGAGAACCACAGACTATAGGAGCGTTATTATCCAAACCCATCACTATATCTATCTTAGGTGGGGTATCAAACTTACTAATAAGCTTTGAATCTAGTTCTAGGCCAAAATAAGTGTTAGTTTTTTCTGCATCCCAGTATTCTTTGGTATACACAATTTGAGCTAGTAAAAATATCCAAGGTGATGATAGTACCCAGTTCATAATTTGTTCTGGTGTAGGTTGGCTACTAGAAAGATCTAGCGAGCTTTCCCAATTACCAGAAAGGACACTAGTAGCACTTTCGTCTTCAGCATTATTGTTTAATGGCTTAATGCCAGGTAAAAGCAATAATCGTCCTCTGTGCCAATGTTGCACTCTATTACTAGAATATACATCAGGTATTGAAAGACCACTATAAATCCTTTTGAAACGAGTAATATCTTCTTGGATATCTTCAGAAATAGTAGATGGATCTTCTATATAACTAATAACAGTTGATAAAACTTCTTTTTGAGAGGGTAATTCAGCTAAGAGTTTTAACAACAAATTACCAGCAACATAGCGTTGTCCATCTTGAGATGGGCGAAATAACTCTATCTCAGAGCCATAAGATAAAGCTGATAATTTAGCTTTATCTGCTTCTCCATAAGTTAATAATTTCTTTAACTCACTCATAGAGTATTTCTTACTAGATTTAGAATTAGATGGTTTTGACATAAATAGATAGCTCCTTTTAAGGTTAGAAATGTATTTAATAGAATTAGTTAGGGTTAAATTAAAATTGTTAGTTGTTGATATAGAGTAGAGTAGATTTTGGGTCTGAAAGAGTTAGATTATTGATAGGCTTTGAAGTACTTGTATCTTAATAAGAAGCTTAGTTACAACACTTTCCTCTATAATAATCCATTGTCCTTCAGGGAGAATTTTGCCAGCCAAACGTACTTCTCCAGGTAGTTTTCTAAGGAATTTAAGCTTACCAGAAAACATTTCTACTGTTTCCTTAAGAATAACAAAAGTGCCTATTTGATCCTTTTCAAACTTGGGAGAAGTAACAAAATCTAAATCATCTCTTTTAAGTAAACTAACTATTGTAGATGTTGTTACAAACATAGGTTTATTCCTTTTTATAGAAAAATAAACCACCTTAAAGACAAAGCTTTCCCTTCAATGCTTTTGTTAGAAGCAAAAGAAAACTTTATTGATTAAAAGTCTTGGGTTATTGGCTTTAAGATGGTTTGTTAGAGGTTATTTAGGAGAAAAATGAGCTTTTAGGTGGAACAACTAGTTCTTAATTTCTAGTTTAGATTCAATCTTTTCAAGACGTTCTTCTATAGAAATAATAT
>JBDIBI010000089.1:0-7627 GCA_039812885.1 Blastocatellia bacterium
CACAAGAGAAATTTCATCAGACCACCAAACTTATAGATGAATTACCCACATGGGATAAGTTAATGCTAAATGGAACAAGGGTTCTAAAAGGTGATTTGCTAGGGCTACAATTAGGTAGTAGCTATTTAAGGAAAAAGGACATAGAGCGAGAATCAGAAATAGATGTTTCCTGGACTAGAAGCAAAATTCTTGGCTTGATAAAGGTTCTATGTAAACGACCTTCTCTTGGAAAAATAAAACTTCCAGGTGAAAAACCTATGGCACTATCAAATAAGGATTATGCACGCTTCCATATAGTAGGACAACCTGCGCCTAATTCTGTTCCATTAATGCATATTGATAAGATTGTTACAGGATAAGACTACGATCACTTGATCTGAGATCAGGTGAGATCAAGCAAGATCGACGATCAAGATCGGCAATAAACCAACAGGTTTGATAGCTTTTATAGCTAATTCTACTTATTTTTCTTAGCCAAAAGCTCATCAACTAAGTCATTATCAAATGCAACGCCATCTCTAACACACAAATCTTTGACTTTATAAATAAAATCAGAAGGTGTGTAACTGCTACCAACAAAGGAGTTACGAAGTCTATCAACAATTTTCTCTAAAGCTTTCTTGATTTGAGTGCGATTTTGTTTAGGAGGATTGGCTGTATTTAAGATTTCTTTGATGAAGTAAGCAAAACTATTAGGATGGGTAGCTGCACGTTCTGTTGCCATTCTAAGAGCCATTTCTATAGCTTCTATGGGTATATTCTTAATCTTGTTATATGCTCCTATATCTGCTTTAGACCAATTATTTCCTGTGATTTTTTGATAAATCATCATCACATTTTTTTCGTGTTCACTTTGATGATGATCATGTTTTTTAAGATCATCATGATGATCTTTAATGGTGGTAACAGTTGCTAGGCTAGTAGTTTCTGCTGGGCTAGCAGAATTTGCTAGGCTAGCAATTGTTGCTACTCTAAAAATTGTTCCTTGTATAATTCCTTTCCCAAAATTATGCCCAATCTTGGTTATCAAGCCTTTAGTTTCAAGGCTTTGTAAAACTGTTTGTACAGTGCGTTTAGAGAAACCTGTTCTTTCGGCAAGTTTATCTAAACTTGCTAAACATTGATTTTTACCGAAACCATGAGAGAGTCTGTATAGATGAATATACATAAGCTGTTCGTTACTGTTTATAATTGTAGGAAGAGAGTCAAGTATCCAATTAGGAACTTTCAAGAATCCTTGTGCTGGATTTAGGGTGGCAAGAATTGCTTGGCTTTCTAATGGTTTAACAATGGTAGGGGTATTAGTTTCTGTTGGGCTAGTAAAATTTGCTAGGCTAGCAGAATTTGCTGGGCTAGCAAATTGCCACCCTAAATCTACAGAATTTGCTAGGCTAGCAGAATTTGCCATGCTATTTGCCTGATCACAAATTTTATCTTGATCGTTTTCGTAATTTTTGAGGTTTTGCTCAGGTAGAGGCTTCACAATAGTAGGGCTAGCAAGATTTGCTAGGCTAGCAGAATTTGCCATGCTATTTGCTTGATGCTCAACTTTTCCCTGATCTTTTCCATAGCTTTTAAAGTTTTGCTCAGGTATTTGAGTTGGAAGAGCTTTTTCTTCAGACTTTTCTACATAATTGGCTTTGTTTAGATCAAGATTTAAGTCAGTTTCTAGAGCAATGCTACTATTTTCCAGATCGTTTTGCGGATCTTGCTTTTTGCTGCTTCCCAGCTTTGCCTTTAGGATTTGACTGAACGATATGTGTTCTATTTGTTCCTGTTGTGTCTTCTTCATCGAAATTCCCCTTGAATTTCTCGGCTACTGTTTTAACAATTTCACTTGTTATCTTTTGGCCATAACTTTCTTCTATGGAATAGAAGCAAAGTTTGACTATGCTGCGAGGTATGCCGTTGGTAATTTCATAAATGGATTCTATTGCTTCGTTAGTGAATGGGTTTTCGCACTCCATAATCTTGCATCTAAATTCAATCATTTTGTGAGTTTCTTCTAAAGTAAGAGGCGTTAAGATAGAAGGAGCAAAAACCCTACTTTTGATAGCCCTATTTTTAGTTTCTGAAAGTCTATCTTTAAGTTCAAGTTGACCAACTAGTATAATCTGAATAAGTTTATGATCATAAGATTCTATATTAAGCAATACCCTAATAAGTTCAAGTTCTTTATTTTTAAGCTTTTGAGCTTCATCAATAAATAATACAACATTACGACCTTCTTGGTATTCTTTAAGCAACCATGCTTCAAATGCTTTTTGCTGTTCAAAAAGTGAGCGTCTAGGACTAATGCCAAAATCACCACATATTTGTTTAAGCATTGCAAAGTCTGATTGAAAATGAGGTGTAGGTATTAGAGTTGTAAGATAATTCTTTTTATCGTCTTCATATTTCCAATGTAACATTCTTAAGATAGAAGTTTTTCCTAGTCCAAGATCTCCAAGTATATATGTTAATCCTTGCCTACGTTGAATAGTGTAATCAACCCGTTTAGTTGTGTCTTTTAATGCATTTGTAAGATATAGACTTCTTGGGTCAGAAACTAAAGAAAAACTCTCATCAACATTTCCCATATCTTTTCCTCCTGTATAAAATGGCCAAAATTGTATCATAAAGTAATTAATTTTTCTCTAAAAACACTAAAGTATGTTTATTTTGTGTATACAGCTAAAAATTGAAACAATAAAAGCAAATTTCTTTTTAATTTTTAATGCTAATAAAAATTAAACTTCTGTTTAAGAAACAACGTAAGCCGAAAAAACATTTGAGGTTCAATTCACATGGCTAGAAAAAAACAAAGTTTAAAATCCTTAATATCAAAAACAAAAATCCAAGCCAGTATAGAAAAACAGCACCAAAAGCTAGTGGAAAGCTTTGAAAAACAAGGTATTAAACTAGATGAGCGTCCTATTGATGAAGTAGAAAAGGACTTGTTGTTAAGTATGCAACGGCTAGGAATGGACTTAGAAGAAACTCCATTGATGAGAAGGTTTGCAGAACATCATGGAATTTTACAGCAAAAAAAATAGCTGGCGAGCGTTATTGCTTGCCAGCCAAAGACTATTTGTCAAGTTTTTGGTAACTATTTCCTTAACAAAAAACTGTAAGTGCGACCATTAGAAAATAACATTATTAATAGATTTCTAGTAAGCTATCCACAGAAATCCATACAAAGTATTTGTTCTTAATGGTTTAGATGGGCTAATTAGGTAAGATTTAGTGTTAGAGTAAGTAAGTACGTAAAAGTTGGTTGATTATTGTTTGGAGTTTTCCAGTTTGGAAACACGTTTGTTTGTGCTGTTAAGTCCATTAGCTAAAGTAGATATAGCGGATCTAATTTCTGCTCTATCTTGGTCTGCTTGTATTGCTAAAGTAGCTACAGCACTAGTTAATGCTTGTATATTTGCTTGATGTTCAGCTTGGTGTTCCATTAGAAACTCCATTTTATTATTTAGGTTGGTATTTGAACTAATTAATGCTTGTATATCTGTTTGATGTTTAGCTTGGTGTTCCATCAGAAATTCCATTTTATTACCAAGATTAGTGTTTAGTGTAGCTTGTTGTCTTTGAAGTTCTACTATTTCTTTTTGGAATAGGGCTTGTTGTTTCTCAAATTGAACTTGTTGCTTTTGAAGTTCAGCCTGACCTTTTCTAAACTCAGCTTGATATTCAGCCTGTTGCTTTTGAAGTTCAGCCTGACCTTTTCTAAACTCAGCTTGATATTCAGCCTGTTGCTTCTGCAATTCAGCCTGATTCTTTTGGAACTCAGCTTGTTGTTTAAGAATAAATTGAATTAGGTTTTCTGTCTCTTGATTAGGCATAAAAAGTCCTTTCGTAGATAAATAAGTTTAGCAGATTTTTTTTGTAGGTAAAGAGTTAGCTTTAAGTATGTGTTTAACAAAGCTTAAAGCTAACTCTACTGTAGGTATTAGTAGTCATAAAATTAATTGCTGAAATCCAAGAGGTCAATTAATTCTTGACATTGCTCAATAGTAAACTTACTAATATGAGCATCTTCTTCTGATAAACCCATAATGTATTGAAGATAACCATAAGCTTCTTCTCGGCTCATAATAGGGTTTTCACCTTGATAGAGCTTATCAAAGACATCATGAGCTTTCATACGCCAAGATCTAGTTTCTGCATTGGCTGGCACTCCTAAAGGTGTTCCGTCGGGGTGTGCGCCATGCGCTGCTTTACACATCGGGTAATTGCTACAGCCATAAAACAAACCGTAGCGGGACAATCTTAGTACAAGTTTGCCATCGCATTCTGGACAATCTAGCTTTGGCATATTGGCAAGCTCTGTTAGTTTTGGAGATGCTATTTTTTGTCCTTCTCTGGTACAAGCAAAGAAAGCTGTTAGAGGTTTTGTAGATTGTATTTGGTATGTTGACATAATGAATTTCTCCTTAAATTTGAAACAGATTTAGAAATAGATTAGAAATAATTGTAAGGATTAAAGACATTAAACCTATCAAATAGATATATTTACCAGCTAAACTAAATAGTTAGAAAGTAAAATGTTTATTGATAGATTTTGTCTTTGATTAGATAAGTTTTGGTGTGGGTAAGTTAAGGTTAGTTAAAGCTTGATAAGAACTAGACTTCGATAATCCATCATATTTGCTTCTTTTTCCTTAATATCCTCCTTTAAGCTACTTGTCTTAAAGAAACAAATATAGATTGAGATTTAACTTGATTAAGTATTAGCTCTAGCTGCTTTATAGAGAAAGTAGATAGGCTAGCAGTTTTATACTCTTGCTCTAACCAGAAAAGAAAAGAGTCTTTTTGCTTTAGACTTGTTACTATTTTCCAGATTTGGTTACTTAGGTCTTTATGATTAGCAAGTTCTAGTTCTTGCCAATTAGGGTTTCCATCACAAATAAACCTTTTTCTTTCTGCATCCCACTTAGTAGATTCACAGCGTTTAGAAAAACGTCTACCATAATGATAAACACTTCTATAGCCAGTACCAAGACAGCTAGGACAAACAGAAGAAAGTTTTTTATTAGGAAATTTTGCCAATGGATTATTGGCTTTAGCCAACATACTTTCAGCAAATTCTTTAGGATTAATTTTAGGAATAGTCGTAGAAATAGGCATAGAAACTCCTTTGATTAGAGTGAGTTAGTAGGTTATTGATAAGTTGTAGGTAAGTTCTTGTTAGATTGTTAGATTATTAAGTTGATTGGATAGGTGTAAATGCTCTGGGTAATTAGCTACTAGTAGCATAAAGATTAAAGATTTAATCAATGATTAATACTTAATAGCTAATTAGGCTGTATGATTGGTAAGTAGTTGTGTCGTTAATAGGTAAGTAGTTGTTAGAGATAACACTATTAAGTTGTGATTTAAGAGTAATTAAACCATCACTTAACAAGACCTCATTCCAGTCTTTCCTACTAGGCAAAAGCCTTTCAGATTTTGCTCCAAGACTAGAGAGTTGAGAAGCTAACTTAATGGTAGCTTTCTCTCCAGCTTCATCATTGTCAAAGGCAATAAATGTAAGCTTTTTGGCAGCAAGAGAAACTAACCAATCAGGCCAGCTTGTTCCTATTATTGCAATAGAAGGAAACCCGGCCATCGCTAGCGATAGAGCATCAATAGGAGCTTCTGTTATGATTAAAGTATCGCTGTCTAATGCTCCTGGTGTGGTAAATACTCCAAGTGATTTATAGCCTTTAACAATTTGTTTAGGATCTAAACAGTCAGTAGATATTGCTCTAGCAGATAGAGCTATTAGTTGTCCTTCTTGATTATGAATAGGAAATACTACTCGTTTATCTTTCTTTAGAGAGTAGCTACCATATTCATTTTCTATCCAATGTTTCCAGTAGCCAAAACCACATCCACTAGAAATAGCTAATTCTTTATCAATTCCTCTACTAGCCAAGTAATTCTGTCCTGGTGAGTAGTTAAATCCTTTTTGATAGGATTGATAATCAGTAGTTATTTCTTTTAACTTCTTTTCATCTGTAACTTTAACAGTAGATGATTGATAGCTATTGGGTTGGCTTTGGTTAGATTGGCTACATTGATTAGAATTATTAGATTGATTAAAAGGTGGTTTACTAGCATAAGTCTTACTGCTAGCATTGGCAGAAGGGTATTTCACTTGCCACCACTCAAAAAGTAAACCTTTTTCTAGGCAGCGATGGCAGTTCCATCCACCAGTTTTAGAATCAACCCAAAGTGAGCGATGTTGAACGTTTTTAGGTTTATTGCTTCCACACATAGGGCAGCAAAACCTATAACCTCTTTTTGTAGCTGTGTACTTTGGGTCAAATGCCCTTAACTCTGCTAATGATAACATAGCTAGACTCCTTTTATTTTACGTAATGTTGTTAGGTTTAGTTAGATTCTTAGATTTAGGTTTAGTTAGGATTTACGTAGAATTGAAAAATAGATAACCTGCGACAGATAATCTATTTATAGTAGTTGATTAGCAATTGATATTGATTTGGATAAATTCTAGCCAAAGTTCATTGAAGCTAAGTTGTTCTTCTAGGTAATTGTTAGAGTAAAGCCAACAAGAAAAACTATATAGGCTGTCCTCGTTAACAGAACTAGCAGAGAACTTATCAATAAATTCTATCCAAGTAAGCTTACTACTATCAGATCCTCTATCTTGTTGGATAAGATAGGCTAAAGCTTTTCTTATAGTAGTAGAGTGATGACAAGAACTAGGTTGACCACATGAACAAACTAAAATCACATCATTGGTATTGATTAAAACTTGTTTAATAGCCATTAGTTCTTGATAAGCATTACTCTTAGCCTTGATTTGCTTCCAAAGCCAACACTTATATTGGCATTCACTCATAGCCAAGGCGTTATAGAGAGGGCTTTGGGATAGATTAACTATCCCAGAACCAATATAGAATGCATTATTTGGCATAGAGATATTTCTATCCAAATCACTAGGCAAGTGGATTACCCTCATAGATTTATACCTCATTTATTGATTATTAAAGGTTTGTAGTTAGGTTGTGTAGGTTGTTTAAGTGAGTAGATAGTAGTTGATGTAGCTAGAAAAGAAATTAGTAAAAGTAAGTGTTATTGATTAAGTTAATCTTCATCAATCCAAAGGTTCATTTCTCTACGAGCCATAAATCTACGGCTATAAAAGAAATATTTCTTTAGATAAAGTTTAGCCTCTATTGGCGTATTGATAGATTCGTAGTACTGGCTTTCTTTAAAGTATTTGTCGGCTAAGTTTCGGCATTTCTCTGTTAAAAGAATCTGCTTAAACATATTCTTACTTTTTCTGGTAGCAGTTTCAAGATCATCAAAGCCTTGTGACCAAAAGCCTTGTGACCAAAGTACTCTGCATCCATCTGTTATTACGGCAAAGTAACCATTACTACGATATTGGCTTTGCTGAATTTCAAGTATAAAAGGGCTTTGCTTAACTGTAACAAGTACTAACATAGATTTTCTCCTTATAGAGTTGGTTAGAAATTTGAAGTTGTAGGTTTATGGAACTAATTAGAAGTTGTTAGAAATAGTTGGAAGTAGTTAGAAATAGTTAGAAAAGGAAGTAAAAGAATTAGAATTTTTGTTTGTTGGGAATGAAGTACCAAAAGCCAAGTGATTTACGTATTAAAAACCTTCTAAT
>JBDIBI010000090.1:0-7565 GCA_039812885.1 Blastocatellia bacterium
ACCTAGTAGGATGGAACTTTCTTGAACATCAGCAAACCTATGATCGCGTGTTGATGAACCCGCCGTTTGAGGATCATCAAGATGCCATCCACGTTAAATATGCGTTTTCTCTACTCAATCCTGGAGGAAAAGTAGTTGCAATAATGGGAGAAGGTGCTTTTTTCCGTATGGATAAAGAATCAGTCTCATTTCGTGAGTGGCTTGAATCTCTTAATGGAACTAGCGAGAAGTTACCTAGTGGTTCTTTCCTTGACAGTGAAAGAAGTACGGGTGTTGCTACAAGAATAGTTGTAATAGATAAGCCTAGCACTAGTAATAATGCAGATGGATTAGTTACTGATGTTGCAAACTCTCCTACTACCAATTCTACTGAAAACTTATCTGAAAACTTTGCTAGTCAAGCAGAAGAAGGTATTTCAGAACCATCAAAGGATCTTTTATATCAAGAATCTGAACATGATGTTGTTGATGAAGTAATAAATCAGACAATAGAAAGTTTAGAGAAAGATATAGAAGATGCGGGTATAGTAAGTGTAAGTGCTGTAGAAACAGAAGTTAAGCAAGATATTAGTCAAACCTTAACAGTTGACCAATACCAAGCTATAAAACAAACCTTTCTTCAACATGAACAAAACTACAACTCCATAATGATGAACCTGAACATGATTGATCCTCCATTGGACGGTAAGAAATGCCTTGACCATATTTATCATGGTTATGGCCTGCTTATCCCTAATGGAACATTAGTAGCAGTTATGGCAGAAGGCAAATTCGCTTTCTTGCATAGAGAATTTGCTAAGTTCTACAACTGGATTAAAAGTATTAAAGGAACTGCTAGCAAATCTGACGAAGGTATTTATACCTTTATTCTCTCCAAAAATACTTTGTTCTAATCTAATAACCAACTGTATAGTTTTTACCTACCTAACATAACTCACTTAATTCTACTTCAAATCAAAGCTAACCTTTATAAGCCAACAGCTATAGAGCTAATTTGATTCAAAATATCATTGCTTTATGTGAAGTAGTTTAACTTTCTTAATCTAACTTAATCTAACCTAATCTAATTTATAAGGAGAATCCTATGCCTACTGAAAATAAAGATTTCCAACTAATTGATAGCTACTCTCGCAAACAAGCCATTGAAGATGGTTTACTAATAGATGTGGAAAAATACTTTCCAGATTTTACTGTTGGATCCGTTGGTTTTAATTTCCCAATAGCAATGACTTCGGAAGTTTTTAATCGTTATGTAAAGCTTAACCCAACCGCACAAAAAGCTCTTGAGAGCGAGAAAGGCAGAATGCTAGATATTCTGTCTATGTTGAGCTTGAAGATTAAGCTAACGGCAAAGAAAGCACCAACTGACACGCTTAGCTTTTGGGTTATTTGCACAACACCAATAGAGCGTGAACCTTATGCTGTTGAGTTGCTAGAAAATGATGGTGATTTTGATGAAGATGAAGAGGATTTTGATTTGGAAACTTTCTTAAACAGTCTTAAAGCAAGAAGAAAAAAATGCTGGCTTAAGGCTGTTGTTGGAGCTAATGACGATCTTAGTCCTTGCATAACGGTCATGTTTCCTACTCAAGATTAGCTAATTTCATTTTTCAGTATTTCCTACTATCTACAAAACCTACCTATTAACCTACAAGGAGAATCTATGAACCACCTAACCATTAAAGAAGACTCTTTCAAACTAGAGATAAACCAATCTCAGCCTAATAAAAAGTTTTATGCTGTAGTATTTAAGCTTACAGAAATCCTTTATACACAAGAGTTTGATAGCTTGCAAATAGCTATCGAAATAGGAAAAGTAATATTTAAGGCTATGGTCAAGCTAGGCAAATATCGTGACTTGGCTGACAAAGCACAACAAGAAGCTTTATTTGCTAAAAAAGACAAAGACTTTGTAAGAGAAGCCTTGTTTTTACAACAAGCAACCTTGTATGAGCAAAAATACTTGGAATGTAAAGCAAGTCCTGTATTTTATACTAAAGGAGAATCTTTATGCTAAGAGTACTACACTTAAAAGATTTAGATATTGATGCTAAGTCTGATTCTCGTAGTAGAAAAATATCGTTACAACCCAACATTATTTATGTTGGAAAACCATTTTCTAATGTGGGAAGCAGCTTATTCTATCGTGATTTGCCAATAGAAAAGTACAAACCCTGGCTTAAATCACAAATAGAAGCTAAAACAGAAGTTTATCAAACGCTGCTAGGAATAAAGCAACAATTGATAACCAACCCTGATATTAGGGTTATTTTACTTTGTGATTGTCATAAACCTGGAATCAATTGCCAAGCAACCACTGTTCAAAGAGCCGTATGGTATCTTGTGGCAGAAGACTTGGCTTTTGGCTTATACTTGAAACCTTCTCAGGAGAAGTTATGAAAGCACTAGTTAACTTTGATAACGGTCATATCTACTGTGCATCTTGCGCCAACCAATTAAATCTAAAAGAAAATCAAAATCAAAAATTCGTTGAAACCTGGAATAAACTAGATTTTCAGTATACATACTGCAAAAAATGCGAAATCGAAGTTTATGAGGGAAACATCAGAAACGGCCAGCACTTGGCTATGTTTATTGATTGCGATTACTAAACCAAACCTTAAATCTACTAGCTAAATCACGAAAGGAAATCTATGAAACAAAATAATCAACCAAATCAATCTAACCCAGTAGCAACTTGTTTGCTAAACACAATCAAAGAATTGAAGGCAGAGCTAACAAGCGCACATATAAACTATATAGAATTAGGAGAAAAACTCCATAACCCTGAAGAGTGTTCACGCTGCCAAGCAATAGCCTCAGCAGAAGTTATGTTAGTTTTACACAAGCACTTAATTCAATAGCCTTTATTTCTATTACAACTACCTTAAACCTATAATTCTTATCAAATCCCTATAAACAAAGCTAATCAACTACTCATATTGTTTTCTGTATTGTAAACAATTGTTTGGCAAGCTATAGCTTTGTTTGTAGGTGGTTTGGTTAACCTACAAGGAGAAAATAAATCTATGTCTACAACATTATCTACTTTATCTACAACAGATTACCAAATTGGATTAAGAAAGCAAATTGCTCAATCAGGCAATTTTCTTTATGTTGGAATACCTACCAGCAAAGGGACAGTCCGAGCCTTAGACGAATCCCATCAATGGCTACTGATAGACTTAAATGGTAAACCTCTAATAAAGCCCTGTACAAGCATATCTCGTTTTTCTGAAGGACGAGCAAAAGTCCTAGATACTTTTACTCCTTACCAATATTTTATTGACGAACTTGGAAATAAAATTATTGGGTTTGGGTCATCTTTGCGTGTTTATAGAGATAGCTTTTTTTCTGAAGGTCTCGCAACTGTCGTTGAAAGTAGTGGCGAAGATAAAGGAAAAGTTGGCTACATTAACAAAAAAGGAAAACTAGTGATTCCTTGTTCGTTCCATTACGCAACTGAGTTTTCAGATTCAGTAGCTTGGGTTAGTTTCCAACATCCTTCTATAGGAACCTTGTTTTACTTAATAAACAATGAAGGGAATCAAAAAATCCCTTATCCGTTTCAAGCAGTCAACCGCTTTGTTAATGGTGTAGCAGGAGTTGAGTTAGTTGGACACTATTTTGATCCTAGAATGCGCCCCAAAAACCTTTATCCTAGCTATGTTGTTATTGATAAAGAAGGTAATCACTTGAGCGATAGATTTTTCTACATAGAAGAATTTTCTGATGACCTTGCAGTTGCAAGCTTTGATGGAACCAGCCAAATCCTTATAAACAACCGAGGTAAACAAGTAACTAGAAAATCTTATGAAACCTTGGGCTTTGTTCATGAAGGAATTTGTTGGGTTATATCAGAAAACAAATTTTTCTATATGGATAAAGAAGAAAACCAAATTTCTCCCTTTTGTGACAAAGCAACCAATTTTTCAGAAGGTCTTGGTTGCGTTCAGCACAAAGGAAAATTCTTTTTTATCGACAAGTGCGCTAGACAAGTATTTTCTCAAACTTTCGATAAGGCTGAACCTTTTAATGAAGGTGTTGCCAGAGTTGAAAAAGATCGACAAGTTTTCTACATAGACCATGCTGGAGAACCAATATTTAAAGTCCTTAACTACTAGCTTTCTTTAATCTCTACAAAATAAACCTAATAAAACCTACTAATCAAACCACCTAAGACAGCAACACTAACCTAACTTTGCTTATCAAAAAGCATTAATAGGAAAACTTTGTCTGATGGTGGTTTGCCCAACCTATAAGGAAAAAACTTATGCCAGAAAACTCTAATTCTTTAACCAAAATAACTGAGATAGTAGATTTACTTAATATCAATCAAGCAATTGTTGATGAAATATTAGTAGACTTAAGTGTAGCTTTTTCAGAATATTACAAGCCTAATATGGAACTGCTTAAGCTTAGTGCTTGGAAGCTTCTAATAACCAAAAAGGCTTTTGAGCGTTATATCAATGTAGAAAATAATTTCATGGCTGGCGTTTTACGCGAAACTAAATCCAAACGATTTTGTGAGATTATTTTCTATTTGTACGCAAAGTTTAAATCAACAAAAATTCTTGCTTCTGATGAGGCTATATTTCTGTTAGAAATGCCTATAAGCGTACCACAATGCGATTGTCCTGAAGCACTCGAAAGAAATGATGAGGTTTCGTTTGGCGATCATCCACTTTGCATCCTAAAAGTCTTAATCAAAAGACAAACAAATCATTTAATAATTATGCTGCCCGGCGAAAACTAACCTACTATTTCTTATCTATTATTCTTATATTCTATAGTCTTAAATCACCTCTATTAGTTAAATCTACTAAACCACCTAAAGAAATCCTTTTGATTAAAAGCTTTTTCTTTGCTTTTACCAAAACTCTGAGAAGAAAAACTTATATCTTTGGGTGGTTTGTCTTCTTTCCTATAGCTTAAAGCTTTTTTTAAGCTATAGGAAAGCTTTTATCTTATTGATTTTTAATCAGTTAATAGTGTAATTATTAATAAATAAACGATTTATACCCAAAAGTTTTCCTTAAGTATGCCCATTAGCCCCAGATTTTTATCTCGCGCTAATTTGGGAAGTTTTTAGAAACGCTGCTCATAACAGCCTTTCTTTAAGCGGTAAACATCGCTCTTGTAGCTATGATTTACTTGTTTGATTAAATATCAATAACAAACCAGCCCCAGATTTTTATCTCGCGCTGATTTAATTGGTATTACATTGATTAAACTGATAAATAGACTAAATATCCCCAGAGTTAGACTCTCGCGCTATTTGCTATTTAGAAGTTTTGCAAAGCTTCTCATTCAACAACTACTGACAACTACTCTTTAATTAAGTGATAGTTGTTATTTACTATCTACCAACCTACAACTCTATCAACACCTATAAATTAGCCAAAGTTAAAAACCAAGGCTAACTTACCAATTTACATCTAGTAGCAGCAATGCTACATTTTATTATCTATGGAGGATAAATCCTTATGTCAGCTAATAACCCTAATTCTGAAGTTCTAGCATTATTGAAATTAGTTTTAACTGAAGTAAAAACTGTTTCTTCTGACATGCAAGTAGTAAAAAGTGATGTTCAAGACCTTAAATCTTGGTCAAGAGTAACAGACAATCGTTTAGCCAATATGGAAAACAAGATTGTTGATTTTGCTACTGAGCTAAGTAGTTTGGACGAAAAAGTAGAAAGCCGTTTACACGATACCAGACCAATTTGGGAAGCAGTTCTCAAGCGCCTTGACTCTATAGAAAGCGATATAGCTACCATTAAAGAAAATCAACAAAAATCTGATAAGATTGCTGAAGAGTTTCGCCAAGAAGTAGTAAATCGTTTCCATCAGTTGGGAAAAGACGTTAGCCTATATCGCAAATATGCCATAGTAGACAACGCTCAATTAGCCAAAGATATTATTTCTATAGAAGAACGTCTTGAAAAGATTGAATCTAAACTAGAAATTAAGAACTAGTTGTTCCACCTAAAAGCTCATTTTTCTCCTAAATAACCTCTAACAAACCATCTTAAAGCTAGCAATCCAAAGTCTTTAATCAATAAAGTTTTCTTTGCTTCTAACAAAAGCTTTGAAGGGAAAGCTTTGTCTTTAAGGTGGTTTATTTTTCTATAAAAAGGAATAAACCTATGTTTGTAACAACATCTACAATAGTTAGTTTACTTAACAGAGATGATTTAGATTTTGTTACTCCTCCCAAGTTTGAAAAGGATCAAATAGGCACTTTTGTTATTCTGAAGGAAACAGTAGAAATGTTTTCTGGTAAGCTTAAGTTCCTTAGAAAATTACCTGGAGAAGTACGTTTGGCTGGCAAAATTCTCCCTGAAGGACAATGGATTATTATAGAGGAAAGTGTTGTAACTAAGCTTCTTATTAAAATACAAGTACTTCAAAGCCTCTCAATAATCTAACCCTTTCAGACCCAAAATCTACTCTACTCTATATCAACAACTAACAATTTTAATTTAACCCTACGTAATTCTATTAAATACATTTCTAATCCAAAAGGAGCTATCTATGTTAAAAACTACTTCTACTTCTAGTAAGAAACACTCTATCAGTGAGTTAAAGAAATTATTAACTTATGGAGAAGGAGATAAGGCTAAACTTTCAGCTTTATCTTATGGTTCTGAAATAGAGTTATTTCGCACATCTAAAGATGGACAACGCTATGTTGCTGGCAATTTGCTGTTAAAACTCTTGGCTGAATTACCCTCTCAAAAAGAAGTTTTATCAACTGTTATTAGTTATATAGAAGATCCATCTACTATTTCTGAAGATATTCAAGAAGATATTGCCCGTTTCAAAAGGATTTATAGTGGTCTTTCACTACCAGATGTAAGCTCTAGCAATAGAGCGCAACATTGGCGCAGAGGACGATTATTGCTTTTACCCGGCATTAAGCCATTAAATAATAATCCTGAAGATGAAAGTGCTACTAGTGTCCTTTCTGGTAACTGGGAAAACCCATTAGATCTTTCTAGTAGTCAACCTACACCAGAGCAAATTATGAACTGGGTACTATCATCACCTTGGATATTTTTACTAGCTCAAATTGTTTATACCAAAGAATACTGGGATGCAGAAAGAACTAATACTTACTTTGGCCTAGAACTAAATTCAAAGCTTATTAGTAAGTTTGATAGTCCACCTAAGATAGATATAGTAATAGGTTTGGATAATAACGATCCTATAGTTTGTGGCTCTCTAGGAGAACTCATTCTCAGAGTGCTAGCTATGTTAGACATAAAACTATTTCCAAAACCTTTAACTCCTATCGAACTAGATGCAAAACTAAAACCTTTAATCGCTCTACTTATCAAGAGAAAAGTATGGAAATTTTATCTCTCTAAATATGAGATTGACCAAAGCTTTTCAGATTCTTGTTATAGGATTATTGGTAAAAGAGCATTTGCTGATACTGCTAGCCTTAGTAGTGCAATTCGTGATGGTTGTATCTGTTGGGCTACTGAAAAACTTTCTAGAGTATCATTTAAACGTAGTTCTTTCCGCTTATAATACTCATACCTACTCTGTCCAGTTTAC
>JBDIBI010000091.1:0-6942 GCA_039812885.1 Blastocatellia bacterium
TTAATGCTATTTCTTCTCTGCTAGTGTGATTGGCTAGCTCAAAGGCTTTATATCTTAGTATTGATGATTCAGCTAGAGAGAGTATTTTGTCTAGTTGTTGTTCTGGATTTAATTGTTTTTGACTATTGTTTTTTTCAAGTATAGGTTTTGGAGTAGCTGATTGTTTTAGTTCTTGTGCTTTCTTGATAGCTGTAGCTTGTATAGCTTGGCCTATATTGTTGTTGTGTAGTTGTATTGTAGCATGAGCTTCTTGGACTATATCTATTAGAATAGTTATTAAAGGAAGTATGTTGTATTCGGTAGATTTAGCTTGTTCATTATGCTTTGGTTTTTCGGGTAATGTTCTAGTGAATAAGACAATACCTATTTGACTCATCCAGGATTCAGTATCAGTTATTGTTCTCCAGACGAATTTTCTTGCAGTATCTTTAGAAACTTTTTCAACGGTTTTAGGGTTTTTGTAGTTGTGAATGAGCGGATAAAGTATTTCATGACTAGCAAAGAAGGTAGTTCTGTTGCCAGTATAGGCTAGTAGAGCTAAGAGAAAGTTATAAGCAGGGTTTGTTATGTTTAATTCTTTTACGAGCATTATAAAGGCTTCTAAATACTGAGAAAAATGTTGTAAATGTGGGATAGAGAGAGGTTTTTGATTATTTCTTAAATTGTTGTTGTTTGTGAAAACATTATTGTTTTGGCTTGTTGTGGCGTTTGGTGTAATTAGGCTATCCATTTTTTCATTATCCTTATTAGTAGATAGTTGACTTTGGATAGCTAAATCGTGCAAACTAGAAAGATACCACTCTGTTCTAGTTTGTGTTAGCGATTGAGCTATCCAGACGAAAATTTTTTAGAACTAGGAAAGCCGCTCTTAATGGGCGGCTTTCGACATTTTAAAGGATGAAATAAAAAAGGAAAGAATCTTTTAATAAAAACTTCCTGAATTGCCGGATTGGTTCTGATAATGTGTATTCTACTGTACTTTACCCAAGATTGTAGTTAAAGTTTTGCCCAACTCTTCACCACGTAGTTTATCGTCTGTAGCAATAATTTTACCTTCGGGATCGATTAAAATAGGTTTAGGAATGGAAGTAATTTCAAATCGATTAGCTAAATCTGATTCGAATCCTTTCTCTATAAAAGCATGTAACCAAGGCATTTTCCATTTTCTTTGGCGAAAATTTATTATGTCTTCAGGAATATTATCAAAAGACAAGCTCAGAATTTCAAAATTCTTATCCTTAAATTTTTCGTAATTATTGTGTAAGTTATCCATTTCTGCTATACAGGGGCCACACCAAGTTGCCCAAAAATCTATTAAGTAAAATTTTCCTTTTAGTGAAATATTATTAATAATATTATTTTTATCATTCAAGGAAGCCACAGAAAATTCTGGAATTGTAGCCCCTATACTAATTCTGCCTAATTCAGGAAAGAGCCGCTTGGCTCTCTGACCAGCAATAGTCAGACTATATTCTTTAGTAATAATGTCGTAATATTTTTTAATCCTTTCCTTATCTTTTAATTCTTTAGCCATTTGTAGTTCTGCTAGCAATACTTCTGCTTTAGCAAAACTAGGTTTGGCAATAAATTGATCAAAATAGTGATCTTTTTGCTCTAGTGAGCATCTTTTAAGGAACTCGATAATCCAAGAAGGGTCAATTAACCAAAGTTTTGTGTTGGGGGATATCTCATCCAGTGCTAACTTGACAATATCTGAATCATAATTTTCATCTGTACGGCAAACAAAGTATTTTATCAACAGCAACTGTCTGATGAATGGATCTTTCTCCTTATTTAACTTAGTTTTTATAATACTAGATTTTTTTGATTCTATCTCTTTGTCTTTTTCTACATATTCTTTTAGTAGCTCTTTGCCGTTTTCTTTTCTTGCTAGTCTAGATGAAGTGTCAAAAAAAGTAGTTTGTCTTTCAGTTATATCAGCATAAAAGTCGACAAAAGCCGCTAAGTTACTATCTTTTGTTTCTATGCTTATTTTTGCTTTTGCATCTGAAAAAACCAATTTTTTTGGATCTAAAACAATTGTTACTTTATTATCTTTTACATTTACTAAGGATTTATAAATACCAGTTCCATTACCATCATAAAGGTAGTCCTCTGTTTGTGTTCCAGAAACAAAAAAAGCATCATCTAGACCTTTAATAACATATGCTAGTTCTTTTTTAGCGGTCTCAACTAAAACCGAATAAGTACCGTCAACTTGTTTTTCAAATACTTTAGAGTTAATAGGTTGATCACTAAAATCTAGTAACCTTAATTCTTTAATATTACTCTGATACTGGAAAGCTTGAAGTTGGACATTAAGTTTAAAATTACCTGTGGTGCTTTCTAAAATTATAGGTATTAGTTTATACCTGTGATTGACACCAGAAAACTTTAGGTATACTAAACCTGTTTTATCAGTACTAAGCTGGTAATTTCCCCCTTTATCTACTTCTAATGAAGTATCAGTTGTCCCTTCCCTAAATGACCCAATCGACACATGCCCCTTGATCATTGGTTTACCATCACTACCTAATAACTGACCAGTCACAACAGTCTGTTGCGCTAAAACTCCCACGAAACTAAAAAAAATAAAGAAAAATGCTCCTATTAATGATTCTTTCTTCATATATAAATCTATTCCTTTTATCTAATCGTCTGTTTCTGAGGTCTGAGTAGCAATGGATACTGTTGACAAATTCTGTAAATTTTGAAAAGAACCTTTCCGTCAGAGTAAAAGTCAACAAATTGGTCTATATTTTATGGTCTCTGTTATTAAAATTGATTTTGCCAACAGCACCAGCAATAGAATAAAAAACTGAGTTAAAAACCTTATGCACATTGCTACTCGCACTGCTTCTAATGTTTTTTTGAATGTAAAACTGAAGTTTGGTTTTTACATTCAAAAGCCAGTAAATTTTTATTGATATAAAACCGAAAAACCTATCTTTTTTTGCAAAATATAACATTCAAACAAAAAGAGACAAATTTCATTAACCTATATATATCCAACAGATTACAGTTCATTTAATTCATTTTCATGTCTTTTATTTGTGATACTATAATAAATACGTTATTAGAAGCAAATAATAGAATACACAAAGCAATTATAACATAGATGGAAAAATGAGGTAAAAGCACAGTTTGTACTTTACTTAATAAAAACAGATCAGTATTATTGATAGACTGGGATATAAATGTAGGTATAAAACTTTTGAGGAGTATGCTTATGAAAAAAAACGCATTACTTTGTTGTATGTTAGCTTTTTTATTTGTGTTAAGTGCTTTTGCAAAACCAACCGTTTTCACGCCACTTAATTGTAAAAGATGCAGTATAAATCAAGACACAGGTTGCAGATATTGTGAGTTAGTTATTTGCATTGGTGACTCTGGACGCGATGGCTGTATGTCAATGGGTTGCAACGATTGTCAAGATACTGGCTCGTTCTGTTCGGGAACTACCCCATGCGCTCCAGAAGCTCCTGCTGCAGTAATGTCTTCACCAAAACCATTAACAGAACAACCTAAAAATGGATCCCTTGGAACACTCAAAATATCTCAAAAAATGCTTTTAGACATAGCCAAAGTAAATCCTAGATTTGCAACTGTATCAGTTTGGTTTGATAGAGGGTTTGATCTGACCAATTATTCTTTGATCAACAGCAGCAATTTCCCAATTACCCTTGAAGACGCTAATTGTCTTATCACACAGTACGAACAGCCAAACAGTTGCTATCAAGATATATTAGAGAGAGGAAAAAAAGCTAATTTAGCAGAAAAAGCAGGAAAAATTAAGCCAGTTCAATACATAAGAACAGTAGAACTCACATCACTTACATCAGGTATCTGCCATCTAACGGTAATTAACCCTGGCTATAATGATCCTGAATACAGCACAATGACTTGGTATATACAAAAAAATACTGACCAAATTTGGCAGATCACTAGATGGAATATTAATTAACTCAAATACTTTGTCATTTTTTTTTAATCAACAGGTAAAACCAATAAACGATACAAAAATAGCATAAATGCTACAATAAAGTGCCAAGCGAAATCTCTATTGGTTTTTACCAAGCTTAAAAAACATAACGATAATAACAATAGTAAAAAGATCAAAATAAGTAATTTCTAGAAATAACATCTAAGCGGTTATGCCCTAAAGCAAAACTAACTTGGAGCATTGCAGAGGTGTCTTTATCTTTAGGGTTGTAATCTTTTCCTGATAATTCCTTATAGTAGCCAGCAGCATATTCCCTTCTGTAACTATGAATATCCGCTCTAACAGGAATTTTTTCTATAACTTGGCCATCTAAATCCTTACCAGAAGTAATTTCTAGAACCCTACTTTCTAAATGCTTTAAGACAGGAACAGAACGAGGCCGACCACCTTTGCCTTGATGAACATCAACTCTTAAAGTTCCATCTTCATCACGATAAACATCACCAGCTTTCACAGCTTCCAGTTCATGACGGCGCAATCCAGTAGCCTTACAAAAATCTACCAGATCACGGTTTCTTTCAGGAGAAAACTTTTTATCCATAGCTTTCTCACCACGACTACGTTTTATTTCATTTTTCTTTCTAATTGGTATTTGGACATTATTAACCAAATCTTGGTCTTGATAGAGCTTACGTAAAGCAGACCTAACAGTTTGAACTGACCAAGCTGAATTACCAGCATCAATTTTATTAACCAAGTATTGACCAGCATAGGTTTTACATTGATCCAGAAATCTACAAGAATATTCTTTCTTTGCCCACTCAACAAAAGCAATGCATTCTCTACGGTAGGTTTGCATAGTCACAATAGAATAAATTCCATCTACTCTAGCTGGGTTCCAACCCTTCAACCCCAAAGCTTTAGCTTCAAGCTTTTTTATCTCTTTTTCCTCATGCTTGGACTTACCAAATCTCTCCAAACTATCCAAAACATCTTTTACCTGCTTTATCAAACTTGGTCTTTTAGCCATAAAAAACTCTCCCTTAAAAAACAAAATTCCGGGTCTACAAGAATTTCTGAAAGAAAAATTAAAGAAAATAGACCGCTTCACCCAAGGAAATCGGGTGCAACGGTTTATACTTCCCTAAAAGGTAAGTATAACCTGCACCCGACCCACCCAGGCAGTAGAAATATGTGCTAGCCCCATTAAGAAAATGAAAAAGCTAACCTAAAAAACTTTATTAACTTAACCAAAAGAATCAAAAAACTTCGTAAACGAAAAAACCCAAGGTTCAGACCACGAGCAACTTGTTTGCAGAGGCATGCCCATCCTCTTAGGAGCCTACTCCTAAAAAGCCTAAAACCTTTTTTGCAGATTGACCAACAACAGCGAAAAGCACATTAATCAATCTTTGGTAAAACCTTATTGGGTCTCTTCATCTAGATTCTAGGAAGCTAAAAGAAGAGTAACTACCATTGGTAGTTCTTGTTTGGTGGGATTACTCCCTTGTTTGTATTACATCTACCTATTGCATTTTTACGTAATGCAAAAAACGTTGTCCTTTTAGGAAAAGTACTTAACCTTAGTTTACAGTGAAGAAACAAAGCTCAACACCAACCAGATTTTTTGCGAAAACGTGGAAAAACGGCTTTTTAAGATAAAATGCCAAAATCCTTGTCTTATTTTCTCTAAATAAGCAAACCAAGTAACTTTTATAATGTCAAACAATTACAAAAACATTTCGGTAGATTTTGACTAGTCAAAATTAAATACATAATTTCACTAGTCTTACTTTTAAGGCAAAGCAAAAAACCATGAGCCAGTAATTTTTATAGAGAAACAACCAAAACTGTTAATTTGTGATAATTAACAAAACCACAGCTTTCTTGAATCTGTAAAAAGCAATTAATTTATGTAAATCAATAAACTTCTGATTTTTTTAAGAAAATCAAAAAACTACTACTTTATGTAAAGCAGCAAACTTTTAGTTTTAGAGAAACCAAAAAAACTACTGTTTTATGTAAAACAGTAAACTTCCTAATCTATTAAGGTTAGATTAGATACCTACCAGTTTTTTAGAAAAAAACTAATAAAAATATATGTTTTACATTATAGCTAAAAATACTAGCATTGCAACCCATAACACAAACAAAACAAATACTTTATCCTTCATCACGCAAATTAATTTTGCGTCACTTCCCTATTTCCATAACTATATTATTTTCCAAATAGTTACAGACACAAAAAATATAAATTCTACCTTTCTAAGCTAAAACCCTTATTTTACCTAACACTTCGTTTTAGCTTTTACCAATATCAGACGCAATAAAATGACCAATGTTCAGACATCGAGCTTTAAAATAGGTTCAGTAAACACGCCCTTTGTTTACGAACACACTTCTGGCGTATTGGTGGATTTTTATTGGATTTTTAGGATTTTTAGGGTTTTAAATGGTTTTAGGGTTTTAATTCGGTTACGTAATTGGGTTAAAAAGGAAATAGGGTTTACTGCTAAAAAGCAGAGTTTTAGGGATTTACAAGGTCTATTACTAATTAAAATGCAGGTTTTAACACCTTATTTTAACTAAATAGTCTTTTCTATCTGGTTAACATAATTGGTTAACGTGGATTTTGAAGTTTGTAGACTCTGGATATAACTAATTAAGCTCAGTTAAATCCTATGGATTGAAAATTTCGAGAATTTTTGCACTCTACAGCTACGCCATCAAGATTAAATCTCTAGGTTTCAGTGAGAGCAGCAGGGTTTTATATTTGGTTGTGGCACTTTCGTGCAAATATTTATTTATCAAACAACAAACTCACCTTGCAATGAGAGCAATTAACAATACTCCGCTTTCGTTAACCACTTCACTAAACCCTTATGCGCGAGTGAATTTAGTGCAATTTGCTTTGCAACAAACCTAGCATTAGTAACTCCACTTCTAATGCCTCGTTTCTCAAAAGTCTTCTGTGCGAGTGACTTTTTGAGACAATCAAA
>JBDIBI010000092.1:0-6848 GCA_039812885.1 Blastocatellia bacterium
TAGTAAAAATACTTCTTTTTCTTCTCCATCTGTTGGCTCAACTATTTCTACTAGCGGCCATAGTGACAATACAAAATACCCATTTGCATCTACTATTGTAGCTTTTCCATTAGCTAAATTACTGCTCCTCAGTACCATCATATTGTGATCTTTGCTGATCCCCATCCATTGACTTGCTAACTGGCCTTTAGGGTAAACCAAGAAATACTCGCTCAACCAAGTAGTGGCTCTCAACAGAACAGTAAGTTTACCTAAGAATTGTGTAAGTAACCCTATTAAGTCTTCTTCTTTCAAAGAAATAGTAGAATGTATTTTCTCTTGTAATTGCAATAGCCTAGCAAAAGTTTCATTTGCTGGGCTAAGAAACTCGCTATTATTTTCAAAAAATAGATTTACAAGCTCAGGAATGGGGAAAGCATCTCTTTTCTTAGCAAATGGACGACAAAGCTTCCTAGAAAGGTCTATCCATTCTGTATCATTTAAACCCTTTTGTTTTAAGTTTTGTAGCGATTTATTGATTAATTCATTCTCTTGTTTCTTTTCCCCAATGCTAGAATAACTTACTAAACTTAATATACCTATATAATGAACTAACACATGAAAAACTAAAAGAACTCTATCTCTAAATTGATAAGTGTTTCGCGAAGCTACAAGACTAGCAACAGTGTCAGCTAGTGGTTTTGGTGCATTAGTTAGTATATCTTCTTTTAGTATTTCATCTAATTGAGGTAAATTTATCTGATGTTCTGAAAAACCAGCAGCTTCACGAAAATCTTTTGCAAATTCCAAAGCTGTTTGATAGCGATCTTGTGGCCTTTTAGCCAAAACCTTTTGCATAACACCATCTAACAAAGGTGGAAATCCTGCTTTTAATGGCGGTACTAACCTAGTAGTGTGTGCATAGTATAAATCATAACCAGATTCCTTAAATGGATGTTCACCTGTTATCATTTGATACGTCAAAATACCTAATGAATAAATATCACTGCGAGCATCAACATTTGCTCCATTATCCCATTGTTCTGGTGACATATAGGCTGGTGAACCTATTATTCCTAGGGTTTTGATTGTGTAGGATTTTGACTCTTCAAATATACCAGCATCAAAACTGCTTATTTTTTCTACCGTGCCTGAATTTCTATTTTGTTGGCTATAATTTTCTTCACTGATCGTTCCGTCATTATCAGTATCCCTAATTATACTGACCGTTCCATCATTATTAGTATCCCTAATTATATGGCTAATTGTCTCTCTTGCTTTTACAACATAGGAAAAGTTGTCTACAACAGTCTTTTGACTAATATTTGTATTTGTAACAATAACTTCTTCTTTGCTAACTTTATTATCTATAACAGTTGCTTGGCTTTTGTTTTCATCAATAACCGTTACTTGTTCTTTATTAGTAGAAGAAACCCCTGACATTAACTTTAATGGATTAAAACCATTCTTATTTCCATTATTTCCATTATTTCCATTATTTCCATTATTTCCATTATTTCCATTATTTCCATTATGCCCATTACTTTCGTTATCAGACGGGGAAACAGAATTAGGAGTTAGACCTTTAGCAATACCAAAATCCAGGAGTTTAGGTAAAAGTCTTCCAGCTCTAGAAATAACCATAACATTAGCAGGTTTAATATCACGATGAATAATGCCTGCTTCATGTGCTGTATGAATTACTTCACAGATTTTATCTAGTAGAGAAACAGCACGTTCTAAAGGTATTGCTCCTTGTGTTTTAAGAACTTGGTTAAGAGGAGTTCCTGCTACATATTCCATTGCAATCCATAGCAATCCATCGCTTTCTGCTCCAAATGAATAAATATGTGCACAGTATGGATGTTCTAGTCTTGAAGCTAAGAGTGCTTCTCTCTTAAATCGTTCTATTATTTGTGGGTTAGTACGATGGCGAGTATGTAGAATTTTAATAACTGCTTCACGGGCAAGTGTTACTTGATTTGCCTTATAAACGGCACCAAATCCTCCTTCCCCTAGTTTTTCTTTAACTAGAAAGTCTCCTAATATCCTTCCAATGATTGGATCTACCGTGTTGATATCCATCTTTTTTTCTCACTTGGATTTTTTTGGAACTATTACTTTCTAAAAGAAAACGAAAAAGCTATTTTTGAATATACACTTTTTTACGTACTATTAACAATAGCACTTTTGCATGTATTACTAATATTTTTGCTAAAGAACCTTTATCTTTCATCAATAAATTCAATAGGTTTGTTTCTAACAATTTATTACTCTGACGTGAAAAACTCCAACTAAACAAGTCTTGGAGTTTTTCATACTGAGAAAAGAAACAATATAAATATATTGCTCAATTTCAATAACTTTTTATTGTACTATGCTTATTAATGTAATTTGGTAACTCATTTATATTAAAATTACTTTATCTTTAGGGAAATTAACAGGTAATTTAATAAAGTTTCCTGATGAAGAAATAAACTTGCCTACTATGTTTATAAGACATTGAAGTCTATAAATACAATAAAAGCAATGATTTTACTAAGAAATGGCAATTAGCTCATGGCTTATATGATTCCAGAAACACTCAACAACTTGGAGGCAACTGCCGGTGAAACAGCGCTTTTTAAGCTTCTTCAGCATAAGTTGAATGATGATGTATATGTTTGGTTTAATATCCCTATAAAACAACGGTTTGCAGACTTTATTGTTTTAGATCCTAAACTTGGTCTACTTATTTTAGAGGTAAAAGACTGGCAATTATCTCAAATCAAAGAAATTAATCCTAATCGTGTTATTATAGAAACCTCTACAGGTGAAAAGTATTGTGAAAACCCTCTTAGTCAAGCCAGAAATTATGCATTTCAAATGGTTGATTTATTGCAATCTGACCCACTCTTAGTCCAATCTAGCAATGGTTATAAAGGCAAACTAGCTTTTCCTTTTAGTTATGCTGTTGTTTGGAGTCGCATTAAATTGGCAGATTTTCAGTCTACATTACCTGAATTATTTGATGCTAATAAAGCATTATTTTGGGACGATTTAAGTTCTTCCATAACTCCAGAAAAATTTCGACAGCAACTACAACGGCTTATTCCTCAATACTTTAATTTTCATTTATCAAATGAGCAAATAGACCGGATTCGCTATCATCTTTTCCCTGAAATAAGACTTCCTCGCAAACAATTTCCTATTAAACTGCTTGATTATAAAGAAGATCAACCGCTCTTGCCAGAATTGAAACCTGATAGCGAAACAATTCTTACAGTAATGGACTTAGAACAAGAGCGCCTAGCTAAAAATCTAGGAGAAGGACATCGTTTATTAAGAGGTGTTGCAGGTTCGGGAAAGACTTGGACTTTAATTTGTAGGGCTAGAATCCTAGCTCAACTTCATCCTAATTGGAAAATTTTAGTTTTGTGCTATAACATAAGTCTCACCACTATGTTAAAACAAATGATAGATATGGTAGCTTTGCCTAACTATTCAGCTACTATTAAAGTAACAAATTATCATCCTTTTTTAGCTCAACTAGCTTATAGTGCAAAACTCCAAGAAACTGGTGGTGAAGAGTGGGCAGAAAGCCTTTCTAAAAAGCTAAATAAGCTTATTGAAGAAGGCAAACACAAACCATCTTTCTTTGATGCAATATTGATAGATGAAGCACATGATTTTCATCCTGAATGGTTAAAACTAATAGTTAAATGCTTAAATACAAAAACCAATAGCTTGTTTATAGTTCACGATAGTGCGCAAAATATTTACCGTAAAGGTTTTAGTTTTAAGAGTATAGGAATTCAGATTAAAGGCCGCACTAAAATATTAAAGACTAACTATCGCAACACTCGTGAAATAGCCCAACTCGCCTCAAGTTTTCTTAATTGTGGGATAAAGTTTACAGATGAATTGTTAAAAGATGATGAAGGGCAACTCCTAGAAATAATACGTCCACAAGCAACTTTAAGATCAGGTTCATTACCACAACTCATTGAATGTCAAAATTTTAGAGAAGAATGTGCAGAAATAGCTGCTAGAGTAAAACTTTGGTTAGAAAAAGGAAAATATCCACCTCAAGAAATCTTAATTTTATATGTAAAAAAAGGAACTAACCCTAAAGATGATAAGTACATACAAGCTATATTAAATGCATTAGAAGAAGCAGGAATAGAATATGAATGGATAACTCGCAACCAAGAATCAAAACGGAGATTTGAACTAGCTTCAGCTAAGGTAAAAGTATCAACAATACACAGTGCCAAAGGATTAGATTTTGCTGCTGTGGCTGTAGTGGGATTGTCTTTGCTGCCATCTAGTATAGAACAAACAGAAGTAGAGCGAAAACTAGTCTACGTTGGGCTTACTCGTGCTCGTAATCAGCTTTTAATTACTTATTGCAAAAATTCTCAATTTATTCTTGAGCTTAAAGATTGTCAGAAAAAATAGAACTCATGTGATAGTTTTACCTTTTGTTCTTAGGTTGGATTAGCTTTGAACTTTACCTAAAAGTCTTCATGCCATTACTTATAAAGGCTTTGAGCTTAAATGCGCTTTATTTGTTTTAGCTTTCTCTTTTAACTTTTTTGCCTAGGTCGCAACTAGACTATAATGTTCTCTGGTTTCTTTTTCTCCTTAACCATCCATTCACTTAAAATACTATAGCGTTGCCAACTAGTATTAATTTTTTTGATGCTGTGCCAATTAGTTTCATCAGAGAAAAAGCAAATCAATCTATTTTCAATAGGGTTAACAATAGTAGTAGGGTTTCCAAATTCAGATTCTTCTCTATAAAGACAAAGTTGTCCACCTGCTTCTTCAGTCCAATCAGAAGATATATAGTGGATCACAATAAAAGATCTAGCTTCAACCGTATCTACATGAATTCCAAATTCTGGAGATTCCTGATTCATATACCTTAACTGAACATAACTGTTAGTGTTGAGTGCTAGTGGAACACCAGCTAAAGTTTCTATTAGTGTCTTAAACTCTCGTGAATAAAACACTTTTGCTAAAGGTAAATATTTCAAAAGTGCAAATTGTACGTAATTAACATCACCATCTTGAACTGAAAATTTATGTTTTTTAGAAAGAAGTGTTTTTTGCATTCTCTTAAATGGTTTGTACTCTACAAAATCATCTAAAACAAAGTGCTTCCATGGAATGTTTCTTTCTATTATAGCCATTTCTTGATTTAATAAATTTATATCTCTATATTTTGGTGAAATTAAGCATCTTCTCTTAATCATAATTTGCCTTGATTTTCAATAAATTATCTTTAATATAGTAAATATACTAATTTTTCAAAATTTCTAGAACTAATATTAACAAAAAAAACATTATAATAACCATCATTTAGCTACTACTAGCTACTAGTTTTTCTTAATACCTATTGAATGAACTGAACAAACTTATTTGTGTTATTTAATAGCATTTTGAGCTTTTGTTTCTATTTTTTCTTGTGTTAGTTTTCTAAAGTTGTAGTTTGACAACTACTAATATTACCTACTACTGTTTTCACACTAAATAAATCCATCTATTTTTACTATTAGAAAGAGTTCTTGTATTTAGATTTTTAACAATCATTATTATTGTGTTGATTTATGTTATAAAAACCATTGCCAAAATGGTCAAACTCCAGCTATATTTTTACTTGGTTTCTCAAATTTAACTAAAATTAAATAAATTTTGACAGAGGGAGATAATAAATTTATGGCTGGTCCAAGAGGATCTGTAGGTGCAGCTAGAAACGTAGACGATGTTACAAAAGATATAAAAGATCTAGCAGACGAGCAAGAAAAAGCTTCTTCCGAAGAGTCTTCTGAAAATTCAGAAGAAAAGAAAGAAGAGCAAGGATAAAACTCAACAAATAACAAAAAGTACTTAAACAAAAAACGGCAGCAAAGTATATTTTAATATATAATGCTGTCGTTTCTGTTTTTTATCTTAAATTTAGGACTAATCTAAAAGCTATATCTCCTGCAAGAGAAGTATTTTCAGGAAAGTAAAAAGCACGATCGGCTGAACGACAAGTAGCATTTATCCAATTACCTCCACGAATAACCTTACCTGAACCAGCAGGAACACCTTTAGGATCAGTGGTAGGTTCTTTTGGATAAACTCCATACCAATCCAAACACCATTCCCAACCATTTCCATTAATATCATAAAGACCCCATGCATTGGGTTTCTTCAATCCTACTGGATGAGGCATATTGTTTGCGTTTTTTGTATACCAAGTCATTTCATCCAAATTACCTGGATATGCGCCTTTAGTGCCAGCTCTACAAGCATATTCCCATTCTGATTCTGTAGGTAACCTATATTCTTTTCCTGTTAATCTAGATAACCTTGCACAAAATTCCATAGCATCACCCCAAGAAATATTTGTTACTGGCAAATTATCACCTTTAAGGTCAGAAGGATCTACGCTAAGAGTTTTATTTATTCTTGGTAATGCAGCTACAGTTTTCCATAGTTTTTCTGTAACTTTATATTTACTTATGTAAAAACCAGATAAAGTTACCGTATGTTGGGTTTCATCTCCTCCACGTTCTTTTTCATCTGGAGGAGACCCCATTACAAAAGTACCTCCAGCTATTTTAACCATTTCTATTTTTATGTCATTTCCAAGGTCTTCTACATATACTTCATTAATTATATTTTCTGTTGTATGTTTAGGAGTTTCTGCAATTTCAGGTAATTTATCTTTCTTTACCTCAGCCACAGCCATTATTAATCTTCCTTCTTGCAAATGCCCAGGAACTTTTTCTTTAACTAAAGTTGCAATTTCTTCAGGAGAACGCTCTTCTGCAACTAGTGGCCAGATTCTAGCCTTTTTATCTTCACTAGCTGTTAATATTCTGTCTCCTTTGCTA
>JBDIBI010000093.1:0-6821 GCA_039812885.1 Blastocatellia bacterium
TTAAGATAGTTGCTACGGGTAAATATATAAGGTACAATTATTATCGTATATTTACTGATTTCTGAAATTTTGTTTAGTAACTTTTGTAAAAATGTTTAGCAACTTTTATGAAAAATTACAAAAATACTAGCAATACTACTGAAAAAAACGCTCTGGAAGGCCATATAAACAATCTTTTCTTAGAGGAAGGCATTTCATCATCTTTTTTGAGATAAAGGGCTTCTAAGCCATCCTAAGGCATTTTATATTTTGCTAATATTTCACAAACTAGACTTTACTCTACACTAAATATGACCGAAGAAACTGATAAATTGAACTCTGAGCTTGGGGCAAGCTTAAACTACGATAGTACATTTCTAAAAATAGCTGAACTACTAGAAAAGGCTCGTAAAACTACAGCACAAGCAATAAATGCTTTTATGACTTCCACTTATTGGGAAATAGGTAGATGCATTGTTGAATTTGAACAAAATGGGGCGGATCGTGCTAAATATGGAGAACACCTTATTGAACGTTTATCTTCTGACCTCAAAGGTCGTTTTGGTCGTGGTTTTAGCGTAGTTAATCTCAGTCAAATGCGAAAGTTTTACTCACAATGGTAATCTCCTCAGATTTTTCAGACAGTGTCTGAAAAATCTAGTGAAAGCACTCTAAACAAAACATTAAACTCACCACAATTTCCACTTCCTTGGTCTCACTACGTAAGATTGATGTCAGTTAAAAATAATGATGCTCGTAATTTTTACGAGGTAGAAGCTTTAAGGTGTGGCTGGTCAATAAGGCAGCTTGATAGACAAATAAGTAGCCAATTTTATGAACGCACAGCTTTATCAAAAAATAAGGCTGCAATGCTTAAAAAAGCCGCTCAAACCAACCCCGAAGACTTAATAACTCCAGAAGAAGAAATAAAAGACCCTTTTGTCCTAGAATTCTTAAACTTAAAGGATGAATACTCTGAAAACGATTTAGAAGAAGCTCTTTTGCAGCAACTTGAAAATTTTCTTTTGGAGTTGGGCAATGATTTTACGTTTGTAGGAAGACAAAAACGGCTACGTATTGGAGAAGAGTGGTACAGAATAGATTTGTTGTTTTTTCATAGAAGATTACGTTCCTTGATAGTTATAGATTTAAAGCTAGGAAAGTTTACTCATGCAGATGCAGGGCAAATGCATATGTACCTTAACTATGTTCGCCAACACTGGACACTTAAAGATGAAAATCCTCCCATTGGATTAATTCTTTGTGCTGAAAAAGATAATGCTTTAGCTCATTATGCCCTCGAAGGATTACCTAATAAGGTAATGGCAGCAGAATATAAAACTACTTTACCTGATGAAAAAATTCTTGTTGATGAGTTAGAACGTACCCGCAAGCTACTCAAAGAGAGAAAATCCATTTCTCTAAAACCAGGTTCAGAAAATGAGAGTTAATTTGAAAGGAACTTGTTTATGGAGTCTTTACTTTTTGAAAAAATAAACAGTATTTTTCCTTTAGAACAAAAATTTAGAATAATTGAGCTAACTCAAAAGCGCGACCAAGGTCTTATCTCTCAGCAAGAATATGAAGAATTGGCTAAACTTACTGATGAAATGGAAGTCTTTCAGGCAGAAAGAATAAAAGCTCTTTCTTCTTTAGCTGAACTAAGAGGCACTACTCTTAATAATATAATGAAACTGTTAGGAATAGTTTTTCCGGATAATGGCTAAAGCTTATTTAGATAAGACAATTGTGCAGCAGCTATTGCACAAATTCTTTGATGGCGTAGGTTACCTTACTTATTAATTGCCTTAGAAAGTAGTTTTTCTAGACCCAAAAGCAAGAGTTAAAAATGGAACAAGAAATATTAGTAAAAGTCAGTGGTTTAACAGGACAGACCAAAGTAATAGAAGTAGTGCTTAATTCATTAAGTAGTAAACATAGTCGTCGTGCTTACGAAAGAGCATTGAAAGACTTCCTTTTGTGGCATCAACAACAAGGCAAACCACCACTAGATAAAGCCTTAGTTCAAAGCTACGTCGCTCATTTGAGAGATAAAAAATTGTCGTCAGCCTCCATAAACCAAAGGTTAGCAGCAATTCGTAAGCTAGTAGCAGAAGCTGCTGATGGAGGAGCTTTAGATCAGCAAACTGCTAATATTATTCGCTCTGTCAAAGGAATAAAACAGGAAGGACGCAAAACAGGCAATTGGCTTACTAAAACACAAGCTCAGCAGTTTATTAATTGTATTAGTAGCAATAGTTTAAAGGGATTAAGAGATAGAGTGATTATTGCATTACTAGTAGGATGCGGATTAAGGCGAAATGAGCTTGCTGAACTAGAAATAGCCCAAATCCAGCAAAGAGAAGGTCGTTGGGTTATTGTAGATTTACTTGGCAAACGAAATAAGCTTAGAACAGTACCAATGCCTAGTTGGGCCAAAGTTGCTGTAGATGAATGGTTTGAAGCCACTAATCTCGAACAAGGAAAGCTCCTTCGCCCCATTAATAAAGGAGAAAAAGTTTATGGTGAAGCAATGACTGCTCAAGCCATTCGCAATATCGTTGTTGGTTACTCTGAGCAACTTGACTTAGTGGTTTCTCCTCATGATCTAAGACGTACTTTTGCCAAACTTGCTCATAAAGGTGGTGCTCCTCTTGAACAAATCCAAATAGCTCTTGGCCATTCTAGCATTAAAACTACTGAAGTTTACTTAGGAGTTGAGCAAGATTTAGCTAATGCTCCTTGCGATTTTTTAGGTCTAAAACTTGAACAATCTCCTAATCAAATTCAAACTGTCCCAACTACAAATGAACAGGCTGCATCAAAAACAGTCTCTACGCCTTCTACTAAAGCTAATAAAGGAACTTTACCAGATATTAATCCTCTCAAAACTACTAAAGTAAAAATGTATCTAAGAATAGAAAACAACAACAAATTTGTTCGTGGCAAAAAGAAAACATTAGAAGATATAGAATTTTTTGTTTTTCCTAACTACAACATAAAAGACCTTGGTGACTGGTATTATGAATTAACCTTTTCCTATACGGATGATGAGAATTTAGAGGAGCAAATTTATGCGCTAGCTCAAGAAATGAATTATCAAGCTGATTTAAGAAATTGCTTCGTAGAAGTGGATTTCCAGGAAATTGGTACTGACCGCCATTGGTGATCTTACTATCTTCCTTTTCGTTAAATTTAGAGAATTTAGAGAAGTTCTACATTAATCTGTTAATTCTTATGCTATTTTTCATTCGCTTCCAAAGTTAGAGTTAATCTTGAGCAAGCATTTCTTTTTGGCAGTAACCACAAAAAAGACAAGCAGAAAACTTAGCCCAAGCGTTTTGTCCACAACCAGAACAAGAAAATTTAACTTTACTAGGATCTTTCTTTTTAGTAGAAGTAAATAAGCTTTTGTGCGTAAGTTTTAGGCTAGATAACTCAATAGGTAAGTCTATAGGAAAAGGAAATTCAAAGAGATAGCCTGATTGCCAATTTAGTTTGAAGTTTGTTTTTAATAATTGTTGTGTGACTTGTTGAAATAATCCATTAGGTATAATTTCATGTGTTACCCTCTGACCAACCATAGAATCTGGATAATCCAAAGAAACAGGTTTAAGTCCTATTCCTAGCATTTTCTTTACCCAATTTTTGTTATGGTAAGAAGGTTTACTGGGCTTTCCAAAGTGATGATTCCAAAGATGGCACATTTCATGAACTAGTGTAGATAATATATCTTCATCACTGCGGCCTCCAAATGTATCAGGATTAAGTGCAATTTCATCTACATTAGAACTATCGTTTCTTGCTCTAAAGTTTCCTGCATGAAAATAGCCTTTAGCATTAGCTTGTCTTTGTAATGTCATCAAGCATTGTGGCAATTTTCCTTCAAACAAGTGCTTGTTAAAGTAGTCATAGGCATACTGAAAACTACTGTATTCTTTTTCCGTTACCTTTTCTTTGTGTTCAGTTTGTTTTTTAGTCATAATATTATTTTATATAGTACGATATAATTTATATTGAATAAACTAAATTTAAATCAATAAGCAGACCCTTGATTAATAATGACAGCAAATGTTTATTATTAATTTGTACTTGTAAATGTTTATGGACTCAATAAAGGCTTTGATTTTAATATAGTTAGTTTACTTGTTGTAAGTGTAGGAGTTGTAATTGGTAAAAAATAATGTGTGGAAGCCTAAAACATTTATAAAGTATGGAGAAACTTTTTCTTCAAGCTCACTAACAGCAAGAATAGTTACTGATGCAGGAGAAGCTTACTTAAAAGCAATAAACAATCCTGAAGGTATCCACATTCTTGCTTGTGATTGGATAGGAACAAAACTAGCAGAAGAATTTGGTCTTAAGACATTTGATGTGGCAATATTAAATCTAACAGATTTAGATGAAATTCCTTTAAGTGAAAACTTATTTGCTCAATCCGGCCCAGCATTTGTTTCTAAAGCTGAACGTGGTATCACTATGGGCAGTTTGAAATCACTTGAAGGTGTCGAAAACCTACAAGATGTTGCATTAATTGTTGTTTTTGACACTTGGGTTAGAAATTGTGATAGACATGCTCCAAATTGGAAGTTAGATGGTAGTGCTAGAGTAAATTTAGATAACATCTTTTTATCTGAACAAGGAGCTTCTTTGGGAAAGTATGTTCTTAAGGCAATAGATCATGGTCATATTTTTACTTGTGGTAAGCCGTTAACTAAAAAAATTAGCTCTATTGACAATGTTAAAGATGAAAGACTCTATGGTTTATTCCCTTGTTTTGAACATTTACTAACAAAACAGCAATTAATAGAAGCTGGTAAAAAGCTAACTATAAAAAGAGAGATTGTAGAAAAAATTTTAGAAGATATACCTATAGAGTGGCAGCTTAGTGATGAAATTAATTTGTCTATAATCAAATTCTTATTAGACAGAGCAGAGTTTCTCAAAAACAATTTTGCTCGTTTAGTAGAAAATACTTCGTTAATTAGTTTATAGGAAGGATAAAAGCATTATGAATAATGATAAGCCAGCAAAGGGATATTATTCTATCCTTCAATATATACATAATTTAGAGCGTTCTGAAGGGGTAAATGTAGGGGTGTTGCTCTTTTGTCACGACAAAAACTTTTTAGAACTACAAACTACAGCAAACCTCAAGCGACTAAAAGCATTTTTTGGTAGTGACAGTATTGATTCAAAACGCTTAAAAATCGCACTAGATGCTTTTTCTGAAAGAATAGAAGAACTGGTTCGACAAAATCTTAATATAGATACACTTACTCATTTTATAAATACTAGGGCAAATAATCTAAGATTAACACCATTGCGTTCTATGAAAGTATTTAATCCTAAGCAAGATTTGCTAAATTTATTTGAAGAGTTAGTCAATGAGCATCGCCAAATTCAGCCTCGTTCATTAATAACAAAGCCAGAAATGATTCGTTTGTTTGAACAAATAGTAAAACTAAAAAATGTAGAGGCAAAAATAAAAAGAAATGTAGAAATAGAATCTACACTTTTAGCTAAGAAAATGAAATTTCCTTTTAGCTTCCAAAATGGAAAACTAAATCTAATAGAGCCAGTAGAGTTTGCAGCTAATACTTTGGATGGAAATATAAAACATGCTGGTCAAATAGCGTTTGAGGCGGACATTTTTGCTAAAGAAGCAAAATCTATTAAGCTAAATATCATAGGTAGTTTTAAGCAAGAACAAGACGAAGCTATTTCCTATATTAAAAATATACTAAATAAATATGATGTTTCGCTTTACACTCCACAAAACTTAGAAGCTTTGGTTAGTGAAATAGAAAATATTGCACATCAAAGTACCGATAGTGAGAACTAAGTACATTTTTTTGAGATAAGTGGCTTCTTGGTCATTCTAGCGCATTTTTATGTTTTGCCGATATTTCGGCTTTTAATTATTAAATGTAAAACGATTATTAAGTTCTTACTCCTTGAAAGAATAAATAGCATTTTCTCTCATAACAAAAGACTGAATTAGCTCAACTCACCAATGAGCTTGGAGAAGTAATGATCAAACATGCAAATCTGATCTGTTCAATAATAATAATGGTTAGTTTTTCAGTGCTGGCATTAGCGCAAACGCCTGCTGAAAAACCTGATGACTGCTCGCAACTTCCTGCTATTAAGAAACAACTTGATTCCACCAAAGCCAAATTAGCCGATTGGCCACAATTTAATCGCTATCGTGAAGCCAATAGCAAACTTTCAACTCCTACAAAAGATGAAAAAAGAATTGTATTTATGGGAGATTCCATCACTGATTTATGGCCTTTGGATCAGTTCTTTGCTGGCAAACCATATGTAAATAGAGGTATAAGTGGGCAAATTACTTCACAGATGCTGGTGCGATTCTGGCCAGATGTCATTAATTTGAATCCAAAAGTTGTAGTTATTCTGGCAGGTATCAATGATATAGGTGGCAATCACGGGCCAATCACACTGGGGATGATAGAAGATAATCTGGCTGCTATGGCTGATATAGCGCATGCACATCAAATTCGTGTGGTCTTTGCATCAGTATTGCCAATTAGTGATGAGATAAATAAGACCATAGAGAAATTAGCTATCAACCCAAATAAAGAACGCCCTCAAGAACAAATCAAGCAACTTAACGAATGGATTAAAAGTTATTGTGCAACGAATGGATGCATCTATCTGGACTATTTCTCCGCTCTAGTGGATGAGAAAGGAGCCATGGGTAAAACCCCACAAACGTCACAAATGTCCCACAGAAAAGATAATTAATTGCTAGGTTTTTGAATGGATAAATTATGCTTCTTTATCCAACGGTTTAGATTAACTGTAGTAGTGTGATA
>JBDIBI010000094.1:0-6293 GCA_039812885.1 Blastocatellia bacterium
CCTAAATATCGATTTTAAGCTATTTCTGGCATAGCATTTGCTATATAAAATTATAGAAAAATCAAAAATTTAATTAATCAAAAATGGGTTTTAATAGGCTTAGGGAAGTTTTTGCTAATTGATCGAATGCAATGAGTAGTTAGGCAATAATACCTAACATAAATTAAATAAAAATAGTTCAGCATATAGACTAAATGATAATAATTACATTAATAATACCAAATAAATAATAAGTATAAATCTACGAAATATAGAGGTAATAAAAAATGTTTAATAAAAACTTTTTAGCAGTGGAAATCAATGAGCGCACATGGAAAATTGCTATTGGCAGGCCAAATATAAATACCAACCAAGTTGAACTCCTTCATGTAGCTACATACTCAGATGTAAAAGAATTAAAAGCCGCTATATCTAAATATAGTATCGGCCATACCATTTATTGTGTAAACAACCGTAATGGAATAACCTTTGTTACTCGTAATCTTACTGCATCTAGTTTTGAATCAGAGCGAGCAATTAGGTCTGATTCCAATTCAAATCAATGCTATGACTATTTCAACATGGGCAGTAGCGCAATCCTAGTGTCATTACCTAAAGATAATATAGATCAAATTAGAGAGCTTCATCCTGCTCTTGGTCTAAAATGTCCATTTTCTGTTATTCATAATGATTCAGTAAATGTTTATGGATTCACTCGCAACTATGGTGAACGTAGTCGGATGACCGCAGCATTAGTCAATGTTCAGCAGGATCACGTTAGTATTATTATTAGTCAATATAATACAATCAAAATGGTTCTATTCTTCAATATTGCCGAATCAATGGATCCGATACAAGAAATCGTTAGTATGTTGCATGGTGGTAGCGAATACTGTGAGATGCCACAACCAGTTCAAGTGCCAGTCGATAGAAGTATTAACAGTAATGGTAGTGAAAAAAGTGCTACAGTTGAATTACCTAATCTATTCACTTATGATGTAGTTATTTTTTCTGGTGAAACAACAATAGACGATGCAATAGAAGTAAAAAGCCTAGCAATGGCACAAAAGCTTAAAATTCGTGAAGTTGATATGTTAGATATATTGCGCTCAGGTTTTATAAACATTGACGCTTTGAGTACAACAGAAAAATTTATGATGGAAGGGGCTAGTCATGCCTATGCAGTAGTTGTCAACACAATAGCAATGCGATGCGAAAATGTTGGAGTAGATTTAACTGTTAGCAAAAATACCCTTGGAAAAACAACACCAATCAACCCTGAAGTAAAAATCCAACAAGAGGTTATGGAGAAACTTATAACTAATGTAAATGTATTAGTTAGAGAAGTTGCCCCTGCAATAGTCCATCAGAAGTTTATCCTTATTCTAGCAGTATTGTTTACCTTGAGCATAGCAGGATACCGCTATTATCTTCACAATAACGATCTAGTAAAACTACAAACCCAATATACAGCAGAAAAAACTAAGGAAAATTCTTTGCTCGCTACTAAAATTATATATGATGATCTTAAACGCCGTAACAGCCTTAAAAATGAACGAATTAAAGCAGTTGAAGCAATCCAAAAAACACAATTAGTTGTACCAACAATAATGAGAGATATTCAAGGCTATCTGAGTGAGAGTAATTTTAGAGAGCTAATCACCATTAATCAACTTGCTATAAATGGTTCAGAGGTAAAAATTGCTGGTACAGCATTAGATAAAATTAAGGTAGGACTACTCGCTAGTACTTTACAACAGCATAACTATGATGATGTAATCCCTGTTAGGTATACAGCTATAGATGCAGTTCAATGTAGTTATGAATTAACAACTCGTTATGTTGGTTATGTGCCAGTTAACCCAATAATGAATCTACCACCACAAACACAGATTCAAGTGGCTGTTAGTCAACCAGTTAACCAACCTATTAGTAAATAATTAATTAAAAAAAGCGGGAGTAATAAAAAATGAATACACAAAAACTAAACACAATATCTGATGAAGAAAAAAAGAAACAAAAAACAGAAGTTATTATTGCTGTTATATTTGCAGTAGTTATTATGGTCGGGGGCTATCTAGTAAGTAATTATGGTTATTTTGATGTAGAAGCTAAATCACTAGAGCTTCAACAACAAAAGCTTAATGAATTAGAAGCTAGTAATATAATGTTAGCAGAAATTGATAAGCACATGCCTGAATTAGAAAATGAATCTAATCAAGTAGATGCCGATTATCAAAGGCTTTTACCACTTGTACCAAATAAAAATGATTTACCAACCGTCCTACAGGATGTTCAATCTGCTGCTATAAGACGGGGGCTAAGATTAGAATCTTTTACTCCTAGTACAGCAAAAATTAAACCTGGCACGCTTAATGAAATCCCTATATCAGCAGAAATACTAGGCGATGAAATAAATCTTAGACAGTATTTAACTGAATTAGCACACTTTAGCAGAATATTCCAAGTTAATTCTGTTGAATATACTCGCATTCAAGAAGGTGAGCTAAAAGGGAATGTAAAAGCAAAGGTAAGTCTTTCTGCTTTTACTTCTACTGAGAACAAAACAAAGGGTCAAAAATAAATAATCAATTGATTAATAATCAATGTAGCAATGTTAAACACTTCATTTGATTAAGTTTAACCTCACTAAAATAAGAGGGAAATCGTAGGAAAAGGGACAAAACAATGAGTATGATGAAATTTTTTAGATCAATGCTAACAAAAACTAGTGATGAAATTGAGGTTCAGGCCATGCCCCAACTCAAAGTTTGCAAAGATGATAATAAAATACAGAATTTTAGAACAACAGAAATGCTTGCTATACCAGAAGTGACACCAGCTAATTCTAATTCTAACCCTAGTTCTAGCTTTGATTCTGATTTTAATGTTACTTCTGAGCAATGGTGTAGAGTTACTAGTGAATTGGTAGATTTAAATTTGGAGACACAATCTCTGAAGCCAAGCTCAACCAACTTCCAATTTGATCCTAAACTAGATGAGCTTGAAAGCGATTTCAATCAATTAAATGATATTAAGCCTAAGGCCAATCATAACGCTAAGTCCAAAGCTAATCATAGTAAAACACCTAATAAAAATACAAATAATGGTAATAAACTTTCTACTTCTAGTTTTAAGACTTCTACTAATATACAGATAGATGAAAAAATTTGTGAAAACCATGCATTACTAAATAATTTATTCGATATTCCAACCAATATCTTACAACTTATTTCCCCAACAGACGCAAGAAACTGGAAAGCGTTACCATTAAAATTAGAAGGTAGTATACTGACAGTTTTATATTCCTCAACTACAGTAAAACCCCTTTTAGCTCAACATTTTGCAAATAAATGCCCTGAGTATACAGTAAAATTTCAGGAAACTTCCTGGAGTACATTACAGGATTTCATTGAGCATCACTACTCAAATGTACATGCCGAAATTGTAGAAATGGAAGAGCAGCAACGGTTTGAAGAATGTAGAGCCTATATCAATCAATTAGATTCTGAAATTGAACTCCCAAGTGGTATTAAGTTTGAACATGGTAAACGAATTGATGAAACAAATGTATTCCTTACAATAATTATAGATGCTTTTTGTAAGGCTCACTCTATGAGAGCGACAGATTGTGATTTACACTTAGATTATGAATCCATGCCAGGTGGTAACGTAAAAACCTACCTCGTAATACGTATCAGAGTCGATAGACAGATGACCACAATTGTTAAGGAGCCAATGTCGCCTCCCACCTTTGTAAAGCTACTAACAGTATTAAAATCTTTAGCTAATATCGATACTAGTAGTTATGGCAATGCTATTACAGGCACAATACGCGCAGAATTAGTCTATGGAGCAAAACTAGCAACTATAGAAATGCGATGTGAAATTACACCAACAAACCAGGATCGTTGCGCTGCTGTTTCTATTCGTTTCCAATATAAATCTGATTTCGTTCCAGATTTTGACAATATTGGGCTTTTACCTGATCAAAAAAGAGAAATGATAAAAATTTCCCGTTTCTCTGATGGGCTAATCATATTTAGTGGCCCCATAAATTCTGGAAAACAAACAACTATGCATGCAAGTTTGGCCTATGACCACAAGACTCGCGGGGATAAAAAAATAGTTTCCTTAGAAGACCCTATAGAGTTCAGGATGAAGGGTATAGTGCAAATTGCTGTAGAACCAGGAGTCGTAGGAAGTGATGGTGAAGAACACGGTTACGTATATTTCCTAAAATCCATATTACGTGCAAATGTTGACGTTTTAGCGATTGGCGAAACACGCGATCAAGAAACGGCGCAAATCGTTATTGATGCAGCAGATAGCGGGTGCAAAGTTTGTTCTACCTTTCACGCAGCAAACGCAAATAAAGTAGTTGAAAGGCTTATGGACTTCGTGAAACAACCTGCACGCCTGGCTGATTCTTTAAAAGCAATTATTAACCAGAAATTAATCAGACGTAATTGCAGTCATTGTGAAAAAGTTGAAGACTTAGATTTGCCTGAAATCCCTAGACTTAATGAATACATAGAAAAAACTGGCTATAAAGGCATACCTCGATTTTCCAGAAGTACAGGGAAAACAGCAGATGGAAATTGGTGTAAAAAGTGCCATGGCACCGGTTTACATGGGCTAGTTGGAGTATTTGAAATTTTACTACTTTCCCAAAGATTAAGAGATTTAATACTACAAAGAGTGCCTAGTTATAAAATACGTACAGAAGCTATTCAGAGATTTGGTTTCAAAACCCTATGGATCAATGGGTTAACTCGCGCTCTGATGGGTGATATTTCACTATTTGAATTAATTAATCAGGTTGGTGATCCTGTACCAGAGAATGAAGGATTACTTGACGATTTTGATCAAGAAGAGTCCTTAAATTGGATTGATTACAGTCAAAATAATGAAGACAGTTTAGATAGACAAGTATAAGCGAGTAAGAGTAACTAATAATAATTAATAATAATTAATAATAATTAATAATAATGGATAGAGGGAGAAAAAAATGTCAGCAATAAACACAAATAACACCAATAGAAATAGTGTAAGTTCTAATAGAAATAGTATAAATAATAATAATACCAATAGGTTAGCTGCTTTACCTACTAATACTACAACGTTTTCTGACAAGGTAAAACTAAGCGCTAAAAGTACAGCTAAATTAAAAGGTGATGAGCCTACCCTCTTTTTTGAGTTATTAAAAGATGGACAAGAGGCTGGTGGCACCACTCTTAGTCAACTTGAGAAAATGAAAGCTGGTAGCACTCCACGACTAAAAGCTGTTGCAACTAATTTAATCAGCATGATTAGTGCAGGTGAATCTTTAAGTGAAGCCATGAGAAGGCATCCCAATGCTTTTAAGGGGTTTGCTTGTTCTCTTATAGAGGCGTGCGAACGCTCTGGGAAATGGACAAAGAAAATCGTCAAGGGTGAAATCGAGCCAGGCATCTTGGATTTACTCCTTAGTTTTCTTAAAAGAAGTAATAAAGCTAGACGAGCATTACGTAATGGAATGATTTACCCAGGTGTGATAATAGCTATTATGGTGATAGCAGTATGTATATTTGCTTTCTCAATATTACCAACATTAAAAGATATTTTTGTAGCTCTTAATGTCTATAAATCACTAGGATTCCTAAGTACGAGTTTGTTTGATTTTGGAGAATGGATACAAAACAATTACTACTACGTACCATTTCTAATCATAGGTTTAGTTTCTGCTATATATGGCATTTGGCATATGGGAGCAAAACAGCTTTGGGAAACATATCAATTAAGAATCAAATTTGTAAAAAATGCTTTTATCAGAGCTAGCCTTGCTGAAAGCATGATGTTATTGGGGGTGCTTTATAGTGCAGGACTTAGTGTTACTGAATCGTTGCCAATAGTTGGAAGTGCGACAAAAAATAAAGAAGTAGGGAAATCTTTTGAGGTTGCAAAAGACTGGATATGTACGGGTGAGTCCTTATCTGTAGCTTTAGAAAAAGCTCATTTTGTTTTTAATGAGGATTTACGTTTTCGTATTTCTGCGGCTGAGAGCAATGGAAAACTAGATACAACACTTATCAATTATGCTACTCAACAATTTGAGAAGCTTGATGAAGATATAGAAGCTTTATTAAAGTTGATTGAGCCAGCGTTTCTTGTTGTTATAGGTGGGGTAATAGGACTATTACTAGTATCCATATATGGAGCTATGGGAAGTGCAATAGCTAATATTAGATAGTATTAATTTGATTAAATTTTTCCGGCTAAAGGCTGATTTGGCATAGTATTTGTAGTAATAAGTAGCAGATTTTGATCATTGA
>JBDIBI010000095.1:0-6105 GCA_039812885.1 Blastocatellia bacterium
TTAAAGTTATAACCATAATAAGCATCTACAAAACCTGATACTTCTGTACGCTTAAAGAAATCTAAGACTTTATCTGAAGCATTTTTATCTTTATCTTCTGGCTTAGGATCTTCAACAATAGTTTTATTTGTTGGAGTTAAAGAAGTTGTAGCGACAGTAGTGTTTTCTAATGAATTGCTTATTTGTTTATTACTAGTTTCTTTATTGGTTTCAGACTTAGCTAATTTGGCTTCAAGTTCTTTTATCCGTTCTTCCATAACTTTTACAGTTTGTTGTAAATCTCGGACTTCTTTTAGCATCAATTCATTTTCGCTAAGTTTTTTACTTGAATCTGTTTCATTAGCTGATTTTTTATCAGTTTCTTTGTTTGCACTTTTGTCAGATTCTTTCTCAATGTATTTTTCTATATTGACTGGTAGTATTAGTTTTACAGAGTCTTGGGCTAGGGCTGACTGTGCCATTAAGGTTAATACTACAGCAACAAAAATCATTTTTATTTTTGTAAACATCTTGTTCTCCTCTTACTAACTAAAGTCACATAAATAGAATATGAGTGGTGTTTTGTTATTTACCATCACTAGATATCTTGAATGTACTTACTGATGAAAGTAATCCTTCAGCCAATCCAGCTAAGTTACTGATAGAAACAGCCGCCTGCTTTGTACCAGCCGCAGATTGTTGTGTTCCAGTTGAAATATCACTTACAGCTTTAGCTAAAGAATCAGAGGTTCTTGCTTGTTGTTTGGCTGATAGAGAAATGGTTTGAATTAGTTCTGCCAAGCGTTTAGATACGTTTTGGATTTCTTCTAATGATTTACCTGCTTCGTTGGCAATTTCAGAACCAGTTACCACTTCACGAGTCATATCTTCCATTGCTACTACAGTTTCATTGGTTTCTGTTTGGATAGATTTAATCAAAGCTTCAATGCGTTTTGTAGCTTCTGTAGATCTATCAGCTAGTCTTTCTACTTCTTCAGCCACTACAGCAAACCCTCTACCTGCTTCACCAGCCATTGCTGCTTGGATTGAAGCATTAAGTGCCAATATGCTTGTACGATCAGCAATATCTCTAATTAACTGAACAATTTCACCGATTTCTTGTGAGCTTTCACCTAACCGTTTAATACGTTTAGCAGTTCTTTGTACTTGTTCTCTAATACCATCCATACTTCGGATTGTTTTTTCTACAGATTTAGCACCAACTTGAGCTGTTTTCATTGCATCTTCTGCTACGTTTGAGGATGCTCCAGCTGTATCAGCAACTTGTTTAATGGATGAAGCCATGTCATCAATAGCGCTAGAAGTATCAGAAATTTGTACAGATTGAGCTTCGCTACCTTGAGCCAAACTTTTCATTGTGGATTGAATTTCATCAGCAGCCGAACTAACTTGCACAGCAACTTCTTGTACATCTCCGATGATTCGTCTTAGTTCGGTAATCATAAAGTTGAAAGAGTCAGCAATTGCACCAGTCATATCTTCAGAAACTTCTGCTTCAACTGTCAAATCGCCATCTGCCACAGTACTAACTTCTTCTAGTAGTTTTCTGATAGATCTTTGTATTTTATCCCGCTCATCACGAGACTGAATCAGGGATTCTATTGTATCAAGTGTGACATTTAGGGATTTTGAAATAGTTCCCAATTCATCATCACTATTTTGTTTAACACGTGTTTTGTAAGCGCCTCCCTTAATTTCTTCAAAAGCGTTTAGCAATGTGTTTACTTGTTTACTGAGGAGGAAAGATATTGCAGCAATAATTAATAATCCAATAAATGAACCTATTGCAATGGAAACTAATGCAATATTTTTGTTAGAAACATATTTATTTACACGAATATTGATTAAACTAACTAAGTTATCAACTAGACCTTTGTAGTAGGATTCAGAATCATCAAATAGTTTGTCTGTTGTAGCAGATAGTTGTTTTAAGTCTATTGTAACAGTCTCGGGTTTAAGAAAATTCTGATCAATTGACTGTAAAAATGCTGAAATTTCACGATCATAAGCATTTAACAGAGGGGTTAGTTTGGTTGAAACATCTTTATTTTGGAAAGCAACCGTCATGCTTCTTTTTACAGTTTCATAACTAAGTTGCACTTTACCAACTAATATAGCCATTTTTTGCTTTTCAGCACTAGTTATTGCTTTGCGACTAGCAACATTTATGCTGAGTTCCTTCAGAGAATTTAACTCTTCTGTCATTTTAGGGCCATCATAAAGTAGAGTAACCATTAAATAGAAAGTGTCTAAATCTGGGTCAAGAATAAGGTTAGAGTTGTCTCCTACAGTTGTAATTAACCCTACTATATCTGTAACAAATTTTCCTCGTTGTTCAATGGTTTCTTGGTTAATTGCACGGCTTTTAGTAGCTTCCCAACTCTGCTTTAATCTGTTGAATTTATCTGTTGTTTGTAATGATAAGCCTAAAGCTTTTCCTTCTGAACCTTTTGCTTGTTCTTGTGTGTCAAGGTCTTTAAGGTTTGCATCAATATTGGCTTCAATGCTGGCCAAAGCATTTTTGGTTGTTTCATCTCCACTTAATGCACTAACACTCAAGACCCTATATTTAGCAGCATTACTCAAAAGCTTGTGTAAGGGATCTACATATTTACAACCATCAAGTTCTTTTTGTGAAAAATTAATGGTGTCATTGTGTAAAGGAAGAAGTTGGTTTAGTCCAACAATGATAACTCCTCCCATCACTATAATGATTATTAACATTTTTTGCCAAAGCTTCCAATTTATTGGATTAATGTACTTTAACATCACTAACCTCCTGAGTTAGCTAAAATAATAGATTAAGACAATGTTTATAAGTATAAATTTGCTGTGTATAAGTTGAGCCAATATGTTTTATATATACTCAAATTGACGCAATTCTCGTGAATTTAGTAATTTTTCAATATCCAACAAAGCAAAATCCTTTTCTTGATCAGTGCAAAACCCTATCAAAAATGAGGCTATTTTGTTTTGAATAGGAGAAGTAGAAGTTTTTATCTGACTGTTTGCAAGAGCAAACAATCCATTAACTTGATCGACTATAAGAATGGTTGAAAACTCTTCTTGTTGTGTTCTTACTAGCATCATACGGCCAGTATTATGGTTAGTTTTGCCTAGACCTAAAAATAATTGCAAATCTACTACTGAAAATATATCTCCACGCAAATTAGTTACTCCTAATAACCAATTTGGGGTTTTAGGAATAGGAGTGATTTTTGGAACAGTCCCTATTTCTAAGACTCTGTCTATTGGTAAAGCGTACTTAAAGTTTTCTAGTGAAAATATTATATAAACTTCTTCATCTGTGGATTTTTGCCTTTTGGTTTGCAAAGAATCCATTAATTTACTGCCATAAGTCTTCTTTACTTGTTTATCAATGGCTAAGATCAAGTGATTTAGGTCGTCGATCATAATAGTTTATCCATGTTGTCTAACTTCTTGTGTTTATTGGAATTATTGCTATTTAGAAAAATTAAAAATAATTTCCAAAGTTTTCAACTATTAACTTTTAAGATAATTTGCTTTAGCTCTAACCTTAAATAAGCTAAAACAAATTTTATAGAAACTCTTGAACAGGAAATACAAAGAGAAATACACATAACTTCACGCCTAAAAACTATCTATTAATTTTTAGAAACGTTTTCTAAATTTTTATCAAATATAGAGTGTTCGGCATGATATTAGATTCCTTTAGCTAAAAGAAGAAAATTTATGAACTTTTAATGCCTACTTAATAAATTTTTAATTAGTTTTGACTAAAATTATTTAGTAATATATTTTTTATCATATTATTCTTAGAAAACATATTACTAAATATAATCAGTTTACAGTATTATTAACTAAATATAGTAGTTGCCAACAATATACTAGAATTAGTATCTATATGATAATATTGAGATTATAGATAGCCATTGAGTTTTTCTTTGTAAATGTTCTAGTATATGAAATTTTAGAATTTATATTTATTTTTATATAATTTATAGGTATTTATTCTTTATATTTATTTTTAATATTTACTCAAAATAATTAGATTATTTTAATAATGTGTTTATTTAAGTGTTAATTTATAATAGGTGAAACAATTAAAAGAAGTTATAAGATTTTATTATTAAACATATAGAGGACTTATTTATATAAGAAAAGAAAGGAATAATATGGCTAAAACTATTCTTGTAGTAGAAGACAGTGCAACAGAATTAGCTCTAATAAAAAACGCTCTCCAGAGCAAAAACTATAATTTAATTATTGCTGGGGATGGAGATGAAGCTATAAACAGGGCAACAAAAGATAACCCTGATCTTATTTTATTGGATGTGGTACTACCTAAAAAAAATGGTTTTCAAGTTTGCCGCCAACTTAAAACCAATGCTCAAACTAAAAGTATTAAAATAATTATGCTTACAAGCAAGGATCAAGAAAGTGATAAATTTTGGGGAATGAAACAAGGAGCTGATGAATATTTAACAAAACCTTTTAAGAGTGATGAATTGCTTAAAACCATAGCTAAATTTGTTTAAACATAGTCTTTGGGAAAGCAAAAATTATTCACAACATCTTCTAGTAAATTTTTTGCAAAACAAATTAACCAACAAAACATTAAAGGGTTATGTTATGAATTATTGTGAGTTTTGTGGAAATATACAGTCAAGTGAAAAGAAGGCTTTTCCTCAAGCTTTCTTTTCAAAAGATGAATTTAACCCAAATGCTTTGCTTGGTTTTACCATAGAAGGTAAATATAAACTTGAAAAATTAATATCAGTGGGAAATACTGCAAGTGTTTTCTATGCTAAACATAGATTTATTAACAACAGCTTAGCGGTTAAAATCCTCCACCCTACTGTAACTTCAAATCCAACCATTACTGAAAATTTTTTATATCAGGCTCGTGTTCTGGCTTTTCTTGAACATCCCAACATCATAAAGTTTTTTGATTTTGGACAAATAGAAAATCTTTACTACTTAGTAACAGAATTTATTGAAGGTTATACCTTAAAACAATATTTAGAAGACAAAAAACAGTTGTCTTTAAATGAAACTGTTCAAATAATGAGTCAAATTTGTGCAGCTATTGAAAATGCTCATAAACACCAAATAATTCATCAAGATATTAAAATAGAGAATGTCTTGCTTGTTCAAAAAACAGCTACAGAAATTGGTGTCAAAATCTTAAACTTTAGGGATAATAAAGGGAGTAGTGTTTCTAGTGAAAAACAAGAAATTCCTTTAGAAACACTATCTTGTAATAAATTATCACAACCTATATTGGATCTTCTTGATTTCAAAGAAGATATAGTAGATTTAGGGGTAATGGCATTTCAACTACTTACAGGTAACTCTTTATTGGAAAATCCTCTAGATGTTAAATTGATTAGAGAAAGTCTCTCTAGTTTACAACTTGCAAACTCTGAGATATCTCTAGATGTTGGACAAGTTTTACTACGTGCACTAGAAAAAGATCCTGATAAGTGTTTTGATTCTGCTAGTGAATTTGCTAGTGAGTTAGTTAAGGTTGTATCTGATCAAGTCAAATCTGCTTATGTTTTTAGTCCAAAACTAAAATGGCCTAAACCCCAATTGATACAGCTTTTTAGTAGTAAATCACCAACTGTACAGCTTTTGGAAGAATCTTATGAATTGCCGCGAGATGATGACTATAATAGTTATGGTGAAAGTAAATTTGAAAAACCTAAAGTAATGGTTACTCAAGAAAAGCTAGGTTTATATTCTCAAAATGAATTTTTTGAAGATACTACTACAACAAATAGCTTTGAAGCTGAAAAAATAGGTAGTACAAAGGAAATTCATGAGCAACCCTTGAAATCTAAAGGTACTTTTTTAACAGAAAATTTAACTCAAAACGAAGCTAATCAAAATCTTGATAGAATTAAAGCTGAAGTAAAACCTAAATTGTTGTTAGTAATAAACAGTGCTTCTATCATTATGATTATCAAAAAATATATGGAAAGGCGAGGTTTTGAGGTAATAGCAATAACAGAGAGCTTACAAGCTGTTGCTACTATTTTAGAAAAAAGACCTGATTTAGTTATTTTGGGTCTAGATTTACCTAAATTGAATGGCGGAAGCCTATGCAGAATACTTAAG
>JBDIBI010000096.1:0-5987 GCA_039812885.1 Blastocatellia bacterium
TCCACCGCTTCCAGTAAAGCCAACAAAGTTATTAGCTACAAACCTTCCATCAGAGCTAAAAGAGATTGTTTTTTCTCCACTAACCCCACCTACAACTCCACCTGCTCCACCACTAAGATTGGTAAATGATCTAAAAGAGTAAGTACCATTTAGTTTTAATCCATCAAAGGAATGCACAGGATAAAATGCTGTGCTACCAAGCTTAAAACCACTATTGGTTGGTTGCAGATTAAAGGACTGTTGCTGGCCTTGGTGATTTAATTGGAGTTGACTACCTGACAAATAATACTCCCCACAGCTACTAGGATCTTGCTGGCAAGCACTCTCTAAATCTCTAATATCACCTTTTGGTAAACCAAAATAAACTTTACCGTTTGAACCAAATAAATAATATTGTTGCTTAACTATATAATTGTAGGAAGAAGTATTAGGGTTAAATTGCTGTCTAGAGATAGTGCCAACATATAAACCATTCAAACCACTACTGTTATTGCTTTTATTATCTGACTTAGAGTTAACATTTGTGCCATTTTTGATATTGGCAAAATCTACAGAGTCAAGAAACTCTTTAAAGGTTTCTTTATATTGCTGATATTGTTTTTGATTAGTAGAAATAAGGGCAAGTAGTTCAGCCCTATCTCCTGGATGAGCAGCAACATAAAATCTGTAGGAAACAGTACCATCATTAGCTTTTAAGGTTTGTTCGCTATAAAGCACTTCACAACCCTGATCAGAGTTAGCTTTATTGATTTGCCTACTACCAACTAATTTGGAATTTGACTCATTATTATCAAGAAAACTGTTGAACCAAGTCTCTAAATCATTAGTAATTTGTTCTCCTGGCGCAATAACTATTACAGTCCCTTCATTAGAGTTTGGAGCAACAAATATTATTTTTCCATTTGCTTCTACACGTTGCCATCCACTAGGAGCAATAAATAACACATTAGCTTTTTGCTCTTTATTATTACTATTAATGGCTGTTGTTGTATTAGAGTGATCATTAGTTCTGTGGCTTGCATTAGCTTTTTGAGCGCAAGCTGTTACTGATAAAATGTTTAATATTAGTATTAGTAAAATTGGTAAGAGTTTTGTTTTCATAAATTGTTATCTTTTTATCTTTCCAAATAAAAATTAAAAATGTGTTGTTTGTGAGTTAAGCAAATGTGCTAAGTATTCCCTACCAGCATTAGTGATAGTATAAATTCTTTTTTCTATCGTAAAAATTGGGACACTAGAATTTTCTATATAAAAATCTACACAAGAATCTACATAAGAAACCACTAAGCCTTTAGTCATTAATTGTCTTAAACACTCATAAATTGAGCCTAACCCTGGTAAACCACGACTTTTCTTTATAGTTTTTTCTATCGTTTCCGAACCAATCATTTCTATTGGACTCTTTGATAAGATTTCTAATATTTTCAGTTCTTTGAACTCATAGGAGTTATTTACCAAAGAGTTTTGCGTCAAAAGATAAAGCCTACCTAACTCACTAATTTTATAGACTCTTCGGTTTAATTCTATTTGAGGGTCACTTCTAGCTTCACCGTGAGAACTAATCAACCCTTGCTCTTCTAGCCTCATCAGGGTGACATAGATAGTTCCTCTAGGTAATTTACCATTGGATCTTTCTATCATTTGTAAACCAACGATTTCTGTATCACTTTTTGATAAGATGTCTAATACCAGTAAGCTTATGTGGCAAATAGAAAAAGCTTCATGTATTTTGCTAAATTTGCTAATAACCCTTTTGACTTTATTGATTAAAGCTGTTTTCATAAACTTGCTCCTTGGGCAGAAATTACATTTTATTACTAATGATATTTTGATTAAATAATCTTTATTTCTGAATTATGATTAGAAGTTAGTAATGCTATCTCTTTTCTAATTGATTGCAATTTGCGACATACCTCATCATAAGCTTTTCCATTTTCACCATCTTGACTTATAGTTATTTTTCCTAGGTAATGTCTTTCTTTTTCTAATTCCTCATATTGTAATTCTAAGTAATCTAGGTAGTTATTTTTACCTTTAGTGGTAATTCTATAAAGAATTTTATCTTCTATAAGAGCATCTTCTGAATAATTACTAATCATTTCTCTTCTTAGTAATGGGGCCAACGCTTTATAAAAACGTTTACCTTCTAAATCAGGGTAATGTAGTATTCGCTTGTTACTAAAGAATGCTTTACAAAACTTCTGTGCTTCTATTTCACGATTACAAGCTTCTATTATTTCGTCACTACTACGACTAATATCATCCTTAAGTAACCCCAATATGAAAAAGCAATTACTCTGTTGTTTTTCTATAACTTTATTTTTGATTGATAAACCAAGACCAACCACTAAAACCCCTAATAGTGCATAAAAGTCTGTGTTTCTGACCATAAACAAATCCATTAGAAAATAAGAATTAGCATACAACATAAATAAAGTACTCATATCTAAGGGGGTTAGCGTGTAAAAAGTAAACTTAATTCTCCTTCCAGTCTCTATTGGCTCGCATTTCTTAAAGCGTTTTACTCGTTCTATTTGCCATTTAGTAGTTAGTGCTAATAGTAGTAAAGATATTGCTAGTAAAACTAATAAAGAATAAAATTGAAATGTATCTGCATGATTTAATACATAATTTAACATACGTTTTTATCCTTAAGTTTGAAAAATTCTTTTGTAGCAAACCCTATAAAACAGCAAACTAGTAAAAGCCCATACATAATTAAATTTCTTGGATAACCTAAGATAGCACTTATTGAAACTACATAAGTGATAATTCTACCTAAGCGTTTATAAAACAGCTTTCTTTTATATGAAACATCCCAAACCGAACTTACAGTAGAAACTAATATCGTAAAAGTAATTACATTCATAGCTAGTACAGCAACAGCACTTAACATCGTCGCGCCAATAGTTAAAAGATAACCTGGGTTAAATACTTTATGAATAGATAATGCTAACCAACATACTACAGTAATTTCTACTAGTAAATAAATTGTCTTTATTGGTATTGGTAATCGTTTTTTGCAATACCAATCGTCAAATCTCTCAAATATTGTTCCTTTAGAAAGCCTACGTAGAGCATAAAGAGGTTCACTTGCTACATAGTCCTGATTACCATCAGATTCTACCCAAATAAATACCTTTGAATCACCATTTGATAATATTCTTCTGGTAGCCCAATTAACCCAAATTAAAGGCTCTATCTCAGAATCTTCCAATTTATAATTTACTCTAGTATTATCTTTTACTTCTTTATAAGGTATATTGAGTAAACTCCCTATTGCAATTGTCTTCTTGTGATCCAGATTTTTATAATAAGTTATATAGCCGTCATAGTAGTCTGGGCTGATATTATAAATTTCTTTAAGGCTATATAAAGCTATAGCTAGCTTGTCTTTGCCTGGATGAGAAAAGCTTACTGTCTCAGATTTCGGCTCTACCCAGGCTACAACTCCTTGAGGCGCTTCTTGTTCATTTGAAAACGCAGGATACAAACCACGACTTATAAAACTTCCTTTAACTTCTACCAGCTTTATTCCGTTTTCTACTTTCGTTCTCATGGCTTTTCCTAACAATTCTTTGATAAGCTTAATAACTAGTATTGATTAACTTTCCATTAATTTCGGTTACTATCTTTTTGGGTGAACCACCAAAATCTATAACAAAACTTACTGTTGTTTTTTGGCTATTATCTTCTAACCATTTCTTATGTAAAGAGTTAAAGAAATATAGTGATGCTCTATTGTTATTTGGTACTGTTTTTTGATTTTCTTCAAACATTTAGTCACACCTACTTATTTTTACTAATAGAAAAATTATCTAATTCTGCTAACTTCTCTTGAAGCTGTTTTTTAGTTAAAGGCTTTTTTCTCACCACTAATACAGTTTTATATCTACTTCTTGTATTGGTAGTCTGGCTTGTTACATTTGGCTTTGACTCAGCTAGAACATTATTATTTTCTTTTGCAAAAGCTTCTTTTATTTCCAAAGCTCTTTTATAGTTAGCAATAATCGTTCTTACGTAATTACGAGTCTCAGCAAATGGAGGTACTTGATTACCATATTTCTCGACGCTGTGTTCACCAGCGTTATAACCAGCTAGCACTAAATCAAGTCGTCCATTGAATTTTCTAATCAAAAAGGCCAAATACCTACAACCAGCATCTACACTCTGGCTAACATCATGTGGGTTAGTAATTCCAAATCTTCTGGCAGTAGAAGGAACAAATTGCATCAACCCTCTGGCATTTGCCCTTGAACATGCCATTGGATTAAAGCTGCTTTCTTGCCTCATAACCTCAAGAACCATTAAAGGATCTAGAGAATAATACTTAGCTCTAATGATTATTTCTTTTGTAATCTCTGGTGTTAGATTAGAACCTTTTCTTTTAGCTTTTCCTTTTGCATAACCAGCATTACCACTAATGATTAGTACTAAAGCTAATAAGATTAAGCTTTTTAAGCCTTTTTTTAAGCTTTTGTCTAACATACTTGCCTCAACTCATTAACAATAGAAGCTTCAGAAGCTTGTAGTTGAAAACCTTTTGTCTTTTTACTTCTAGTAGGCTTAACACACACAAGCTTTAATAACTCTTTAGTCTCTTTTTCTAGTTTTTTTAGCTCTTTATCTTGTAGGCTAAGAAGTTGCTTTTGATGCTTTTCTAAAGTTCTTACAATGCTTAAGCGATAACTCCAAGCTTTGTAGTAAGAACGTGATTTGCGAGCTTCCTTGTTCTCTTTTGCCTTAGTAGCTAACTTATTGATTTTACTAGCTCTCATTTTCTCTAAGCTCAATTGAAGGCTTAGTATTTTAATTTCTTCATCCAAAGAAAACTCTTTTGAAAATGGTGGTACTCTTGGCATAAAATTTTTCCTTTTTAATTACTAGTTCTGTTGTTCTACTATAAAGTTTCCATGAAGCATTATTGCTTTGCTATTATTGGCACAATTAAGAGTCTTTAGTGGGCAAACATAAAGAACACCTTCTCTAACCTCTACAGTTTTATCTTTATACAAAAGTTTAGCTTCACCTTTTTCATCAACTATTTTAATTGTAAAAGAACCTAACTGACTTATCTGTTTTTCAATTGCCTGTCTTTGAAATTCGGCATTCTGAGCTAAAATCCCATTAACACAAAATCCAATAGTCACAACTGATACTAAAACAACTAGTTTGGGTCCATATTTGTCTAGAAACTTCAAAACTTTTTCTGTTTTATCTGGATGTTTGTCTAGAAACTTCTCTATTTTCTGTTCTACTTTTTTCCAATCCATAACCTTACCAACTTTCTAGTTTAATGCTGCACTAGATGAATCAGCATACGGAGCTACTGGCGATTGGGAGACTCTAATAACACCACTGTTATCAACAAAAAAACTCTTGTTACCTGAAATAATTAAGCCATTTGAGCCATTAACCAATGGCCTAGCTGACACTGAATAACTAGGTAATGTATTAGTAGATGGGTCACTTGCTGTTGTAGTAAAAAAGAATATGTAGCCGCTTTTAGGTTGTTGCACTGTTGATTGACTTGGTAGAGAAGCTGCCCCTACACTTGAGTCAACATATTGTTCTTTTACCAAGCTATCTACTGTTGCATATTGCCCGTTCCCTACGCCTGCTTGATAGCTAGCTTGGCTAGTACTGATGAGTCTCATTGTCTGTATTGCTGATGCTGAATTTGCGGCTCTGCGAGTACTTATCAAATTTGGTATAGAGATAGCTGCTATTATTCCTATTATGGCTATTACTATAAGCAGTTCTATTAGGCTAAACCCTGCATTAAGGCGGCGGCTATGAGTTGATTGAACATAAGCCATTTCATCGCCTATTTTTTCAATCTCTATTTTATAACTATCTTTATCTTCTGCTACTTGCTCTAATACATAGGTAAAAAGCCAAATTTGTATTTCATCATTAAGTTTTAGAGTTGCATTTGGTTGTTCAATTCTCTCTACATTAATATACGTGCCATTTAGAGAATGATC
>JBDIBI010000097.1:0-5904 GCA_039812885.1 Blastocatellia bacterium
TTAGAGTTGCAGTTACTAAAGTTCTTGGTATTCCTAAAGGAGGTCAAATTCTAGGAAACGAACCTTTTCTTACTCGTGTTTTTACAATGAGTTATGGTTATTTCAAATATTTTGTTCTACTGATTTGGCCTGCTAAACTCTATACTGACTATGACTTTAGTGTAATCCCTAAACTTACAAACTTAAACCTTCAAGTTGTTTGTTATCTAATACTTATTTTTTCTTTAGTCTTGATAGGAATTTGGCAAATAAATAAAAACCCTTTAGTAGCTTTTTCAATATTATTTTTCTTTGTTACAACTAGTATTGTATCTAACATTATCTTTCCTACAGGAATTTTGATTGCTGAGCGTACTATCTATTTGCCTGTAGTATCTGTTTGTTTACTTCTAGCAAGTGGGCTTACTTATTTTTACCAATTAGGCTGGAAAAATGTTATTTTAGGGGTTAGTTTAGTTATTTTACTAGGAGAAGGTACTAGGACATATTATAGAAACCAAGATTTCCAGAGTGATTTTACATTATTTAGTTCTATTTTAAAATTGGTTCCAGAACATCCAAGGGCAACTTATGCAATGGGTTTATACTATGAGCATATTGGGCAATTAGACAAGGCAGAAGATTATTTTAAAAAGGCTATAGCTCTTTCACCTAACTCTTCATTTGTAAATACGATTGTTGGAAATTTTTATAATAAACAGCGTCGTGCAGATCTAGCAATGCAATTTTTTAAAAGAGCCATTGAGCTTGATCCTAACAATGCCGAAGCACATTCTTATTATGGAGCAGTACTTTTAGCACAAGGTAATTTATGTGATGCAAAATCACATTTAACTAAGGCTATTTCCATAAGTAATAGTCTGGTAAAAGCACATAATAATTTAGCTATTGTATATGCTCAAATGAATCTTTACAGCGAGTCAGAAGCAGAATTTAAAAAAGCCATAAGCATAGATCCAAGCTATGTTGAGGCGTTAGAAAACTTAAAAATATTAGAAGAAAAAAAACAATCTAATTTGCCTCCTGTTAATTGTCCAAACTAAGAAATTAGCAAGCAACTAACAAGGAAAAAACCGTGCATTTTTTCCTTTAGATAATGCTATTATCTAGTCTAAACTTGCATCAAAAGTTAAACAGAAAGACTTTATTAAAAAAATAGTTATTTTATGCTTTTGAAAGGATCAATATGAATTTTAAAGCTCTAATTTTGGCAGTTTTACTTTGCGCTAGTCCAATAGCAGCACAAACAGAAACAAAAAAGCCTACTACAAAACCTGCTCAATCCAAATCTGCGCCTGAAAAAGGACAAAGTAAAGCCCAAGAAACTCCGCCTCAAAGCAATATAGATCCAGCTAAAAAGCAAGAAGCTTATTTAGAGTTTTTACAAGCCCAACAAAGTGAAGCAGAAAACAACTTTGTTCAAGCTGTAGACCACTACAAAAAAGTTATTCAACTTGATCCTAATCAACCAGAGCCATATGTAGCTTTAGGAACTCTTTATTTACAAAACCGCAATGTTAGAGATGCAGAAACTCAAGCACGTCAAGCAATAAAACTTAACAATGATAGTATTGGTGCCCATCGTCTTTTAGGCCGCATATTGATTTCAGAAGGTCTTGGTGGAACAGGAAACAAAGAAAAGATTCAAGAAGCTATCATACATTTTCTAGAAGTAGTTCGCTTAGATAAAAATGATGCCGAAGGTTGGAAGTCCTTAGGTGCTCTTTACACAACCCAAAATGATTCAGACAATGCTTTAAAAGCTTATCAAAACTTAATTTCTACAGGTTCAGCTAGCTTTTCTGATTATTATGAAATAGCTCGCCTTTATTATAGAAAGCAACAATATAGAGAAGCGTCTCAAGCTGCACGCCAAGCTTTTGAACAAAGCGACAACAACCCTCAAGCAGGGCTTTTATTAGCAGATTCTCTACTACGTTCTGGGCAAACTTCAGAAGCAATTGACATTTTTCAAATGTCAATTAAAGAAAATCCTCAAAGTGAAAACTTAGTTTTTGGTTTATGTGAAGCTTTAGTTCGTGCTGGTCGTTATGAAGAAGCAATTCAACAATTAAATAAAAAGCTAGAAAAAGACTCTAATAATCTACAAGCATTAAACTTACTAGCCCAAGTACAACGCCGAACTGGTAAGCGCCAAGATGCTATTGCTACATTAAAACGAGCTCTACAAGGTCAGGACGTTTCTGAAAGTGTAGAAGTGCAATTTCAATTAGCAGAAACTTATGAAGAATTAGGACAAGTTGATAATGCGGTTGCTTCCTATGAAGAAGCATTAAGTTCTCTTTCTAATCCAGATGGTTCAGTTTCAGAATCTAATAAACGCAATGCAGGCATTGTTTTACGTGCCATTGTTAATGCTTATAGAAACTTTAACCTAAGAGATAAAGCGCTACAAACAGTTGAAAGAATGCGAAAAGTCTTAGGAGCAGATTCTACTAACCCTGATGAAGTTTTAGTATCTATTCTTTCTTCTGAAGGTAAATATAAAGAGGCTGAAGAAGCTGTTAAAAAAGCTCGCGCTCGTTTTCCAAAAGATCGCAATTTAGCTTATTTGGAAGCCCAAACACTTTCACAATTGCACAAAGTAGAACCTGCAATGGAAATCCTTAAAAAACTCCTTGATGGCAGTGAGCAAGATGCTGATGTTTATCAAGTTGGTGCTTTTGTATTGATGGAAAACCAACAATTTGACGAAGCCGAAAAACAAATTAAAAAAGCTTTACAATATGATGAAAAAAATACAGGATTTCTAATAACTTTAAGCACTATTTATGATCGTGCTAAAAGATATGATGATTCTGAAGCAGCTCTTCGCAAAGTGCTAACTATTGATCCTGACAACGCTACAGCACTAAATAACTTAGGCTACTTTTTAACTGAACGTAATGTACGCCTAGATGAAGCTCTTCAATTTATCCAACGTGCTATTAATATTGAACCTAATAACGGCTCCTTCCTTGATAGCTTAGGCTGGATTTACTATAAGATGGGGAAATTAGATCTTGCACAAAAATACCTAGAAGAATCTGCTATACATGAACGTCGTAGTGCTGATGTACACGATCATTTAGGAGATCTTTACTATCGTCTAGGTCGATTAGAAGATGCTCGTAAACAATGGCAAAAAGCTTTAGATTATTCTACTAGCCCTGATGATATTGCTAGATTAAAAGGTAAATTAGCAGATCCTAAGAGTTCTCTTTCTACCAAATAATTGATCTAAAAATTAATTTCTTTAACAATATAACGGCCTTAGGGTTAAGCTTACAAGTTGAAGTTTAACCCTAAACCTAATAAACCCTATATTGTCATTAGGTTAGGCTATCCAAAGCTTCTATGTATGATAATATTTCGCCTTCAAAACAAAATCTTCTAAACGTCCTGATAATAATCTTTTTTACTTTAATATGTTTTTCTAGTGCTTTACATGGTAGTTTTATTTATGACGATCATCCTCTAATAGAAAATCATGCTAGTATAAAATCTCTTTCTTACATTCCAAGACTATTTCAAGAAAATGCTTGGGGTGTAGATTTTCCTCCAGGGAATTATCGCCCAATTAATAATGTTACAATTGCACTAAACTTTGCAATAAATGGGCTAAACCCTTATGGATACCATTTAGTAAATATCTTTATCCATATACTTAATTCTTTGTTGGTTTATTATCTTTGTAATAACTACACCAAAATTAGATCTTTATCGTTATTATGTTCACTATTTTTTGCACTGCATCCAGTGCATAGCGAAGCAGTAGCAGCTATTTATAGTCGCCCTGAAATTTTGGCTACTTTATTTTTATTTATTGCTTGGTGGTTTTATTTTAAGTCTCAAGAAAAAAATACTGCTTATACTATTTCACTTATAAGTTATTTCCTTTCACTACTTTCCAAAGAAAGCGGAATAGTCTTAATTCCAATTCTATTGCTAACTTATATTTGTGCTGAGCAAACTTGGCGAATTAATTCAAAAACTTTAGCCAAAATAGCTGGCTATGTTGCTATCACAGTAATCTATCTAATCATAAGAATTTCTGTTACAAAAAGCTTAGGAGTTCCAAAATCTGGACAGTTTTTTGCAAATGAAAGCTTTTCTACTCGCCTCTATACAATGAGCTTAGGCTATATTAAGTATTTTCAGATACTATTTTGGCCTACAAAACTGTATACAGAGTATGACTATAGTGTTATTGCTAAGGTCACTAGCATTAATTTATCTGTAATACTATCTCTAGCAATACTTGCAGGTATTTTTGTTATTGGAATTTGGCAAATAAAAAGGAACCCTGTAATAGCTTTTGCCATATTGTTTTTTTACATTACCACTAGTGTTGTCTCAAATATAATTTTTCCTACAGGAATATTTATTGCAGAACGAGTAGTTTATCTAGCTTCTTTATCCACCTGTTTAATTCTAGCAGCATTCTTTTATTGGCTTCACAATATAGGTTGGAAAAAAGGAGCAATTGCTTTATCCATAGTAGCTTTGTCATTAACAGGCACAAGGCTTTACTACAGAAACCTAGATTTTAAGGATGATGTAGCATTTTTTAACTCTATATTAAAAACCTCTCCTAAAAATGCAAAAGCACTTTATGCTCTTGGATTGTACTACCAAAATAATAATGATCCTGTTAACGCTGAAATGTACTTAAAGAAATCTATAGAGTTAGCTCCTAATTATGCCAATACTTATGCAATGTTAGGGAATTTTTACTTAAGGCAAAACCAAAATGATAAAGCATTAGAACTATTTAACAAAGCATTGGCACTATCGCCAAATATTGATTCTGCTCATAGCGGTCTAGCTAGACTTTGTGTAAAAAATCAAGACTATAAAAAAGCAGCTGAACATTTTTTAATAGCAATAAATAATGCTCCTCCAAATGCAAAGCTAGAGCAAGAATTTGCTGTAGTTTTATACAACCTCAATGATTTTGACCAAGCTACTTTAAGATTAAATAAGTCCATAGCACTAGATCCAACCTTTGCTGAACCCTATGTAAACTTAGCTAAAATAAAAAGAAAACAAGCAAAAGAAGAAGAAGCTATTGCATTGCTCAAAAAGGCTTTAGAAGTAGATCCTAATAGTGCTGATGCAAACAATTTATGGGGAGCTAAACTACTAGCACAAGGAGAGTTATGCGAAGCAAAAGCTTACTTAACTAAGGCCGTGACTTTGGACAACAATTTAGCAGAAGCTCATAATAACTTAGGAGTAGCTTATGCTCAAATGAACTTATATGATAAAGCTCGTGAGCACTTTCAGTTAGCAGTTAAACTTAATCCAGAAGCTAAAAATTATGCTCAAAACTTGGATCTAGTTAATGAAAAAGGCCAAATGTCTGCTCCTGCTATAAATTGTCCTTGAACAAGATTTTTAACAATGTCTTCTACAGTACTTTGTTTCATGCTATCATCTAGAGCTTAGTTTTTATCTAAATATTAATCCTAACTTATTGTAATTAATGAACTACGCCAGAATTATTTATGGATCTTAAAACAGATTTTTTTTCCTCCTTAAATAAAGAATCTAAACAAAATATTTTGATTACCTTAATTATAATTCTGGTAACTATCTTGTGTTTTGCCAATAGTTTATCAGGAGAATTTATCTGTGATGACCATGTGCTTATAGAAGAAAACCCTGATATAAAGGCTATATCAAACATCTTCCATCTACTTTTGGGAACTTATTGGGGAGAAGGCAATCCTAATGGGCTTTATAGGCCATTAACTCATATATCATTTGCACTGAATTTCTTTGTAAATGGCTTAAATACTTATGGATACCATTTAGTTAATATTCTAGTACATACTATTAATGCTCTGCTAATCTATTGGATAAGTGAGAGATATACAAAAATCAAGTCATTATCTTTGT
>JBDIBI010000098.1:0-5426 GCA_039812885.1 Blastocatellia bacterium
CTGGTACTAACTGCGATTTACTCAATGCTCCTCTAGGCGATTTTGATCAAACCTTTGTTTTCAAAAGCCCTGATGGCAAGACATCTGGCGTTTGTGTTGGCTCTGACTGCCAACCTTTAGGGGTTATTGATCAAAATGGTAATTTCCACGCTTATGGCAGTGACTATTTTACAAATGTGTGTGGAACTGATCCTTTTTGTCATCATCAATCTGGTGTAGGGTGTGGAACTCAAACAGGAAGCGATTTCCAATGTAATGTAGGAAATGGAAATACTTATATAGGGGCATATTCACCATCTGTATCAAGACCAACAAGAGGATGCGCATCAGAAAGAACAGGACAACCCGGAGTAACTGGCCTAGATCCAGATGGTTATACTTTTAGTCTTAAAGTTAGACTTGTTTCTATTGGTAGTACTTATAACTAAAATGGAGCGATTTAAATGATAAAAATGTTTGTAAAAGTGCTTATCTTATCTCTATTTATTGGTAGTTTTTTTTTGGTACAAGCACAAAGTAATATGCCTCTTATATATCAAACTTTCATCCGTGATGGATTTGATCGTACTGATGGTGGTTACATATCTATAATAGATCCAAGAACATTTAATGAACTTGGGCAAATAGATTTAATTCCTTCGTCTTCTGATTTGACTGTACTTACTAGTAATAACAAATTGGCATTCATTGCAAACAATCCCTTTGTAGACCCTAACAAAGGAATGGTTATAGTAGATCTAGGACAAAAAAAAGTAATAACAAGAATGTTTGATGGAACAGGAGTTTATGGATTAAAGCTAGGCCCTGATGGAAATATTTGGGTTTTACTAGATGAAACCAAAGAAGTTGCAATATTAAATCCTAATTCATTAGAAGTGCTACAAAGATTAACATTACAAGAAAGTCCACGAGATATAATATTTAGCCTTGATGGTTCCAGGGCTTATATTTCTTTATATACAAGCAATATTTTTGTCATTGATGCTCGAAAAAAAACTACTATCCGTGTCATTACAAACTTACCCCAAAGAAATAAATTTCAGCTTAGACCGATGGAATTAGAAATTTCTCCTGATGGTGGTATTTTGTATGTTGCTAGTGGAAATGCTGTTTCTTTTGTTAACACTAACACATTTAGTATAGTTGATACTTTGTCTGTTCCTATCAACTCTGATCTTATATTACTTAAACTTACACCTGATGGTAAAACATTGTATATAGCAGGGTTTATGGGTATTTCTTTTTTTACTTATAATACAAGTTCCAAAGAATTATCCAACAAGTTAGTAATTCCACAAAATAAAGGTGTAATAGCAAACTTGAATATTCCCGTAACAAATAATGTTCTCTACATAATGAGAGCTTATGGTCTTACTTTATGGGATATTCAAAATCAGTCTTTTATAACTACTATACAAACTAGCCCTGGTATTGGGACACCAAATCCATTTAGTTTTGGTTCTGCCTTTTCAGGTGATTTTTCAATAGGGCAAGCACCTGCGCTGCAAACTACTGCCCCAGTGGCAAACCAGCAAGTAACGGCAAATCAAACAATATCAATAAAATGGCAAACTACGGTGATGCCCCAAAGTTACTCAATTGCAAGCCATAAAATAGAGCTTTCTACTGATGGAGGAATGACTTTTAATGTAATTCCTGGAGCAGAACAACTTAAGCCTGAAGCTCAAGATTTTACTTGGCAAGTTCCTGATATTGAAACTAGCAAAGCTCAGATTAGAGTTTCTACTGTTGATCTTGGAGCTAGACGTGCTAGTTCTACTACTGGCAATTTTACTATCTCAAGAAATGGTGGTGGCGGTGGTGATACACAACCACCTATGGTTGATTTCCTTTCACCAAAAGGAGGCGAGACATTTAATAGTGGTGATACTCTCCAAATAAGCTGGTCATCAAGTGATAATGTTGGGGTAACTTCGCAAGACTTGTCTCTATCAACTGATGGTGGCGCTACTTTCCCTATAACGCTAGCAAGCGGATTGTCAGGCAGTACTCAGCAATTTACTTATCAAATCCCTATGTCTTTGCAGTCTAACCAAACTAGATTAAAGCTTGTAGTGCGTGATGCAGCAGGCAATATGGCTCAAGCTACAACTCCAAGTAACTTTAGCATTATGTTAGGTGCTGACAATATTCCTCCAACAGTTACCATTTCGCAACCAACTCAATCACAATCAATAATAGCAGGTCAAACTATTCAAGTTAAATGGCAAAGCACTGATAATAGAGCAGTTGCTAGCCAAGCTCTACTACTTTCATTTGATAATGGAAAGACCTTTAATCAAATAGCAAGCTTTGGAGCTACAGACTCTAGCTTTACCTTAAGCAATATAGATAAGCTCAGTCTCACTACACCACAAGCAATAGTCAAGATAACAGCCCTAGATTCAACAGGTAACAAAGGTGAAGCTAATGCTATTTTTACTATTTCCCCAGCAATAACCAATGCTGTTTATCAGACACAAAGCAAGTTATTGGCAATCACTGGTATAGGGTTTATGTCTAATGTTAACAATAATATAAGGTTGTTTGTAAATGACAAGGAAGTTAGTTTAACTCCAAAGAGTGTTTCAAATAGTAGTTTTACCATTAAAGGCAACAAGAAAAAGCTTAACATAACCAAAGGCAGCAATACTGTTAGACTTGTTGTTGATGGGGTTATGAGCAATTCCTTTTCTTTTATGTTTTAACATTTCTTTTTCCCAGGCGTATAGCATTTGCAGTTTCAATAACTTGAGCGCCTGGGGCTAATATATTCTATTTAGAAATTTGAGTAACTTTTAATTTAGTACTAGCTAATAACTTGAAACCCAAACTGAAATCTGGGTTAAACTCATGTTGTGTTTGTAGTTTAAGAACAAGATAGCTATCAGAAAATTGCTGCCAAGCGGTTAGTTCATACTCAGTTCCACCAGAGCCTCCACCTAATTCATCAATTCTGTAGTGTACTAATTGTTTATTGATATAAGTTTGTTCAGGCCAATCTCCTTTTGGAGGTTCTTGGTTCTTTCTTAGCTCAACAGTTATTGTTGTAGGATAACGACCTGGAAACTCAGTGGCTATGGTAAAGCCTAAGTCTGTTTGGGTAAATGTTATTTTCCCTGTATGTTTTAAATAACTAGGAAAACATATTAATAAACCATTCGGGTGTTCATATAGCTTTAAGCTTTCACTTTCTTTAGTGTTTCCGTTACAAGTAAAAGGCTCAACTTTATTGTTAGAACAATTAAGATTCAAAAGTAATAAAATGGCTATTACATAAGCACATAATTTAATTTTCATACTTAAAACACCTTGCTAGCTTTCACATCTTTATATGCCTGATAAACAAACTCTCCCCAAATAGGATGTATTTTCCCATCCCAAGGAGTAGATGTATATTCTGAACCCAATATTTTAATATTATCATCTGGCCAATTAGCAGAGTTATTAGCAAAAGCCTTCATATCTAATTGTGAAGCAAAAGGAAGTTTTTTATTAGGAGCTATTTCGTATTTTGCTCCTTCATTTGCTATCTGCCGTAAGTATTTTGCAGTAGCAAATATGTTAACCTCATCTGAAGAAAGAAGTTTTGCTTTGTCTTTTAGAGTTAGTTTTTCTCGATTACCAAACAATATTAGGTCATCCAATAACTTGTTTTTGTTTGTTGCAGATATAGTTACTTGCCCAAGTCCAATCGAAGAGTCATTGCCTGCTTTAGAAGCCGATTGATAGTCTATGCCATCTTCGTTTTTTGACTGATCTCTTTGTTCTGCTAATAATACAGATGCTATCAATTCTGGTGAAAGGTTATAAGCTTTTGCTGCTGATTTAATTACATCAATACGTGTAGGGAGTTGACTACCATAGGATTCGGCAAATACAGAACTGATAGGCTGAGATAATAGAAGCTTAGCTTGTGCTTGCCGTTCTTGAGAGGATAAAGTACTTAAATATTCTAATGGGTTCTTATCTGTAAGAGGGTTAGCATATTGTGCTGTTTTAGGTGCCTCTTCAGCAGAAGCTTTACTATTTTTATAATCAACACCTTTACCAATCTTATTTTCATAAAGCAAACTTACTTGGTCCTTTATAGGGACACTTACCTGAGTAGGATTAACACCTGTTGCTCCTGAACCAGTAAAAGGAGCAGAAGAATCACCACTAATTACATATTTATACTTAGTATAGTCGACAGGTGGTTTAGTAACAACTAATCCAAAACGTCCTAAATTAAAGTGAATTTGTGCATCTTCGCTTAAAGACTCTATGTGTGGTGCAATTGTATTTTCTATTGCTTTGCTGATTTGAACGTTACTAGTGTTAATTCTACTGCCCAAGTAATCTAGTAACTCCCGTCTATTGTCTGTATTTTTAACAGACTGAAAGAGGCCTTTAAGTACTTTTTTTTGTTCTAATGTGGTCAAAGTAGCTAATAAATCTGCGTCACTTTTTGTATTCTTAAGCGTAGATATAATATCGCGTTCTGCTTGGTATCTGATTTTACCTATTTCTTGTGGTTTAGGGTTATTAGGAAATACTATCTCTGTTAACTTGGATTTGATGGTTGAAACATTAGTGTTTACAACTTCTTTATTTATAGGTGTTGGAAGAGTATTTGTTTTAGGAACTGGATTAGAAAATTGATTTTGTGTTGTTGAAATTTTTGGGGAATCATTCACATTAATAGACTCCTCTCTGCCTTCTGTCCTATTGGTAGAAGTTCGTTGATCAGAAGATTGAGAAGCTGTTTTGATATCCAAAAATTGTTTTTGCATTTGAGCAGTAAAATTATCTAAACCTAACCTAGAGTTTGTTTCTGGCCTTGAACTAACTTGGATAATCTGATTTTCATTAGTATTTATAGTTTGTTGAGACTGATTTTCTATTTTTAGATTGTCTTGCAAACTACCTACTGAGTTCTCTGGGTAATTACTTATTAAAACACTACTACTGACATTCATTTCGTTAGCTCCTAATTAAACTAGTTTGAGAATAATCAGCAATAAGGGCAACTTTCATACCAATTATAAACTTAATAATGTTAGTTGTTGCATGTGTCTATACTCTTATTATCTATAATGAAATCAAGCATTAATAAGAACTATTTTAATTACTGGAAGCTTGCCAAAATTGGCAGGAATGCCAAAAATGACGGCTTAGATTTGCCTAAAACGGCATAACCATTTGCTATAGAGCACCAAATTCTTTTACGTTTGATAATGTTTCTGCTAAACTTACGCAGTCTTACGCGGTATTTATATTAAGCAAAAGTCGCCGAACTATGCAGATAAATCAATGTTTCAACAAGGCACAACAGCAATTTATAGAACATTTAAACCTAAATAAGTCATCAGCCTTAACCTATCCTTGCCAAAATGAGTTAACCCCAACAGAGCAAAATGGTGGCAGTATGCTACAGCAATATG
>JBDIBI010000099.1:0-5246 GCA_039812885.1 Blastocatellia bacterium
TGATCCTCATTAAATTTGTAATCCCCAATAGAAATTGCTGGTAATTCACCAAGATCAACCCAAGCACAAGGTTTCACTTTTAAGGATTTCTTTAACTCTGAAATACCTGTTTTAAGCCAATCTGGACTGCTTTTTTCATCAAATGCAATATATTCTTTTTCTGTATAATCTATAACAGTAGTTTGCACTCGTTCCATTATTTCGTTTGTTTCAAGTTTAGCTAATTTACTAATTAAATCTTGATAACCTTTTTTCTTAAAACTACGAAGATAATTTATAGCAGTATCAGCTAATCGACCACGCTTAGTAGTTACTTTTATTAAACCTGCTATTGCATTAGCAGGATTAATGTCTAACCATTTTTTGGCTGTCTGAGGTGATCTAGATGATAATACTAGTTCAAGCATTTCTGGAGCAACTTCAGGTGCATTTACTAAAGAGGTAAAATCATTTATAGAGAATTCTGCTTTTTCTTTATTAGTAATATTTAAAATACTACTTGTAATATCACCTAATGCAGAGCACTCAGTATGAGCTAACCAACCCCTAATGTTTTCTTCAATAAACTTTTCCCAATAATCATACAACTTTATTTTTAGCTTTAACCTATGCATATGCATTTCTACTAATTTAGGGTCACGTAAGCCAAATACTATTTCTTGAGGTCTATGAAATAGATCATTTGCTTCTTCTGCGGAATAAACTTTATCATCCCAACTTTCTATGAGCGGAAGCAAAAGATCCTGTAGCCCTAAATAAGCAGCAAAACGAAAAAACAAAGGAGGATAGTTAAGATAAACATGATAGTGTCGATTTGGATATTTAGGATGATTTGGATTTAGCGGCCATTCACTAGCATCCCAAGCTTCAATAACTTTTTTTTGCCATTTTGCTTTTTCTTCATCCTGAAGATACGGCCAATATTTTTTTCTATAAATTCTTGCAAGATCATCTTGCCAACGTATATCACAGTCATCATAGTCGAGTTTTTCCAAAAGTAATTCTATTAATTCATCTAAAGACAATGCACGTGGTATTAAATTTGATATCATATAAGAAGTATAATTATCTGACTCTACAAGCAAGTTTTTTATTTCTTCTAAGCTTATATTATTTATTGGCTTTTCTTTTGTTATTTTTGTAAGAGTTTTTTTAACATTTAGTTGTTTATTTTTTGAAAAACTATCCATATAACTTGTTGAAATAATAGAAGCTATGCTTAGCCAAAATAATGCTTCTTGTTGTGAAATTTTGACAAATGGGCCAACTTTTTCTTCCCAATCACTAAGCCAGTTGTCATGCATATTTTTAAGCAAGTTTTCTAAAATGACTAAACATTTATCTCGGTCAAAGGGTTGCACTTCGGGACATTCTAAAGGCTGACAATTGCGCCAAGTAGCCCACATCCAATCACCTGGAGCTAAATTTATAGAACGAGTTATTTCACTATTTGCTTTATTACTTAAGGAATCTGCAACTGGTTTCATGTTATTTATTTTCCTTTAGCTACAATTTTATTCAAGTCATTAAGTACTTCACTTATAACAATTGGATCTATTTTATTTAGAGGTAAATACGTTTTATCATTTTCTAAAAAAGGCTCTTCAGTATGAAATCCTGATAAAAAGAAACATTCCTCAATATTTTGTTCTTCCCAATAAATAAGAGAATCCCCATCTCCACCTTGATAAGAAACAAAAGCTGTAACATTAGTTGGATAAAAAATCTTGTAATGCTTTACATACGAACCTTCATCTGCCATTGCTTTCATCCAACCCAATTTTTCTAGTGTTCCAACTAAAGCAGTGGCAGGAATTTTAGTTTTGCTAAATCTAGTAATAGCTTTAGCAGTTTTCTCTTTTTTATCTAAACTAAATAATTGGCGACCAAGCTGTGGAAAGGGTTGAATAATTTCATAATCGCTTAAAAGTTCGCCCCAAGCTTTGCGTTCTTGCTCAGATAGTTGCATAGGATGAACTACTGCTATCTTATTCTCATCATTTAACTTAACAGGTTCATCACTGCTGTTAGCATATTGCTTATCTTCTGTAACTCGAAATGTTGTAGCTAACTTGCCTTTAGAATCATAAGCTCCCCAAACTAGTAACCTGACCAAGTTAATCATTAAAGGATGATTTACTAGTAACATTTCAAATTCCATCTTATTCCATTTGCGTCCAGAAACCATAGCTTGCTCTAGTCTTTCATTTTGAATCTTTGCAACCTCAGCAATTTGTTTTTTCAATAACTTCCATTCTTCTATGGCTTGTTTTGCTTTCTCAGCATCATCTTTAGTATTTGGCTTAGGTAAATCTGTCTTTAATTTATTATCTTCATCTTTAACTAAAGCTTTCATTTCATGGCTTAATACAAAGTGAAACTGACGTGAACCAAAATCAAATTGGCGTGAGCCTTGTTCATCTAAATCACAATCTGGAACTATTCTGTCCTCAAGTTCTGCTCGTGTTAAACCTCGGTCTTTAGCAATGTTTTCTATACATTCATTAGCTTTTTCTTTTAGAGCTTTGAATTTTAATTTTTGAGCAATTCCATTAATTTGCATAAGTGCTGTGTCTGTTCCTATTTTCCGCAAACACTCTAGCCCAGAAACAGCACGTTTATTTTGGCCTTCACCAGGCCATACTCTTATCATTGATCCAAGTTTCAAGGCTGAAGAATCTCCACCAAACAACCCAAGAGTTGTTAATACCCAATTCTCTTTTGATGGAGCATCATAAGCTAACCATTGCTGAAACAATGCCCAAGCAAAATTATCTAATACTGTAGCTGAGACATTTGCTTTTACACTCAACACAAAAGTATTTGGGCTATCTAGAGCACTTTTTTGTAGTGCAACAATTAAAGCGCTTACTTGTTCATCATTAAACTTATTGTTATCAACTGCAATTACAGGTAGGTCTAAAGTATTTATCCAAGAAGGTTGTTTTATTTTGAGAGTTTTCTTTAGCTCTGAAATAGCTGTTTTAAGCCAAGCTGGAGTAGTTTTCTCATCAAATGGCGTATATTCTTTTTCTATATAATTTATAACAGTTTCCTGCACTCGCTCAAAAATTTCAGGAGATTCAAGCTTAGCAAATTTAACTATTAGGTCAAGATAGCCTTTTTTCTTAAAACTTCTAAGGAAATTAATAGCGGCTTCAGCTAATCGACTTCGCCCAAGAGTCAGTTTCATTAGACCTGCTATTGCATTGACTGGATTTTTTTCTAACCATTCTTTAGCAGTACGAGGAGATTTAGAAGATAGCATTAACTCTAGCATTTGTGGTGCAACTTCAGGTGCATTTACTAATGCAAAAATATTTATCAATTTTTCTGTCTTTTCTTTATTGGTAGAAGTTAAAATACTCTCAGTGATATAGTCTAGGGCTGAATACTCTGTATGTGCTAACCAAGCTTTAAGGTATATATCAATAGGCCGTCTAAACATATCTTCTATTCTTATTTTAATTTTCAATCTGCGCATATGGAAATCTACTAATTTAGGATCACGTAAGCCAAATACTATTTCTTGACGCAAATTATAAGGATCATTAGATTCTTCTCCAGTTTTTAAATAATCTTTCTCATCCAAACTCTCTACCAATGGAAGCAAGAGGTCATGCAACCCTAGATAAGCAGCAAAATAGAAAAATGGGCGAGCAGTGTAGTAATCAACCTGTTGAGGCCATTTACTACTATCCCATAATTTAATAACTTTTTTACGCCAAATCTCTTTATCTGCATCAGAAAGATACGGCCAAAAATATTGCCGATATACTGCTATAGCATAATTCTGCCAATTTGAACCATTACCAAGATTAAATTCTGTTTCATCTAAAAGTAGTTCTACAATATCTTCTAAAGAAAATACATTAGGTATTAAAAGCCCCATTGCCCATATAATGTTAGTATGCTGTTCTCTAAGTAAATCTCTTAGACTTTGCCAAGTTATATTTGTTACAGGCTCTTTTACTATTTTTTCAAGAAGCTTTTTTAACTTAGATTTTTTATTCCTTTGATTTGTTGATTCCTCATTTAAGGCAAAAGTAAATATTGTGCTTAACCAAAACCTTGCTTCTTCTGCCGAAAATGTAGTAACTAAATTTGCCTTTTCTACCCAATTAATATCAACCCAACCATATATATTGTTTCTAATTTGCTCTTCAAAAATATCATTTAGAACAGCTAAAGATTTTTCATAATCAAAAGGGCTTGGCTCAGGTCTTTTAGCTGGAGAAGTGTTTCGCCAAGTAGCCCACATCCAATCCCCTGGCGCTAAATTTATAGAACGAGTAATTTCACTCTTTAGCTTTTCATTTAACAAGTTAGAAGAAGTTTTCATTTTGGCTGTTTTCCTTTAGACACAACAGTATTTAAATCATTAAGTACTTCACTTATAACAATTGGATCTACCTCACTAAGAGACATTAGCTTTTCATCAAGAGTAGTGCCAGGATAATACCTAGTATAAACACCTGACACAAACAAACATTGTTCAATAGATTGGTCATCCCAATCAGCTATGTAGCCCATAGGAACACCATCATAACAAACAAAAGCTGTAATATCAGCAGAATAGAAATGTTTTAAATGTTGTGAAAAAACTCCAGCATCCTGGGCTGCTCCTCTTATCCAACCTAATTTTTCTAGCGTTCCAACTAAGGAAGCAGCAGGAATTTTAGTCTTGCTAAATCTAGTAATAGTTTTGGTGCTTTTTTCATTTTCATCTAAACTAAATAATTGGCGACCAAGTTGTGGAAAAGGTTGAATAATTTCATAATCGCTTAAAAGCTCGCCCCAAGTTTTACGCTCTTGCTCAGATAGTTGCATAGGATGAACCACTGCTATCTTATTCTCATCATTGAACTTAACAGGCTCATCATTGCTGTTAGCATATTGTTTATCTTCTGTAACCCGAAATGTTGTAGCTAACTTGCCTTTAGAATCATAAGCTCCCCAAACTAGTAACCTGACCAAGTTAATCATTAAAGGATGATTTACTAGTAACATTTCAAATTCTGTCTTATTCCATTTGCGTCCAGAAACCATAGCTTGCTCTAGTCTTTCATTTTGAATCTTTGCAACCTCAGCAATTTGTTTTTTCAATAACTTCCATTCTTCTATGGCTTGTTTTGCTTTCTCAGCATCATCTTTAGTATTTGGCTTAGGTAAATCTGTCTTTAATTTATTATCTTCATCTTTAACTAAAGCTTTCATTTCATGGCTTAATACAAAGTGAAACTGAC
>JBDIBI010000100.1:0-5151 GCA_039812885.1 Blastocatellia bacterium
AAACCCAATTAGTTGTAAAAGGTAGTATTCGTAGTGAAGTGCAAACAGAAGTAAAAAATACCTTAAGTGCTTTGGCTAAAGCTAGTCCAGATAAATTTGGTAGTGTTTGGAATCTTAGAGAAGATAAACCAGCCAGTGGCTTAACTCCAATGCAATGTTTATTTGTAACTTACTCATTGGTAACAGGGGATCTTCTTTCCAACAATAGGGAAAATCTCGACAAGCAAAAAAGTGGCATTTACCAATTCTATAGCAAAAAATATGGTAATTATCCTATACCACAAAACTACTCAGCATATGGAAGCAATGGGTATTTGTTTCGCTCTCCTGTAGATATTTTCTTTGGAGAAAAAGAACAACTTCAACTCTTAAATACTTTAAGTCAAAGTAAATAAAGCAGATCAACAAAATAAAAGCACAAAAAATTAAGTAAACAAAGAAAGCAAAAGGAGTGATTTTTATGAAAAAAGTAATCTTTATAGGATATCTAGCATTTACTGTATTTTCAACAGCTTGTATCTTTGACAACCCACCTCAACAACCACCACCGCATGTTTGTGTATTTCATGCAGCAGAGCAAGGGGGAGTGGCTGCTCTTGTAACTGTTGGTAATAATCCTTCCACTTCTGCTCTAACAGATTCAAATGGAAATGTATCTGTAACAGTGCCAGCAAGTACACCTTGTAGTGATGTAAGTGTTGCGACACCTAATATTGGTAGTCAGAGTTAATTCTAGTGTGTTTATGTTAGCTAAGATTAGCCTTTTAAGTAACTTAGCTAACATATAACTAACCACAAACAGTAACGTTGCTAGTATTTAATGTAAGTTAATAGAAAATATTTAAAAGGAATAATCATATGTTTGGTTTAATAACAGAATTAGGTAACAAAATATCAGAATCAGCAAACCAAATAGGTGATTTATTTTCTGGTCTGTTTTCTGACAACAGCTTGTATAGAGAGAAAAACTTTCTGGGATCTTCTAATAAAGGCTTGTTTGTAGGGAAATACTCTTTACCCCAAACAGAACGTCTTGATCATTTACTAGTTATTGGTGGTAATAACTCAGATAACGCATTGCGTTTTACAATTCCGGCTTTACTTAAACTGGACAAACAGAGTGTTGTAATTGTTGATACACAAGGTATATATCAATCCACTAGCGGTTATCTTAAATCAAAAGGTTATCAAATAAAGGTATTAAATTTAGACAATAATATCCAAAGCCTAACATTTAACCCTATAGCTAATTCTAGTCATCCTGACGAGTTTGAGTTCTTGGCTGAAACGCTGGTTAGCTATATAAAAGAGATTAGCTTAGAAGATACATTAGAAATTTGTCGAAACAACAATTCAGAACGCATTGAGTATATTAAGAAGGTAGAAGAAAAAGAAGCTTTTAGGATGGAGCGAGAGCTTCAAGCTACTTGGACAATAAAAGTAAAAAGGACAACAGAAAATCTAATTGCAGTTTTGCTAGCAGCACTAAAAAATTATTCACTTAAAAGCAATAAGCCAGAAGATTTTCATCTGGGTAACATAGTAGTTATTTTACAAAGGCTATCTGATGCAGTCAAAAAAGATACAATAATTAAATTTATAGAAGCAAACTTAGAGTTGAGCCAAGATTTGTATTTCTGGGGATGGTTTAGAGGCATAGCAGAAACTAACAAAGAGTATCAAGCTGTAGTTGTGAAAACGGCTCTTTTATCTTTGGATCTTTGGAGCAACCCAAAAGTTGTTTATGTTACAACAACTACAAATAATAATCTTAATCTAGAAGATATAACTAAAGAGCTAACAGCCCTATATATTGTTGTTCCACAAGACAGAGTAGGTTACTTTGCTGCGCTAATCAACTTAGTTCTAGTAAGCTGCTCTGAGCAACCTTTAAGATTAGATAATAAAGCCAGTGTCCACTACTTTATAGATAATTTTGAGCTAGTTAAAGCGTTCCCTAATTTTGATGGAGCCAGGGGTTTTGCTGGTTTTGTTGATTGGGTAAATAGACTTGGTAAAAGAAATTGTTATGTTTCTTTAACAATAAAAAGTCTTGAGCAGATAGAGAATTGTTGTCTAGAGATATATACTAGCAACATATTTTTAAGTAATTTTAATTATCATTTATTTTTAGATAAATTAAATTATGATAGTATTATATACATAGAAAAACTATTTGATACTACAACAGCTTTAATATCAGAAAAGGTGTTGGCTGCACAGAATGATGAAGCTTTGCTGATTTCTAAATCGAGTTCTAGCCTTAGCCAAGCTATACCAGTTAAGCTCCCAAGATTTTTTCAAAATAGAAAGCTAAAGAAGCTATCAGAAATAGCACCTTATAAAGTGCCATTTGAGACTCAGCGACAGAAAGTAAGCTATTTGGATAGTGATACCATAACTGTTAGTAATAGTTCATAGATAAAGATTCTTTAATTAAAAATTTATTAGTAATTATATATACTTTATTTAGCGTAATATAGCTAAATATGGGATTAGTGTTGTCTTAACTGTAAAAGCAGGCAACTAAAGGATTAACAAAATGATTATAAAAACTCTCACCACAAACATTGTAAAGGGTTTAAGTATGATTACACAAATACTAGAAAAACCAATAACCACATTTCCTAAACCAGAGCTTGTTATGGGAGATAGAAATACACATAGAACAGCTTTTCTTGATAAATTAGCAGGTTGTAACTCCAGTGTCATATGCATTGCCACAAGGAAAGAAACTGTAAAAGTTGCTAATGATAAACGAACCAAAAAGCTTGTTAGATGTTTTAATTGGATACCCTTATGTGGCAAAGATGGGCATCTAGCTCTTTCACTAGGACATGCTGTTATCTATAGCTCACTTTGGGGAGAAGGATCAAGATTTTGGTTAGATATGGCTGCATTCTTTGTAGCTGCTCTATTTGCTCATACGTCTACTCTTGAATATCCAACACCAGCAGAAGCTTATAAGCTTATCAGTACTCTATCGGCAGAGGGTTTAACTAAAATATTAGTAAACTCGCCTAATGATATAGCTAGGCAATATGCAGAATTGTTTATCACGGCTGATGTAAAGGTGAGAGAAAATATAATAGCTGGTGTTAGTCGTAGACTCTTTTGGCTAAACAATAGCAACTTAAGAGGGTTTACTTCTGCTAGTTTAGAACCGCCTGATTTTAACAAGTTAAGAGAGCAAAACATCTCTCTTTGCCTAGATTTAACACAAGAAAACGCCAAAGAAATCTTAGCCTTAACTGGCTTATGTTGCGCTGTTGTTTTTCATCAATTAAAACAAAATAACCATCAAAAAACGGTTTATTTCTTTATAGATGATCTTAGCAATGTTGGATATATGCAGGATTTATTCTTACAGGTTTCTCTAGTAAGAAAGCACAATCTAGGGTTAGTTTTTGGTGTCTCTTCCTTGCAAGAACTAGAAAAGCTTTATGGCTCTAACGCAAACATCATTCTAGATAATTCTGTTATAACCCAAGAACAAATGCCACTAGCTCAACAGTAAAACTATAAAACCAAAAGAATTTAATCAAAAGGTTGAAAATGATGAAAAGCAAAGTTTTATCAATAATACTAATAATAATCCTTAATTTAGGAACAATAACAGCTTGCGCTCAACAGAAAACACTTAATGGCAAAAGCAATAAAGAGCAAGTGGGTAATGTGTTGTTTGTTGCTCCTAGTAATTGGAAGCGAGCAGAAACAAATGGAAAGGTGATATTTGTAGCACCTAACAGTAATCAAAATACTGTTATAGCCATTGCGCCAGGAGAAGAAATTGATGGTAGCTTAGAAACTTGGTTCACAAGCTTTTTGGCTAATAATCAATCAAATGCAACTTTGCTATCAGGTGGTCAGATAAACAAAGGTACATCAGATGAAGGCTATGAGGTGTATTTCTGTCAACTCGTACTCAAAGAAGCTGATGGTAGTGTTTCTTACCGCTTGTACGTAGCAGCACATCCAGGAAATATGGCTGAAGTTGCAGCATTAATTTCTACTGATCAAAATTCTTTCCAACAATACAAATCAGTATTTGAAAAGTTTATAGAGAACTTGGATTTTACTAATCTTAAAAATAGTAACCCTAAGTCAGATAATAGAAATGTTTCGCATTCTAATAATAGTAGTGGTAACAATGGAAATGGTTTTAATGGTTTATTCGTGGGTACAATTAGCCGCCAACAGTTCAATCCGAATAGTGGCTCGTATGACTATAGTGTCCGCCAACAATATTATCTCTTTGGCTCAGATGGCCGTGTCTACTTTGGCCTACCAAAAGGCGGCGATATTAGAGACTTAAACTCAGCTTGTCAGCAAGATCCTAGCAACTGTGGTCAGTATACTTTGTCAGGTAGCCAACTCCAATTAAATCGCCAAGGCCAGCAGCAATCTTTTAGCCTACAACCAACCAATAATGGTTTTAAGTTAGGCAATACTACTTTCTATCCAGTTCACTCATTTGATGGATTACGCTTGAATGGAACATATTCATTTCGCTCATTCACCAATCTTAGTGGTGGAGCAGGTGGAGTTGTAGGTGGGGTCAGTGGCGAGAAAACCATCTCTTTTACCTCGGATGGCAGATTTTTAGCCAACAACTTTGTTGGCTTTAGTGGAAGTGGAGCAAGTGTAGGAGCAGCTTCTAGTAGTTCTATAAGCGGCCAAGGTACTTACCAAATCCAAGGTAATAGCTTAGTTCTCTATTCCAATGGTAGACAACAAAGCTTTAATTTTTTCGTGTACCCTGAAAACGAGCAAGAAGCTAGGCCAGGATTTATCGTGATTGGCGGGGCTGGATACTTGCTTAGAAATTAACATCATCTAGGAAAGCTTTTCATAAAATACAGTAAGTATTTTTAATAAGGAGAGATTTGATTAAACTAACGAGTGCAATTAATAGTTATGCAATAATACTATAAAATGAATATGTATAGATATTTAATCAATGTAATTACCAATTTATATATGAGGAGAACGATATGTTCAAAAACACAAAACATCTATTTTTAATTATCCCGATACTAGCCTGCTTATTTACAGTAAGTAGCATTAGCCAAGTAAATGCTAGTAGCTTACCTAATAATGTAGGTAAACCAATAGCAACACCACTAACAGCCATAAATAATATTACTTTAA
>JBDIBI010000101.1:0-5070 GCA_039812885.1 Blastocatellia bacterium
TTGCTACATCATCAATTGCCCTATCTCATACTCAGCATGAGATAGCAAAACAAATGAACGAAAGCATAAATATCGCTATCAGTAGCCCTATAAGAAAATTTGTCGTTGATCAAATGTATGCAAATATCCAGAATTTGTTGATTTATCATATAAATGCTGCAAATGGTAATTCACCATACAGTTGTAATGGTCAAACTGTACAACCGATATCTGTTGACCCTATTGGTGGTAGCCTAGAAAACCAATTTGGTCTATGCTCACCAGAAACGGCTCTTTATTCTCTAACGGGAGATACTAATCAATCTATAGATTTCTTAGGTAATTTTTACCCTAACTGGCAACAACCTATACAAGACAAATTCCTGGATGGCGTAAGAGAAATGATGATCAGAAAATATCAGAATAATTACTCATATACTTTAAGGTCAACATATGTTGGTAAAGAGCTTATTTCTCAAGGAATTAATAGTCTTGGCTCAACTAGAAGTGAACGATATCATTGGCTCGTCCGCGCTGATATTGAGTCAAACACATATCGGGAAATTACCGGAGGTATGATTGTATATTATGATGTGTATCTAAATAACAGCTATTACCCAGGAAATTTCTATGGAGGAGGCTCTGCTTGTGATGAGAAGGCTAGCTATACAAATACCTGTGGTACTGACTCACTAGGCAATGCAATTAGTTGTGCACCAGTAATGGTGCAGCAGCCAGACGGATCATGGGCTTTTGCCGTACAGTATGGTACGGATGATCCTCAGTATCAAACACTAACTCCGCCAGGTTGTGATAGGATCAACATAAATGGAGTGTCAACTTTGAGATGTCCTATCCCTGGAAATAAATATGTTATTGCACTTCCTTCGCGTTCCGTACGCCAACAAACAGGTTGTGCTAGCTTAAATACAGGTGTTCCAGGTATTACGGCACCAGATAGTGGTGGTTACGGATTTTCCCTTACCGTTAGAATAGTAAGTATAGGGAACCCATACAACTAATGAGGAATGATAGGCAAAATACCCTTGAACAATATTTTGCCTATCATAAAAATATTTTACCGGAAAAATAAAAGAAAAACATTGACAAGCGAAACATAAGCGAAATAATATTTATACATATTATAACTTTATACCAAGGAGTATTCATATGATAATAACAATAAAGAACTTTACGTTTGTGGTGTTAGTATATATATTATGCACTTATTTCGCTTTTGCACAACAAAATAATTCTCCTATTACTTGTAGGATATCTTCCTCTCTTGGTCGCACTGGCGTTGGTACATCAGAATTTGTTGTTAACGACGCTCTTACAGGTAGAGAGCTAAATCGAGTGCCTTTACCTATAGAATCTCTTACTTTTGAATTAAATCGTGATAAAACAAAAGCCTATATTTCTTCAAGAGTCCCAATAGGAATACCAGGATTAGGAACTATTTTAGTAAATTTTAATCAAAATGACAGCAATGTAGTAACTACTTTTTTACAAGGTAAAGGTATTTATGTATTAAAGCTATCGCCCGCCCTTGATGGGTTACTTTGGGGAGTGCTTGGTGAAGCTAATCAAGTTTTATTAGTTGATCCAGATACCCTGAGAATAGTTGGACAAATAAATAATGTTGATTTTCCTATAGATATAGTGTTTAGCCCTGATGGAGCAACAGCTTATATCGCTCTATTTAACAACAATATTTTGGTTTTTGATACCAAAACTCTCACTCTAAAAAACACCATAGGAGGATTACCACCACATTCAAATTTCGTTGAGAAAGAAAATGAAATGGCTATCTCACCAGATGGTACTATGCTAGCCATTGCGAGCAAAAATATAGTTAGTCTAATCAATACTTCTTCTTATAGTCTAATCAATAACATTACTATACCAGTACAATTTTCTAACCAGATAGATAACGAAATACTTAAATTAATATTTAACCCCAATAGTAATATTCTCTATATGGCGGAATATGGTGGAGAAAACCTCTATAGTTATAATATATCTACCAAAGAGTTGAGAAATATATTTACTGTCAATATAAATAATAGACCCACAGTTGCCTTAATTGGTAATTTAAAAATTACGGAAGATGGAAGGTTGCTCTATTTGTGTTGTGGTGGAGGCAGAGTTCTTATTGATACTCAAACTAATTCTGTAATTGCTACTTTTGTAGACATGGGCAGTACTGCTGTACAAGGTTTTCTAAATATAGCTCTAGTAGGAAATTTCAACATAGGTCAAGCCCCCTTACTCCAAATAACAATGCCAATAGCTAATCAGCAGCTATTAGCAAATCAGTCATTTACGATAACTTGGCAAACGACCGTCCAACCACAAAGCTTCTCCATTGCTAGTTATAAAATAGAACTCTCGACAGATGGTGGTCAGACTTTCAATGCAATACTAGGAGCAGAACAACTAAAAGCAGATGCACAGTCATTTGTTTGGCAGGTTCCCGATATTGAAACAAATAAGGCTCAAATACGGGTTTCGACAGTTGACTTAGGAGCAAGACGCGCTTCATCAATAACAGGCAATTTTTCTATTAGCAAGAATGGCAGTGGTGGAGATACACAATCCCCAACAGTTAGCTTTAATTCTCCTACTGGTGGTGAAAAGCTCAACTCTGGCGATACTTTACAAATAAACTGGACATCTTCAGATAATGTTGGAGTAACTTCTCAGGACTTGTCTTTATCAACTGACGGTGGTTCTAGTTTCCCTATCACACTAGCAAGCGGATTGCCAGGTGCTACTCAAAACTTTACATATCAAATACCAGATCTACTACAGTCTGACCAAACTAGATTAAAGCTCGTAGTAAGAGATGCTGCTGGTAATAGCGCACAAGCCATTACTGCTAATAACTTTACCATTCTCCTAGGTGCTGACACTATTTCACCAACAGTAATTATTTCAGAGCCTAATCAATCTCAGAGGATAGTTGCAGGCCAACCTATCCAGGTTAAATGGCAAAGCTCTGATAATCGCGCTGTTGTTTCTCAAGCTTTATCACTTTCATTTGATAACGGTAAAAGCTTTACGCAAATAATGGGGTTTGGTGGTACTGAGAATAGTTTTGTCCTAAGTGGCCTAGATAAGCTTAATTTAACAACACCTCAAGCAATGGTGAAAATAACAGCTATGGACGGCACAGGTAACAAGGGTGAAGCTAATTCCCTTTTCACTATTTCACCAGCTATCACAATGGGTAGCTATCAAGCTAAAACACTTTCAATCATAGGCATTGGTTTTATGTCTAATGTGAATAATACAGTTAAGCTCTTTGTTAATGATAAAGAAGTAACATTGCCACCAAATAGCGTTAATAATAGTAGTTTTATGATTAAAGGTAACAAGAAAAAGCTTGGTATTCTTAAAGGTAGTAACACTGTAAAATTAGTTGTAGATGGTGTTATGAGCAATAATTTTACCTTTTTGTTTTAATTGTAAAGAAAGGATTAAAAATGTCAGCACAACCTATAGATAAAATAATAGAGCAAGCAGCTAGCTTAAGCCTTGAAGATAAAAAAGTTTTGGGAGAACGCCTATTAGCTGAAGTTTCAGAGCAAGAGCAGCGCGAGAAACAAAAAATTAAAAACCAAGCTGCTTTAGCCTTAATGAAAGAACTTATGGAAGATGATTCTGGCTATGAAGAAGAAAACGCCGCTTTAATAGATGAAGCAATAGCAGCAACTATCAGAAAGTAAAAGGATATTGGAAATGTTTAGACCTATCATGCTAGATGCAACACCATTAGGTAAGTTAGCTCATCCAAAGAGAAGCCCTGAAATTAAGCTTTGGCATGAACAGCTATTGTTAGTTGGAACAGAAGTCATTATTGCTGAAATAGCTGATTACGAAGTTAGGCGAGAATTTATACTTCGTGGATTAGTAAAATCTATTAATGTCTTGGATAGACTGGGTATTGCTCATACATATTTGCCACTTAATACAAAAGTAATGCGTTTAGCCTGTGATTTATGGGCTGATGCACGAAAAAAAGGAATACCTACTGCTGACGCTAAAGAACTAGATTGCGATGTTGTTCTAGCAGCGCAAGCCTTAAGTGTCAATGCTATTGTTGTAACAGAAAATGTTGGCCATTTGTCGCGTTATGTCGAGGCGAAACACTGGAAAGATATTAGTACCTTTAACTAAAAGATTGGTTAGCCTTGGCTTGTGGGGGCAAGTCAGGGCTAAAGCTAGAAGAAATAGTAGTAATAAGTAATTAAAATAACATTTTGGGTAATTGATTAAGTTTTGAGTTCTTTGAAGGTTTAATAGTTTTATAAACAGTTTTTATCGTTGGTAAATTGCAAATGGGTTCCTTTCTCCTTTGGTTGGAGATTGGGTTTTTGGATAATTCTTATAGTAGAAAGTACTAGCAAGGCTTTCTACTATAAGTTTTCTTTTAACACAGAACAAAATGCTAGAAAATCACTTAAAAAAGCTAATAGAAGAAAGCAAAAGTTTAAGCTTAGAAGAAAAACTTTTCCTAGGAACAAAGCTATTAGCAGATGTGGCAAATAACACGAATTTTTCTTTAGCAAAAGAACTGGCAAAAAATTCTAAACACAAATATCCAGCTTTAAGGTTAGGTAATCCTGAATCAGCAACTAAATTTTTTGAGATCTTGGTCAACAACACGAAAGAGCAAAAGCAAGAGTAAGAGCAAAAATTTATGATTAAATTAAAAATTATCAAAATTCTTATAACTATAAGAAAATTCAAAAGTTATAAGAAATAATTTTAAAAAGCCGGAAAAACTTTTAAAATTTATAAGATTTTGTGAAACCAATTGCCCATTTTCTGACAATACTGCATGACACTTATTAGATTGATCAGAAGTTACCAAGTTTTGATCAATCCATTCATAGCTTTTTGAGAGTTAGTTTGTTATATTGTTAGGCAAATTTTTTACGTGAAAGGAATTATTAATAACTTAATTTTAGTAGATAGACAGTAGTAGACAATTGAATAGTAAAAATATTTGAAACATTCATTTAAATTGATTTAAAAAGATAAAAGCCTGATAAAGGCGACCAAACCACTCAGGCTTCTTCTTGA
>JBDIBI010000102.1:0-4921 GCA_039812885.1 Blastocatellia bacterium
GGAGTTGTAGTTTTGTTCATGCTGAAGAAAAGTTTGTTTTATAGCTTGGTATTGGTCAACTGTTAAGGTTTGACTAATATCCTGCTTAAGTTCACTTTCTACAGCACTTACAGTTACTATACCAATATCTTCTATATCTTTCTCTAAACTTTCTATTGTTTGATTTATTACTTCAATAACATCATGTTCAGATTCTTGATATAAAAAATTCTTTGATGGTTCTGAAATGTTTTCTTTTACTTCATTAATAGAGTTTTCGGGTAGTTCTTCGGTAGTATTCATAGAGTTACTGGTCGTAATATCAGTGTATAAATCAATAGTATTGATATTGACAATAGGCTTACTGATTACTACCAAACGAGTAGCAACTCCTGTGCTTCTTTCGCTATCAAGGAAAGAACCACTAGGTAACTTCTCGCTAGTTCCATCAAGAGATTCAAGCCACTCACGAAATGAGACTGATTCTTTATCCATACGGAAAAAAGCACCTTCTCCCATTATCGCTACTAACTTTCCTCCAGGATTAAGTAGAGAAAACGCATATTTAACGTGGATGGCATCTTGATGATCCTCAAACGGCGGGTTCATCAACACGCGATCATAGGTTTGCTGATGTTCAAGAAAGTTCCATCCTACTAGGTTATGTCCTTTAGCTACCAAGATTTCTCTCAAACGAGAATTAATCTCAATAACTGAAAGCCTAGCTTCTGGATAATATTCTCTAATCAAATCAGCTATGTTTCCTTTACCAGCGTTAGGCTCAAGGACACTCATATCTGCTTTAATATCAGCAATTTCTAGCATCTGTTCTACGATAGGTCTAGGAGTCGGAAAATACCCATCAATTCTAGTTCCAATCAAAGCTCTTTCCATTTCTTTAATAGGATCAATCTTCTTTTGATTACCACGATAAGACAGATATTCTCTTAATGCCGTTCGTAGAGTGGGTAAATTAGATAAACCCATTACTTGCAATCTTTCATAATGAGCATACCTATCACTAATACAGTCAGCTAAATACTTATCAAACGATTTGATTTTAGAGACTAATTTTTTGATTTCGTCAATCAAATAGCTATTTTTTACAATCACATAACTTTTCTCTTTATCTTCTTTAGAAAAGAGTTTAGTTAAACGTCTGATTAGTAAAGTAGTGCCTTTAGCTTGTTTTACTTTAGAAGCATCTGTTAAGTGACGATAGCTCAATAATGGAAATGGATATTGAACTAGCTCAATGTCATCTGCTACAGGATCATCATCTTTTATATCCTCATATCGCTTAGCTTCTTTTTTAGCCTTGTCCCATTTTGTCATACTTAGAACATATTCTAAGGTTTCAACATGGGTTTTAGCCCTTATATTAGTTAGATATTTAGTCTCATTATTAGAAATTGCTTCAGCTATGTTTTCCAAGGTTTTAGCTAAGAATAGATTGTATTCTGACTCTCTTTCAGCATTGGCAGCAAACCTTGCTCGCCTTTCTGTGTTTACCTTGCGGTCAACACTTTGAGACTCTTTAGCTTCTTGAGTAAGGTTTTCAGCCATTTCTTGAAGATGTTCAATGGCATTTTGTTTAACTTCTTCTTGATGAGCTTTGAAATCATCCAGACGAGAAACATTACCATCTTTAAGCTGCATAAACTTCTCAGCAACTTCCTTGTCGTTAAACATAAAGCCACCTGGAGAAAGAGAGCCACTAGTCCTATCGCGCCAGGGTTTTGAATAGTTGCCGCCTAACATACGAGCCTTTTTACAAAGCTCCTCGTAGACTTCTCTATCTACTCTCGCGCTCATAGTCACAATGAAAACATTATGACCTCTATGAGTATGAAAGTGTTCAACAAGTTTAAGCTCAACATTATCTAAAGCAACTTTACTCACAATAGCTTTTTGAGCTAGTTCTTGTTCTTTTTTAGCTAAGGTGGCATCAGCATTAAGCTTATCCCAAAGAATCTTTTGTTCATCAGAAAGTTCAGCTATTCCTCTGTAACCAATAAAGATTTTAAACTCTTCTTTGGTTTCAGGATTAACCAAAGCTTTCTTAAAGAATTCTTGACGCTCAGAGATTTTTTTAGCTCTTTGTTGAATTTGTTCATCATTGACTTTAATGACTTGGCGACGCATCGCGTCGGGATATGTTTCAGAAAAAGGCTTATAACTAAAGACTTCTGAGAGTGAGAAATCCATTAAAATATGCTCATAAGCTTTTCCAATTAAGTAGTCTTTTTTCTCACTACGATAGAAGGAATCTTTAAGCATATCTTTTAGTTGAGCTACTTTCAGAGTCATTAACTCAGCTTTAATATTAACTTCAGAACCAACAGCCCGTTCAAAAGCCTCTCTAAGCTCTTGAGCCATAACCTGGCCTTCATCTAGCTTTTTAACAAACTCCTTATGCTCGGCTAGAGTATAAGGATTGTCTGTTGCAAAAACTGGATTATATTTAGGGATTGTTTTATTGACTATGGATGCCAATATCCCCATAGGTTTTTGTGTTGGTTCAGATTGATTAGTTTCTGTAGACATAGTAGTAGGTTCACTAGTTTCTAGTGTTAGCATAAATTAGGATCTCCTTTGATTAGTGAGAGTTAGGTTAAATTTAGGTTTAAGTTAGGTTTAGATTAAAAGCTAGAAAGGATGGAAGAGTTTTTAGAAAAAATAGATTAAAGTGTTTCTTTGTGTTTAATTTCTTCATTGGGCGTAAAGTCCATAAATTCCACTAAAGAAACATCAGAGCAAACCCGATTAATCTTTAGCTTGTAGCCAAGGTAAAGCAAATGGGTAATGGTATCAGCATCATTGAAATGCATGTCTACTCCATGACAAAAAGCATAAACTTCTTCACCAAAGTCTACGACTTCGTAATGAGAAAACTTCTTATTGCCTCGCCAACGAATAAACACTGCATTAATCTCTATTTCTTCCTCTCCAATGGTTGATTGATTAGTTGGTAAAGGTAGATTGGTACACATGAGTTCTCCTTGTAGGTTTAGAAAAATGTAGAATTTACGTAGAAAAGAAAATTAAGCTGCGGCTGATAAGTCTTGGAAAGCGTCTGATTGAGTTTCAAGTAGAATAATTTCTAGCTCTAGCTCAACAAGCTCTTTTTCATAAGCTTCATAGCTTTCTGTCAGATAAGCATATTTTTCTGATATACTTGTCATAAAATCAATTTGCTCTTGATTAATAGGTACTTCATCAAGCACCTCAACTGACAAACCAAGATTTGCTACTTGATTTTTAAGATTTTCAGCTTCAGAAAAAATACTATCTTCTAGCTCAACAAACTTTTCCTTAATAGAATTCATTTCTTTTATTAGTTTGTTACGTCTTGCTCTTAATGGTTGAACAAGATGGAACTTATCAAGCAATAAAGAGATTTGATCAAAGTAGGTATTTGACATAATAGATTCTCCTTATGAGATATAGTCTAAGTAGGTTGTGTGAAGATTTGTAAGAAAAGAAGAAAAGAGGAAAATGAACTAATCTTGGGTTCAACTTAAGATCAGTTTGTAGTAACTACCAAACTTCAGCAAAGTATAGAATAACCTCAAAAGGTGTTCCGTCGTCGTAACGCCTAAGATCCTCATTTGCTATGACTTCGTACTTTTCGTAGTCATCATCATAATAGACTACATAATCACGATTCTTTTGTATTGATAGTTTCTTAGCTTTTTTACAAGCTACTTCAAATTCTCTTTTCTTGTACATAACATTAATAGGCATATTTTCTCCTGTAGATTTAATTACCAAAAAACACAACGCTTAGACAAAGTTAAACTTTGAACCTATTGAAAAATCAGCAGTTAATGTTGACTAAGCTTTGGTTGTGTCGTTTGGTTTTATGTTAGTAGGTGTAGATTTTTAATAAGTAGATTAGGACAAAGAAGTTTAAAATTTAGGAGTATATCTGGAAAGAAATTCACCTAACTTTGCAGTACATTGAAACTGAGAAGTTGGGTTTAGTTCTTTAAATGCGCTGGTGAAAGCGTTCGATAAACTCCAATAGGTGCGAGGCAAAAACTCTGGATAAATTGGATCAAAATAGAGTTTATGCACACTACTAACTAAGGTTTTAGGAGCTTCTAGTTCACCTTCAATAAAAGCAGCATAGATAATGTTCCTAGCTTGCATATCGGATAATTGCAGGTTTCTCCAGGTTTCAACTTGTCTTTGTAGAGGTTCAAAATTGCGCTGGATTTTATCAACTCCGATAGATAAAGCATCTTCTAAACTAAAATTAGAAGTATGTTTAGCCAGAAGTGGTGTAAAATCACCAGCAAAAGCCATATTCGAGCAGATGAAGACCCTATAACCTATTGTTAATGCTAGTCTTAGCGATTTATCATTACCGTTACGAATGCCAATGCTAAAACGGCATCCATCAAAACCTAATGATAAATCAAGTAAGCCAAACATACGCATTCCATCATGAGAGATGGCATATTCGTCGTTGATTACAGAGATGTTACGAAACCCAAGAGTTTCAATTAGAGCCTTAACTACATCGATATGAGCTATAGGTTTATGGCTTTTTGTGCCAATAGGAGCCTCAATTAATGACAATAGTTCTCTATTAATTTTGGTTGTTCCTTTGTCAGCAATTAATGTGGATAGAGATTGAGATGGTAAAAGAAAAGTAGACATGGTTTTTCTCCTTAGAATGTTAAATTTAGATTAGTTAGATTAGTTAAGTTAAGTGAGATAGATTAGAGTTAATCTATTGATTAACAAAAAATGAGTAGGTTGTTATATTGATTAATGTTTTAATCAATAAGTTATTTAGTAGTAGGTAAAGGACGAACTCTAGCGCCCGTTCTAAGACGGATTTCTCTGCCAGTAGCTAGGTTTATACCAACCCAACCACCATAAACAGATGTACTAGAAATACGAACTTTTTGAATCTTGCCAGAAACTTTGA
>JBDIBI010000103.1:0-4921 GCA_039812885.1 Blastocatellia bacterium
TATCAAAATCCGAGATGGATGAGTCTAAATCTTTAGTTTCTCTAAGTATTTCTCCACGAAGAAAATAAGCTTCTGCCATATCAGGTTTTAACTCAATGGTTTTATCTATTTCGAGTTTAGCCTCATTAAATTGATCTTTTACGAAATGTATAAAAGCACAACTAAAATAAGGCTCGGCAAGGTTAGGATTTAGCTTTATCGCTTGTTTAAAATTAATAAGTGCATTGTCATAATCTTTAATACTTTTATATATAACTCCAAGGTTATTATAAGGTTTAGCATAATTTGGACTAATGCTTATAGCTTTCTTAAAATTTTCAATAGCTCTATCGTTATCTTTTTTTAACCCAAAAACAATTCCTAAGTTTAAATAAGCTTCAGCTAAATTTGGCTTAATTTCTATTACTTTGTTAAGCGTTTCAATAGCTTTGTCAAGTTCGCCTTTAGTTATTAAAGTGTTACTTTCTTTTATCAATTCATTGATTTTAGTAGCTGAGTCATTAGCTGTTTGCCCAAATATCTGAACACTCAAGATAATAAGAATAATAGTCGTAATTATAAGTTTTATAAGCTGTTTAGCTATCATATATTACCTTCTATAGAAAGCTTTCTGTTAATTCACTATTAGGAGTTACAATTAAAATATTGTGGTTTTGCTCTTGCAAAGTATTTCTAACAATGTCAGCTTCGCTATCTGATTGATCTATAAGACGTAAAACTTTGCCATTTCTTGACACTTCAGCTAAATAACTGCCTATTACACGCCCATTTTTACTTACATCACCACCTGCTTCAATGGTAAAGCCTTGTTCATCTAATGATTTAAGTAATGGATGCCACTTTTCATCAAAAAGGTCTAAATCCAGCGTAGATGTATTTGCTTCAGCATTAGCTATATTAGCATTATTTATAGAAGTATTTGTTTTTAATATTTGTGGTTTCCCAAATATGCTAGGGTATTTTTCAATAATAGTTAACCAGTTATCTTTTAAGGTAAACCTAACCACAATATAACCTTTGTCTTCCATACAATCTGTTTGGATAGTATCTCGTTTATGTCGGTCAGGGTGTTCATGGTGGGGGCCATCTATATAAATGGCTAATTGTTCTTTTTCATAGAGAAAATCAGGCTTGGTTTTACAAGCTTCAATATAGACTTGAGCTTTAGATGGTAGGCGTAAACCTCTTTCTTCTAAGAAATCTAGCCATTGAAGTTCTAAATTAGAACCACAGTATTTTTTTAGTTCCTTTAAGTGTTCAAGACGAGTTTTTTCTACTGGTGCAACTTTTACTGTAGCTTTAGTATAATTAAGTAGTACATCTTTTATTAAGTGTCTATCTAGTAGCTTATGCTCTAACTGATTACTATAGCTCATTAAACAGTCATAACAAGCTGCTTCACAGTTTTCTTGAGCGCGTGGAGCTTTATGTTCATCTTCTCCGGTTTCTGCATCAAAGTGGCATATTCTTAGGGCTTCTTTAGCTACTTTACTAAGTGCTGTAGGATCATCAAGCAAACGACGTAAAACACCGGCTCCACCTTCTGCTGATTCATATAATAGAATTTGTGAACGTCCGTTTCTTTCTGGTAAAGGTTCTGCTGCTAGCTCATTTTCTTCTAGTTGGTAAACTACTTGAATTGCATTTTTTAGTGCAAATTGTAATGAACCCATTACTGCATCATCTTTTATATTTAATGGTTGAAATACTAAACAATTACGTCTATCTTCTACATAAGGAATTACTCTAAGTATCTTTTTAGATAGATTATCTGGATCTATTTCATCATTATTACCTGTTTCCTTCTTTTCACTTTCCCAATAACCACGCTCTTGATCCAAGACAAACCCATAATTTTCTTTTTCTTTGCGACTTTTCCAGCCAAGATTAATACGCCATAGTGTGGCAGCTTGACCATAAGTAAATCGTCCTATTTCTTCTCCATTATCCTCAATAGTAGCAACGCGATAAGAAGCTTGACCACTATGCTCACTAAACCTAATACCTGTACGGATTTCATAGCCAAGCTTAACTCTTTCTTCTTCATCTGAGTTAATTTTATCCCGTCGTTTAGTAGAGACATTTTGTAGCCTAAATAATGGATTAAGAGCTTTACTGATTAATGTATTACAGCGTTCACATCTATCTATTCCATCTCCAACAATTACTGGGTGTAGATAGCCGCAATTAGGGCAAAGTTTGGCTTTTTTAGTTAGTAAATCGCCATCTTCTACAGCAAGAATAACTTTGTTAATTACATAGCGAGAGCCTTCATGATAAACAATCGCTCTGGGGCCAAACTCTGATATAGCTAAAAATCTTGGCCTAGAAAGAAATTCATCTCTATTTTTAGTTCTACGAGCAGGAATATAAGCAGATATTGGCAAGCGAGGGAAGTTATAGCCAGGTAAAAATCCTTCACTTGCAAAATAGCGATAGCTATAGAAGTCTGATTGCCATAAATCATCTGATTGTGTAAGAAGGTCTAGTTGAGCTTCTGCTTCACGGCGTAAATTTTTAGCTTGTTTTTTATCTTCTGGACTACGAGAAGCATCGCCAATGATACGGTTTTGGGTTTCTCTTTGTTCAAGGGCAGCATTATATAAACCACGCCACCTTTGGCAGGTTTCATCAAACTTACGTCCTATTTGGTTAACAACATCTTCCAACCATCTCTCGCTATACCAGTTTGATTGAACTAAATCACTGCTAATTGTTTGTAGTACTTTTTGAGCATGGCCTAGAGTAAATTCTCTAGGTTTATAAGCTTCAATTTGTTCTTTTACTTGGTTTTGTAAGGCTAGGCTAGGCTTTTCTCCTCCTACTTGTAAAAGGTCTTTCAGTGAGTTACCTAAGCTTAGTCCTGCTTCTGCTAGCCAAATAGCTTGAATATGCGCTCTTACTAAATCTTCATTAGCTAAATCTAGTTTTGGTGGTGTTACTGCTCCTGCTACCATTTGATCAGGTCGCTTGAAGAAATATTGGTCATGTGGGCTACCTGTTGAGCAGTAGGAGAAAACTAAAGCAGGCTGACCACTACGGCCAGCACGTCCACTACGTTGAGCATAATTAGCTGGTGTAGGTGGTATATTACGCAAATTAACAACATTTAGGTCTGATATATCAACTCCAAGTTCCATTGTTGGTGAGCAATAGAGTAATGGAAGTATTCCTTCACGGAAGTTTTGTTCTCTTTCAGCACGAAGATCATAAGGTACTTGAGCCGTATGTTCGCGGGCTTCTAAGCCTTGCAGAGTGTTAGCAATGGTTTGATAAAACTCTACAAAGAAAGGATTAGTACGGCCACCTTCAACAGATTCTTTAGGTATTCTAATGGGATCATGGAAAGCTCGTTTCCCATCTCCAGGAAGCCAAAGCATTGCTGATGCCGGAAGTTGATAACCTGGAACATCATCTTCTTTGTCTTTACGTGGTTCTGCTACTACTTCTACTAGTCCAGCAATACGAAGATTATCTAGTAAATCAAGGATAATTTTTTTAGTTTCTTCAATTAAGCCATTAGTGATTTTAATTTTAGTAAAATCTAATTGCCTTCTAAGATACTGACCAAAACCACCTCTAGGGGATAAATATACAAAACTACGCTCATCTTCTCTTTGTGTAGATCTAGGGAAGAGAATAGGAGCATATTCCATTCGCTCATTTTCATCTATTGCCCAAGGTGCTATAAGGTGTTGGCTACTTTGTTGTTGGATTTTTTCTTGTGCTTCATTGTTTAAGTAGTCAACTTTAATTACTAGTTCGCGCCTCATATAGTCTAATAAGGCTTTAGAGATTTTCATCCTAGTTGCAGGATTAGTTTTAGCTAGTAATGGATGAGATCTTTCCCAAATATCTTCTGCTCCACAGAGTTCATCTAAAGATAAGTACTCTATTCTAAGTAACCCGCATTGTTCCAAGTTAGGTGAAGTAACCCGCCAACCTCTTCTTAAATCACAGTAAATACGATAGCCTAATACATTCCTTAATGCTTTTTGTATTTCTGCCAGAGCTTGGAATCTAGGGTTATCAGCTATTGTATAAAGTCTTAATGGTAAAGCTAAAGCATCAAAAACTCTTTGTGCTATTTCTTCATGTCTTAAACCTTCTGAACTAGCTTTGCTAACAGCCTTATATAGAGCAGCGCGTAACAACCCTATTTCAATAAAATCATTAAAATGTCCTGCTTGTAAAGAAGCATCTTGACGGTTATCTGTAAAGCTGAGTAGCTTTTGAGCTTCTTTCTTTAATGTGGGCATATTCTTAAGACTACGAATAGTAGATAAACTAAGAATAGTAGTAGCGGTACTGCGGCCTTCTGAACCAAGGGAAGTAAGTTTACCGAAGTCGTCTTGACGTGAACTATAGGAAACTCCACATTGTAAGCAGAAATGGAAAGGAGCTTTAAAGAAATGGTAATTTAATCCAGATTTATTATATTTGCCTTCAGTATTTAGTGGAACAAGTTGAGGTAAATCCTTTTGTTTGTTAGGTCGTACACGCACAGAACCACGATAGTCTTCTAATAGATTTTCAGGTAACTTATTGTTATTAATAGCTTCTTCTATATTTGTCGGCCAAGGGTCACTAGGATTGTAGTAAAGAAACCCTGCTTCACCTTCATCTGAATCATAGTCATCAGATAATTTCCTTGAAGTATACATTTTTAGCTTAGTTTCAGGATCATCAGTTTTTCTAACACAATAGTATTCTTGACCACACTCACGACAAAATACCAAAGGTAAAAGTACTTTTTCACGATTACCTGGAACAAACTGTTGGCCTTGCATTGTGATATAACGTTCATCAGGTTCTTCTAGCGATGAGTAAACACTATCACCACGACTGATAAATTGATGTAACCTAAAAGCAAAAGGCTTAAGACCAGTATTAGGGTCAGGTTCACATTGATAGCCAGCTA
>JBDIBI010000104.1:0-4543 GCA_039812885.1 Blastocatellia bacterium
ATTTCAACTTTATCTTCAAACACAGTAATAACAGCATGTTCGCGGGATACATTAGGTTTGTTTATATGTATATCATTACTAGGAAGTCTGCCAATTGTATTCTTTCCATAATAAAGCTGATGGCTCATACCCTGGCCTACTAATACAAAATCAGATAGCTTTCTAGGCTCTGGCATAGGCTCATATAAAGTTTTCAACATTTCTTGTGGTAATGTTTCTACTTCAATATCTCTAACCTGAATATCTTTAACAATTGCACTATTATCTCTGTTACTAACAGACTTAGGGCTAGTACTGATACTAGTAGGATCAATTTGATTTAAGTTAATATTACTAAGCTTATCAACTATGGATTGTTGATTATTATATTTAGCTACATAATTTTTACTATGTTTTTTGCTCATAACTCTCCTTTTAAATTATTATTTTACTTTTAACTTTTGAACTTATTCGTTTTGTTTAGTTTGTTGGTTTTGATTAATCAGTTAAGCGACGTAAGCACTTAAAAACATACAACTTACTGCTAAGTACCTATAGCTAGCTAATTAATAAAATAGTTAATCAATAGATAATAATCTAGATAACTACTTGATTAATTATCTATTTACAGACAAACCAATAGGTATTAGGAGCAAATTGTTGAAGGTAGTAAGTGTTATTTTCTGCTACTACTACCTTGCGCCCAATATTTGTAGCTTCTTGGCTATTGGTGTTACTAAAAGTTGAGCTAGGAGCTAAAGATTGTCTTTGGCTATGCTCTAACTCCTCTTTACTAGCGACACTACCTTGGTTAAGAACATTTTCTTGATTAAAAGCATTTTCTTGATCAAGAAAATCTATAACTAAAGGAAAAGCTGTATTTATTGAACCCTGAGCTTGTGTATTTCCTAGCATACATAGTCCTCATCCAAAGAAAGATTTCTGGAAGTTGAAGATTTTGAAAAATAGTCTAAATGAACAAGCTCATTTACAAACCAATTTGTCTTTTTGTCGCTAATAGATAATCCTAATAAATACTTATTAGTCTTAGGATCTTTGGTAACATGCTTAACTATTGCAGTAACCATAATGTCACGGCTAATATTACTTACTTCTAGTTCTGCCCCTAGTTCTAGGCTGACATCACAAACCACTAATAGTCCTTGAGCAGAAATATTAATTGTTTGAACTGGTTTACCATACATTGCTGAGTTAAATGGTCTACGCAAAAACAAACTTGTTCTTAATGGTAGTCTCTTTTGTTTTCGTTGGTTGTTATCACCATTATTGTTACGGCTATTGCTAATCTCTACAAGAGTGGCATTTGTTAGTTCATTATCTGCTATATAACTATCAAACCTATTAAAGCTATTTGCTGCTATAGAACTGCTGCTTGTTGTTCTACTACTATTACTACTAGAGCTAAGTGCAACCCTTTTATTTGTTCTTACAAGATCCCCAAAACTAACCATGACTATTTCTCCTTTTAATCAAAATCGTTCTTTGACCTGAAGCTATCTACAAACACTATGCCAAAGATTGATGTTTAAGACTGTTTTTACTTGATAAACCTGTAGCCCTATAGTTTGATTTTTTGGATAACTTATTAATAATGGGGATTTATCAGACTTGGATGTGTAATTTGTTGATTCTAAATGGACAATACCTAAAACTATCTCCTTTCAATAGAAACCTAATAAACCTTAAACCTACCCAAATCTATTCTAGTTTCTCAAAACTTGAGAGTTTTTATCTATAACCAAAATTCTACTGATTTTTCTATTCTGGACTTTTATTTGATTAAAAACCCTATTTTATACTGATTTAAGCTACTATTATATAAATAATTTTTTAATTATCTCAAAATAAAAGACTAAGCTTACCATTGTAATATTTATATTACTAATATAATACTTATTCAGTATTCTATCGTAATCCGAGTTTAACGTGGAAAGTTTCACTCCCTCGAAATCGGCGGTTTTTTTGAACTTCCGGGTCTAGTTTTCGCCGGTTTCGAGGGAATTTCCTTCGATTTCGGCGGCTTTTACTTACGGAAAAATATTTCCGGGTCTGTTTTCCACCGATTTCGAGGGACTATACTATACAGTTTCATTACGTTATATTTAGTATATATATATCATTATGTATTAACACGTCTTGATTTTTATTTTGAAATATGAATTTTTAGTATTACTAATATAGTAAATATAGTATACCTATCCTAATTTTTTTGTTATAAAATAAGTAATTTTCTGTATACTTTAGTCTTGTTTTTGGTTTTCTATCCTATTTTCAGCATAATATTAAATTTGGATAAAACCCACTATTAAGACTCTCTTTTTGGCACAACCTTTGCTCTAGGAATAGTTATCCGTAGAAAGAAATCAAAAATATATATAGCCCTTATCCTAAATAGAGAAAGGAGTAGCTTTAATACCTTGTTAGTTCTCTATAGTATTTTCTTTACAGCAACTTCTATAGAGAACTAATTTGAAGGTATATATATTGAGTACATTTGAGGAAATACTATTGATCTAAAGCCAGCAATTCTCAGTTTAAGAACATTTTATTGAAAAAATAGAGTAATCGAGAAATCTATTAATTTCTCAAATTCTCCTAAAAGTAATAAATACAATATTTATGAGTCTAAATTGGGAATTGCTTTTCTAACTTTATTAAACCTATTAAATCTATTAACTAACTGAAATCACAGAGCTTAGTATTTTTGGTATTTTTGGTACTATTAAACCTATTATCTATAACTATAGTAAACAGAAGAACTTATCAAATCAGAATAAATCATTATATGACTAAATTTAAGAGGTCAAGCTTTAGAGCTATTTCTAAAAGTATCAAATCTATTAAGAAAGGAATCTAGAACTGAATATGAACACAAAAAACTTAAAAACTACAAAAACAAGCTTTAAGAAGCTGCTAGCCAAAACCAAAGCTTTCGCTTCTGTTAAGCTGCAACAATTAAATCAAACCATTTCCAAAGCTATGAACCATATGAGCGAGTTTATTAGCACCCTTTCAACTTCTCAAATAGCTATGTTTGTCAATCAACTAAAATTAAATGCTTCTCTATTAAGAGTAGGTATTCTTGCATTTTTACTTCTTGGCGTACCTGCTGTCTTTGTTACACCTGAGAGTTGTTTTGCTGATACTACTCCCCCGGCTAGTGGTAGTACTAGTGTTGCTCTAGAAGATGTAGCTAATAATGCTTTTACCACTATTTATACCAAATGGCGTTGGCCAATATGTGGTGTGCTGATGTTGGGTGCGGCTGTCATTTATATTGTAGGAGGTGATAGAGGAAAAGTTGTTGCTGCTGGTGTTTGTGTTGGAATTTTAGCTTGGGCTTTAGTTCCTTATCTCAGAGATACATTTAAAACATGGTCTGGTGGTGATAGCGGAACTGTTACTGCCACTACTAAGACCTAATTACTTTATCAAATATATGCTAGATAAAGACTTATCTATTGATTATTTTCCTCTTTATCTAGCATATATATAAGTAACAAGGAAGTAGCAGGTGGCTAAGAAGAATTTGATCAATAAATGTTTTAGTTATCAATAAATAATCTCTAAGGTTAGGTTTGGTGAGTTTATGCAAGACGATGAAATTGTTAATTATCCAATCTATGGCACATTACATGAAACTGTCTATAAATTTAGACTTTTTTATTTCATGCTTACAGAGCTAGATTTTATAGCTTCTGTTTTTGCTGGAATGATTGTTTGGTTCGTCGTTGACCGTACTGGTAACTCACAACGCCTAATTCTTGGGATATGTAAATTTGACCCTTGGGGAGTATTTGGAACTATCATTGCTGTAGCTAGCATCATTAGCCTTTTTCATTGGATTAGACCTGAAGGCAATCTTGAGCTAGTGATTAAAAATATCTTTCAAAAGAAGCTATTTGCTCCATTTACTCTTATAGAAGATAGGATTTGGACTCCTACTAAAAACTATGTACTAAAAACTAAATAATCTAAAAACTGATCTACTAACTCTTTATTTTAGAATAATTACATAGAATTTTTAATTTTAGCATTTTTGCTAACAAGAGATTCTTTGTCTTTAAATAGTTTGATTAACTAAATGTAACTATGTGTATTACCTAAAGCTATTTTATCTATTTCCCTAGAAGGAATATTTTATGTTTACCTATACTAACAACTTCTTACCAGTACTAATTGTAATACTTGTGTTGGCTGTAGTAGCAGAAAGAACAGGTCTAATTAATTGGTTAATACAACAATTAGCTAGCTTTACTTATTGGTCTATTAAATGGCTATTTTCTATTGAAGGTTCTTGGGGATCTTTACCTGAAAAGCTAGCTTATAGAGATTTTTGGGATGACATAGTAGAGACAAAGAATGGTTGGTTTTGGGTTGGAGTTGAAGTTGTTCCCTTTCCTACTGATGGTTTATCTAACAAAGAGAAAAATCGGTTAGCTACTTCAATCAATAATTTTTATACAATACTTCCCCCCAACACCAGGATTCAACATATCTCTAAAATCAATACAGATGCTAGTGTTGCTAATGATGTTTTCCA
>JBDIBI010000105.1:0-4496 GCA_039812885.1 Blastocatellia bacterium
TAAGATATTGTATCCATTCAATATAGCCATAACTTTTATCTGCTTCTAACCAAACAATTTTTGAGCCGTCTTCAGAAGGAGTCCAGTCACAGTAAAGATGAGGCTGTCCTTTTGGCACTGCGCTATAATTACAAATTGAAGGATCGTCCATTTCATCTTCTTCGTTATCAGGTATATCAACAAAATAAGCTCCTTCTTCTCCTATAGGTAATCCTGCTGCATGTAGAATAGGATTTGGCCTATTGATAAGCAGTTCTGGTATTCGCCTAACTCTGCGAGTTTCAGCAAACTTCTCTAAGTAATTTTTATGTTCTGGTTTTAGTTTTTTGTCTAAAACAAACTCTCCAAAAATTTCTGTCCTGTATCCCATGACGTTTTTCCTTTACCAATACTTCTACCAAATCACATTAATTGTTGTTAATGCTTGAATTTTATGATCAGCAGAAACTAAAGGTAATCCTAAAGATAAAGCTGTTGCTGCAATAATCCTATCTGGCATATCGGGTACTATAGCTTTAGGAATTAGTTCTAAGCTATTTGCTATTTCTAAAGACAACTCTGATAAGGTTAAAGGCACATCAACATCTTTTATTGAAGCCACTGTAAAACTATAGATAGTTTCTGCAAATCTACTTTTCTCAATTAAATAACGTAATTCCACTAATGAGATACTAGAGAGATATATCTTACTGCTACTATCTTCAGCTTCCTTAATAGCTATTTGAGCATCTGCCGAAAGCCTACTAGGATTTGTTAGCATCCAAATTAATATATGTGTATCCACAACAATTGAACTCATAAATTAAAAATTCTCTCTAGGGAAATTAGCCCACATTTCTTTACGAGCTTGGTCGATTTCTTCTTTGCTTATATCTATATTTAGGTGAGCTAACGCACCAAGTAAGCTTTTCTTGCTTGGCTTTTCACACGGATTTTTCTGTAACTTTTCAACAAATTCTATTACTTCTTGTTGTTGTGCTTCACTTAAAGTTTTTATCTTTTCTACTAATAGTGTTTCTGTTGTTATTGCCATTAGTGACTCCTTTTTAATTAAAACTGAAAGGGAAAAGTATTCGAGCCAATCCCATCAACAATAATTTTAACAGTATTACTACCTTTTGTAATGTTCAGCTTTTTCTTGTTGCCTTTGATTGTAACGGTTACGTTTGAGACGCTACTTGGTGACAAGCTTACTTCTTTATCATTAACAAATAATCTTATAGTGTTATTAACATTAGACATAAAGCCAATGCCCATAATGGAAAGTACCTTAGCTTGATATGAAGCCATTGCTATAGCTGGTGCAATCGTGAAAAGGGAATTAGCCTCGCCTTTGTTGCCTGTTGCATCAGTAGCAGTTATTTTTACTACAGCTTGTGGTGTCGTGAAGCTTAATTTATCTATATTGTTTAGTACAAAGCTATTGTCACTAGCACCAAGGCTTGCTATCTGGCTAAATGTTTTTCCATTGTCAAATGAAAGTAACAAAGCTTGGCCGACAACTCCTCGGTTATCGGTACTTTGCCATTTAACTTGGATTGGCGCACCTGCAACGATTGATTGAGATGATGTAGGTTGTGAAATCACCACTGTTGGTTTCACAGTGTCAGCACCTAATGAAATACTGAAATTATTAGCAGTAACAGCTTGGGCGCTATTTTCTGCGCTGTCACGAACTACAAGCTTTAATCTTGTTTGATCAGATTGTAAGCTCATTGGTATTTGGTATGTGAATTGTTGAGTAGCACCTGATAGCCCACTTGCTAGGGTAATGGGGAAGGTAGAACCACCATCTGTTGATAATGACAAGTCTTGAGAAGTTACTCCCACGTTGTCTGAAGATGTCCAAGTGATTTGGAGTGTATCGCCACTGTTGAACTTCTCGCCCCCTTTTGGAGAGAGGAAATTGACTGTAGGTGGCTGTGTATCTCCAACATTGCTATTTTTAGTAATAGAAAAATTACCAGTAGTAGAGCTAGCCCTTCTTGCTCCTAAATCAACAGTAGAAACTCTGATTTGAGCTTTTGATACTTCGATGTCTGGTACATTCCAAATGAAGTTTTGAGCATCTGGCTTAAGCTGTTCTGCTCCAGGTATTACATTAAATGTTTGCCCACCATCTGTCGAAAGCTCTATTTTATGGTTTGCAATAGAGAAGCTTTGAGGCATTACTGTTGTTTGCCAAGTAATATTATATGCTTGATTTGCTGCCACTTGCTGATTAGCTGTTGGCATTGTTGTTTGCAGTGATGGTGCTTGGCCTATGTTGAAGTCTCCAGCTAGGGCTATATCAGCAAAACCTTGTACAGCAGTACTTCCCATATCTATAAAAGTAGCAATTGCAGAATTTCTAGAAGTATCAATAAGAACTCTACCTCCGCCGCAGCATAAATAGAGCACTTTTCCATCTTCAGTAATTGTTAAACTTGAAATTGGAAAAACTGTAGGTCTATTATTTAAATCAACAGTAAATATATTCTTTAATTCTTTGGTAGATATATTGTAACTATATAGATTTACCCCGCCAAATTCAGCTATATAAAGTATATTGTTATTCGGATTGAATACCAATTTAAGTTCTTCATTATCGATTTGATTAGCAAATTGTACTGGGATAGTAATATTAGTTATGGAGTAAGAAGATGTATCAATTAAACTAACTATATTTTTGCTCCCAATTGCTAACATCTTACCATCTAGTGAAATAGCCATTTCATGTGCTTTCTCTATAAAATTTGAATTTGATGGTAAACCTGTTATTGTTTTCAGCAAGGTGAAAGCTTTAGTATCAAAAACAGAAATGCTATTATCGAGTAGAGCAATGTAAGCTTTTGTTCCATCAGGACTAAAGACTATATCTACAGGAAATTGAACATTATCTATTTGCCCAACTGTTTTTAAACTATCTGGATCAACCAACAAAACTTGGTTATCTAAAGCTGCTAGTGCCCAAAGTAGTCCGTCGGAAGCTGGACACAACCTTAATCTTAGAATACCCTTATTTTGGAGAAAAGTAGTTATTATGTTGCTATCATTCTGATTAAAACTTACCAAAATAGCTCCTAATCCTGTTGAGTTAATGACTAATCTCGCGGGAATATAAGCTTTTGTTTTGTTATGACTTAACTCAAAATTAACAGAAGCTATAGGTAAAGGCATTTCGTTTAGTTCTCCCCCTGTGAGTGCATTATTAACAATAAATTGCCCTGTACCAACGCCAGTACGATTAACAGTAGTAGTCGTTATCCTACAAATGATAGGAGAACTATTTTGTTGTGCAGAAGCGAAACATAGTGATAATATGTAAATTAAAACTACAAGTATGAAATTTTTGATTGTGGTTATCATTTTAGCTCCTTGGTAAAAAATTGTAGCTTATCATAAATATTATTTCACCTATATTTCGCCCTTGTCAATACCTTACTTTAATTTTCTTGGGAAAATGTTTGCTTATAGGCAAAATATGACGATATTAATTTTGTCTATAATTCTCCGTTAGTTGTATGGATTTCCAATACTTACTATTCTAACCGTCAAAGAAAACCCATAACCACCATTGTCTGGTGCTGTAACTCCTGCAACACCTGTATTTAAGGAAGCGCAGCCCGTTTGCTGTCTTACTCCATGTGATGGTAATGCAATAACAAACTTGTTTCCAGGGATGCCACATTTCATTGTCATCACTCCATTTATAGTAGTCGGAGTACAACCTGGTGGATATACGGTTTGATACTGAGGATCATCAGTACCATATTGAACGGCAAATCCCCATGACCCGTCTGGTTGTTGTACCATAACGGGCGCACAATTAATAGCATTTCCTAGAGAATCAGTACCACAAGGGTTTGTGTAACTGGTCTTTTCATCACAAGCAGAGCCTCCTCCATAGAAATTACCTGGGTAATAGCTATTATTTAGATACACATCATAATATACTATCATTCCGCCCGTAATTTCACGGTAAGTAGAACTCTCTATATCTGCTCGCACAAGCCAGTGGTATCTTTCAGACCTGGTTGAACCTAAAGTGCTAGCGCCTTGGGACAAAACTTCTTTTCCTACATAGGTAGATCTGAGCGTGTAAGAATAATTGTTCTGATATTTTCTAATCATCATTTCTCTTACACCATCCAAAAATTTGTCTGGTATAGGTTGTTGCCAGTTAGGGTAAAAATTACCTAGAAAATCTATAGATTGATTAGTATCTCCTGTTAGGGAATAAAGAGCCGTTTCTGGTGAGCATAGACCAAATTGGTTTTCTAGGCTACCACCAATAGGGTCAACAGATGTTGGCTGTACAGTTTGACCATTACAACTATAAGGTGAATTACCATTTGCAGCATTTATATGATAAATCAACAAATTCTGGATATTCGCATACATTTGATCAACGACAAATTTTCTTATAGGGCTACTGATAGCGATATTTATGCTTTCGTTCATTTGTTTTGCTATCTCATGCTGAGTATGAGATAGGGCAATTGATGATGTAGCAA
>JBDIBI010000106.1:0-4492 GCA_039812885.1 Blastocatellia bacterium
TACCTAAATCAACAGATTCTAAAGGAACATCTTTAAGTGTGGCTTTACGTAGAAAATAAGGTGTTACGGCCATCGCTACTATTACAAAAGAAAGGCTAAATATTATCAAACCCAATGGCATCAATACTGAGTAATAAGTTTTGTAAGAGCGAGCCACTAAGACCTTAATAAACATTAAAGGTACTAGTAACATTGCTAGCAACATATGAATCATAGGGCGTAGTCCTAGCTCATCTGGTAAGTCTTTTATTTTTATAACCATAAAATAGCTGATTACACAAAATAGTAAGATAAAGAGATAACCACCTATTCTATGTCCTTGGACTAAATAACTATTTCCACCCTTATCTTTAAGCTTTGTAGAAGCTTGAAAGATTAAAAGTACCGTTATTATTCCTACTCCTACATACACTAATCCTATAAGCACGCTTATTGATGTTGCCAACATAACTATTTCCTAGTCTTTTTTTGAGTTACTTTTTTAATATCTTTAGATACTCTAAAGCTTATGAATAAAGAGATTGATAGAGTTTTTGGTAGTAGTGAAGCTTACATTGCCTCACCACTACCAGATATTTATTGTTACTTGGTTTTAAGTTTTGTCTTTTCAGTACCAGCTATAGCATTAGCACTAGCAGCTAGCTCTTTCTCGTACTTTTCAGGTTCAAAATCAGTATTATCTTCCTCATCGTGAGATTCATCACTATGTTTGCCATTACCAATTAAATGAATTGTTGTAGCAAAAATATCCAAGCTAACATCTGTTCCATTAGTACCATTAAACTTACGAGCGTTAAGCTTGCCTCTTAAGAAAACCTGTTCTCCTTTTTTTACATAACCAAGTGCAACATTAGCTAGAGAACCAACACAGGTTACATTAAACCATGTTGTTTGTTTGACTTTTTTACCATCTTTATCCTTCATAGAACCATCATTTACAGCCACACTAAAAGCACAAAACTCTTTTCCTTGTGGACTATATTTTAATTCTGGTGGTTTTCCCACATTTCCTATCAAACTAATTTCTGCAAACGACATACTTCCTCCTTATATGCTAAAAGTGAAAATTAGAGTTAAAGTTAAAGTTAAAGTTAAGTAAGTTCAGTACTTACGTATTTAAAAATTGATTAAAATAATTAGATTAAAGTATACAGTCCAGTGTAATTAATAGTTATCATTTATTAATAATATTATCCGTTATAGTAATTATTGGTTTATTAGAATTCTTATCTAACCTAATTTGCTATATTTTCCTAATGTCTCTTTCAGATTCGATACTTCTATTTTTTTCTTCAAATAACATTTTTTAAGCTGCTCCAACCCTTTATTTTCTAAAAAGTAGATTCGTTTCCTGCGCCCGCCTTTTATACTAATGGGTTCAGTTATTTCCGAGCGTAATAGTCCTTTGTTCTCTAGCCTACTCAGTACGTTATAGACCGTTCCATTTACAACCTCTACTGCCAAACCTTTCAGCCTATCAACAATTACTAGACCATAAGCTTTTTCATTAGCTTTCTCTAAGCCAAGTACAACAAGTAAAATTTGTTCTTCTAGGTGTCCGAGGCTTCTTAACATAATCACTACTCCCTAAGCCAAATTTAAGCAACTGTTTAAGCAATCAGTATTAAACCTCTTCAAAATGCTTCAACAGCAGCTATTATCCAATTGGCATTTGAGAAATCGATTCCGTTTTTTTGACAAAAACTAATAGCTTGTTCCCTAGCTTGCTCAAACTTTTCTTGATTATAAATACTTAAAGTTGTAGAAAGATTCAGTGGTTTGTATTTTTCATGTTCCCAATAGAATCCAGTAAGAAACAAAAAGATAAAATCCTCACTTAATACCAAATTCAATGGTATTTGAGCCATAAATTTCTGGTGTTCTTCCCAATCAGCTTCTTCATCAAATGAATGTATGCCCGTTTTCTGTGACATCCATTCTAAAAAATCATAATCTCTACTCTCGTCATACCAAGGAAAGTTTTCCTCTTCTTGATGCTTAAAATATATTCCATAGCCAACTATGGCTCTGTGTGAAAATCCCATACCGCCCCCTTCTTAGCTTATAACTTATTTCCAATCCTTTTGAGATTGTTCCCAAACATAATTAGCAACAGCATCAATTTCTGCTGGTTTTAGTTGGTCTTTAAATACAGGCATTACACCTTTTCCTTCCTCTACTCGTTTCTTTATATCAGCAACACCATTAAAACCATTCTCTTTTAGAGCGTCAGCTTTGAGAGTTTTTGTGGCTTCTACAGTGTTAGCTCCATTTGCATGACAAGGTGAGCAATTAGCCTCAAAAACCTTGGCTCCTAGCTTAGAGTGGCTTGCTTGGCCTGTTGCAAAAGCAGATGTGATTGTTGTTAATGTAGCTACTGCTACAAATAGAACCAAAATTGTTGATTTTGTCTTTTTCATAAAATCTTTACCTCTTTCAAAATTATTAACATTAAGTAATTAATTCTTACTATTAAGGTTAAGGACAATGTAATTAACTTTTAGCTATAAGTAACCATAAGAGCTAAAAGCTAATTACAACCCTGTTGATTACTATTTTATCTTGCCAAATAAAGTAACTTTTCCATCTAAAGAAGTTACATTTACGAAGCTGGCTACTTTTATTGGTTTGCCATTGGCAATAAATGGCTGAAACCTAAATTGTTTGAGTGTAGGAGAAGAAAAGTCTGCTAATTTACTATCCCCTGCTGCATAGATAACACTTGTCACTTGCCCAAGTTCATTAACTTCAACATTGACTAAGGCGTAGCTTTGAGTTTTATCTGGACTAAGAGGCGCTGCAACTCTCTTGATTGCTAAACTGTTGAGCGTATTTGCATCGATTCTCTTCAAGCTATTAGATACATCAGTTGTAGAACCAACTTTAGGCGAGATAGCTGATAATAAAGTAGATTCAGGAGTAAAACCTACATTTGGATTAAACCCTTTAACGTTAACAATCATAGGGTTAGCATTAGTGCTAGGGTTATTCAAATGTCCATCTTGAAGCATTGTAGAACCTGATAAGGTGCCATTATGGTATTCAACTCCATTAACTAGAATTTTAGTTCTAAGACCTGATGGAATATCTAGATGGATTACAGAGCGTTTATTTCCACCTGAGCCATTGATTGTTAAAACTCCACCATTAAAAGAAACATTAGCATCTGATAGACTATTGATGGATTGTATAGCTGATGTGCTTCTTGTTGTAGCAGCATCTATGCTGTAAGTTATTTCCCAAGCCTTTAATTTGATTGATTTGTTATCAGAATTATCAGGCTCAACAGACAATACATCATATTTTCTAACGTTATCGACCATTACAACTAAGTCTTGATTAGGTTGTAATTGATAAGTTTTGACTGTTGTAGGATAGTCAAGCTGTTTAGTTACTGTTGTTTGAGCGAAATTTGCTGTAGTAATAAAGCATATAGTTATTACAGCTATTAATAGATAATAAGTGAATTTCTTCATAAAATTTTCTCCTTAAAGTTTACTTATTTTTCTGTTTGAGCAATTCTATTAATTAGTAAAAACACTAAATGATACTTAGCTATCTTCGCATTGTGTTAAATCACCAGTTGCATTAAAAGTTATGCTATTGCCACAGGCTGTAATGCCTTCTTGACAGACAATGCTTCCATTACTATCTCTTGAGATACTCAGGTAATAAAAACAGCCAAATAAATAGAAATTGTAGTTTTCCACTGCATTAGAATATACTTGCGGTTTAACTTCACCTTGTGCAGTAGTTATATTACCTGGTTGATTATTTAAGGTAATATCATTAATACTCGTTGATATTGTTGCTATTGGTTTACCTGCATTACTAGGCAAGTTATTAGCACTCACTTGATTAATGCTACTTACTGTAAATAAGCAGGCTAGTATTGGAACAATTAAAAATAGACGTTTTGCTTTATTTAGCATATCGTTCTCCTTGATATTTATAAACTTCAAAATTGCATTAATTAAATATAAGTAATTAGTATGGTTATAATATATAGTCCATAACTATTTGTTGCACTTTTTTAATTAAGTAAATATATTCTACTAAAAATTATTACAAGATTTTCATTAATTAATTTATAGTTATTTATTACTTGCTTAATTTCTAAGTAGGTAGCCTGCTCCACCAACCACAATATAGCCTGGTCTAGCTTCCTTCTCATTTTCTGGATAAACAAAAAAACTGAGGGTTTGTTGTGTACCATTGGAATTAAGGATTAGGCTATTACCTTGGATTTGATAAGTGCCTTGACCACTAACAGAATTACTAGAAGCTGCTCCTGCTGATCCACCACTTCCAGTAAAGCCAACAAAGTTGTTGGCGATAAATGTTCCATTAGAACTAAAACTAATTGTTCTCTCTCCACTAACCCCACCTACAACTCCACCTGCTCCACCACTAAGATTGCTGAAGGAGCGAAATGAATATGTTCCATTTAGCCTTAAGCCATCAAATGAGTGAACTGGATAAAAGGCTGTGT
>JBDIBI010000107.1:0-4210 GCA_039812885.1 Blastocatellia bacterium
GTATATGATTTAGGAGTTTCCACTGAATTAACAGCAAAAACTGACAATTCCAAATCAAATTTATCCTTAAAAAGTCTCCCAGTGTCAATATTATAGGGATCGCTAACTAGTAGTTGAGTTTTGGAAGAAAAAGCCTTTAACACTTCTGGCTTAAGGGTAAATAGAATAGCACTATCTTTTTCATCAGTATTTTGTTCATAAGTAAATAATAAAAATTCTCCTCTTCTATTAGAAGAATCCTTTGCTAGAACGAGGCTTATATTGGAAGCTCTAAAAACACCATAAATAAAATACCTTGAATTATCGTTGGCAAATTTCTCATTGACTGGATAATATTGACTTTGGGCTTCACTTATCGGCTTTCTATATTTGCTCAAAATCTTATTAAAAAAAGGCTCAGTACTGTTAAAACTTTTGTTATAGCTTGCTACTTTAGCCAAGTCCTCCTCAGAAAGTCGCTTTTTGTTTGGTAAAAAACCAAATAAAGAATCTCTCATTAGTAACTTCATATCTTGTGCATATTCCATATCATTTACAGACTGTTTATTTTGATCCTCATTTTGGTTCTTTTGTACTTGATTGAAATTTACTAACTTGAACTGTTTTATAAAGAAACAGATAAATAATAAGGTACTAACAAAAGCTAACGTAATTATAAATGTTTTTTTCATCATATTATATCTCTGCAAAAACTTAGACTAACACCATTACTACTAACTATGAGTAAGAATAATATATATATTTCACTTAATCAAGAACTCAAAAATAATTTCTTCTTACCATAAGTGTTTGTTTTGATATAAGTTACTTGTTATTTAACAATTACTAATATATATTCATAATGATAAATTACTATATAAACAAGTAATTTGTTAGACTTATGTGATTTTAACGCTAAGAACAAAGAGTTTAAAAACACATATTTGTTTTTTTGGTTGTTTTCTTTTGATACAAATATGTAACAACACAGCCGAACATAAAGCTAACTACTATTAGCAAAAGTATAATTGATGTTAGAAATAAACTACGCTCATAGATAAACATTAGCAAACATCCAACCATTAATAATGTAGAGTGAATAGTAGTGCCTTCATCACCAACAATTTTGCTCAATAAAGTTTTTGCTTTTGGCGAACCCTCATTTTTGAATTGCCTAGCTATCTTTGAGTTCAGAACGTGGTCGCTAATAGCACGACTGAAATATTTCCCATATCTTTGCTGGTTAATATTTAACTCATTATCATCAATACCTTGGCACCTTGAACAAAAATTGTTTTTAGGATCAAATCTATCTACTTGATGGCAAAGTTCACAACGGGTAGCCAGTCTTTCTCTCTTGATTGTGACAGTTCTCATAAAGTTTTCCCATCTCTTCTATAAAGAGCCTATAACCAGACATAGGCTTAATATTTTTTGTTTTCTTCCTTTTTATAACTTACCAATCTTCTGATAGAATAAAACATCATTTTCCCAAATTAACCTTTCTTATCTTCTTTTTTTCCTTTAACAAATCCTGCTACTCGCTTAGGGTGTTCTACTACAATTTCAAGTCTGGATGGAATTGTGGCTTTAATAAGTTTTTTAATTGCATCAAATACAGCCTGAAACTTATCTTCATGTTCCTTCAGTTTTGTAGAATGAGTATCTTGCAATTGAGCTAATTCTTGCATTTTCTTTGCTAATTCTTCGTTAGCAACAAGAAACTGTCGCAACTTAACAAATGCCCTCATTATGGCAATGTTAACTTGTATCGCTCTAGAACTCCTTAAAACAGAGGAAAGCATAGCAATTCCTTGCTCAGTAAAAACATTAGGTAAATATTTTGAATGTTGTCCTCGTCCAGTGGCTATGGTGGCAGATTGTGACCTTAAAGAATCGTATTCTTCTTTATCTAATTGAAAACAAAAATCTTGTGGAAAACGCTCTATGTTACGTTTAACAGCTTGGTTTAATGCTTTTGTTTCTACTTGATAAAGTTCTGCCAAATCCGAATCAACCATTACTTTCTGGCCGCGAATGAAATATATTCGTTGCTCGATTACCTGCACCGAAATAGATAAATCTTTTGTTGTAGGTTCTTTTTTGTTTGTCATAATACTACAATTATACCATCTATACTTTTAGTAGTAAATACCTGATTTTACAATAATTACAAGTGCTTGCATTTAATATTATATAGTAGTATTAATACGTGTATTTGCCATCTTATTTTCCCTTATATAATCTTTTGCTAATCTTGTTTTTACGTTGTTAATGGCACATTGCTCCAAAACACTGCTCTTATTACGCAGTTTCTCGTAATTAGCAAGAAAGTTTCTATTCACCTTAAGCTGTTTAATTTCTTCTAATAGCAAGCTTTGTTGTTCATCTGTTGAGAGATTTTTCCAAAGTTGCTCTTTCGAGTTTTCAAAAGCGAGTTGTTGTTCATATTCCTGTTTAGCCTTTTGTGCTTCTAACTGCTGTTGTGGGGTGGGTTGAGTTGGCTTCCTAGCGGCACCAATGAGGCTATTTGCTTTTTCCTTCAGGTATTCACGGAAACTACTGCTAGTGTTTACTTTACCTGAATAGTACCAGCTAATAGAAAAACCAACTGGAGCATCTATGGATTTTTGTGTTTGTGCATAGGCTAAAACATCCCAAAACGAATAGTCACTTTTAGGATGATTTTGTAACTTATTTGGTAGCAAATACTTACCATCATTATCCTGTTCTACTTTGTGATCTCCATCGACAATTTTCCATAAAGAAAAGTCTTTAGGGCTAACTCTATCTGATTCTAGCCGTTTTATCATTTCAGGAGTTGGTTCTTCTGGTTTACCTTTAGCTTTTTTGGTGGTATTAGCGTTTTGTTTTGTTTTAGTTAGCTTATTGTCATCCCTAGAAATATTAGTGGTATTAGTAGTATTGGCTATAGATGTATTTCTAGTAGTATCACATACTTGTTTTCCTTTTTGCTCAACTACTGTGCCTGCTAACTTCTTGAGTTCGCTAGTAGTTACAGTATTCTGGGTCTGATTATTATCTATAGTAGGTGTTTCGCTTATCCTGTCTGTAGTAATAGAGGCACTTGCTATTGAGTTACCATTTGGATAGCTAGTGCTTATGTTTGTAGCATTACTAGTAGGTATACTATTACATGATAAGGATCCGTTCTTAAGAGAAGTTAAAAAGTTTATATATTTATTATATTTATCTAACTTAATTAACTTAACTTCGCGCATGCGCGAGTACGCATGTGTACGCGCATGTAAGCTAACACTAGTAGGTATTGTATCAGGGCTAGAAAACTTTGCAAAACAGCGACATTTCTGACCTGTTCTTCCTATACCCAAAGCTGGCAACCAATTACCATTTGAGTTTTCTGTAGCAGTTAGACCAATAGCGACATTTTTGACGCTGATCTTTTCTACAGAATTAGCGACATTCTTGACAGAGGTTTTACTGGTAGATGTGTTAGTTGGGGTAGTTGCAGTAACTATTGTTGAGTTAGAACTTTGGACTTCTGGTTGTGGGTTACTTTCATTTCTATAAACATAACCTTGTTGCTCTAATAAGCTAATAACATAAGCTCTGCTAACTTCTCTCTGGGCTTTTTCCCATAACCAATTCCCATAATGGTTACACTTTGATTTCTTAAATTCAGTTTTTAGGTGGTTTACTAATTCTGAATCTTTTGTAGTTTCCCATTTATCTGCTAATTCTGCTATTTCATCACTCAAATAATCTTGCTCGTCTTCAGTTAAACCTTCAATCCTATCTTCTACCTCTTGCTCGCTATAGAGCAGGCAAGGGGAGTTAGTCACTGTTATGTTTGTTGGTTCTGGTACAACACTAAGATTTCCTGTGGTAGATGTAATGTCCTGGCGCGAACTTTCAGTAGTTTTAATATCACTGGAAGCTTCAGCTTGAAGCTTTTTGATGTTACCAGCTATAGAAAATGCAGATGAGCTAGCTAAAGATTCTGATGTATTTGCTATATTAATTTTGTTGATGTCCCTAGTATCAGGAGTTACTAGAGACATAAGAGTCGATTTTTGTAAATCTGTGCCCAAATGCTCTAACAAGCAATCTTTTGGCAGTTGCATATTTTGCTCAAACAGAATCGAATATTTACCTTTACCTTTAGAGCTATGTTCGTATGAGATTCTTCCTTCGCCAACAAGTTTTTTTATTGTTCGCTCAACGGTTCTTACAGTTACTCCTAAACGTG
>JBDIBI010000108.1:0-4161 GCA_039812885.1 Blastocatellia bacterium
TTATCAAAGTTGTTAGAAGGATCAATTAAAACTGCAATATAGGTATATATTCCAGGGGTGAGATTCTTACTTGCAAAGGTAGTAAGGACTGTTGCACCATTGCTTTTTACCCCATCTAATGAGTGGCTATCTTTACTATCATTTTCTAGAGAAAAAATAACAATATTGCCTTTAGAACTAGGGAGCATATGACTAACTTGGCTTATTTTTATATGTCCTCTGCTATTAGGTAAGTTGGCTTCTATAGGCTTAGTAGAGAGCAGCTTATCTCTAATTGCAGCTTGCTCTAATAACTTCAGCAAATCGGTACTGTTTTGTGTTAAAGCTTGAGCTAATTTTTCATTAGCATCTTTTTGAGCTTGTGTAAGTTCGGCTTGGAGTTTAGTTACTTGTTGATTGAGTTTCTGGACTTCTTTCTGAGTTTCTGCTAGCTCACTATTAACCTTGTCTGGTTTAAGATATATTTCACCTGTATATGAGCCAGGTAAGGGGCCACCTTCTACTTTTTTGGTACGAAAGTGAATAATGGACTTTGCTTTCTTAAACTCTATGACTAGATTGCTTACTACATCAGCTTTTGTTGCAGTAATATAGATATCCGTTTGACTCGGCAAGGTTTCCTTCATTGCAACAGCCGTTTCATTACCAACAACAACTTGTGTAGGAGCTTCAGGACAATGAATTACTGTTACTGCATCAATCGCTAGTGTAATTACTTCACTCTCTCTATTGCTTATATCAATATCAAGTGAATAGCTAAGTTTAGCAGGGGGAGTAGTTTTATTAGTACTTTTGGTTTTTTGAGCTTGGGCTAATACTTCTAGATTTAAGCTATTTAGCAAACTAAGAATAATCAAAGTTAAGGTTAAAGTTCTTATTTTCATAAACTACTCCCAAAAAGTTATTTGTTTAGCTGATTACAAATTAGTTCTTTAGTTATTTATTTATTTGTATTTGCATCAGGTAATTTGACATCTTCAAAATCTGCTACCACTAAAGCATAAGGATTAGCATCTGTTCTTGCTTCTAGTGGAAGGAGGCGAATGTGAAAGGCAAAGTTTCGTTTATCAGAAAGCTCGTTGTTACTGACTCTATAGCTCTCAATAGTTCCAGTTACTATCACGTCATATCTACTAATTTGCCCAGTACTGCCAGGGGTTAAATCACTAGTATCCATAAATCGAGAATCAGCATTTGGAACACGACGATAAATCTTTAATTCTCTAATTCCAGGTTTAACTTTGGATGAAAATTCATCAAATTTGGAGTAAACGCTAGGATGAAGTAGGTTTCTTGCTTCTATATAACAACGGTCTACATCATTACTTCCAGCCGTAACAATCCATTTGACGAACTGCCAAGATACATATCTGATTTCTTGGTCTGTGGGGCCATCCTGATAAAAAGCAGAGTTTTTCCTATTGGTTTTACCATCGGGGTTCACTTCATAAACTACATATTGCTGTTTAGCTAGGTAGTTACTATGTGTGTACCAAGCATAGTTGGTATAACTTATTGTTATGATTAGAAATACACATAGTAGTTTTAGAATTTGATTATGGTGTCTAAGTTCTGCTCTCCCACTATAGGCTCTTAAAGACTCATCTTGTGAAACAAATGCTTTAGAGCTATTAGTACTAGCATTAGCTAATTGTTGAGTAGATGTTTGTTTGACAGTGTTTTGTGCTGATTGTTGTGGTTTAACTATTTCTACTAATGGCATAAGTAATAGCTCCTCATTTGTTTTTACTTTTAATCAATTAAATTCAATCTTTTGAATTAGTTTATTTGTTAAGTTTATGCTGCTCCAGCAGCAGCTTTAACTCCTGAAGTTACAGCACTAGTAGCTGTATTAAAGACTTTTGAAGTTACAAAAGTGATACCTGCGGCTCCAGCAGCAGTAAAATCTGAAGTAGGTATAAGTTTTGAAATGAATAGGGGGCCAAGAACGGCCAAAACTATGAACATTGAAGCGACCCCTATAGCACTAACTTGTACTGCCGGGTCTAGGAAATTGCCAGAGCCAGGAAGATATGTACTAAAATAAAGGTCTTGGGCATGTCCTACAAAAAAAGCACATACAGCTATCCAAATTTGCCATGCACTTAACTGAACCACAGCACCATACCAACTAAATAGTATTCTTGTGCCAAATCCAGGTACTACTCCTAGTGCAATGCAAAGTGGTGCAAAGATATACAAAATCAGTGCAAGTGTTTTCCATAAAATCATTGTTAGCTGTATTACTAGAAAGAACACCACAGCAATAAGGGCATAAAGGCCACCAGCTACCAAACCTTTACTGGCATTACTTATAAAAGTACCTAAAGTACCACTAAATAAGTTCTTAATCCCATCAGCAACCTTGCTCTCAGTGGTTTTTTCTTGGGCATCAGCCGTTTTAGCAAAATCAACATTTACAGCTAATATTTCTTTTGGAGTCATAATGTCAGAGGCAATAGCACCACCAGCTTGCATCGTCCAACCAAAGGTAAAGTTGATGGTGTACAGTAATAGAAATGCTCCAAAGACTTTCACAACAATTTCTTGAAAGTTAAAGCTTTTTTCTGCGTAAGAGCCAATTGCAACAATTCCACCAGTGATAACTAATAATCCAAAAGCCAAAATCTGAGCGTCATGGAACATGATTTTATGTAACTTAGTAGCTATATCTATTGCTGCTTGAGGAAAAAAGTCACTTGAAAGCCCTGAGATTTGTTGCACTCCAGGTAATTGAAAAGCTAAGAATGCTGTAGATAAGGTAGCTAGTGACAACATAAGTTATTCCTCCCCTTTGTTGGGATTATCTGCTAAACCGAAGTTAACATTAGACATAGCTCTAAGCATTTTCTGACGTTCATCTAATCTGAGTCTTTCTTCTCTAGCTTCCTTGCCTGCTTGCATTGCAATACCTTGGGCAAGTAAAAGGTTATTTTGGGCAACAGCTTGAGCATTTAGGGCTTGAACACGTAGTTGTAGGTCTTGTTCCATACCCCTAATGCGTTCCCTGTCTTGAGTAACTAAACCACCCTTTTCATATCTAGCTTTAATGTCATCAGAATTTTTAAGGATTTCTTTGATAGCCGTTTGAGTGTCACCAGCATGAGCCATAGTTCCCGTAACACTTTCATAAGCCATTCGTACTTGTGCGCCACGTCTGGTAACAGGGATGTCGCCGTAGACCTCTTGAATAATTTGAGACATTTCAGAACCAGCTTTAACGTCACCATGTAAAACCTTGTTTATTTGATCAATGCCTTGGCTAGCACCTTTCACAGCCTTTTCACCAGCATAAGCATCATTAAGCCAACCAAGTTTCTTCGTATCAACTCCTAAAGTAGCTAGTAAAGTATCAGTAGTTTGGACTATTTTGAGAGGGGATCTCCATGCACCATCCATAAGAACTCTATATGCTTGATGTTGTTGGAGTTCTGTAATTGTCTTGGTAAATTCTATTACATTTTGTGCCATATGCTTAGGATCATGTACTATCAATTGCCCAAAGCTAACGCTACAAAAGGCTAAGATTAGAAAAGCAGATATAAAGAGTTTTCTTCTTGTTGATTTCCTTGATTTATAAGCTATAGATTGTTGCTCTTGAGCTTCAATCAAAGCTATAGAATCATTAAAGTCATTAGTTTCTGAATTAGAGTTTGTAGATTCATTGTTTTCATTAGATTTTTGATTCATAAAACTTCCTTTCATTTAGAGTAAGTAAGTACTAATCAAATCAGTACTTTAATTAGTTCATTAACTAGCAACTGCTACTGTTTTTTGTCTGTTAGTACCAGTAAGAGCATCCATCTGTAGGGCTGCTACTAAGCTTGGGTGAATAGGGAGTTTGGTAGCTTGTAAGTCTTTAAATGCTTGATCATAGGTAAACAACTCATAGCCAGCACCAGCAGCTAGACGACCCTCTACAGGGCAATACTTCATTCTTATAACTGCGCTTCCCCCACCAGGAGCAGGGCTAGGATAGGTGAGCAAAAACTCACTAAAGTCTTTGGTTGCAGGTTTTAAGGTTTTGATAGCTCTATATTGACCAGCAGTAAGTTTTAAGACTTCTGCGGCTTTTTCAGCATCATTCAATTCAAATAAGTATTTAATTTCACAATTAGATAAAATGCCTTTTAAGTCATCATTATCAAAATCAGTTGGGGC
>JBDIBI010000109.1:0-4135 GCA_039812885.1 Blastocatellia bacterium
AATTGCCTAGTCACACTAACTATTATTCCTACAACAAAAGGTTGGAAATCTTCTACTAATTCAAGTAAATTGATATGTTTAGCACTGGTATAGAAAGAAGATATATAAGTTTGTTTATTAGGTAATACTGTAGCGATGATAAATTCAGAGAAATACTTATCACCACCTAAACCTTTCTGTTGGTCTGGCTTATCAATAAATTGTAATGAATTGATAGGTTTATCTATGGAAAAACAACTATGTTTGATCAAAAAAGATTGTAAATCTTCTAGGCTAACATCACTTCTTATACCTCTAAGCTGAAAAGGCGCAATAGCAGAGCGTTGTTCATCTAGGCCAAAGCCAACGACTTCTTTTGTGGGAACTAATTTTTGAGTAGTTTGAATTAACATAGAGTCAAGTATTACCCTGTTTGCTTCTAGAACCACTAAACCTAAGTTTACTACTCTATTAGCCGCAAAAATATTTAATATGTCTTGGCAAAACTCATCCTTATTAAAGCTGGTTGCTCCAGGAGTGACAATATTGTTTTTAAAAACAGAGTACTTCCCTTGTAGAGAAAAATTGATCCTTTCTCCATAAGGGTTTATGTAATAGGGCTGTTCAATGTGTTCAACCATAACATAATCTCTTTATGTTTAATACTAGCCACTTTAGGTATTTATTTATATGAAATTAGTATTTTTACATAACCAATTAAGTTATTTCAAGTAGTAGGTTACACCTTGTAACATTTGCTAAAACAAAGTTGGAGAAAATCTATAACTAACTGTTCTTGTTCTTGTGAAGATGTGTTTATTTGCACTTTTGTATAATCATTATTTTCTTCATGCATTTCAACTAAGCTTAATCCACAAGAATGCAGAGCAAGACGAAAAGCTTGCCAGTCGTCAGGTGATTGTGTTTCGGGCGGGAGTGCTAACATTATCATTGATTTACATTAGCTTGTAATATTTTTTTTGTTTGAGGATGAATTTGAATTTGAAACTGTTTACGTTTTTCTATAATTTCTATTGGTAAAAAGATCCTATAACATCTTCCATGATGATCTCCATGTTGGTCAACAAGTATAGATATAGAGTGTTTAGCTAGTAATCCACTAATAGCAGCAATTATAGTTCTACGGTTTTGAAAACCTGTTCTTCTAGAAAGTTGTTGAAAACTAAAGTAAAGCTCTAAAGTTCCTTCTTTTTTAGCCTCAGAGAGCATAGCTTTGTAAACTTTTTGTTCTGCTTCTGTATGCCATTTAGCCATATCTTTTATTGTAGGCTCTGACAGTGCCTTTACTTCTTTGAACTCATTGTTTAAATAATTACTCTCAAGTGTATTAGTGTTTTTTTCAACCATAGATAATGGTTGTGTTGATGTTAAGACCTGTAATAATGCATGCTCTGATGTAGTTGTTAATGCATGTGATAATGCATGTGCTTGATTACTAGTATTTATTTTATTATCAATAAATTGCTGTTCTTAATTTTCTTTTGTTGAAATTAAATTATTTACTATTGATTGAACATCTGATGTTTCTTGAGTATCCTCTAAACTAATATCCGCTACTTTACTAAAATCTAGTTTGCGTGGCATAAGTCCTCCGCAACCATTAGATAATCTTGAGAGCCAGTTGATTGAGATTCATATTGGATTACAGGTTGGCGGCTAATAGCTGCTTCTGCTATAGCGGTATTTTTTCTAATCCCATGTAAGACTTTTCCAGGAAATTTGTTTTTAAGCATTTCAATAATTTCTGAAGCAATTCTAGTACGCTCAACAAAAGTTGGTAATGCATACATATTAAGCTTTCTATCATACTCTTCTTCTATACGCCGAACTGTTGCTAGTAGTCTTGGTATTGCCTCATAACTTTCAATACAGCAATCTACGGGTACAACAATTGCACTAGCAGCACAAAAAGCATTAATAGCAGCTAATCCAAGTCCAGGAGGACAATCAATAAGTACATAATCATAGTTTTGGGAGACTTTAGCAAGAGCCTTAGATAATCTCTGATCACGATTAACTTCTTGGCTAAGTTCAACGTCAATTTTTGCAATAGCAGCGTTAGCAGGTAAAACATCAATAGCAAAAGGGCTAGTTACTACTTCATTAGCAAGTTCAAGGCGCAACCCAAGTACTTGATACTCGATGATCAAGTTTTTAAGCAGCCAAAGGGATAGAAAAATCCCGATAGGCATGACGAGATAAAGAAATAGAAGGACGAAGATTAGAAATGTCCTTGCCAGCTAAGTGTTTTTTAGAAAAGTTGAGAGAAAAAAGAGATTCAATGGATTGAGAAAGAATTTTGAGTTTTTCAACGGGATTAGAAGCATTTACAATATCTTGGATAAGAGTAAGTAAAGAATCCATCTGAACTTTGCGTAGTAGACTGCCCAGTGTAAAACCGGGCAGTTTGTTTTCAAAGCGGGCAGATTGAAGAGGATGAATAAGTAGGCAATGATCAAGCAACAGACTCAGAATCAGGCCACGGCTTGATCCCTCATAGTCAGGCAGGAGGTGTCAATAGATTTCTGTAAATAAAATCAAGAAGGCAAAGGAACACGATTGTCAAAGAAAATGTTAAATTGGTTAATAGCATCAGCCCAGTTACGAATGGGCATAGTCCACTTCTTGGAAATGTTTTTAATAGCTAAGTAAAAGAGCTTGAAAACAGAGTCATCATTGGGAAAAAGGGCACGATTTTTAATAACTTTACGTAGAGAAAAATTCAGAGACTCAATAGCATTAGTAGTATAGATAGCTTTACGTATATCCATAGGAAAAGCAAAAAAAGTACGAATATGCTTCCAATTACTCTTCCAAACTTGGACAGCCATAGGGTAACGAGATTGCCACTTATCAGCAAAAAGCTCTAAGGCAAATTCAGCCTCAGATTCAGTAACTGCTTGATAAATCAGCTTCATATCAGCAACAACAGCCTTAAGGTCTTTATATGATACGTAAGCCAAAGCATTACGAATTACGTGAATGATACAAAGTTGTATTTGAGTCTTAGGAAATACTGCTTCTATAGCTTCTGGAAATCCTTTAAGCCCATCTATACAAGCCAAAAATATATCTTTCACCCCACGATTTTTAAGCTCAGTCATTACACTCAACCAAAATCTAGCACCTTCATTTTCACTAGCCCACATTCCAAGGACTTCTTTATAGCCTTTCAAATTTAGCCCTATTGCCAAGTATATCGCTTTACTGATTACTTTACCTTCCGAGCGTACTTTTGTCTGTATTGCATCCAGGTAAACTATTGGATACACAGCATCTAATGGACGAGTCTGCCAAGCCCTCACATCTTCCATTACTGCATTTGTTACTTCACTTATCAGAGCTGGAGATACTTCTACTCCATATATTTCTTCCAAGTGTGCTTGGATTTCTCGTGTCGTCATTCCACGGGAGTACATACTTATTACCTTATCATCAAAGCCATCAAATCTCCTTTGATTTTTCTTTATTATTTGGGGCTGAAATTCTGCATTTCTATCTTGTGGTACTTCTATTTCTATTGTGCCTTGTTTTCCTATTAGCGTTTTTCTTTTGCTTCCATTTCTACTGTTTCCGCTGTTTCGTCCTTTTGCATCGTATTTTTCATAGCCCAGATGATCTGTTAATTCTGCTCCTAATGCTTTTTCTATCAATGCTTTAGTTAGTTGCTGGAGTAGCCCTTTGTCTCCTAATAAATCTGCTGGCTCTGCATAGTCCTTCATTATTTCATCTAATACTTCTCTTGTAATTGGCATTTATGTTCTCCTTTTTTACTTACTTTACTGCCACCTTACTTGGTACAGTTAGGTTTTCTCTTCTAGCTTTTCATCCTTAAAGGCAAATCCCTAAGCGCAGCGAGGCTTTTTGTCAAGCTTTTAGCGACTGCTAAGGAGCGTTTTAGAAAAACTTGACAAAAAACGAGCTAGCTTACAATTTTTTTTTGATGAAAAGCTTCTTATTCTTTTACCTCTTTCTTTTCTTCTTGCCAATTTACAGAAATCATCTTACACCCTCGTCAGGCAGTTTGGTCAATTGACCCCAACCTTCATAACCCTTCCAGTCCTCAAAGAAAACCTCTACTAGCCATCTTAATGTATATGCCTCTATTATATCAATAGTTCTCCAACTCATATCA
>JBDIBI010000110.1:0-4077 GCA_039812885.1 Blastocatellia bacterium
AAAGGTGGTCGGCCTCGTTCTGTTCCTGTCTTGAAAAGTCTAGAAAGTAGAGTTCTAGAAATTGCTTCTGGTAAAGATTTGGATAGTCAAGTTATAGAAAAGATTCCTGTTAGGGCAGATATTCATGGTTACAGAAGGGAATATGCTGCTAGTTACTATAAGGAGTTATCAGGGAAAGATTACACCCCTAAAGATAAAGACACATCTGCAATGCTCCAGGTTAGCTTTGCTCTTGGGCATAACCGCTTGGATATTGTTAGTAGAAATTACCTTGGTTAAATTATTAGGGGGTTTTTGTAAGACCCACAAAAAGGTATAGTTCAAAAATACGGTTCGTTAAATTATAGTAAAAAAAGATGTGAATAAATTTATAAGAAATACTAATGATATTACACTCCGAGACTTTGCTGGGGAGTGTCCAAAAAGAGTAGTTTTTAGACACTCATATTTATAAAAATTTCTTCTTTTGAAATCAATAAGTTAGCGATAATATTTTTAATAGGTTTTTGGACATTCGTAGCAATACGTAACAGTAAAGGTCTTCTTTATTGCCAAACTAGTCTTTTTCGGGGGATATGCAAAAACACCCAATATACAAATCCTCCTGAACCTCCCAGTAAGTAAAATTGACCATGTAATATATACTTCATAACTAAACAAGCGTATCTACCAAGTAATACTAGTATGCCAGCCACTAATACTAAGGATAAATACAAAAATATATTTTACTTAATACATTATTAATAGTAATATACGCTAGTCAATATAGAAGAGTGTTGCAATAGAAGAACAGGCGTATCAAACCATCAACTACTACAACACTCAGCAAAACACCCTAACGGGCAGTTGTCACATTATAAACTATCTGAAGGGTGTTTTTTAACTAAAAATAATAGCTATAATTTTATTAGCTCTTATACTTAAATAAAATTACATTAGGTATATAGCTATACAATAAAGCGTTAATATAGCTATATATATTGTAGTATTAGTAATATATACTATAATAGTTTACCAAGGAGAATAATTTATGTTAAAAAAACTCAAAGGAATATGTTTAATTGCTTTCGCAATATGTGGAATCAGCTACGCTGGGTACACACTAATTGATCCACCTATAAATGCATCTGCTGCGCAATGTTGTTCAAGTGGCATACAGTGTGGAGCCAATCAAGTATGCTGTAGACCAGACTCTTGTACTCTTCCTTGTGATCCGAATAGTAGTAGGCCTGGTTACTGCATGACATCATGCCCACCACCTTGCTAAAAATGCTTCTGATAATTTAAAACAATTAGTTTTGCTGATCAATTATGAGATAAAAACCAAATTTGTATTCTTATAAGTAATCGGCAAAACTACCTTATCTAAAGTACTAATTAACTCTAATATCTAAATAACTTAAACACTAAATTAATGAAAATCAAGGAAAAGATGATGGAACAGAATAAAACCACTAAACTCATTATCATTACATTGACACTATCACTTGTATGCTCAGTCATTATCAACATACTACTTGCTCGTAAAGTTGAACATTTTCGTTATATAGAAAAAGCATTAAGGGCAGAAGGAGAATTACAAGCAGGCGAAATTGTACCACCATTACAAGTAAAGCAACTAAACGGAAATAGTATTGCCTTTCCTTACGGAAATAACGAATTACCTTTAATACTCTATGTTATTGCTCCTGGTTGTACGTGGTGCGAAAAGAATCAACCAAATGCTGAAGTAATTGCAAAAGAACTCTTTAAAAAATACAGATTTGTTGCCCTTTCTTTAGATTCCAAAGGATTAAAAGAATACGTACAAAGCCACCAAATCCCTTTCGATGTATATGAAGATCTACCACAAGAAATTAGCTCAAAGTATAAATTTGGGGGAACACCTCAAACTATAGTTATTTCATCTGAAGGTAAGGTATTGCAGAATTGGAGAGGAGCTTACACAGGTGATCTAAAAGCCCAGGTCGAAAAATTCTTTAGTATTTCGCTCCCAGGCATTGACGCTAATAAATAGCAACTAACCTATCAACAAAAAATACTTAAACTTGAGTAACTAATAACTTGGAGATAACATGTTTTATAAAATATCCGTAGTAATAATTCTATTTTTTATCTTAGGTTTATATACAAGCATAGCTCCTGCACAAAATACACAAAAAAATAACATAAATAACAGGACAAACAATAATACTGATAAACCAAAACAAATACAAATACCTAAAAACATTACTGTTTTATTAAATCAAGCTCGCTCAGTACCACCAGAATTTTACGCTGATGCAATAATCCGCATTGTCGATTCTAGAAAAATCCATGATCCTAAAATCAATATTGAACTGCTAAAAGAAGCATTTGAACAAGCTAACCAAGCTCAACTAAAAACAAAAAAAACAGTCTTTAGATCTATAAATATAGATACGAGAATAGGATATTTAGACAAAGCATATGATCTAAATCTAGATATGATTTCTCTGAATTGCCGCGTCATAAACACATTGTTAGAGCTAGATAAAAATACTGCTAAAGAATATTTTTCAAAAATTTCTCTCACTCCTCTTATAAAACAACCTTTATCCTGTAAAGACATAGCCATTTATGACATAACAACCTATTACGAAACCACAACAAAAATAGCAGAACAATGTTTCACAAACAAAGAAATCGAACAAGGTGACAGAACACGGTTTATTGAAGAAAAAATAAATAACATTGTTTCTCCCATAGAATTAACCCACATTGCTAAACTAATAACTACTTTTAATTGGAATCCACTAGATACAGAAATTTTATTAAGTGCTTATAGTAATAAAGTTCAACATCTTACAGATTACAGAAGCTTTATCGCGTCAGAATCTATATACAGAACAACAGAATCTATATACAACCTAGCCACATACTGTGATAAGAAACAAATTCCCTCCAAATACTTAGTGCAAGCCTACAAAGACTATATAATTAATAATCTCTCACAAAAAATATGTCCTGATATCAGCGAAAGAGAAAAACTTATTCCTCAGCTAATATCTCGTGCGAATTCCAGGTTATTCCGTGAAAACCCAATCGTTCTGGCAGAAATAAAACTACAACAAGAAGAAGTACTTGCAGAAGACCCTCCCTTCTTTTCTTCTAGTAAATCAAAATTAATACTCGATGAAATACGAAAGCTCTACACTAACCTGCAAAAAGGAGACACTATAAACTCTACTGATAAAGACACAAATTTAGAAGAAAGCTACTCTAAATTTCTAGGACTCTTTAGAAGTTGGAAAACAAGTGACGAACCAACAGAAGAAGATTATTTACATCAAAAAGCTATCATTTACCAAGAGTTAATCGAACTAACCCAAACAGAAAAACAAAAAGACGAACTATTATCCGAATACCTTTTATTCCTAAGAGATTTCAAATTAGACAATATTAGCCGAGCAGAATGGTTTGTACATCTAAATTTCATGCTAAAAATGACAAAACTTCCAAACCAAGAATCAAAAACAAAAATAATAACTTTGCTTCAAAACTCTCAAAACGCCGTCGCACAACTATACACAGCATTAATACTAGAAAATTTATGAATATGGATGTTTTTGGGGAGATATGCACAAATCACCCAAAAGTTCGTCAGAGTAAAATAGCCTAATTAAAAGGAACGTGCGATAAGTCACCGTAAGGAATTAACTATGTGATACATAAGAACTTAATAAATATAGGTAAAAATATAGTTTTAGTCTTGGAAAACGTTCCTTTTTTGATACAAAAGAAATAATAGTCAATATTACTTATAAAATTAAGCTTTTTTTGTCTTATTTATTCATCTCAGAAAACAAAGTCTCATAAACTCATATGCGTAATAAGAAAATGAGGCTCCAAAAACTTCTATTTTTTCCTTGTCGTGTCTTATCACAGCGTCCCTTTAGTTAGCCCTATTTACAATTTATTAGGTCTGGTCACAACTTCTCTCCCAGAAAATCTACATCCGCCTTCATTTTTAAGACACTTTTGGTTGTCCTCTTAGGCTTAGTCGCAGCTTCCCTCGTCCTAGCCCCAATAAAACCTTAACAATCAAAATAGAATTTT
>JBDIBI010000111.1:0-4024 GCA_039812885.1 Blastocatellia bacterium
AGATACAAAGGTAAAGTTTCTATGTCTATTAAACCATTAGATCTGTTAACCATTTCTATCTGGTTTATTGCTACACTACTCATTGCTAGGATTTCTAAGATCCTCTTTTGTCTTACTTTAACTAGATATTCTGACTCTAGAGTATTTTTGCTGAGTTGAGTTAACTTTTTACTTAGACTTAGGCTTTTTGCAGTTAGGCAATTTGCTAGAATAAAGCTTGTTTGCCAGCCACATTTATTATCTTCTGTTCTTCCATAGACTTTCTCTAGTTCTTGCATCGATGGAGCAAATAACACCAGCCCTATATTACAAGCTCTTATAATCTGTACTTCTAATGCTAGATTGAGCATATGGCCGACTCTAGTTATATCATCAATGAAAAAATAGACAGTTTTGCCATTTCTAACATTCTTTAATTGCTGAATTGCTAAGTTAGAAAATAGGCTGCTCAACCCTCTTATTTCTGCAAGATGATCCTCATCCAAGCTCAGGGAAACACATAGGTTTTCTTCTCTTAGTTTTCCAAAATCAGGTGCTTGTTTTGAGTCTGATGTAAAGTCTCTTGTCTCTTGACGAAAAAGAAACGATAGGCCAGCAGATGCCCTACTCATTAGGCCAAAGCAAGTTTTCTCGTCTAAGGTTGTAAAAAGTGCGATTAATTCTTTAATACGTTCATTTTCAGAGTTACCCAAAATATCTAACAATTGCTTCTCGTTGTGATTACGTAGAATGCTATTTAAGTAATCATAGGCTTTAACTGGTGTAGGATTTGGCATTTGAGCAACATAACGAAATAAGGCTTCTAGAAAATAACCTCCATGATCTACATAAAGTTGCTCTTCTTTTTCTCCAAAACCAAGAGTAAATATTTGTTTAAGCTCTGTAATACCATAATGATAGATGGCTAGGCTGTAGTTGTATTTGTAATCAGCATTCATTATGGTTCGTGCTAAATGGGCTAACAAGAACTCTGAAGCTTTATTGTTATCTTTGTATAAGGACATCCAGTTAAAAGACTGGCTCTTTTCTGGCTCTCCTGGAATGTAGCATACAAGTTCTTTTTCTTTGGGCTTTTTTCGCCTAACAACATTTAAGCTATCTTGCATTGTTGAAATGCAAATTACACTATTTTCTGATTCTATAGCATTCTCAAGTTTCTCAAGAAAAGCTTCTCTACTTTCTTCCCCTATAAGAATTTCTGGAATACAAGACTTGTGTGGTTTTTGTTTTTCTACTTCTATGGTTTCTGCTAACATACATCTAACTCCTTGATAATTTTAATTTATTGAATTTGTTAAGGATTACTCTTGTTTTAAAAGAGAATTGTCTGTAAAAGGGTTTGTACTATATCTATTGCAAAGCTCTTCTAAGTCTTCTAAGGAAAATATAAGCTTTTCTCTTGGCACTGAACTAACAATAGCCTCAACTGTCTTTGCGCTATCTACAAAGAAATAAACACCTTGTTCATTCTTAGATTGTTTTAATTGATAAGACATTAGGTTAAAAAGTAAGTTAGTTAAAGTTGTTATCTCGATTCTGCTGCTATAGTTTTCTGTTAAATCTAGGTATAAAGAAAATTTTTCTTCTGTTAGTCTAGTAAAATCAGGCACTTTTAGAGTTTCAGACTTAGATTTTCTTAGCTTGCTATGCTCTAACCAACGAACCTCGCGCCAGACTCTAAATATGCTCCTCTCTTTATCTTCTTTAGGAAGGCGGTTAAAAAATCTGCCGAATTTTTCATAAACACTATTAAAGAGCGTAATATAATAGCAAGCTATCTCATTAGGTGAATTAACTAATATATTTATTAACTTTTCGTCTGGCACATTATCTATTAATTGATGAAATCCGCTCGGTGTTGGGTTATCCAAGGTAGAGGAGTGAGCAAACACAGCAGCTAGAAAAAATGCTGACATCTCTACATCAAACCTTCGTTCTTTTGTTATATCCCAAGGTGAACTGTAGAGAACGGATTGTGCTAGCAAAAAACATAAAGCTTTATCTTTGCTGCACAGTGGTATCCAGTTAAAAAATTTCTCTATTCTTGCCTTATCTTGCTCATTAGCAAAATCTAATGTTCTTTTTTCAGTAGCAATGCATATAACGCTATTTTCCAAATTCCCTAATTGACTAAGAATACTAGTAGAACTGGGGTTAATAAAATTTAGCTTACCAAAATCGAGTTCTAGTTTTGGTTCTTCTAGTAACCCCTTTTTGATAGTACCCAAAGTATTCACTATTTGACTTATGTAATCTTTAATAAGCATAATTAGTTCAATTCTTCTTCTTAGTCATATTTTTGAGACAAAATTACTATTAATTTAACTATATTAAGTTAAATTAATGACTATATATTACTAATAATATTTTGATTAAATAATCTTTATTTCTACATTATTAATAGGAGCTACTAACGCTATCTTTTTTAACTGACTCCAATTTCTTGCATATTTGATCATAGATCTGTGTATCTTGGACAAATACACCCTTATTTGATGCCTTCATACGTAAGTAATCTTTTTCATTTTATGGATGAAGCAAAACTAATTCTGCTCTATCCATAAAATGAAACTTAAATCTGTTAACTCTGGACTCCAAGAAGAGGAACAAAATTATGTTTACTACAATCTCCTGGAACAGTTATGCATCCACTATCAGGAACAACATATACATTACCTGTACCCTGATCATATATTTCTTCTCCACTATTAAGTCCACATTGTGTACATTCGCCCAAAATAATATCCCCAACGCGGGTTCCACAAGCTGCGCTAAAAGCTATAACTGTTAGTAATACAATTGCTGGCCAATTTTTCATTAAATGAATATTCTTAATCTTGTTCATAGTTTTTACCTTAAATTATTCCTTTCCTGCAAATTTGTTTAAGAGAAGCATTTGATTTGTTTCATTAAAGAAAATCGATGGAGCAGAGCTAAATAAATAGCCATTTATTCCATAAGGGGTGTGTCCTATAGGAGAAGGATAACTACCACACTTGCATTGACGTGTTATTGCTTCTTGTAATTTCTGCATTCTTGTAGTTAGAACAGTTGTGGTATCAGCAAAACTATCACCAGAAACTACGCTATAAGTAAGTAACATCGCTTTACTAGGCGTTAAGCTTTTTCCTGGTTTGTTATTAGCACTATCCCAGTTCTGGCCAAAAGTTTCTGGAGCAGCAGCAGCATAACTAACTAAATGCATTCTAGTTTGCTCTTCTATTTTGGCGCGAATACTCTGTCTTACTAAGAGCTGAGCTTGTGGATTTGCAATAGCTTTTAACTGTTTAGTAACGTACTCATTAGAAAGACCTACATAATACCCAGGAAATATTGCTATATCCTGATGTTTTAGAGTTTCTGGCATATCGGGAGCATTAAAACCTCTTGCTACTGTAAGAATTTGATTAATATCTGTATCTGTTAATGTAGAAGCTTGTTTTAATGCAGTATCCGTAAGAATATCAACAAATCTATCATAGCTAATTAATGGTTGTGTTCCATTGATAGCAGATGTTTCTTGTGTAGTTAACTCTGTTCTGACTAATGAGCTAAACCTTATGCCAGAACGTATTTCCATTAAGTTTGTCATTGAATTAACTGCTGCTGTTGGGCTTAGTCCTGAGCTTGTAAGTTGAGCTTCTGCTAGTCCTTGACTCAACCTGTTAATATAGTCTGGCCTATTGTTTTGAGCAGCTTTTGTTTTTTGCTGGAGTGACGGTAACACTAAGATTCCTAAGATACATACTGCTACCAATCCAAATAAAAATCCTTTTACTACGTTGCTGTGTTTTTTCATAAATTAATCGACTCCTTATAAATTTTAGAAATATTCTAATTGTTGTAATACAAATAACATCACTTGTTGTTGCACTTGGTTTGTTAGTTAAAACTATTCTAATCTAAAATAGTTCCATTTTCTAAATATAATTTTGCTTATTTTTCCAGTCAATTACTACTTAGCATAATATATGTCATAATTTACTGCTAGTAAACTATCTATGAATTATCAAAAATAGAAATG
>JBDIBI010000112.1:0-3894 GCA_039812885.1 Blastocatellia bacterium
ATCAGCTTTATTATGGAAAGAATACAATTGGCAGACTTCCTAGTAATGATATACATATAAACAAACCTAATGTATCCCGCGAACATGCTGTTATTACTGTGTTTGAAGATAAAGTTGAAATCCTAGATAGTTCACTTAATGGCACATGCGTTAATTTTGAGAGAATAAAGAAAGATGAAGCTTTAACAATCAAGGCTGATGACGAAATAGGTATATGTGTTGATATTTTTTCGTTACAGGTTGAGCGCAAAGTAGAAGACTTGGTTATATATGGAATTGGTTCAGAAGTAGCTTTTGTTCAACAATCTTATGGTCAAAGCTCTAACGGTAATAGGCTAAATAATAGAGGATTTAGCCTATTAGAACTACTAATAGTTATTACATTAATAGGCATCATTGCTGCTATCTCTGTTCCTAATCTTTTAGGCTCTCGTAAGGCTGCAAATGCAGCTTCAGCTATCCAAACACTAAGACTAATAAGCTCAACTCAAGCTAGCTACAATGCAGGTGTTGGGAATGGAGAATATGCTGGAATAGATGATTTAGTAAAGCAACAGTATGTTGATTCATCTGTTGGGCAAGCTTCTATCCCAAGTGCATCTTCAATTCAAACACCTAAAAGCGGCTATATTTTTCTGTTCAATGTAGTAAAAAGTGATTCTAGTACCAATACTGTAGCTAGCTATGATGTTCTAGCTCGCCCATTAATTAGTAATGGTCTTATTGGTGGTGATAGAAGCTTCTTTGTTGATCAATCAAATGTTATTCGTGCTTCTAGCTCTGCTACTCAATTAGCTGATGCCAATAGTTTACCTTTGCAGTAGGTAAGTAGCATTTCAATTATTGTTTTAGGAATTTTAATCGATTTTAGTTGGTTTGAACTCATTAAATAGACCAACAAAATTAGTCTTAGTACTACCTTACATTTAACTAATTAAACCATCAATTGATTAAAAATAAATCATTATCTAGCTACTATTTATAAGTAATTATAGGTGTAACTATGTCAAGAGAAATAGCAAAAGGAATAGGATTCTTTTTAGTGTTAGGTCTGATAGCACTATTAGTAGGTTTAGACTTATCTCCTAAAGATCCTAAGTTTTTAGCAGCATTAGCAGTAAGCATAATAGTAGTGTTAAGTCTGCTTTATAATAGCCGTAATGTCTTACCAGAATCAGATCTACATGGTTCTGCTAAATGGGCTTCTAGTCCTGACTTAAAACCTTTTCTTAAAGACATAAAAAATAAACCTGAAAGTGGTGCATTAATACTGGGACCAGCACCTAATCCTATTAAAAATAAACGTGTAGATTTGCCTAAAGACTTTATGTTTAGACATACAATGGTATTGGGGCCAAGTGGTGTAGGTAAAGGCAGAGGTTTTTTTCTCTGGCAATTACCTAATTTTCAAGGGAGCTTTGTTTACGCTGATCCTAAAGGTGAAGGGTGGAAAATAAGTAGTGGATATCGGCAATATTCTAGGCGTTATGCTCCAAGAGAACCTGATAATAGTATGTGCTTTAACTGGATACCCTTATGTGGTGAAGATGGACACCTATGTTTATCACTAGCACAAGCAGTAATAATGAGTTCTGGTGGTGCTAGTGGAGCAGATTCACAGTTTTGGATTGATACAGGATCTTTCTTTTTAGCTGCCGTATTTGCTCACACATCCACATTTAGTAACCCAACACCAGCCGCAGCCTATGACCTTGTTACTACAGTCAAGGGAGATGACTTAACAAATACTCTGCTAGAATCGCCTAATGCAATAGCTCGCCAGTATGCAACATTATTTAGTGCTGCTGATGCAAAGCTAAGAGGCAATATTATGATTGGCGCGACTGCAAAATTAGTTTGGTTGTCAGACGATAAAGTACGCCGTTTTACTTCTGCTAGCTTAGAACCACCAGATTTTGGAGAACTAAGAAAGAAAAATATTGGTGTTTATTGGGTACTCTCAGAACAAGATGTTGCTGTACTTAAACCATTAAGTACATTATTTTTTACTCTAGTATTAAATCAGATAAAGCAAGGAGATGCAGAAATACCAGTCTGTTTATTGCTTGATGAAGTCGCTAACATTGGCCGCATACCTAATTTAGAAGTAGAGATATCAGTGATAAGAGGTCGTAAAATAGGATTAGTATTAGGCTTACAATCGCTAGCTCAACTAGAAAGTGTATATGGACAATCAGCAGGAAAAATCATAGCAGATAATTGTAATAGTAAGATTGTACTCTCAGGATTAGATTTTCAAAGCGCAGATTACCTATCAAAAACACTAGGAAAAACAACTGTATCAGAGCTATCAGTAAGTAAAAGTAAACAAGGTGGGATGTTTGGAAAAGAACAAACAAGCGAGCAGATAGTAAAAACAGCTAGAGACTTAATGACACCTGATGAAGTAAGAAGATTGGGAGAATATGATCAAATAATAATAATAGCCAATAAGTTGCCAATTCATAGTAGTAGATATTGGTTTACTCAAGATGGCAAATCAGCAAAACCTAACAAGTTAGGTGAAGCTCTTACTGTTCATATACAATTACCTGACAAAAATGAATATGGTTCTGATAAGTCTAATAAGTCTAATAAAAACTCAAATAAGAACAAAAACAACCATAATCATAACCAGCAAAACCACCCAAATAACCAAAATCACCCAAACCAGTCAAATAGACCAAATAACACTAATCAGGTAGGTAATAACCATCAATTAAATCAGACAAAAGTAACAAAAGAATATAGACCACAATCAATAGGGGAATATCAGGCAAATAGCAAAGGAAATCTTTAAAGAAGAAAAACAATTTTCTTGCTTCCTATTTTGTTATTGAGATCAGTAATAAATTCAGCAAAGCATTTCTATAAAATCTTCTATCTATTTTCAAATCAATAAAATACAACTATAGTAGATCGGCAAAATATTGGTTTCTCTTGATTAAAACCACAAGCTTTTTATCTTGCTACTGGATAAGGCGTTAATATTAAGCAAGTTTTTACTTGAAAATGTGCTCGCTATATGCGAACATACAAAAATAAAGTAAAATAAAGTAGGAATAAGGCTTTGCACATAATAAGTCGTAAAAAGCTAAGAGAATTTGCAGCGAAATATCCAGAAGCAGAAGCACCATTAGAATCTTGGTATAGGACAGCGAAGAAAGCTACTTGGAAGTCAATAGCAGAAGTAAGAGTTAACTATCCACATGCGGATGCAGTTGGTAGTTGCACAGTGTTTAATATAGGTGGAAATAAATATCGATTGATAAGCAAAATCTATTATGATGATCAAGTAATTTTGCTAAGGCATATTTTAACACATGCAGAATATGATATGGGGAGGTGGAAAAATGATTGCAGAAGCTAAGATAGACTTAAAAAGCTATGGGCAATTATTAGCTAAAACAACGCCTAAAATAATAGAGAATGAGCAAGAATATGAAGGATTTTTGTCTTTAGCAGAAGAACTTTTAGAGAAAGCAGATAACAAAACATTAGAAGAACAAAATCTATTGAAACTAATGGTTATCTTAATTGAGGAGTATGAAGATAGAAATTATCAGTTAAAAGAAGTTAGCTCACATCAAATACTACAACATTTGATGGATGCTAGAGACTTAAAACCAAAGGACTTAGTACATCTATTTAATTCTAGAGGGTATACTTCTGATATTATCAATGGAAGAAGACCTATTACTGTTACTATAGCAAAAAAACTAGGAGAGTTTTTTGGGGTGGAACCTGGATTATTTGTTATTTAGACAGCAATATTTGCCTATAATTTCTATTTAGAATATAAGGGTAAAAGCTAAAGTTTTTATAGAGCTAGAAGGTAAAAAATATGCCAAATGTTCAATTACAAGAGCTATATGAAAAACATATAGGATCATT
>JBDIBI010000113.1:0-3834 GCA_039812885.1 Blastocatellia bacterium
TATGAAAAAACAAATTTTTGCGCTATTAACAATATTTTTCATTTTTATAATATATACAGACACACATGCTCAACAAAATAACAGTCCCACAATCTATAAAATTCAAGAAAGTTCTTTTGGTTTAGGAGGAGTTTCAGTAATTTCGGTAATAGACGCTTTAACCCAAAATACAACAACTTCATTTCCAATACCCCTTAGCGGAGATAAAATAGAATTATCGAGTGATGGGAAAAAAGGCTTCATTAATGCTATGTTAGGATCAAACTCAAGTAATGTCCCAGGTTTAGTTGCATTAGATCTGAAAGATGGAACTTTAAAAGGAGCCTTCAACGGTGAGGGTGTTTATAGGGCAAAAGTTTCCCCAGACAATACATTATGGGCTTTATTAGGTAATGAGAATAAAGTAGTTCTTTTAAATCCAGATAATTTCACTCCCATTGCTACAATAAATAATATCCAAATGCCAACAGATATAGTTTTTAGCCCTGACGGTAATAGAGCTTATATATCAGAAACTGCCCTTGCTTCTTCAGGCAATTTTGTAAGTATAGGTGTTTTTGATACTAAGACTTTAAACCTAATCAGTACTATAGGTGGGTTTCCTGCAACTTCTATTGCCCTTCAAAGACCTAAAGAAATGGCTATTTCTTCAGATGGAAGCATGTTATACCTAATTACTAAGAACACCATTAGTATAATCGATACAAAAACACTAAGTATAAATGGAAGTTTTGATTTCCCAAATTCTGGAAGTTTTAGTTTAGCAGAGTTGCTATGCTCGCCTGATGGAAATAACCTCTATATTGCTGAAGAGTTAGGCAAAAATTTATACACATATAATGCCAAGGATAAAATACTAAATAAAATATTCACTATATCTACTTTTACAAACATAACAGATTTACAATTTAGCCCAGATGGTAAAGTACTTTATCTAGGAGATTTTAAAGGTAGGACTATTCTTGACGGAAAAAATAATACACAAATTTTTTCTTTTGTCGAAAACCGTCTTGGTAATGGTATTGCTGTAGCAGGCAATTTCACAATAGGCCAGCCTCCATTACTCCAGACAACAATGCCAGTAGCAAATCAACAACTAATGCCAAATCAACTATTTACAATAACTTGGCAAACAATAGTTCAACCAGAAAGTTTTTCTATTGCTACACACAAAATAGAGCTTTCTACTGATGGCGGACAAACATTTACTGCGATACCAGGAGCAGAACAATTAAAAGCAGATGCACAATCTTTTACTTGGCAAGTTCCCAGTATCAATACAAATAAAGCTCAAATTAGGGTTTCAACCATTGATTTAGGAGGAAGGCGAGCTAGCTCAATAACAAGTAATTTTACTATATCTGGAAATGGTTCTGGTGGAGATACACAACCACCTTCTGTTACTTTTAATTCTCCCGTTGGTGGTGAGAAGTTTAATAGTGGCGATACTTTACAAATATCTTGGACATCCTCAGATAATGTAGGAGTAACAAGCCAAGACTTGTCTCTTTCTACTGATGGGGGTTCTACATTCCCTCTAACACTGGCAAGCGGATTGTCAGGCATTACTCAACAATTTACTTATCAAATACCAATGAGTTTGCAATCTGACCAAACTAGATTACGTCTTATAGTTCGTGATGCTGCTGGGAATAGTTCACAATCTATTACTGCAAGCAACTTTAGCATTGTTTTAGGTGTTGATACTATTGCTCCAACAGTGGTTATTTTAGAGCCTAATCAATCTCAGAGCATAGTTGCAGGACAGCCTATTCAAGTTAAATGGCAAAGTACTGATAATAGAGCAGTTACTAATCAAGCACTACTCCTTTCATTTGATGGTGGGAAAACATTTAGCCAAATAGCAAGCTTTGGTGCTACAGACTCTAGCTTTACTTTAAGCAATATAGATAAGCTAAATTTTACTACTTCTCAAGCAGTAGTAAAGATAACTGCTACTGACACAAGCGGTAATGTTGGAGCAGCTAGTTCCCTATTTACCATTGCACCAGCAATAACTAATGCTGCTTATCAGGCTAAAGTACTTACCGTAACAGGCATTGGCTTTATGTCTAATGTTAATAATAATGTAAGGCTATTTGTTAATGATAACGAAGTTAGTTTAACCCCAAGCAGTGTTAGCAATACTAGCTTTACAATCAAAGCTAATAAGAAAAAGCTTGGTATTCTTAAAGGTAATAACACTGTAAAATTAGTTGTAGATGGTATTATGAGCAATGATTTTAGCTTTTTGTTTTAATTATAAAGAAAGGATTAAAAATGTCAGCACAACCTATAGATAAAATAATAGAGCAAGCAGCCAACTTAAGCCTTGAAGATAAAAAAGCTTTAGGGGAACGCTTATTAGCTGAAGTTTCTGAACAAGAGCAGCGCGAGAAACAAAAAATTAAGAATCAAGCTGCCTTGGAATTTCATAGAAAACTTTTAGCTGATGATTCTGGCTATGAAGAACAAAACGCTGCCTTAATAGATGAAGTAATTGCAGCAACTATCAGAAAGTAAAAGGTATATTCCAAATGTTTAGACCATTAATTCTAGATGCAACACCACTAGGAAAAATAGCTAATCCCAAAATAGGGATAGATATTAGTAATTGGTATCAAGAAATGTTGGTTGTTGGTAAAGAAATCATTATTGCTGAAATTGCTGATTACGAAGTTAGACGAGAATTGACACTTAGAGGTTTGTTAAAGTCTATTAATGCACTAGATAATCTAGTTATACTACACACATATTTACCATTAAGTACAAAAACAATGCGATTAGCTTCTGATCTTTGGGCTGATGCACGAAAAAAAGGCACTCCTACTGCTGACCCTAAAGAACTGGATTGCGATGTGGTGTTAGCAGCACAAGCTCTAAGTGTAAATGCTATTGTTGTAACAGAAAATGTTGGGCATTTGTCGCGTTATGTGGAGGCGAAACACTGGAAAGATATTAGTAGTTCTAATTAATTACTAAGGAAAACAAAAATGAGTGTAAAAAATGAGACTTTTATGGAATTAAGGGAAGCCCAATTAGAGGTAGAGAATTTGCTATCTACGAATTTTTTAAAAAATGAAATGGGTAGTAATTAAACCTAGCAACACTGTCAGACTGATTGTTGATAGGGCTATGAGCAATAATTTCTCATTTAAGTTTTAAGTCAAAAGGAAATTCAAAATGCCAAAAAGATCTATTGATAATAAGTTTTTAGAATCTCTTATAGACATTAAGTTAGGCGAAAAAGATTCTAGCCAAATCAAACCTATAACTAGTAGTAGTGAGGTTGTAGAATCACTTAAAGAAACAATTAAGAAGCTTGAGTTAGATAAGCAAGAGTCTAACCAAATCAAAGAGATTGTTAAAAGTACTAAGCAAGAGCTTACAATAGTTAGTGGTTGTGTAAATAGAGGCATGAATGTTTGCTTGCCTCAAATTATCAAGCAAATGGTAAAGACAAATAGTAGGGCAGAGGTAGATGAGTAATTCTTTTGCATTCCAATTTTAGGAAAATACCATGAGTACTTTAACTGTACAAAGCAACAAAGAAAGAATAGAAAAGCAGCTTAATGCTTTATACAACAGTGTAGAGTTAGGACAAGGAAGATTTATTCTTGTCTTAATGGAAACAAGATTAGAAAACCAAGCTGAAATAATTCAACGAATTAGCCAGGATTTTAAGCTGCTAGATGCTGATTTTAATACTTTACAGCTAAAGGTAGATACTTTCATAGATGTGAACAAGGGTTATCATCCAATTGATTTGCTAAAGAAAACTAAAGAGCTTACTGATAAACCCTTAAATCTACTGTTTATTACAGGTTTGGGACA
>JBDIBI010000114.1:0-3718 GCA_039812885.1 Blastocatellia bacterium
CTATAGATCAGCTACCTAAAGCTTTTGGGGCAGATTTTAGGTCATTGTTTATTGCTGCTGAGGCCACAGGGCGTTGGACATCATCTACTACATCTGATCGTAGTAAAGAGGGGATTTTAAATCTCTTATCACGGCAACTAGAACGCCAAGCTGCTGTAGAATCAAAGATTAAGGGCGCAATGGGCTATCCAATATTTATACTAGGATTTACTTTTGTAATGGTACTAGTATTTGCATTTGCAGTGCTACCAAAATTGAAAGACTTTTTTGACGGTTTAGACATCAAAAACCTTAATTTTGCTGCAACAACAATGTTAGCTGCTGGAGATTTTATAAATAATTACTACCTAGTAAGTCTATTTATTACAGTAATTACAATTGCACTAATGATATTATTGTGGAAAACAGAAGGTAAAGTTTTATGGCAAAAATATCAATTTAGTTTTCCACTATTGGGTAAAGTCGTTCGTGATTTAACTGTTGCACAAATTTTTTGTTTACTTTCTACATTGCAAGATGCTGGTATCATACCGGCTAAAAATCTAGAAATACTAGCTAAGGTCAGTACCAATGTATTTTTACGTCAAGCTATAGAAAAAGCAAGAGATCAAATACTACGTGGAAAAAGCTTCTCAGAAACACTAGGTAAATGTCATGCAGTCTTTGAAGCCACAGAGTTTAATCTACTTGTTAGTGCTGAGAGGTCGGGAACTATTTCTACTCGCCCATTAAAGCATGCTGAGAAGCTATTTAAGACAGCAGAAAAAGACATTGATAGGCTTATTGGCCTTATTCAACCTATTATGATTATAGTAGTTGGAGCAGTAATCGGGTTTTTAGTAATAGGTTTTTATAGTGCAATGTTTGGTGCTATAGGACAGTTTTCAGGTGCCCATTAATAAAATCTTAAAACCGGAAAATTTTTGCAAAAAAGTGATTTTTTATGAAACGATTTCCATTTTTCAGACAATACATGTAAACGCATTCTTTGGAGTAGAATCAACCATGCTAAAACTAAAAAATAACAAAATACCTCTTAGTCTATCTGATGGTTAGTTTTTGGCATTATAGTTGCAGTAGATTTTACACTGAAACCGATTCTAGCCATTAATCACAAAAATTAAAAGCTATTACGTTACTGAAAGTTATACATACTTTAGAGAAATACAAGTTTATAAGTCCGGTGCAAGAAAAAGTTTACATCTCAAGTTGAAACATTAGGAGAATGCTGTATGGGTAAGAATACTAAACATAAAACTAAAAATAATAAGGGGTTTAGTGTTATTGAGTTACTAGTAGTAACAGTCATTTCAATTACACTATTAGGTACTGTTGCAGTTGGCTATAAAGGGTTCTACTCTAGTATGGGAATGGATGAAACCATTGCTGATGTTTCAATCAAACTTCATCAAGCTCGTGAAAATGCCAGGTTAGGTGTTAGTGATGCCACTAAGCGAACTTTTGATGTAGCAACTGCCATTTCTAGGCCACATAGAGGTATTACAGTTACATCAAGCATCATTGCAAGCTTTTCAAGTTCAGCTTGTGTAGCTACCACTTGTAATGGTCAGGCTACAATGTGCATTTCAAACGAACCAATTTGCTTCTCAGGACAAGGTACTTTTACCTTCGACGTTTTCTCAGGAAAAAAACTAACTACAGATGTGATTTTCATAGCTTCACAAAATAGGAAAATGGCTCTAGTTGTACCTGAAGATGGAAATTTTTATGTTTGTGAAATGGTAAATGGATATTGGCATTGGCGACGTGAATTACAAAATCTAAACAATCAATCTAATACTAAAGGCTAAGTATTATTAATTATTAATGGGAGAAAATGATGTATAAGAGACAATCAAACAGAGGTTTCACAGTATTAGAACTTTTAATAGCTGCCGTTATTTTAGCTATCGCACTTACTGCAATAGTAGGAGTAGCTGTGAGTTCAGTAAAAAATGCTAGCTTCAGCCGTCATGATATAGACAGCCAAAATCTACTTAGCAATAAATCCTCACTGCTTTTAACTAATTTAGCTACAGAGCTAAGTAAATTTCCAAAAAACGCTACTCAAGTGGGTTCTATAGATCCACAACAAGTAGTTGCTGGTTATTATGATTTACTTAATGATTCTGGTTGCGTAATTCAAAGCAGTGGGACATTAATAAATAATCTAGATTGTTCGGCAAGTACTAGCCCTAACCCTATTCAATCTACTACTCCTAAATTTAGAAGGCAATGGGCAATAAAAAAAGACTACCCTTATACAGGGGATGTAACTATTGGTGTAACAATAATTTATATTCAATCAAATGAAATTGTAAGAACCCTTGTTAGAAGTAAAACAGATGGGCTTACAAGTAAATAACAGTAAGTAATTATTATTTAATAATGTAATTTAATACTGAGGGATAGGTTATGACTAAGAATAAATCAAAGCTACAAAACAGGGTTGACGAAAATAAAGGATTTTCTTTATTTGAGATGTTGGTAGTAGTAATAATTAGTTTTACTATATTAAGTGCAATGGCAGGTATGTATAATCATTATCTAGATAGCCATAACCGCCAAGAACGAGTTATGTTAGTCCAGCGTACTTTGGCAGAAACAGGCAATGCACTAAGACAAACAGTATCAGTATTGCCGGGTCAAGGTCTTGGGACAAGTAATGGAGAAATCTTTTGTATTCCAACACTACCTAATGCTGGAACAACCACTGATATAACAGGAAAAAGCGTCCCTATAAAATTAGGAATTTTCACTCCCTATAAAGTCAATGGTTATGATGCATTTACAATAGCCTATGCCGATCCAACAATTCCGCGACTATCTATAAAAGAACTTACAAAAATTGACCTGAGTAATATTTCAGTAAAAATAGCTGTACCTGGCTACATTCCTCCAAAGTTGCCACCTCCACCAAGAGGCGGATTAACTGCAACTATTGGAGATATAACTGGAAAGGCTATTAAAAGTAGTGGAGTTAGCAGCAATAATGATGGTCAAAGTGCCAACATTATTATTCCAGCTACTAAAACTACACCTCCACCAAATCCTACTCCTAGCCCAGTTATAACACCTCCACCAAATCCAGTACCGCCAAATGTAGATTATAATTCTACAGTATTAGGCCAAACGTGGATTCCTAGCACAAGTATGTTTCATGTTGGAGATGCTTTTTTATTAGTAACTTCACCTGCTTATGATGCTACAGATCCAACTACTACACAAACGTATTCAACATTAGTACAAATAACTAATGTAAGCTCGTATACTCCAACCTTGGCTCAGGGTGGGAGTTTTTATGTACAGTTAGGTTTAACTATTTGTTCTCAAGGATGTGGAGCATTTCAAGGACTGACAAATGGATTAGGTAAATTTGGTTTAGTAGGAACTAATTTAGTTCCACTACGCTTAACTAGTTTTTATATCAATGAAACTATGATTGGAAAGAAGTTAGTAAGAAATGACAATGGAGTTATTTTACCTACAGGCAATGGAACATTCCAAGTTCAGGGTGGCAAAGAAAGCGTGGTAGGCCAAACTGACAATTTAGTTGTTACTTATCATCTGGACGATGGGACAACTCAACCAACTCCTAATACACCTGCTGTTAGCTGGCTAAATAAAATTGCATCTGTGGATATAACTATATCTGGCAGTGTACCTAATGCTAAAGGTAAAGAAATAATTAGCCAGCAATCAACTGTAAATTTTCCAT
>JBDIBI010000115.1:0-3656 GCA_039812885.1 Blastocatellia bacterium
CAATCACCTGTTGAGGCTTTGTTGTGGTTTGTGGTTGGGGATATTGTGGATTAATAGGAAAACCATAATCGTTATATTGCTTTTCTTCTTCAGGTGCATAATCTTGGTAGTTATTATTATTATTGTTGTAATCGCTCATTTGTCTTTACTCCCTTTTTTAAGCCTTTAATTGTAGTTAAGCTTATTAGCTGGTTTGTTTACGAGAATATTGGCCTAGAGAAACAATAGTCCCGCTAGCAAAAATACCAACACCAGATAAAACTATTACCAGTGCTGCCAATGTAACCATCCCTATTTTTATTGCATCGCCTTGCGTAAATGGCATATCAAATAGTACTGTTGCATTTAGAAAAACTACTGCTAACTTAACTCGCAACATCATCATTACTATCCCAAACAACCCAACGAATATTCCCAATATTGCTAGTCCTATTCCTAGGGTAAATATCTTTTGATTAAAGGGTTTTATTGTCTTTTCCATAACTTATTCTCCTTAAGTTTAATTATTAATTTCATTAGTTAAATATCTAAAATAACTTTACTCTTAGCATAACCAACACAAGTTAAAACATAGCCTTGTTCCTTTAAGTGTGGATCTAAGCCATTTTCTGTATCCATAGCTACCTCACCTTTTATAAGTCTTGTAGCGCAAGTACCACATTGTCCTTGGCGACAACTAAAAGGAATACTTACTCCATTCATTTCTGCTACTTCTAAAAGGGTGCTATCTGTGGCAATGGTGGAAGTTTTATTAGAGCGCGAAAATTTAATGAGCTGCTTTCCATCACTTCTTGACGGGTTATCTTCTACTTCTGATAAGCTAGGTTCATTCGCTAGGGCTGCTCCTGGTGCAGATGGCTCTAAGCTTGGTGGATTTAAAGGTTTCCCACCAAAGCTTTCTATTTTGATTTGTTGGGATGGTATTGATAGAGACTGAAGTATCTCTTTTGTAGCTTGAGTAAAAGTATTGGGGCCACAAATAAAGAATATTGAGCCTGATAAGTTGTTTACCTTATTTTCTATGAGAGCGCGGCTTACTCGTCCCTTTGCTCCTGCCCAATTGCTACTATCATCTTCATTAGTTAAGGTGATGATAGGTTTGAAGTTAGGTAATGTTTGGGCTAGTCTCTCTAGTTCTTTCTCAAAAATAATGTCTTTAGAAGTTCCTACACTGTAAATAAGTGTTATATCTGTAGTTAAGCCTCTATCCTCTATGTAACGTAAGATAGACATCATTGGCGTAATACCACTACCAGCAGCTATTAGCACTAGTTTTTTATGTTGATTTTCATCAAAGTAAAACTGTCCTGATGCTCCTTTTACTTCAACACTTAAGCCTACTTCTGCCAGATCATTAAGGAAAACAGATACATAACCTTTATCTGCTCTTTTAACAGTAATCTCGATATAAGCTGTTTGTGTTGGTGAGCTAGAGATGCTGTAGCAACGTACTGCTTTTTGTCCATTTATCACCCAGTTGAAAGTTAAAAATTGTCCTGGACGTGCAGTAATGCTTTCTCCTAGAGGTAAGGCAAAACGTAATGTCTTTACATTATGAGTTTCTTGCTTAATTCTTGAAAGCTTGAGAGTTATAGAGTCTTTTTTATTATCTGAATCAGAGGTTCTTTTTTTAGCTCGTATTTCTGCAATAGGATCTGTTCTAGGTGTTAGTTTAGGAAAAGCAATATCTTTCGCTTCCCCAGGTCTTTTATACATCAGTAACCCAAAAATACTACCTATTAAAACTATTCCTACTAACCCACTTGGACTAATTGGAAAACTAGACTCTTTATCTCTATTATTAGGGCTTGAAACTGGTTTTACCTCCCCACTCATTGAAGCCTTAGCAGAACTAGAAGCTTTTGAAACTAGCTCTGTTTTTTCTTTTACCGCTTGTGGCGTTTGGGTCTTAGATAAAAAGCTGATAATGGTTTGATCATCGCCTGCTTTAAATAAACTATTGCCTTCAGCATAACCAACCATTCTAGATACTGTAGATTGCCATTCCTCAGGACTCTTTGTTGCTTTATAGGTTCTATCTAGCTCGTGACATCTGTTACAACGATTATCAACTAAGGATTTGCCAACTTCTAACATACCTTTAGCCGACATTTGACCTTTTTCATCAATAGCAGGGTTTTGTGATACTAGGTAACTAACAATGGCAGAAACATCAGATTCATTAATTGCAGAGCCGGGTAAAGAGCGCATACGGTTAACACTAGCTAACCATCCTTTAGGATCTTTTTGTATGCCTAAAACCCTGTCTAGGCCATGACATTTTGAGCATTTCTTCTGCATTAAAGCTTGAGCAGCTTCTACATCTATTTTGTTAGTACCTAAATCAACAGATTCTAAAGGAACATCTTTAATTGTGGCTTTACGTAGAAAATAAGGTGTTACGGCCATCGCTACTATTACAAAAGAAAGGCTAAATATTATCAAACCCAATGGCATTAGTACTGAGTAATAAGTCTTGTAGTAACGAGCAATTAACACCTTAATAAACATTAAAGGTACTAGTAACATTGCTAGCAACATATGAATCATAGGGCGTAGTGCTAGCTCATCTGGTAAGTCTTTTATTTTGATAACCATAAAATAGCTGATTACACAAAATAATAGGATAAACACGTAGCCACCTATCCGATGCCCCTGTACTAACCAACTATTTGCACCTTTATCCTTTAACCTAGTAGAAGCTTGAAATATTAAAAGTACTGTGATGATTCCTACTAATAGATACACTACTCCTAACACAACACTTAATGAGGTTGCTAACATAACTATTTCCTACCCTTTTTATTTGGTTTGCTTTTTGAAGCTTTAAGAAAGCTTCAAAGCTCTTAAGCTTATTAATAAAGATTTTTACTTGACGAGAAATGTTGTTAATAACGAAATTACCTTAAAGAATTTTACGACTAGACTTAATTAAATTTTTCCTGTAAACTATTTATTAAAAATAATTTACAGGAAAGTTGACCCACTCAAAAAGGGATATCATCTTCGGTAACAGTATCATCGTATTCTTTGGTAGTTTTAGAATTACTTCCTTTACTTGTGCTTGCATTAGCTGTAGCAACATTAGCCATTGCATCATTAGGGCGAGATCCTATTAGTCTTAGCTCAGTACCAAATACTTCTAAATTTGTTCGCTGACGGCCATCTTTGTCTGTCCATTCGCGGGCGCGTAATCGACCTTCTACATAAACTTGACGGCCTTTGGCTAAATATTGGCTCGCTATTTCTGCTTGCCGACCCCAAAACGTCACATTAAACCATGTGCTTTCTTCTTTTAGTTCTCCAGTATTAGTTTTCCGCTTTTCGTTTGTAGCCATAGAAAATTCACAAACTTGTTGACCCTGGGGAGTATATTTAAGTTCCGGATCTCTCCCTAAATTCCCGACAATAATTATTTTATTAAAAGACATATAGCCTCCTTTTGCCATATTTTTATTAACTTAGTTAAAGTTAAGTAAGTACGTCACTTACTGATTTAGAAAATAATCAAATAATTAAATAAGAGAGTGCAACTAATAGTTATTAAATGAATTATTTTACTTATACAAAGTTGCCATCTATTAATTACTTCTCTACTAGTAACTAACTATTTCCAGTTATTTTGCGCTTTCTCCCAAACATAGCTCGCTACAGCA
>JBDIBI010000116.1:0-3512 GCA_039812885.1 Blastocatellia bacterium
GCATACATTTGATCAACGACAAATTTTCTTATAGGGCTACTGATAGCGATATTTATGCTTTCGTTCATTTGTTTTGCTATCTCATGCTGAGTATGAGATAGGGCAATTGATGATGTAGCAATTGGCTCCAACAGCAATGCAAATCCAACCATAGCGAAACAAAACACCATAAAAATTAGGATATAACCTTTTTGAGCAGTTGCCCTAAAGAGTTTTCTAACACGTTTTCTGAGTTTTTTATTTAAAGAAAAAGTATTATTGTTTGTATTATTTTCATTATTTGTATTTTTTGCTAAGTTATTTGTGTTCATCTGATTTAACCTCTTGTTTTTCTTTTCTTTTTCTAAGTTATGCTTAAACAACTAGTTAAAACTAATTGGTAGTTAATTGAGAGTTCTAGTTATTGTTCTAAAGTTTTCATAATAGTAGGGAAACTTACAGTAATTGCATGGTTTATTCGTTCACTACCCTTTATTCCCGAAACTTCACTTGTTACAGTTACATCCGTAGAGATAATATTATTAAGCCAAGCTACAGCAGGGTTATTAGGGGTAAGTTGAGTAGTACCATCATTTAGGTGATAGATAACATTAAACTTAGCTGTAGATCCTAAAAGCTCACCTTGAATATTTTCTGTACCGCCTTGAATGACTACATTTCCATTGGCATCAAGCGTAGGAACACCACCATCATTTCTAACAATTCGAGTTCCCATGCTGTCAGATTTCACATAAAAACTAGCCAAACGTAACGGGATTAATACTGCGCCAACTTTAGGAGCATCAGAAGTGTTATGTAATCCGGGAAATTGTGTACCGCAGTCTCCTGTATTGCAATAATCAAAAGTGAATTCTATAAAATACTGCCCTCCTTGGCTGATTGATGGAGTGATTGCTCTTACACCTGTTATCTGTATAAGTCTGGATGTAGTTTGAGTCGTGAAGGTCTGTGTATCACTATATGCTGGCTCATTTGTCAACAACATTACATCGCCAACGTGGAACATGTTGATATCTGGAATCCAATTTTCTCCTAGTATTGTGCTGTTAAATGGAACGTTTGGTGGTATGGGTACATGAGGAGTTGGAGTTGGTGTTGGTGTTGGTGTTGGTGTTTTTATTGGAACAACAATATTATCAGTATTATTGTCGCTACCAGTAATTTTAATGGTGCTACCCGTTAATCCTCCTATAGTACCCCCACCAGGGGTAATTCCGCCAGGGTTTATTCGTATAATTGGTGGTCGTGGAATAACAGCTTGCGGTAGAGCAACTGTTATTTTTCCAGTATTTAAATCAATTTTCGTATTAGTTGCAATGGGCAATCTAGGAATTTTTGCGTCAGTATAAGGGATTGTGAAAGCATCATAACCATTGTATTTGAAAGGGGTTACAATTCCTAGTCTAACTGGAAGGATCTTGCCTGTTTGATCTCTTGTAGTACCAATGGAAGGCAGCAATGGTAAGCTAAAAGCCTCACCACCTGATGTAGCGAACCCTCTACCTGGGAGAGTGACAAGAGATTTCTCTAGATTATTTTGAGTTGCGAGTAGTGACCTCTCAACTAGCAAAATCCGTTCTTCACGCCGTTCCACATCAACGAATCTCACATACATTCTAGCTGCTGCTGCCAAAACACTCAAAGCAACCACTGTAACAATAAGTAGTTCCACAAGTGAGTACCCATTTCGTAGACTAGATTTACTAAAATTATTTATTTTATTGTATCGCTTTTGCATAAATCCCCTTAAACTGTTGAAATTACTTAAATTATTAAAACTATAAATATCTATTATTTGGTTGTAGTGCCATCGGTTTTGGTAATCATAAAAGTATCAGCTATTTGATTGGTTTGCTGATAAACTATTGTTACTGCAAGGCTTACATCGCCAGGATTAGGGAAATCCTTGCTAATTAACCACTGGCGACGATATTTGACTATTGTAGAAGTACTAGGAGTAGTTGATGTTGATGCAGAACAGTCTAAAGAAGCTAGGCCACCGGTAGTATCAATTGAACCTGAGCCTACTAAACCTGTAGAAGCTCCTGATCCTGATTGGCTAGACCGATTTAGAATTAGACATCCTGATTCATTTAGGAAATCATAATAGCCAGTGATAGGAGCAGTAGGATCAACAGAGCCAGCTCTACTTTGTCCGCTAGGTATTTTACTTATTTGATTAGCAAGATCCTTAAATAATGTTGTATTTTTCTGTGTAATAAGTATTTTAGAATCAGCGACTTTCTGATCAAAGGTGGTATTTTTGATTACAGTAAATGCTAGTTTCATTAACGAGCCTAGAGCGATAGTAATTAGAATTGCGGCTATAGCACATTCTAGTAAGGTAAATCCGCTAGTATTATGCTTATTATGTGTATTGTTATATTGATTAAGGTTTTTATTGGTTTTATCTATTTTATTAAACACTAGTATTTACCCCCTGCTGATTGATTTAAGTTTTGTAATTGAGTTTTTGAATACCAAACACCTTTTATTTGTTCTGCAATATAGTAATCACCCGACCGTGTAATTAATAATGCTAACTTTCTATTACTACTAGTAATAAATACTATATCAGGGTTTTGTGTATAGCCTGAGAATCTATCAAAAGTGATTGTATTTGAAGGTACATAGCAGAAATTTTGTCCTGAAATGCAGATGGAATTTTGTGGGTAACAGTTGCTATTACAGTTACCATTATCTGTTGTTGTTGGAGTGCTACTAAGCGTAACGCCAAAATGGGGTTTTACTAGTGCTTTTGTAATATCAATAGTACGACTATTTATGTCCGCAACACCACTACTAGCTTTTTCTCTAGCTTTATTAATTGCTGAAGCTAAATCTACGGCTACTGTATCAGGTGAAACGCTTAGAATAGAGCCTTTAAATTGAAATAATGTTGCGCTTAGTATTAAACTAATTAATGTTATTACTATCATTAATTCTACGAGCGAATAACCTTTAGTAAATAATGCCCTAGATGATCTATGTTTAATGTTTCTACTATATTGCAGCATAAATTTTTCCTATCAAATTTTTATAAAATTTTTAATATCACTAACTTTTAGTTTTTACTGATTTCCTTAACTAATTACATAAGCGAGTCAACAGATAAAACTTAAAGCCCAAGCCCCTTGTTTTGCTGACTAGGTTCTAAAATCCCTCTCGAAAACTAAGAACGTTTTAAATTCTCGGAAAATATTTGAAAGATTTTCCTGTTCCAGAATTTCAGAAAACAAATAAATGAAAAATATGTTTTCTATCTATATAGTTACTTTTTTTGATCAAAAAGATTAAAAACTTTTTAAATAATTCGCAGAGATGAAAACTCTTTAAATCATCAAAAGATTGACGAGTATTAGCAACTATCGTGCCAGAAGCTACCAATTTATCAATGATCAAAATCTGCTACTTATTACTACAAATACTATGCCAAATCAGCCTTTAGCCGGAAAAATTTAATCAAATTAATACTATCTAATATTAGCTATTGCACTTCCCATAGCTCCATA
>JBDIBI010000117.1:0-3247 GCA_039812885.1 Blastocatellia bacterium
ATTACTAGATTTTGGTGTTGCTAAATTAATTAACCATACTAATTTTTTATCAACTTATACTCAGCCTCAAAATAGGTTTTTAACTCCTATCTATGCTAGCCCTGAACAGATTTCTGGACAACCTATTACTACAACTACTGATGTTTATTCATTAGGCGTGTTACTTTATGAGTTAATTACTGGTCATTTACCTTATAAATTTTCTCAAGCTTCTCCAGATGACATAAAGAAAGTTATTTGTGAAGTAGAACCTATCAAACCTAGTCAAATAGTTCTTTCTACACAAGAACATTTCTTTCTTAACTCAACATTAGAAACCCCTAAAAAGTTAAGTAAAATAATAAAAGGGGATTTAGAAACCATTATTCTTAAGGCTTTATCTAAAGAACCAGGCAGACGTTATTCTTCTGTAGAAAGTTTGGTTGAAGACCTTCACTTCTATTTAACTGGTCTTCCTATAAAAGCTAGAAAAGAGAGTTTAACCTATTCTTTATCAAAATTCGTCAAACGTAATAAGCTGCAAGTAGTTGCTGCTAGTCTATTATTTCTTACTTTACTTGGTGGTATTGTAGCTACTTCTTGGCAAGCTCACAGAGCTAATCTTGCTCAAACTAGAGCAGAAAAACGTTTTAATGATGTTCGTAAACTTGCTAATTCCTTCTTATTTGAATTTAATGACAAAATAACACCTCTACCTGGCTCAACGTCAGCACGCCAGCTAATTGTTGAAAAAGCTTCTGTATATCTCAACAGTTTGGCAGAAGAAACCATGGACGATAAAGATTTACAAATAGAACTCATTACTGCTTATCAAAAACTAGGAGATATTCAAGGAAATCTTTATTTTGACAATGTTGGGGATTCTACCAAATCCCTAAGTAGTTACTACAAAGCCTTAGAACTTTCTGAATCATTAGTAAAAAAATATCCAACAGACGAACAATTAATCAAAACACTTTCTAGTAGCAATTGTAAGCTAGGCGAAGTACTAATGTTTAGGGGTAATCTTGTAGCAGCTAAAGACTACTATAAAAAAGGATTGGATACGCTAGTAAAAATAGCAGCAACATCACTTAATTCAGAAATCAAATATGAACTACCAATGAGTTACCTTAAAATGGGAGATATTTATTCTATTAATGGAAATAATTATTTAGCTTTAGAAAATTACCAACAGGCGGTTATTAGTGCAAAAAAGCTATTTGCTAATGAGCCAAATAAAGCAAATATCCGAATTAAACTAGTTGTCTGTTACAATAGATTTGCAGGTCAAACTGCCGCTATAGGTGATCCATTACAGGCACTACAAGTTTTTGACAAATCGGCAAAAATTTGTCAGCAATGGTTAGCAATGGAACCTACAAATAAACAAGCTTATCAAATCTTACTTAGTGTTTACAAAAATACATCGCCTATACTAGTTCGTCTTGGTGACACCAAACAAGCGATTGAATATAGCCAACAAGTATTAAAAGAAGCTGCCGAAAGAGAGCAACAAGATTTCAACAATGTTAGTCTCCGCCGTAATCTTATGGCATTTTATGCTGACTTAGCTTTTGCACAATCTGCTGCTGGAAAAGTTGAAGATGCAATAAAAAATTATCGTATTGCACTTTCAATGCAGGAAGAATTATTGGCTAAAGACCCTCAAAACTCTCGGTTTCTTAGGGATTTTGGTTATATTCATTCCTGTTTAAGTGAATTATTTATTGAAGATAACCCAAAAGAAGCTTTACAAGGATACATTAAAGCAAAAAATTCATTTGAAGGACTATTGAATAAAGAGGCTAATAACACACAAGTACAAGCTGATCTTGCTCATGTATTACTTATGATCGCTAAATTACGGATTAACAATGGCAATATTGTTGAGATGATTAATTTAACAACGCGTGCATTAGAAATACAAAAGTCCTTAGCTGATAACCCACAAGCTTTAACCTACGAGATAAATGACTATGCTAAGTCTTTAATTACTTGTGAACCGAAAGAATTACGTGATTCTGTCACTGCCATAGTTTATTGTGAAAAAGCTGCACAAATGTCACAAAAAAAAGATCCTTCAGTGTTACAAACTTTGGCTTATAACTATTTTTTATTGGATAAGTATGACCAAGCATTACAGACGGCTCAAGAAGCTTTATCTTTAATTCCAGATAATGGTGCATCTTCCTTACGTCAACATCTGCAATCTGACATCAAAAAATATAAAACTAAACTATAAAAAAACTGGGCTTGAATTTATGAATTGGAAATACTTTTTTGCACATAAATGGAGTTGCGAAAGGCACACTTGGGAAGATATTTGGCTTTTACCTGATGACCTCAAATATAAGGGGGATTCTATATGGCTTACTATTTCAGCTATCGGTTATATAACACCTGAAATGGCTGACTGGGATTACACACAAAAAGTTCTTGAGGAAATGGGTAATAATCTTTTTTTAATTGATCAGAAAGATAATACAGAAATGATTGTCAATGTTTTGGATTTTACTAAAGAGGAACTACTAATATGGGTAAAAGTATGGCTAAAAGAAATGGGGTTTGTTGTAATGGATTTAATTGAGGGTACAAGGGAAGAGTTTAATGGAAGAAATCAACAATCAAGAACACTCAATATTTTGCGTGATTCACTTTAATATTTCTTTGTAAAAACCTTGTGGGGTTGTAAGAAGGACGATTTTGAGATTTAACATTCTAAGCAAGTAGAGGAAGAAAAGGTATTGATTGCAACAGGAAAAATATACTAAGAATAGCTAAATAGTAAAGCTGTTTAAGGTAACTTTTTGAGGTTTATCTCTGTTTTGAGCAGCAAGAACAGCAGAGAGAAGTAAGTCAGAAGCATGATTAATTTCTTGCCATAAATAGTCATCTATTTGGTGGGGTTCTAACTGGCGCATAGCATAAAATAAGACCTTAAAGTTTTCATATAGGAAGTGACGTTTATCATAGGGATCTACCTTAATTAATTGATCTGCTTTTTCAATGGCTAGACTAAGAGTTTCGCTGCTAACAAGGTTGGATTCTCCTAAGATTTCTTTAATCTGAAGTCGTAAGCTATTTTGAGATCCTTGCTTTTTTATATGACTTATAATTACTTCTTGGCGAATAGTTTCGGCTTTTGTGTAAATTTTCACAAAAGCTGCTAAACAGCAGCAAAACAAAATAAAGAAAACCATCTGATAATTTGTTGGTATATTTGAAGTTATAACGATTTCACAGAAGTAGAGCATTTTTATAAAAG
>JBDIBI010000118.1:0-3132 GCA_039812885.1 Blastocatellia bacterium
ATCAGCTTTATTATGGAAAGAATACAATTGGCAGACTTCCTAGTAATGATATACATATAAACAAACCTAATGTATCCCGCGAACATGCTGTTATTACTGTGTTTGAAGATAAAGTTGAAATTCTAGATAGTTCACTTAATGGCACATGCGTTAATTTTGAGAGAATAAAGAAAGATGAAGCTTTAACAATCAAGGCTGATGACGAAATAGGTATATGTGTTGATATTTTCTCGTTACAGGTTGAGCGCAAAGTAGAAGACTTGGTTATATATGGAATTGGTTCAGAAGTAGCTTTTGTTCAACAATCTTATGGTCAAAGCTCTAACGGTAATAGACTAAATAATAGAGGATTCAGCCTATTAGAGCTACTAATAGTTATTACATTAATAGGCACAATTGCGGCTATCGCTGTTCCTAATCTCTTAGGCTCTCGTAAGGCGGCAAATGCAGCATCAGCTATACAAACACTGAGGTTAATAAGCTCAACTCAAGCTAGTTATAGTGCAGGTGTTGGGAATGGAGAATATGCTGGAATAGATAATCTAGTCAAACAGCAATATGTAGATTCATCTATACAAGCAGCTTCCATCCCAAGTGCATCTTCAACTCAGGCACCTAAAAGCGGCTATATTTTTCTGTTCAATGTAATAAAAAGTGATTCTAATACCAATACTGTAGCTAGCTATGATGTTCTAGCTCGGCCATTAATTAGTAATGGTCTTATTGGTGGTGATAGAAGCTTCTTTGTTGATCAATCAAATGTTATTCGTGCTTCTACTTCTCCTACACAATTAGCTGATGCCAATAGTTTACCTTTGCAGTAGATAGCTATAGTAACTACGGCAGAGGTTTATACACTGGTAATAATCATAAAGTGTTTCTCATTAACCAAATTATCAACTGATAAAACGAAAACCCATTATTTAGCTACTAGCTACAAGTAGTACAGGTATACTTATGTCTAAAGAAATAGCAAAAGGAGTAGCATTCTTTTTAGTGTTAGGTCTGATAGCACTATTAGTAGGCTTAAACTTATCTCCTAAAGATCCTAAGTTTCTAGTACCATTGGCAGTAAGCACAGTTATTGTAATAGGGCTACTATATAACAGTCGTAATGTCTTACCAGAATCAGATTTACATGGTTCTGCTAAATGGGCTTCTAACCCCGATTTAAAACCTTTTCTTAAAAACTTAAAAGATAAACCTGAAAGTGGTGCATTGATACTGGGGCCAGCACCTCATTCCATTAAAAATAAACGTGTAGATTTACCTAGAGATTTTATGTTTCGTCACACTATGGTATTGGGGCCAAGTGGTGTAGGAAAAGGTAGAGGATTTTTTCTTTGGCAGTTACCTAATTTTAATGGCAGTTTCGTGTATGCGGATCCTAAAGGCGAGGGATGGCGCATCAGTAGTGGGTATCGTCAACATAGTTGGCGTTTTGCACCAAGAGAGCCTGACAATAGTATGTGCTTTAACTGGATACCCTTATGTGGTGAAGATGGCCATCTTTGTTTATCACTAGCACAAGCAGTAATAATGAGTTCAGGTGGTGCTAGTGGCGCAGATTCACAGTTTTGGATTGATACAGGTTCTTTCTTTCTAGCTGCTGTATTTGCCCATACATCAACCTTCAAGCATCCAACACCAGCCGCGGCCTATGATCTAGTTACTGCCATCAAGGGAGATGACTTAACAAATACTTTACTAGAATCACCTAACCTTATAGCTCGTCAGTATGCAACATTATTTAGTGCTGCTGATGCAAAGCTCCGGGGTAACATCATGATCGGGGCGACCGCAAAATTAGTTTGGTTATCGGATGACAAAGTTAGGCGTTTTACTTCCGCCAGCGTAAAACCACCTGATTTTGGGGAACTAAGGAAAAAGAATATTGGTGTTTATTGGGTACTCTCAGAACAAGATGTTGCAGTTCTAAAACCATTAAGCACTCTATTTTTCACTTTAGTATTAAATCAAATAAAGCAAGGAGATGCAGAAATACCAGTCTGTTTACTCTTGGATGAGGTAGCAAATATAGGCCGCATTCCTAACTTGGAAGTAGAAATATCGGTGATAAGAGGTCGTAAAATAGGTTTAGTCTTAGGTTTACAGTCACTAGCACAGTTAGATAACGTCTATGGAGCCTCAGCAGGAAAAATTATAGCAGATAATTGCAACAGTAAGATCGTGCTATCAGGCTTAGATTTTCAAAGCGCAGATTACTTATCAAAAACACTAGGAAAAACCACTATTTCAGAGGTATCGGTAAGTAAAAGCAAACAAGGTGGAATATTTGGTAAAGAGCAAACAAGCGAACAAGTAGTAAAAACAGCTAGAGATTTAATGACACCTGATGAAGTAAGAAGATTAGGAGAATATGATCAAATAATAATAATTGCTAATAAACTGCCAATTCTTAGCAGTAGGTTTTGGTTTACCAATGATGGTAAATCAGCAAAACCTCACAAGTTAGGTGAAGCACTCACTGTTCATATACAATCACCTGATAAAAATGAATATGGTTCTGATAAGTCTAATAAGTCTAATAAAAACTCAAATAAGAACAAAAACAACCATAATCATAACCAGCAAAACCACCCAAATCAGCAAAATCAGTCAAATAGACCAAATAACACTAATCAAGTAGGTAATAACCATCAATCGAATCAGACAAAAGTAACAAAAGAATATAGGCCGGATTCCAGGCCGGATTCAATAGAAGAATATGAGAAGATCCAATTTTAATTGATTATAAATAAAGGGTTTTACCTGATTTTGCATTAACTACAAGGGTAATTTTCTCTTTTTCTTTTCTACTAACAAAATGGCTACTGCTACAAAAGTAACACAAGAAAAGCAGGTAGTTATAATAGTACATAAAAACATATAGTGGTTATACTATACTTAAGAATCGATATTCCTTAATAGCTAATACTGATAAAAACAAGCATTTACATAATAGTACTTTTCGCTTATAATTTCTGCATTGAGATAAATCAGTAAAGTTGAAAATTGCTAATTTAGGAAAAGTTTTCAATAAGAAACGGAAGAAATATATGTCAGTAGAAACACTAAATAATCAGATGACAGGATGGACGTTAGAGAAACGCCGTGAGTTTCTGAAACTAC
>JBDIBI010000119.1:0-3046 GCA_039812885.1 Blastocatellia bacterium
AAACATTGCCTCGAAATTGCGCTCAATTTCATCAAGCGCAAGTAAACAATTTAAAGCGTCCCTATCTAACAAGTTCTCAAGGTGAAGATTTGCTTCACAATGAGAGTCAATAGAACTAGAGTTCGTAGAACCATCAGAAATAGAAACAGAAATAGAATTAGACATAGAAACTCCTTTTAACCCTTCAAATGAAAGGTTTTAGTTAGAAATAGTAGGTAGACATTAGTAGAAATAGGTAGATAGTAGATAGAAAATAGATATATTTTTTAGATTCAAATAAAGTTCATCTTCTAAATCAATGATGCGAGATATAAATCTGGGGTCATTGATAAACTAAATTAACGCTAAAAAATAGGGTCAATTTAGGCAGAAAATAAACTTAAAAACAATATCAATTTCAAAAAGTGCGAGAAAATACAAAAGTAAATTCTGGGACTAATTGAAGACTGATAAAAACTATTAATTGGCGCGAGAGGTTAGTCTGGGGCTAATTAACAGTACAAGACAAAAAACAAAAACAAAAACAAAATTCAATAACGCGAGAGTAAAAAACTCTGGGGTTATCGATTTCAAAGAACAACTAACAACATCAATGCGGGAAGATACGAAGTAAATTCCGGGACTGATGATCAAACATTGTTGTTAAAAAACAACAAACGCCTGAAAAAAGGGTTACTTTAAATAAAGTAATCGTTTTTCCAAACTTCCCAAGTAGTGCGAGAGTAAAAACTCTGGAGCTAATGGGCACCTACATAAGTAGGTTAAAAAGATGCCTTTTCTAGTAGCAAAAGCTATACCAGAGAAAAACGCAATTTATTAAGCCCTATAGCTTTAAAATCCAGAAAAATCAATTTACTTGTAACCCTTTATAATTCAATAAGAACAAGCTTTTTAATATGGTTTTATATAGCGCATATAATAAACTTCCGGTTTTTTGGATAAGTAATCAAGTCTTGAAAATATAAAAATAGGTGATGAAACGTAATCAACTGTATAATATGTTTCGTCGAAATCGAGGGAAACTCCCTCGAAATCGGCGGAAAAGCGACCCGGAAAGAAAAAAACTCCCTCGAAATCGGCGGAAAATGTATATAAATGTATATATAGGCGAAATATAATGCCTTGATTTCGGTGGAACGCATTTTGCGTATAAGGAAACAAATTAGCTATTTACTTAAGTATATATATTAATTTTATTTTATAGCATTAATAAAATACTTGAAATCTAAGAATAGTTAAGGGTGAGATACCCTTGCTAATATATTGATAACTTATTGATTATAAAGAATAACCACTTATCAAGTATTATATATAAATACAAGATTGGGTAGAACTTTCATGGAAAAACTTAGAATTAAACTTATTGGCACAGCCTTTGCCATAAGAGGTAACTAACAAAACTAAAATCTCTAAAATTTCTAAAGTTGTTCTAAGAAAGGAAGTAAAACCCTATGTCAGCAAATCCTAGAGTAAATCAAAACCTAGATAGTAATAATGCAAATCTATATACTAGTAACCCTAACTCTAATCCTAATGGTTCTAATGTAAATACAAATAGCTTTAATAACATATTTACAAATAAAAATGTTGGTTCTAGAGAAGCTGCTTCAAGAGAAGAAGCCGAAGACCAAAGATTTAATAAGCCTAGTACAGTTGATCCAACAGCAGTTAGAGTTGGTAGCTATCCTTCTGTGAGAGTAGTAGATGAACAACGACCTCAATCAATTCAACAGCAATCATCACAATCAAACTCACAATTAGCACAAGCACAGCAACCAGCCCAACAGTTACAAAGCCAATCAGAGCGACAATCAAGACAAAGAAAACAATTAGCCATAGAGGTAGCACCTTTCAGAGTAAATAAACTAAGAAAATTATTGGAACGTGTAAAAGCTGCCTTTAATCTCAGATTAGGTGATTCTAGAATAATAGATACACTGCTTAGGTGTGCAGAGAATATTGACGTTGATAACTTACATAAGTATTTGCTAGATAACTATAGTAAGCCAGCTTTTTTACCTGATGAAGAAGAATTTATTGAGTTTAATGGACTAGAGATTAATAATCAGCTTAAAGATGAAGCTAGACAAAGAAATTTACAGGTTCCCCTTTCTACTCCAAGTTATACATATCTTTCTGGGATACAAAATGAATTAGCAGAATTGATGGGCAGCCAACCAGATATTAACGCTGTGGCCAATGCTATCATAGATACAGGTAGACATAGACCTAGAGAGATAGTTTTAGCGATTTCTGAATATAACAGTACATCAAATCCTACAAACTAGCTTGCCTCAACAACCTTCATTACCAACTTTACTTAATAAGGAAAGCTTAGGTAGGGTTAGCTTTTAAGCTTAGGCTTTCTAGATTTTTAATGGTTTTGGGCTGGTTGTAATAAGCAAAAATTTAATAATTTTTAGGGTTTAGGAGTAGTTATGGGCGGTCAACAGCAACAACAATATAAAGAGAATAGTTATAACAATAGTGATGATGGGATTAGTCCAGCACTAAAAGAAATACTTAATGACCTGGGCGGAACTATACGTCGCAGTAATGGCAACATTAATGGACTAACTAAAAAACTAGATGAATTTCCATCATTACTTAGTCAATCAAGCCAAGTTACAAAAGAGGATTTCAATAGGGCTATAAATTATCTTGATAAGAAAATAGCTAATAATCAGCAAGTGTTGGTTGCTAATCAACAAGCGATGCTAAATGAATTTAATCAAATAAAAGCTCAAATTCAGTCTCTTAGCCAAGTAGCAAAAACATCAGCAGTAGCAAAACCTCAACTACCTAGTAGTTCTAATAATACTAGTAACCCTGATAGCTCTAAGTTTATAGAAATACCTCTACCAAAAATAGGTATCGTCAAGCTTGATTATAAATCTGCATTAATTGGGGCAGTTTTACTAATTACATTTCTATTTTTGATAATTCATAGATAGTTTACTAGCAGTAAATTATGACATATATTATGCTAAGTAGTAATTGACTGGAAAAATAAGCAAAATTATATTTAGAAAATGGAACTATTTTA
>JBDIBI010000120.1:0-3042 GCA_039812885.1 Blastocatellia bacterium
ATTTTCTCGCGCTAACTTGGGAAGTTTTTAGAAACCCTGCCAATAACAGCCTTTCTTTAAGCGGTAAACATTACTTTAATTTAGTGATGATTTACTTGTTCGCTCAAATCCCAATGCCAATGATAAATCAATCCTAGAGCTTAGACTCTCGCATTGATTTGATTGGTATTGTTTTGATTAATAGTTCCTTAAACCTAAAAATAGACTAAATATCCCCAGAGTTAGACTCTCGCGCTATTTGCTATTTATGATGTTGGAGAACTTTTTGCTTAATCAACTATTACTTTTATTCAAGTAATAGTTTGATATTTAAACTCTAATCTACCTACTTTTAACTAACCTAAAACAGCTAAATTTCAGCTAAATTCTATTAGGAGGCTTTATGGTAATAAACTGGCCTGCATTAGAAGAACTTGGCAAAGCGGTTGCTGCTAACTATTGTGTTAAAGCTAAAGAACGAATACAGGTTTTAAGCATGGAGTTAGTAGTAAAAAAAGATTTGGAAATATTAAACGTGTTTATCGTTTTTGATGGTAAACCCGACATCATTCCTATCTACTACCCTTCTGCTTCTCTGTAAACTTCTATAAGCTATAACACTTACATTTCTTACCTCTACTCATAACAACCAATTCTAATCTTTTTACTAATCTAAATAATTCTACTGATATAGGAGAAAATCAAATGAAAGCTAAAGATATTTCTGTTGGTCAAATCTATTTGGTCAAAGTTTCTGGTAAGGTTCAAAAAGTTCGTATTTCTGGCACATCTGTTTATGGTGGTTGGGTTGGTATAAACCTAGCTACCGGCAGAGAAATCCGCCTTAGAACGGGTGCTAGAGTTCGTCCTTTACCTACCACTAAATAGCTTATTGATTAAAATCTTAGTCAATATACCCTACTTATTTCTTATTAATCAATAGATTAACTCTAATCTACCTAACTTAACCTATCTAACCTAATCTAAATTTAACATTCTAAGGAGAAAAACCATGTCTACATTTCTTTTACCTTCTCAATCTCTATCTACACTAATTGCTGACAAAGGAACAACCAAAATTAATAGAGAACAATTGTCATTAATTGAGGCTCCTATTGCAACAAAAAGCCATAAACCTATTGCTCATATCCAAGTAGTTAATGCTTTGATTGAGACTTTAGGTTTTAGAAATATTGGCGTTATCCATGATGAATATGCTATTTCTCATGATGGCATGAGAATGTTTGGCTTGCTCGATTTATCACTAGGCTTTGATGGATGTCGTTTTTCTATTGGCATTCGCAATGGTAACGATAAATCGCTAAGACTAGCATTAACAATAGGTTACAGAGTTTTTGTGTGTAGCAATATGGCTTTTGCTGGTGATTTTACACCACTTCTGGCTAAACATACTTCTAATTTCAGTTTAGAAGATGCTTTATCTATTGGAGTTGATAAAATCCAACGTAATTTTGAACCTCTACAAAGACAGGTTCAATCTTGGAGAAGTTTGCAATTATCTGATATGGAAGCTAAATCTATAATCTACGCTGCTTTTATTGAAGGCGAACTAGAAGCTCCTAAAACTTTGATTAGTAGTGTTCACAAATTGTATTTTGACCCTATTTATCCAGAGTTTTTGCCTAGAAATTTCTGGAGCTTATCCAACGCTTTCACTTCTGCTTTTAAGGAATTAAATCCAACTTCTCAGTTTCAATGTACTGCAAAGTTAGGTGAGTTCCTAACCAAATTCTCTCCTAAATTCTAATCAAACCAACAATCTACAATCTATAAACCTAACTTACTTTGCAGGATTACTATTTTACTAGTAGTCCTGCAAACATCTATTAAGGAAATAACTATGAAAAATAAAAAGGCTTATGAAGCAGCTTGCCAAAAGGCTAGGAAATTAGCTAGAGAAAAGAATCTCATCTACATAGTCTATTGGCTAGAAGAGTATAATACTTATAGAGTTATACCAAAGGAAAACCTTATGTATTATGACAATGGTACACCTTTTGAAGAGATCCTTTTCCTTGTTGAGCCATAAAACCTTTTACCTCTTAACCTAAATAACCCTAATCTTTCCTAATACCTACAACAAATTTAAATCTAATCCAATAAGGAGAATCTACTATGTTATCTAGAAAAATTATGCCTATAGAAAAATTTAACTCAATAACTAACCTAGCCGTGCCAATTAAGTTAGGCCAAAACGCCTGTCTTAAAGCTAAAACCAAAGCTCAAGTAGAAGTGTTAGAACGTATTTTACTTAATGCTAAGGTAAAAAGAGGAAAAGCCCTTAATGAGCGTCCTTGGATTACCAGAGATAGAAAAGTAGAATTACAAGATGCTGATTATGCTATTTACCCTTATCCTAAGCTAGATAAATTCATTCTAGCTGATCTTTTTAAGCTTTTAGAGAAAGAAAAAATCTCTGACCTTAAACAGCCTCTAGAAAAATTAAATAGCCTGCTTTGGGATAAGATAAAAATTTATGATTCAGCTTCTTTGGATACTGAACAAGCAATTCTACTGTTAAAAACCTTAGTGAAAGTACTTCAATCTAAGGCTTTTTCTGATAACTCTACAATAATTAAAATTCTTAAAGACATTAATTATTGGATGAAAGACTGGAAAACAGTAAACCAATTAGGTTTAACTGATTTACCCTCTCTAATTAAGGCTTTGAAAGAATTGATTGCCTGTAATAGTTAGATAATTCTTACCTACAAACTATACTTTCTACCTACTTAACCTAGTCTAACCAATCTAAATCCAACCTAATAAGGAAATACTATTATGCCTACTACAACCTACTTTGATCAAATCTCTTTATTGCTTGATAACTTCTACCTTAGCCAACCGCTAAGAGCATTAAGGGCATTAAGAGTAAGACGCAGCCAAGTAATAAAGAAAATGAACGCTATTACTGAAAAGTCTGTTGAGCTAGAAGAAGCTATTTTTTCTGAAATTAAAATCATTAAAAATCAAGTAGCAGATATTAATTTGTCAGTTGATGTTCTTGATGAATTACCTATAAATCAAGCACAAATTGACTTT
>JBDIBI010000121.1:0-3035 GCA_039812885.1 Blastocatellia bacterium
ATTATCAGTACCAGCATTAGAGTTAGACAAGATATTAGGCGTAATACTACTAGTTGGCAATGTGCTATTAAAGGTTGGACAGTGTTGGCCAAAGCAATCACCTTTTAAGCTGTTGGGAGAAGCACTGTCCTTAGCGACGTTTTGAGATCCGTCACTAGATTTGTTATCAGCATTTGTAGCACTTTGGACAGTATTGACCAAATCGTTTTTGCTGTCTGGTAATGGATTTTGGTTAAAAGTGTCCAAACTTGGTTGAGAGATTTGATTGGTGGTTTGGTCGCTATTGTCCAAAGTCGGTTGTTGAGATGGTTTTTCTGGATTTAAATCAATCAAATGGTTATTAGCTGTAGTTTGGTCTATTATGTCCAAACTTTGGCTGGCTGAGTTTTGATTATTTTGGCTAACATCACTTTGGTTAAAAGTGTCCAAAGTGGATTGAGTGGTCAAAGTATCAATTACAACATTTTGATTGATTATATTTCCTGATGATGGTTCGTTAATGGTTAAGGTTGGAGTATCTAAAGTCAATGTTTGATCAAATTGAGTTTGGTTAAAACTGTCCAAACTATCTGTGATTATTTCTGGTGTAGTTGAAATAATGTCTTGAATACTGGGTTTGATAATAGTGTCAGGATTAACATTATTCTGTGACGTTGTTGGTTCATTTGCTGGTTGACTCATCATCGCTTCCCATTTTTCTAGTAGGGAAGAGACAGCTAACTCTCTAGCATTTTCTTTTGTGTTAATAGTAACGAAATTTACATACTGCCTTCTGTATAAAAGCTTGCTTTGATTAACTAATGCCTGATCCAAGAACCCATCAAAAGACATATTCGTTCTAGATCGTTTCCATTTACTTTCTAACTCGACTAACTTATTAGTCCTTTCCCAATGCTCATAGATTAAATCGTTTATACCCAAAACCAAGTCCTGTTGTTCTTCTGTCAGTTCAGAAAATAACTCTTCTGCTTGTTCTAATTGCTGTTGTAATAGCGAGGCTTCCTTTTGAGCAACTAACAGATTTCCAAATGTTGCTGTTCTAGCTACTCCTACAAATGACTTATTAGAAGGAACAGAAGAAGATATAGGAGAGGATATAGGTTTAGTAGGTTTGATTGAGTTTATGGCAGTTACATTGACCTGATTATTTGAGGCAAGTGAACTTGGTTCTATTTTGTTTTCTGCCTGCGATAGCTGTTCTAGCATTTTGTCTGTTGGGAGTGGAGTTGATGAGCCAATTAATGATTGTACTAATGGAGTTAAGTTCTGAGTTATATTATCAACTTCTCCTGGTGCTGTTAGTGCTAGATGTAGAGTAGCTGCTGTTGGAGTAGAGCTTGGAATTTCTAAGATAGATGTTATGTTTTGATTATTTATTTGATCAATGATGGTATTCTCATTATTAGCTTTGGCTTTAGGCTTACGAGTACGAGTATTGGTTGGTTTTGTTGGGCAAATAGGGATATTGACTTTTACTGTTAATCTTTGGTTTTCTGATAGGTTTGTAAGGAAGTTATACAAGAAACGGATGCAATATTTTCCTGTGCCATAATCCATTATATGCCTAGAGATTTTGCCCAGTGCTATAGACCTTGTTATCCACCTTCTAACAGTTCTAGGGTTTCTATTGAACTTTGCTGCTATCTCAATATCATCTGTTACTATTTCAGATGTGCCGCGCTCTATACCTATATTTGCAACTATGGTTAAAAACTCCTTAGCTGTTGGGCTTAAGCTTACATCATTAGCTATGATTTTCAAATAATAAGAAAATTGATTACTATCTTTTATTACTTCTAGGAGATTTACTATCTCTAGGACTTCTATTGAGTTTGTTGGTTCTACTGGTTGTATTGGCTCTGTTGGTTGCATATTTTGTGTTGCTACTACTGTTTCTATCTCTGTTGCGTTTGTTAGTTGAACCATAGTATTTATTCCTACTTTTAGACAAAGCTTGCGCTAAAGTTCGCTAGAAACTACTTTTAACTAATCAAATTGTGTTAAATCTATTATTTACTAAATTTTAGAAGCATTAAGCCTATTTGTCTATCAAGTGAGGCTCCTCCTGGTTTTTAGAAAAAATCTTAAAACTGATATCAATTTCCGGTAAAATTGCGATAATTTTTCCGAACAAAATAAAAAGTTGGAATCAATATCACAATTAATTAGCTAACTTATATGATTTATAATCAATAAGTTAATCAATATTTAACATATATTTACTAAAGGGAGGTTACTGTAAGAAAAGAAAAAGACAAAAGTAGTATTATCTTGCCAAAAGTGAGTTTTTAAACTATAATCAACTCACTTTTTAACAAAAAGTAACTGTTATTACTATCTTTAAGTTTTAGAAAAAGCCTGTTAAAAATCCTGCCACGGAAATTCCAGGCTTTTCGTCGTTTAAAGGGTAAAAACAGAAAAACTATTGAATCTTCTTAATCTACAGTCCCAAAATTTCAGTATTTCTGCTATGTCATCTTGAAATAACCTAAATATAAAGTTTTCGCGATTCTAGCACTATTACTAGAAATAGTCTATTACCTGACGTGACAAACTTTTATTAGTTACATTTTATTATTTACAGTTAGCTTAGTTATTAAACAAACTGTAGTAGCAAGTATTTGGCAGTACTGTCTACTACATGAACTCAACCTAATTCTCAAAAATGAAATAGGAAAATCTAAGGAAAAAATGAGTACAAACACTAAACTAACAATCGAACAAACAATCAAAATTCAAAGAACTAAAAACTCTAAATCAAAATCAAAACCCAAAATGCACCTAAACAATTACTGGTACTTCTACTTCTAAATTAGCTTTCGCTTGCCCCCACAAACCAAAGCCAAATATTAACGTCTACTATTCATGTTTTCTGTAGCTTTTAGCCAGTATCCTGTAACAGAACGCTTTGCCACAACATTAACCACGTTATTTTCTATAGAAATAGTCCCGCAATCAGTAGTTTCCTCTCCTTGCCAATTGCAGTTACCATTTAGAACATAACCCCAAGGTTTAAGAAAATGTTCTATAAGATA
>JBDIBI010000122.1:0-3003 GCA_039812885.1 Blastocatellia bacterium
TCTCCACTAACCCCACCTACAACTCCACCTGCTCCACCACTAAGATTGCTGAAGGAGCGAAATGAATATGTTCCATTTAGCCTTAAGCCATCAAATGAGTGAACTGGATAAAAGGCTGTGTTACCGAGCTTAAAGCCATTATTGGTTGGTTGTAGATTAAAAGATTGTTCTTGGCCTTGTCTAAGTAGCTGTAGTTGGCTACCTTGCAATTGATATTGCCCACAATTATCTGGATCTTGTTGGCAAGCAGTCTTTAAGTCTCTAATATCGGCCTTTGGTAAGCCAAAGTAGACACGCCCATCTGAGCTAAACAGATAATATTGCTGCCTAACTATATAATCGTAATAGTGGGTATTAGGATTGAATTGCTGTCTAGATATGGTGCCCACGTATAAGCCATTAAAACCGTTACCAGAATTATTTTTCTTATTGGTTGTTCTATTATCTGACTTAGAATTAGGAGTTTCACCATTTTTGATATTTACAAAATCTAGTGACTGGGCGAATCCCTGAAATGTTTGTAAGTATTGTTGATATTGTTTTTGATCGGTAGAAATAAGAGCAATAACTTCTGCTCTGTTACCTGGATGTGAAGCGATATAGAGCCTATAGGAAATGCTACCATCACTGGCCTTTAGTGCTTCTTCTACATAAAGAACCTGATAGCCTTCATCCGAACTACCTTTGGCTATTTGTCCACCTGCGACTAATTCAGAGTTTGACCTATTATTTGCAAGAAATTGCCTAAAGTAAGTTTCTAAATTACCACTAAACTCTTCTCCTGGTAGAATAGCTATTACAGTGTTTTGGTTAGAATTAGGTGCAACAAATACTAGTTTTCCGTTTGTTTCTAAGCGTTCCCATCCAGTAGGAGCTACAAACAAAACATTGCCTAACTGTTCTTTATTGGTGATATCTACACCAGTTGCAGTAACACGATTTGATTTATTACCTCCATTAGCTTTCTGAGCGCAAGCTGTTACTGACATAATACTAAGTATAACTATTACTACTATTGATAAAATTTTGATTCTCATAATTTTTTACTTCCTGTGAACTTTCTTTATTTGCTATTACTTAAGACAACATTATTTTTACACCTAACTAATCTAGGTGAATTAAGTTAAATATATGTATTATTTATAATTAATTACTTTTATGAAGAGAAAAATTATCTAGTTCTGCCAATTTCTGTTGAAGTTGCTTTTTGGTTAAAGGTCTTTTACTTACAACTGATACAGTTTTATAGTTGGTACTAGTACTTCCGCTTGGTGTGTTTAACTTTGATTGAGCAATCATATTATTTTGTTTTAGAAAAGCTTCTTTTATTGCTAATGCTCTTTTGTAATTACAAATAATAGTTCTTACATAATTTCGTGTTTCAGCATATGGAGGTACTTGATTGTTGTATTTTTCAACTGCATGTTCTCCAGCATTGTAGCTAGCTAGTACCAAATCAAGCCGACCATTAAATTTTCTAATCAAAAAGCTTATATACCTACAACCAGCATCTATGCTTTGGCTAATGTCATGTGGATTAGTAATTCCAAAACGCGCTGCTGTAGTTGGTATAAACTGCATTAGTCCTCTTGCATTTGCGCTTGAGCAAGCATTTGGATTAAAGGAACTTTCCTGACGTATAACCTCTAATAAAAGCATTTCATCAATTCCATAGTAACTAGATCTAGCTATTATTTCTTTTGTTATTTGAGGTGTTAAGGAAGACGTTTTTTTTCTAAATTTTCCTTTTGCATAACTAGAATCAACACTAATTATTAGTGCCAAAGCTATTAACATTAAGATCTTAATTTTTATTTTTAGACTTCTCTCTAACATAATTACCCCAACTCATTAGAATAAACTTATTAGTTATTATACTACTTAGTATTTGCTTCAGTTATATTTACGATCTTACTACAATATTTTGCATAAATTTCTTTAGGAATATAAATAGTTAAATACTACGATGTATTTAGTATTTGGTTAAAATTACTAATTTAATGCCACACTGCTAGCATCAGCATAAGGTGATAAAGGTGAGTTTGAAACCTTGATTACACCGCTTCCATCAACAAAAAAACTCTTATTGCCTGAGCTAAGTGAGCCATTAACTAGTGGTCTACCTGACACACTATAACTAGCTAATGTGTTGGTAGCTGGATCACCTGGGGTTGTGGTAAAAAAGAATATGTAACCGCTTTTAGGCTGTTGTACTGTTGATTGGCTTGGTAAAGAAGCTGCTCCAACACTTGAATCAAGGTACTGCTCTTTTACTAGATTATCGACTGTTGCATAGTTACCATTACCCACTCCCGCTTGATAACTAGCTTGGCTTGTTGCAATAACCCTCATTGTTGCAACGGCTGAAGCCCCATTTGCCACTCTACGACTACTTGCAAAGTTAGCTACTGATATAGCTGATAGTATTCCTATTAAGATCATTACTATTAATAACTCTACTAAACTAAACCCTAATTTACTATTGTTATTATTTGAGGCTAATTTTTCTGTAAGTTTCCTTTTTGCTTGAACATAAGCAGATTCATCGCCTAAAGAAGAAATAAGTACATCATCTTGCTTACATAAAACAAAGCTATAATTAGCAGAGTTTGGAGCTAAGGATATACTATCTCCTACTACTAGTTCTGAATAACCTATCATTTTCTTTGAGTTTAGGGTGGTGCCATTAGTAGAGCTTTCAAAAATTTCTACTCTATTATCACTATGAACAACAATAACACAGTGAACTCTAGATACATGTATATCGTCTATAATCAAGTGATTAACTTTAGCTCTACCTATATGGTTTTCTCCATAATGAAGATTGTAACGTACACCCTCTCCCCATAGTAAATAAGGACTGTGTTGTTTTTGGCTTTGTATTAGCTCTACATCTTCATTATTAGAATTATTAGAATTATTCCTAGTGTTTTTATCCAAGAGTTTAAGAACACCTTGTTCTAATAAACAAGTTTCATTTCCCTTAGAATTATTAACATTACC
>JBDIBI010000123.1:0-2855 GCA_039812885.1 Blastocatellia bacterium
TCTAACTTGCTTTAGTTCTTCTTCGTTTCTCATCGCCACTCTAGCTTGGTTCGGCTCTTTCCTTGCTACTCTTCGCCATACTCTTTTTTACTTTACCGTATGTTAGCGTAAGGAGTCGAACCCCAAGTTCACCGGCGAATTTTCCGACGAGTGATAGCGAGGAGGAAAATGAGTCCGTGTGCAACGTTTGTTCGATTCCGACTCTATCAAATAAGAGTTATAGATTTAGATTAGCTATAATGGAGGCGGTACTTTAATGATTTTCCCTTCCTCAACTTTGAACCAAACACTGACCCCATCAGAATGCAAACCTAAACCACCAGCAATATATAATTTTCCTGACTCAAGAATAGGAGGAAAACCTTGTGAAGGAAACACTTGTTTGAAATGTTTTGGTAAAACACCATACGTTATAGAAGGATAATCCCATAAACTGATATCTGTTTCTGGCTCAATTTTCCATAACGTAGTCTGCTTATAGGATTTAGTATCTACTTCTTGTACTACAAAGTTTAGTAAACTACCATCACCTCTACAATGAAAAGTAGGTGGTATTTGACTATCCACATCTATAGATGTTGGTATAGCGCAAGCTATAAAAACCAAACTTAGAAACAATAAGCAAAAAAAGTAAATAAATATTTTCATGCTGTTTATATTTTTACCACATTGTCATTCAATTTAGAATTTTCTCTTTTTCTATTAATTCTTGCAACAATATTATTTTCAGCATCTTTCCTTCTTCTTTCTTTTTACCATGCAAGTTATTAATTTTATAATTACGTAAGGAATCGAACGCTAAGTTCAGCGGGGCAAAAAACCGACGAGTGAAAGCGAGGAGGTATTTTGCCTCCGCTGCAACGTTTGTTATGCGTGAACAAAAATGATATAAAACCAGCTAATTAAAATTTTTTCCTTTTCCTAGTATTTTAAGATCATTCCTAGCATCTTCAAGTTCAGTAGTTCGCTGGCAAATATTAGTTTCTAATCCATTTAAATCGCCATATGCATAAACCAAATAACTTTTCCCTATTTCAAATAAATAACCACAATCTCCACTACCAACCCCAGTATAAATTACCACTTTCTTTGTTTTTATGTGTTTCCAAGACTTAATTACTTCTATAGTTACTTCAGATGAATAGTTAATCCTGTTAATACTAATAACTTTACCTAAAAACACAGCTTTTGATTTGGCTAATGCTTCTTTTACTTGCTTTTTTGGTGACTGGTTTGTTGGAAGATCGCACGAACAACCATAAGTAATTGACGCTATTAAAAAAATAAAAATTAAAGCATTTATTAGCTTATTTATCATTTGTAATCCTCATCATTTGACAATTAGCTTGGATAGTTACAGTTAATGAAGTCTTTTAACTTGATTCTATTTTAATTTACTTACTTTTGCGATAAATAAATTAAGCTTTTCTCTAAAATAATTTTCATTTAGCTACGTTATTTTTAGCGCATAACGCCAAGTTCACCGGCGAGCATACCGAGGAATGATAATGACGAGGTCTGCGAGTCCGCGTGCAACGTTTGTTCGGCATCCGAAAATATAAAAATAAAATAATTAATAATCTACACCTGGAGGAGGAGCCAATGCCCAAAGGGTTAAAGAACTAGCCCAATACCACAACACAATATTTAACAAAAGAGTTACTATACCCAAAAGTCTCCATTTTTCTTTCTTTCTAAGTAAGCCAATTAATGCTGTAACTATTCCTACTAATGTTACCCAGGTAAGAGTAAATGTCATATTATATTCTGTTGCCACCGGAGAAAGCCTAAAAAAAGGAAAATCAAAAGGTGAGGGTTCAGTTGGGCCAACCTTTAGCAAGTAAATGGTTATCCTTATCAATAACCAACCACAACTTATAGATGATAAAAATATCATAGGCGATTTAAAGAAGATTTCTTTAGTTTTCCCTAATCTTATCATTGGTTTATACCTTAATTTATTATTTTATCTATAAACATTATATCTTGCTTTTTTGTTTTTATACTACATCTATCTTTATTTACCCTCTACTTCTGTTAGTAAGGATGCCGAACGCCAAGTTCACCGGCGAGCATTCTGACGAGCCTTAGCGAGGAGGAATGCGAGTCCGCGTGCAACGTTTGTTCGGCGCATAATTAAAGCATACTGTTAGCAACCACAGCCACCTTTTAATTTAACAGTTTGCGTGTGCTTATTTTTTGTTACTTTGATAGTTGCATCATAATCAGTTGATTCACAATCTTCGTCATTTGGTTTACACAATCTGGTAGTAATATATACAACAAATACTTTTACTTCATTAGTAGTATATGTTCTAGTCAAACGGCTTCCAATTTTTTCTTTCCCTTTTGGATTAGTCGAATTTACTAGTTTAAGTGTTATATCCTTTCCATCAATATTCATCCAAGCACTCTTTTCATCAAGATCTGAAGAAAACACATAACGTGGAACTCTTTTCTTATCTTCTGAAGGATAACTAAAATAACATCCACAACCTGTTAAAATGCTCTCGTCCTTAATATTACTAACAACTAGTTTATTAGATTTTTTCACCTTTGAATTATTACTTTGAATACTAAAAGTATTTGTTGTACCAACAATAAATAATCCTATGGTTAGTAATATGGTTAATAATATTCTGTTGATTTGTTTATTCATATCATTTGATTCTATGTACTTTATATTACTTAATCCTTTATGTTAGCTTATTTTTCGTGCCTCGTAAATGCGCCGAACGCCAAGTTCACCGGCGAGCAATTACCGACGAGCAATAGCGAGGAGGTAATGCGAGTCCGTGTGCAACGTTTGTTCGGCAGCTTTTAAAGAACACCTAATTTTAAGTAACTGCAAAATT
>JBDIBI010000124.1:0-2836 GCA_039812885.1 Blastocatellia bacterium
GCTAATAGCTCTTTCTACACCTTTACGTAAGTTTTCTAGGAATCTAGTACCTTGTTCTTGAGCAGTTTTAGACCATTTTTCTAACCAACATTCTTCTGGTTTTTCAGCTTCAACTCGTGATTGATGGCAAAGTAACCAAAGTAAGACAAAATCAGGATAAACTTCACCTTGCATCATAGATTCAATGTCAAATTCAACATAAGCTTGACGAGTAAGGCTAACATTATCTCGTAAAACCCTTAATCTTAAGCCATTAGAAACAAAAGCCCAAAGGTAGTCTTTTGATCGATTAAGTAGTTCTTGTACCATGCTATGAGGACTAGTACGAGAAGTACCTGCTACGCTACGTTTATCTAAATCAAGATTGCAACCTACTAAGTGAATAGGCATTTGTTCCCATAAATGGGAGATAGGATAAGACTTTTCATCAATATCAAAGCTTTTCTTAGTAGGGTTTAAGCGACCATATCCAAGCTGTTGAAATAATGGTAATAACCACTTTTCTCTAGTAATAGTTGTGCCTGTATCATCAATGGCTAATTTAGCTTTTAAGCTTTGGAAATTAGCCCAAGCACCGCGTAAGCGATTCCAAGATTGAGTAATTGCATCTTTAAACTTTTCACCTGATAAGTGATAGTCTTCTTCTTCTCTAAGCCCTTTAATATCCTTTTCATTTTTTGCAATACGCTCTAATAAGTCTATAGGCAAAATTGCGCCTTCTACACGAATAGTAGTGAAATTGGTTTTGTTTCTAGTTTGTTTTGCCATTTTAAGAACCTGTATAAGGAAATTCTTTGAGAGATAAAACTTAACTTAAATTAATCAACTAGATAGAGCTAACCCAGTTGAGGGTGACTTATATTACTGGCAAAAAAACATATATGCCAAGTATATCTACGGGTGGTTCATGCTTAACACTATAACGAACCCCTGTTTGACGGCTAGCAGTACGAACCCTTTGATGAGCTTCCAAGAGCCTTTCAGCCGATAATTTAGCTACTTTTTCTAAATGTGGAGCAATAAAATCATATCCCTTAACTACACGGTCAATAAAATCTATAGCTTGCTCAGGTAAAATATTTGAGTCTGGTTGTGCTTGTAATAAGCTTTCTGCGGTTTGGCTATCTAACCATTCTGCTGTTTGTGGCGAACCACTAAAGGCTAGTATTTGGCAATCTTCAGCTAATAAGGCTTTTTCTGTATCACTGCTTTTATTAATAATATGATAGCGCATTCTAGTTAGTAGTACTGTAGTGCGTTTTTCTACTTTGCGAGTACGAATTGCTCCACAACGTCGCGCAACACCATTCATTATGGTATCTAATGCTGTATCCAAGATATGTGTAGCTAATCCTTCTACAAATGGATGAGTACGATTTAGATAAATTACTGTGTCTTTTACTGGCAATTCAAAACGTGCTTTAAGCTGTTCTTTATCCGTTACTAAGCTATTTTTTAATGTTTCACGTAAAGCTATTGGGGATTCTTGGAAGTTTATTTCTAGCTCATCATTTTCCTTGGTAGTAACAGTGGCTTTATGACGTTGTAAAGCTTCTATTACAAATGATTTAACATCTACTCCTAACCCTATTGCTTCTCTAACTTCTTGTAGTTCACGCGCTATTTTATCAGCCTTGATAGTTTCTTGGGCAAAAACTGTGCGAGAGCGTTTTTCCCTCTCAGAACTAGCTTCCCAACGCTCAAATAGTTCTAGTTTTTGAGACTCAAATATATCTTCAAATCCTGGCAGATAAGGACTTACATCACCAGTTTTTTCTCTTAGTAATAGCCCTTCAAAGACAGCTTCTATTATTTGGTTAGTGTCTACTGGAACAGGAACAGAAATACCAAGTGAGCTACGAATAGCTTTATGTTTACGTAGTAGCACATCTAAAACAATTCCATCTATTTGATTATCTGTTCCATAATAAGTTAAGACACGCACTTTCTTACTTGGTTGGCCATAGCGGTCTACGCGGCCTTCTCTTTGTTCATGCCGGGTTGGGTTCCATGAAAGATCATAATGCAAGACAGCATCAAAATGTTCTTGTAGGTTAATACCTTCACTTAAGCAATCAGTACATACTAAAACTCTTTGAGGTGAGTTAGAAAGCTCTAATATTCGTTCTTCTCTTTCTGCTGGAGGTAATTCACCTGTAATAGCATCTACTTCAACATTTTTAAGCTTCTTTCTTAGAGCATCTGCTACATACTCAGCCGTAGGTATAAATCTACAGAATACAATAGGGTTAAAGCCATCTTTGATAAATGCAGTTACTATTTTGATTGCTTGTTGAAGTTTTTCATCCTTTTCACCTTCTAGTTTTTTGGCTTCATTTGCCATTTCTCTAAGGCGACGACGGTTTTTCAGCTTTTCATTTTGCTCATTTTCATCTGTTTGAGTACTTTCATCTGTTGGGTCAGTGTCACTACCTGGAGGGATATCCATTCCTTCTGCTGCTTCATCACTCATTAAGTCAAGCACAGTACGCCTTCCTATCTCATCTGCTTCTTCTGGGGTTTCTGTATCAACAGTAGAAGCACGATTACGCAATGTTGAGGCTGCTGCAATAGGGCTAGAAGCAAGAGAACGTAGCAAAGCAAGAGCAGACCACCATTGAACACGTTGGCGGTGTCTTGTACCTGATTGGTCAGTAACAATCTCACGCGCATACTTTAGGACTTTATCAAACAGCTTTTTATAGTCAGGGCTAAGTTTATAGCTTTGGTCAGTTTCTTCACGGTCTGGAAAAGGTGTATCAGCTTCCATATAGTGACGAATATCACCACGTCGGCGTTGAATAAAGTATTTGGCTAGTTCACGGCGTTGTTGCTC
>JBDIBI010000125.1:0-2769 GCA_039812885.1 Blastocatellia bacterium
CTTGGTTTCATTTTCCCAGATTTTCCCTACCTTTTTGGGCTTTCTGGCAATTTTACCTCTTATTGTTTTTACCTCAACCTCTTTTACCTTAACCCTTTCCCTTATTTTTCATCCTCAACTAAATATACTATTTTATCTCTTGATAAACATAATATTCGTCCTTACGTAGTTGCAGGACTTGGTACATATGTTGGATTAAGTAGCCAAAAATTATTTGATTTTGATGCTGCTAAATATGTTAGCAATCCTGTTCTTAGCAGTTTATTAAATGCTCTACTTAATGGTGCTCAAGTTGGTGGTTTAGCTCCAATTGCTCCAGAACTTAGAGGACGAGGACTTTCTGCTGGTCAAGGTGATTTTCGCTTTGGCTTAAATGCTGGTGGAGGAATGGAAGTTCGTGTTAGCCCAAGATTTTCTATAGGTTTTGATTATAGAATCAACAAAATAGAAGGAAAGAATGGAACCTTCTCAACCTTTAGTGCTAAACCTACTATACATTTCTAAAACTTCAAGTTACTGAAAGAGCAGGAATAAATCCTGCTCTTTTCTAATACTCTTTTTCTCGAAAAGCCAATAGATAAACGATTGAACCAACTAAAGGAAATGCTATTACCCCAATAGCTAAAACTATTTTCTCTCCTAAAGTTCGCTTTTTGCTATTAACTATATCAGCAATTGAAATTAACCAAAGAGCTACTGTTATTACTTTTAAAAGAAACATTTAGAAATATACCTCCAAAATATCTTTATAAATTTCTAGCTATTACGTACCCACCCTTAGATCTGTTCCCACAAAAACTTAGGTAGAGTTTTGCAAAAGCTACTTTTTTCTCAAAGCCAGCAACTTATAATTTGATTGTGCTGAGATGGTATTTTCCGTTCAGCATTCTGTGATGGCTTAAGTATAACAAAGGGGTTCAAAGTGAGTAAATCTAAAACCAGTAATGATAAAAACAACTCTGAGCTTAAAGAAGTGACACTAAAAATTGTTGAGTCCTATGGTTCTAAAGAAACATTTCTTCAATATCTAAACCGTAGCCGGTTGCCTTCTCGCGAAACCATAATATCTGTCTTAGCAGCAACTCAAGAGTTAATTTTTCCTGGATATTTTGGAATTTTAGGCTTAGATGAAAGCAATATTGGAGCAAGAACTCACAGCCTTGTATGTAACTTGTTTGAAGATCTTTCCGAACAAATTAGCCTTTGTTTACGATTAGAAACTCCTGATAAACCCTTTACAGAATTACAAAATCAGGCTCAAGAAATTGCTCTTACATTTGTTAAGTCTATAGCTACTTTACGCCATAAACTTGCCTTAGATATTCAAGCAGCCTATCTTGGTGATCCTGCTGCACATAACTATGATGAAATTATTTTTTCTTACCCAGGAATTTACGCAATAATGGTTTATCGTATTGCTAATTGTTTGGCTCAATTGGAAGTTCCTTTAATTCCAAGAGTTATGACTGAACAAGCTCATAGTTTAACTGGTATTGATATTCATCCTAAATCCCAAATAGGTGAAAGCTTTTTTATTGATCATGGTACTGGAGTAGTAATTGGAGAAACTACTATAATTGGCAATAATGTAAAAATTTATCAAGGTGTTACTTTAGGAGCAGTCTCATTTCCTAAAAGTGCTGATGGTTCTTTAATTCGAGGGAAAAAACGCCATCCTACCATTGAAGATAATGTTATTATTTATTCCGGTGCAACTATCTTGGGAGGAGACACTGTAATTGGACAAGGTTCCATAATAGGTGGTAATGTTTGGCTTACTCATTCTGTGCCAGCTAATAGCAAGGTAATTATTGAAGATCCTAAACCTAGAATGATTTTTAAGTAATCACTATATCAAAATATAACCTATTACAACTTCCAACTAGATAGCTCATCTCTTATAATATAACTTTTAGCATTGGTTAAATAACTTATGTATTCTAAAGTAATAGACTGGTTTTCTGCTGCTAAAAATAAAGAAGCTAAGGAAACTATCTTGATTGTCTTAGTTATCTTTCTAGTCACATTTACTTGTTTTTCCAATAGTTTAAGTGGCGAATTTATTTATGATGATTATATTGTTCTAGTAGAACACCCTAGCATTAAATCTCTTTCCAATATACCTAGAATATTTTTTGAGCAATATTTTGCTATAGACAATTCAGCTGGACTTTATCGTCCTTTAACCATTTTTTCTTTTTGCATTAATTTTGCAGTAAGCAAACTAGATCCCTATGGATATCACCTAGTCAATATTTTTATCCATGCCATAAACTCAATATTAATCTATTGGATAAGCGAGAGATATACAAAAATCAAGTCATTATCTTTGTTATGTGCATTGTTATTTTCAGCACATCCAGTGCATAGCGAAGCAGTAGCAGCTATTTATGGTCGTCCTGAGCTTATGGCTACTATGTTTTTGCTTATTGCTTGGTGCTTTTTTATTAAATCCTCTCAAAACAATTTTTGGTATGTTCTTTCTCTTATAAGCTACTTTTTATCTCTACTTTGTAAGGAAAGTGGAATTGTTTTTGTAGGGATATTACTACTAGTACATATATGCCAGGAAACTAGTTGGACAACTAGACTAAAACCTTCTCCTAAGTTGCTAGGCTACATTCTTACTACTATTCCCTATCTTATTCTTAGAGTTGCAGTTACTAAAGTTCTTGGTATTCCTAAAGGAGGTCAAATTCTAGGAAACGAACCTTTTCTTACTCGTGTTTTTACAATGAGTTATGGTTATTTCAAATATTTTGTTCTACT
>JBDIBI010000126.1:0-2758 GCA_039812885.1 Blastocatellia bacterium
ACTTAGTTAGTCAAAATAGCTATATTTGATATAAAGTGGTTTGTTCTGTAGATTAAGTTAAGTAGGTAAACTGGACAGAGTAGGTATGAGTATTATAAGCGGAAAGAACTACGTTTAAATGGTACTCTAGAAAATTTTTCAGTAGCCCAACAGATACAACCATCACGAATTGCACTACTAAGGCTACCAGCATCAACAAAAGCTCTTTTACCAATGATCCTATAACAAGAATCTGAAAAGTTTTGGTCAATTTGATATTTACATTGATAGCAGTTCCATACTTTTCTCTTGATAAGTAGAGCAATTAAAGGTTTTAGCTTTGCATCTAGTTCGATAGCAGTTAAAGGTTTTGGAAATAGTTTTATGCCTAACATAGCTAGCACTCTAAGAATTAGTTCTCCCAGAGAGCCACAAACTATGGGAGCATTATTATCCAACCCTATAACTATATCTATCTTAGGTGGACTATCAAACTTACTAATGAGTTTTGAATCTAACTCTAGCCCAAAGTAAGTATTAGTTCTTTCTGCATCCCAGTATTCTTTGGTATAGACAATTTGAGCTAGTAAAAATATCCAAGGTGATGATAGTACCCAATTCATAACTTGTTCTGGTGTTGGTTGGCCACTAGAAAGATCTAATGGGCTTTCCCAGTTACCAGAAAGGACACTAGTAGCATTTTCATCTTCAGGATGATTATTTAATGGCTTAATGCCGGGTAAAAGCAATAATCTTCCTCTGCGCCAATGTTGCACTCTATTACTAGAATGTACATCAGGTATTGAAAGGCTGCCATAGATTCTTTTGAAACGGGCAATATCTTCTTGGATATCCTCAGGAATAGTAGATGGATCTTCTATATAACTAATAACAGTTGATAAAACTTCTTTTTGAGAGGGTAATTCAGCCAAGAGTTTTAACAGCAAATTGCCAGCAACATAGCGTTGTCCATCTTGAGATGTGCGAAATAACTCTATTTCAGAACCATAAGATAAAGCTGAAAGTTTAGCCTTATCTCCTTCTCCATAAGTTAATAATTTCTTTAACTCACTGATAGAGTGTTTCTTACTAGAAGTAGAAGTAGTTTTTAACATAGATAGCTCCTTTTGGATTAGAAATGTATTTAATAGAATTACGTAGGGTTAAATTAAAATTGTTAGTTGTTGATATAGAGTAGAGTAGATTTTGGGTCTGAAAGGGTTAGATTATTGAGAGGCTTTGAAGTACTTGTATCCTAATAAGAAGCTTAGTCACAGTACTTTTCTCTATAATAATCCATTGACCTTCTGGCAGGATTTTACCAGCCAAATGTACTTCTCCTGGTAATTTTCTAAGGAATTTAAGCTTACCAGAAAACATTTCTACTGTTTCCTTGAGAATAACAAAAGTACCTATTTGATCCTTTTCAAACTTGGGAGAAGTAACAAAATCCAAATCATCTCTTTTAAGTAGACTAACTATTGTAGATGTTGTTACAAACATAGGTTTATTCCTTTTATAGAAAAAATAAACCACCTTAAAGACAAAGCTTTCCTATCAATGCTTTTGTTAGAAGCAAAGAAAACTTTATTGATTAAAAGTCTTGGTTTACTAGTTTTAAGGTGGTTTGTTAGAGGTTTTTAGGAGAAAATGAGCATGAGAAGTTAGAAAAAACTAATTTTTAATTTCTAGCTTGGCCTCAATTCTGTCAAGACGTTCTTCTATTAAAGAAAGGTCTTTTTCATAAGATAAAAAACCTAAGCGAGATTGCCTTTGATGAAAATGGATATCTTTCTCTAGTTTCTCAAAGCGGGAAAGGACTTCTTGACGAAACTCAAGAAAATCTTTGCCAAGTTTTTCCTGGCTAGCTTCAAGTTTTTCAAGCCAAGCAAGCACTTGTGAACGAAGTTCTTGAAAATCTTTAGCTGAATTTTCCTGATTAGCTTCAATTTTATCAAGACGTTCTAGAACACTTTGCCAAATTGGTCTGGTATCGTGTAAACGGCTTTCTACTTTTTCGTCCAAACTAGTTAGCTCAGTAGCAAAATCGACAATCTTATTTTCCATATTAGCTAAACGATTATCTGTTACTCTTGACCATGATTTGAGGTCTTGAACATCATTTTTTACTACTTGCATGTCAGAAGAAACAGTTTTAACCTCACTTAAAACTAATTTCAATAAGGCTAGAACTTCAGAATTAGGGTTATTTGCTGACATAAGGATTTATCCTCCATAAGTTAGAAATGTAGCATTGCTGCTACTAGATTTAAAGTGATAAATCAGCCTGAGTTGTAACTTTGGCTAATTCATAGATATAGATAGGCTTATAGGTAAAATTCAGAGTTAGAGATTTCACAAATAGGTAAGTAGGTAAAGTAAATAACAACTATCACTTAATAGAATTGATAGTTGATTAAAACAAAATTGTCTAAACGTCCAAAATAGCAAATAGCGCGAGATAAAAATCTGGGGCTATTTATTTGTTCTATTAGGAGTTTAATCAATCTAATACCAATTAAATCAGCGCGAGAGTGTATTACTCTGGGGCTGGTTTGTTATTGATATTTAATCAAACAAATAAATCACCACTACAAGAGCAATGTTTACCGCTTAAAGAAAGGCTGTTATGAGCAGCGTTTCTAAAAACTTCCCAAGTTAGCGCGAGATAAAAATCTGGGGCTAATGGGCATACTTAAGGAAAACTTTTGGTTATAAATTGTTTATTTATTTATTCATAATTACACTATTAACTGATTAAAAATCGATAAGATAAAAG
>JBDIBI010000127.1:0-2732 GCA_039812885.1 Blastocatellia bacterium
CCATCCTTATACCCGACCGTTTCGCTTCGCTCACTACATGTCCGTATCGTTTTGCTCTTCTCTTAGAAGGGGTGGTCTTTCTGTCTTGTCTTACACTTAGACAAAAGTTCAACTGACATATAGACAAATCATTTATCATTTATTCCATCTGTTAATATATAGAGTAATAGTATCTATCTAATTAGGTAGTGACACCTACATTTAGCCCTAGCCGTGTATCAGTAAGTATCACCCAAATAACACCTTATCCTTGTGCTATTTCCCATAAGTGAAGATGACAGAAAAGATGATGTAGTTGGATTATTGCTTTTTGCTATGGTGGCTGCTATATTTTGAGTATGTTTTTTGTCTATGCATTGTACCTTCTCGCGCATTAGGGGTTCAATGAACTGATTCACACTAGCGGAGTAATGTGAATTGGGCTAGCTAGAGTAATCTAGTTGGTTGTCTTGGTTTATCACTCGCACAGAAGATTGCCAAGAAACAACATATTAGGAGTGGAGTTACTAATATGTAGGCTTATCGTGAGGTAAGTTGCACCAAGTCTCACTCGCGCATAAGAGACTTAGTGTAGTGATTAGAGAAAGCGGAGTATTTCTAATCACGCTCATTGTGAAGTGAGTTTTTTCTGTTGTTTGATAATTGAATATCGGACGAGATAACGTCCCTTAACCAAACCCATCCAGGCGATTCTCACTGAAACCTAGAGATTTTAGATTCTTTCTATCTTCTTGATGGCGTAGCTGTAGAATCCAAATATTTGTTTTATTTTTCGTTAGTTAATTTTTAACTTATTCTATAGAAAGGATTTTTCTTTATTTCTTTCAGTCTTTTTGCTTATAGTTTATGAAGCAATGGATTGTCAGATTCAAATGTTGGTATATATCTTATATATATACTTTAACCTTTTAACCCCGTTATCTTTTACTCCTGCATAGCAGATTATTGTTTTATTCAATATCATTCCTGCATAGCAGAACACCCTCTACTTTTTAACCTTTGTCTTGCTTAGCAATTTACTTCTAAGTTAGACCTTATTACTGCATAGCAGATTATTCCCTTTATCACCGCATAGCGGATAAATAAACTAAACCCTAATTAAACCCCTAAAATCATAGTAAATACTACTAATTTATAATCATTATTTTGGCTTCTGCGCTATAAGTGTCTTTATTTTCCACTTTTAGCCTCTTAGTCATTCAATAGTTATTATATTTCTGGTATGTGTTTTTATTTGTATTAAGGTTTTCAAGGTTTAATACCTTTATCCTCTTTTAATCCAATCTATCTAATCAATCCTGTTAATCCTCTTTTACCCATATCATCCATTCTATTCCTTTAATCCCATCTATTCCTTTAATCCCTATACATTTTTTATTATTTCTGTGCTATTTACGGCTAACTCTTTAGCGTTAATAGATTTATCTTTATTGGTATTCTATTGATTCTATTGTCCATTGTTGTTTGCTGGTTGTTCACCGTTGGCTGTTTATAGCTTATAGCTCGTGGTTCGTAGCTCATAGTTTGTAGTTTGCAGTTACTTGATAGTTTTTTCTTATCGATGCCCAACATTTTGGTACTTTTTGTACTTTCTCTCTTTTTTTGCATCGCTCCCACTGGGACTCTCTTTAGACGAGTTAGGAGTTGTTATCGCTCCTTTTAGTACTTCTTTTTCTGCTTCTAGATCATTTATAACTATAAGTTAATGAATAATCTAGCTGCTTTTAATCTAGTCCTAATAAACCTAACTTTAACTTTCTTTTTCCGTTACTTTTAGGAGGTTCAGATGATAAATCTTATGGTTCTGGTATTTCTTTTCTTGTTCTTTTTCTCGTTTCTCATCTTTATTGCTCTTTCTCTTAAGAAATACTTCGGTAAGTTTTCTTGTTTATTTTGCTTAAACTTACTACTGCTGCTGAAGCTTTTACCATTAACACTAACCTAGTCTTTTTCAAAACTCGTCTTTATGCCCTATTTATCAAGCTTCTGTTTTGTCCTTGTTCCTTTTTAGTTTTCTTTTTCTTTACTTTTATCTATCTTCTTGATTTTGGAGGTTTTATGCGTAAACTTAATTTTGACCTTAGAAATTTATGTCTTAATCATAAGGAAGACTCTTTTGCTACTCAGTCCAAACGTCTTCATGACTTACAACTCATTGCCAATCACCTTCATGATCTTGGTTTTGAGCGTTTACATGCCACTGGCCTTAAACCCAAGCATGTCTTTGCTTTAGTTGAGCTTTGGAAAAAGGATAATGTTTCTATTGGTACTATCAAAAATCGTCTTGCTTATATCCGTTGGTGGGCTAATAAAATTGGCAAGTTTGACATGTTACCTAAAGACAATTCTGCCTTTGGTGTTGATGATAGGGAATTTGTCTCTAATATCTCTAAAGCTACCGATTTATCTGATTCTTTGCTTGATAAAGTCTCTGACCCTCATATTCGTTGTTCTATTGAACTTCAGCTTGCTTTTGGCTTACGTAGAGAGGAATCCCTTAAATTCTCTCCTTCTTTTGCTGATAAAGGAACATTTATCTTCCTAAAGGGTTCTTGGTGCAAGGGTGGCCGTTCTCGCTCTATTCCTCTTACTTCTCATTACCAAAGGCTTGCTTTAGATAAGGCTCGTATTGTCGCTGGCTTTGGTTCTTTAATTCCTCATTATCACTCTTATTTTCAACAACTTAAACTCTATGAAAATATTACCTTCTCTCTTGGCTTTCATCGTCTTCA
>JBDIBI010000128.1:0-2662 GCA_039812885.1 Blastocatellia bacterium
TGTGATGTGGATACCATTTCTTATATTTGGCTCAGATATTAAGTAGGTGTTAATTATTAGTTTATTAGTCGTAGCATTATGGGTGTTTTCTTCGATGATTCTTGCAATTTTTAAATTGGGAGAGACTTTTGTTGCGTTAGGTACCTTTGCTTCATTTAAAACCATTTGAATTTCTTTATTGGTACTTACATTGTCAATGTGTAAGGAATCAGCGGTAAAGCTACTTATTAGCTTGTTAATTTGTTCTGTTTCTTCGCTGTTCTTGTTAACAAATTTAACAGTAGATTTAATGGTAGCAATCGTTAGTAAAAGCTCTTTGCTGGAGATATATTTAATTAATTCAAGAAATTCTTTTGTGGTTTTTTCATTACAATATGAATAAAGGAAAAATGCGTAGATTGGAATACGCGAAGGTTTTATTTTTTTTGACTCCCAATATTGCCGCTCACGATCTATAGTTTTTGAACTAACTTTACAATATTGAGCTATTTTCTGAAGTGCCTTAGACTCGTTATGGTCACACCTAATTTCTGCATACACTTTAATTAAATTGTTCAATATCTCTTTCGCTTTTCTTAAGTTTTCTTTGTTTAAAACTTGTTTATGCATAGGGTTGTAACCACTCACAGAAATATAATAAAAATTATTTATATAGTATTCAAGACAAAGTAATATAAAGTATAGAAAAGTTACTCGCGGCGAATCGATACGTAATATAACATAAAAAGTTGACAGGGCGAAAAATGCAAATGCGAATTATTTCTATAAAACCCAAAAAATATTAACTGTCTAAAACTGTCTAAAATTGTCTTTGGACAATTTCTGCAGTAAAAGTGTGTTAAAACACATTCCTACCATTTCTCACAGCTATAAAATGTAATAACTTAGCTATAAATACCATAGTAAAGGTAGGCTAGTTTATGAACAAATTCTTTAGTTATGTAAAAGAGGAAATTAGTGAGGCATTGCAATCATTACCAGCAACAGTGGAACTGCCCGATAAAAATTCGAATAACAATTTGTGCTCAAAAAAAATTAAGAATGAAATGTTGGCAGATATCACTTGGCTCAATGAATGGTGGAACTTTGGAGTAGATTATCAAAACAAATACATCATTGCATTAATAGGAATGGTCAATGTTGGAAAGTCAAGTATAGGCAATGTGCTGCTTGGATTATCTGAAGCTGATGGGTTTAAGGAATCTCCAATACGCGAGACTTCAAATGCTTCTATTAAAAAGTTTGATGAAAAAACCTTAATAGTTGATCTACCTGGTTTGGGGTCAGTTTTAGCTAAAGAAGATGACGCCATTGTTCAAAAATATGTAATGAGGGCAAACTTACTACTTGTTGTTTTAAGTGTGAATGAGCCTATCCCAAATCATTTATATCAGTTTTTAATGAAACCACAAGTAATCAAGACTCAAGATGCACAACGAATTGTAATAATTTTAAATAAATTGGATATCTACGATGGAATTCCTGACGAGCATATTAAGAAAAAGGTTAATGATTCAAAATCTTTCTTAATAAAAGGTAGCAATAAGTTAGGGTTTTCTGGAATAGGAAATCTTTTTAGCTATAAAATTCCGATTATCCCCTTTTCAGTTCAACATACACGTCAAGGAAATAATGATCAGATAAGAGACCTGCAACAGGTAATAAGGCAATCTTTGGCTTTATCGTCAAATGGCTCATACGTTCGTATGGCTAACGAAATGCTTACGTTATGCCATAAGTGGCGGTGGCTTTCCGATGAGTATTCGAAAATGGGTGTTTTAGCACAAAGTTTGGAAGCTACAAGCCATAGAGATGCTACATCTTGTCGAAATGAAATAGTGCAGTTATTAAACACCAGCGGAGAAAATCTAATAATTAAAATTCAGGGATTTATAACTGCATACAACCAAGAGTTGCTAACATTTCCTACACCACATATGGGGCAGTCTTTTCTAAAAGAAGTGGTTGGTTATGAAACCAAAGACTACAAGAGAAAAAGAGATGCATTTCGTGATTGTAGGGATAAAAATGGAAAAGCTCTTGAGGAATTATTCCAAACAGACAGAGATGGTTTAATAGACAATGTAAAAACAATTATTTTGTCTCGTCTCGGAAATTGTCCTACCATTTCAATACCAGATGAACAACAAGTTAGTGACCTGCTAAACTATTTAGTATATGAGCTTTGGAACATTCTCGATAATCAAGCATTCTTAGGATATAATATTACCGATCAATTAGCAAAGTATAATTCTAAATACAACACACAAACAAGTCAGGTTTGTAATGATTGGTTTAATGGGTTACTTGAAGCTACTGATCAAGCAATAAAACAAGCTCAAGATGATGGTATGCTAGGGCGAGCTAAAAAAATTAAACAATCAGCAAATAAGATAGCAACTTTTGTTAAGAAAATAACTTGGTCAATTTCTTCGCTAGAAGATTTTCTACATCCTAAACAGTCTTCGACCTCTCTAGAGAAAACTGAAGAAAGAACAGACATCGCGTTATCTCAAAATCAGCAAATATCTCCATTTTCTATCGCAACAGTTAGCGTAGCTATAATAGTTATAATACTTACGTTAATTACTTTGTACTGCTAACAGTTTACTTAATATTTTTATTCCAATAAGGAGGATTTTTTACAATGAGTGAAAACGAT
>JBDIBI010000129.1:0-2645 GCA_039812885.1 Blastocatellia bacterium
TCCAGCACATTTTGGCACTAAACTAGTCGTCATTACAAACCTCCTAGTTAACACCTCTATTTTTTCTTACTATACAATACTGCTTAATTTCTTACCACCAAAATTACGGGAGAACCAAAGAATGCAAATTTACAACAAAGAATACAAATGGTGCTAAAGCCATTAAAACAAATGAGTTACTAAAGTCTACTTTCAGCAATATTTGTTGTTGATAAGCCTCTATTTTTTAACGGAATTAACGCCGTAAATGCTTATTGACGTAATTAGCATAAATAGAAAGAGTTGTGCTTTACTAGCAAACTTTGTTGTAAAAATAGGGTTAGTCGCTCACTAGCAACCTTTGTTGTAAATTTCTATTCTTTGGTGGAATTGACAACTTGGTTTGGGTTAATTAGGTTAGGTTGTTAGTACTCTCCAAAATCCATAATTTGGTAAAAATAGCAGTGATTGGTATCATCAGTAATGTCTCTCATAAATCTTCTGCATTTTCTAGAGAAGATTAGCTTGCTTAGAAAACTAAGCTTTGGAACAGTTACTTTTACCAAGTCTGCTTCTATATATGGATTAAGGTACATTTGTTTACATTTTCTCCAAAAAGTTAAATATTGATGGTATTTAACTGGATCTAACTGTTGGAAATACTTGGATTTCTCAAATTCCTCTATTATACCAATATGTTTATAGAGTAAAGCCTGTATTTCCAACAACAAATGCTCAAATTGGGTAAGCTCAGAAAAGAAAACCCTTTTAGAATGTTCTGCAATTTCTCTTTTGCCTATAAATCTGATCATTAGGTTATTATTTAGTAAGAAAAATATAGCTAGTGTAGGAATTAAGTTATTAAACATAGTGTTTCTCCTTAGAATTTTTAGATTTTGTTGATGGTTAGTGGTTTGTAGGTAGAAATGCTAGAGTGTGGTTGAAAAGGGTAAGCAAAAGCTTACCCTTCTATTAGTTAGGTTTTTAGTTGATTTGTAAAAAGTTAGTTGAAAGTTAGTTAAGAAAAGTAGTTTGGTTAGAGTCATCAAGGATAGTAGTTTGATTAGGCTGACTGAGAGGGTTTGTTTTGTATGAAGCTTTGGGTTTGACAACTTCAAGAGCTTCTAAATCCAAATACATCTCGTCATCACTATTGGAAAGTTTAGTAGTTTTAGGAATAGAAGTACTACTATCAGAAGTAACAATGCAACTTCCAATAAATGAATGTACTTTTTTTCCAACGTAAAGAATGGCTGATTTTGCTATTTGTAAGTAGCGATTAGCAGTAAATAATCTTTTATGTTTGCTAACTAAAAAGATTCCTGTAATTGCCACCAAAGAAAGATAAATAGTAGAAAACTGAAACCATATACCTAAAGCAACTGCTGTTAGAACAGCTACTATTAGAAATGGATTAGCTTTAGCCAAACTTTTAATCTTAGAAAACTTAGAAACTGGAACTTCTTCTTGGCAAATAATGCCAATTAAAAGTTCTGGAAATTGCTCACGTAAAGCATTCATCAATACCAAATCAGATACTTTTGAACGAAGCATTTCAGATACTTTTTTATTAAGCATATTGCGGCTATAAAAAAGTTCAGCTAGAAACTTAGGAGAAATCACAACTTGAGAGTTGGATACTTTCCAAGTCTTTAATGCTTCTAATCTTGCAAGCTTTAATCTATCAGCAACAAAGCAAATTTGCATTGCAGCTTGTATAGATAAGCTTCTAGGCATAATTTTCATTAGCCCAGATTGACAGCAAAAAGAATTTACTTCATTCAAGTATTGGTTGAATTGGAACGGTGGTCGAACTCCTTGAGGTTGAACGGGTTGTTGAGCTTGAGCATGTTGATGTTGAGCTATGAGTTGTTGTGGAAACCTGTTATTGAATTGATTGTTAGATTGATTAGAAAATTGATGATGGTTATTACCATTATTACGAAAATTACAATTACCATTGAAATTAGACATAGTAGATCTCCTTAGAAATTAATAGATTGAATTAATTAGAAATTAGTAGATTAAATGATTAGCTAATATTCCTTAATAAAAGCTATATCATTTGTAGATATGAAGTTGTAGGAACAATGTAGGTGTGTAGAAACGTGTAGGAAAAAAAGGTGAGTCAAAAGCTAGCAATAAACACACGTATAGATACGTATGAGTAAATAAGTAGCTTTTAACTTATAAATTTAGATTTTTTAGGAAGTAAAAAATAGAGGATATTAGGGTAAAAAGAAGGCTAGTTAACAAGATTGCTCTCAACATGAGCAAAATTGCTATCTAATTGACTTTGAAGGCCAAGAATTTGTTGATTAATATCAAGAAACTCTGCCATTAAATCTGTTAGATGTTTTGCAGTCATTTCATTAAATAACTCCAAAGATTTAACGGACTTATTTTGTTGATAAATATCATTAAATTTCACAATTTCTCCATCTAAAACATTTTTTTTGGAGTGTAAGATTGAGATTTTGCTTTTTACATAGATAGTAGAGTTCTTTCTATCAAGAAAAGAACGAGATAAATTATCAGTATTACCAGTATTTTGATCAGTAGAAATGCTACTTGAATTAATACTAGAAATATTAGTAAGGCTTATAGTAGGTAAATTAGTAGATTTAGGCATAGATTCTCCTTGACCTATTTTATTTTGCGTAAAA
>JBDIBI010000130.1:0-2639 GCA_039812885.1 Blastocatellia bacterium
TTTGCGTCACTTCCCTATTTCAATAACTATATTATTTTCCAAATAGTTACGGACACAAAAAACATAAACTCTACCTTTCTAAGCTAAAACCCTTATTTTACCTAACAATTTGTTTCAGCTTTTACCAATATCAGACGCAATAAAATGACCAATGTTCAGACATCGAGCTTTAAAATAGGTTCAGTAAACACGCCCTTTGTTTACGAACACACTTCTGGTCTATTGGTGGATTTAATTGGGTTTTAATTGGGTTTTAGTTGGGTTTAATTAGATTTAGTTAGTTTAGTTAATTTGATTAGTTTGATTGACCAAAAAGTTTTAAAGACACTTCTGATACAAACAAAAATTAAATTTAAATTAATTGGTTAATTGCAAATCTCATTGCGAGACAAACGCTTGATTAATAAGGGTACACAACCAGCTTATTACAATCCAAAAATTTTCATAAGCCAGAGTGGGAAAAGAAAAAAGTATGAGGGAATTGGTTTTTGTGTTTGGGATTTTAAATTGGGTATTAAATTGATTATTTAAATGGTTAAAATCAGGATATTCAATTATCAAACAACTGGTAAATATCGCTTACATAACCACTTAAAAATAAAAAAATCACCTTGCGATGATCCCAAATTGTAACTAGTCTGCCATTACAACTCAGTTAGGAAAAAATTAACGCACGACTCATCTTTTCCTTAACTCACTTCACAATGAGCAAATAGCTTAATATCCCTGCTCTTAAACTATTTTTCGCTATATATCTTCTGCACGGGTGATACCTAGCGCCATCAATAACTATTACTAATTACTAACCCAAGTTCTAACTACTCTGCTCATCAGAACCCAGTTTCTGAAATCCTTCTGCACGAGTGGACAACAGACAATGATCGAAAGTGAAAGCGAAAACGAAAGTGAAAAGGAAAGCGAAAGCGAGAAAAATTACTCTTAATTATATTTATTATTCCTATAACTTCAATCCCTCTTATAACCATATTTTCTAATAAATTACGCTCGGCACGAGCCTCCAGAAAGAAACAACTTTATAAGACTCTTGGCTTTTCCCCTTTCCGGCCATGTGCGCAACTCTGTTGATACTTATGGCCTACTTTATTTGACATCAAAATAACACAACAATATAGTTGTGTTATGATACCTTCATTTAATGCAGACGGAAATCTACCAGCAGGCATTCATTGGGCTGAATGGTCAGAAATAACTACTAGGTTTGGTACTAATTCTCACAGGGCAAGGTTATTAGAAGGTTTATACAAGGCTTTGATAACACTAAAACAAGCAGGCTGCACTACAGTTTTTATTGATGGTAGTTTTGTTACTAAAAAACACTATCCTCAAGATTTTGATGCTTGCTGGGATCTTTCCAATGTTAACCCAGAACTACTTGAACCAACTCTACTTGATTTTTCCCAAGGCCGGGCTGCACAAAAAGCCAAATATCTTGGTGAGCTTTTTCCTGCTCAAATTTTTGCTGACCAAAATCAAACTACTTTCTTAGACCTTTTTCAAACAGATAAAGACACTGGCAAAAGAAAGGGTATCATTGCTATTTCATTGGAGACATTAAGCTTATGATAAAAAATGAACGCCAATTTCGTATTACTAAAACCCAAAGAGATAAATTTGCTCAAGCTCTAGAAGAAGCCTTAGCTAATAGTGAACAATCAACAATACACCCACTTCTAAAAAAAGCACAACAAGATGCTTTAAGAAGCCAGTTACTTGAACTAGATGAGCAAATCAAAGAGTATGAAGATCTTAGAGCGGGAAACACCAAGCTAGAAATTAAGTCTTTAGAAGATTTGCCAGAATTGCTTATCAAAGCTAGGATTGCAGCAGGGCTAACCCAAAAGGATTTAGCAAAAAAGTTAGGACTAAAAGAACAACAAATCCAACGTTATGAAGCAACTGCCTTTGCTTCCATCAACTTATCCAAGTTTGTTCAAATTATCAAAGCCATTGGTTTAACTTTACCATCACAACAGTTTTTTGCTTTAACAAAACTAGATAATCGACAAAATAACAATGTAACAGCTTAACCCACTGTTACTGAACATAATTAAAACTTTCCTTTTTTCCTCTTTTCACGCTCATAAAAACTATAAGCCTTGCTTACAGTATCTAAATGATAATATCTACCACCTCCATATGGCCTGCTAGCTTTATAATTAGCTTTCTCAGATACTTGTAGCAATCCCATTGCTGCAACATCCTCAGGTATTCCAAAAACAGCACAGAAAAAACACCAACTACTATCAGCAGCAGATATATCACCTACTTTTTCTCTTAATGCCCTTAAATAACTAGGCCATCTATACCCATCAATAGAAGGTTTATCAGTTCCAACAGCATAATTATTGATTACATAAGAAGATTGAATCACATTTTTTTTATTTTTTTCTTCAACTGCTTGCTGTTCCACAACCGCAGAACTGCTATTAGCTGGTTTTTCTTCAAAGAGATTAGGTTTATTTGCTTCAAAATCCCTTATTTCCTGCTCAATCAATACCCGCCAGTTAAGAGATTCATATCCCTCTAAGTCAAAAACCTCTGAATAGTAAGCAGCATCCTTGCTCTGTATAGCAGGCAAATACCACATTCTAGAAGGGTTAAAACACTGGGAATCTATA
>JBDIBI010000131.1:0-2572 GCA_039812885.1 Blastocatellia bacterium
AATAGTTATTAAATGAATTATTTTACTTATACAAAGTTGCCATCTATTAATTACTTCTCTACTAGTAACTAACTATTTCCAGTTATTTTGCGCTTTCTCCCAAACATAGCTCGCTACAGCATCAATTTCTTGTGGTTTAAGTTGGTCTTTGAAAACAGGCATCACACCTTTGCCTTGTTCAATCCGCTTTTTAACATCAGCAACAGAAGTAAACCCATTGGCCTTCAAAGCATCACTTTTAAGGGTTTTTGCTGTTTCGACTGTGTTGTCACCTCCAGCATGACAAGGCGAGCAATTAGCTTCAAACACTTTGGCTCCTAGTTTGGCATTAGCTGTTTGAACTGTTGCAGATGAAATACTTGCCAAACAAGTTATTGCAATAAAAGTAGATAAAATTATTAATTTTGCATTACGCATAAAACATTTTCTCCTTTTGAAAATTATTAATCAACATTACGTAATATTACTAAACTTAAGCCAATAAGTTAATACATAAGCCAATCGTGATTTCGTAGTTCATCAGATTTCCACCTGTACTGGTACTGATCCCAAAGACAAAGCACCAAGAGAAGCACAAAAAGAACCTTCAAAACTAAATCAATACGTTTGACTCTAGCTATCTCAGAAGCATTAGCTACACTGGAATTAGAATTTTGTTTGTTATCAGCAGATGATGTTTTATTTTCTGAATCCAACATAATTACTCCTTATGCTTTCTTGGCTACTAGTCGTATTTATTACTTTATTTTGCCAAATAGAGTAACTTGTCCATCTAAAGAAGTTACATTAACAAAGCTAGCAACTTTAATTGGCTTACCATTACTGATAAATGGCTGAAACTTAAACTGTTTGAGTGCAGCAGAAGAAAAATCAGCTAATTTTGCCTCTCCAGCAACACAGATAACATTTGTTACTTGGCCTGTTTGATTAACATCTACATTAACAATTGCCCAACTTTGCCCTTTATCTGGATTAATAGGTACTGCTACCTTCTTGATAGCTAAGTTGTTAAGTGTATTGCCATCAATCCTTTTGAAAACATTAGATAAATCAGTTGTAGAAGCAACAGGTGGTATAATGGCGGATAATAAGCTAGATTCAGGTCTATAGCCTGTGCTTGGACTAAATCCTTTTACATTAACAATCATAGGATTAGCATTAGTATTAGGATTGTTTAAATGACCATTTTGAAACATTGTAGAACCTGATACAGTTCCATTATGATATTCAGTCCCATTAACTAAAATCTTTGTTCTAAGACCTGGTGGGACATCTAAGTGTATTGCACAGCGTTTACTTCCACCTGGGCTATTAATTATAAGGACTCCATTATTAAAAGAGATGTTAGTATCTGGTAGACTACTAATGCTTTGAATAGCTGATGTGCTTCTGGTTGCAGAAACATCTTTGTTATAAGTTATTTCCCAAGCTGTTAGCTTAATGGATTTGTTATCTGAATTATCAGGCTCAACAGACAATACATCATATTTTCTGACGTTATTGACCATTACAACTACCTCTTGATTTGATTGCAATTGATAAGTTTTAACTGCTGTTGGATAGTCAAGTTGTTTTGTTACTGTTGTTTGAGCAAAATCCACTTTGCTCATAAAGCATATAGCCATTACAGCTATCATTAAATAATAAGCGGTTCTTTTCATAAGTACTGTTCTCCTTAAGGTTTAATTGTTTATTTTGTAAATTTAGAAAATTCTCTTCTTAGAAGTTAATTAGTCGTCCAGACAACCATCTCCAGATGCCGTGACCATAACAGTATTGCCACAAGTTCTACCAAAGATTACGCAACTAGTTTCTCCATCCTCATCTGTGTCTACTTCTAAATGGTAAAAACATCCAAATAGATAAAAGTTGTACTCACTGTTAGCTACAGGTTGTGGAGTTTGCGAACCAAAGCTATTTGAAAGATTTATTGGTGGTGTTATTGGTGTTGAAGTATTTGCTTCTACCTTCTCTACATTAGTAGCAAGATTATTAGCATTTACCTGATTAAAGCTACTTAGCGTAAATAAGCAAGCTAGCATTGGAATTACTAAAAATAGATGTTTCATTTTCTTTAACATATCGTTCTCCTTATATTGATAAACTGCAAAACTACACTGATTAAATATAACTATTTATTATTATTATTATATTTATTGCCTAACTATTTATTGCACTCATCTAATTAAATAAGCCTATTCTACTAGAAAATACTCATAATATTTTCATTAATGAATTTTCTTAGTGATTAATTAATAATTTTTAATTTCGTAAAAGATACCCGGCTCCACCTATCACAATAAAGCCTGGCCTAGCTTCCTTCTCATTTTCTGGATAAATAAAAAAACTCAAGGATTGCTGTCTACCATTGGACTTAAGGACTAGACTATTACCTTGGATTTGATAAGTACCTTCACCACTGACAGAACCGCTAGAAGCTGCTCCTGCAACTCCACCGCTTCCAGTAAAGCCAACAAAGTTATTAGCTACAAACCTTCCATCAGAGCTAAAAGAGATTGTTTTTTCTCCACTAACCCCACCTACAACTCCACCTGCTCCACCACTAAGATTG